>NZ_MWUE01000001.1 GCF_002077695.1 Pantoea latae
CTCCTTCGGAGTCAACCCCTTTTTTTCAGGGACTTCATCCGGCGACTCAGCTGCCTGAGTCTCCTGAACACCGCATTCCGTAAGCCGTTGTGCCGTGTCAGTGGAGGCGCATTATAGGGATCCGATTTAATTGCACAACCCTTTTTTCGATCTTTTTTTCCGGTTGGTGATAAAACCATCTTATTGCCGAGATCTTCAACTATCGCCGCCCTTTTGCCCTTGTCTGGCGCCGCGATCCGTCTCAGTCTGTAGCTGAATCTATAAGGAGAAAGTGAATGTCAGCTCTACGTCGTTATAAAGAGAGTTATCCGCAATGCGGTCAGCGCGTCATGATCGACGCCTCCAGCGTGGTGGTCGGGGATGTGATTCTGGGCGACGACGCCAGCATCTGGCCACTGGTGGCGATACGCGGCGATGTTAATCAGGTTCGTATCGGCGCGCGCACCAATATCCAGGATGGTAGCGTCCTGCACGTGACGCATAAGTCCGCCAGTAATCCGCAGGGTTTTCCGTTAACCATCGGCGACGACGTCACGGTCGGGCATAAAGCGATGCTGCACGCCTGCACCATTGGCAATCGCGTGCTGGTAGGCATGGGATCTATCTTGCTGGACGGTGCGATTATCGAAGATGACGTGATGATTGGCGCCGGCAGCCTGGTACCGCCGGGCAAACGTCTGGAGAGCGGCTACCTTTATCTCGGCAGCCCGGTCAGACAGGTGCGTCCGCTGAACGAACAGGAGATCGCTGGCTTACTCTATTCTGCTAACAACTATGTTCGCTGGAAAGATGACTACCTTGCCGAGGCGAGCCAGACCCACTCCTGATCGTCAAATGCTTCATTAAGGATGGCCGCTTCCGCCTCTTCTTCTATATCCCAGCGATGGGTAACAAATAAGGCCAGCGCCTCGCCCTGGCCGAAGCGCTGTGCCAGGGCGTCGGCAGAGATGGCGCAGGTCAAAAGCATGCCGTTCGCCAGCGCTGGAAAGCAGACCGCCTTTTTCTCCGCGTTCCACTCTTCACGATCCGGAAACTGAATAGCCTGATTCATGGCTGCATCGCCTGTTTAAGCTGAGCGATAACGGGCGCCACCTCCGGCATTACGCCGTGCCACAGTTGAAAAGCGTGCGCGGCCTGTCCCACCAGCATGCCGAGACCATCCGCATAGCGCTGGGCGCCATGCTGCTCGCACCACTGCAAAAACGGCGTCGCGCCTGCCTGGTAAAACATGTCGTAGCAGCGCACCTGCGCATCAATCAGCGAAACAGGCAGCGGCGGCACCTCGCCGCTTACGCCGCTTGAGGTCGCATTGATGATCAGATCGAAACGACGCGTGGCCAGCCGATCGAAACCGCAGGCGTCGATCTTCCCGCTCTGGCGGAAGATCTGCGCCAGCTCCTCCGCGCGCGCCTGCGTGCGGTTGACCACGGTGACCGCACAGCCGGCGGAAAGCAGCGGCAGAATAACGCCGCGCGCCGCGCCGCCCGCGCCGACCAGCAGAATGCGGTCGCCAGGATGGATCAGCGCCAGCCGTTGCAGATCGCTCAACAGACCAATGCCGTCGGTGTTATCGCCCAGAATGCGGCCGTCGCTGCCTTTTTTCAGGGTGTTGACCGCGCCGGAGAGCGCTGCTCGCTCGCTCAGCGCATCGGCAAACTCGCACGCCTGCTGCTTGAAAGGCAGCGTAACGTTGGCGCCGCGTCCGCCCTGGGCAAAAAACGCAGCGATAGTGTCAGGAAAAGCCTCGAGCGGCGCGCAGACCCGGCCGTAGCGATGCGCAATGCCCGTCTGCTCAGCAAACATCTGGTGAATTAAAGGCGATTTGCTGTGGCTGATGGGATTGCCGAATACCGCAAACTGATCCATGAATTAGCCCTGACGAATAAGGTTGCCGGTTAAGACATCGCGAATTTCCGACGGATTCTGCCGTCCACCGGTGTCGCCCGCCAGCACGGGAAACGCCTCGCCGAATTGCGCGCGCACCGCTTCAACGGTACGGCATGGCGCTTCGCCCGACAGGTTAGCGCTGGTCGACACCAGCGGCTTGCCGAATGCGCGACACAGCGCCTGTACATCAGGATGATCGCTGACGCGGATCGCCAGCGAATCAAAACGCCCTGTCAGCCAGCGCGGCGTTTGCGGCGTGGCCGGCACCACGAAGGTAACTGGACCCGGCCAGTGCGCAAACATACGCTCGCGCTGCTCAACGGTTAGTTCCCGGTCGGAGATATAAGGTTCCAGCTGAGCATAGTCGGCGGCGATGAGAATTAATCCTTTCTCAACCGGACGCTGTTTTAATGCCAGCAGCGCCATGACGGCGCTTTCGCTGTCCGGGTCGCAGCCCAGACCAAACACGGCTTCAGTGGGATAAGCGATAACGGCCTGCTGACGCAGCTGGTCAACGCAGGCTTCCAGCGAACCGGAAAAAGAGGTGTTTTGCATAATATGATCTTAATTCTCTGATGCGGCGGCCTTGCCGCAACTCTTACTGGCGCAAAAGCGTTTGACGCCCTGCGCGGTTTTCTTTTCTACCAGCAGCGGAAAATGGCAGTGCTGACACTCGCCTGCGACCGGCGTGGCGTTGACGGCAAACTGGCAGGATGGATAGCGGTTACAGGCGTGAAACGTCTTGCCGTAACGCGAACGGCGCTGCACCAGTTTGCCTTCCTGACACTGTGGGCAGGCGATAAGGGTTTCATCCGGCTTATCGATGGCTTCGCTGTAGCTGCATTCAGGATAGTGGCTGCAGCCGATAAACATGCCGTAGCGTCCCTGCCGCAACGCTTTATCCGCGCCGCACTGCGGACAGGCATGTCCTTCAAGCACTTTGACGATGTGTCCGTCAGCCTGATTTTTCAGCGGGCGGATATAGTCGCAGCCAGGATATTTAGTACAGCCTAAAAAGGCGCCGTGTTTACCGCTGCGGATCGCTAACTCTGCCCCGCATGCGGGGCAGGGATCCGATTTACGCACGGTGAAGAGTGCTGATTTGCTCATAACGATGGCTGCATAATCAATAATTAGTGCAGCATGCCTTCATTGACGTCGAATAAAAGTTCTTCCATTTGCTGATAGGCGTTCTCGCATCCCGGAAGATTAAACAACACCATCAGCACCACCCATTTGAGATCTTCCAGATCGAACTCGAGCGTGTCGAGCGCCATGACTCGTTCGATGACCATTTCACGCGTTTCCATATTGAGCACCTGAATCTGCTCAAGGAACAGCAGGAAACCACGACATTCGGCATCTAAACGCTGGCCTTCTTCTTCCGTGTAGATGCGCATTGAAAGCGGATCGTTCGCTAACAGAATCGGATCGACCAGGCCTTCCTGATAATCTGCCAGCTTTTCTAACCAGTTCAACGCATTGTAGATATCTTCACGATGAAAACCGGCATCGGTTAAGTCATCAGTCAATGTATCCTGATCAACCTGCATTTCTGCTTCGTTGTGGATATATGTCTCAAACAAGTACATTAGTACGTCGAACATGGCATGCCCTCCTCAATCGGACATAGCCGCCGGGTACAGCTGCGATCCATCCTGCTAACTCCAGCTCCAGCAGTTGGGCTGCGATCACTGGCACAGGTTGGCCGGCACGTTCAGCGACGACGTCAACAGGTGTAACCTCATCACCTACGTTAGCCAACACCTCAGCAAATGGCAATGGCACATCGTCGCTCACTTCGCAATATATTGCTTCCGGCTGTGTAAAGGGCAGCCAGTTAAGCGCAGCGCGCAGATCGTCAACGATATCGGTGGGATGGGCCACCAGCAGCGCGCCTTGCTGGATCAGCCAGTGCGTGCCTTCGCTGCCGCTATTGCCCAGCGCGCCCGGCAAAGCGTAGACGTTGCGATTCTGTTCCAGCGCGCAGCGCGCGGTCACCAGCGAACCGCTTTTGCGCGTCGCTTCCACCACCAGCACGCCCCGGCTCAGGCCGCTGATGATGCGGTTGCGGCGCGGAAAGTTAAGCGCATGCGGCGGTGCGGCAAGTGGAAACTCTGAAACCAGCGCCCCGCCTTTTGCCACGATCTCTTCCGCCAGCGCGCAGTGGCTTTTGGGGTAGAGATGCTGCAGTCCGCTGCCCAGCACGGCAACGGTTTTTCCCTGCACATCCAGCGCAGCGCGATGCGCGACGCCGTCGATGCCGCGCGCCAGCCCGCTGGTAATGGTGAGGTCGCTCAGGGCAAGCTGTTGGGTGAACCATGCGCCCCACTGTCGCCCGTAGTGCGAACAGTTGCGGCTGCCGACAACCGCCAGCTGCACAGAGGAGAGCACTACGGGGTCACCTTTTATATACAGCAGCGGCGGAAAGCGATGAATTTCGCGCAGCGCGGCGGGATAGCGCGCATCCAGCGCGGTCAGCAGCGAGTGAGAGTCATGGGCGGCGAGCCACGCCTGCGTCTGCGCAATCTGCCCAGCCGCGAGGCGATGGAACTGCCCGATTTGCTGCTCACTCAATCCCAACGACGTCAGCATCCGGCCAGGGTCGTCTGTTTGCTCAAGTGCGTTCGCCAGCTGCAGCCAGCGTTTTCCACTCAGGCCGGTGACGGCGGAAAGCCGCAGCCAGCACTCGATTTTGTCCATAGTTGCTCCCTGCTCTACGCGCCGCTTCCTGCGGGTGAATGCTGTCAATCAGGCAGCAAAAAGTCTACAATATGAAGCAATAATCTTTTATTCATCGCATACAGATCTGGATATTTATGTCAGTTTTGCAGGTATTACATTTCCCTGACGATCGTCTTCGCAAAATCGCGGCGCCAGTCAAAGAAGTTAACGCTGACGTGCAGCGCATCGTCGACGATATGTTTGAAACCATGTACGCCGAAGAGGGTATCGGCCTGGCGGCGACGCAGGTAGATATTCACCAGCGCATCATCGTTATCGACGTATCGGAAAATCGCGACGAGCGTCTGGTGTTGATTAACCCGGAGCTGCTGGAAAAGAGCGGCGAAACCGGCATCGAAGAGGGCTGTCTCTCTATTCCGGAACAGCGCGCCTTTGTTCCGCGCGCCGAGCGTGTGAAAGTGCGCGCGCTGGATCGCGAGGGCAAGTCGTATGAACTGGAAACTGATGGCCTGCTGGCGATCTGTATTCAGCATGAGATCGATCACCTCGACGGCAAGCTCTTTATTGATTACCTGTCGCCGCTGAAACGTCAGCGCATCAAGCAAAAGCTGGAAAAACTGGCGCGTCAGAACGCGCGTACCGAAGGCTAAAGAAGGGATAACCGTGTCTGCCCCGCTGAAAATTATTTTTGCCGGCACACCTGATTTTGCAGCGCGTCATCTCGACGCGCTGCTTGCTTCTGAGCATCAGGTCGTTGGCGTCTTTACCCAACCCGATCGCCCCGCCGGTCGCGGCAATAAGCTTACGCCCAGCTCGGTGAAAACCCTGGCGCAATCTCACGCCATTCCCCTCTTCCAGCCTAAGTCGCTGCGCCCGGTCGAAAACCAGCAGCTGGTCGCGGAATTAGAGGCGGATGTAATGGTGGTGGTCGCCTACGGCCTGATCCTGCCGCAGGCGGTGCTGACGATGCCGCGCCTCGGCTGCATCAACGTGCACGGCTCGCTGCTGCCGCGCTGGCGTGGCGCGGCGCCGATCCAGCGTTCGCTCTGGGCGGGCGACAGCGAAACCGGCGTGACCATTATGCAGATGGACGTGGGTCTCGACACCGGCGATATGCTTTTCAAACTCAGCTGCCCGATTAGCGCACAGGACACCAGCGCCACGCTGTATGACAAGCTGGCGCAGCTCGGTCCGCAAGGGCTGCTGGAGACGCTGACGCAGCTGGCGGAAGGCCGCGCTCAGCCGGAAAAACAGAACGACGCGCAGGCAAACTACGCCGAGAAGCTGAGCAAAGAAGAAGCGCGTCTCGACTGGCAGCTCTCCGCCGCGCAGCTGGAACGCTGCATTCGCGCCTTTAATCCCTGGCCGGTGAGCTATTTCCTGATTGACGAGCAGCCGGTAAAAGTGTGGCAGGCAAGCGTATTGCCGCACGTGACCGGTGAGCCGGGCGAGATTATCGCCGCCGACAAGCAGGGTATTCAGGTCGCCACCGCCGAAGGCGTGTTAAATCTTCAGCTGCTGCAGCCTGCCGGTAAAAAACCGATGTCGGCGCAGGATCTGCTTAACTCGCGCCGCGAGTGGTTCACGTCAGGCCGCGTTTTAGCCTGACTCCAGCCCGGCTCTGTCCGGGCTTTTTGTTTAATGACGTAACGCGAATGACTAAATCAACGAATCTGCGAAGCCTCTCCGCTCAACTGATTGAGCGGGTTATCGATAAAGGCGAATCGCTTAGCGCCATACTGCCTGCCGCGCAGAAAAAACTGGCGGATAAAGATGGCGCGCTGCTGCAGGAACTCTGCTTTGGCGTGCTGCGCACGCTGCCGCAGCTTGAAGCCCTTATCGGCAAACTGATGGCGCGCCCGCTGAACGGCAAACAGCGCGTGCTGCACTACCTCATTATGGTCGGCCTCTATCAGCTGATCTATACGCGCGTCCCCGCTCACGCCGCGCTGGCGGAAACCGTCGCCGGTGCCGAAGTGCTGAAGCGCGCGAACCTCAAAGGCCTGCTGAACGGCGTGCTGCGCCAGTTTCAGCGTCAGCAGGCGGAGCTGATCGCGGAAGTCGATCAGGGTACGCAGCGTTATCTGCATCCGGGGTGGCTGCTGCAGCGTCTGCAGCAGGCCTGGCCGCAACAGTGGCAGCAGATCGTGGAGGCGAACAATCAGCGTCCACCGATGTGGCTACGCGTCAACCGTCAGCACCACAGCCGCGACGGCTGGCTGGCGCTGCTGGCCGAGAGCGGCAAAGCAGCCGTTGCCGACGACACGGCGCCTGATGCGCTGCGGCTAGAGTCGCCCGCGCCGGTCGGGCAGCTCCCTGGCTTCGCGGACGGCTGGGTTACGGTGCAGGATCTCTCCGCACAGCGCTGCGCGCTGCTGCTGGCGCCGGAAAACGGCGAACAGATCCTCGACCTTTGCGCCGCGCCGGGCGGCAAGACCACCCATATCCTGGAGATGGCGCCAGAAGCGCAGGTGATGGCGGTCGATGTCGACGCTCAGCGTCTGACGCGCGTGAAAGAGAATTTGCAGCGTCTTAATATGCAGGCTGATGTAAAACAGGGCGACGGCCGTACTCCGCAAGCCTGGTGCGGCGATCGTCAGTTCGATCGTATTCTGCTCGATGCGCCCTGCTCCGCTACCGGCGTGATCCGCCGTCATCCCGATATTAAATGGCTGCGCCGCGACCGGGATATCGCCGAGCTGGCTGCGCTGCAGCGCGATATCCTGGAAGCGATATGGCCGCATCTGAAACCGGGCGGCACGCTGCTCTATGCCACCTGCTCTGTCTTGCCCGAAGAGAACGACGCGCAGATTGCCGCCTTTTTGACGCGCCATAGTGACGCGCGCGCCGACGTTTTGCCGGGCGGTAAAACAAGCGGGCTGCAATGCTTCCCGACTGCGGAAGGCGGCGACGGATTTTTCTACGCTAAGCTGGTAAAAGCGCATTAACTGAAGAGCACGACACGCGATGAAAATTATTATTCTGGGCGCTGGCCAGGTCGGCGGCACGCTGGCGGAAAATCTGGTCGGCGAAAACAATGACATTACGGTAGTGGATACCGATGCTGACCGTTTGCGGCAGCTGCAAGATAAATTTGATTTGCGTGTCGTTCAGGGTCACGGGTCGCATCCGCGTATTTTGCGCGAAGCTGGCGCGGAAGATGCCGACATGTTGGTGGCGGTCACCAGTTCAGACGAGACCAATATGGTGGCGTGCCAGATAGCCTATTCGCTTTTCAACACGCCTAACCGCATCGCACGTATTCGCGCGGCGGATTATCTGCGCGACGCGGAAAAACTCTTTATTCCCGAAGCGGTGCCAATTGACCATCTCATCTCGCCGGAACAGCTGGTGATCGAAAATATCTATCGCCTGATCCAGTATCCCGGCGCGCTGCAGGTGGTGAACTTCGCAGAGGGCCTGGTCAGCCTGGCCGTGGTGAAAGCCTATTATGGCGGCCCGCTGGTGGGGAATCCGCTCTCTATTTTGCGCGAGCATATGCCGCATATCGACACGCGCGTGGCGGCAATCTTCCGCCAGGATCGCCCTATTCGTCCGCAAGGCTCCACCATTGTGGAAGCAGGCGACGAGGTCTTCTTTATCGCGGCCAGCCAGAATATCCGCGCGGTTATGAGCGAAATGCAGCGCCTGGAGAGACCTTATAAACGCATCATGCTGGTGGGTGGCGGCAACATCGGCTTCGGTCTGGCGCAGCGGCTGGAAAAGAATTACAGCGTGAAGCTGATCGAGCGCGACGCGCGACGCGCCGCTGAGCTGGCGGAACGTCTGCATGACACCATCGTTTTCTATGGCGACGCTTCGGATCAGGAGTTGCTGGCGGAAGAGCACATCGATCAGGTGGATCTGTTTATTGCGGTCACCAACGATGATGAAGCAAACATCATGTCGGCGATGCTGGCGAAAAAAATGGGTGCGAAGAAAGTCATGGTGCTGATCCAGCGTCGCGCCTATGTCGATCTGGTTCAGGGCAGCGTGATTGATATCGCGATCTCGCCGCAGCAGGCGACGATCTCCGCGCTGCTGGGTCACGTGCGTAAAGCGGATATTGTGGGCGTGTCATCATTGCGACGCGGCATTGCCGAAGCGATTGAAGCGATCGCCCACGGCGATGAAACCACCTCGCGCGTGGTGGGTCGCATGATCAACGACATCAAACTGCCGCCCGGTACGCTTATCGGCGCGGTGGTGCGCGGCGAAGATGTGATGATCGCCAAAGACAACTTGCGTATTGAGCAAGGGGATCACGTCATTATGTTCCTGACCGACAAAAAGTTTGTGCCGGACGTGGAACGCCTGTTCCAGCCAAGCCCCTTCTTCCTCTAAGCGCAGCGTCGGCAAGACTATTCCGACAAATGGTGCCGCTTAGATGGCAATTGCCGAAAGGTTTGTTAGACTTTAGCCATTGGCATGGGCAAGGAGATAAGTATGAGTTTTTTCAAAGAGTTTCGTGATTTTGCAATGCGCGGCAACGTCGTCGATCTCGCGGTAGGTGTGATCATCGGCGCTGCGTTTGGCAAAATCGTCTCTTCACTGGTGGCGAACATTATTATGCCGCCGCTGGGACTGCTGATTGGTGGCGTCGACTTCAAGCAGTTTAAATGGATACTGAAACCAGCCGAAGGCGCGACGCCGCCGGTGGTGATGGAGTACGGCATCTTTATCCAGACCGTTTTCGACTTTGTGATTGTGGCGTTCGCTATCTTCATCGCCATCAAGCTGATGAATAAACTGCACAAGAAAAAAGAAGTGGAAAAACCGGCCGCGAAGCCTTCTAACGAAGAGGTACTGCTGACCGAGATTCGTGATTTGCTGAAGCAGCAGAACGGCAAAATCTGAAGATAGCCGCCGCGAGGCGGCTTTTTTATGCCCAGAAAGAAGAAGGCCAGTGATAAGCGTCTTTCTTATCACTGGCCTCCCAACCGCCTTTCTTCGCATGTTTCTCTTTACGCCGGAAGCTGCCTTTGCCTTTTTGCTTCTGCTCGATGCGCTGGCGGAACAGCGGGTCATGCAGCAGCGCCTGAATCGCGTTATCGCGGATCTCGCCCTTGGTATGCTGATATTTACTCATCGTGCTCTCCTGATTGTGACCGGATAAATATATTCCCTCTGCGGCAAAATTCAATCTCGCCGATGCGAATATTCGGGTTTCGGTTCGGTGCCCTGTTCAAGCGCTTCCAGTATCGAACAGCAGTCGCTGGCGTGCACCTCGCCGCAGCAGGCGTCGGATAAACGCTGTAGCGAACGCTGCACGTTCTGCAGTTCGTCGATCATCCTGTTCACTTCACTCAGACGCGCCTCGACAATCGCCTTCGACTCCTCACAGGTGTGATGTGCGGGATCGACGCGGATCGACAGCAGATCGCGGATAGAATCGAGGCCAAATCCAAGCTGGCGGCCGAAGCGAATAAACTTTAAACGCTGAAGATCGCTGTCGCTATACAGGCGAAAACCGCCCTCGGTGCGAATTTCGTGCGCCATCATCTGCTGCTTTTCGTAGAAACGAATGGTGTCGACGCTCACGTTCGCCAGCGTCGCCAGTTGACCGATGCGATACATTATTCCTCCTTTAGCAGCCGTTCGCGGATCGCTTCGCCGTAGAAGCCCTGTAAAAAAGCAGTGCTCATGCCCGCCTGGCGCAGCTGAAGTTCCAGCACCAGCAGACGCTTGCTCTGCTCGCGGTAGCGATGATCCTCAGGATCGAGATTGCGCAGCAGATCGCTGATTTCCAGCGCCTCGCGCCGCATTTCCAGTTCCGGCGGCAGAAAGCCGGCATTTTTTAGCAGCCGGTAGCCGCTGCGTAATTCAGCCGGAACATGGCTGTCGTCATCCAGCTCCAGCGGCGCGCCTTCACCGGGCAGATTGCTGAGTTCGCCCTTTTCCTGCGCCGCGCGGATATGCTGTTCAGCCAGCTGGTCGATTAACCACATAAGCGCCTCCTGATTAGGCCAGAATTTTGAGCTTAACGGATAGGGTAAATTTCAGGCAATAAAAAACCCGCCGAAGCGGGTTTTTTACGATGCTGCAGATTACTCTGCGGCAGCTTCTGCTGGAGCTTCTGGACGATCAACCAGCTCGATGTAAGCCATCGGAGCGTTGTCACCAGCACGGAAGCCACACTTCAGAATGCGAGTGTAACCACCAGCACGGCTCGCGAAACGCGGGCCCAGCTCGTTAAACAGTTTTGCCACGATCTCGTTATCACGAGTGCGGGCGAATGCCAGACGACGATTAGCTACGCTGTCGGTCTTGGCAAGAGTAATCAGCGGCTCAACTACGCGGCGCAGCTCTTTGGCTTTCGGCAGAGTCGTTTTGATGATCTCGTGACGAACCAGAGAACCGGCCATGTTGCGGAACATAGCCTGACGATGGCTGCTGTTGCGGTTCAGTTGACGACCACTCTTACGATGGCGCATGACCTTATCCTTCTCAGTGAAACCTTAACCTGCGATCCGGTTATTCATCAGCGATGCTTGCCGGCGGCCAGTTCTCAAGGCGCATGCCCAGAGAAAGACCACGTGAGGCGAGCACGTCTTTAATCTCAGTAAGAGATTTTTTACCCAGGTTAGGCGTTTTGAGCAGCTCAACCTCGGTACGCTGTACCAGATCACCGATGTAGTGGATAGCTTCTGCCTTAAGGCAGTTAGCAGAGCGGACAGTCAATTCCAGATCGTCAACAGGGCGCAGCAGGATCGGATCGAATTCTGGTTTCTCTTCTTTCACTTCCGGCTGACGTACATCACGTAAGTCAACGAAAGCTTCCAGTTGTTCTGCCAGGATGGTCGCCGCACGACGAATCGCCTCTTCAGGATCGATTGTGCCGTTGGTTTCCATTTCGATGACCAGCTTGTCCAGGTCGGTGCGCTGTTCTACACGCGCTGCTTCAACATTGTAGGCGATACGGTCTACAGGGCTGTAGCAAGCGTCGACCAGCAGGCGGCCGATTGGGCGCTCATCTTCTTCCGAATGAATTCGGGCAGAAGCCGGCACATAACCACGACCACGCTGAACTTTGATACGCATGCTGATAGCGGCGTTCTCATCGGTCAGGTGACAGATCACGTGCTGCGGCTTGACGATTTCGACATCACCATCATGGGTGATGTCGGCTGCAGTCACAGGGCCAATGCCAGATTTATTCAGGGTCAGAATAACTTCATCTTTACCCTGAACTCTTACCGCCAGCCCTTTCAGGTTGAGCAGGATTTCCAGGATATCTTCCTGTACGCCCTCTTTGGTGCTGTACTCATGCAGTACACCATCAATTTCAACCTCGGTCACCGCGCAACCCGGCATGGAAGAAAGCAGAATACGGCGCAGTGCGTTACCAAGAGTATGGCCAAAGCCACGCTCTAAAGGCTCAAGGGTCACCTTGGCGTGCGTCGAACTCACTTGCTCGATATCTACCAGGCGCGGTTTTAGAAACTCTGTCACAGAACCCTGCATTGTGTCCTCTCTTTGGTACTAAGCTTTACTTGGAGTAAAGCTCGACGATCAGGTGTTCGTTAATGTCCGCAGACAGATCGGTACGCTCAGGAATACGCTTGAACACACCTTCCATCTTAGTCGCATCAACTTCCAGCCAGGTTGGCTTTTCACGCTGCTCAGCCAGCTCCAGAGCGGCCTTCACGCGAGATTGCTTTTTGGCTTTCTCACGGATGCTGACGACATCATTCGGAGATACCTGATAAGAAGCGATGTTAACAACGCGGCCGTTAACCATTACAGACTTGTGGCTGACCAGCTGACGTGATTCTGCACGAGTAGCGCCAAAGCCCATACGGTAAACTACGTTATCCAGACGACCTTCCAGCAGAGCTAACAGGTTTTCACCGGTGTTGCCTTTCAGACGTGCTGCTTCTTTATAGTAGTTGCGGAACTGACGTTCCAGCACGCCGTAGATACGACGAACTTTTTGTTTTTCACGCAACTGGCCGCCGTAGTCAGACAGACGCGGTTTACGCGCACCATGCTGGCCAGGGGCTTGTTCAATTTTACACTTGGAATCAATCGCGCGAACGCCAGACTTCAGGAAAAGGTCTGTGCCCTCACGACGGCTCAGCTTGAGCTTAGGACCCAAATATCTTGCCATTTTCTTTCTCCAACTATCCTAAAAACGTGGCGTTATACGCGACGTTTTTTCGGCGGACGACAACCGTTGTGAGGGATCGGAGTCACATCAGTAATGTTCGTGATGCGGAAACCTGCGGCGTTCAGAGCACGAATTGTTGATTCGCGACCCGGACCCGGACCCTTAACCATAACTTCCAGGTTCTTAATACCGTAATCTTTAACGGCTTCTGCACAGCGCTCTGCAGCGACCTGAGCAGCAAACGGCGTAGATTTACGTGAACCGCGGAAACCGGAACCACCGGCGGTTGCCCAACCCAGCGCGTTACCCTGACGATCAGTAATGGTAACGATGGTGTTGTTAAAAGAAGCATGGACATGAGCCACGCCATCTGAGACTTGCTTTCTTACACGCTTACGTGCACGAACTGGTGCCTTTGCCATTATTTACTCACCCCGATTATTTCTTGATCGGTTTGCGCGGACCCTTACGGGTACGTGCATTGGTCTTAGTACGCTGACCGCGTACTGGCAGACCACGACGATGGCGCAAACCACGGTAGCAACCAAGGTCCATCAGACGCTTGATGCTCAGGGTGATTTCACGGCGCAGATCACCTTCAACAACGAATTTACCAACCGCATCACGCAGCTGATCAATTTGTTCTTCAGACAGCTCACTGATCTTAACATCTTCAGCGATACCCGTTGCAGCGCAAATGGCTTTAGAACGGGTCTTGCCGATACCGAAAATCGAAGTTAATGCGATAACGGTGTGTTTATGATCAGGAATGTTAATGCCTGCTATACGGGCCACTATGCACTCCTATAATTAAATAAATGCGCCCCATGCTGAAAAGCCCGTTTTCAGGATACTCAAATGGAAACGCATTGACATACAAAAGATTGGCTGGCTAATCTAGCCAGCTCAACCCGACTTTGCAAGAAAAATATGTGAAAAAATCAGCCCTGGCGCTGTTTATGCTTAGGCTCGGAGCTGCAGATCACACGCACGACGCCGTCGCGACGGATGATTTTGCAGTTACGACATAATTTCTTGACGGAAGCACGAACTTTCATTTTTACTCTCCGTAACTTCTCAAGCGCCTGAATTAACGGCCGTAGCCTTTCAGGTTTGCTTTCTTCAATGCAGACTCGTACTGACTAGACATCATCAGAGTTTGCACTTGAGCCATAAAGTCCATGATGACGACCACTACGATGAGCAGTGACGTACCGCCAAAGTAGAAGGGAACCTTCATCGCATCACGCATGAACTCCGGGATCAGGCAAATAAAAGTAATGTAGAGTGCGCCGATTAAGGTCAAACGCGTCATTACTTTATCGATATACTTCGCCGTTTGCTCTCCCGGACGAATCCCCGGTACGAATGCACCAGACTTCTTCAGGTTATCTGCGGTTTCACGCGGGTTGAAAACCAACGCCGTGTAGAAAAAGCAGAAGAAGATGATTGCAGTCGCATAGAGTAGCACATATAGCGGCTGTCCTGGCTGCAAATACAGCGAAATTGTTGTCAGCCAGTTCCAACCGGTACCGCCCCCGAACCAGGATGCTATCGTCGCGGGGAACAGAATAATGCTGGAAGCAAAAATAGCCGGGATTACGCCCGCCATATTCACTTTCAACGGTAAATGTGTGCTCTGTGCAGCGTATACACGACGACCTTGCTGACGTTTCGCATAGTTCACCACAATGCGGCGCTGACCACGCTCAACGAAAACAACGAAGAAGGTCACTGCAAATACGAGAACTGCAACCAACAGCAACAGGAGGAAGTGCAGGTCACCTTGCCGCGCTTGCTCGATGGTATGGCCAATGGCCGGCGGAAGTCCCGCAACAATACCCGCGAAGATAATGATCGAAATACCGTTGCCGATACCTCGTTCAGTAATCTGTTCGCCCAGCCACATCAGGAACATTGTCCCGGTAACCAGACTAACAACAGCGGTAAAGTAGAAGGCAAAGCCTGGATTTAACACCAGGCCCTGCATTCCAGGCATATTCGGTAGACCGGTAGCAATACCGATCGACTGGAATATGGCCAATACCAACGTACCGTAGCGGGTGTACTGGCTAATCTTACGACGGCCAGCCTCCCCTTCCTTTTTAATCTCCGCCAACGCTGGATGAACCACCGTCAGCAGCTGGATAATAATAGAGGCCGAAATATACGGCATAATACCCAGCGCGAAGATTGAGGCACGGCTGAGAGCACCACCAGAGAACATGTTGAACATTTCAATGATGGTGCCACGCTGTTGCTCAAGCAGTTTGGCAAGTACAGCGGCATCAATACCAGGGATCGGAATAAAAGAGCCAACTCGGAAGACAATCAGTGCACCGATTACAAACAGCAGTCTGCGTTTCAGTTCACCAAATCCGCCTTTGGCACTTTGAAAATCTAATCCCGGTTGTTTAGCCATCTGCTACTTATTCCTCGATTTTACCGCCAGCAGCTTCGATTGCAGCACGAGCACCTTTGGTGACACGCAGACCGCGAACCGTTACCGGTGCAGAAACTTCACCAGACAGAATCACTTTCGCGAATTCAATCTGAACACCGATAATGTTGGCTGCTTTCAGCGTGCTCAGGTCAACGATACCGCCTTCCACTTTCGCCAGATCAGACAGACGCACTTCTGCAGTCACGAATGATTTACGCGAGGTGAAGCCGAATTTCGGCAGACGACGGTACAGAGGCATCTGACCACCCTCGAACCCGCGACGTACGCCACCGCCAGAACGAGAGTTCTGACCTTTGTGACCACGACCACCGGTTTTGCCGAGGCCAGAACCGATACCACGACCCAGACGCTTAGACGCGTGCTTAGAGCCTTCGGCCGGAGACAGAGTATTTAAACGCATCTGTTACTCCTCTACTTTCAGCATGTAAGAAATCGCGTTGACCATACCGCGTACTGCCGGCGTGTCTTCACGCTCAACAGTGTGGCCAATGCGACGCAGACCCAGACCAACCAGAGTGGCTTTATGCTTAGGCAGGCGGCCGATTGAGCTACGGGTTTGAGTGATTTTAATAGTCTTAGCCATCGTGATTACCCCAGAATTTCTTCAACGGATTTACCACGCTTGGCAGCGACCATTTCTGGAGAATTCATATTTTCCAGGCCGTCGATAGTTGCACGAACCACGTTAATCGGGTTGGTGGAACCATAGGCTTTAGCCAGAACGTTATGAACTCCAGCGACTTCCAGAACGGCGCGCATTGCACCGCCGGCGATGATACCGGTACCTTCAGAAGCCGGCTGCATGAACACGCGGGAACCCGTGTGCGCACCTTTAACCGGGTGCTGCAGGGTGCCGTTGGTCAGCGCGACATTAATCATGTTGCGACGGGCTTTCTCCATCGCTTTCTGGATCGCTGCCGGAACTTCGCGCGCTTTACCGTAACCAAAACCAACGCGGCCGTTACCATCACCCACTACAGTCAGTGCGGTGAAGGAAAAGATACGACCACCTTTCACAGTTTTAGAAACACGGTTTACCGCGATCAGTTTTTCCTGCAGTTCGCCAGCTTGTTTCTCGATGTGTGACATCCTAGACCTCTACCTTAGAACTGAAGGCCAGCTTCACGAGCAGCATCTGCCAGTGCCTGGACACGACCATGATATTGGAAACCGGAACGGTCGAAAGAAACATCTTTGATGCCTTTTTCGATAGCGCGCTCAGCAATAGCTTTACCTACTGCGGCAGCTGCATCTTTGTTGCCGGTGTACTTCAGTTGTTCAGAGATAGCTTTTTCTACAGTAGAAGCAGCAACCAGAACTTCGGAACCGTTCGGGGCGATTACCTGTGCGTAAATGTGACGCGGGGTACGATGTACCACCAGGCGAGTAGCACCCAGCTCTTTGAGCTTGCGACGTGCACGGGTCGCACGACGGATACGAGCAGATTTCTTATCCATAGTGTTACCTTACTTCTTCTTAGCCTCTTTGATACGCACGACTTCGTCGGCGTAACGGACACCCTTGCCTTTATACGGCTCAGGACGACGGTAGGCGCGCAAGTCAGCTGCAACCTGGCCGATCAGTTGTTTATCAGCGCCTTTCAGCACGATTTCAGTCTGAGTCGGACATTCTGCAGAGATACCCGCGGGCAGCTGATGATCAACCGGGTGAGAGAAACCCAGTGACAGGTTAACCACGTTGCCTTTAACGGCCGCACGATAACCAACACCAACCAGCTGCAGCTTCTTAGTGAAGCCTTCGGTAACACCGATAACCATGCCGTTCAGCAGTGCACGAGCGGTACCCGCTTGCGCCCAGCCGTTTGCAAAACCGTCGCGCGGAGCGAAGGTCAGTGCATTATCAGCATGTTTAACTTCTACGGCATTATTGATAGTACGAGTCAGCTCGCCGTTTTTACCTTTAATCGAAATTACCTGACCGTCGAGTTTTACCTCTACGCCGGCAGGAACAACGACAGGTGCTTTAGCAACACGAGACATAGTTTCCTCCGATTACGCTACGTAGCAGATAATTTCGCCGCCAAGACCAGCCTGGCGCGCTGCACGATCAGTCATGACACCTTTAGAGGTAGAAATAACAGCAATACCTAAACCCGCCATAACTTTCGGCAGCTCATCTTTTTTCTTATAGATGCGCAGACCTGGGCGGCTAACACGCTGAATGCTTTCTACGACAGCTTTACCCTGGAAATACTTAAGAGTCAGTTCCAGTTCCGGCTTGGTGTCGCCTTCGATTTTGAAATCTTCAATATAACCTTCTTCCTTCAGCACGTTGGCAATTGCCACTTTCAGCTTGGAGGAAGGCATGGTGACCGCAGCTTTGTTCGCGGCCTGACCGTTACGGATACGGGTCAGCATATCCGCGATCGGATCTTGCATGCTCATCTGTCTTTACTCCCGTGATTCAATTGGTGACAATTACCAGCTAGCCTTTTTCAGACCCGGGATTTCACCGCGCATAGCGGCTTCACGGACCTTGATACGGCTCAACCCGAACTTCCGCAGGAAACCGTGCGGACGACCTGTTTGACGGCAGCGGTTACGCTGACGAGACGGGCTGGAATCACGCGGCAGAGTCTGCAGCTTGAGAACAGCGTTCCAACGATCTTCGTCGGTTGCGTTCACATCAGAAATGATCGCTTTCAGTTCAGCGCGTTTTGCGAAGAATTTGTCTGCTAATTTCACACGCTTAACTTCGCGTGCTTTCATTGATTGCTTAGCCATTAAGTAACCCTACCTTACTTGCGGAACGGGAAGTCAAAGGCAGTCAGCAGAGCACGGCCTTCATCATCAGATTTCGCAGTAGTGGTAATGGTGATATCCAAACCACGAACGCGATCGACTTTGTCGTAGTCGATTTCTGGGAAGATGATCTGCTCACGAACGCCCATGCTGTAGTTGCCACGACCGTCGAATGACTTCGCGGACAAACCACGGAAGTCGCGGATACGCGGTACAGCAATGGTGATCAGACGCTCAAAGAACTCCCACATGCGCTCGCCGCGCAGAGTTACTTTACAGCCGATCGGATAGCCCTGACGGATTTTGAAGCCTGCAACTGATTTGCGTGCTTTGGTGACCAGCGGTTTTTGACCGGAGATGGCTGCCAGGTCTGCTGCTGCGTTATCCAGCAGTTTCTTGTCAGCGATCGCTTCACCAACACCCATGTTCAGGGTGATCTTCTCGACCCGAGGGACTTGCATGACAGAAGTGTAGCCAAACTCTGTCATGAGTTTCTGGACTACTTCGTCTTTGTAGTAATCATGCAGTTTCGCCATCGTACTACTCCAAATTACTTGATAGTTTCGCTGTTAGACTTGAAGAAACGGACTTTTTTGCCGTCTTCGAATCTAAAGCCTACACGGTCAGCCTTGCCGGTTGCCGCATTGAAGAGTGCAACGTTGGAAACCTGAATAGCGGCTTCTTTTTCAACGATGCCACCTGGCTGGTTCAGAGCCGGAACCGGCTTCTGGTGTTTCTTAACCAGGTTGATACCTTCAACGATGACCTTGCCAGAAGACAGGACATTCTTAACTTTACCGCGCTTACCTTTATCTTTGCCGGTCAGCACGATAACTTCGTCGTTACGACGGATTTTCGCTGCCATTGTTCGCTCCTTAGAGTACTTCTGGTGCCAGAGAGATAATTTTCATGAACTTTTCAGTACGAAGTTCACGAGTTACCGGCCCAAAAATACGTGTTCCGATTGGCTGCTCGCTGTTATTGTTCAAAATAACGCATGCGTTACCATCGAAGCGAATGACAGAACCGTCCGGGCGACGAACACCCTTCCTGGTGCGCACCACTACCGCCTTCAGGACATCACCTTTTTTCACCTTACCACGCGGAATTGCTTCCTTGATGGTAACTTTGATGATGTCGCCGACGCCTGCGTAGCGACGGTGCGAGCCACCCAGAACCTTGATACACATTACGCGACGTGCACCGGAGTTGTCGGCGACGTTCAGCATAGTCTGTTCTTGGATCATTTTAGTGCTCCGCTAATGTCAACTACTACTTCGGGACCCAGACTTCAGGTCGTTAGAAAGCCCCATATTTGAGGGCGCGGCATTATAACACCGGTTCTCACAGATGGGTAGAAAAAATGAACGGCTCAGCAATGGAGCCGCTTATTTTCCCTGATAACAGGGAGCGCGTATTCTAGGGAATAGTCTCAGCAGTAGCAAATGTAATCTGCCTTATTTTTCGACACTCGCCATTCCGCTTCTGATTGGGGGCTTTACTTCATCAGCTGCGCGGCCAGCTGATTGTGTCGGTAGAGCACTTTCGGCAGGTCGATAACCGCTAATTCCCCTTTGCGCACCACGACCCTTCCATTGATGACGCTGTAGGCCACCGGTCCCGGATTGCAGAAGACCAGCGCCGCGACCGGATCGTGCCCTGCCCCGGCCAGCCCCAGTCGATTAAGGTCGAATATCGCCAGATCGGCCTGCATGCCAGGGGCGATGGCGCCGATATCATCACGGTTCAGCACCTTCGCGCCGCCGCGCGTCGCCAGCTCCAGCGCCTGACGCGCGTTCATTGCGTCGGGGCCGAAGCCGACCCGCTGCAGCAGCATCGCCTGGCGCACCTCGCCGATCATATCGCCGCTGTCATTAGAGGCGGAGCCGTCTACGCCGAGCCCGACGTTAACGCCGGCGTCGCACATCTGCCGTATCGGCGCGATACCAGAGGCGAGCCGCATATTAGAGCAGGGACAGTGCGCCACGCCGGTGCCGGTGCGCGCAAACAGCGCGATGCCGCGATCGTCAAGCTTCACGCAGTGCGCATGCCAGACGTCATGCCCTACCCAGCCGAGGTCCTCGACATACTGCGCCGGCGTCATATTGAACTTCTCGCGGCTGTAGCGGATGTCGCTCTCGTTCTCCGCCAGATGGGTGTGCAGCGAAACGCCGTAGTGACGCGCCAGCGTGGCGGACGTTTTCATTAGCTCGCGGCTGACGGAAAAGGGCGAACAGGGCGCCACCACGATACGCACCATGGCGCCGCGACGGCTGTCATGGTAGCGCTCAATCACCCGCTGCGTATCTTCCAGGATGTCGGCCTCTTTCTCCACCAGGCTGTCCGGCGGCAGCCCGCCCTGCTTTTGCCCCACGCTCATGCTGCCGCGGCTGGCGTGAAAGCGCATGCCCATTTCCGCCGCCGCGTCGATACTGTCGTCGAGCCGGCAGCCGTTGGGGTAGACATAAAGATGATCGCTGGTGGTGGTGCAGCCGGAGAGCATCAGCTCGGCCATCGCCGTTTGCGTCGAGACATGGATCATCTCTGGCGTCAGCTTCTGCCAGATGGGATAAAGGTGGGTCAGCCAGTTAAACAGCTCGCCGTTTTGTACGGAAGGCACCACGCGCGTGAGGCTCTGATACATGTGGTGATGCGTATTGATCAATCCCGGTACGACGATGTGCCCTTTTAGATCGATGATCTCATCAGCATGCTGCGGCAGTGCTTCAGCCGCGCCAACCGCTTCAATCCTCTCTCCTTTGATATAGATACTGCCGTTGCGGATCTCCTGACGCGCATCATCCATACAGACCACGACTTCAGCGTTCTTCAATAACAGTGTCCGTTGCATCCCCTGACCCTTTTGCTGCAATGAGTGAGGGGTCGATAGTATCGTCTCTTTTTTCGCCATGCTAACAGAAGGGATCGCTGCCAGTAGTGGCACGGTCAGCAGAGAGCGACGTATGCGGTCTGGGGTTTCCTTTTTCACACGACTCATCCTTGTTCATGATAAACAGATACGCGGCATCGCTGCCGCCACATAAGCTCAATCATTATCAACAAGTCATCCGGTGATATTTTGACCAATGTCGTAAACAAGGGCAGATTACAGGCAAAAAAAAACCCCCTGCCGAAGCAGAGGGTTTCTCTAGAAAAAACCGTTCTTATTACAGAACCGCTTTCTCTACAACGCGAACCAGAGTCCAGGATTTGGTCTTGGACAGCGGACGGGTTTCGCGGATTTCAACCACGTCACCAATACCGCATTCGTTGTTCTCGTCATGGATGTGCAGCTTAGTCGTACGCTTAATGAATTTACCGTAGATCGGGTGTTTCACGAAACGCTCGATAGCGACAACAGCAGATTTCTGCATTTTGTCACTAACAACACGACCTTGCAGAGTACGGATTTTATCGGTCATTACGCACCCGCCTTCTCAGTCAGTAAAGTCTTAACGCGTGCAACATCACGGCGAACCTGTTTCAGCAGATGAGTCTGCTGCAGTTGGCCAGATGCTGCCTGCATGCGCAGGTTAAATTGCTCACGCAGCAGATTAAGCAGCTCAGTGTTCAGCTCTTCAACGCTTTTTTCACGCAGCTCTGTTGCTTTCATTACATCACCGTCTTAGTAACAAAGGTGGTTTTGATAGGCAGTTTTGCTGCTGCCAGCTTGAAGGCTTCACGGGCCAGCTCTTCTGGTACGCCGTCCATTTCATACAGGACTTTACCAGGCTGAATCAGGGCAACCCAATACTCCACGTTACCCTTACCTTTACCCATACGCACTTCCAGCGGCTTCTCGGTGATCGGTTTGTCCGGGAATACACGGATCCAGATCTTACCTTGACGCTTAACTGCACGGGTCATAGCACGACGTGCTGCTTCGATCTGACGAGCAGTCAGACGACCACGGCCAACAGCTTTCAGACCGAAAGTACCGAAGCTAACATCCGTACCCTGCGCCAGACCGCGGTTGCGGCCTTTGTGCACTTTACGGAATTTTGTACGCTTTGGTTGTAACATCAGCGACTCTCCTTACTTACGGCCTTTACGCTGCTGCTTTTTAGGTTGAGCAGCCGGTTCCGGTTGTTCAACAGCAGCCATACCACCCAGGATCTCGCCTTTGAAGATCCATACCTTAACGCCGATTACACCATAAGTGGTGTGCGCTTCAGAGGTGTTGTAGTCAATGTCAGCACGCAGAGTGTGCAGCGGTACGCGACCTTCGCGGTACCATTCGGTACGTGCGATTTCCGCGCCGCCCAGACGGCCGCTAACTTCAACTTTGATACCTTTCGCGCCCAGACGCATGGCGTTCTGAACAGCACGCTTCATCGCACGACGGAACATCACGCGACGCTCCAGCTGTGAAGTGATGCTGTCAGCAACCAGTTTCGCGTCCAGTTCCGGCTTACGGACTTCGGCGATATTGATCTGTGCAGGGACGCCCGCGATGTTCGCGACGACCGTGCGCAGTTTTTCTACGTCTTCACCCTTTTTACCGATAACGATACCCGGGCGAGCGGTGTGAATGGTCACACGGATGCTCTTCGCCGGACGCTCGATAACGATGCGGGATACAGACGCTTTAGCCAGTTCTTTTGTCAGGAACTGACGAACTTTAAAATCGCTGTCCAGGTTGTCAGCGAATTCTTTGGTGTTCGCAAACCAGGTAGAGTTCCATGGTTTTACAATACCCAGGCGAATACCATTAGGATGTACTTTCTGACCCATTGCTAGTCTCCAGAGTCTCAGCGATCGGACACAACCACAGTAATGTGGCTGGTGCGCTTCAGGATGCGATCTGCACGACCTTTAGCACGCGGCATAATGCGCTTCATGCTCGGGCCTTCGTCTACGAAAATTTTCGCGACTTTCAGATCGTCGATATCAGCGCCATCGTTGTGTTCGGCGTTAGCAATGGCAGATTCCAGGACCTTCTTAACCAGTACAGCAGCTTTCTTGTTGGTGTAGGTCAGAATATCCAGAGCCTGCGACACTTTCTTACCGCGAATCAGGTCAGCAACCAGGCGAACCTTCTGAGCAGAAGAACGAGCATGGCGATGTTGAGCTAAAGTTTCCATCTCTTCCTCCTACTTATTTCTTCTTGGCTTTCTTATCTGCAGCGTGGCCGCGATAAGTACGTGTCGGTGCAAATTCACCCAGCTTGTGGCCGACCATTTCGTCGGAAACAAAGACAGGAACGTGCTGACGACCATTATGGACAGCGATGGTCAAACCGATCATGTTAGGGAAGATCGTTGAACGACGGGACCAGGTGCGCAGGGGCTTCTTGTCTCCGCTTTCCACCGCTTTCTCTACCTTCTTCAGCAAGTGCAGGTCAATAAAAGGACCTTTCTTGAGAGAACGTGGCATGGCTTATCCTCTAAAATTATTTGCTACGGCGACGTACGATAAATTTATCAGTACGCTTGTTGCTACGGGTCTTCTTACCTTTGGTCTGCACGCCCCACGGAGTGACCGGGTGCTTACCAAAGTTACGACCTTCACCACCACCGTGCGGGTGATCGACTGGGTTCATCGCGGTACCGCGAACGGTCGGACGAACACCACGCCAGCGAGTTGCACCAGCTTTACCCAGAACGCGCAGCATGTGCTCAGCGTTGCCGACTTCGCCCAGGGTCGCGCGGCAATCAGCTTCGATTTTACGCATTTCGCCTGAACGCAGACGCAGGGTAACGTAGGAACCTTCACGCGCAACGATCTGCACGTAAGCACCAGCAGAGCGAGCGATCTGACCGCCTTTGCCCGGCTTCATTTCTACGTTATGCACGGTAGAACCCACCGGGATGTTACGCATCGGCAGGGTGTTGCCTGCTTTGATCGCAGCATCAACGCCAGACTGAATCTGGTCGCCGGCTTTCAGGCCTTTAGGGGCCAGGATATAACGGCGCTCGCCGTCTTTGTACAGAACCAGTGCGATGTTCGCAGAACGGTTCGGATCGTACTCAAGACGCTCAACAACTGCCGGGATACCATCTTTGTTGCGTTTGAAGTCAACAATACGGTAAGCCTGCTTGTGACCACCACCGATATGACGGGTAGTGATACGACCATTGTTGTTACGACCACCGGATTTGCTGTTCTTTTCGATCAGCGGGGCAAAAGGTTTGCCCTTGTGCAGCTCAGGGTTTACCACTTTAACGACGTGGCGACGACCCGGAGATGTCGGTTTACATTTAACAACTGCCATTGTCTTTCTCCTCCGACTTACTCAGCGCCGCCGACGAAGTCCAGATTCTGGCCTTCCTTCAGGGTGACGTAAGCTTTTTTCCAGTCGCTGCGACGACCGATACGCTGTCCGTGACGCTTAGTTTTCCCTTTAACAACCAGGGTGTTCACGTCTTTAACTTCTACTTCGAACAGTTTTTCAACAGCAGCAACGATCTCTGCTTTGGTCGCGTCTTTCGCAACTTTGAGAACGATGGTGTTGGTTTTTTCCATCGCAGCAGACGCTTTTTCAGATACGTGCGGCGCGCGCAGTACTTTCAGCAGACGTTCTTCACGGATCATGCCAGCATCTCCTCAACTTGCTTAACTGCGTCAGCAGTCATAACGACTTTGTCGAAGGCGATCAGGCTAACTGGGTCGATACCCGCTGCATCGCGCACGTCAACCTTGTACAGGTTACGCGCAGCCAGGAACAGATTCTCATCCAGTTCACCGGTGATGATCAGCACGTCTTCCAGCGCCATGTCTTTCAGTTTCTGTACCAGCAGCTTGGTTTTCGGTGCTTCTACAGAGAACGTCTCGACAACGATCAGACGATCTTGACGTACCAGTTCGGACAGGATGCTTTTCAGCGCGCCGCGGTACATCTTTTTGTTAACTTTTTGACTGTGGTCCTGCGGACGCGCAGCGAAGGTCACGCCACCTGAACGCCAGATCGGGCTCTTTACAGAACCTGAACGCGCACGGCCGGTGCCTTTCTGACGCCACGGCTTTTTGCCTGAACCAGTTACTTCAGCACGCGTTTTCTGCGCGCGGGTACCCTGACGGGCGCCTGCAGCGTAAGCAACAACAACCTGGTGAACCAGCGCTTCGTTGAAATCACGACCGAAGGTAGTTTCGGAAACAGTCAGCGCGCTCTGCGCGTCTTTCAGTACTAATTCCATTGCTATCCCCTTACGCCTTCACAGCTGGTTTAACGATCAGGTCGCTACCGGTCGCACCCGGGACAGCACCTTTCACCAGCAGCAGGTTGCGCTCAGCGTCAACACGTACCACATCCAGGCTCTGAACGGTTACGCGCTCATTACCCAGCTGACCTGCCATTTTCTTGC
The DNA here is from genome assembly GCF_002077695.1 of Pantoea latae. GTDB lineage: Bacteria > Pseudomonadota > Gammaproteobacteria > Enterobacterales > Enterobacteriaceae > Pantoea > Pantoea latae. Next base: position 25,213 of record NZ_MWUE01000001.1, read on the forward strand.
CCTTGAACACTTTGCCCGGAGTCTGGTTCTGACCGATAGAACCCGGAACGCGGTGAGAAAGGGAGTTACCGTGGGTAGCGTCCTGGGTACGGAAGTTCCAGCGCTTAACGGTACCTGCGAAACCTTTACCTTTAGAGGTACCGGTTACGTCTACTTTTTTAACGTCAGCGAAAATTTCAACACTGATGCTCTGACCTACAGAGTACTCTTCACCTTCAGCGGTGCGGAATTCCCACAGGCCACGGCCAGCTTCAACGCCAGCTTTAGCAAAATGACCAGCTTCAGGTTTGGTCACACGGTTCGCTTTTTTCGCACCGGTGGTAACCTGGATTGCCTGGTAACCATCGTTCTCCAGGCCTTTGACCTGAGTAACGCGGTTTGCTTCAACTTCGATTACGGTTACTGGGATTGAAACGCCGTCTTCAGTGAAGACGCGGGTCATGCCCACTTTTTTACCGACTAAACCAATCATTGTATCAACCTCTCAATCGCTCGATGACCTGATTAACCCAGGCTGATCTGCACGTCTACACCGGCAGCCAGATCCAGACGCATCAGAGCATCAACGGTTTTTTCAGTTGGCTCAACGATGTCTACCAGACGCTTGTGAGTGCGGATTTCGTACTGATCGCGCGCATCTTTGTTAACGTGCGGAGAGATCAGAACGGTGAAGCGCTCTTTGCGAGTCGGCAGCGGGATCGGACCGCGAACCTGCGCACCAGTGCGCTTGGCAGTCTCTACGATTTCCGCGGTTGATTGATCGATCAGACGATGATCAAACGCTTTAAGACGGATACGGATTCTTTGGTTCTGCATGAGACCAGAGCTCCAAACTTTTTATAGACGAAAAAAATTACTACTCGCACCCATTACGATTGATGGGGGAGTGTAATCGTTCAGCATATAACTCCACAGTTGGGAGTATTGTCAGGCGACCTAACATGCTGCCGCCTGCGATTCAGCTCGAATCGCGCTCGCCAATATCGGCAAGCCCGCGCATTATACGTAAATCTGCTCAGGAAGCAACCCGTGTTCTGTTTTTAACCCTGTTTTCTGCTGGCATTATTGCGGCGAGGCGGTAACGAGGAGAGTTTGAGGCGGGGGAAGTCAGCTAGCCCGCTGAGCGTCGGCTGGCGACGAAAGCGGGCGGGCTTATACGATTATTCACAGCTTGATTACTCTTCTTCCCGGATTTGCGCCTGCAGGTAGTTCTGGATGCCCAGCTTAGTAATGAGGTCGAGCTCGGTTTCGATCCAGTCGATATGGTGCTCTTCATCCGCGAGGATTTCGATCATCATGTCGCGGCTGACGTAGTCGTGCACTTTATCCGCGTAAGCGATCGCCTCGCGCAGGTCTTTCGCCCCTTCCAGCTCGAGCTGCAGATCGGCGCGCAGCATCTCCTCGACATCTTCGCCAATGCGCAGCCGCCCTAAATCCTGCAGGTTGGGGATCCCCTCAAGAAACAGAATGCGCTCGATATATTTATCGGCGTGTTTCATTTCGTCGATGGATTCGTGGTACTCCGTGTCGTTGAGGCGCTGCAGGCCCCAGTTTTTGAACATTCGCGCATGAAGAAAGTACTGATTGATGGCAACCAGTTCATTTCCCAGCAATTTATTGAGATGGCTTATGATTTTAATATCGCCCTTCATTTTGCTTCCTCCGCTTCCAGTTAAATAACAGCGTAGATGCGGATAAAAAGAAGTCAAAAAAACGCGACAAAATATGGGGGTATTGCCCGTCAGGCAATCTCTTTATACAGCGGGGCGTGCTGCAGCTCATCTTCCATAATCTCGCGCGCCACGCGAATGCACTTGCCGCACTGCTTCCCGACTGGAACCAGCTGGCGCAGCTGTTGGATAGATTTTGGCTGATAGCGGCGAACCGCCTCACGGAGGGCTTTATCGCTGACGGCGTTACACAAACAGACGTACATTTACTGCTCACCTCGATCAATTAATGATCAAAGCTTAAATGAGAATAGTTTTTATTTCAAACCCAGGCTTAGTAGGGATAAGCCGTCGCGCTGGCAGCAGGCAAAAAAAAAAGAGCACCGAAGTGCTCTCTTTCTGCTCTGGTGGCCCGAAGGCCACCTCGCTAACGCAATTAAGCGATAACTTCAGCAACAACGCCCGCGCCAACGGTACGGCCGCCTTCGCGGATTGCGAAGCGCAGACCCTGGTCCATCGCGATCGGATGGATCAGAGTAACGGTCATTTTGATG
>NZ_MWUE01000011.1 GCF_002077695.1 Pantoea latae
TCGGTCGAAGCTTCTCATCCTTCTCCCCGAAGTTTTGGGTCATTCAGGAGAGGGTATTTAACAAAGGAGATTATACAAGGATGGTGGTGGGAGAAGGATTATTCGGCGCGTTGCGCCTCACCCTTCGGGACGCGCTTGCGCGCGTTGTCTCGCTGCGCTCGACCCGAACCTTCGGTCGAAGCTTCTCATCCTTCTCCCCGAAGTTTCGGGTCATTCAGGAGAGGGTATTTAACAAAGGAGATTATACAAGGATGGTGGTGGGAGAAGGATTCGAACCTTCGAAGTCTGTGACGGCAGATTTACAGTCTGCTCCCTTTGGCCGCTCGGGAATCCCACCTGGGAAATGCTGATAATGACCGGTAAGGCGAAGATACGATTCAGATGGTGGTGGGAGAAGGATTCGAACCTTCGAAGTCTGTGACGGCAGATTTACAGTCTGCTCCCTTTGGCCGCTCGGGAATCCCACCACTGGCCTGAATCATTGTGCCTTAAAGCGGGGCGCATCATACCAAATGCGTTCAGCGTGTAAAGCGCCCAACTGCAAAATGTGAACCGTTTGCCCACTTTTTGCCCGCGGCGCTGCATTCGCATGCAATTCAGCGCCGCCGCTGTTTAAAGAATAATCGTCCGGTTGCCGTAGACAAATACGCGCTGTCCCAGCACTTTATAGAGCGCGCGGCTGAGCACGTTTTTCTCGACGTCGCGTCCGGCGCGCATCATCTCTTCGGCGGTATAGCTGTGATCGACGTTGATCACATCCTGCATAATGATTGGACCTTCATCCAGATTATCGTTCACGTAGTGCGCCGTGGCGCCGATGATCTTCACGCCGCGCTCGTAAGCCTGGTGATAGGGGCGCGCGCCGATAAATGCCGGCAGGAAGGAGTGGTGAATATTGATGATCTGGTTCGGGTAGCGCTGTACGAACGCCGGGGTCAGCACGCGCATATATTTCGCCAGCACCACATAGTCCGGCTGATAGCGATCGATCTCGTCCGCCATGCGATTGTCGTGCTCTTCGCGCGACAGGCCTTCATGGCTCACCAGCACGAACGGAATATCGAAACGCTCTACCAGCGAACGCAGCGTGTCATGGTTGCCGATAACCGCGGCAATCTCCATATCCAGCCCGCCAAAGGCGCTTTTCATCAGCAGATCGCCCAGGCAATGGGCCTCTTTCGTCACCAGAATCACCACGCGGCGACGGCCGGCACTGTGCAGTTCGCGCGTGGAACCCACCGGCAGGGCGCTGTCTAAATCCGCCAGCAGCGTATTATCGTTGAAAATGCCTTCAAGTTCGGTGCGCATAAAAAAGCGCCCGGTGCGATGATCAACGAATTCATTGTTTTGCACGATATTCAGCTCGTGCTTGTAGCAAATATTGGTGATTTTAGCGATGAGACCTTTCGCGTCAGGGCAAATGGTACGTAAAACTTTTCGTTGCATAGGTTGCGCTTGCATCTCGATCAGAGTCCTGTCAAAGCGATGGGGTAAAACCGTTGGGCCGTATGCTGTTCAGCCGCAACATTTCTTGTATTTTTTATCGGCGCCACATGGACAGCGATCGTTGCGCCCCACCTGAGGCGCGATTCCGTCAACATAGTACCAGCGATGATCCTCGCGAAGAAAGCGAGAACGCTCATGAATAGCCCTTATCTGCGAATTTTCGCGGTAACGCGCAAAAAAAGTGACGAAAGCTTCATTCTCATGGCTTCCATGATTACAACAGGTTACATTCAGGCTCAGCCACTCGGTCGCGGCAAAACTTTCAGACAATCGCTGCGCCATCTCAGGAATACGCTGACTGGGATGCCAGCTGGCAATCAGCCACTCGACGTTTTGCCGGGCGTAAGCGGTATAGCGCGAGCGCATTAGCTGCTCCGCGGTTTCGGGTAACGCGTCGCCCGTCAGGTAGGGAGCGCAACATAGGCTATACTGCTTTCCGCTGCAGCAGGGACAGGTTTCGGTCACATTGACTCCTGTTGGCGATAAAAAAATAATGACGCCATATGGTAGCCGACCCGGCGCTGTGAATCTACGCGCAGAGGGCGGCGGCAGAGGGCAAATGAGACAGGTTAAAACGGGACTGGCGTTAGGCTCAGGCGCAGCCAAAGGATGGGCGCACATTGGCGTCATTAACGCGCTGACGAAAGCGGGCGTGCAAATCGACGTGGTGGCGGGGTGTTCCGTCGGCGCGCTGGTTGGCGCGGCCTGGGTGAACGACCGGCTGCCTCAGATGGAAAAGTGGGTCAGCGCGTTTCGCTACTGGGATGTGATCCGTCTGATGGATCTCTCCTGGCAGCGCGGCGGTTTGCTGCGCGGCGAGCGGGTATTTAACCATGTCCGTCAGCTGATCCCGCAGGATGCGCTGGAGCGCTGCGGCAAGCCTTTTGGCGTGGTGGCAACCAATTTAAGTACCGGCCGGGAGCTGTGGCTCACCGAGGGCGATCTGCATCAGGCTGTGCGCGCGTCCTGTAGTATGCCAGGCTTATTGCCGCCGGTCGGCTACAATGGTTACTGGCTGGTGGATGGGGCGGTAGTGAACCCCGTACCCGTTTCGCTTACGCGGGCGCTGGGGGCGGATATCGTGATCGCCGTCGATCTGCAGCATGATGCCCATCTGATGCAGCAGGATCTTCTGTCCGTCACGCCGCAAAACGGCGACGAGGCGGTGTCGGCCGCCACGTTAAGCTGGGCCACAAAAATACGACAGCGGCTGGTGGGATTGACCCACCGTCGCGCAACGCAAACGCCGGGTGCGATGGAGATTATGTCGACATCCATCCAGGTGCTGGAAAATCGCCTGAAGCGCAACCGTATGGCAGGCGATCCGCCCGATGTGCTGATCCAGCCGTTTTGTCCGCAGATTTCTACGCTGGACTTTCATCGCGCTGAAGAGGCTATCGAGGCAGGCAAGGCCGCCGTTGAGAAAAAAATGGATGAACTATTACCGCTGGTGCGTAACAGATAATCAGGTTGTTCATTCACAGGTGTTACTTCGGCTTATTCTGAAAGGCGCAACTGCGTTTTATGAACCACTATTGATTGATCTGGTACGCAGGGGGAAAGAATGGAGAAACCACTAATCGGCAAAAAGATACTCATTGTCGAAGATGAGGTCGTTTTCCGTTCTATGGTAAACAACTTCTTGCTGGCGCTCGGCGCCAGCACGTTTGAAGCCGGCGACGGCATTGATGGAATCGGTCAGCTGCAGCAGCAGGATGTCGATCTGGTGATCTGCGATCTGGAGATGCCGCGCATGAACGGCATCCAGTTTGTCGAGCATATTCGCACGCGCGGCAACAGCGTGCCGATTCTGATTATCTCAGCAACGGAAAATATGGCGGATATCGCGCATGTGCTGCGTCTCGGCGTGCAGGACGTGCTGCTTAAGCCTTTGAAAAATTTTGAACGTTTCCGCGAAGCGGTCTATGAATGCCTCTATCCCTCGATGTTCACCTCCAAGGTGGAAGAGGATGAGCAGCTCTTTCAGGACTGGGATGCGCTGGTGCGCGATCCCGCCGCCGCGGCAAAACTGCTGAAGCAGCTTCAGCCGCCGGTGCAGCAAACCGTGGCGAACTGTCGCATTAACTATCGCCAGCTCACCATGGCCGAACAGCCGGGGCTGGTGCTGGATATCGCGGCGCTCTCCGATAAAGATCTCGCCTTTTATTGCCTTGACGTCACGCGCGCCGGGGATAACGGCGTGCTGGCCGCGCTGTTGCTGCGCGCGCTGTTCAACGGTCTGTTGCAGGAGCAGCTTTCCGGGCAAAAACAGCGTCTGCCGGAACTCAACGGCCTGCTGCGCCAGGTGAATCTGCTGCTGCGTCAGGCCAATCTGAGCGGCCAGTTTCCGCTGCTGGTCGGCTATTACCATCGCACGCATCAAAACCTTATCCTGGTCTCTGCGGGGTTAAACGCCACGCTTCACGTTCACGCCCATCAAATTCAACTCAGTAATGGCGTTCCCCTTGGCACTATGGGAAGCACCCATCTTAACCAAATCAGCCAGCGCGCTGACAGCTGGCAGTGCCACGTCTGGGGCGCTGGCGGCAGGATCCGTCTGATGTTAGCGGCTGAAGAATAAGCGGAAAAATTTAATTTCTTCAGGCGCTGAAGACAGGTCCAGAGGTTAGCTTTACACTTGGGTAATAGTCTTAAATTCTGCGGATTGACTCCTTCCAGGATAAATCCGTTCGATGGTAACTGATATACTCATTTCCGAATTTCAACCGACATATCAAGTATTAACTTGAACGGCCTATAAGAGAGGTATCTTGATGTCTGCCTATAAGTCCAAAGTAAAAAAAGCGGTAATCCCAGTAGCAGGTTTGGGCACGCGTATGCTGCCCGCCACTAAAGCGATTCCGAAAGAGATGTTACCGCTGGTTGATAAGCCGTTAATTCAGTATGTCGTTAACGAGTGCATCGCAGCAGGAATTAACGAAATTGTGCTGGTTACGCACTCTTCTAAAAACTCCATTGAAAACCACTTCGATACCAGTTTCGAGCTGGAAGCGATGCTGGAAAAACGCGTGAAGCGTCAGCTGCTGGATGAAATCCAGTCTATCTGTCCGCCGCACGTCACCATCATGCAGGTGCGTCAGGGCATCGCGAAAGGTCTGGGCCATGCCGTTATGTGCGCGCATCCGCTGATTGGCGACGAGCCAGTTGCGGTGATCCTGCCGGACGTGATCATCGACGAATATGAATCTAACCCGACCAAAGACAACCTGGCGGAAATGCTGAGCCGTTTCGACGAGTCAGGCCGCAGCCAGATCATGGTTGAGCCGGTCGCGGACGTGACCGCCTACGGCGTGGTCGACTGCCAGGGCGCAGAGCTGCAGCCGGGCGACAGCGCGCCGATGGTGGGCGTGGTTGAGAAGCCGAAAGCCACTGAAGCGCCGTCCAACCTCGCGGTTGTGGGACGCTACGTGCTCTCTGCGGACATCTGGCCGCTGCTGGCAAAAACTCCTCCGGGCGCAGGCGGCGAAGTTCAGCTGACCGACTCAATCGCCATGCTGATGGAGAAAGAGACGGTAGAAGCTTACCACCTGAAAGGTGTAAGCCATGACTGCGGTAACAAACTCGGTTATATGCAGGCATTTGTTGAGTACGGTGTTCGCCATCCGGTGCTGGGCAAAGATTTTTCTCAGTGGCTCGATAGCGCAGTTGGCAATAAAAAGTAATTCATAAACACAGGATAACTCAATGAAAGTCACTGTATTTGGTATCGGCTATGTCGGTCTGGTTCAGGCTGCGGTGTTGGCCGAAGTCGGACATGACGTTCTCTGCATTGATGTCGACGCAAAAAAAGTCGAAAACCTGAAAAAAGGCATCATCCCCATTTTCGAACCCGGCCTGACGCCGCTGGTGATGTCGAACTATGAGGCGGGTCGTCTCAAGTTCAGCACCGATGCGGAAGAGGGCGTAAATCACGGCGTTATGCAGTTTATCGCCGTGGGTACGCCGCCGGATGAGGACGGTTCGGCTGACCTTAAATATGTGACCGCCGTTGCTCGTACCATTGCGCAGCACATGCAGGATCACAAGGTGGTGCTCGATAAATCCACGGTTCCGGTAGGAACGGCGGATAAAGTGCGTCGCGTGATGGAAGAGACCCTGCGCGATCGCGGCGTCGAGCTGACCTTTGACGTGGTATCCAACCCGGAATTCCTGAAGGAAGGCGCCGCCGTTAACGACTGCATGCGTCCTGAGCGCATCGTGGTGGGTACCGACAACGACGAAGTCGAAGAGCTGTTGCGTGAGCTGTATGAGCCATTCAACCGCAACCACGATCGTATGATCGTGATGGATATCCGCAGCGCGGAGCTGACCAAGTACGCGGCAAACTGCATGCTGGCGACCAAAATCAGCTTCATGAATGAGATTTCCAACCTCGCCGAGCGCCTGGGTGCGGACGTCGAGAAAGTGCGTCAGGGCATTGGCTCCGACTCACGTATCGGCTACCACTTTATCTATCCGGGCTGCGGCTACGGCGGCTCCTGCTTCCCGAAAGACGTGCAGGCGCTGATCCGTACCGCCGAGTCGATTGGCTATAAACCGCGCCTGCTGCAGGCGGTGGAAGACGTCAACGACAGCCAGAAAACCAAGCTGCCCGCCTTTATCAAGCGCCATTTCGGCGACGATCTGAGCGGGAAAACCTTCGCCCTGTGGGGCCTGTCGTTCAAGCCGAACACCGACGATATGCGTGAAGCCTCCAGCCGTGTCCTGATGGAAACGCTGTGGGAAGCAGGCGCAAGCGTTCAGGCGTTCGACCCGGAAGCGATGGACGAAGCGCAGCGCATCTATGGCCACCGCAGCGATCTGAAGCTGATGGGCACCAAAGAAGCGGCGCTGCAGGGCGCGGATGGCCTGGTGATCTGTACGGAGTGGCAAAACTTCCGTGCGCCGGACTTCGACGTGATTAAAAATTCCCTGAAACAACCCGTGATTTTTGATGGGCGCAACCTGTATGATCCAGAGCGTATCAGCAAGCGCGGTTTCGTTTATTATGCAATCGGCCGCGGAGCGTCTATTCAAATTGCGTAATTAACGAGGGAATTATGAACATTCTGGTAACCGGTGCCGCAGGCTTTATTGGATTTCACGTCACTCAACGCCTGTTGGCCGCCGGTCACCAGATTGTCGGCATCGATAATCTGAATGACTATTATGATGTCAGCCTGAAACAATCCCGTCTGGATTTAATCGCGCAGCACCCTGGCTTCACCTTTATTAAAATGGAGCTGGCGGATCGCGCCGCCATTGCTTCGCTTTTCGACAAATACGCTTTTCAACGCGTCATTCATCTGGGCGCGCAGGCTGGCGTACGCTATTCCATCGACAACCCGCACGCGTATGCAGACGCAAACCTTATCGGTCATTTAAATATTCTCGAAGGGTGTCGACACCATAAAATCGAACATCTGCTCTACGCTTCCTCCAGCTCAGTTTACGGCCTGAACCGCAAGATGCCGTTTTCTACCGACGACAGCGTTGATCATCCGGTATCGCTCTATGCGGCGACCAAAAAAGCCAATGAGCTGATGTCGCACACCTATTCTCATCTTTATCAGCTGCCGACCACCGGGCTGCGCTTTTTTACCGTTTACGGCCCCTGGGGACGTCCGGATATGGCGCTGTTTAAATTTACCCGTGCGATGATCGCCGGTGAAGCCATCGACGTCTATAACCGCGGCGAAATGAAGCGCGACTTTACCTATATTGATGATATCGCCGAGGCGATTGTTCGTTTGCAGGATGTTATTCCACAAAAAGATGAAAACTGGACGGTTGAAACCGGCTCGCCGGCTACCAGTTCTGCGCCTTATCGCGTATATAACATCGGCAACAGTCAGCCGCTGAGCCTGATAAAATATATCGAGGCCATTGAAAAAGCGCTCGGCGTCACCGCCCGCAAGAATTTGTTGCCGATGCAGCCTGGCGACGTGCTGGAAACCAGCGCGGATACCGCAGCGTTATATCAGGCGATTGGTTTTAAACCGCACACCAGCGTCGACGAGGGCGTGAAACGCTTCGTTGACTGGTATCGCGAGTTTTATAAGGTCTGATAAAAGAGAGCCTGGGCTCCCTTTCTTCGATGATATGCGGGCCACATAACGCATGTGGCCCAAATGAGAGAAGCCTACCCGTTATTACAGTAAAAAGTCGTCCAGCTGTTTGCCTTCTTCTTCCATTGCTTTTTTGATGACGGCTGGCGTACGGCCCTGACCGGTCCAGGTGCGGGTATCGCCATTCTCATCGACATACTGATATTTAGCTGGACGCGCTGCGCGTTTTGTTTTACCCGGTGCTTTGGTTTCAGTAATTGCGCTTAACAGCTCATTGGGATCGATTCCATCCGCCAGCAGCATTTCTCTGTATTGCTCAAGCTTACGCGTGCGTTCTTCGCTTTCTGCTTTAGCATGCGTCTCTTCTTCGCGGCGTTCATTAACCACGACCTCGAGCTTTTCCAGCATTTCTTCCAGCGTTTCCAGTGAACACTCTCGAGCCTGTGCGCGTAATGTACGGATATTATTAAGAATTTTTAGTGCTTCGCTCATTGTCCTGATCTCTGAATATATTAATGAAGAGGTGTTCTGCCAGCTAATAATAGTGGCGGCTAAAAATTACTGCAATAGTAAAATAAAGACAACGTGAAAGATTGATAATTAAACTTCGCGTCGTGCTTTAATCAAAACAAACGATAATGTGGTTGATATTCACGCCTCAGCACTTTATGAAGAATCCGAAACGTTAAAATCAGGTCAGCGAGCAATGCCAGCAGGCAGAAGGATGAGCCGTGTGCGGCGCTGAACATTTTTACAATACTTCCTGCCGCTAATGTTTAAACAGCGGCAAACAGACGAAGCGGTTTTTTTTATCCCTCGCTGGCGAAGTTGTAAACAGCCTGTAGACGATAAACGCCGCCATAATTTGGCTTTAACTGTGATAGAATTCCGCGCATTCGGTTTGCAATGCTTTGAGAAATCACGCTAATGGCTCAGCTCTATTTTTATTATTCCGCAATGAATGCAGGGAAATCCACCGCGTTATTACAGTCTTCTTACAATTATCAGGAACGCGGCATGAGAACCCTGGTCTACACTGCGGAGATCGACGATCGTTTCGGCGCGGGTAAGGTCAGCTCGCGCATTGGCCTCTCTTCGCCGGCGGCGCTGTTCAACGCGCAGACGCGACTGGATGAGGAGATCGCGAGCGAGCACGCCCGCGAGCCGGTTCACTGCGTGCTGGTCGACGAGTGTCAGTTTTTGACGCGCGACCAGGTCAAGGCGCTTTCTGACGTGGTGGATAATCTCGATATTCCCGTGCTCTGCTACGGACTGCGCACCGACTTTCGCGGCGAGCTGTTCGTCGGCAGCCAGTATCTGCTCGCCTGGGCCGACAAGCTGGTGGAGTTAAAAACCGTTTGTCACTGCGGGCGTAAAGCGGGCATGGTGCTGCGACTCGACGCACAGGGTCGCCCCTTCAGCGAAGGGGAACAGGTGGTGATTGGCGGCAATGAGCGCTACATTTCGGTGTGCCGCAAGCACTATAAGCAGGCGATCGAGCAGGGCTCGCTGGCGGCGATATACGGCCAGCAGCAACCCCTCTGACGCCGCCAGCCTAAGCGCATAAAAAAACCCGCCGTGGCGGGTTTTTTCTTAAGCGCGAGGTATCAGGCTTTTTTCGCTTTTTTCACCTCTTTTACCGGCTGCGCCGCAAGCGCCTGGGCGGTATCGGCGAAAGGTTCGGCATATTCGCGGCCGTAGAAGGTGTCGAGCATAATCTGTTTCAGCTCGGCGATCAGCGGGTAGCGCGGGTTGGCGCCGGTGCACTGGTCGTCGAAGGCATCCTCAGCCAGCTTATCGACTTTCGCCAGGAAGTCCGCTTCCTGCACCCCAGCCTCGCGGATGGAGGTGGGGATGCCCAGTTGCGTTTTCATCTCATCCAGCCACGCCAGCAGCTTCTCGATTTTCTGCGCGGTGCGGTCGCCAGGCGCCGACAGGCCCAGGTGATCTGCCACTTCCGCGTAGCGACGACGCGCCTGCGGGCGGTCATACTGGCTGAAGGCGGTCTGTTTGGTCGGGTTATCGTTGGCGTTGTAGCGGATAACGTTGCCAATCAGCAGGGCGTTCGCCAGACCGTGCGGGATATGGAACTCAGAGCCCAGCTTGTGCGCCATAGAGTGACACACCCCAAGGAAGGCGTTGGCGAAGGCGATACCGGCAATGGTCGCCGCATTGTGCACGCGTTCGCGCGCCACCGGATTTTTCGCGCCGTCGCGATAGCTGGCCGGCAGGTTCTCTTTCAGCAGCTTCAGCGCCTGCAGCGCCTGGCCGTCGGAATATTCATTAGCCAGCACAGAGACGTAGGCTTCCAGCGCGTGGGTCACTGCATCCAGACCGCCGAAGGCGCAAAGCGAACGCGGCATATCCATCACCAGGTTAGCGTCGACAATCGCCATATCCGGCGTCAGCGCGTAGTCAGCCAGCGGATATTTCTGTCCGGTGGCGTCGTCGGTCACCACCGCGAACGGCGTCACTTCTGAACCGGTGCCTGAGGTGGTAGTGATAGCAATCATGCGCGCCTTCACGCCCATTTTCGGGAATTTATAGATACGTTTGCGAATATCCATAAAGCGCAGCGCCAGCTCTTCAAAGTGGGTTTCCGGATGCTCATACATCACCCACATGATTTTCGCCGCATCCATCGGGGAACCGCCGCCGAGCGCGATGATGACGTCAGGTTTAAAGCTGTTCATCTGCTCAGCGCCTTTGCGCACAATGCTCAGGGTCGGATCCGCTTCAACCTCGAAGAAGACTTCTGTTTCGATGCCGTGGGATTTCAGCACGCGGGTGACCTGGTCGGCATAGCCGTTGTTGAACAGGAAGCGGTCGGTCACGATAAAGGCGCGTTTCGCGCCGTCGCTGGCGACTTCCTCCAGCGCAATCGGCAGCGAGCCGCGGCGGAAGTAGATAGATTTAGGAAGTTTATGCCACAACATGTTTTCTGCTCGCTTGGCCACGGTTTTCTTATTGATAAGGTGTTTGGGTCCCACGTTTTCAGAGATGGAGTTGCCGCCCCATGAACCGCAGCCCAGCGTCAGCGACGGTGCCAGTTTGAAGTTGTACAAATCACCGATACCGCCCTGCGAAGCGGGGGTGTTGATCAGAATACGCGCGGTTTTCATGCGGTCGCCGAAGTAGTTGACGCGTGCCTTCTGGTTATCCTGATCGGTATAGAGACAGGAGGTATGGCCGATACCGCCCATCGCCACCAGTTTCTCCGCTTTCGCCACGGCGTCTTCGAAATCTTTGGCGCGGTACATGGCCAGCGTCGGGGAGAGTTTTTCATGGGCGAAAGGCTCGGATTCATCCACCAGCTTCACTTCGCCAATCAGGATTTTGGTGCTGGGCGGTACGCTAATGCCTGCCATTTCGGCGATTTTGAACGCGGGCTGACCAACAATGGCAGCGTTAAGCGCGCCGTTTTTCAAAATCACGTTCTGCACTGCCTTCAGCTCATCGCCCTGCAGCAGATAGCCGCCGTGGCTGGCGAAGCGTTCGCGCACCGTGTCGTAGATAGAGTCGACCACGATAACAGACTGCTCCGAGGCGCAAATTACGCCATTGTCGAAGGTTTTGGACATCAGAATTGAGGCGACGGCGCGTTTGATATCCGCAGTCTCGTCGATCACCACCGGCGTGTTGCCTGCGCCGACGCCGATGGCCGGTTTACCTGAGCTGTAGGCGGCTTTCACCATGCCGGGTCCGCCGGTCGCGAGGATCAGGTTGATATCGGGGTGATGCATCAGCTGATTCGAGAGTTCAACAGACGGCGCGTCGATCCAGCCGATGATATCTTTTGGCGCGCCAGCGGCGATGGCGGCCTGCAGCACGATGTCCGCCGCTTTATTGGTCGCCTCTTTGGCGCGCGGATGCGGCGAGAAGATAATGCCGTTACGGGTTTTCAGGCTGATTAAGGCTTTGAAAATCGCGGTGGAGGTCGGGTTGGTGGTTGGGACAATACCGCAGATCAGGCCAATCGGCTCGGCGATAGTGATGGTGCCGAAGGTGTCGTCGGTTGCGAGCACGCCGCAGGTTTTTTCATCCTTATAGGCGTTGTAAATATATTCTGAGGCAAAGTGGTTTTTAATAACTTTATCTTCGACGATACCCATGCCGGATTCGGCGACCGCCATTTTGGCGAGAGGGATACGGGCATCGGCAGCGGCGAGGGCGGCAGCGCGGAAGATGGCGTCAACCTGTTCTTGAGTGAAGTTGGCGTATTCACGCTGTGCTTGTTTTACGCGTTCAACCAGTGCGTTAAGTTCAGCGACATTAGTTACGGCCATGGTGCTCTCCTGAAGGAAGTTAAACTCTGTTAGTAAACCTGCCTGGAGCCATGATTATAGTCACGCTGCGCTATTATGTTGGCTTAAGCCAAAAAGCCAGCATTTCTGTTGGTTTACTGAAAGAGTTTCCGCACGTGGGTGAAAACGTTGCCGATCGCTTTCGATGGGAAAAGATTACCTGGAATGAGGTAGGAGAATATTGATTCAGATCAATTTAACCCCAAGCTGACACCATTCAGCAGGGGTTTTTGTGCTGTTCCGCCCGCCAGAGGGGCCTGCCGTCTTTTCGCCTGCTCACGCCGGTCAGCCCGGCGTGGCAGACTCGCTTTAACCGCATAAAGCAGCAGAATTTTCTGTTGCGGCGACTGGTTAACCGACCGATTTTTGCGTAAATTAGGCGCGATTTCTTTTCCCTCATCGGAGCGAACCGTGAACCCTGCTTTGCTTGATCTGTCTGGCTATATCAAATTCTTTGTGGGCCTGTTCGCGCTGGTGAATCCAGTCGGCATCATCCCGGTTTTTATCAGCATGACCAGCTATCAGGCGGTGGCTGAACGCAATAAAACCAATATGACCGCTAACCTTGCGGTCGCCATTATTCTCTGGACCTCGCTGTTTCTCGGCGACGCCATTCTGCATATCTTCGGCATCTCCATTGACTCATTCCGTATTGCAGGCGGCATTCTGGTGGTGACTATCGCTATGTCGATGATTAGCGGCAAGCTGGGCGAGGATAAGCAGAACAAACAGGAGAAATCAGAAACCGCCATCCGGGAGAGTATCGGCGTGGTGCCCCTTGCGCTGCCGCTGATGGCCGGACCCGGCGCCATCAGTTCGACCATTGTCTGGAGCACCCGCTATCACAGCTGGCAAAACCTGCTGGGCTTCAGCGTGGCGATTGCGCTATTCGCCTTTTGCTGCTGGCTGTTGTTTCGCGCCGCGCCGCTGATGGTGCGCGTGCTGGGTCAGACCGGCATCAACGTGATCACCCGTATTATGGGCCTGCTGCTGATGGCGCTGGGCATCGAATTTGTTGTCACCGGCATTAAGGCGCTGTTTCCCGGCCTGGTTAACTAGCGCTTAATTTCCGCCGCAAATGCTCCTCTGCCTTTAAATGGTGCAATTAATCGTTTTATTGCACCTTTTTAAGGCAATTATTCTTAGGTCTTAACAGGCATCAAAAATTATTAAACAAATTACTGCGCTAAACCGCCCCTCGCGTGACCGCTTCCTCCGCTGTGATTATTCTCACATCATAAAATTTCAGCCCAGCGAAAAATATCGCCATAAACTGGCATGAAATCTGCAATTACCTGCTTTTTGTGTTCGCAAAGAAGAAAAAAGCAGAAGGGTTGCGCATAACGCCTGTCAAAAGCGAGATAAAGAGCCAGTTGTGACGGATAAAGCCGTAAAATCGAGCATAAACAGGGTGATAAGCGTTATTTTTGCGCAAAAATTAACGCTACCTTACTTTTAGCAGACGTGATAAAAGAGAATCAGGTAACATTTTTGTTATTTTTACTTTGTCGGCGGGTCAGTCGTTCTGCTAATTTTCGGCGCATTAGTTTTTCATTTGGTCTCAAAGTGAGAACGCTTCTTGCTTATGAGCTAAAGGGCTTATGAAGAAGGGTTAACTTTTTAGATGAAATGGAAGATGACGCCGCTGTCGCTCAGCGTAATGATCCTGACCGGCGCGGCGACCGCCGCGACCGTACCGCCTGGCACTGAACTCGCCGCTACGCAACATATCGTGATTAATAACGGCACCGAAGTCTCCTCCCTCGATCCGCAAAAGATTGAAGGGGTGCCGGAGTCGCGCATTATTTCTAACCTGCTGGAAGGGCTGGTTACCACTGACAACCACGGCGCGATCGTGCCGGGCGTGGCGCAGAGCTGGCAAAACGAGGGCGGCAAGGTCTGGACCTTCACTCTGCGCGACAACGCGAAATGGAGCGACGGCACGCCGGTCACCGCGCACGATTTTGTCTACAGCTGGCGACGTCTCGCCGATCCCAAAACCGCTTCGCCCTATGCCAGCTATCTTCAGGCGGCGCATCTCAGCAATGTGGATGCTATCCTGGCCGGCAAAGCCGCGCCTGACCGCCTCGGTATTCAGGCGCTTGACGATCGTCATCTGCAGGTGACGCTGAGCGAGCCGGTGCCATACTTTGTCTCGATGCTGGCCAACGCCGCGCTCTCGCCGGTCAAGGCGGCGACGGTAGAGAAGTGGGGTGACGGCTGGACGCGTCCCGAGCATTTTGTCGGCAACGGCGCCTATCTGCTCAGCGACTGGGTGATTAACGAGAAGATTGTGCTGAAGCGCAATCCCGTCTACTGGGACAACGCTCACACGGTGATTGAGCAGGGCACCTTTTTGCCGATCGAGTCGGACCATAACGACGTGAACCGCTACCGCAGCGGCAACACCGATATGACCAACAGCGTGGTGCCGCCCGAGCTGTTCCACAAGCTGCAGAGCGAACTGGGCGATGAGGTGAAAGTCAGCCCGCTGCTCTGTACTTTTTACTATGAAATCAACAATAAAAAGCCGCCGTTCAACGATGCACGCGTACGCACCGCCATCAAGCTGACGCTGGACCGCGACATTATCACGCAGAAAATTATGGGGCAGGGCCAAATCCCCGCCTACAGCCTGACGCCGCCTTCGACGGCGGGCATCTCACTGACGCCGCCGGCCTGGTTCCGCTGGAGCCAGACGGAGCGCAACGCGGCCGCAAAAAAATTGCTGGCCGAGGCGGGCTACGACGCGCAGCATCCGCTGCGTTTTACGCTGCTCTACAACACCTCAGATCAAAACAAGAAGCAGGCGATTGCCGCCGGCTCGATGTGGCAAAAGAATCTTGGCGCGCAGGTCAGCCTGCAAAATCAGGAGTGGAAAACCCTGCTGGAGACGCGGCATCAGGCGCAGTACGACGTGGTGCGTGCCACCTGGTGCGCTGACTACAACGAGCCGTCGACGTTCCTGAATATGCTGATCGGCAACGCCTCTATCAACACCGCGTTTTACCACAGCGACAACTACGACCGCCTGCTGGCGCAGACCCTGTCTGCCAGCAGCGAGGCGGCGCGCGCCGCACTCTATCAACAGGCTGAAGCACAGCTCGACAACGACTCGGCGATTGTGCCAGTTTATTACCGCGTCAGCGTGCGGCTGGTGAAACCCTGGACAGGCGGTTTTACCGGTAAAGACCCGCTCGATATGACCGATCTGAAGTATTACTTCATTAAAAAGCACTGACGCTGACCCGACAACATAAGTCAGGCAGCAGGCAGTGCTGACGCCTTTCGGGGCAGACAGCTATCCTCAGCCAAAATGAGGAACCCGCTAACGGGGGACGCCGGGACGGCTTGCCGTGTCGGTGAAGATAAAAAACTGGAGTGTAATAATGAACCACATCACGAAAAAAAGCCTGATTGCTGCAGGCGTTCTGGCAGCAATGGGCGCACTGGCAGGGAATGCGCTGGCGGCAACGGTTCCGGCAGGAGTTGAACTGGCGGCGAAACAGGAGCTGGTGCGCGGCAACGGCGATGAAGTCCAGTCGCTGGATCCGCATAAAATCGAGGGCGTGCCGGAAGATAACGTGACGCGCGATCTCTATGAAGGGCTGCTGGTCAGCGACAGCGACGGCCATCCGGTGGCAGGCGTGGCGGAGAAGTGGGAAAACAAAGACTTTAAAGTCTGGACCTTCCATCTGCGCAGCAACGCCAAATGGTCGAACGGCGAGCCGGTAACCGCGCAGGACTTCGTCTACAGCTGGCAGCGTCTGGCCGATCCGAAGACCGCCTCACCGTACGCCAGCTATCTGCAGTATGGCCATATTGAAAACGTCGACGACATTATCGCCGGCAAAAAACCGACCTCGGATCTGGGCGTCAAAGCGGTGGATGACCACACCCTGCAGGTGACCCTGAGCGAGCCGGTTCCCTATTTCTACAAGCTGCTGATCAACTCCGTGATGTCTCCGGTCTATAAGCCGGCGATTGAAAAATTCGGCGATCAGTGGACGCAGGCGCAGAACTGGGTCGGCAACGGCGCCTTTAAGCTGGAAGCGCACGTTATCAACGAACGTATTACCCTGGTGCGCAACCCGCAGTACTGGGACAACGAACACACCGTGCTGAACAAGGTGACCTTCCTGCCGATCAACTCCGAAGTGAGCGACGTTAACCGCTACTTCTCGGAAAACGGCAGCGACATGACCTACAACAACATGCCGATCGAGCTGTTCAAAAAGCTGCAGCGCGAAAATGGCAAAGAGCTGCATGTCGATCCCTACCTCTGCACCTACTACTACGAAATCAACAACCAGAAAGCGCCGTTTACCGATCCGCGCGTGCGCGCCGCGCTCAAGCTGGGCCTGGACCGCGACATCATCGTGAACAAAGTACTGGCGCAGGGCCAGCTGCCGGCCTACAGCTACACGCCGCCGGCCACCGACGGCATGGATATTCTGCCGCCGGACTGGTTCAAATGGTCGCAGGACAAACGTAACGAAGAGGCGAAGAAACTGCTGGCGGAAGCGGGCTACACCGCCGACAAGCCGCTGACCTTTAACCTGCTCTACAACACCTCCGATCTGCATAAAAAGCTGGCGATCGCCGCGTCCTCGATCTGGAAGAAAAATATCGGCGTCAACATCAAGCTGGAGAACCAGGAGTGGAAAACCTTCCTGGATACGCGTCATCAGGGCAACTTCGACGTGGCGCGCGCCGCCTGGTGCGCCGACTACAACGAGCCAACGTCGTTCCTGAACACCATGCTCTCCGACAGCAGCAACAACACGTCGCACTATAAGAGCGCCGAGTTCGACAAAGTGATCCACGATGCGATCAAGGCGGCAGACGACAAGGCGCGCGCGGCGGATTATGCCAAAGCAGAGCAGATTATGGATAAGGACAGCACCATCGTGCCGGTTTACTACTACGTGAACGCGCGCCTGGTGAAACCTTATGTCGGCGGCTACACCGGTAAAGATCCGCTGGATAAAACGCTCGATAAGAACTTCTATATTATCAAACACTAATAGCAAACAGGCTATCGGCAAAGGCGGCGCACGACGCGTCGCCTTTATGTACTTTGTACGCTTTGTGAAGCAATAAGCCTGGTAGGTACGGCAATGTTAAAATTTATCCTGCGTCGACTGCTCGAAGCGATCCCCACGCTCTTCGTGCTCATCACCATCTCCTTCTTTATGATGCGCCTCGCGCCCGGCAGCCCCTTTACCGGCGAACGCACGCTGGCGCCGGAAGTGATGGCGAACATTGAAGCGAAATACCATCTGAACGATCCCATCGGCAAGCAGTATCTGGATTACCTGATCCAGCTGGCGCACGGCGATTTCGGCCCCTCGTTTAAATATAAAGACTACACGGTGAACTACCTGGTCTCTCACGCCTTTCCAGTCTCCGCTAAACTGGGCCTCGCCGCCTTTGTGCTGGCGGTGATCCTCGGCGTCACGGCGGGCGTCATCGCGGCGCTGAAGCAGAACAGCCTGTGGGATTACGCGGTGATGGGGGTCGCCATGACCGGCGTGGTGATACCCAGCTTTGTGGTGGCGCCGCTGCTGGTGCTGCTGTTCGCCATCACCCTGAAATGGCTGCCCGGCGGCGGCTGGAACGGCGGCCAGCTGCGCTATATGGTGCTGCCGATGGTGGCGCTCTCGCTCGCCTATATCGCCAGCATCGCGCGTATTACCCGCGGCTCGATGATCGAGGTGATGCACTCCAACTTTATCCGCACCGCGCGCGCCAAAGGGCTGCCGCTGCGCCGCATCGTGCTGCGCCATGCGCTTAAGCCTGCGCTGCTGCCGGTGCTCTCTTACCTCGGTCCCGCCTTTGTCGGCATCATTACCGGATCGATGGTGATTGAGTCGATTTACGGCCTGCCGGGCATCGGCCAGCTGTTCGTCAACGGCGCGCTGAACCGCGACTATTCGCTGGTGATGAGCCTGACCATTCTGGTTGGGGTGCTGACCATTATTTTCAACGCGATCGTTGACGTGCTCTACGCCGTCATCGATCCGAAGATCCGTTACTAACGCTGGAGCTGGCGATGATGTTGAGTAAGAAAAACAGCGAAGCGCTTGACGCCTTCAGCGAAAAGCTGGAGGTAGAAGGACGCAGCCTGTGGCAGGATGCGCGACGCCGTTTTATCCATAACCGCGCCGCGTTGATCAGCCTGCTGGTGTTGGTGCTGATTACGCTATTTGTGATTTTTGCCCCGATGTTCGCGCAGTTTAGCTATGACGATACCGACTGGGGCATGATGTCCGCCGCGCCGGACACCACCTCAGGCCACTGGTTCGGCACCGACTCGTCGGGGCGCGATCTGCTGGTGCGCGTCGCCATCGGCGGGCGTATTTCCCTGATGGTCGGCATCGCCTCGGCGCTGATCGCGGTGCTGGTCGGCACGCTGTACGGCTCGCTCGCTGGTTATCTCGGCGGCAAAACCGACTCGGTGATGATGCGTATTCTGGAGATCCTGAACTCCTTCCCGTTTATGTTCTTCGTGATCCTGCTGGTGACCTTTTTCGGCCGTAATATTCTGCTGATCTTCGCCGCCATCGGCATGGTGTCATGGCTCGACATGGCGCGTATCGTGCGCGGCCAGACGCTGGGCCTGAAGCGCAAAGAGTTTATCGAAGCGGCGCACGTCGGCGGCGTCTCCACCGCCAGCATTGTGCTGCGCCATATCGTGCCGAACGTGCTGGGCGTGGTAGTGGTGTACGCCTCGCTGCTGGTGCCGAGCATGATCCTGTTCGAATCCTTTTTGAGCTTCCTCGGCCTCGGCACCCAGGAGCCGCTCAGCAGCTGGGGCGCGCTGCTGAGCGACGGCGCCAACTCGATGGAAGTGTCGCCGTGGCTGCTGCTGTTTCCGGCCGGTTTTCTGGTGGTGACGCTGTTCTGTTTCAACTTTATCGGCGATGGCCTGCGTGACGCCCTCGATCCGAAAGATCGCTAAGGAGTTTCCCGATGACTATTCATGAATTTCAGCCAGCAATGGCTGCCCGCGCGGGAAGCGACCTGTTACTGGAAGTAAAGGACCTGCGCGTCACCTTCCAGACCCATGACGGCGACGTCACGGCGGTCAATGACCTGAACTTTTCGCTGCGCGCCGGCGAAACCCTGGGCATCGTCGGCGAATCGGGTTCCGGCAAGTCGCAGACGGCGTTCGCCCTGATGGGCCTGCTGGCGAAAAACGGCCGCATCGGCGGCACGGCGCTGTTTAACGGCAAAGAGATCCTCAACCTGCCGGAAAAAGCGCTCAACAGGCTGCGCGCCGAGCAGATTGCGATGATCTTTCAGGATCCGATGACCTCGCTCAATCCCTATATGCGCGTCGGCGACCAGCTGATGGAAGTGCTGAAGCTGCACAAGGGGATGAGCGGCGCGCAGGCGTTCGAAGAGTCGGTGCGCATGCTCGACGCGGTAAAAATGCCGGAAGCGCGCAAGCGTATGAAAATGTTCCCGCACGAGTTTTCCGGCGGGATGCGTCAGCGCGTGATGATCGCCATGGCGCTGCTCTGCCGGCCGAAGCTGCTGATTGCCGATGAGCCGACCACGGCGCTCGACGTTACCGTGCAGGCGCAGATCATGACGCTACTCAACGAACTGAAGCGTGAGTTCAACACCGCGATTATTATGATCACCCACGATCTCGGCGTGGTGGCGGGCATCTGCGACAAGGTGCTGGTGATGTACGCCGGGCGCACCATGGAGTATGGCCGTGCGCGCGACGTCTTCTATCAGCCGGCGCACCCTTATTCCATCGGCCTGCTGAGCGCGGTGCCGCGCCTGGACGCCGAAGGAGAGAGCCTGACCACCATTCCCGGCAACCCGCCGAACCTGCTGCGCCTGCCGCAGGGCTGTCCGTTCCAGCCGCGCTGTCCGCACGCGATGGAGATCTGCACCCAGTCGCCGCCGCTGCTGCCGTTCGGCGAAGGGCGCCTGCGCGCCTGCTTCAAGCCGGTGGAGGAGTTAGTATGAGTACCGTCGCTGAGAAAAAAGTGCTGCTGGAAATCGCCGATCTCAAGGTGCATTTCGACATTAAAGATGGCCGTCAGTGGTTCTGGCAGCCGCCGAAATCGCTGAAAGCGGTGGATGGCGTCAGCCTGCGCCTCTACGAAGGCGAAACCTTAGGCGTGGTCGGCGAGTCCGGCTGCGGCAAATCGACGCTGGCGCGCGCTATCATCGGCCTGGTGAAAGCCACCGACGGCCGCGTCGCCTGGCTGGGCCGCGATCTGCTGGGCCAGAGCGAAGAGGAGTGGCGCAAGGCGCGCAGCGATATCCAGATGATCTTTCAGGATCCGCTGGCGTCGCTCAACCCGCGCATGACCATCGGCGATATCATCGCCGAGCCGCTGCGCACCTATCATCCGAAGATGCCGCGTCAGGAAGTGAAAGATCGCGTTAAAAATATGATGATGAAGGTCGGGCTGCTGCCGAACCTGATCAACCGCTATCCACACGAGTTCTCCGGCGGCCAGTGTCAACGTATCGGCATTGCGCGCGCGCTTATCCTCGAGCCGAAGCTGATTATCTGCGACGAGCCGGTTTCGGCGCTCGACGTCTCGATTCAGGCGCAGGTGGTGAATCTGCTGCAGCAGCTGCAGCGTGAGATGGGGCTGTCGCTGATTTTTATCGCCCACGATCTGGCGGTGGTGAAGCATATCTCCGACCGCGTGCTGGTGATGTACCTCGGCCATGCGGTGGAGCTGGGCACCTATGACGCGGTCTATAACAATCCACAGCACCCTTACACCCGCGCGCTGATGTCAGCGGTGCCGATCCCCGATCCCGATCTGGAGAAGAACAAGCAGATCCAGCTGCTGGAAGGGGAGCTACCGTCGCCGATCAATCCGCCGTCAGGCTGCGTGTTCCGCACCCGCTGTCCGATCGCCGGGCCGGAGTGCGCCAAAACCCGGCCGCTGCTGGAAGGGAGCTTCCGTCATGCGGTCTCCTGTTTGAAGGTGGATCCGCTGTAAATAAAAACGCCGGGCAGTTGCCCGGCGTTTCTTTTATGCGTATGGCTTACTCGCGCCAGAGAATATGGCACAGCTTGTGGTCTTTCTCACGGCACAGCAGCACGCGCGCGAAGACGTCGGTAATCGGTTCGCCGTCTGCCTCGCCCAGACCAATCACCACTTCAGAGAAGAAGTCGGGATTGAGATCGAAGTCGACATGCTCTTTCCAGTCTTCCGACGGATCGAACAGCTCGGCGCCGCCGCGCTCCTCAAACTGCAGGTTGAAAAGAATGATATCCGCCGGATCGAGGTTATCGCCTGCCAGCTCCAGAAAAATATCGTAAGCCTGCTCCAGCGTTTCATCTTCAGTAAGGCGATTATTTAAATCCATCATCAGTCCCGTCTGCCCTCAGGCGCGTTGCAATTTCCGCTCGTTTTACAGTAAAGGGCTAAAGAAGTAAAACAGTCGTTCAACGATGCGCTGCCACCAGGCACGTTTTGTCCAGCGTTTCGCGTCCAGCAAGCGCGAGCGCGCGATATAGTCATCCTGCACGCAGGCGAGGTCGCTGCCGAAGCCGGCGTCGTCCACCACCAGCGTGATCTCGAAATTGAGCCACAGGCTGCGCATATCGAGATTGACGGTGCCGACCAGGCTTAGCTGCCCGTCCACCAGCACGCTCTTGGTGTGCAGCAAACCATCCTCAAACTGGTAGATCCTGACGCCCGCCTCCAGCAGCTCGCTGAAAAAGGCGCGGCTCGCCCAGCCCACCAGCAGCGAATCGTTGTGACGCGGCACGATAATGCTCACCTCGACGCCGCGCAGCGCCGCCGTGCAGATGGCGTGCAGCAGATCGTCGCTCGGCACGAAGTAGGGCGTGGTCATGATTAGCTGCTCGCGCGCCGAATAGACAGCGGTCAGCAGCGCCTGATGGATCATATCTTCCGGAAAGCCGGGACCGGAGGCGATAACCTGCACCGTGTGGCCGCTTTCGCGTTCAAACGGCATGATATTGCCGTCGGGCGGCGGCGGCAGAATGCGCTTGCCGGTTTCGATCTCCCAGTCGCAGCTGTAGACGATGCCCATGGTGGTGGCGACGGGACCTTCCATACGCGCCATCAGATCGATCCACTGACCGACGCCCGCATCCTGTTTAAAGTAGCGCGGATCCACCAGGTTCATGCTGCCGGTGTAGGCGATATAGTTATCGATCAGCACCACTTTGCGGTGCTGACGCAGATCCATGCGGCGCAAAAACACGCGCAGCAGGCTCACCTGCAGCGCTTCGACCACGTCGATGCCGGCGTTGCGCATCATGCCGACCCAGGGACTGCGGAAAAAAGTGACGCTGCCGGCCGAGTCGAGCATCAGACGGCAGTGCACGCCGCGCCGCGACGCCGCCATTAGCGACTCGGCGACCTCGTCCGCCAGCCCGCCGGGATGCCAGATATAGAACACCATCTCAATATTGTGGCGCGCCAGCTGAATATCGCGGATCAGCGCCTGCATCACGTCGTCCGAACTGGTGAGCAGCTGCAGCTGGTTGCCTTTTACCCCGGCGATGCCCTGGCGGTTCTCACAGAGCTGAAACAGCGAGCGCGCCACGTCGCTGTGTTCGGTGGCGAAGATATGGCTGCGCTGTTTGAGATCGCTCAGCCACTTCGCCGTGGCGGGCCACATGGTGCGCGCGCGCTCCGCGCGGCGCTTGCCCAGATGCAGCTCACCAAAGGAGAGGTAGGCGATGATGCCCACCAGCGGAATGATATAGATGATCAGCAGCCAGGCCATCGCGGAGGTCACCGTGCGTCGCTTCATCAGAATACGCAGCGTGACGCCGGCAATCAGCAGCCAGTAGCCGAACAGCAGCAACCAGCTGATTAACGTATAAAAGGTGGTCATTAAGTGGACATCCCGTTCGCGCTTGGTCAGAGAAGTTTACGTGCTGACAGGCGACAGTGAAACCCCAAATCGCCGCCGGGGTTCGATAAGAAATCCGAGTTGGCATTGGCGTGAAGATGTTTATAATGCGGCCGCGTGATGTCGAAGCCGGAGAGAGAGTAATGAAAAAAAGCAGAAATGAAGTGGCTCGCTGGAGAATGTTGCGTCAGGCGCATCGCCGCCGCGCCCGCTGGCTGGAAGGGCAGTCGCGTCGCTACAGCCGCATCCACGCCATTCGCCATCAGCTGGCGCAGCAGCAGCGCCGTTCGATTCTCTTTATCACGCAGAATATTTGAGAAAAGCCGCCGCAGGGCGGCTTTTTGTTATCTTTTCAACACCAGCACCACATTCACTATCTGCGTCGCCGCCGCCAGTACAATCAGCATCACAATGATCTGCTTTTTGTTTCTCCAGCCGTGACGCCGCCAGATCAGCAGCGCGCTGGCAATCAGCCCTGTTACCAGCGCCAGCAGCACCATAATCAGCCATTGCATCGCTGTTACCCCGAGTGAGAAAAGAAAAATGGCTTCGGCGCGGACGCGGAAGCCATAGAGAATGTATCTGGACGAGGGGTCAGAAAACGCGCTTAAACGGTTTTACCGACACGTTCTTATAAACGCCCGCCGCGATATAGGGATCGGCTTCCGCCCAGGCCTGCGCGGCTTCCTGCGAGCTGAACTCCGCGATGATCGCTGAGCCGGTAAAACCTGCAACGCCAGGATCGTTGCTGTCGACGGCCGGCATTGGCCCGGCGACGATCAGACGGCCTTCATCCTGTAGCAGCTGCAGGCGCGCCAGATGGGCGGGGCGCACCGAGGTGCGTTTTTCCAGAGAATCAGCGTTATCTTCAGCGTAAATGATATACAGCACTTAGAAGCCCCCATTGGCTCATCATATTTCCGCAACACGGTAAGGGATCGTAAATGAGAGTGCAAACGAAAGATAGGGATGAACCCAATGGGCCGCAGGCGAGGTTAAAAAAGGCGGTCCTTGTCCTCATTTTTCAGCAGTTATTGAAACTGATTGCTATTTGCATTTAAAATCTCCCCTCTATTCTTTAACTGCGACTGCTATGACCACGTTGACAATGCCCATTCCAAAACGTACGCCCGTTTCCGTGCTGCTCTCTGTAGCGCTGCACGGGGCCGTTATCGCCGGCATTCTTTATGCCTCGTTTCATCAGGTTATCAACGTCCCGAAAGCTTCGCAGCCGATTAGCGTCAGTCTGGTGGCGCCGGAAGTGCAGCCCGCGCCCGCGCCGGTGGTCGAGCAGCCGCAGCCGGAACCCCAGCCCGAGCCAGAGCCGGTGCCGGAACCGCAGCCGGTGCCGGAGCCGCCTAAAGCTGAACCGGTGCCGATCCCGGTGCCGCAACCGAAGCCGAAGCCCAAACCGAAGCCTAAACCTAAAGTCGAGCACAAGCGCGAGGTCAAACCGCGTCAGGAGGCGAAGCCGCAGGAAAATCCCTTTAAGCAGGACGCGCCAGCCATCCAGACTAAACCCACCAGCGCGCCGAAATCGAGCCCGTCCCCAACTCAGTCGGTGTCGCAGGGGCCGAAGGCGTTAAGCGTGTCGAAGCCGGGCTACCCCACGCGCGCGCTGGCGTTGCGCATTGAGGGGCGCGTGCGGGTGCAGTTCGACGTAGGCGACGACGGCCGCGTGGAAAATGTCACTATTCTCTCCGCCCAGCCGCGCAACATGTTTGAGCGCGAGGTGAAGCAGGCGATGAAACAGTGGCGCTATCAGCCTGGCCGTCCGGGTAAAAATCTGACGATGAATATCGTCTTCAACATCAACGGCGGTTCCAGCATTGAATAAAAAAAAGCGGTCAGATGACCGCTTTTTTATTACTCATCCGGCGCGATATTGGCTCGTCCCGGCGGCAGCGGCCGCGACTTGCCTTGATTATCCACCGCGACATAGATAAACACCGCCTCGGTGGCGCAGTAGGTTTGTCCAATCGGTTCAGATGAGACTTTTTTGATCCACACTTCGACATTGATGGTCATCGAACTGGTCCCGGTGCGTATGCAGCGCGCGTGGCAGCTCACCACGTCGCCCACCGCTACCGGCTTGAGAAACGACATGCCGTCAACGCGCACCGTCACCACGCGACCTTCGGCAATCTCTTTCGCCAAAATTGCGCCGCCCATGTCCATCTGCGACATCAGCCAGCCGCCGAAAATATCGCCATTGGCGTTGGTGTCCGCCGGCATCGCCAGGGTACGCAACACCATTTCGCCTTGCGGCAACTTATGTTTTTCGTCCATCGCTCCACTTCTTTTGCAGGTGAAGGCGCGCTGCGCCAGCAATGCCCGGTGAGGGCGGAATATTATTTTTCTTCTTGTTGCGGCATCTGTCGCCAGATGTAGACGCCGCTAATCAGGGTAAACAGCAGGGTCAGGGCGGTCAGACCAAACACCTTAAAGTTAACCCAAAAGGCTTCAGGCAACCAAAACGCCACGTAAATATTCGCCAGGCCGCAGGCGAGGAAGAACAGCGCCCAGGCGACATTGAGGCGACGCCAGCTGGTTTCCGGCAGCTGAATCTCTTTGCCCAGCAGGCTCTTGATCAGCGGCTGTGCCATAAAGAACTGGCTGTAGAGCAGCGCCAGCGCGAACAGGCTGTAGATCACTGTGACCTTCCATTTGATAAATTCATCGTTATGGAAAACCAGCGTCAGGGTGCCGAACACCGCCACCAGCACGAAGGTGACGATGGTCATCTTCTCCAGCTTGCGATAGAGCACCCAGCTCGCCACCAGCGCCAGACCAGTGGCGACGATCAGCGCGCCGGAGGCGACGAAGATGTCGTAGAGCTTGTAAAAAATAAAGAAGACCACTAAAGGAAGGAAATCGAGTAACTGCTTCATAGGCATTCCAGTTCAGACAGGGTAAAAGCCGCGCCCGCAGGCGCGACGGGCTTAACGGGCCAGCATATAAAGCCGGAAAAGATAGATGATCAGCAGCGCGGAAATCAGGTTGCCGATGGCGGTCACGCCGATCGCCAGCGCATTGTCAGGCAGTGCGCTCAGCGACGAGGAGGCAAACAGTAGCGCCATCTTCGCCAGCAGCCAGAGCACGATTGCCGGCGCGATCAGCCGCAGGTTTTTCCATGCCAGACGGCAGCTGGCGCGCATCGCGGCAAAAATACCGCTTTTTTCGCTGGCGAGGATCACCGGCGAAAGCGACAGCAGGATCGCCAGCATCACGCCCGGTACCATCAGCACCATAAAGCCCAGCTGGACCACCAGGGTAATCAGGAAGGTCTGCAGCAGCAGCTTCGGCAGCAGCGGGGCGGAGGCGCCGATAGCGCGCAGCGCGCTGACGCGTTGTCCGTCAGAGACCATCGGGATCAGGCAGAGCATGCCGCCGAGCAGCAGCGTATTGCCGATCAGCGCGGAGAAGGTGCCAGCTGCCGAGGCGCGCAGCAGAATGCGCTGCTGCTCCGGCGACATGTTCTGCACCAGTTCAAACAGAGAAGTTGCGCTGGTGTCGCCCTGCTGGAGCTGGGCCAGCTGTTCGCCGCCAGGGGTAAACGCGTGCACCAGAATAACCGTGATAAACGCCGTCAGTAACGACATCAGCACAATGGTCAGCAACTGGTGGCGGAAGAAATTTCCTGTGTCACGGTATAACGAGCTTGCCGTGATAGACATGTACACTCCTTGGTGGAACCGGGTTAATTAACC
Source organism: Pantoea latae (assembly GCF_002077695.1). Taxonomy (GTDB): domain Bacteria; phylum Pseudomonadota; class Gammaproteobacteria; order Enterobacterales; family Enterobacteriaceae; genus Pantoea; species Pantoea latae. Next base: position 26,470 of record NZ_MWUE01000011.1, read on the forward strand.
CGGCGATTGTACATGGTCTGGCCCGGCGCTGGCACCCGCCGCGCGATAACTTTCTGTCATGGAAGGTAAAGAAGGGTGAAAAAGGGGGGCGGCAGGGCGCAGCGGACACGGGCACAGACTCCTTGCATTGTGAGCATTATACGCAGATTGTGCACAACGCTTCTGGCGCGGCTAATTTATTCGCTGGCAAGGCATCAATAAGAACCTCTTTGTCATTCATTATGCTGCTCTTAAACTTTACTATGCAGTGGCGCGGTCGTTCCACGTATCACGATAAATGATATTTCCTTCCACATATTTCCATGTAATCGCTTCATAGCGCAGTTCCAGGGTCTCTAAATGTGTGCTGCTGATGCCTGTTGGGGAGAGGTAGGGCGAAACCGTGGTCATTTTGACGTTGTCTAAAATGATATTGAAGTATTCCGCCTCAATGCCCGATTCCAGAATATGATACATCCTGATGGTGGCTTTTTTCAGAGTGCGGCCTTCACACACCGCCCGGTAAAGCAGTGGCGTGGTTTTATCGAACTCTTTAACGATGGTGACAGGGCGGTGAACGCGGGTGCCCGTCAGTTTTCCCCAGGAGGGATCAACCGGTATAGTCACGCCGTGCGAGAAAGATTTTAATTCGACAGATCCGATACGCAGCGGCATTAAACAACCGCCAACAATCGGTGAGCCGTTTTCATCTTCAAGCCATAAATGTGCTGGTGTTGACATAGAATTTCCTTATTGCAATTAAAAAATCTATCTGATTAAGCATTACCACTTTATAAAAACGATTGTACATAAGAGAAACAGCGGTATAAGCCATAGCGGGCTTTGAGGAAACAACCATGCCTGAGTTAGTGCGAACAGAACTGTTAACACGGATGGACCGTACAGAGATATTAGAGATTTAAAAACCCTTTTAAACACTCTCTTGATGAGATCGAACAGCATTATCCGACCATCCTGGCGATAATATCAGCCAGGGTTGCATCTGATACCATCTGTGCTTTCATCGCACCAGCGTTCTCAAGCACTGGCGCTATCAGGAAGTACATCATTTCAAGGTCTTGCTGGTATAGCGCAGTGTAATAAGCGGGATACATAAATTTAAGGCGGTTCGCATACTCTGCCGCTTTCTGGACAACGCCATAAATGCCCATCGCTCCAGTCAGATGACCAGCACGGCGGCCGATAAGCGAGCTTATTTCAAGGCTTACACTCAGACCTGCGGAAACAACTGAGGCTGTTGCTAAAGCGAAACCGGTATTTGTCAGCGAACTGGAGGCAATATGAATGTTGACTAAAAAAAGTGATTTTTTTATATATTCTAATTGCTTGTCTGTCTTATGTTTAAAAACTTCCTCAAAATATATTTTGAGCATCTCATAAGCAATATCGCCATGTTGTAGCAAACGGACAACGCTTAAAGAAAACCGGAAATCCTCATTTTTCTGATTTTTGCATACATCTTGATATTCATCCGTAAAACACGATGCGTAATAAAGTGCACGTTTTGCGCCTGCCCCAGTCATCGTAACCTGATTTGAAATAGCGTTAGCGACTCCAGTCACAGCATGATCAATTTTTAATGCCAGTATATTGTTAGCTTGCAAGTAATCAATAAGGCCATTTTTGTCATACATTACCTTGTCCTTTTGGCTGGATCCCTTTTGTAAAATTGACTGTCCGTCGAATATATTGCGAACGGCAGATCAGAAAGAGGCAGGCATTGAATTTTATCTAAGGTAAGGCGAACGGCTCGCTATGTAAACAGGCATGCCTCAGGTTAAGGCGGTTATATATCCTCAATTGAGAAACATTGTTATTTAAAGGCTCTGCTTTCATAAGCAGAGCCTTTACTGCTTCATGTAAAGCATTTAATTGTCGCTGATATAACCTGCACCTTCACTGGCCTGATGCGGTTTTTCTGCCATAAAGCCTGAAGAGTGATAAAGAGGCGGCAGGCCATACCGGGCGCGGGCACGATCGCAGGCTTCATTATAAACGCCATTTTCGCCCGACATGGCAAACTCGCGGCAGGGAGACGGGCGCTGCGCATAGATGCCGCAGGAGACGCAGCCGCCCGGCTCGCCCTGTAGCGCCACGCAGCGCGGTTCGCGCGCGTTGGTGCCACGCATCGCCCGCATCATCAGGTTTAACGGCTCGGTCAGGTCGGCCGGCACTACGCCGCCGGCGTCATCAGCTTCCGCCCAGTAAAAAGAGACGCGGAAGTGGGCGCAGCAGGCGCCGCAGGTCATGCATGGGTTGGAATTATCGCTCATTTGATCGCCCGCCACTCCTGAGGCATCGAACCAAAATCAACACGGGGAAAAATCAAAATAATCACGCTGATAAATTTCTTCAAGAGGAATTTCACCTCTGCCAGTCGCGTCTAAATTGATCTGAATCAATTCTTTGTTTTATAAGCCAATTATCGGGATTGATTTGGATGCATTTTTTGCCAAATCACGCTAGAACGTTGCCCATAACCAGCAAGCATATTTATTTCTATTTTTTTTGTGCAAAGGAGTGATCATGAAACTGACTAAATGCGCGTTTCTTCTGGCTATGGCTTTACCACAGATGGCGCTGGCGCACGAAGCGGGCGATTTCTTTATGCGTGCAGGCAGCGCGACGGTACGGCCGACCGAAGGCTCCGACAATGTGCTGGGCATGGGCGGCTTCGACGTCAGCAACAATACCCAGCTTGGCCTGACCCTGACCTGGATGGCGACCGATAATATTGGTGTCGAACTGCTGGCGGCGACGCCGTTCCGCCATAAAGTCGGGCTGGGGGCAACCGGCACGCTGGCGACGGTGCGTCAGCTGCCACCCACGCTGATGGCGCAGTATTACTTCTTCGACAGCCAGAGCAAGGTGCGTCCCTATGTGGGCGTCGGCATTAACTACACCACCTTTTATGACGCCGACTTCAATCAAACCGGGCGTGATGCCGGCCTGAGCGACCTCAGCGTGAAAGATTCCTGGGGCGTGGCGGGTCAGGTGGGGCTCGACTACCAGATTAACCGCGACTGGATGCTGAACGCCTCGCTCTGGTATATGGATATCGATACGGAAGTGAAATTTAAGGCGGGCGGAAAACAGCAGAATATCGATACGCGCATCGATCCCTTTGTCTTCTTTTTTGGCGCGGGCTACCGCTTCTGACAAAAAAAGGCCGCGAACTGAGCGCGGCCTTTTTTCTTTTAGCGTTACTTGATTTGCATATTATTCACAACAGACTTCACGCCCTTCACGGTACGCGTCACTTCTACTGCGCGATTAGCCATCTGCGGCGAGCTGACGAAGCCGCTTAGCTGCACCCGGCCCTTAAAGGTTTCGACGTTGATTTCACGCGATTTGAGTTCATCGTCATTCAGCAGCTGTGCTTTGACTTTGGTGGTGATCACCGTATCGTCGATATAACCCCCGGTGCCTTCCTGCTTCGCGGTAGGCGCACAGGCGCTCAGCGTCAGTGCGACCACAACGGCGGCCAGCGCGCCTGCAAGGACTTTAAACAGTTTCATTGCTTCTCTCCCTGTCTCAAACAAGATGCGCCGTTACCATAACGGCGCAAAATAAGTGTGGGCGGGAAAAGCGAAAGCGGCAACGTCGGGATGTAAAAAAGAGTGAGAAATCATGCCCTGGCGTGCGACAGGGCATGAAAAGCTTAGCGGGTGGCGGCTTTCAGACTGCTGACGAAGGCGGTGAGCTTCGCCAGCATCTCTTCCGGCTGCGCATGGTACTGCTCGATGATCTTCACGATCGCCGAGCCAGAGATCGCGCCCGCCGCGCCCGCGCCGAGTGCCTCTTTAACCTGCGCCGGTTCAGAGATGCCGAACCCCTGCAGCGGCTGCGCGGCGTTATACTCGCGCAGCTTGTTGATCAGATGCTGCAGCGGCAGGCTGCTGGCGCGATTTTCCGCACCGGTCACGCCAGCGCGCGAAAGAAGATAGGTGTAGCCGCGGCCGTGAGAGGCGATTTCGCGCAGCAGATCGTCGCTGGCGTTGGGCGGACAGATAAAAATAGGCGCAATGCCGTGGCGCAGCGCGGCCTGACGGAACGGCGCCGACTCCTCGACCGGCACGTCCGCCACCAGCACTGAGTCGACGCCCGCCTCGGCGCAGCGCGCATAGAAGGCGTCGATGCCGTTGCTAAACACCAGGTTGGCATACATCAGCAGGCCAATGGGCAGATCGGGATATTTTTGACGCACGCTGCTGAGCAGCTCGAAGCATTGCGCGGTGGTGGTGCCGGCGGCAAAAGCGCGCAGGGTGGCGTTCTGGATGGTCGGGCCGTCCGCCAATGGATCGGAGAAGGGAATGCCCAGCTCCAGCGCGTCGGCGCCGCCCGCGACCAGCGCGTCGATCACGTTTAACGACAGTTCCGGCGAGGGATCGCCCAGCGTAACGAAGGGCACGAAAGCGCCTTCTTTCTTCGCCTGTAAACGCGTGAACAGCTGTTGATAACGCTCCATCAGATTTCTCCCTGCGCAGTCAGAATATCGTGAACGGTGAAGATGTCTTTGTCGCCGCGGCCGGAGAGGTTGACCACCAGCAGCTGCTCTTTTTCAGGATTGTCGTGGATCATCTTCAGCGCGTGGGCCAGCGCGTGCGACGACTCCAGCGCCGGAATGATGCCTTCCGCCCGACAGAGCGTTTTAAACGCCGCCAGCGCTTCGTTGTCGGTAATCGACACGTACTCGGCGCGGCCGATGCTGTTGAGATGCGCGTGTTGCGGACCCACGGACGGGAAGTCGAGACCCGCTGAAATAGAGTAAGACTCTTCGATCTGTCCCTCTTCCGTCTGCATCATCGGCGCCTTCATGCCGAAGTAGATGCCGACGCGACCATGCTTGAGCGGCGCGCCGTGCTCGCCGGTTTCAATACCGTGACCCGCCGGTTCGACGCCGATCAAACCGACCTTTTCATCATTGATAAAGTCGGCAAACATGCCGATAGCGTTCGAGCCGCCGCCGACACAGGCGATAACCGCATCCGGCAGGCGTCCTTCTCTTTCCAGAATCTGCGCTTTGGTCTCTTCGCCGATCATGCGCTGAAACTCGCGCACGATAGTCGGGAAAGGGTGCGGGCCGGCCGCGGTGCCGAGCATATAGTGTGCGGTCTCATAGCTGCCCGACCAGTCGCGCAATGCCTCGTTACAGGCGTCTTTCAGCGTGGCGGAGCCGCTGTGCACCGGGATCACCTCGGCGCCCATCAGCCGCATACGGAAGACGTTGGGCGACTGGCGCTCGACATCTTTCGCGCCCATATAGATGCGGCACTTCATGCCGAGCAGCGCGCACGCCAGCGCTGAGGCGACGCCGTGCTGGCCGGCACCGGTTTCGGCGATGATTTCGTTTTTGCCCATGCGCTTCGCCAGCAGCGCCTGGCCGAGCACCTGGTTGGTTTTATGCGCGCCGCCGTGCAGCAGATCTTCACGCTTCAGGTAGAGGCGTGTTTTGGTGCCTTTTGTCAGGTTGCTGCACAGCGTCAGCGCCGTCGGGCGTCCCGCATAGTTTTTCAGCAGGTCGGTAAATTCCGCCTGAAACGCCGGATCTTTCTGCGCGTCGACAAACGCGGCTTCCAGCTGGCGCAGCGCCGGCATCAGGATCTGCGGCACGTACATACCGCCAAAGTCGCCAAAGTAGGGATTCAGTAGTGTCATGGTTTCATTTCCTTTTGGGCCCGCCACAGCGGACCTGACAAATCAGTAGGCGCGCAGCGTGCGGAACACCGCCGCGATTTTGCTGGCATCTTTGATGCCGGGCGCGCTTTCTACGCCGGAGTTGAAGTCGAGGCCCGCGCAGCCAAGGCGCGCGGCTTCTACGCAGTTATCCGCGCCCAGGCCGCCGGCCAGCAGCACGTCGCTTAAATCCTGATCCTGCAGCAGCGACCAGTCGAAGCGTTGGCCGCTGCCGCCGTTGCCGTTGTCAAACACGTAGCGGTCAACGTGCGGCCAGTCGCGCGTCGGCAGTGCGCTTTTAATGCTCAGCGCTTTCCAGATGGCAACCTCGGCCGGCAGCGCGGCGCGCAGCTCGGCCACAAAGGCGCGATCTTCGTCGCCGTGCAGCTGGATGGCGTGCAGCTTCAGCGCGCTCGCTTGCGTGACAATGTCACTTATTGCGGCGTTGCGGAACACCCCGACGTAGCGCAGCGGCGCGCCTGCCATCACCTGCTGTGCCTGAACGCTGTCGATGCGGCGCGGCGAACCCTCGGCGAAAATCAGGCCGCCGTAGAGCGCACCCGCTTCATAGGCCGCGCGGGCATCATCGGCGCGTGTCAGGCCGCACACTTTATTGTCGCCCAGCAGCACGCGGCGCACCGCGCCCGCCAGATCCGGCTCTTCCATCAGCGCCGAACCAATCAGAAAGCCGTTGGCGAAGTGGCTCAGCTCGCGCACCTGCGCATAGTTATGAATGCCCGATTCGCTGATCACCGTCACGCCGTGCGACAGACGCGGCGCCAGCTGGCGCGTGCGGTCGAGATCGATCGACATATCGCGCAGATCGCGGTTGTTGATGCCGACTACTTTCGCCTCCAGCGCAATGGCGCGCTCCAGCTCCGCTTCGTTGCTCACCTCGGTCAGCACGCCCATCTTCAGGCTGTGCGCCACGGCGGCGAGCTGACGATACTCTTCATCGTTCAGCACCGACAGCATCAGCAGAATGGCATCTGCCTGATAGTGGCGCGCCAGATAAATTTGATACGGGTCGATAATAAAGTCTTTGCACAGCACCGGCTGGGTGAGCGCCGCGCTGACGATCGGCAGAAAATCGAAGCTGCCCTGGAAATATTTTTCATCGGTCAGCACCGACACGGCAGAGGCGTAGTGGCGATAGATGCTGGCGATGGTCGCCGGATCGAAATCGTCGCGGATCAGCCCTTTTGAGGGCGACGCCTTTTTGCACTCAAGGATAAACACGGTGCGCGCGCCCTGCAGCGCATGATAGAAGCTGCGGCCGGCGGGCTGCAGCGCATCCTGAAAGGTGGCGAGCGGCTGCTGCGCTTTGCGCGCCTCAACCCATTGCGCTTTGTCCTGAACAATTTTTTCTAGAATCGTGCCTTGCATGGTTACCCTCTTGCTGCCAGAGCGACAACGCGCTCATAGGCTTGTCCGCTGCGGATGGCCTGGAGCGCACGCTGCGCGTTTTCACGCAAATCTTCATGACCGAATACTTTCAACAACATCGCCACGTTGACGGCGACCGCTTCCTCATGGGCCTGCTGGCCATTACCCTGAAGTAAACGTGTCAGAATGTCACGGTTTTCTTCCGGCGTGCCGCCCGCCAGCGCCTCCTTGGGATGGAAGCCGAAGCCGAAGTCCTCCGGCGTGAGCTGATAGCGGGTGATCTCCCCGTCGCGCAGCTCGGCGACATGGGTAGCGCTGTGCAGCGCCACCTCGTCCATGCCGCCGCCGTGCACCACCGCGGCGCGCTGGTAGCCCAGCACCTTCAGCGTCTGAGCAATGGGCAGCACCAGCTCCGGGCTGTAGACACCAATCACCGCCAGCGGCGGCCGCGCCGGGTTAATCAGCGGGCCAAGCACGTTGAACAGGGTGCGGGTTTTCAGCTGCTGACGCACCGGCATCGCATGGCGAAAACCGGTGTGGTACTGCGGCGCGAACAGGAAACAGACGTTAAGATCGTCCAGCGCCGCGCGCGCCTGGTCAGCGGGCATCGCGAGATCGATGCCGAACGCCGCCAGCAGATCGGACGAGCCGGACTTGCTGGAGACGCTGCGGTTGCCGTGCTTCGCCACTTTCAGCCCGCAGGTGGCAGCGACGAAGGCGCTGGCGGTCGAGATATTAATGCTGTTGCTGCCGTCGCCGCCGGTGCCGACGATATCGGCAAAGGCGTAGTGGGGACGCGGAAAGGGTTTGGCATCCTCCAGCAGCGCGCAGGCGGCGCCTGCAATCTCCTGCGGGGACTCGCCGCGCACCTTCATAGCAATCAGCGCGGCGGCGAGCTGGGTCGGCTCCAGCTGGCCGGTAATGATGGCGCTGAATAGCTGGTGGCTCTCGCCCTGCGTCAGCGTCTGCGCCTGATAGAGTTTTTCCAGAATGGCATGCATGATCATTCTCCCTGTGATGGCGCCAGCGCCCAGGCCAGCGTCTGTTCCAGCAGACGAGCGCCCTGAGTGGTCAGGATGGATTCAGGATGGAACTGGAAGCCGCAGACGCGATCGGCGTCGTGGCGCACCGCCATCACCATGCCGTTGAAGCTGGCGTTAACGGTCAGCTCCGCCGGCGTGTTGCTGCCCACCAGCGAGTGGTAGCGCGCCACCGGCAGCGGATTGCTCAGCCCGGCAAACATCGCTTCGCCGTCGTGATCCACGGCCGAGGCTTTGCCGTGCAGGATCTCGCCCGCCTGGCCGACATGGCCGCCATAGGCCTCGACGATCGCCTGATGGCCGAGACAGATGCCGATAATCGGCAGCCGTCCGCGCAGGGTTTGCAACAGCTCCGGCATACAGCCAGCCTCGCTCGGCGCGCCAGGGCCCGGCGAAAGCATCAGCACCGGGTTTTCCATGCGCTGTAAACGCTCTACCAGCAGCGCGGCCGGCACGTTGTTGCGATAGATCACCACGTTGTGGCCGAACGCGCGCAGCTGATCAACGAGGTTATAGGTAAAGGAGTCGATGTTATCGAGCAGCAGGATATCGGCCATCAGAAAATCTCCTTGCAGTGATGGGCGGTGGCGATGGCGCGCAGCACGGCGCGCGCTTTGTTGCGGCTTTCGTCCGCTTCGGCCTGCGGGCTGGAGTCAAGCACCACGCCCGCGCCCGCCTGAACCGTGGCGACGCCGTCCTCTACCCAGGCGGAGCGGATCACGATGCAGGTGTCGAGATCGCCATGCGCGGTAAAGTAGCCAACCGCGCCGCCGTAGCTGCCGCGCCGCGTGCCTTCCGCCGCAGCGATCAGCTGCATGGCGCGCACTTTCGGCGCGCCGCTCAGGGTGCCCATATTCATGCAGGCGCGGTAGGCGTGCAGCACGTCGAGATCTTCGCGCAGCGTGCCGACCACGCGTGACACCAGATGCATCACAAAGGAGTAGCGGTCGACTTTGGTCAGGTCGGCGACGTAGCGGCTGCCCGGCACGCAGATGCGCGCCAGATCGTTGCGCGCCAAATCCACCAGCATCAGGTGTTCGGCCAGCTCTTTATGGTCGGTGCGCATCTCCAGCTCGATGCGGCTGTCGAGGTCGCGGTCCAGCGAGCCGTCGGCGTGGCGGCCGCGCGGGCGCGTGCCGGCAATCGGGTAGATCTCAATCTGACGCGAGGTGGCGTCATATTTCAGCGAGCTTTCCGGCGAGGCGCCGAACAGCGCGAAATCCTGATCCTGCATAAAGAACATATAGGGGCTGGGGTTGCTGTTCTTCAGCGTCTCATAGGCGGCCAGCGGCGACGGGCAGGGCAGCGAGAAGCGGCGCGACGGCACCACCTGGAAGATCTCGCCAATGCGGATCGCCTCCTGCATCTGGCGCACGGTGGCGCAATAGTCTTCATCGCTCTGGCTGACGCTCAGCGCCATCTGCTCGACCTTCTGCACCGGCAGCGCCGGCGCGGGCTGCAGCATCTGGCCGTGCAGCTGTTCGATACGGCTTTGCAGGCGCTGGAATTCGCTGGTGGAGGGGCAGAACAGGCTCGCCTGTAATTTCGCGCTGCGCGTCTGGTGGTCGAGCACCAGCAGCGTCTCCGCCAGATAGAAGCAGTAGTCGGGGCAGCGCTGCTGATTCTCCAGCGTCGGCAGATCCTCAAAACCCGCCACCAGGTCATAGGCAAACAGGCCACCCAGCAGCACGGCTTCGCGTTCGTCGGCCGGCGCGTTGACCAGCTGTGGGATCAGACGCAGCGCGTCGAACACCGACAGCGCCTGCAGGCGGGAGTCTTCATCCTGCACCGCGTCAGCGCCGGGAAAAGTCAGCTCGCGACCGTCAGGACGCGCCGCGATGGTGACGCTGGCGGGCAGCGCCGCGTCGAGCAGCGGCAGCAGCGCGCGGCCATTCTCTGACAGCGCCTGCACCGTAACGCTGGCACCCATGGCGCTGACGCGCAGCGCGCTGTCGACGATCAGCAGGCTTTTCAGATTACGTTTGCTGTCGATATCCGCCGACTCGAGCAGCAGGGTAGCCGGACGTGCGCCGCATAACTGATGAAACACTGCGGCCGGATCTTCGCGGTAGGGCGCGGTGCCGGTAATCAACTTCACTGTAGGTTTCGCATTTGGCATGGTGGTCTCTCTGAAATTCGCCTAAAAAAAAGCCCGCTTTAAGCGGGCTCGGGTCTCTGCACAGCGTTACGCATGAGGTGCTCGACGTCGCCCGTCAGGGGAAACATCGCGCCACCAGCCTGCAGAAAGCATCAAAATCGTCGCCATGATAGAGGACCCGTTTAGTTGTGAACTTGTGTACTAGTTAACGGGTTCAACGCGGAAAAGTCAATACGCTTTTTCAGCCGCGCCGAAAATCGTTATCATGCTGGCCGCGCCAACATGCTACAGAGGTATTTTTTGAACGAGATAGCCCGTTTTCCGCTTTACGATCTACACAGCCACACGCGCGCCTCCGACGGGCTGCTGACGCCGGAGGCGCTGGTGCAACGCGCCGTCGCCATGCGCGTCGGCGTGCTGGCGATCACCGATCACGACAGCGTGGCGGGCGTCGCGGCGGCGCAGCGCGCCGTGGAGGAGCAGGCCTTGCCGCTGAAGGTGCTGGCGGGCGTAGAGGCGTCGACGCTGTGGGAGAATCATGAAATTCATATCGTCGGGCTGAATATCGATATTCACCATCCGGCCATCATCGCCTTTCTGGCAGAGCAGGCGCGCTGTCGTCAGGCGCGCGCAGAGCTGATCGCCGAGCGGCTGGAAAAGGCGCGCATTCCTGGCGCGCTAGAAGGCGCCGCCCGGCTGGCAGATGGCGGCGTGATCACGCGTGGTCATTTTGCCCGCTTTCTTATCGAGCAGGGCAAGGCGGATACGGTGGCGCAGGTGTTTAAAAGCTATCTGGCGCGCGGCAAAACCGGCTATGTGCCGCCGCAATGGTGTACAATTAAACAAGCCATTGATGCCATTCACCATTCTGGCGGCTGCGCGGTGCTGGCGCACCCGGGCCGCTACGGTTTGTCGGCGAAATGGCTGAAGCGCCTGGTGGCGCATTTTCGCGACGCGGGCGGCGACGCGATGGAGGTGGCGCAGTGTCAGCAGGCGCCGAACGAGCGCACGCAGCTGGCGCAGTACGCCCGCGATGCCAGCCTGGCCGCATCGCAAGGTTCCGATTTTCATCAACCCTGTCCGTGGATTGAGCTGGGCCGCAAACTCTGGCTGCCCGCCGGCGTTGAGCCAGTGTGGGAACGTTTCCCGGCGCTGGCGCCCGCAGGCTCAGACACCGACAGGTGATACGAGGTTTTTTATGAGTCAACTGTTTCACATTCACCCGGACAATCCGCAGCCGCGCCTGGTCTCTCAGGCCGTCGACTACCTCAATAAGGGCGGCGTGATCGTCTATCCCACCGACTCCGGCTATGCGCTGGGCTGTCGGCTGGAAGAGAAAAACGCGCTGGAGCGCATCTGCCGTATTCGTCAGCTGGACGGTAACCATAACTTCACGCTGATGTGCCGCGATCTGTCGGAAATCTCCAACTACTCGCAGGTGGACAACAGCGCGTTTCGCCTGCTGAAAAACAACACGCCGGGCAGCTACACCTTTATTCTGAAAGCGACCAAAGTGGTGCCGCGCCGCCTGATGAACGACAAGCGCAAAACCATTGGCCTGCGCGTGCCGTCGAACCCTATCGCGCTGGCGCTGCTGGAGGCGCTCAACGAGCCGATGATGTCGACCTCGTTGATCCTGCCAGGCAACGACTTTACCGAGTCGGATCCGGAAGAGATCCAGCACAGCATCGGCAAGCTGGTCGATTTAATCATTGACGGCGGCACGCTGGGCCAGCAGCCGACCACGGTGGTCGATCTCACCAGCGACGCGCCGACCATCGTGCGCGAAGGGTCAGGCGATACCCGACCTTTCCTGTAACTCTCGTGTCAGGCGCCGCGCTGGCCGATATTCTGTTTTAGCCAGTTTTGAAAATCGGAATAAGGGATATAGAGCGACACATCCTTTAATACGGTTTTGCCACTGCGGTTGCTTTTTATCTGGTCGCTGAAGCCGACAATAACGCCGCCAAGCGTATTGTCGGCGTTATAGACCGCGCCGCCCGACATGCCTTTGACAACGCCCGCATTAGACGCCATCGCCATACAGGGTTTTTTATTCCAGCTGTTACGAATAGCGGTGCGCGCTAAATTGGTGCCCGACGACTCCACCGGCATAGCGGATATAAAACTGTAGCCGTACATTTTTACCGTGTCGCCCACGTTGCCGCTGCGGAATTTAGCCAGCGTCGCTGCGTCGTTTTTGTGATAAATAATCGCCAGGTCGCAATAGGGGTGATACGCCTTAACGCGCTGCACGGCAAATTTTGCTACGTGCGCCGCAGTCAGACTGTATTCGGGCGTGATAGGGATGCTGCTGCCTAGCGTGCCGAGACCGAGAATCGTTGGAATGCCCGTGAAGCTCATGTCCACGTGCTGCATTGCCGAACGGCTGTATTCGGTATGGCCCACAGAGCAACCGCTTAGCGCCAGCGCAGCAAACGCCGGCCACAAGAACAGTTTTCTCATGGTGAGTATCTTTTTGGCTGGCATGTCGGAAAATCCCTGGTGAAGACTTTTGACATGCAATTTCAGGCTCATCACTAAGCCGTATTAACGCTGCAGTTCCGGTAGCGCCGGTTTATATTTTAAAGAAACTGCAAAAATTGAGTTAAGGTCTTGTTAATAACTTTCGCGCCAGTCTCTAATTAAGATTAATAATACGAAAGTTATATTTTGCGTTTCTGGCTCTGATTCTACCCATAATTCATCTGGCGACAATCGATTAAGATTAATCTTAAAAGGAAAGGCGGATAAATAGGGTGGTAATGCAATCTGCGATTAAAAAAAGAGGCGGCTGGCGTATTTGCGCGATAAATGGCTTACTTAAAGGCAAACTACCAGCATTTAATGCTGTAGGATTCTGCCGGGGCAGGTGAAAAAACAGCGAAAAAATCGCGAATAAGCTTAACCTTCTTTAAACTGTCGCATTTGCCTTATGAATCACGGGCGGTCGCAATATATTAGCGGCAGGCACCTGAGGCGGGCTGAAAAAAGCATTTTAGCTTCAACAGGTTGGCGATAAATCAGGCGATATGGCGGGCGGGAAGGGGGCGCAGGTTGCCGCCCGGGCGGACGGCAACAAGTTCTAAGGAATGAGAAACTTAGCGGCGTTGCCAGCTTTGATACTCTCCGCGGCGTTTTGCCGGCGCCGTTTCCGGCAGGCGTGCCAGCCCGACCAGCGAAATCACGCCCAGCACGCCGACATAGATCGCCAGCCCATACCAGTGGCCCTCCGTCAGCTGCAAAATCTTCACGGCGGCCAGGCCGAGAATGCCGCTGCCAATCAGCGAGCCGGTCTGCCAGATAACGGCGATGCCGCTACAGCGGATATGGGTAGGAAACAGCTCCGGGAACCACGAGGCCTGCGGCGCGTAACACATGCTGTGGCCCAGCGTCAGCGCCACGATCATGGCGATCTGCGTCAGCCAGTAGCTGTTCTGCTGCAGCGCAAGGAAAAAAGGCACGATCGACAGCACAATCAGCAGCGCCCCCATCAGATAGACCGGCTTGCGGCCGATGCGGTCGGAGAGCGCGCCCATCAGCGGAATAGCGAAAATTTCCAGTATCACCGCGACAATCATGCTCTCCATTAGCAGGCTGCTGTCGAGTTGGTTCGCCTTGCCCCAGGCCAGAATAATCACCGTCAACAGCGCAAAGGCGCAGGCTTCAATCAGCTTTGCCGCCACGCCGTTGATCACCAGGCCGGGATGCGCCTGGATAACCTCTTTTAACGGCCGCGATTCCTCCGCTTTGGTGGCGCGGATCTCGGCGAAAACCGGCGACTCGTCAATGCGCAGACGGATAAACAGGCCGACGATCACCAGCAGCGCGCTCAGCAGGAAAGGCACGCGCCAGCCCCAGCTCATCATCTGATCGGCGCTCAACAGGGCGTTGAGGATCGCGAACAGCGCCAGCGGCAGCAAAAAGCCGGCCGGTGCGCCCACCTGCACCCAGCTGGCGTAGAACCCCCGCCGCGCCGGCTGCGCATATTCTGCCGTCATCAGCACCGCGCCCGCCTGCTCGCCGCCAACGCCGAATCCCTGCAGCAGGCGGATGGCGATCAGCGAGACCGGCGCCCAGATGCCGATGGTCGCGTAGGTAGGCAGTAAGCCGATGCAAAAGGTGCCAAGGCCGACAATCAGAATGGTGGCGACCAGCGCCTTTTTGCGTCCTACCTTATCGCCGATATGGCCGAAAATAATGCCGCCGATCGGCCGCGCCAGAAAGCCGACGGCGTAGGTGGCGAAGGCGGCCAGCGTGCTGACCAGCGGATTATCGCTGGGAAAAAAGAGGTGGCCGAAAAACAGCACCGCGGCGGTGCCATAGGCGAAGAAGTCGTAATATTCCGCCGCGGTGCCGATAGCGGAGGCGCTGGCGACCCGGCGGATGACCTGTTTACTGTCTGCGTCGGCGGTGGCCTGCGCGGAGGAGTGGGTGAAGGCAGTCATAAGCTATCCGTATTGTCAGAGGATGCGCTACCATACAAGTCTGCACGTGAAGTTGTTGCGAAGATGATCACAGTTGTTAATAAAGCGACCCCAGGTGTAAACAGGTAACAGAACTGCTATCCTCGCCTGTTGTTCCGCTGAGCCAGCCAGCCGCCGAGGCGCTGATAAAGCAGGTTACAAATCAGTAAATTAAAGGTATAATGAGCGGAACATCATAACTTAAGTTATTGATTTTAAAGAATTTTAACCCAAATGACGCCTGGGAAGGCGACAGTGAGGCCGCTATGAGCGAAAAGTTACAGAAAGTCCTGGCACGTGCAGGCCACGGTTCCCGTCGTGAAATCGAAGCAAAAATCGCCGCCGGCCGCGTCAGCGTCGACGGCAAACTCGCCACGCTGGGCGACCGCGTTGAAAATGACAAATCCCTGAAGATCCGTATCGACGGCCATCTGGTTTCTATCGCCGAGTCGGCGACGGAAGTGTGCCGCGTGCTGGCCTATTACAAACCCGAAGGCGAACTCTGCACCCGCAGCGATCCGGAAGGTCGCCCCACGGTGTTCGACCGTCTGCCGCGCCTGCGCGGCTCGCGCTGGATCGCGGTTGGGCGTCTCGACGTCAACACCTGCGGCCTGCTGCTGTTCACCACCGACGGCGAACTGGCGAACCGCCTGATGCACCCGAGCCGCGAAGTTGAGCGCGAATATGCGGTACGCGTATTTGGTCAGGTGGATGACGATAAAATTCGCCAGCTGAGCAAAGGCGTGCAGCTGGAAGATGGCCCGGCAGCCTTTAAAACCCTGCGCTTCGCCGGCGGTGAAGGGGTCAACCAGTGGTACAACGTCACCCTGACCGAAGGGCGCAACCGCGAAGTGCGTCGCCTGTGGGAAGCGGTCGGTGTGCAGGTCAGCCGTCTGATGCGCGTGCGCTATGGCGACATCAATCTGCCGAAAGGCCTGCCGCGCGGCGGCTGGATGGAGATGGATCTGGCAGCCGTTAACTACCTGCGCTCGCTGGTAGGCATGGATGACGAAACGGTCACCAAGCTGGCGGTAGAGAAAGATCGTCGCCGCACCAAGGCGAATCAGATCCGTCGCGCCGTGAAGCGCCACACGCAGGTGAGCGGCAATGGCCGACGCAGCAGCGGTGGCGGCAAGCGCGGTTAACAAAAAAGCGCAGCCAGCGAGCTTAATACTTGTCAGTTAAGCACGGGATGATAACGCAGTCTGGAGTCGCTCAGGGGCGGGCGGTCCTCGCGCCGCTGACGCGGTTCCTTCACGCCATTCGTCTGCCTGACGGACCGGTGGGGATGGAACATCCCTGTTCCAGCCCCACCTTTCGCCCGCATCCCTGCGGGCTCTCCTGGCATACTCATTTTGTTCAGCGCTGCGAAATGCCCGCCCCTGAGTGGCTCCAGCCTGCTGGCCAGCTTCCGTGTGCGCGGCTGGAAAGGGCATAAGAGGGCGGACAGCAGCGTTTTTTTGCCTACCAGTCGATGCCCTGCTGCGCCTGAATGCCTGCGTCAAAGGCGTGCTTCACCGGGCGCATCTCGGTCACCGTATCCGCCTTCTCCAGCAGCGCGCGATGGCAGCCGCGTCCGGTGAGGATCACGCTCTGATGCGCCGGACGCGCGGCCAGCGCGCGCTCCACCTCCGCCAGCGGCAGATAATCCATGCTCACCATATAGGTGATCTCATCCAGCAGCACCAGATCGAGCATCTCGTCCGCCAGCATGCGTCTGGCGTGCTGCCACACCGCGAGGCAGGCGGCGCTGTCAGTGGCGCGGTTTTGCGTCTCCCAGGTGAAGCCGGTGGCCATCACCTGAAACTCCACGCCGTGCTGCGCCAGCAGGTTGCGCTCGCCGTTGGGCCACTCGCCCTTGATAAACTGGATCACGCCCACCTTTTTGCCGTGCCCCACGGCGCGCAGCGCGGTGCCGAAGGCGGCGGTGGTTTTCCCTTTGCCGTTGCCGGTAAATACCATCAGGATGCCGCGCGTTTCGGTTGCGGCGGCGATGCGCGCGTCAACCTGCTCTTTCAGCCGCTGCTGACGCTGCTGGTGGCGATCCTCGGCCATTATTCTGCCGCTCCCGGCTTGCGGCCAGGCTGTGCGTCAAAGCTGATGCCGGTTTTGCGGCGGCTGTCGTCGCCCATCACATAAAGGTAGAGCGGCATCAGATCGGCAGGGGTTTTAAGCTTGTTGGCATCTTCCTGCGGGAAGGCCGAGGCGCGCATTTTGGTGCGCGTGCCGCCTGGGTTGATGCAGTTAACCCGCAGCGCCTGGTTTTTATACTCATCCGCCAGCACCTGCATCATGCCTTCAGTGGCGAACTTGGAGACCGCATAGGCGCCCCAGCCGGCGCGGCCAGTGCGGCCAACGCTGGAGGTGGTGAAGACCAGCGAGCCGGCGTGCGATTTCAGCAGCAGCGGCAGCAGCGCCTGCGTCAGGAAAAAGGTGGCGTCGAGGTTAATTTTCATCACCTCCTGCCAGATCTGCGGATCCAGCTCGGCCAGCGGCGCGATTTCGCCGAGGATGCCGGCGTTGTGCAGTACGCCGTCGAGACGCGGAAACTGCTGCGCCAGCTGCTCCGCCAGCTGCTGACAGGCAGCGGGCGTCGCCTGCGCCAGGTCGAACACCAGGCAATGCGCCGGACGCAGGCCCAGCTGGCCGATCGCCTGCTGCGTCTGCTCCAGCCGCGCCAGATTGCGGCCCAGCAGGATCACCTCCGCGCCGTAGCGCGCATAGGTAACGGCGGCTTCGCGACCGATGCCGTCTGAGGCGCCGGTGACGAGAATAATGCGGTTTTGCAGCAGATCGCTTTTCGGTTGATAGTGCACGACGATATCCTTGAGCGCGTAAACGGGTTTTTGGCTTTATGCCTCAATTTGCCGGAGGGTGCAATCATCCACAGGCGCTTTCTGTGCCGGCCGCTGGCATTTCAGGCGACGCGCGGGCCTAAACCCGGTAAACTCTCTGATTAGTGCTAATTCTCTGTTTAATAAGGCGGCAGAATGGATTTACTCTCCAGTTATGGATTATTTCTGGCCAAAGCGGTCACGGTAGTGCTCGCCGTTGCCGCGGTAGTGGCGATTATCGTCAACGCGGCGCTGCGCAAGCGCGGTCAGGCGGCGGGGCAGCTGCGTCTGACGCATCTTGGCGACGACTATCAGCAGATGAAAGAGGATCTGCAGCTGGCAAAAATGAAGCCGCAGGTGCAGAAGGTGTGGCTGAAACAGCATAAAAAAGCGGAAAAGAGCAAGGCGAAGGCGGAGAAGCGCGCCGCGAAGCAGGGCGTGCTGGAGAGCCAGAAGCCGACGCTCTACGTGATCGACTTTAAAGGCAGCATGGACGCCGGCGAAGTCACGGCGCTGCGTGAAGAGGTTTCTGCGGTGCTGGCGGTCGCGGAAAAAGGCGATGAAGTGCTGCTGCGGCTGGAAAGCCCTGGCGGCGTGGTGCACGGCTATGGTCTGGCGGCGTCGCAGCTACAGCGCCTGCGCGATCGCGGCCTGCGCCTGACGGCGGCGGTGGACAAAGTGGCCGCCAGCGGCGGCTATATGATGGCCTGCGTGGCGGATCGCATTGTGGCCGCGCCGTTCGCCATTCTTGGCTCAATCGGCGTGGTGGCGCAGATCCCTAACTTCAACCGCCTGCTGAAGCGCAACGATATCGACGTCGAGCTGCACACCGCCGGCCAGTATAAACGCACCCTGACGCTGTTCGGCGAAAACACCGACGAAGGGCGCGAGAAGTTTCAGGAAGATCTCAACGAAACCCATCTGCTGTTTAAAGATTTCGTCCATCAGATGCGCCCGACGCTGGATATCGACAAGGTGGCGACGGGCGAGCACTGGTATGGCCGCCAGGCGCTGGATCTGAAGCTGATTGACGATATCAGCACCAGCGACGAGCTGATCATCAGCCAGATGGATCTCTTCAACGTGCTGGGCGTGCACTATGCGCGTCGGCGCAAGATGATCGACCGCGTGACCCATAGCGCCGGCTCGGTGGCAGAACGTCTGCTGATGAAATGGTGGCAGCGCGGCGAGAAGCCGCTGCTTTAAGCAATGGCGGGCCTGCACCTCGCGCCCGCAGCGCTAAACTGACCCGGCTGACGCCGGGTTTTTTATGCCAGGTGATAGCGCGACGAGAGCGTCAGCGCCAGATGCTTAAACACGTTAAACACCGCCGTGGTCTTCGCCGTCGGCAGCCCCTCGTCATCGAGAAAATAGGGGCCGCGAAACACCAGCACCTCGCCCTGCTGGATCACGTCGTCCGCTTCCAGTCCGGCAAAATAATCATCGTGCTCGCGAATAAGCGCATTGGCTTTTTCCAGTAGCGCCTGGCGTGAAATGGCCTCAGTATTCTTCTGCATTGAATATCCCTTTTTTGACATGCAACGAATCCTTTCTATATTACTTGCCAAAACCGCTGCGCGGCAAATCAGCAAAATGCGGCGAAAGCTGGCGGAAAATTAAACAGAGTGCTAATTAAGTTGCGTAACGAATTTTATCAGGTAGAGTGTGGGCGATTCAGATTTCAGGGAGATCACACCGGGAAGTGTGATGGCTTCAGATGAAAAAGTCGCTCTTATTCATACCCTTGCATAAGCATATGCAAGCTGGCCTGAGATTGACCCCGCAGCCTTGAAAAGCAGAAAAGGCGCAGCAATATTGAACCCATTGGGTTTCTGGGCATCAAATCCTCTCCCGTTTATCAGGACGTTTTCATTAGGTAAAGGTACATATGGGTAAAGCACTCGTCATCGTTGAGTCCCCGGCAAAGGCCAAAACAATCAATAAATACCTCGGTAGTGACTACGTGGTGAAATCCAGCGTCGGTCATATCCGTGATTTGCCGACCAGTGGTTCAACCGCGAAAAAGAGTGCTGACGGGGCCGGCGATAAAAAAGCCAAAAAGGTTAAAAAAGATGAAAAGGCCGCGCTGGTCAGCCGTATGGGTGTCGATCCCTACCACGGCTGGGAAGCGGACTACCAGATCCTGCCCGGAAAAGAGAAAGTCGTTTCCGAGCTGAAAGCGCTGGCGGCGAATGCCGACCACGTTTACCTCGCAACCGACCTTGACCGCGAAGGGGAAGCCATCGCCTGGCACCTGCGGGAAGTGATCGGCGGCGACGAGAAGCGCTTTAGCCGCGTGGTGTTCAACGAGATCACCAAAAATGCGATTCGTCAGGCGTTTGAAACGCCAGGCGAGCTGAATATCGACCGCGTCAACGCGCAGCAGGCGCGTCGCTTTATGGACCGCGTCGTCGGCTATATGGTGTCGCCGCTGCTGTGGAAGAAAATCGCGCGCGGTCTCTCTGCCGGCCGCGTGCAGTCCGTCGCGGTGCGCCTGGTGGTGGAGCGCGAGCGGGAGATTAAAGCGTTCGTGCCGGAAGAGTACTGGGAGCTGAACGCCGATCTGCACACGGCGAAAGGCGATCTGCTGGCGATGGCCGTCACCCACCAGAACGACACGCCGTTCCGTCCGGTCAACGGCGAACAGACGCAGGCCGCCGTTGCGCTGCTGGAAAACGCACGCTACGAAGTGGTGGATCGCGAAGACAAACCGACCAGCAGCAAGCCTGGCGCGCCGTTCATTACTTCCACGCTGCAGCAGGCGGCGAGCACGCGCCTCGGCTTCGGCGTGAAGAAAACCATGATGATGGCGCAGCGCCTCTATGAAGCGGGCCACATCACCTATATGCGTACCGATTCAACTAACCTGAGTCAGGACGCGCTGGCGATGGCGCGCGGTTACATCGACAAAAACTTCGGCAAAAAATATCTGCCTGAGAACGCCAACACCTACGCCAGCAAAGAGAATTCGCAGGAAGCGCACGAAGCGATTCGTCCATCCGACGTCAACGTGGTGGCGGAAAAGCTGAAAGATATGGAAACGGACGCGCAGAAGCTCTATCAGCTGATCTGGCGCCAGTTCGTTGCCTGTCAGATGGTGCCGGCGCAGTATGACTCCACCACGCTCACCGTTGCCGCGGCGGGCTTCAAGCTGAAGGCCAAAGGGCGCACGCTGCGCTTCGACGGCTGGACGCGCGTAATGCCTGCGCTGCGTAAAAATGACGAAGATCGCACGCTGCCGCCGGTCGACACCGGCGAGACGCTGGATCTGCAGCAGCTGACGCCCAGCCAGCACTTCACCAAGCCGCCGGCGCGCTTTAGCGAAGCCTCGCTGGTGCGCGAGCTGGAGAAACGCGGCATCGGCCGTCCGTCCACCTACGCCGCGATTATCTCGACTATTCAGGATCGCGGCTACGTACGGGTGGAAAACCGTCGCTTCTACGCCGAGAAGATGGGTGAAATCGTCACCGATCGTCTGGAAGAGAACTTCCGCGATCTGATGAACTACGACTTTACCGCCACCATGGAAGACAGCCTCGACCAGGTCGCCAACAATCAGGCGGAGTGGAAAGGCGTGCTGGATAACTTCTTCAGCGACTTTACCCAGCAGTTGGAGAAAGCAGAGAAAGATCCAGAAGAGGGTGGCATGCAGCCGAACCCGATGGTGCTGACCTCTATCGACTGTCCGACCTGCGGACGCAAGATGGGGATCCGCACCGCCAGCACCGGCGTCTTCCTCGGCTGTTCTGGCTATGCGCTGCCGCCGAAAGAGCGCTGCAAGCAGACCATCAACCTGATCCCGGAAAACGAAGTGCTGAACGTGCTGGAAGGCGACGATGCCGAAACCAACGCGTTGCGCGCCCGTCGCCGCTGCCAGAAGTGCGGCACGGCGATGGACAGCTACCTGATCGATCCGCAGCGTAAGCTGCACGTCTGCGGCAACAACCCAGAGTGCGACGGCTATGAAATCGAGCAGGGTGAGTTCCGTATCAAGGGCTACGACGGCCCGGTAGTGGAGTGCGAAAAGTGCGGCTCTGAAATGCACCTGAAAATGGGGCGTTTCGGCAAGTACATGGCCTGCACCAACGACGACTGTAAAAACACACGCAAAATCCTGCGTAACGGCGAAGTGGCGCCGCCGAAAGAAGATCCGGTGCCGCTGCCTGAGCTGCCGTGCGAAAAGTCAGACGCTTACTTCGTGCTGCGCGACGGCGCGGCGGGCGTCTTCCTCGCGGCCAACACCTTCCCGAAATCACGTGAAACGCGCGCGCCGTTAGTGGAAGAGCTGCAGCGCTTTAAAGATCGTCTGCCGGAAAAACTGCGCTACCTGGCGGAAGCCCCAGCGACCGATGCAGACGGCAACAAGACGATGGTGCGCTTTAGCCGTAAAACCAAACAGCAGTATGTCGCCTCGGAAAAAGAGGGTAAAGCGACGGGCTGGTCGGCGTTTTATATCGACGGCAAGTGGCAGGAAGCGAAAAAGTAAGTTCCCCACCTCCTTAAAGGCCAGCGCTGCTGGCCTTTTTCTTAGCCTTATATCAAAACGTTCTACATTCCTCCTTACGATGATATAGTGGTTATAGCATTTCCGACTTATTCCGATGCTTTGCCCTCTTTTCACCGATCTGGCGAACAACCCGCAATCGGGGATGCGCTCTGTAGCTTACTGGGATGGAACAGATATGAAATTGCAGCAGTTGCGCTATATCGTCGAAGTGGTTAATCACAACCTCAATGTCTCTTCAACCGCGGAAGGGCTTTATACCTCTCAGCCTGGCATCAGCAAACAGGTGCGCATGCTGGAAGATGAACTGGGCGTACAAATCTTTGCGCGCAGTGGCAAGCATTTAACCCAGGTGACGCCAGCGGGCGAGGAGATCATTCGCATCGCCCGCGAAGTGTTGTCGAAAGTCGATGCGATTAAATCGGTGGCGGGCGAACATACCTGGCCGGATAAAGGCTCGCTCTATGTGGCGACCACCCACACCCAGGCACGCTACGCGCTGCCGGGCGTCATCAAGGGCTTTATCGAGCGCTATCCGCGCGTCTCGCTGCATATGCATCAGGGCTCGCCAACGCAAATCGCCGAAGCGGTTTCCAAAGGCAACGCCGACTTCGCTATCGCCACCGAAGCGCTGCACCTCTATGACGACCTGATTATGCTGCCGTGCTACCACTGGAATCGGGCTATCGTTGTCACGCCCGATCATCCGCTGGCGGGCAAGGGGCAGGTGTCGATTGAGGAGCTGGCGGAATACCCGCTGGTCACCTACACCTTTGGCTTTACCGGACGTTCGGAGCTGGATACCGCGTTTAACCGCGCAGGGCTGACGCCGCGCATCGTCTTTACTGCGACCGATGCAGACGTAATCAAAACTTATGTTCGCCTGGGGCTAGGCGTCGGCGTTATCGCCAGTATGGCGGTCGATCCGCAGGCCGATCCCGACCTGGTGCGCATCGAAGCGGCAGAGATCTTCACCAACAGCACCACGAAAATCGGCTTCAGGCGCAGCACCTTCCTGCGCAGCTATATGTATGATTTTATTCAGCGCTTCGCGCCGCATCTTACCCGCGACGTGGTAGACGCCGCGGTCGCGCTGCGCTCAAACGATGATATCGAAGCGATGTTTAAGGATATCAAGCTGCCGTTTAAGTAAGTCGACGCATCGTTTAGCGTTATTTAAGGCTGCCCTGGGCAGCCTTTTTTGTCGCTAGCGGTTAGCGCCAGCTTAATGTCGATAAAGGCGATTATTTTTTTGTAAATGAAACATCGATCACATGTTTTTCTGTTTAGGTTACTTAAATGAGAAACAGTACACAAAATTTACCTTGCCGCTTTGCGTGCTGCCAGGATTATTCCCATACTCCAGTTAAGACCTGATGTAGAAGGCCTTTTTATCAGGTCTCTTTAAGTTAACTCAAATTAAAGGTGGTACTAATCGCAATTTAAGCCAAATCTGCAATGTAATAATTCAATTAAGGAAATGTATCGTGGTTCATTATTCCTTAAGTTATTTGGCGGTTTTGATAAATAGCGTTAATCGTTGTGCTCAATAAAAATAACTGGATTTTCGGCCTTAATGCGTTTAGGATTCGTCCTAAATCTTAATCGGTGTTATCAATCGTTTTATTGAGAGTGATTATCAGAAACTATGGCTACGAGACTGACTGTACAACCCGATTTTCGGGCAAAAAGCACCAAGGTTGAGCGCTCTGGTAATATCCGTCGCAAAGCCTGGTTAACCGTAATAGCTGCTTCTGCGCTGTTCTGGGTAGTAGTAGCCTTGATGATCTGGCGTATGTGGGGCTAAACCATGTGGGCAAACACACTCAGCCGTAAACAATTGTTATCCGCGCCGCAGCTCCAGGCGCCAGCCTGTAAAGGTAAAGAGAGCGTCGTGACGGAACACAAAGTGACAATCCCGGATAGCTGGGAGTTGAGTGAAAATCAGCGTCACTTCATCGAGTCTTTCATGGACACGAAAGCTAAATAAGCGGTCAGCGTTAACTGGCGATGCCAGTGCAATTCTTCTTTCCGGTTATCCGGCGGGCAAGTTAAAAGCCCACTCTTCACACTCAGCATATAAAAAGGGTGTCATCGCAACGCGATTGACAGCAGGACTTTTTTACGCCCGTTTTCGGGAGGAGTGACGTATGAATATGATGATGAACATGAACATGATTAAGATGTCCTGGCTGAGCGCCTATGCTTTCTCGCTGGCATTCTGGGCGGCCGCCGTCTGGATTGCGCTATAAGCAAAACCGATAATCCTCTCATTCCTGATGAAAACGCCCCGCATTGCCTGCGGGGCGTTTTTGTTTCTCTCGCCGGCCGGTGTAGCGATTCGTGTTGTAATCAAAACGTTAAAGAAAATGTAGTCTATCTTTAACATAAACCTTGTTCTCTCTGAGGTTACCGCGATCACGAAAAAAAAGGAGGAGCTATGTCGGACACCCTACGCGAGCTGAGTCAGGACAGGCTGCAGGTCGACGAGCAGCAGTACCATATTTTCAGTCTTCCCCGCGCCGCCCAACGCCTCGGCAACATCGATCGTCTTCCCAAATCGCTCAAAGTGCTGCTGGAGAATCTCCTGCGCTGGCAGGATGGCGACTCTGTCACGGAAGAGGACATCCAGGCGCTGGTGGGCTGGCAGCAGAACGCCCACGCCGACCGGGAGATCGCCTATCGGCCCGCGCGCGTGCTGATGCAGGATTTTACCGGCGTACCGGCGGTGGTCGATCTGGCGGCGATGCGCGAGGCGGTGAAGCGCCTGGGCGGCGACGTGGCGAAGGTCAATCCGCTGTCGCCGGTCGATCTGGTTATCGACCACTCGGTGACGGTGGATCGTTTTGGCGACGACAGCGCGTTCGAAGAGAACGTCGAGCTGGAGATGCAGCGCAACCATGAACGCTACGTCTTTTTGCGCTGGGGCCAGAAGGCGTTTAACAAATTCCGCGTAGTGCCGCCGGGCACCGGCATCTGTCACCAGGTTAACCTGGAATATCTGGGTAAATCGGTGTGGCATGAGCAGATTGACGGCAAGCAGTTTGCCTGGCCCGATACCCTGGTGGGCACCGATTCCCATACCACGATGATAAACGCCCTCGGCGTGCTCGGCTGGGGCGTCGGTGGCATCGAAGCTGAAGCGGCAATGCTGGGCCAGCCGGTTTCGATGCTGATCCCCGACGTGGTCGGCTTTAAGCTGACCGGCAAGCTGCGTCCAGGCATTACCGCCACCGATCTGGTACTTACCGTCACCCAGATGCTGCGCAGGCATGGCGTGGTAGGCAAGTTTGTCGAGTTTTACGGCGACGGGCTGGCCGATCTGCCGCTGGCGGACCGCGCCACTATCGCCAATATGGCGCCGGAATATGGCGCAACCTGCGGATTTTTCCCGGTTGACGACGTCACCCTCGGCTATCTGACGCTAACGGGCCGCGATGCCGAACAGGTGGCGCTGGTAGAAGCCTATGCGAAAACGCAGGGGCTGTGGCGCAATCCCGGCGACGAGCCGATCTTCACCAGCTCGCTGGCGCTCGATATGCAGAGCGTGGAATCGAGCATCGCCGGGCCAAAACGCCCGCAGGATCGCGTTTCCCTCGGTGATGTGCCCGCCGCGTTCAACGCCAGCAACGAGCTGGACGTCAACCATACGCAGCAGGCGCATAAAACCGTGAGCTATACCGACAGCGCCACCGGCCTCAGCCATGAGCTGGAGGATGGCGCAGTGGTGATCAGCGCCATTACCTCCTGCACCAACACCTCTAACCCCAGCGTCCTGATGGCGGCGGGGCTGCTGGCGAAGAAAGCGGTCGAGCGCGGCCTGAAGCGCCAGCCGTGGGTCAAAGCGTCGCTGGCGCCGGGATCCAAAGTGGTCTCTGACTATCTGGCAGTGGCGCAGCTGACGCCTTATCTCGACAAGCTCGGCTTTAACCTTGTGGGCTATGGCTGCACCACCTGTATCGGCAACTCCGGGCCGCTGCCCGATGAGATTGAAAGTGCGATTAAAGCGGGCGATATCACGGTGGGGGCGGTGCTTTCCGGCAACCGTAACTTCGAAGGGCGTATTCACCCGCTGGTAAAAACCAACTGGCTGGCCTCGCCGCCGCTGGTGGTCGCCTACGCGCTGGCGGGCAATATGAAGGTCAATCTGCAGACCGAACCGCTGGGTAAAGATCGGCAGGGCAACGACGTCTTCCTGAAGGATATCTGGCCGTCGCCGGAAGAGATCGCCACCGCGGTGCAGCAGGTGACCAGCGACATGTTCCATAAAGAGTATGCCGAAGTCTTCTACGGCACCAAAGAGTGGCAGGCGATCAAAGTGAGTGAAGCGGCCACCTATGCGTGGGACGAGGGCTCGACCTACATTCGCCTCTCGCCGTTCTTCGACGATATGGAACGTGAGCCGAAAGCGGTGGAGGACATCAAAGGCGCGCGCGTGCTGGCGATGCTGGGCGATTCGGTGACCACCGACCATATTTCGCCGGCGGGCAGCATCAAGGCGGACAGTCCGGCAGGACGCTATCTGCAGTCGCACGGCGTCGATCGCGCCGACTTCAACTCCTACGGTTCACGCCGCGGCAACCATGAGGTGATGATGCGCGGCACCTTCGCCAATATCCGCATCCGCAACGAAATGGTGCCGGGCGTGGAAGGCGGCTACACCCGCCATATCCCGAGCGGCGAGCAGCTGGCGATCTACGACGCGGCGATGAAGTATCAGCAGGAGGGTACGCCGCTGGCGGTGATTGCCGGTAAAGAGTATGGCTCCGGCTCCAGCCGTGACTGGGCGGCGAAAGGGCCGCGCCTGCAGGGCGTGCGCGTGGTGATCGCCGAATCCTTCGAGCGTATCCACCGCTCTAACCTGATTGGCATGGGCATTCTGCCGCTGGAGTTTGCGCCGGGGGTGACGCGTAAAACCCTACAGCTTACCGGCGAAGAGCTGTTCGACATCGACAATCTGTCGCAGCTGCAGCCTGGCTGCACGGTGAAAGTGAGGATGACGCGCCCGAACGGCGTGGAAGAGACGCTGGAGACGCGCTGCCGTATCGATACCGGTAATGAGCTGACCTATTACCGCAACGACGGCATTCTGCACTACGTGATCCGCAATATGCTGAACTAAGCGCAACGCCGGGGAAACCCGGCGTTTTTTTTGACAGGACGCAGGACGCTTTACTCCTCGAACCCTGCCGCCCGCGTCTCAGCATTGAAGCTGACTGAGCGGTTATTCCGGTTTCGGCAGCAGATGCCCCATCTTTTCCGCTTTAGTATCCAGATAGTGCGCGTTCTTCGGGTTGCGCCCGACGATCAGCGGCACGCGCTCGACGATATTGATCCCCGCTTCGCTGAGGATCTCCACCTTACGCGGATTATTGGTCAGCAAACGCACCTCGTTTACTCCCAGCAGCTTGAACATATCGGCGCACAGCGTGAAGTCGCGCTCGTCCGCCGCAAAGCCGAGCTGATGGTTGGCTTCCACCGTGTCATAGCCTTTATCCTGCAGCGCATAGGCGCGGATCTTGTTCAGCAGGCCAATATTGCGGCCTTCCTGACGATGGTAAAGCAGCGCGCCGCGACCCTCTTCGGCAATGGCGTTGAGCGCCGCTTCCAGTTGAAACCCACAATCGCAGCGTAAACTGAACAGCGCGTCACCGGTTAAACATTCCGAATGAACGCGCGCCAGCACGGGCGTGTTATCGCTGATGTCGCCATAAACCAGCGCGACGTGATCGTGTCCGGTTGCCAGTTCTTCAAAACCGACCATGAGGAAATCGCCCCAGGGCGTGGGCAGTTTGGCTTCTGCCACCCGTTTAAGCTGCATGTGACTCTCCAGAACCTTCAGAGGATGCGCTATTCTAAAATAGCGCACAGGCCAGTATGGCCTGAAAAAATTGACAATATTGTGCCACAACGTGAAGTTGGGCTGGTAATTTGTCAGAGCGATTGTAGTGATAAAGCACAATTATCCAATGCGCAACAGGTTATGTTATTATTTTTTAAGCTAAAGTTTTCAGCCAGCGGCGAAAAGACGCCGGAAAGAGGAAGAAAGGATGCTGGATATTCTGCGTCGCACCACGGCAGGCATGCTGCTGCTGATGATCATTCCGGTCGCGGTCTGGTTGACCGGCTGGCACTGGCAGCCGGGGGAGAGCAATGCGCTGCTGCGCGTTCTGTTCTGGATGACGGAAACCGTGACGCGGCCGTGGGGCACCCTGACCAGCCTGCTGCTCAGCCTGTGGGTGCTATGGTGCCTGCGCTTTCGCCTGCGGCCCGCGCTGCTGCTGCTGCTGATCATGAACGCCACCATTCTGACCGGGCAGTACACCAAGTCTTACATTAAAGATCAGGTGCAGGAGCCGCGCCCCTATGTGGTCTGGCTGGAGCACAGCCACGGACTCGACGACCGCGAATTTTATAGCATGACGCGCAAAGCGCGCGGCGAGCGCGTCGACCAGCTGCTCGCCAGCGACCAGCAGCTGCCGGGCTGGCTGAAGCAACACTGGGCGTTCGAAACCGGCTTCGCTTTTCCCTCCGGCCATACGCTGTTTGCCGCCAGCTGGGCGCTGCTGGCGCTGAGCCTGCTCTGGCCGCGTCGCCGCTATGTCACTATTGCGCTGGTGGGCGCGTGGGCGGGCGCGGTGATGGCCAGCCGACTGCTGCTGGGCATGCACTGGCCGGGCGATCTGGCGGTGGCGGTGGCGCTCTCCTGGCTGCTGGTCTCGCTGGCGACGTGGCTGGCGCAGCGTTTTTGCGGCCCGTTGACCCTGCCGCCGGAAGAGCGAAAGGAAGTGGCGCAGAGGGAAAGCGGATTGTAATTCCGTGCTTTATCCCCATATTATTGATTGCGCTTGCGTAAAAGCCATTCGCCTGGCGCTGCAGGGAGCAGCATTGTTGCCGCTTTTTTGGCATACTTCTACCGGATAACCTCACAACAGGATGCACTGTGAAATATTTGCTGATTTTTTTAGTGGTATTGGTCATTTTTATTATTTCCGTCACCTTAGGCGCGCATAACGACCAGGTCATCACCTTCAACTATCTGCTGGCGCAGGGCGAATTCCGTATCTCTACGCTGCTGGGCGCGCTGTTCGGCGCAGGCTTTGTGCTGGGCTGGGCCATCTGCGGCCTCTTCTGGCTGCGCGTCCGCGTCTCGCTGGGCCATGCGCAGCGCAAGATCAAACGTATGCAGAGCCAGCTGGACAAAAGCAATCCGCCAGTGACCACCTCGACGACCGTCGCGGGTCGGGAATAATACTCCATGCTCGAATTGCTGTTTCTGTTATTGCCCGTCGCTGCGGCTTACGGCTGGTATATGGGGCGACGCAGCGCGCAACAGGACAAGCAACAGGAAGCGAGTCGCCTGTCGCGGGATTACGTTGCCGGCGTTAACTTTCTGCTCTCCAATCAGCAGGACAAAGCGGTCGACCTCTTTCTCGATATGCTGAAAGAGGACAGCGGCGCGGTCGAGGCGCACCTGACGCTGGGCAACCTGTTCCGCTCGCGCGGCGAAGTCGACCGCGCCATCCGCATCCACCAGTCGCTGATGGAGAGCGCCTCGCTAAACTACGATCAGCGTCTGCTGGCGATCCAGCAGCTGGGCCGCGACTATATGGCGGCGGGCTTTTACGATCGCGCCGAAGATATGTTCAAGCAGCTGACGGATGAAACCGATTTTCGCATCAGCGCGCTGCAGCAGCTGCTGCTGATCCATCAGGCGACCAGCGACTGGCAGCAGGCGATTGACGTGGCCGAACGACTGGTGAAGCTGGGCAAAGATAAGCAGAAGGGTGAAATCGCGCATTTTTACTGTGAGCTGGCGCTTCAGGCGATGAGCAGCGACGATCTCGATCGCGCCATGAGCCTGCTGAAAAAAGGCGAAGCCGCCGATCGTCAGAGCGCGCGCGTCTCGATCATGATGGGACGCATCCTGATTGAGAAGGGCGACTACAGCAAAGCGATCGATCGTCTGCAGCGCGTGCTGGATCAGGATAAAGAGCTGGTGAGCGAAACGCTGCCGATGCTGGAGACCTGCTACCAGCGCCTGAACCAGCCCGACGACTGGGCGGCGTTTCTTCAGCGCTGCGTGGAGGAGAATACCGGCGCGTCGGCGGAGCTCTACATGTCCGATATCCTCGAACGTCAGGAGGGGCCGGAAGCGGCGCAGCTCTATATCAACCGTCAGCTACAGCGTCATCCCACTATGCGCGTTTTCCATCGCCTGATGGATTTCCACCTGCACGAAGCGGAAGACGGGCGCGCCAAAGAGAGCCTGATGGTGCTGCGCGACATGGTCGGCGAGCAGATCCGCACCAAGCCGCGCTATCGCTGCCAGAAGTGCGGCTTTACCGCCCATGCGCTCTACTGGCACTGTCCATCGTGCCGCACCTGGTCCTCGGTGAAACCGATCCGCGGGCTCGACGGCCAGTAATTGGCCGTTGCGCTACGCACGCTTTCTTAGTTACAACATACTAAAATATTTATTCCTCAACTCGCTTAGCGACGTGCAACTTATCGCCTGGCAGGCAATCGGCGCGCCGCAAACGTTGTCCCTGGCATAACGCGCGGGTAGAATGCATGCCGTTTGTCTTCTCTGCCACGCGCCGTCAACTACGAGGAAATGCCATGCCCTTATCGCCAACCGTGACCGCTTCGCCCATTCTTGTGGCGCTCGATTATCACGATCTCAATAGCGCATTGCGTTTTGTCGACCAGATTGATCCGCAGAGCTGCCGCCTGAAAGTCGGCAAAGAGATGTTTACTCTGTTTGGTCCCTCGCTGGTGAAAGATCTGCAGCAGCGCGGCTTCGAAGTGTTTCTCGACCTTAAATTCCACGACATTCCCAACACCGCCGCGCACGCCGTTGCGGCGGCGGCCGACCTGGGTGTCTGGATGGTCAACGTGCACGCCAGCGGCGGGGCGCGCATGATGAACGCCGCGCGCGAAGCGCTGCTGCCGTTCGGCAACGAGGCGCCGCTGTTGATCGCCGTTACGGTGTTGACCAGCATGGACGCAGAGGATCTTCTCGGCCTCGGTATTACCCTGTCGCCCGCCGAGCAGGCGGAGCGGCTGGCGAAGCTGACCCGCGACTGCGGTCTGGACGGCGTCGTCTGTTCCGCCCATGAAGCCGCGCGCTTTAAAAGCGCATTTGGCGCCGATTTCGCGCTGGTGACGCCGGGCATCCGTCCGGCCGGCAGCGACGCTGGCGATCAGCGTCGTATTATGACACCGCAGCAGGCGCAGCAGGCGGGCGTCGACTATATGGTGATCGGACGCCCCATTACGCAATCCAGCGATCCTGCCGCCACGCTGTCGGCCATTTTGAACAGCCTGAAGGAGCCGTCATGAGCCGCGACAATCCTCTGGTTTACTCTACCGACGCGGGCCGCATCGAGCAGCCGCAAGAGAAGGTCGTCCGTCCAAAAGGCGACGGCATCGTGCGCATCCAGCGCCAGACCAGCGGCCGTAAGGGTAAAGGTGTGTGCCTGATTACCGGACTCGATCTCGACGACGAGGCGCTGAACAAGCTGGGCGCAGAGCTGAAAAAGAAGTGCGGCTGTGGCGGCTCGGTGAAAGAGGGCGTCATCGAGATTCAGGGCGATAAGCGCGATCTGCTGAAGCAGCTGCTGGAGGCGAAAGGGCTGAAGGTAAAACTGGCGGGTGGTTAACGAAAAATCGGGCTACGAAAGTAGCCCGATGAGGGTGTAGATGCGCTGCGTAGCCTTTATTTTAAATATGCTTGTCGGTCGTTAATTTACCTGATGACCGATGACACCGCCCACTGCCGCGCCGCCGAGGGTTCCCAGCGCGCTGCCGTGCGTTAACACTGAACCACCAATTGCGCCCGCTCCGGCGCCGATAGCGGTGTTACGATCGCGTTTTGACCAGTTCGAACAGCCGCTCAGCGCGACGACAAGAGTGGTGGCCAGAACAGCTGCGGTAATACGTTTCATGGTTGTTGTCATAAACTTCTCCTTGGTTGTGCTCACAGAGGCAACACACTAAGTATAGGTGGTTTTTTCCTCTGCTCTGTTATCTACCCGTGTTACGCCATCGCTTCTTCCATGAAGATGCCGATCTGCCTTTCACTATGGACAATGTTGTCTCGGGAAGATAAATGCAACTGGCAAACAGATCCGCCCATTGCACGAGTGAATTCTAAGCCTTATGCAGATTTTCCGAAGATGGAAGATTCCTAATTCGCGCCGCATTTTTCATTTAACAGCCGTTTTCCGCCTCTTTTACAGCCAGTCTCTCCATAACCTTTTTAGCCAGCGCCTGCACAATTCAGGGATAAATCTGAGCAGGAGAATGCAATGCTGGAACAACTCAAACAACAGGTCCTGGAAGCGAATCTGGACTTGCCGCGCTATAACCTTGTGACCTTCACCTGGGGCAACGTCAGCGCCATCGATCGCGAGCGTGGCGTGCTGGTGATCAAACCTTCCGGCGTCAGCTACGCCAGCATGAAGCGCGACGACATGGTGGTGGTGGATCTCGCCAGCGGCGAAATCGTCGAGGGCGACAAACGGCCTTCATCCGATACCGCCACCCACCGCGCGCTCTATCTGGCGTGGCCGGAGATCGGCGGTATCGTCCATACCCATTCGCGCCACGCCACCATCTGGGCGCAGGCCGGCCGCGCCATTCCCGCGTGGGGCACCACCCACGCTGACGACTTCTACGGTGAAATTCCCTGCACCCGCGCTATGCATGACGATGAAATCCAGCGCGACTACGAGTGGAATACCGGCGGCGTCATTATTGAAACCTTCGCCCAGCGCGATCTGTCGCCCAGCGCCATTCCGGCAGTGCTGGTGAACTCGCACGGGCCTTTTGCCTGGGGACGTGACGCCCAGGCGGCGGTGCACAGCGCGGTGGTGCTGGAAGAGGTGGCCTATATGGGGCTGTTCAGCCAGCAGCTGCGCGCCGATCTGCCGCCCATCAATCAGACGCTGCTCGACCTGCACTACCTGCGCAAGCACGGCAAAAACGCCTGGTACGGTCAGAAAGCCTGATTTATTGCACCTCATGGATGAGGTGCGCATTTCCGCTGCCATGCGGCTGGTATGGCGACGCCGCTCAAAATAACGAAACATAACGCTCACAAAAAATAAAACAGCGTTTCAATTTTACGGCGCGATCACTGTTTTCACTCTCCGTCACCCGTACTTTGCTGTCACGCCTTCGGGCATACAACAACGCACCTCCCTCTGGACAGCAAAGGTGATCTCTGATGCATATCAAACGTGCTATCGATAAAATTCCCGGCGGCATGATGCTTATTCCGCTCTTTCTCGGCGCGCTTTGTCATACCCTGACGCCCGGCGCCGGTAAATACCTCGGTTCCTTCTCCAACGGCCTGATGACCGGCACGGTGCCGATCCTCGCGGTCTGGTTCTTCTGCATGGGCGCCTCGATCAAGCTCAGCGCCACCGGCGCCGTGCTGCGTAAATCGGGCACGCTGGTCATTA
The DNA here is from genome assembly GCF_002077695.1 of Pantoea latae. GTDB lineage: Bacteria > Pseudomonadota > Gammaproteobacteria > Enterobacterales > Enterobacteriaceae > Pantoea > Pantoea latae. Next base: position 59,945 of record NZ_MWUE01000011.1, read on the forward strand.
CCAAAATTGCGGTCGCCTGGATCGTGGCGGCTATCGCCTCCCGCGTGATGCCGGAAAATGGCGTCGAGGTGGGGATGTTCGCCGGGCTTTCGACGCTGGCGCTGGTGGCGGCGATGGATATGACCAACGGCGGCCTCTACGCCTCGATCATGCAGCAGTACGGCAGCAAAGAAGAGGCGGGCGCCTTTGTGCTGATGTCACTGGAGTCGGGTCCGCTGATGACCATGGTGATCCTCGGCACCGCCGGTATCGCCTCTTTTGAACCCCACGTCTTTGTCGGCGCGGTGCTGCCGTTCGTGGTCGGGTTTGCGCTGGGCAATCTGGATCCAGAGCTGCGCGAATTCTTCGGCAAAGCGGTGCATACCCTGATCCCGTTCTTCGCCTTCGCGCTGGGCAACACCATCGACCTGACGGTCATCGCTCAGACCGGGATGCTGGGCGTGCTGCTGGGCGTCGCGGTGATCGTTATCACCGGCATTCCGCTGATTATCGCCGACAGGCTGATTGGCGGCGGCGACGGCACCGCCGGCATCGCCGCCTCCAGCACCGCGGGCGCGGCGGTGGCGACGCCGGTGCTGATCGCCGAAATGCTGCCGCAGTTTAAGCCGGTCGCGCCAGCCGCCACGGCGCTGGTGGCAACCTCGGTTATCGTTACTTCGGTTCTGGTGCCAGTTATTACTGCGATCTATTCAAAACGCGTTAAGCGTTCTCGCGTTGCGTCAGCCCAGCACGCGGCGATCAAGTAACCCCGCTTAAGCATCCCCGACCTCTAAGTCGGGGATATCTCTGGATTTTACTTTATAAATCAATCTCTCATTTGGTCTGGCCTCTCTCTGCATTACGCTGATGTGGCGTTTAACGCATCAAAATAAACAGAGGATGAGACAATGACAGTAATTAACCAACCAACTTGCCGACTGTTCACCGAAGTGGGACAGACCACCCAGCTCGCCGCGTACTACGAAGAGGGTCGCCGCACCATGTGGATGATGCTGCGCGCGCAGCCGCGCCCCAGCTTCAACCATGAATTAATTGAGGAGATCATGAACCTGAGCTATGCGGCGCAGCGTTCCGGGCTGCCGATCGATTTCTGGGTCACCGGCTCGCTGGTGCCGCAGATGTTCAACGCCGGAGGCGACCTGCGCTTCTTCGTGGAGTGCATTCGCAACAACCGCCGCGAGGCGCTGCGCGCCTATGCGCGGGCCTGCGTCGACTGCATTCATTCAGCGGCGCGCGGCTTCGACACCGGCGCGGTGACCATTGCGATGATTGAGGGCAGCGCGCTGGGCGGCGGCTTTGAGGCGGCGCTGGCGCACCACTTTATTCTGGCGCAAAACAACGCGCGGCTTGGCTTCCCGGAAATCGCCTTTAACCTGTTCCCCGGCATGGGCGGCTACTCTTTAGTGGCGCGCCGCGCCGGAATGAAGCTGGCGGAAGAGCTGATCTGTGAAGGGGAGTCGCACAGCGCAGAGTGGTATGAGACGCGCGGTCTGGTGGACAAAGTGTTCCAGCCGGGAGAGAGCTATCGCTGCACGCGCACCTTTATTGATACGCTGCGGCCGAAGCTCAACGGCGTGCGCGCCATGCTGAAGGCGCGCCAGCGCGTGCTGCAGCTGTCGCGTGCCGAGTTGATGGATATCACCGAGGACTGGGTCGACTATGCCTTTACGCTGGAACCGAAAGACATCGCCTATATGGAACGTCTGGTGCAGTTACAGAACCGCCACAGCGCGTCCCTGCGTAAAGCGGGCTAATAACAACGAGTTTTAAACGCGGGCAGGATGCTTAGCCAGCCAATGCCCGAGCTGCTCTGCGGGCATTGGTTTTGCGTAAAAATAGCCCTGACGCCCATCCACACCGTTAAGGAGAACGAATTCTTCTTCCGCTTTGGTCTCGATGCCTTCGGCGATCACCTGCAGCGTCAGCGCCTTGGCCACGGCGACGATAGCGCGCACCAGCGACTGAGAGACCGGCTGCTCGTTAATATTGCGGATAAAACTTTGATCGAGCTTGATAGCGTTGATCGGCACGCGCGCCAGCTGCGACAGCGAAGAGTAGCCCGTGCCGAAATCGTCGAGATGCACCTGCGCGCCCAGCTCCTGAAACTGCTTCATCAGGGTCAGCGCCTGCGCTTCGTTTTCTATCAGGCAGCTCTCCGTCAGCTCGATATCGATAGGGCATTCGGCCAGCCCGCTGTCCATCAGCGCCAGTTTGAGATCGCTGTAGATGCTCTGGTCGATAAGCTGCCGCGCCGAGACGTTGACCGCCACGCGCAGATTGATGCCCTGTTCGCGCCACGCCAGAATCTGACGCAGCACCGTCAGCATGACCCAGCGGCCGAGCGGCACAATCAGGCCCGACTCTTCGGCATAGGGGATAAAATCGGCGGGTGACACCATGCCGCGCTCCGGGGAGTTCCAGCGCACCAGCGCTTCCGCGCTGCGCACCACGCCGTCGCTGTCGAGCTTCGGCTGATAGAACACCGTCAGATGATCCTGCTCGAGCGCCTTGCGCAGGTTGGTGTCGAGCCAGAGATATTCAAATACGCGCTGGTTCATTTCAGCGGCGAACACGCAGAACTTGCCGCGCCCGTTCTCTTTGGCGTGGTACATCGCGGTATCGGCGTTGCGGATCAGGCTCTCGCGATCTTCGCCGTGCAGCGGCGCCAGCGCGATGCCGATAGAGCAGCCGCTGTAAACTTCGATCAGGCCGATGCGGAACGGCTGACGCAGGCGTTCCAGAATGCGTGACGCCATCGCCTCCAGCGCCGCCTGGCTGGTGTGCTCCGCCAGCACCACGAACTCGTCGCCGCCGAGGCGCGCCAGCGTCTGGTCTTTGCCCAGGCAGCTGAGGATCGCCAGCGACACCGCCTGCAGCAGCTGATCGCCGAACATATGGCCGTAGGCGTCGTTGACCTTCTTGAAATTATCGAGATCGAGGTAGACCACGCCGGTCTCATCCTCTTTCGCCAGCTCCAGCGCCAGGCTAATTTGCTGGTGGATCGCGTTGCGATTGGGCAATCCGGTCACCGTATCGGTGTTCGCCATCACCCGCAGGCGCTCCTGCGCCCGTCGCTCCTCAGTTATGTCCGTTCCTGAACAGATGAGGAAAATTTCATTTTTCCCGCTACCGCTGTGCACGAACTTATTACGAAACAGAAAGAGTCGCTGGCCCTTACGGGTTTTCACCCAGCGTTCTACCTCGTAGGAGTTGCCGTCGCGGAAGAAGCCGGCGATGTTGCGCCGCGACGCGGCGGCCTCCTGTTTGGTCATAAACAGCTGAAACACGTTGCGGCCGATCACCTCGTGCTCCTGCAGCCCGGTGTACTCTTCGCTCAGTCGGTTAAAGCGCTGAATATTGCCGCGCTGATCGACGATGACGATCACCGAGTTCGCTTCAGAAACCACCTGCTCGGCAAACGACAGTCCGAGCGTCAGGTCGCGCGCGACCGCGGAGGTGTCGCCCCAGGCAGAAGCGGTGCCGGCCCAGCTGGACTGGTTCACCTTGCGGCCGACAAAGTGCATCGGCACCGGTGTGCCGTGCAGCGGCAGCGTCAGATTGACGCTGGAGGTGATCACCGGCATGGCGCGCAGCAGGCTGGCCTGCGCGGGCGTGAGCGCCACGGCGATATTGGTATGCGCATTTTCATCTTCTGCAAAATGCAAAGCATCGCTGTCGGTGGTCAGGCGCCAATGAGGGCTGGTTGTACCAAACAAGGTATACAGCAACGTTTGCCCTTGTTCATCGGTCATGGAAAGGTCCTCCGGGGGAGTGCTCTGCAGGCGTTATCTCATTATTTTATCAACAGTATTCGGCATCCCGCTTCAGCACAAGATGCCAGCCAAATATATTTTCCAGTCTGATAAAGAATGGCACAAAAAGGCCCCGGGTCGCGGGGCCGACTTCACTGCTTAACAAGGACATTTTCCCAGCTTACCGGCCTGACTGGGGAACCGGGCATCAAGACAGTATCGGTGGAATTCTCGCTCGCTCATTGGCGTCAGATCCGGGTGATGATGCTGCATATGCTGAAGATAATTTTGATAATCATGTACCCCGACCATCAGGCGAAAGCTCTGCTGTAGCCCACGCCACAGCCGTCGCCAGCTGAACCGCGCCGGGGCCACGAGCGGCTGGCAGCGGGTAATGTTGTTGAGACGCGCCGGGCGCGCGACGCGGCGGATAGCGTCAGACATGGCGTACCTCCTTGCGCAGCGACGGCTCGGCTTCGTGCGTGGTCGGCACGCTGCTCTGCAGCGCGCGGCGGATCACGAAGAAGGCGGCGATCAGCATGGTTACCGCCACCAGCATAAAGAAGCCGCACAGCACGGCGTTGATCTGGTTGCTGAAGACGATGGTCTGCATATCCGCCACGCTCTTCGCCGGGGCGATAATCACCCCTTCGTCGATCCCTTTGCGGAATTTATTCGCCTGCGCCAGAAAGCCGATAGAAGGCTTCTGATGAAAAATCTTCTGCCAGCCCGCCGTCATCGAGGTGACAAACAGCCAGGCGGTCGGCAGAAGGGTGACCCAGGCGTAGCGCTGCTTTTTCATCTTAAACAGCACCACGGTGCCGAGGATCAGCGCCATCGAGGCGAGCATCTGGTTGCCGATGCCGAACAGCGGCCACAGGGTATTGATGCCGCCCAGCGGATCGACCACGCCCTGATAGACAAAGAAGCCCCAGCCGGCCACGGCCACTGCCGTGCCCGCCATATTGCCCACCCAGGAGCGGTTGTTCGCCAGCGACGGCACCACGGTGCCGACCAGATCCTGCACCATAAAGCGACAGGCGCGCGTGCCGGCGTCCACGGCGGTCAGAATAAACAGCGCTTCGAACAGGATGGCGAAGTGATACCAGAAGGCCATCATCGCCCGGCTGTTGAAGACGTCGGTGATGATATGCGCCATGCCTACCGCAAAGGTCGGCGCGCCGCCCGCGCGCGACAGCACCGAGGCTTCACCCACGTCGCGCGCGATGCCGCTCAGCATCTCCGGCGTCACCACAAAGCCCCAGCCGTTGATCACCTGCGAGGCGTTCTCTACCGTGGTGCCGATCAGCGCGGCGGGCGAGTTCATGGCGAAGTAGACGCCAGGGTCGATCACCGAGGCGCAGATCAGCGCCATAATGGCGACGAAAGACTCCATCAGCATCGCGCCATAGCCGATAAAGCGGATATGGCTCTCGCGCTCAACCAGCTTCGGCGTGGTGCCGCTGGAGACCAGCGCATGGAAGCCAGAAATCGCGCCGCAGGCGATGGTGATAAACAGGAACGGGAACAGCTCGCCGGAGAAGACCGGGCCGCTGCCGTCGATAAAGCGCGTCACGGCCGGCATTTTCATTTCCGGCATGGCAAAGACGATGCCGATCGCCAGCCCGACGATCACGCCGATTTTCAGGAAGGTCGAAAGGTAGTCGCGTGGCGCCAGCAGCAGCCAGACCGGCAGCACCGAGGCGACGAAGCCGTAGATCACCAGCACCCAGGTGAGCGAGGTGCCTTTCAGGGTAAAGAAGGGGCCCCAGTAGGGATCCTGCGCCACGTTGCCGCCATAGATAATTGCCGCCATCATCAGCACAAAGCCGATCAGCGACACCTCCGCGATTTTACCCGGTCGGATAAAGCGCATATAGACGCCCATCAGCAGCGCGATGGGAATGGTCGCGGCGATGGTAAAGAGTCCCCACGGCGAGTTGGCCAGCGCCTTGACCACCACCAGCGCCAGCGCGGAGAGGATAATAATCATCACCCCGAGCGCGCCGAGCATGGTGATGACGCCGGCGAACGCGCCCAGCTCCTGACGCGCCATCTCGCCCAGCGAGCGGCCGTCGCGGCGAGTCGAGATAAACAGCACGAGGAAATCCTGCACCGCGCCCGCCAGCATCACGCCAATGAGGATCCAGAGGGTGCCGGGCAGAAAGCCCATCTGCGCCGCGAGGATCGGGCCGACCAGCGGGCCCGCGCCCGCGATAGCGGCAAAATGGTGACCGAACAGCACCCATTTATTGGTCGGCACATAGTCGAGGCCATCGTTCAAACGCTCGGCCGGTGTACGGCGTCGGTCGTCCAGCTCAAAGATATTGCGCGCGATAAACAGGCTGTAAAAGCGATAGGCGATGCTGTAGCAGGCGACGGCGGCCACCACCAGCCAGACCGCGTTAACGTGCTCGCCGCGGTTTAACGCCAGCATGGCGAAAGCGCCCGCGCCGACTAACGCCACTGCTAACCAGATAGCGCTGGTTTTGACGTTCTTCATGACCTCACTCCTTGTATGAACCGAAAGGGACGTTCAATGACAACGAGTCAAAGGTAATGTAATGGAATGTAAGTGAAAGTTAATGTGTCGAGAAGTGTGAAGCGGGGAACAAATTTAACATTTGTGCAAAACAGGGAGAGGGAGGCGGGATAACAGCGATTATCCCGCCTTGTTCAGGCTCAGACGGCCGGGCGCGCCACCACGCTGCGCGTTTCCATGCGCACTTCGGCGATGGTTACGTCAATCACGTCGGTCACGCGGTAGACCACTTCGCCTTTGATCTGCACCGTGCCGCTCTCCTGGCTGCACACCAGTTCGTCGCGCACCGCATGGATAAAGGGCGCCGGAATAAAGGCGACCGCGCCGTTCTCCAGCAGGCGCACGCGCATGCCGCCGCGCGACACGTCGATGATCTCCGCGCTGAACTTGCGGTCGGTGCCGGCGTGCGGCGTCAGCCAGCGCGCATAGAGCCAGTCGCCGACGTCGCGCTCCGCCATACGGTTAAGGCGGCGACGCTCGCTCATGGTGGTCGTCAGCGCGTCGTCCGGACGGGCGCCTTGCTCGCCGCGGATAATCGCTTTCAGCAGGCGATGGTTGATCATGTCGCCCGATTTACGGATCGGCGAGGTCCAGGTGGCGTACGCCTCCAGACCCAGACCGAAATGCGGGCCTGGCTCGGTGCTGATCTCGGCAAAAGACTGGAAGCGGCGGATGCGGCTGTCGAGGTACTGGGTCGGCTGCGCGTCCAGTTCACGACGCAGCTGGCGGAAGCCTTCCAGCGTAGTGATAGCGGCGGCGTCCACCGTCACGCCGTGGCTTGCCAGTACGGCGGCGGCCTGCTCGGCGTTAGTGGCGTCGAAGCCGGTGTGCACGTTGTAAACGCCGAAGCCCAGCTTCTCGCGCAGCACCTTACCGGCGCAGACGTTAGCGAGGATCATCGCTTCTTCAACCATGCGATTGGCGATGCGGCGCGGCTCGGCGACGATATCCAGCACTTCGCCTTTCTCGCCCAGCACAAAGCGGTAGTCGGGACGATCTTTAAACACCAGCGCGTGGTTGTGGCGCCATTCGCTGCGCGCCAGGCAGATGCGGTGCAGCAGACGGATCTGCTGGGCAATCGCCTCGCTCTGCGGCTGCCACTCGCCCTTGTTTTCCAGCCAGTCAGACACCTCGTCGTAAACCAGTTTGGCTTTTGACTCGATCCAGGCGGCGAAGAAATGCACGTCGTCGCCCAGCGTGCCGTCCTGCGCAACGGTGACGCGGCAGGCCAGCGCCGGGCGGCGCACGTTGGGACGCAGCGAGCAGACGTCGTCGGAGAGTTCGCGCGGCAGCATCGGGATATTAAAGCCCGGCAGGTAGTTGGTGAAGGCGCGCTGCGCCGCCAGCTTGTCCAGCTCGCTGCCTTCCGGCACGTAAGCGGTAGGATCGGCGATGGCGATGGTCAGGCGCAGCGTGCCGTCGGCGTTCTCTTCGACGTAGAGCGCGTCATCCATATCTTCGGTGCTGGCGCTGTCGATGGTGACGAACTCGAGCGCGGTGAGATCCTCGCGCGTCAGCTGTTCGTCCTGCATTTCGCCAAAGCCGACCTGCGGCGCTTCGCGCTCCAGGTTATGGCGCGACAGCGTGACCCACCACGGCGCCAGGTGGTCGTCGGCTTTGACGATAAATTCGGTCAGTTCGGCGTAGAAGCCGCGATCGCCTTTCAGCGGATGGCGGCGCATCTCGGCCACGGCCCAGTCGCCCGCCTGAAAATCATGGCTCAGGCCGCGCACCGGACGGCAGGGAATCGCGTCTTTCAGCAGCGGATGATCCGGCACGATAGAGAGACGATCGTCTTTCTTCTGAACGCGGCCGACAAAGCGGCTGAGGAAAGGCTCGATCAGCGTTTCCGGCTCGGCGCTTTCGCGATCTTTATCGCTGTGGATGATGGCGGAGACGCGGTCGCCGTGCATCACCTTCTTCATCTGCGGCGGCGGGATGAAATAGCTTTTCTGCGCGTCGACTTCAAGAAAGCCGAAACCTTTTTCGGTGCCTTTAACAACACCTTCTGCGCGAGGCGTCTGCGCGTGGAGCTTCTCTTTAAGCTGCGCGAGCAGCGGATTATCCTGGAACATAGTAGTTTAGTTTCGTGGCCTAAGAGCGGCTGCTAGTTTTACGCGAATCAGGGGCGCGCGGCAAGGCAAAAAGGGGGAAAAAAGCCGGATTAACCGGCTTTTAGAGGCGTAACGCGAGGCGTCAGGCAATACGTTGCGTCGGGGCGGAAACCGCCAGTTCCAGCTTCACCGGAACCGATTTCGAGGTTGGCGTGCCGCTGCCGTCGCCGAAGCTGTTGAGCGGCACCAGCGGGTTGGTTTCCGGATAATAGGCCGCGAGGTTGCCGCGCGGAATATTATAGGGCACCAGTTTGAACCCGGTGACGCGACGCGTAATGCCGTCGTTCCACAGGGTTTCGATATCCACCAGCTGACCTTCGCTAAAGCCCTGCGCCTGCATATCTTCCGGGTTAATAAACACCACTTCGCGCTGGCCATAGACGCCGCGATAACGGTCATCAAGGCCGTAAATCGTGGTGTTGTACTGGTCATGGGAGCGCAGGGTCTGCAGCGTAAACGGCACCTCGGCGATATCCTGCGGGAAGAGCGACGCCGGCAGCGCCGCGCTGCTGAACTCCGCCTTCTGCGTCGGGGTGTTGAAACGCAGCTCTGCCGCGGCGTTGCCCAGATAGAAGCCGCCCGGCTGATCGCACTTCAGGTTGAAGTCGGCGAAGCCCGGGATAGTCGCGGCGATATGGTTGCGGATCAGGTTGTAATCGGCGGCCAGATCCAGCCACTGCACCTTCTCGTCGCCCAGCACCGCATGCGCGATGCCCGCCACGATAGCGGTCTCAGAGCGCTGCGTCTCTGCCAGCGGAATGCCGATGCCCTCGGAGGCGTGCACCATGCTGAAGGAGTCTTCTACCGTGATGAACTGGTTGCCGCCGGCCTGGATGTCGCGCTCGGTGCGGCCCAGGGTCGGCAGGATCAGGCTTTCCGCGCCCGGCACCAGATGGCTGCGGTTGAGCTTGGTGCTGATGTGCACCGTCAGGCCGCAGCGCTGCAGCGCCTCTTCGGTGCGCGGCGAGTCAGGCGCTGCCGCCGCCAGGTTGCCGCCCAGCGCGATCAGCACTTTGATCTCGTCGCGCAGCATGGCGTTCAGCGCTTCAACGGTGTTGTGGCCGTGCTCGCGCGGCGGCTCGAAGCCGAAGTGGCTGCCCAGCGCGTCGAGGAACGCCTTGCTCGGCTTCTCGTCGATGCCCATGGTGCGGTTGCCCTGCACGTTGCTGTGGCCGCGCACCGGGCAGAGGCCGGCGCCTTTCTTGCCGAGCTGGCCGAAAAGCAGCTGCAGGTTAACGATCTCGCGCACCGTGTCGACCGAGTGCTTGTGCTGGGTGATGCCCATCGCCCAGGTAATAATGACGCGATCGGCGCTCTGGTAGATCGCCGCCGCTTCGCGGATCTGCGCTTCGCTCAGGCCGGACTGCTGCACGATCTGCATCCAGTCGGTATTGTCCACCGCGTCGAAGTAAGCCTCGATTCCGTGGGTGGTGGCGTTAATAAAGGCTTCGTCGAACAGGCCTTTTTCGCCCGCCGCCAGACGCGCGCGATGGGTTTCCAGCAGCGCTTTCACCATGCCGCGCACCGCCGCCATATCGCCGCCGAGGTTCGGCTGGTAATAGGTAGAGCTGATGGTGCCCGCCATAGAGGTGACCACTTCCAGCGGTTTCTGCGGATCGGCGAAACGCTCGAGGCCGCGCTCGCGCAGGGTGTTAAAGGTGACGATCTTCGCGCCGTGATCGGCGGCGTGGCGCAGGCTGTGCAGCATGCGCGGATGGTTGGTGCCTGGGTTCTGACCAAAGACGAAAATCGCGTCGGCATGGTCGAAGTCGTCGAGGCGAATGGTGCCTTTGCCGACGCCGATGCTACGCTTCAGGCCGGCACCGCTCGCTTCGTGACACATATTGGAGCAGTCCGGGAAGTTGTTGGTGCCCACCAGGCGGCCAAACAGCTGGTAAAGCCAGGAGGCTTCGTTGCTGGCGCGGCCGGAGGTGTAAAGCTCCATCTGATCCGGATTGTCCATCGCCTTAATATGCTGCGCGATCAGCGCAAAGGCGTCGTCCCAGCCGATCGGCTCATAGTGGTCGGTTTCAGCGTTGTAGCGCAGCGGATGGGTCAGACGACCCTGGTACTCAAGAAAGTAGTCGCTCTGCGCGTAGAGTTTGGTGACGCTGTGCTGGGCGAAAAAGTCGGTATCGACCACGCGACGCGTCGCTTCCCAGGTCACCGCTTTGGCGCCGTTTTCGCAGAAGCTAAAGGTGCTTTTATTGTCGTCGCCCCAGGCGCAGCCCGGGCAGTCGAAGCCGCGCGCTTTGTTCATGCGCATCAGGTTGCGCATATTTTTCAGTGCGGCTTTGCTGTCAAGAACGAAACGGGTGGTCGCTTCCAGTGAACCCCAACCGCCCGCGGCGGCGCGGTAAGGCTTAATTTTACGTTTGAATTTCATGGTGAGTGCAGGCTTATGTTTTTTGTAGGAAGTTTGTTATCAGGATATATCCTGACGGTGAGGGAAGTGTGCGACTGCAATCATAAGTTGTCTAATTGATTGACTTAATGGTGCGATAGCCCGCGTTTATCGCGTGGGTAATGGAAATGTGATGCTGTTCAAAGTTTACCCGCTGTTAACCTGCTCATAACGGGAGTTACCGGCGCATCGGGTCAATACTTGCTCATCTTCCTCGGAAAGGGCGCACCTTATGAAACAGCTCAGCAGTCAGATCCATGCCTTTGGCAAGGCGCTAATGATGCCGATATCGGTAATTGCGGCGGCGGGGATCTTTCTCGGCCTGGCGGCCGCGATGCAGAACCCGGCGATCACCGGCGACGCCTTTGCCCAGATGCAGGTGCCGCAGCTGATTATCGGGTTTATCCGCAAAGTGGCGGGCGCGCTGTTCGCCAACCTGCCGCTGTTTTTCGCCGTGGCCAGCGCCATCGGCCTGGCGAAAGCGGAAAAGCCGACGGCGGCGTTCGCCGCGGTGATCGGCTACATCGTCATGAACGTCGGCATCAACGCCACGCTGGCGGCGAAAGGGCTGACGGCGGCGACCACCACGCCGGACGCGCTGCAGCGGGCGGGCATGGATCAGACCGCGGCGATGATGACCTCGGCGGAATATATCCAGATGCTGGGCATCTTCACCTACAACATGAGCGTGCTGGGTGGCGTCATCGCCGGGCTGCTGACGGTGCTGCTGCATAACCGCTTCTATACCCAGCAGTTGCCGACCGCCATCAGCTTTTTTGGCGGCCGTCGCTTTGTGCCGATTGTCACCGTGGTGTTTTTGCCGCTGGTGGGCGTGCTGCTGGCGCTGATCTGGCCGACCCTCGGCGCAGGCATCGCCTGGGTTGGCCAGCTGATCGGCCAGAGCGGGCAGTACGGCGCTTTTCTGCTCGGCACCGCGGAGCGCATTCTGATCCCCACCGGGCTGCACCATATTCTCAATGAAACGGTGCGTTTCACCCCGATTGGCGGCATCGCCACGGTAGACGGACAGACGCTGGTGGGCGCGCTCAATATCTTCAACGCCTCGCTGACCCATCCAGGTTCGGTGCCGGATGAGACGCTGCGCAGCGCCACCCGCTTTCTGGCGCAGGGCAAAATCCCGGTGATGATGTTCGGCCTGCCGGCCGCCGCGCTGGCGATCTACCACACCGCGCGACCGGAGCATAAACAGCGGGTGAAGGCACTAATGATGGCGGGCGCGCTCACCTCTTTTACCACCGGCATTACCGAGCCGCTGGAGTTCTGCTTTATCTTTGTCTCGCCGGTGCTCTATTTGCTGCATGCGGTGCTGACCGGCCTCTCATTTATGCTGATGTCGATGCTGCACCTGATGATCGGCAACGTGCAGGGCGGCGTCATCGATCTGGTGGTTTTCGGCATCCTCGGCGGCAGCAAAACCCACTGGTGGTGGACGCTGGCGCTGGGCGCCATCTACGCGCCGCTCTACTACTACGCGTTCCGCTTTGTGATTACGCGCATGAACGTAGAGACGCCGGGACGGGAATCGGAAGAGGAAAAACCGCAGCTGGTGGCGGCGGATCAGCGCACCCAGGTGATCATCAGCGGGCTGGGCGGGCAGGGGAATATTGAGGATGTCGACTGCTGCTTTACCCGTCTGCGCGTGCGGGTGAAGGATATGAAAGAGGTGGTGGATCAGACGCTGCTGACAACGGGCGCCAACGGGGTCAACCGCGTCAGCGAGCATGATATTCAGGTGATCTACGGCCCGCAGGTAGAGAAGATCGCCAACGAGGTGAAAAGCGCGCTCGGCGTGGCGTAAGGCGATTTAGGTCTACACTTAACAGACTGGAAGCAGACAAGGAGACGGAAATGTTTAAGCATAAGACCAATGAAGAACGCAAGCAGGAAGGGGACGTCAGCAAGAGCGCTCCCGAGAGTACGCCCCACGTCCACAATGCCTATGAAGAGGACGATCATCCGGCGACTGATGCGCCTAATCAGCACGGCGAAATCCCGCGCACCCGCGACGATCACGAGGATGATAAAAAGGATCCTTATGAGGATCGCGACAAAAAATAGCGGCTTTCCGCTATCGCCCCGTTACAAGAAAGGCCGCAGCGTTGTCGCTGCGGCCTTTTTGGATATTTGCGCTAGCTGGCGGTTAGCCAGCGCGTCACTGTCAGGATTGCGGCTGACCAACCGGACCGGAACCCAGCGGGCCGCCAGGAACGGACTGGCCGCTTGGCGCGTGCGGACGACCATCGCTGCCCACCGCACTGCTGTCATGCTGACAGCCTGAAAGCGCAACCAGGCTGGCGATAATTAACATTCCACCGAATAAGCTTTTCATAAATGTCCCTGTGAGGTTTAAAGTTTTGTCGTGTGTTGCCGATCAAGCTTAGCCAGGGTGTGATGACTGTCAAAAAACAACGCGATTAATTTCCAGCGCTTTCAATCAACAAGCAGCCATGTGGTAAGCAAAACGGCGCACTTTTAGTGCCAGCGAAGATGGGTAAAAATTGACAATCTCATGACGCTAAATGAACATTCAGACATTGCCAACGGATAACGGTTTTCGCCGTTACTGGAAAGCGATCGCACCGGCGCAAACAACCTGTTGCCGGTCGGGTTTGAAATTTCCAGCAAATAGTGGCGGGCTATTAAAATCGACATCAAACAACTCATCTACCTCTGTAACCTCGAACGCGAGCGCCATTTCGGCCGGGCGGCGGAAGCCAGCTTCGTCAGCCAGCCGACGCTCTCGATGCGCCTGAAAAACCTCGAGCGCGAACTCGGCCTGTCACTGATCAACCGCAGCAATAACTTTGTCGGTTTCACGCCGGAAGGGGATCGCGTGCTGGCGTGGGCGCGCGAAATCGTGTCGGTCTATCAGGGGCTGAAGCTGGAAGTGGAATCGCTCAAGCACGGCGTCAACGGCACGCTGCGCATTGGCGTCATGCCGCAGTGCAGCGTGGCGCTGCCAGAGCTACTGAAAAGAGTGCAGGGGCGCTATCCGCAGCTTAACTACCGCATCGCCGCGCTCAGCGCCGATCAGCTGCTGGAGGCGCTTAACAGCCATACGGTCGACGTCGGCATCGGCTTTTTTGAGCTGGCGACGCTGCGCGAGCTGCATTTTCAGACGGCGTTTCTGCCGGAGCGCGGCGTCGAGGCGATATTCGATCCCGCCGCTTTTCCCGCGCTGGTGGGCAGCGAACCGCTGGCGCTCACGCAGCTCGCCGCGCTGCCGCTCTGTCTCTCAGAGCCGACGCGCTATTTTCGCCGCTATCTGGATATGGCTTTTCGCGAGTCGGGCTTAACGCCGCAGGTGATGGTGGAGAGCGCGTCGATCCTCGAACTGGTGCAAAGCGCGCAGGTCGGGCTGGGGGTGCTGGTGTCGCCGGTCGGCCATCTGCTGCCCTCTATGCTGAGCGGCATGGCGCAGCGGCCGATTGCCATTACGCATATGGCGCGTCAGGCGGCGCTGGTGATCGCCGAACCGGGTCGCGCCTCGCCGCTGTCGCAACACTTCTTCGACGAGGCGCGCAGCCACCTTGAGGGCTACGCCGCTTCGCCCATGGCGTAAAACAGCCGGCTGTTCCAGTTGCCGATCGCTACCGCCTGAATCAGGGCGAACAGCGCCTCTGGCTGCCAGCCTTCATTGACCAGCGGCTGCAGATGCGCCGCGCTAAAGCGCTCCGGCGAGCGCGTCAGCTGCGCCGCCAGTGCCACCACACGTCCCTGCGTCGTCGCCTGAGCGGCGGCGTCATCAACCGATTCCAGCAGCGCGTCGCGCACCTCTTGCGGGAAAAACTGAAACGCCCAGCGGCTGCCAAGCGCGCGTGCGCAGGTCGCCTCCGCCAGCGAGGTGAATGCGGCGGGCGCGATTCGCTGGCGCAGGGTTTGCCAGCCGTAGAGCGCGGCGGCGTCGTGCGCCAGCAGCCAGACCGCGTCGGCGAGATCGGCGTGCGGCTGACAGAAGGTGACGGCGGCAAGCTGATCGGCGCTGGCATAGCGCAGCTCCAGCGGCTTCACGCCCGGCTGCCATTTCTGCGGCTGCGTAAACCCGTCGCGCGCGGCGTCGGGCGGCGGCGTAATGCCCGGCAGCCAGCGCACCGGCAGCGCCAGCAGCGCCTGCAAACCGGCCACGATACGCGCCTGATAGCTGACGAAACCGATGATCTGATTCAGGGTGACGATATCCGGCTCGGTCAGGCCGACCGCGTCCAGCGCCTTCAGCGCTGCGGCGTTGATCAGCGACGGCTGCATCGCCAGCTGGCGCGCATACTGGGTCAGCTGCGTCAGGCGGTTATTGCTCTCGCGCGACGAATCAGGTCCCGGCAGCGGATTAAGACGCGCCGAATAGTGATTGCACAGCCGCTGCACGCCTGCGACCTGCGCCACGGTCAGCGCGGTGCTGAGACGGTCGTAAAGCGTCAGCGTATGGGTAAGCGTTGCCGTGACGCGATCGGGAAACAGCAGCTGGCTGAGATCGCGCGAGGCGAGCAGCATCGGCTGGCTGGCCTGCAGCAGCGGCTGCAGTGCGCTCGCCTCCTGCTGTAAACCGAGCAGAAAACGGTCGTTAATAAGGGCAGCTTCGGGAACCAGCGGTTCGGCCTGAACGGCATGCGGGCTGGTCTGGCTCTCGTAAAACCAGTGGTTATGGCCGGGATAGCGGCGTAGTTCCATGGTTAGTCCTTTTGCAAATAGCTGGCACGTCGCGCATGGCGTGAATCCGAAACCGTGACGCGCGCCCGGGGGCTGGCTTATCGTCGCCTGAGCGGTGTGAAGTGCAAAAGATTGATCGGTGATAATTAATAGCGGGATGCTATAAGGCGGGAAAATTGCGCAGAAAAAGAGAGGGCGAGCCAGGCTCGCCCTTAAAACTTACTTCAGTTCCAGCTCGTTCATCGCGGCGATGCTGAAGCCGCCGTCAACGTGAACCACCTCGCCGGTGATGCCGCCAGCCAGGTCAGAGCAGAGGAACGCGGCAGAGTTGCCGACGTCTTCGATGGTGACGGTGCGGCGAATCGGGGTAACCGCTTCGCAGTGCGCCAGCATCTTACGGAAATCTTTGATGCCTGACGCCGCCAGGGTACGGATCGGACCGGCGGAAACGGCGTTAACGCGCACGCCTTCCGGACCCATCGCGTTCGCCATATAGCGCACGTTGGCTTCCAGCGACGCTTTCGCCAGACCCATTACGTTGTAGTTCGGGATAGCGCGCTCTGCGCCCAGGTAGGAGAGCGTCAGCAGGGCAGAGCCCGGGTTCAGCATCTCGCGGCACTCTTTCGCCATCGCAACGAAGCTGTAGGCGCTGATGTCGTGAGCAATCTTAAAGCCTTCGCGGGTAACGGCGTTCACATAGTCGCCATCCAGCTGGTCGCCAGGAGCGAAGCCGATGGAGTGAACGAAACCGTCAAATTTCGGCCAGGTTTTTGCCAGTTCAGTAAACAGCGATTTGATGCTCTCGTCTTCGGCCACATCGCACGGCAGCACAATGTCTGAACCCAGATCTTTAGCAAACTCTTCCACACGACCTTTCAGTTTGTCGTTCTGGTAGGTGAAAGCCAGTTCTGCGCCCTGCTTGTGCATCGCCTGCGCAATTCCGTAGGCAATAGAGAGTTTACTGGCAACGCCAGTAATCAGAATGCGCTTACCGGAAAGAAAACCCATAGCTGTAATCCTTATGGTCATTGTTGTTGGCGGTCGCACTGGTTAAAAAATAAGCGACCGACGTTAATCGACGAGCGATTCTAGCACGTCTCGGGCAAATGGGGTAAACCAACCTGAATTAGCGCGCCCGGCGCCAGGCTTCCGCCGTCAGCGCTTCGCCAAAGTGGCTAGAAATCAATCGTTTAGTCAGATCGTGCAGTGGAGAAGCCAGCACGTCGGCGGTGCCGCCGCGCTCCACCACTTCCCCCTGATGCATCACCAGCACCTGATCGCTGATGTGCTTCATCATGCCGAGATGCTGCGTCACATAAATATAGGTGATGCCGTGTTTCTCCTGTAGCTCCAGCATCAGGTTGACCAGCTGTGAACGCATGGTCATATCGAGCGAGGCAAGGGCCTCGTCGGCGACAATCACCTTCGGCTGCAGGATCAGCGCGCGCGCCAGGCCGAGGCGCTGCTTCTGGCCGGGCGCCAGCATATGGGGATAATAGCCAGCGTGGTCGCGCAGCAGACCTACCTGACGCAGCGTAGCGATAATGCGCTTTTCGCGCGCCTCGGGCGCCAGGTCGCTGTTCAGCCGCAGCGGCAGATCGAGGATCTGGCTGACGCGCTGGCGCGGATTGAGCGAGGTAGAGGGATCCTGAAATATCATGCGGATGCGCTGGCTGCGGTAGCCGTAGTCGCCAAACTGCAGCGGGTGATCGTTAATCAGGATCTCGCCCGCGCTCGGGGCCACCATGCCGCTCAGCATCTTCGCCAGCGTCGACTTGCCAGAGCCGTTCTCGCCGATAATCGCCAGCGTCTGCTTCTCGCGCAGGGTAAAGCTCACCGATTTTACCGCCTCGACGTGCTGGCGGCGAAACAGGCCGGTGCGATAGCGAAAGGTCTTGCTGAGGTTGCGCACTTCAAGCAGCGTCTCCATTACTGCTCCTCCATATTCAGCGGGAAGTGGCAGGCGAACAGATGCGTTTTACTGCCGCTGAGACGCGGCGTTTCGACGCATTTGCGCTGCGCATAGGGGCAGCGCGGGCCGAGGCGGCAGCCAATCGGCAGGCTTTCCAGCGAGGGAATGGCGCCGGAGAGCGTGTTGAGCCGGCTCTTGTGCGGCAGCGAGCGGCCAAAATCGGGCATCGCGCGGATCAGCGCCTGGGTATAAGGATGGTGCGGCGTGGTCATCAAATCGCTGCTGCCGGCGGTCTCCACGGTTTGGCCGCAGTACATGACGTTAATGCGATCCGCCCACTGGCTCATGGTGCGCAGATCGTGGCTTATCAGCAGAATGGTGGTGTTGTTGTTCTGATTAAGGCGGCTCAGCAGGCGGAATATTTGCGCCTGCGTCGTCGGCTCCATGGCGTTGGTCGGCTCGTCGGCGATCAGCAGACGCGGCTGGGTGGCCAGCGCGATGGCGATCATCACCTTCTGGCACTCCCCTTCGGTCAGCTCGTAGGGAAAGCTGCGCATAATATCTTTGTGATCTTTGATGCCGACGCGGTGCAGCAGCTCGATGGCGCGGGTTTTGCGCCAGAACCAGAAGCGGCGCAGCCAGGGCCCTTTAAAGGTCCAGCGCGGGATCGCCTGCATTAGCTGACGGCCAATGCGCTCAGAGGGATCGAGACAGGACTGCGGCTCCTGAAAAATCATCGAGAAGTTGCGCCCGACGATACGGCGCCGCTCGCGCGGCGACAGGCGCAGCAGGTCGACATCGTCAAACACCATACGGTCGGCGGTGACGCGCCAGTTATCTTTGGTGACGCCGCAAATCGCCTTCGCTACCAGGCTTTTACCGGAGCCCGACTCGCCGACCAGCCCGCGCACTTCGCCTTCCGTCAGCGTCAGATTGATGCGATCCACCGCTTTCACCGGACCCTCTGCGGTCATAAATTCAATGGTCAGATTACGGATATCGAGTAACGGCATTATTCCACTCCCGCTTCTACAGCGCGGCGGATACCGTCGCCCAGCAGGTTAACGATTAATACGCTGATCATCAGCGCCACGCCGGGCAGCATCACGGTCCAGGGCGCCACATAGACCAGCTCGAGCGAATCGCCGAGCATCGCGCCCCATTCGGGCGAGGGCAGCTGGGCACCGAGATCGAGAAAGCCGAGCGCGGCGATATCGAGGATCGCCATCGACAGCGAGCGCGTCACTTCGCTGATCAGCGTCGGCAGCACGTTCGGCAGCAGCGCGTGGCGTAAAATATCGAGGTTGCTGGCGCCGTCGAGACGCGCCGCCACCACATACTCTTTTTCCAGCTCGTCATGCACCGCGCTGTAAATGTCGCGCACCAGCCGCGGCAACAGCGCCAGCCACACCGCCAGCAGCGCATGCTCCAGCCGCGGGCCGAGAAACGCTACCACGATAATCGCCAGCAGCAGCGAGGGGATCGACAGCAGCGTATCCAGCACGTGATTCATCACCGCCGAACGCAAACCGTGGGTGATCCCCGCCAGCACGCCCAGCACCAGGCCGCACAGGGTGGCGAACAGCGTCACCAGAATCGCCGAGCCCACCGTCGGCGCGACGCCGCTCAACAGGCGGCTCAACACATCCCGGCCGAGATCGTCGGTGCCGAGGAAGAAAGAGACGTCGCCGTAGCGCGACCAGGAGGGCGGCAGCAGCTGATAGCCGAGAAACTGCTGATCGATGCCGTAGGGCGCCAGCAGCCCGCCAAACAAACAGAGAAACAGCAGGGCGGCGAAGCCGTACAGGCCGATCATCGCGGTGGGGTTGCGATAAAAATGGTGCCAGCTGCGGCGAAAGGCGCCAGGCAGCCGCTTTTCGGCGTAGACGTTATCGTAGGGCATAGGCACTCGCCTGGTTTAACGCTTCATTAAAAAAAGAGAACATACAATGCACTGCCTTGGGTTGCGCGGTGACAACGTCGAGGTCATTCCCGATCGCCACAGGGGATTATCCGTCGATATCCCGCTTACAGGCAAGGAAACAGCAGCAGCTATTTCATCGATGGATAACAGTTGGTTAGGATCCGCGCGTTCAGAACGGCGGTACGACGTGGCTCAGCTACACTCGAACCAGACCCTAATTAGCAGGAGCAACGATGAAGGATGAAAAACCCGCCCGCGAGGCGAACCGGGAGCCTGTTCATGAACAGGTGCTGCAAAGCGGCGCGGCGTGGAACGGGCAGGCCTATAACGCCTACCCAGTCGGCAAGCCGCAGATTACGGTAATGCGCATGTCGCTGCCGGCGCACAGCGAGCTGCCCTGGCATACCCATCCCATGCCCAATACTGCCTATTTGCTCTCCGGCGAGCTGACCATTGAGGACAAAGCGAGCGGCGCGACGCACAGCGTAAAGGCCGGTGAGGCGATCAATGAAACCCTCGACAGCGCCCATCGCGGCTATACCCGCGACCAGCCGGCAGAGTTGGTGATTTTTTATGCCGGCGTGGAAGGGCAGCCGCTTTCCGTGCCGCTGCCAGGCGAGGCGTCGGAATTTTAGCCTACAGCAGGCAGATGCCCTGCATGCCGGCGATGCAGTTGCGTCCCGATTTTTTCGCCGTGTAGAGCGCCTCGTCGGCGGCCAGCTTCAGGGCATCCGGCGTGCCGCCAGGAACGGAGGCGCCGATCCCGGCGCTGAGCGTCACGATTTTTTCCGGCAGCTCGCTGGCCTCGTGAGGCAAGGCCGCGCGGCGAATCGCCTCCAGCGCCCGGAACGCCACCTTCTCCGCATCCCGCGCCTCGGTGCCCGGCAGAATAATGGCGAACTCCTCGCCGCCGTAGCGCGTGACGCGGTCGGTGCTGCGCAGCGGAAGGTGCTTAAGCACCGCCGCCACCGCCTGCAGACAGCGGTCGCCGGCGATATGTCCGTACGCGTCGTTGTAGCGCTTAAAGTAATCTACATCGAACATAATCAGGGAAACCGGCGTCATCGCGCCGTTCAGGCTTTTCTCCAGATAGAAATCGAACTGGCGCCGGTTGCCCAGCCCGGTTAGCCCGTCGAGCATCGCCAGATCGCTCAGGGTGCCGTTGAGCCGCTTTAGCTCATCCTGGCTGCGCATGAGCGCCTGCTGGCTCAGTCGGTTGGCGCGCAGTTGACGCAGGATCTGGAAGCCGAACAGCAGCACCAGCAGCCAGGTGAAGACGTTCACGCTGATGGCGGTGATATTGCTCATCCACCAGCCGTGCCGGATGGCCCGGGTTTCATAGCCCACCGCCACCACCAGCGGATAGCGCTCCAGCCTGGCGTAGCCGAACAGCCGCTCCTTGCCATCCAGACGACTCTTCCAGGTAGCGCTGCCGATGCGCGACTGGCTCAGCAGCGTGGTAAACAGCGGGCTGGAAGAGAGGCTGCGGTTAATGACGCTGTCGGGAAAGGGGCGCGCGTAAAGCAGCAGGCCGTCAGTGTTCATCAGCGCCAGCAGATCGCCCGGCATCTGTTCATACCAGCCGTAGAACTGGCGGAAAAAACTGACTTTCACCGTGCCGAGCGCCACCCCATTAAAATTGCCGTCGGCGTCGTTCAGGCGCAGCGAAACCGGGATAACCCGCTCGTCGGTGCTGCGGCTGTTTACCACGTGGCCGATATGCACGCCAGGGTTTGCGTGGTCGCGGTGCCAGATAAAATATTCCCGATCGGCGTTATTCATCTGAGGATCGACACTTCCGCGCGAGGTTGCCAGGCAGTTGCCCGCTTTGTCATAGACAAACAGGCCTGCCAGCTGCGGCAGAGGCACAGAGAGGCCCGCCAGAATGCCGCGGCTGCCGCTGTAGCTCGCCGGGCGGCTGAACAGCGCCTCCCGCTGACGCGCGATTTCGTCCAGCGCAATGCTGACCTGAAGAAAGGTGTCCTGCGCCTGACGGGAAAGCGACAGCGACTGGTTGCGCGCCTGAATGGAGATATCCTGCAGCCGATCCTGCCAGGATTTCCATAACGCCCAGCTACAGGCGGTGACAATAAACAGGCTGATAAAAAGCAGGAACAGCAGCACGGATCGCTCCGTTGTCCTGTTACGCAAGGATGGCAATGTCGCTCACCGCTAAAACAAGGGGTTATCTGTAAAAGGTAGCAGTAAACCGCGGACCTGTTGATGGAGACGCTGTTGCTCTGGAGACGGGGGAGGGCTATCAACCCCTCAAAAACCTCGCGTGTCAGTTAAGCATAGGGTGATAACGCAGTCTGGTGCCGCTCAGGGACGGCCCGGCAGCAGAGGAGGTGCAGTGGCCTGCACCAGCATGCCCACACGCGTAAATGAAAAGGCCGCCATTTAGAGAAAACAGCGGCCTTACCTGAACATGACCTTAACTGACAAGCATTACACGGCGGCGAGGTTTTTTTTATAAGAGGCAGGGATCTCAGGCGACTTTGAAGATCGCCGTGGCGCGACTTAGCTGTGCCGCCTGCTCTTCCAGAGACGCGGCGGCGGCGGCGGCCTGCTCCACCAGCGCGGCATTCTGCTGCGTCACCTCGTCCATCTGAGTAATGGCGATGCCGACATGCTCAATGCCGTTAACCTGCTCGCCGGAGGCGGTGTAGATTTCCGACATGATGCTCGACACGTCGCTGATAGCGCTGACGATGCCGTTCATGGTGTTGCCCGCCTGCGCCGCCAGCTCGCTGCCTTCGGCAATGCGGTGGTTAGAGGCCTCGATTAACGATTTAATCTCTTTCGCGGCGGTGGCGCTGCGCTGTGCCAGCGCACGTACTTCGCTGGCGACCACGGCGAAGCCGCGGCCTTGCTCGCCGGCGCGCGCCGCTTCGACGGCGGCGTTCAGCGCCAGAATATTGGTCTGAAACGCGATGCTTTCGATGGTGCCGATAATATCCACCACGCTCTTCGAACTGCTGAAAATATCGGCCATGGTGGTCACCACGCGATCCACTGCGTCGCCGCCCTGCTGGGCAACGTGCGAGGCGTCAGACGCCAGCGTGCTGGCGTGTTGCGCATTTGCGGCGTTTTGTCTGACGGTGGCGGTTAACTGCTCCATGCTGGCCGAAGTTTCCTCCAGCGAGGCGGCCTGCTGCTCGGTGCGCGCGGAGAGGTCGGTGTTGCCCAGCGCGACCTCTTTAGAGGCGTTGTCGATGGAGAAGGCCGCGCGCTGGATATCAGAAACCACCTGCTTCAGCTGATCCTGCATGGTTTTGAAGGTGGCGATCAACACGCCGGTTTCATCGGTGGAGTGCGCCACAAGGGCGGTAGAGAGATCGCCAGCGGCGATCGCCTGCGCCGCGTTCACCGCCTCCGCCAGTGGACGCGTAATCGAACGGGCAAGCAGATAGCCCGCTGCAGAGGCGATGGCTAATCCCAGCAGCGCGCCGATAAACAGCGTCAGCCGGGTCTGCGTCTCAACGGCGCTTACCGACTGCTGACGCTGAGTCAGCAGGCTGGTTTCGCCGCTGACGATCGCCGCAATGGTCTGGCGCATCTGATCCATCTGCGGTTTGCCGCTGTTGGCGTCAAACGCGGCGTTAAAGTCGCTCTGCGACAGGGTACCGGCGTTGAGCGCCTGGCGGTGATTCAGCAGCGCCGTGGCAAAGCTTTCCTGCCACGCCTGCTGCTGGTGTAATAGCGTATTCAGGCGCGCCTGCTGCGCCGGATTATCTGCGGTCAGCGATTTTGCCTCCTGCAAATCTTGCAGGAAATCCGCCTGGCCTGTTTTCCACGGATCCAGCATCTCTTCTTTACCGTTAATCGCATAGCCGCGCAGACCGGTTTCCATATTCACCAGGTTTTGCGTCAGGGCGCGGCTCTTATCGATGACGCGCCAGCTGTGGATGTTCCAGTCATTTGAGCTCACGATGCTGGTAAAGTTGCTGTAAAACGCAGCGCAGAGAATTAATAACAGGGCCACGATCAGGCCGAAAGAAAAGAAAAATTTTCTCTTAATGGGTAAATTTTTAAACATCTGTTTCCCGTTTCATCTGTGTGAGCAAAATAAATAAAGAATCTATAAAAAGCAGTAGGTTATCGGCAGGAAAAACAGGGGGCTTCAATTAAATATATGAAAGCGTTAACGTGGCGGATCAGGCTATTTCCAGCGGCTTAGCCTGGGCTTTCAACAAGATGGCAAAGCGCATGAAAAGATTGAAGGGCGAAATTAATAAGCGCCATAGAAAGGATGTGAAAAATGGCGCGGCCCTGCGCCAGCTTGTCGCCGTCAGCCCGCTAGCGTGGCGTCAGCTCAAAATGGGGATGTTTTCCCGCCAGTAACAGCAGCAGTTCATACTCGCCCTGGCTGAACAGCGCGGGATTTTTTGCCGCCTCTTTAAGTTGCCAGACCCGCAGGCTCAGGTTAAACCGCTCGGCGGCGCGCTCTTGCGTCATCCCGGCGGCGACGCGAAGCAGCCGCACGTCGGTCTGGACGATAACGCCTGGCGTAAAGGGTGTCGTGCTCATATTGATGTTCTCTGAAAAAAGTGTAGGCGCTGCTATAAAACGCTCTTTTTGGTTAATATCGCGTTTTAGCAATATCATTTTTTATTGATGTCATTAGCGAAGCGGTATGAAAAATATTTCATTGCGCTTCCCGGCTGTTTTATCTCCCTGTCGCTGCGGTTATTCAGATTTTATTCATCAGAACCCTCTCATAATGTCGATACAGACCCCTTTAGAGATAAATCCGGTTTATATCCTGGGTCATTGGTTCACGATAAGTCGCTTCAAAACAAGGCCGTTATTCATGGCACCCGTTAACGTGCCGACGATCAGGAAACCGATATGAAAGACCCAATTGTTCGCCGCGTGCCTGCTGACCTCTCCCGTATTGAAATCAGCGAGCAGTGGCAAATCACCTTCTGGATGCTGACGCTGCATACCACGCAGGATCGGCTGGTCCGGGCCGTGCGTGAAGCGGGCCCGGAGACGGAGAGCGTGCGCAGCTGGCTGGACGCCAATCCGCCAGCGCGACCCCCGCGCGATTAATGGTGCAAAGCGACCCATTCACCCGCGTTGCTGCGCGGCTGGGCGTCAGCCGCGGCGGGCTGACCAGGCTGCGGCGGCGTCGCGTCGGGAAAGGTAAAATGGCTAATGACCGACGCGAGGATTTCCGTCCGGCCGTTAAGACTGCCGGCCGAGGCCGCCACTTCCTGCACCAGCGACGCGTTCTGCTGCGTGACGCGATCCAGCTCGGCAATCGCCAGCGTGACCTGAGAAATGCCTTTGCTCTGTTCTTCCGAAGCGAGCGCGAACTGGGCGATCAGATCGTTCACCGTGGCGACGCGCGCGGTCACGCTGCCCATAGTATCGCCGGCGCGGCCGGCGGCGACGGCGCCTTCCTGCACGCGCGTCACGGCGCCGTTAATTAAGCCTTCAATCTCTTTCGCGGCGGCGGCGCTGCGCTGGGCGAGGGTGCGCACCTCGGTGGCGACGACCGCGAAGCCGCGACCCTGCTCGCCGGCGCGCGCGGCCTCGACGGCGGCATTGAGCGCCAGAATATTGGTCTGAAACGCAATGCTGTTAATGGTGGCGGTAAACTGGCGGATTTTTTCCGCCTCGCCGGCGATGTCGCCCATCAGGCGTGACACCGAGGTCACCAGAGTGGCGCCTTGCTGAGTGGTCTGCGCGGTCGCCTCCGCCAGCTGGCGCGCCTCACGCGCGCCCGCTGCGTTAGTTTTTACCGTGGCGCTCAGCTGCTCCATGCTGGCGGCGGTCTGTTCCAGCGCGGCTGCCTGCTGGGTGGTGCGATCGGAGAGATCGGCGTTGCCCGCCGCGATGCCTGCCGCTTCCTGGCGCAGCACGACGCTATTGTCGCGCACCGCCTGCACGGTGTTGAGCAGGCTCTGCTGCATCAGTCTGACCAGCGGCACCAGCTGACCGACGCAGTTACGCCCAAAATCCTGCGGCTCGCGCGTCAGATCGCCCGCGGCGATGCCTTTGAAATGGGCGCGCATCACGCCAAGGGGTCTGACCAGATGCACCACCAGAAAACGGTCGCAGAAGGCGAGCAGCCCCAGCGTGATCAGCGCGGCGACGAAAAAGGCAATTTCCAGCCGATGGCGATCCGTTACCGTCGCGGCTTCGTCGCTGTTCAGCTGCTGCTGCAGCGCCAGCAGCCGCTCGTTTGACGCCGCTGAAAACAGGGCGCTGCCGTCGGTCAGGGCGGTGCGCAGCGGCGCCCAGTCGGCGCTGTCAGGCGCTTCCCCGGCGAGGGCCGCTTTTTCCTCTGCCGAGCCGGAGCGGATGACGTTGCCGGCGCGCGTCAGGAAAACAAGCTGGGCGGTAGCGGCATCTCTTCCCTGCGCCTGATGATGCATATCGCGCAGCACGGCCGAGCCATAGGCCCCGGCCAGCGCCACAACCAGCAGCGCCGCCAGTAAAATAACCTGGACGACCCTGCGAATAGTGAAGTTCTTGAGAAAGTGCATATCAGGTTCCCTGGTGTTGTTGCTGTCTGGTCAAAATGTATTGCGTCATTTTTAGTAGCTTGCTATTCGATTGCACGCTATCTTTTTGTTAATGACAGTCTGGCAGGCAATTTAAAAAAAGGAAATGAAAAACTGATTAATTTTTTTATCTGCCAGTTATCGTCTTGTTTATTAAACTAAAAAAAGCAGAAAATAAGCCACGGCGGCTAATACGTTTAATCCGGGAAAACGTTTAGCCGATGTATTCCCTGGCTAAAATCATCATTAATTTAACTAAGTATCGGGCGGTATTATTTTTAAAGCGCAGCGGCAGAAATTTGCCTTAGCGGTAAATTAGCTGCCGCGCGCGATTACCGGCGCGCCTTGTTGCGTGGCTAGCTGTTCAACAGTAGCCCCAGCATAATCAATATCACGCCCGCCAGGCTGCTCCAGCGGAAGGGTTCGTTGAAAACCGGCAGCGAAACCGCCGCCAGCCACACCAGCACATAGCTCAGGCTAAGCAGCGGATAGAGCCGGTTAAGGGGCAGATGGCGCAGCGCCAGCAGCCAGCACAGCATCGATAATCCATAGGCGGCCAGTCCGGCACCCAGCAGCAGCGAGGCAGCGGGGTGCGCCATCCACCACCGGCTCAGCCAGTGAGATACGGGCGGCACGCCAGTCATCGCCATGCGCAGCGCCAGCTGAGCCAGCGTCACCAGCAGGATACTGCTTAGCGCCAGCATCATCCCCTTCACAGATGGCTCCCCATCAGCGCGACGCCGACGACAATCGCCAGCGTGCCCAGCCACTGCCGCCGCGTATAGCGCTCCCGCCAGATCGCGCGCGCGGCGATCGCCACCAGCACAAAGTTCAGGCTAAGCATCGGATAGGCGACGCCGACCGGCACCACGCGCAGCACCGCCAGCCACAGCAGCATCGCCACGCCCAGCAGCAGCAGGCTGAGCGCAATCCAGCGCTTGCCCCGGCGCAGGCCAACCGACGCCGCCTGTTTCTGACTGAGCTGGGCGGCGCAGCTCAGCAGGCTCACCAGCAAGATCAGCAGAAGACTCATGGCGTGGCGTTATAGCCGTAATAGACCAGGCGGCCCTGGCGATATTGCCTGTCCGGCGTCGGCAGATCGGCGTCCGGCGCCGCCTGGCCGCTGTCGAGCAGCATCACCAGCGCGACGCTGTGGTGACGGCGATGCGCCGCCAGCCAGCTGGCGAACGCCCTGCCGTCGACATAGCGCGAACGGGCGTCGGGGTAGCTCAGGCCATACTGCAGCTCGCCTTTGGCGTCAAAAAAGGTGATGTCGCTGCGCCGCGTCTCCCAGGCCACCGCCGAGGCGATGCCGGGATTATCCGCCAGCAGCAGGTCGCTGGCGGCCAGCTGGCGGTGTATGGCGTGGACAAAGCTCTGCGGCAGCTTAGCGTCGCGCACCTTTTGCGGCAGGGCGAAGCCGAGCAGCAGTGCCAGCGCCAGCGGACAGAGCGCCGCCAGCTTCCAGCGGTCGCGGCCGGGGCGCAGGCTCAGCCAGCCCATTGCGGCCCAGCCGAGAAACGCCAGCGCGCCGCAGACCACGCGCAGCTTTTCATGGCTGCCATAGAGCGGACGATGCGCAAGTCCCCAGGGCGCCAGCACGCCAGCCACCAGCGCGGCGGCCAGCAGGCCAGACAGCAGGTTAATCCAGCCGTTGAGAGTAAAGACCTTCGCCAGCCGCGCGCTGGCGCCGTGGGCGTAGCGCGCCATCAGCAGCGCCAGCGGCGCGAAACAGGGCAGGATATAGGTCGGCAGTTTGCCTTTGGCGACGCTGAAAAACAGCAGCGGCAGCAGCACCCAGCTCAGCAGATAGATCGCGCCGGGCTGCTGAGCGCGCGCGCGCCACGCGCTCAGCAGCGCGCCAGGCAGCAGCGCCAGCCACGGCAGGCTGCCCGCCAGCAACACCGGCAGGTAATACCAGAAGGGCGCTTTATGCTGGGCGTCGGCTTCGGCAAAACGCTGAATGTGCTCAACCCAGAAAAAGTAGTGCCAGAAATCCCCTTCCTGACGATTAATCGCCAGCGCCCAGGGCGCGCTAATCAGCGCGGCGACAACGATGGTCAGAGGCCCCCAGCGCAGCAGCTCGCCCATGCGGCGCTGCCAGATCGCCCAGGGAACGATGGCAAGCACCGTCACCGCCAGCGCCAGAAAGCCTTTGGTCATAAAGCCCATCGCGCAGGCGGCGCCGAGCAGCAGGTAGCCGCCCAGTCGCTGCTGCGTGGTGGTCGCCTGCGCCGCCAGCCAGTAGCTGCACATCGCCAGCACCAGCCAGAGCAGCAGCAGCGGATCGAGCACGGCATAGGTGCCGACGCCATACACCAGCAGTGAAGTGAGAAAAATCATGCTGGCGGTGAGGGCAATTTTATCGCTGTTGAACAGCCGCCGACCCAGCCAGTAGAGCAGCAGCGCGCTCAGCGCGGTGCAGAGAATCGACCCGGCGCGCACGCCGAAATTAGTCTGGCCAAAAATGAGCTGACCGAGATTGTTGATCCAGTAGCCGGCGATGGGCTTTTCAAAATAGCGCAGGTGGAAAAAGTGCGGCACTACCCAGTTGCCGCTGGCGAGCATCTCGCGGCTAATCTCGGCGTAGCGCGTCTCATCCGGCTGCCACAGCGCGCGGAACTCAATGGGGATCAGGTAATAGAGCGCGAAAAGCGCCAGCAGCAAAAGGGTTTTAGTGCCTGTACGCATCCGTGTTTCCTGTGAAAAAATTGCGTTACGCCGGGCGCTGGCAGCCCAGCCAGCCTTCGCGTCCGGCAAGCTGGCCGCGCACCACGCGCCCCTGCGGCAGGGTGCTGAGATCCGCGGGCAACAGCTCGCTGAGCGGGCAGAAGCGGATGCCCAGCGCCTCTGCACGCCTCAGCAGCTCGGCAAAGGCGGCTAAGCCAACAATGCCCTCGACCTCGGCATGGATGGTGTAAACCGGCGCACCGGCGGCGGCCAGCATCTGCTGCAGAATAAAATCGTTAAAGCGGGCGGCGCTGACCTGCTGGCCGACCACTTCATCCCAGGTCGGCAGCGTCACCGGGATCTGCACCGTGCCCAGGCGGCCGTCGCTAAGCAGCGGCATAAACGGCCCGCTGCCGCGGCAGTCGCTGTTATAGCGGAAGCCGAACGGCTGTTTGGCGGCGACGACCCGCTCGTCGGCGCGCCAGCCCGCCACGGCGGAGCAGGTGACGTTGTCACCTGTTATCGCCTCCAGCGCCGCTTTACCGCGCGCGATCTGTTCGACGAGCTTCTCTGGCGGCCAGACGCCCGCCCAGGTTTGCCAGGCGAAGTGATCCCAGGCGTGCAGGCCGACCTCATGGTGATCCGCCGTGGCACGAATAATCTCTCCCAGCCCGCGCCCGATATCCCGGCCCGGCCAGGCGGTGCCCGCCAGCAGAATATCCCAGCCGTAAAGCGATGCCGCGCGCGAGCGCAGCATTTTCCACAGGAAGCGCGGCTTCATCAGACGCCACAGGTGGCGTCCCATGTTGTCCGGGCCGACGCTGAAAAAGAAACTGGCCTGCAGCCGATGCAGGCTAAACTGCGCCAGCAGCGCCGGCACGCCCTGTTGCGTGCCGCGCCAGGTATCGACATCGACGCGCAAACCGACTTTCTTCATGGCTTGTCCTGTAGCTCAACGGTGCGCAGGAAGAAGTCCAGCGTGTTATCGATGGTGGTGTCCATCTCCACCGTCGGCGTCCACGCCAGCAGGCGACGCGCGTTTTTGATGGAAGGCTTACGGTGCTCAACGTCCTGGTATCCTTTGCCGTAGTAGCTGCTGCTTTCCACCTCGCGGAAACCGGCGAAGGGCGGGAAGCGGTCGCGCAGCGGATGGCGCTCGAAGCTCGCCAGCAGACGTTCGGCCAGCTCTTTAATGCTCGCCTCGTTGTCCGGGTTGCCGATATTGACGATTTGCCCGTCGCAGTTGTTGTTTTTGTTCTCAATAATCCGGAACAGCGCCTCGATGCCGTCGCGAATATCGGTGAAGCAGCGTTTCTGCGCGCCGCCGTCGATTAGCTTGATGGGCGACCCTTCGACCAGGTTAAGGATCAGCTGCGTAATGGCGCGCGAGCTGCCGATGCGGGCGGCGTTGAGGTTGTCGAGGCGCGGCCCCATCCAGTTAAACGGCCGGAACAGGGTAAAGCGCAGCCCCTCTTTTTCGCCGTAGGCCCAGATGACGCGGTCCAGCAGCTGCTTCGACACCGAGTAGATCCAGCGCTGCTTGTTAATCGGGCCGACCACCAGATTCGAGTGATCCTCATCGAAATGGGCGTCGGTGCACATGCCGTACACTTCCGAGGTCGACGGGAAAATAATGCGCTTTTTGTACTTCACGCAGTCGCGGATAATTTTCAGGTTCTCTTCGAAGTCGAGTTCGAACACGCGCAGCGGGTTACGGGTGTACTCGATGGGCGTGGCGATGGCCACCAGCGGCAGCACCACGTCGCACTTCTTGATGTGATATTCGATCCACTCAGAGTGAATGCTGATATCCCCTTCGACAAAGTGAAAGCGCGGCTGCTCGAGGAAACGGCTGATGGCGTCAGAACCGATATCGAGTCCGTAAACGTCGAAGTTATCATCCTGCAGCAGGCGCTCGGTGAGATGGTTGCCGATAAAGCCGTTGACGCCGAGGATCAGCACGCGCGTGCGGCGTTTGACCGCGGCGACCGGCTGCGAATAGAGCAGCGCGCCCGGCACCATGCCAAGGCTCTGCGCCAGCTGGCTGCCGTTCATATAGACGCCGTTGTCGCTCTGGCCGGTGACCACCTCCAGCGCGCCTTCGCCGCAGGCGATGAGGAACGGCGCTACCGACAGCACGGTGCCGGGCTTCGCCTGCGGGGCATCGCTGTGCACGCGGCCTTTCCACACCACGAATTTCACCGTGCCGGCGAAGGCAAAGGCGCCAGGCCAGGGATCGGTGACGGCGCGCACCAGGTTGTTGATCGCCTGCGCCGGGCGCGTCCAGTCGATGCGACCATCCTCCGGCGTACGGCGGCCAACCTTCGTCGCCTCGGCCTCATTTTGCGGCGTGGCGGCGATTTCGCCGCGCTTGATCGCCGGCAGGGCGCTTTCCAGCAGCTGCGCGGCGCAGGCGACCAGCTTGCGGTGCAGCGTCAGCGCATTGTCCTGCTCATCAATCGCCACGCGCTGCTGCGCCACGATGTCGCCGGCATCGGCACGTTTTACCATGCGGTGCAGCGTGACGCCGGTTTCGGTTTCGCCGTTAACCAGCACCCAGTTAAGCGGCGCGCGTCCGCGATATTTAGGCAGCAGGGAACCGTGCAGGTTAAAGGCGCCGATGCGCGCGCAGTCAAGAAGGGTGCTGCTGAGCAGCGCGCGGTAATAGAAGGAGAAGATAACATCAGGCTGCATCGCCCTGATGCGGTCGACCCACAGCGGGTGGCTGGCATCTTCCGGCGCGTACACCGGAATGCCGTGCTCCGCCGCGAGGCGTGCCACGGAGGGAAAAGCGTGGCTTTCCGGCGAGGTGTCAGCGTGGGTGAAAATTGCGCCAATCTCATAGCCGGCGTTCAACAGGGCGGTAATGCCCGCACAGCCCATTTCGGCGTAGGCGAAGACGATGGTTTTCATTGCTCAGTTTCCTGTACAGAAGAAGCATGCTGCTGCGGAGAGATAACACGCTGGATGAAGTAACGCGGGCGAGCGCGGACATCGTTGTAGATACGGCCGATATACTCGCCAAGCAGGCCCATGCCGACGAACTGCGCGCCGACGAAAATAAACAGCACGGCAAACAGCATAAACACGCCGTCGCCGGCCCAGCTGGCGCCGAGGAACAGGCGCAGCACGATCAGCACCAGCGAGAAGGCGAAGCCGGCCAGCGCGATCAGGCTGCCGACGATGCTGAGCAGGCGCAGCGGCGTGGTGGTGAGGCAGGTCACCAGGTCGTACATCAGGTTAATCAGCTTCATAAAGCTGTATTTTGAGTCGCCAAATTCGCGCTCGGCGTGGGTGACCGGCAGCTCAATGGTGCGGCGCGCGAAGGTGTTGGCGAGGATCGGAATAAAGGTACTGCGCTCGTGGCAGTTGAGCATCGCCTCGACGATATGGCGGCGATAGGCGCGCAGCATACAGCCGTAATCGCCCATCGCCTTGCCGGTGACGCGCTGGATCAAATGGTTGATGGCGCGCGAGGCGCGGCGGCGAAACCAGCTGTCCTGGCGATTTTGCCGCACGGTGCCGACCACGTCATAGCCCTGCTGCGCCGCCTGCACCAGACGCGGGATCTCTTCCGGCGGGTTTTGCAGGTCCGCATCCAGCGTAATGGTCAAATCACCGGAGACATGGCTAAAGCCCGCCATAATCGCCGAGTGCTGGCCGTAGTTGCGGTTCAGCAGCACCCCGACCACATGGCTGCCGGGCAGCGCGGCGGCGTCGGCGATCAGCTCAGCGGATCGATCGGCGCTGCCGTCATCCACCAGCAGGATCTCATACTCCAGCCCGAGGCCGCTGCAGGCGCTCTCGGTACGGCGCATCAGCTCGGGCAGGCTCTCTTCTTCATTAAAGACCGGGATCACCACGGAGACTTTACGAATCGGTTGTTCTGGCTGCATCTCAGACCCCCGCGATCTGACGTAACGCGCCGATTGCGCGCTCGACATCCTCATCGCGCATATCCGGGAACAGCGGCAGCGAGCAGATGCGCTCGCTGTTCCATTCGGTGTTGGGCAGAGAGAGATGCGGATAGCGTTCACGGTAATATTTGTGGGTGTGGGCGGCGCGGAAGTGCAGGCCGGTGCCGATGTCCACCGCTTTAAGCGCCTCCATCAGCGCATCGCGGCTGATGCCGCAGGTTGCCTCGTCGACGCGAATGATAAACAGATGCCAGGCGTGCTGATGCGGCCAGTCAGGCGGCGCCAGCGGCAGAAAGGGGGTGTCGGCCAATGCGTGCAGGTAGCGCTGGGCGATGGCGGCGCGGCGCGCGTTAAAGTCCGCCAGCCTGTTAAGCTGCACCAGCGCGATGGCGGCGCTAATATCGGGCAGGTTGTATTTGAAGCCCGGCATGATCACTTCCGCCTGCGGCTTGCGCCCATGGGTATGACGATCGTAGGCATCGACGCCGAGTCCGTGAAACTTTAGGCTGCGCATGCGATCCGCCAGCCTCGCATCGTCGGTGACGATCAGGCCGCCTTCGGCGCAGGTCATATTTTTGATGGCGTGAAAAGAGAAGATCGCGGTGCCGGCGTCGCCGATATGTCTCTCCTTGTAGTAACAGCCGGCGGCGTGCGCGGCGTCTTCGATGACCGGGATGGCGTGGCGCTGTCCAACGGCGCGGATGGCGTCGATATCAGCAGGCGCGCCGGCATAGTGGACGGGAATGATGGCGCGAGTGCGCGGTGTGATCGCCGCTTCCACCTGTTGCGCCGTCACCATCAGCGTGTCGCGATCGATATCCACCATCACCGGCGTCGCGCCCAGCAGGGTAATGATATTCAGGGTCGACACCCAGGTCAGCGACGGGGTGATCACCTCATCGCCCGGCTGAATATCGAGCGCCAGCAGCGTGACGTGCATGCCTGCGGTAGCCGAGCTGACCGCAATGGCGTGCTGATTGCCGGTCAGCTGGCAGAAAGCCTGCTCAAGCGCCGCATTCTGCGGGCCGGTGGTGATCCAGCCTGAGGCGAATACCGCCTGAACCGCCGCCAGTTCGTCCTGACCGAGCGAAGGACGTGAAAAAGAGAGAAATGACATTGTTAATTTCCATCCAACTGATTGAGCAAAATAAAATTATCAGGCGCGATAATTTCGTTTTATATCCCAGCAAAAAATGGCAATAATAAAATTTATTTTCTTTTTGTTGATGTAGCGTTTACTTTTTACTTTTTCACGTTGCGACAGGCGGTTAGTAGAGTGAGTAATAAAAAACAATAGTCGCCAAACCTTAAGGAACCCTTAAAACCTAAAATAACCTCATTCAGGGTGACAGCGCGACGTGTTACGCCCTGAGCAGGTTGTGTAAATTAATAAAACCTTAATAAATAATTCCAGGTTTTAAAATAATCACGATCTTTTCTGAAAGGGTTTATTAATATTTCCTGCATCAACATGATGAGTGACGGGAGCAAAGAGGCGCTGGCGTTGGCAGTGAGAACGGGCAGGTTAAAAACAGCTTATCTGCGACGGCAGCGCGTTTTTCCTGTTAAGACAGGCGCAAAACTATTTATTTTCATCTTAAGGTTAAATTAATGCAGACGACTAAAGGAAGGACATAGCGCATATTCTCTGCTGGCTGTTTTTTTATCTCGTGCTAACGGCCAAAAGCAGGGAGTAATCTTGCGTAATGTTGACAGGCTGTGCCTTTCTCAGCGATAGGTTTTTCTGATGTATCAATTTATGTCAGGGTGTTGAATATTGTATATCAAATGCAACTTATTAATGTTTAACGCCATGAGCAGCTTTTATTACCTGTCGCTTGAATGCGATCCCTCTGGATGCTTTGTACTGCATAGCAAATCCTGTCGTCATTTGCCTGACATTACCCTGCGGATCTTTATCGGCACGTTTTATCATCCCAGAGATGCGCTGCTAAATGCGAAATACCGCAAAGTGAACTCCCGACCTTGCCTATGGTGTCTGGGAGAGGTAATGAAAGCCACGCCATAAGCGCGTCAGTTTTTTCATTGCGCTGGCCTGGAAAAAATACGCCTTTTATTAACCTGTAACCAAATATGTTGTTTAATGCGTCTTTCGTCAGGCTAAGGAACAGTGATGTTTGCTCGCTTTACCACACTCAGACGCATACCCGGTGGCGTATGGATTATCGGCTTCGTCAGTCTGCTAATGGATGTGTCATCAGAGATGATACACAGCCTGCTTCCTCTGTTTATGGCTACCGCGCTCGGCACGCCGGTGGTGATAATTGGCCTGATTGAGGGCATCGCCGAGGCCACCGCGCTCTGCATTAAGATCTTTTCCGGCGTCATCAGCGACGCTATCGGCAAACGCAAAGGGCTGGCGGTGGTGGGCTATGGGCTTGGCGCGCTCAGTAAACCGCTTTTTGCACTGGCATTGACCGCCGGTATGATCTTCGGCGCCCGCATGATCGATCGGGTAGGAAAGGGGATCCGCGGCGCACCGCGCGATGCGCTGGTCGCCGACGTCACGCCGCCGGAAATCCGCGGCGCCGCCTATGGCCTGCGTCAGGCGCTTGATACCACCGGCGCTTTCCTGGGCCCGCTGCTCGCCGTTGGGCTGATGCTGCTGTGGGACAACGATTTTCGCGCCGTATACTGGGTCGCGGTGATCCCTGCCTTTCTGGCCGTTGGCCTGCTGATGGTCGGGTTGAAAGAGCCGCGCGCGCCGGTTACCGCGCCGCGCACCAGCCCGATTAAAAAAGAGAATCTGCAACGGCTTGGCGCGGCGTGCTGGTGGGTAATTGGCCTCGGTGGCGTTTTCACCCTGGCCCGCTTCAGCGAGGCGTTCCTTGTGCTGCGCGCCCAGGAGGTCGGCCTGCCGCTTGCGCTTATTCCGCTGGTGATGGTCGCCATGAACCTGGTCTACTCGTTAACCGCTTATCCCTTCGGACGCTGGTCAGACAGCGTTAGCCATCGTCGGCTGCTGCAGGCGGGCCTTGGCGTGCTGATTGCCGCTGACGTGGTGCTGGCGCTCAGTCAGAGCTGGGCTGGCATCATTGCCGGCGTCGCGCTGTGGGGCGTCCATATGGGCATGACGCAGGGGCTGCTCAATGCCATGATCGCCCGCACGGCGCCGGCTGACCTGCGAGGAACGGCGTTCGGCTTTTTCAGTCTGCTGAGCGGCGTGGGGCTACTGCTGGCCAGCGCTGGCGCGGGTCTGCTCTGGGAGCTGTGGGGCTCTGCATCCACCTTTTTTGCCGGCGCGGTTATCTGCCTCTTTACCCTGGTTTTAACCCGCTTCGCTCCTGAGCGGGCGTAAGGGATCGGGATTATTTCAAACCGAGCTTGCGCGCCAGGCGGTGCAGGTTGCCGGGATCAACCTCGAGGCGACGCGCCGTTTCCGCCCAGACCTTGCCGCTGGTTTGATAAACCTGCTGGATATAGTCGCGCTGAAACTGGCGCGTCGCCTCGTGCAGGCTTCTCTCCGGCAACTCGCTGGCCGTAAAGGTTGCTGGCGCGGTCGGCACCACCAGCCTGCCGCCGTCGAGGCTGAAGTGCTGCGGCAGCAAAACCACGTCCCGGCTGCGACTCTCCGCCTGCGCCATCAGGGTGGCGCGATAGATTGCATGCTCCAGCTCGCGCACGTTGCCTGGCCAGCTGGCGGTGGTGAGCTGCGCACCGGCCGCCGGGCTGAGCGCCACGCTCTGCAGGCCGAACTTGCTGCGACATTTTTCACAAAAGAAACCGGCAAGCAGCACGATATCCTCGCCGCGCTCGCGCAGCGGCGGCACAAACAGCGGGAAAACGCTGAGCCGATGATAGAGATCCGCCCTGAATTTCCCTTCGGTAACCGCCCGGCGGATATCCAGATTGGTGGCGGCAATGATGCGCACGTCGACGGTCAGCGCCCGATCTTCACCGACGCGCTGTAGATCGCCATACTGCAGCACCCGCAGCAGTTTCGCCTGCAGAGAGAGCGGCAGTTCGCCGATCTCATCCAGAAACAGCGTGCCCTTATCCGCCAGCTCGAATTTGCCCTTGCGGTCATGGATCGCGCCGGTAAAGGCGCCTTTCACGTGGCCAAACAGCTCGCTTTCGGCCACCGTCTCCGGCAGCGCCGCGCAGTTAAGGTAGATCAGCGGCATGGCGGCGCGCGTCGACTGCCGGTGCAGCGCCTGGGCGATCAGCTCTTTGCCGGTGCCCGTTTCGCCGAGGATCAGCACGCTTAAATCGGACGGGGCAATGACGCCGATCTCTTTCTTCAGATGGCGTATCGGCACCGACTCGCCGATGATCTCCGCCTCTTCATTATCCTCAGGCCGGTGCGGCGGCGGCACGAAGGAAGAGGCGGGCTCTTCAAGCCGATCCAGCAGCAGCGCGTTGCTCAGCGCACCGCCCGTCAGGCTGGCCAGGATGCGCAGCTCTTCATCGCTGTAGGGGTCAAACTGCGCGGCGTTCATGCCGTCGAGCGTCAGCGCGCCGATCAGCGACTGGCCGGAAAACAGCGGCATTCCCACGCAGGCGTGAACGTGCAGCTCCTGCTGGTCGGGGATCAGTCCGTCATAGGGGTCGGGCAGGTCGCTGTCGGCGGGAAAGCGCACCACGTCACCGGCGCGCGCAATCGCTTCAAGGCGCGGATGCGCCTCCAGGCTGAAGCGGCGTCCCATCACGTCGGGCGCCAGCCCGGCGGTGGCGAGCGGGCGAAACTGCCTGTTTTCATACCTCAGCAGCGCGGTGGCGTCGCAGCGCAGCGCGTGGTGAATGGAGTTGATAAGGCGGGTAAAACGATCCCGATTCTGCAGGCCGTTTTGGATCTCCACCGCCAGCGCGGCAAGGGATTGCACAGAGAGCGTCATGGTGTCATTTCCACACGAGGGGTAAAAATCACAATGCAACAGCGTGTCATATAAACACTGAACCCGCCGGGATTCAAACAAATCAGGCACATCCTTTCTGGCACGCATTATGCTCATTATTAAAGAGACATCTTAGCCTTGTAAGGGGATCACCATGTCAGAGCTGTTGAAAGAGAAGACGTTAAGCGACCGCGACATTGCAACGGCGGCAAAGGCGCTGCGCTGGGCCGCGTTTGGCGGCACGCGTCGCGGCATTGGGTTTAGCGGCAAGCAGACCGCGCCCGATCGCCTGCGTTTTGAAACCGACTACGAAGGCCGCAAAGCCTGGGTCGATCTCGATATTCCCTGTACTCCGGTCTCGCTGATGCTGGCCGGCGCGCTGCTGTTACAGCAGCTCAATACCTATCTCGGGTGATGCTATGGCGCATATTGATGACGTTATCGAGGCGGTAGACAAGGCGATCGAACGCAACGTTATCCGCGATATGAATATCCTGCTTTGCCAGCTCAGCGAGGATGAGGCGCTGTCGCGCGAGGCGCGCTACCAGCAGCAGCAGCGCCTGCGCGTGGCGGTGTTTCGCCACAGCACGGAGAAAGCTGAACTGGCCGAGCAGCGCCGCCAGTGGCTGACGCAGGGCGGCATCATCGTTTAACCGGAGGTTTATCATGGCTCATACTATTCCTGCCCATTTCGTTCACACCCGTTCTACGCCGTTCTGGGATCGCAACAGCGTGCCCAGGGCGCTGCTGACCCACCACAATACCAAAAAGGGCGTGTTTGGCCGGCTATGCGTGATGCGCGGCGCCGTAAAATATTATGGCTTTGCCGCCGAACACGAGAGGTCACCTGAGAGGGAAATCGTCATCAACGCGGGTCAGTTCGGCATTAGTCCGCCCCAGTACTGGCACCATATCGAACTGCTGACCCCTGACACCTGCTTCAACATCGACTTTTTTGCCGATCCCGGCGCGCAGCTTGAGGGGCAAGGGATCGGCCAGGTGGTGCATCTGCAGCCGGCCCGCTAGCCGCTTCTCCTTTCAACCCGCCTCGGCGGGTTTTTTATTGCCTGCTTTATTGTCTTAAAAACAATAAATTGTCGCTTTGACCTTTTCTCTTCAATGTCATTATGACTTTATAAAAATAAATCCATTGCTTTTCAGTAAGTTAATAACTGGCACGGCAGCTGCATTAGCAAAGCAACAAATCACACCGGCTACGAGGCAGCTAATGAACATTCATGTCAAAAACAACATCTTTTGGGTAGGCAAACGCGACTGGGAGGTTGAGCACTTCCACGGCAAAGAGTACAAAATGCAGCGCGGCACCAGCTACAACAGCTATCTGATTAAAGAAGAGAAGAAGGTGCTGATCGACACCGTCGATCTCAAGTTCAGAACCGATTTTGTGAAAAATCTCGCGGAAGAGATCGACCTGAACACCCTCGACGCCATTGTGATTAACCACGCGGAGGAGGATCACAGCGGGGCGCTGGCGGAGCTGCTGGCGCTGATCCCTGATACGCCCGTCTACTGTACGGCCAACGGCGTCGATTCGATTAACGGCCATCACCATCATCCCGAGTGGAATTTTAAGGTGGTGAAAACCGGCGACTCGCTGGATATCGGCAACGGCAAAAAACTGATCTTCGTTGAAACGCCGATGCTGCACTGGCCCGACAGCATGATGACCTATCTGACAGAGGATGCGGTGCTGTTCAGCAACGACGCCTTTGGTCAGCATTACTGCGACGAACACCTGTTTAACGATGAGGTCGATCAGCAGGAGCTTTTCGATCAGTGCCAGCGCTACTTCTCCAATATTCTGACCCCTTTTGCCCGGCTGGTGACGCCGAAGATCAACGAAATTCTCGGCTTTAACCTGCCGGTCAGCATGATTGCCACCTCGCACGGCGTGGTGTGGCGCGATAACCCGACGCAGATTGTCGAGCTGTATCTGAAATGGGCGGCGGACTATCAGGAAGATCGCATCACGATTTTTTACGACGCCATGTCCAGCAACACCCGCATGATGGCCGACGCCATCGCCGAAGGGATCCGCGAAACAGACCCGCGCGTCGCCGTGAAGGTTTACAACGCCTCGGTGCATGACAAAAACGAGATCATCACCTCCTGCTTCCGCTCCAAAGGGATCCTGGTGGGCTCCTCCACCATGAATAACGTGATGATGCCAAAAATCGCCGGGATGCTCGAAGAGATTACCGGATTGAAGTTTCGCAACAAACGCGCCTCCGCCTTCGGCTCCTATGGCTGGACCGGCGGCGCGGTCGATCGGGTCGCGACGCGCCTGCAGGACGCCGGTTTCGATATGACCATCGCCCTGAAAGTGAAATGGCGTCCCGATTTAAGCGCGCTGGAGGCGTGCCGCGAGCATGGCCGCAGCGTTGCGCGCGAGTGGGCGCTTTCGCCTCTGCCCGCTGCCGCGCCTGCCGTTGCTGCTGAAACAGCGTCTGCCAGCGGCGTGGAAAACGGCGAGGGCGCGCAGAAAATGATCTGCAGCGTCTGCCAGTGGGTCTATGACCCGGCGGAAGGCGAGCCGGGCCAGGATGTCGCGCCGGGCACCTGCTGGGAAGCGGTGCCCGACGATTTTCTCTGCCCCGGCTGCGCGCTGGGCAAAGAGGTTTTCGATCCTTATGAGGGGTAACGCGATGTCAGCAGAAATCGTTATTATCGGTTCCGGCTTCGCCGCGCGTCAGCTGGTAAAAAGCATCCGGCAGCGGGATAACGCGGCACCGATTCGGGTAATCGCAGCGGACAGCGGCGATGAGTACAGCAAGCCGGAGCTGAGCCACGTTTTTAGCCGGCGCCAGCGCGCGGAGGATCTCACGCGTCAGCCGGCGGCGGCCTGGGCGGAGTCCCAGAACATCACGCTGCTGCCCGATACGCGGGTGCGCGCCATCGACGCGGCAAATCACCTGGTCCGCAGCGACGCGGGCGACTTCCCTTACCACAAGCTGGTTCTGGCCACCGGCGCGCTGCCGATGGTGCCGCCGATTAGCGGACGCGAGCTAATGGTGACCCTGAACAGCCAGCAGGATTACCGCCGCTGCGAAGCCGCCGTGCAGCAGGCGAAGCGCGTGCTGCTGGTGGGCGGCGGACTGATCGGCGCCGAGCTGGCAATGGATCTCCAGCGCGCCGGCAAAGCGGTGACGGTGGTGGATCGCAGTACGCATCTGCTCTCCACGCTGCTGCCGCCGGAGATCGCGGCCCGCCTGCAGCACGCTTTGCTGAAGCAGGGCGCACGTTTGCTGTTTAACAACGCTCTTTGCCGTCTCGAACGTCATAAGGATGCGCTGGTGGCCTCTTTTCATCAGGGAGAGCAGCTGCGCGTCGATGCGGTGATCTGCGCCATCGGTCTGCGCCCGGATGTCGCACTGGCGCGCGAGGCGGGTTTAGCGGTGCGCCAGGGCATTGTGGTCGATGACGCGCTGACGACATCCGACGGCGATATTTACGCGCTGGGCGACTGCGCGGAGATTCAGGGAACAGTGAGGCCTTTCCTGCAGCCGACGACGCTGGCGGCAGTGACGCTGGCAAAAAACCTCACGGGCGATGCGGCAACGCTGCGGCTGCCTACGCCGTTAATCAGGGTAAAAACGCCGGATATGCCGCTGCATCTGGCGGGCGAGACGGCGGATCCCGCCCTGAACTGGGAGGTGAGCTTTTCCTCCTCAGGCATGATTGCCCGTGGCGTGAACAGAGAGGGCGATCTGCGCGCCTTTGTGGTAAGCGAAGATCATATGCCGCTGGCCTTCTCGATGCTGAAAAGCATCAGGCAGGACGGCTAAGGGCGGCGAGGCCCGTTATCGCAAAAATGCCAACAGGGCCTCGGTTAACGCCTCTGGCGCCTCTTCGGCCATATGATGGCCGCTGTTTATCCCATGACCGCGGACATCAGGCGCCCAGCGCCGCCAGATGGCGAGAATGTCGCCATAAATCTGTTCAAGATCGTCCTGCTTCGACCATAAACAGAGCGTGGGGCAGCGGATCACGCGTCCAGCCTGCTGATCCAGCGCCTCATGCTGTTTATCGATCGCTAATCCGGCGCGATAGTCTTCTATCATGCCGTGCACGGTGGCGGGATCCCGTGTGGCGCGTCTGAACGCCTGATACTCTTCATCTCCCATCGTCGCTGGGCGAGGGCCATACCACGCATCCGGATCGGCCAGAATGGCGCGCTCCGGCTTTTCCAGCTGGGCAAAGAAAAACCAGTGATACCACTGGCGGGCAAACCTCTCGTCGCAGTGTTGCAGCGCTTCAAGGATCGGCACCGAGTCGAGCACCGCCAGCCGCGAAATCACCTCCGGGTAATCAAGCGCGGCCCGATAGGCGGTGTAGCTGCCTCGGTCGTGTCCGACCAGCGCAAAGCGCGCAAAGCCGAGGTGGCGCATCAGCTCTACGCAGTCTTTCGCTTTTGCTCTTTTCGACGAGCCGGCGTGATCCGGCCTGTCGGCAGGTTGAGAGGAGTCGCCAAAACCGCGTAAATCGGGGCAGACCACCGTAAACGACCTGGCCAGCATGGGCGCGACTTTTGACCAGGTGACGTGGGTACGAGGATGGCCGTGCAGCAGCATCACCGGCGGGCCGCTGCCGCCGTAGCGCACGTTGATCACCGCGTCGGAAACGGCTATTTGTGTATGGGTAAATCCTTCAAACATGGCTGTTTTCCCGGCTGGCGTTTAAGGCGAATTATAGCCAGGCTGGCGGGGCGCGCCTTTGTCAGCTGCGCTGGGGCGAGCGTTAAGCGGAAACCGCTCGCCCTGGGCCTTAAATTTCGCTCTGCTTAATGCTGGCGACAGGCGAAAGCACATTGTCAGGCAGGGCGCGCAGCGTCTCTCCCTGCGCGACACGCGTCGGCCAGTCATGATTGGCCAGCGCCGCCTTGCCGATGGCGACAAAATCGGCGCAGGCGGCCAGCTGCGCCTCAGCCAGCTCGCCATTATCGAGGCCGCCATTCACCACCAGCACGGTGTCGGGCGCCGCCTCGCGTGCGATGTCGGCAAAGGTCTGTTGGCCGTCGCTAAAGGCTGGCTGCCACGCCTGATATTCCGTCACGTGGATATAGTCGACGCCCGCCGCCTGCAGCAGCGCAAACACCGTAGCGGCGCCTGCTTTACCCTCTTTCCACTTGTGGTGGAAGTCGTTGACCTTGCCCTGGGAGATGCGCACGCCAAGGATAACGTCTGCGCCGATCCTTGCCCGCACCGCTTTAATCACCTCCAGCGTCAGGCTCAGGCGCGCCGCAATATCGCCGCCCCAGCGGTCGGTGCGCTGGTTGGTATAGTCAGTCAGGAACTGATCGAGCAGATAGCCGTTAGCCGCGTGGATCTCCACGCCGTCAAAGCCCGCCTGTTTTACCGCACGCTCGGCGCTGGCGGCAAAGGCGTCGATCGCCGCCGCAATCTGGTCGCTGTTCATCGCCTGCGGCAGCGAATAGGCGCCCTGGCCGTGATAAAACCCAAGCTGCTGGCCGACCGGCTGCACGGCCGACGGCGCTACGGTGGTGTCGCGATAGATATTGGCCTGAGAGAGCGCGCCGCCGTGAATCAGCTGGGCGATAAAGCGCGCGCCGTCCTGTTGCACCGCCTTAACTACCTTGCGCCAGCCCGCAACCTGCTCCTCGGTGACAATGCCGGGCTGAAAGGCGTAGGTCTGCGACCAGGCCTGGTCGACATAGAGGCCTTCAGAGATCACCGCGCCAAAGCCGCCGCGCGCAAAGCTGGCGTAGTAGTGCTGCACGATCTCGCCCGGCACGCCGGTTTCTGACGCAGAGATGCGGGTCATTGGCGCCACCATGGCGCGATTGTTGAATAACACACCGTTAATCGTTCCGGCAGTAAAGAGTTGCTTAGCCATTTCAACAGGGTCCTCTGAATGATTATTTCAGCTGACATTGTAATGCTGTAAAAACGCCCGCAGAATCGCCAGTATCGACAAGCTGTATAACGGATAGCGTTATAATGGACCTGGAGAACGTTGAAATTTTCTGCAGCATTGCCGACACCGGCAATCTGACCGAGACGGCGCGAAGGCGTAACGCAACGGCGATGACCATCTCCCGACGTCTGGCGCAGCTGGAGAGCGACCTGGGCGTGCGGCTGTTTCAACGCACTACGCGCGCGGTGGCGCTAACCAGCGAAGGAGAGGCATTTCTGCCCTATGCGCGCATGATGCTGGAGGCAGAAGAGTCGGCCAAAAGCCTGTTTAACGGTGAGACCCAAGGCGCCAGCGGCATACTGCGCGTCACGTCGGCCTCGGAGTTCGGCAAGCGTTATCTGCTGCCGCTGCTGCCGGCGCTGATGGAGACGAACCCGGCGCTGCGGGTGGAGTTGAACCTGAGCGATAGCCTGGTGGACATCGTCGGCCAGGGCTATGACATGGCGCTGCGCCTCGCGCCGCTCAAGGATTCGACGCTTATCGCCCACAGGCTGGCCGATAACCCGCGCATACTCTGCGCCGCGCCCGGCTACCTGGCGCGTTTTGGTCAGCCTGCCTCGCTTAACGATCTCGCGCAGCACCGCTGCCTGAAGATTTCTGGCGTCGCCCACTGGATGTTTGAGCAGCAGGGGCAGGTGGTGAACTGCCCGGTCAGCGGGCGCTTTAGCTGCAGCAGCGTCGAGGGCGTGCGCGATATGTGCGTGGCCGGCATTGGCATCGCCCAGCTGACGCTGCTGGATATTCGCGACGAGCTGCGCAGCGGCGAACTGGTAGAGATTTCGCTGGCAGACGCAGCACGACACGCGCTGGCGGTCTGGGCGCTGCTGCCGACGCGCCGCTATATGCCGTATCGGGTGACCCTGCTGTTGCAGGCGCTGAAAGAAGCGTTGCGCGACGGGTCAGGTTTGATGCAACGCGTTTCCGGGTAAACCGGAAAGGCTGGCTGACGCTGAAGCCAGCGCTGCGTTATTTATCATTCGGCAGCGATCTCCTGAGGCGGGCAATATTCCTCTTAATGATTCGTGTTAATCGTAATGTCGATCGTTTTATTTTTTCTCAATAAATTTGCCGTTCATTCTGCCGCTTTGCGATAGGTCGATGTAAAGCTCTCTTTCATCGAAAAATTGAGAAAGATAATCGTTTATTATTTGAAACAGGATGTTTCTGATTGTTTCGGTGGTATTATGATTTCCATGCGTTACTAATAGTTACCATTAATTTATATAAAGTATTCGATGATGGCCAAAACATGGATGTTACTGGCGCTCAGCGCCAGCTTTTTCAGCACCTTTGTTACTGCGGCGCCGTTAAGCCCGGCCGACCGCGACGCGATTCAACTGCAGCAGCAGCAGCGACTGGATCAGGATCAGCAGCAGCGCGATGCC
Source organism: Pantoea latae (assembly GCF_002077695.1). Lineage (GTDB taxonomy): Bacteria > Pseudomonadota > Gammaproteobacteria > Enterobacterales > Enterobacteriaceae > Pantoea > Pantoea latae. The sequence continues at coordinate 104,556 of NZ_MWUE01000011.1, forward strand.
CTGTGGCACGCCGCATCGTCTCCGCGCACGCCCGCTGCGACCGGTTTGCCCTCCGGCCGCTGTTTTCCGGTTCACGCCATCGTTATTCGCAACGCGTCGCTGCTGTCTGACGCCCAGCGCAAGACGTTAACCGCGCCCTTTATTCATCGCTGCCTTAACCTGACGGACATTAATGCGCTGGTGCATGCTATTTCCGACTGGTATATGCAGCGCGGCTATATTACCAGCCGGGCGTTTTTAACCGAGCAGGATCTCTCCACGGGCGAACTGACTATTCCGGTACTGGAAGGGAAGCTGGATAAGATCCGCCTTGAAGGCCAGCATCCGCGCGTGCTGGCAATGACCTTTCCCGGTCTGGAAGGCAGCATCCTTAACCTGCGCGATATCGAGCAGGGCATGGAGCAGATTAACCGGGTGCGCCGCACGCCGGTGCAGATTGAGATCCAGCCCTCGCCAAAAGCGGGTTATTCCGTCGTCAATCTCACGGCAAAACCGGAATTTCCCCTTAGCGCTTCAGCCGGGTTTGATAACAGCGGACAGAAAAGTACCGGTGTCGGCCAGCTCAGCGCGTCGCTCACCGGCAATAACCTGCTGGGGCTGGCGGACCGCTGGTTTATCAGCGGCGGACGCAGCAGCGCCTTCAGCGACTGGCGCGACGCGCAGAACCTGCAGGCGGGCGTTAGCGTGCCGTACGGCTACGGCCTGCTCGACTACAGCTACAGCTGGAGCAGCTATCACAGCAGCTTCGTCAACAACGGCTTCACATGGCTAAGCAACGGCGACAACGTTGCGCACCGTCTCAATGGCTCCTGGGTGCTGTTCCGCAACGGCGATATCAAGAGCGGCGTGCAGCTCGGCCTGAACCACTACAGCAGCCATAACTACCTCAACAGCACGCTGCTCTCCAGCAGCAGCCGCAAAATCACCAGCCTGCAGCTCGGGCTGAACCACACGCAAAAAATGTTCGGCGGCGTGGCGACGCTCAACCCAACCCTGAGCCGCGGCATGCCCTGGTTTAGCGCGGAAAGCGACGCGGGCAAAAGCCGCGAACTGCCGAAGGCGCAGTTCCGCAAGTGGAGCATTAGCGGCAGCTTTCAGCGACCGCTGACAGACGGCCTCTGGTGGCTTAGCAGCCTCTACGGCCAGTGGTCGCCCGATCGGCTTTACGGCAGCGAGCGGCTGACGCTCGGCGGCGAAAGTTCGGTGCGCGGTTTTAAGGAGCAGTATCTCTCCGGCGATATCGGGGGCTATCTGCGCAACGAGCTGAGCTACCGCCTGTTTACGCTGCCTGTGGTCGGCGAGGTCAGCGCGCTGGCGACTGTCGACGGCGGCTGGCTGAAAAGCGACGCGCAGGACCGCGACTCCACCGGCACGCTGTGGGGCAGCGCGATCGGGCTCGGCACGCAAGGCCGTCACGTCTACACCCAGTACACCCTCGGCATTCCCCTTAGCTATCCCGGCTCTCTGCAGCCGGATCGCGTCAGCATTTACGCCCGCGTTGGGCTGGTTTTCTAAGAGACAAAGATTATGGACGATCGTCAACCTGTTACCTTTAAACGTCGTGCGCTGAGCTATTTCATCTGCTCACAGGTAGCGCTGCAGCCGATACTGCCCGCCGTGGCGGCGCAGATTACGCCGGTGACGCCGGGCACCCAGATGGATGCCGCCGCCAACGGCGTGCCGGTGGTCAATATCGCCACGCCGAACGGCGCCGGGGTGTCGCATAACCAGTACCAGCAGTACAACGTTGGTCAGGAAGGGCTGATCCTCAACAACGCCACCGGCCAGCTCAATCAGACGCAGCTGGGCGGTCTGATCCAGAACAACCCCAACCTGAAAGCCGGGCATGAGGCGCAGGCGATCATCAACGAAGTGACGGGCGCCAGCCGCTCCCAGCTGCAGGGCTACACCGAGGTGGCGGGCAAAGCCGCCAACGTGATGGTCGCCAACCCATATGGCATTACCTGCAACGGCTGCGGCTTTATCAATACGCCGAACGTCACGCTCACCACGGGCAAACCGCAGCTGGATGCGAACGGCAACCTCGCCGCGCTGCAGGTGAGCAAAGGCTCGGTGATCGTCGAGGGCAAGGGGCTGGACGGCAGCGCCGCCGATGCGGTGTCGATCGTCGCGCGCGCCACGGAAATCAATGCCGGGATCCATGCGAAGGATCTCGCGCTGACGGTGGGCGCGAACCGCGTTGGCGCAGACGGTTCGGTTACGCCGATCGCCGGCGAGGGCGCCGCACCGTCGGTGGCGGTGGATACCGGCGCGCTGGGCGGTATGTACGCCAACCGCATTCGCCTCGTCTCCAGCGAACAGGGCGTAGGGGTTAACCTCGGCAACCTGGTGGCGAATCAGGGCGATATTCAGCTCGACAGCAACGGCCAGCTCAGGCTGAACAACAGCCTGAGCAGTGGCGCGCTGACGGCGAAAGGCGCGTCGGTGGCGTTAGGCGGCGCTAACAAAGCCACCGGGCAGATCGTCGTCAGCGCGCAGCAGGATGCGGCCATCGGGCCAGGCACGCTGGTGAGCGATGCCGGGATTGCCGTGTCGGCCAACGGCTTGCTGACAACAAAAAGCGCCACCCTGACGGCAGGACGGGATATGCGTTTAAGCGGCGGCGCGCTGTCGGCAGACCAGGCCAGCCAGGGAAACGCCGGCGAGACGATTGTGCTGCAGGCGAAGGATCAGCTCAGCAACAGCGGGCACTTTACGACGGGTAAATCGCTTTCCGTGACGGCTCAGCGGCTCGATAACAGCGGTTCGCTTGCCGCAGCCGCAACCACAATGAACGTGGGCACGTTAAATAACAGCGCAACAGTGGCAGGCTCCCGCAGCCTGCTCATCACCAGCGATCGTCTGCTTAACCAGGGGGTGCTCTCCGCGCCTGTGCTGACGGTCGACAGCGTGCAAACCGATAACAGCGGGCTGCTGCAGGGGACGGATGCGCTCAACTACAGCGGCAATCGCCTCAACAACCTGGCGGGCGGCACGCTCAGCTCCAGTAACGGTTTTTCACTCAACCTTGAGGCTGTAGACAACAGCGGCCTGATCAGCAGCGGCGCGGCGCTGACGCTGGGCGGCCGCAGCCTGACCAACAATGGGGAGATCAATGCCGCGAACCTGACGCTGCTTAATGAACGCGTCACTAATCAGCTGGGGGGATCGCTGCTCGCAGAGCGGCAGCTGGAGCTGAACAACGGCGAACTCTACAACCACGGAAAAATCGCCGCCGATGCGCTGACAATCCGGGCTGGCGCGGTGAGCAACAGCGGTACGCTGCAGGCGCAAGGGATGCTGGAGACGCAGGGCCAGACCTTCATCAGTAACGGAACGGTTCTGAGCGAAGGCGGGTTGACGCTCACGGCCGACAGGCTCGATAACGCGGGCATGCTCCAGGGGCAGCAGCTAACCATCACCACCCGCAGCGGCGTCAACAGCGGCAAAGTGCTGAGCCTGGGCGACGCGTCATTAACCGCCGATCGCCTCAACAACAGCGGCAGCATTCTCAGCCAGCAGGCGCTGCGGCTGAGCAGCGGGGAAACCGATAACAACGGGCTGATTCAGGGCACCCAGGCGCTCAGCCTGACGGGACAGCGCCTGACTAATCTGGCGCAGGGCACGGTCAGCTCAGAGAACAGTTTTGGGCTGAACCTGCCGGAACTTAATAACCTCGGCCTGATTACCAGTGGCGACACCCTGACGTTTGCCGGTGAGAGCCTGATCAATAGGGGCGAAATTAACGCGTTACAGATCGCCGCAAACAACAGCCGCCTGACCAATCAGCAGGGCGCGCGGCTGCTGGCAGATAACACCATGCGTTTTAACAACGGCAGGCTGACCAACGCTGGCGAGATCGCCGCCAGCCTGCTGAGCATTGCCGGCGGCGCAGTGGACAACAGCGGCATCTTACAGGGCAAACAGGCGCTGCTTGCGTCAGGCCAGCAGCTGACCAACAGCGGCACCCTGCTGAGCGGCGGCGAGCTAAGACTAGACGCGGAGACGCTTGAAAACAGCGGCCTGATGCAGGGCCAGCAGCTGAACCTGACGGCCGCCGACTGGCAAAACAGCGGCAATGCGCTCAGCGTCGGCGACGCGCAGCTAAACAGCGGCAGCCTGAACAACAGCGGCAAGATTCTGGGGCAGCAGCATATAGCGTTGCAGGCTGATAAAACCGACAACAGCGGCTGGCTGCTGGCGCAGGCGCTGACGCTGCAGAGCGATCTGGTGAACAGCGGACTTATTCAGGGCACGGACGCGCTGGGGATAACGGGCGGAGAACTCAACAACCAGACCGGCGGAGAGCTGCTTAGCGGCGGTACGCTGACGCTGCAGGGCGATAGTCTGACTAACCAGGGCCGCCTGCAGGCGGATCGGCTCGATCTGCGGTTAACCCGCTGGCAGAACGCAGGCGGCGCGCGGGCGGCTTCACAGCTTACCGCTGAGGTCAGCAGCCTGCTGGATAACAGCGGTTCGCTGCTGAGCGAAAACCGCGCTGATCTGACAGGCGGCGAGATCCGCAACGGCGGGACGCTGGCGGCGGAGTGGCTTGACGTGACGGCCGCGACCCTCACCAACGCGGGCCTGCTGCAGGGCAACAGCGCGCTCACCCTCAGCAGCGCCGCAATCGCCAACCAGGCTGACGGCCTGCTTATCAGCGGCTCATCGCTGTCGCTCTCGCCGTTGACCCTGAGCAACAGCGGACTGCTGCAGATCGCTGGCGATTTCGACCTGAACGGCGGCGACTTCAGCAACAGCGGCACCGTGACGGCAGAGAATATCGCTACCACGCTGACCGGCTCGCTGAACAACCGTGACAACGGGCTGCTGCTGGCGCGGCAGCAGGCGACGCTGCACGCCGCCACGCTGGAGAACAGCGGGTCACTGGCCGCGCAGCAGCTTGCCACGTCCGGCGATACGCTGACGAATCACGGCCTTATGCAGGGCGAGGCGACGCTCTCGGCTGATTTTGCTCAGCTAAACAACCTGAGCGCGGGCACGCTGCTGAGCGGCGGCGATCTCAGGCTGCAGGCCACCAGCGGCAACAATGCCGGCGTAGTGCAGGGCAGTCACCTCAACTATCGGTTTGCGTCGCTGGCTAACAGCGGCACGGTGAACGGCATCGCCACGCTGACCGGATCGACGACCGCGCTGCTGGATAACAGCGGCACGATGGTGACGCAGGGCAGCGCCAGCCTCACGGCGGGCCGTCTCGATAACCGTGGAAAACTCATGGCGGAGAGCCTGCTGCTGCGCGGCGATACGCTTAATAACAGCGGACTGTGGCAGGGCAGCGCCCTGCTCGACGTGCAGGCAACACGCGCGGCGACGCAGGACGTATCCGGCAAAGCGCTGAGCGGCGGCGACCTGCTGCTGGATGCGCGCAGCCTCACCACTGACGGCACGCTGCAGGGGCATCGCGCGCAGGTGAACGCAGAGAGCTGGCAGCATCAGGGAACGCTGCTTAGCAGCGGCGACCTGACGGCGTCCGTCAGCGGCGCGCTGCGCAACGGCGGGGAGATCCTGTCGCAGGGCGCTTCGCTGATCGCCGCGCAGGATATCGAGAACAGCGGCTCGCTGCTGGCTGAGAAGGCGATGACGCTTCGGGGCGATAATCTCAACAACAGCGGCGCCGTACAGGGCGAGACCCTGACCCTAACGCCCGCCAGCGTCACCAATCAGGGCAGCCTGATTGGCCTGCAATCCCTGACGCTTGGCCCGGACACTACCCTGCGCGGTTTGCCGTCTCAGCCCGCGCGCGTGCTGGTGAATAACACCGGCGGGCAGCTGCTGACGCAGGGGACGCTGAACATCAGCAGCGAGAGCGTGACCAATAACGGCACGTGGCAGGGACAGCACATTCTGCTGACTGCCGTGCGTCTCGCCAACGGCGGCGCGATCCAGAGCGCCGACGGCATGCAGCTCAACCTCAGCGACACGCTCTCTTCGTCGACAGGGAGTAAAATCACCGCCAACGGCGACGCCGCCCTCAGCGCCCTGAGCCTCAGCAATCAGGGTCAGTGGATAGCGAAAAACCTGACGCTGAACGGCACCGCGTTAGATAACGGCGGCGACATCTCTGGCGTGAACGGACTCACGGCCATCCTCGGCGACAGGCTGACGCAGCAGCAGAGCGGCGCGCTGCTGAGCGGCGGCAGGCTGGATCTGCAGGCCGGCGCGATCAGTAACGACGGACGCGTGCAGGGCGCGGATCTGGCGCTGACCACCGGCTCCCTCACTAACAGCGGGCGTCTGCAGGGCGACAACAGCCTGCTGCTCACCGCCAGCGGCCGCGTCACCAATGAGGGCCTCGGTACGCTGCTCAGCCAGGGCGGCCTGACGCTCACCACGCCGGAGCTATACAACTATGGTCTGATTCAGGGCGCAACCAGCCGCATCACCGCCAGCGGGTCGGCAACCAATGCAGGCAGAGTGCTGTCGGCGGGCGAGCTAACGCTGAACGCGCCGCAGTTCACCAACAGCGGCTGGCTGCAGGCGACGCAGCTGACGCTCAACGCGGCAAACGCCAGCAACAGCGGCACGCTGCTGGCCGATGGTCAAAGCATGCTGACCGGCACGCAGCTGCAAAATCAGGGCACCGCGCAGGGCGGCAACCTGACGCTAAACTACGCGCAGCTCACCAACAGCGGAACGCTGCTGGGCGTGGATCAGCTGAACGTAAAAGCCGCGCAGGTGACGCAGCAGGCGACCGGCAGGCTGTTCAGCGGCGGCAACCTGCTGCTGGAGAGCAGCGGCTTCGACCAGCTGGGGCAGGTAATCGCGCTCGGCGACGCCACGCTGAAGCTGATCAACAGTTTTACCGCTCGCCACACGCTGGCGGCGGGCAAGCGTTTCAGCATCAGCAGCGACGGCGCGATTGAAAACCAGGGGACGCTGCAGGGCGAGGCGCTGACGCTAAGCGCGGGCGGCGATCTCACCAATAACGGGCAGATCACGACGGGCACCGGCGACAGCAGCCTGAGCGGCAGCCGCATCAGCATGAACGGCGCGGGCACGCTGCAGGGCGGCGGCAACGTCAGCCTGAACAGCCGCAGCGACATCACTATTGATGGCTTTACCGGCACGCTCGGCAATCTCACCCTCAGCACGCCCGGCAGCATTATCAACGCCGCGCTGCTCTACGCCGGACAAAACCTGGCGCTCTACGCCAACAGTATCCGCAACCAGCGCGGCGATATGCTGGCGGGCAACAGCCTGTGGATGCAGGGCGATGCGGCGGGCAACGCCAGCGGCGAGGTGATCAACACATCAGGCACCATCGAGTCGCAGAACGGCGATATCAGCATTAACACCGGGCACCTGCTAAATACGCGTGACGGGCTACAGGTCACCCAAACCAGCACTAATGAGCCGACGCGGGACGGCGTGGGCGATGCCACCTTGAAAATCCACATTAACGACCTGCCGGAAGGTTCATACGGTTCCTACTCCATTACGACCGTCACCGAAAGCGGCGGCGGCTGCGCCGGGATTGACGGTGCCTGCTCTGTCCACACTAAAACGAGATATTACTATGCGCCGCTGGCGGAAGTGGCCACGCAGAAATTTGCCTTAAACAGCTCAAGCGTGGAGGTCATCAGCAGTGGTGGCGCAGGGCGTATTAGTGCTGGACGGGATCTCAGGATTCAGGCAGAGAGCCTGGATAATCAGGCCAGCACGATGCTGGCGCAGCGCGACATCGCCCTGTCAGGCAACCAGCTCAATAACCAGTCGTGGCAGGCGGGCACGCAGAACGATTATCTGATCTATCAGTGGCAAGGCAAGTCACCCACTGTTGGCTTACCCGCCGGTTCACGCTTGCCCAATGCAGAAAGCAATTACATTGTGTACACCCTTACCGGCCATGAAACCAGCTTCACGCCTGGCGAACTCTATCGCTCGGTGATTCAGGCTGGCGGCAACGTCAGCGCCAGCTTTAGCGGCGATATCAGCAATACCGCCACCACCGCGAACGCCGGGTGGAGCGGCAATACCCTGTCCGCGCCTGCGGTGGCTGGATTAGCCGCGCTGAATCAGGCAGAGGCGACGCAGCGTCAGGCGTTAGCCAACAGTAGCCAGGTGGCGGTGAGTTCACCTGCCTGGCGGGGTCAGCTCGAGAACGCGCTACAGCAGGTCAATGCAGGCGTGGCGCTGGATAGCACACAACCGGATGACGCGGCGTTAACGTCGCTGGCAGGCAAACAGCAGGGCCAGGCGGCCCTGGGCGGCGCCAGCAGCCTGGAAACAGGCAGCCTGACGCCGGTTTCGTGGCAAAACGCCGCGCCCGCTAAAGTGGATACCAGCGCTTATCCTCTGCCAGCCAGCAGCAACGGCTACTTCGTGGCGGGCGACAGCGACAGCCCCTATTTAATCACCGTCAATCCCAAACTCGACGGGCTGGGTCAGCTGGACAGCAGCCTGTTCGGCGAACTGAGCGCGCTGCTGGACAAGCAGCCCGGCAGCGTCACGGCGGAAACCCGCCAGCAATATACCGACGTCAATACTTTCCTCGGATCCGCCTATCTGCTTAACCGCCTGAACCTCAACCCAGAGCGCGATTATCGCTTCCTGGGGGATGCCGCTTTTGATACGCGCTACGTCAGCAATGCGGTGCTGAACCAGACAGGCAGCCGCTATCTGCACGGCATTGGCTCCGATCTGGATCAAATGCGCTATCTGATGGATAACGCAGCGGCAGCCCAGCAGTCGCTGGGTCTGCAGTTTGGTCTGTCCCTTAGCGCCGCGCAGGTTGCCGCGCTGGATAGCAGCATTATCTGGTGGGAAGCCGCGACGATAAACGGCCAGACGGTCATGGTGCCGAAAGTGTACCTCTCCGCCAACGATGCCGAAATGCATAACGGCAGCGTCATTGCAGGCAACAACGTCACCTTATCTGGCGGCAACATCGTTAACGAGGGCGGCACGCTGACGGCAAAAAATAGCCTGACAGCTGACAGCCAGAACCGCATTGATAACCTCAGCGCCGGCTTGATGAGCGCTGGCGGCGACCTGCAACTCAGCGCGCTGGGCGATATCAATAATGTGAGTTCAGCGATTAAGGGCAAAAAGGTCGAGCTTGAAAGCCTTGATGGCAGTATCAACAGCCTGACCACCACACAAGAGTGGAGCCTGGATGCGGGCACCAAATCCTTTAGCGAAACGCTTAACGCGCAAACGGCGTCGATCGCCTCAATCGACGCCCTGAGTCTGAGTGCCGGCAATAACATTAACCTCACGGCAGCAAATCTCACCTCTGGCGGCAATATGCTGCTGAACGCCTGGAATGATATCGCCATTACCGGCAATCAGCAGGTTGAGGGGCAGTCGCAGGGCGGCGAAAAAGTGCGCTGGTACACAACCGAAAAAACCAGCAGTCAAACGGTGAGTTACGCTGGCAGCCAGCTATCGGCCGGCGGCGATTTAGCGCTGGAAGCGGGGCACGACCTGAGCGTTACCGCCAGTTCGCTGGCGGGCAAAGGCAACACGGCGCTGGCTGCCGGCAATGATTTGCTGCTGAACAGCGCGGCAACCAGCCAGAACAGCAGCAAAGGAAATAAAGAGACCCACTCCTCGGACGTTGATCGTACCACCATAACCAGCGGCGGCGACCTTTCGCTCTCTGCCGGGCAAGATCTCACCAGCCAGGCGGCAGCGATTGTCGCCGAGGGCGACGTTGGGCTGCAAGCTGGGCGCGATATCAGCCTGAACGCGGAAGCGAGCCGAGCCGGCAACAGCGAGCGCGGCAGCAAAAAAACCGTCATCAATAAGGCGGTGCGTCAGCAGGGCACGGAAATTGTCAGCGGCGGAGATATCAGCGTGAAGGCCGGTCATGATATCACCAGCCAGGCCAGCGACGTGACGGCGCAGCAGGATATTGCCTTACAGGCGGGTCATAACGTTGATCTGGGTACCGCTGCAGAGAGCGATTATTACTACAAAGAAGAGACCAAAACCAAAAAAAGCCTGTTCAGCAAAAAGACCACGCACACCATTGAGGAAGAGAGCGCCACCCGTGAAAAAGGCACGCTGCTGAGCGGTAATAGCGTCTCTGTTTCCGCTGGAAATGATCTAACGGTGACAGGATCGCAGCTGGTCGGTGACGGTAAGGTGGCCCTGAGCGCTGGCAATAACGTTGAGATTGGCGCCGCCACGAACAGCGATTCCAGCTGGCGTTTCTCAGAAACCCACAAAAGTGGCCTGATGGGCACGGGCGGCCTCGGTCTCAGTATCGGCAGCAGTAAAACCCTTCATGAGATCAAAGACAAAGGCACCACCCAGAGCCAGAGCTTCAGTACGGTGGGCAGCACCGCCGGCGATGTTTCCATTACGGCCGGTAAGCAGCTGCAGGTCAACGGGGCCGATCTTATTGCCGGTGGCAATATGGCCCTTCAGGGCGACAGCGTGGCCATCACGCCGGGGCATGACCTGCGTACGCATGATGAACGAATGGAGCAACGCACCAGCGGCCTGACGCTGGCGCTGTCAGGCGCCGTCGGTGAGGCGGTTAACAGCGCTGTCGCTACCGCGCAGTCGGCAAAACAGGAGAGTGACGGACGACTGGCCGCTTTGCAGGCGACAAAATCGGTACTTTCCGGGGTGCAGGCGAGCCAGGCAAGCCAGCTTGCGCAGGTCAAGGGGGATCCTAATAACGGCGCGGGCATTAGCCTTTCGCTGTCGACCCAGCAATCGAAATCGCAGCAGCATCAGGTCTCTGATTCGGTCAGCGGTTCGACCATCAACGCCGGTAAAAATTTGAGTATTGATGCGACGGGTAAAGGAAATGGGGTCAACAGCGGAGACCTGCTGATTGCAGGCAGTCAGCTGAAAGCCGGCGGGGATACCTCTTTACATGCAGCCAGTGACATTACCCTGGCGGGCGCTGCCAGCACGCAACTCACTACCGGCAAGAACAGCAGCAGCGGTGGCGGTGTAGGCGTCAGCCTGGGCGCAGGTGCCGGAAGCGCAGGTCTGAGTATCTTTGCCAGCGTCAATGGCGCTAAAGGCTATGAAAAGGGTGACGGTACCCTCTGGAGTGAAACCACGCTGGACAGCGGAGGCGACCTGTCTATCACCAGCGGCCGCGATACCACCCTCAGCGGCGCGCAGGTGAACGGCAACCGCGTTACGGCGGACATCGGGCGCGATCTGACGATAACCAGTCTGCAGGACAGCGATGATTACGATTCGAAGCAGAGCAGCTTTGGCGCAGGCGGCAGTTTCAGCTTCGGCTCCATGACGGGATCGGGCTACGTGAATGCCAGCCAGGACAAGATGCACAGCAGTTACAGCAGCGTGCTGGAGCAGAGCGGTATCTATGCCGGAGAAGGCGGCTTCGACATTACCGTTGGCAGCCACACCCAGCTGAACGGCGCGGTTATCGCCAGCCAGGCGGATGCCGGCAAGAACCGTCTTGAGACCGGGACGCTGGGCTTTACGGATATGGATAATCAGGCGGATTACAAAACTGAGCATCAGGGCGCAGGGATTAGCTCTGGCGTAAGTATGGGTGGGCAGTTTGCTGGTAATATGGCAAACACCCTGCTTGCCGGCGCCGGCAGCAAAGGGCATGCCGAAGGCACGACCCAGTCTGCCGTGGCTGAGGGGACGATTGTGGTTCGCGATCAAGCCAGCCAGCAGCAGAGCCTGGCTGACCTGAGCCGCGATCCGGAGCATGCCAACGACAGCATCAGTCCGATCTTTAACAAAGAGAAAGAGCAGAAGCGCCTGCAGACCACGCAGATGATTGCGGAAATCGGCGTGCAGGTTGCGGATATTGCGCGGACGCAGGGTGAGATAGCGGGGCTGCAGGCCCAGGCAAACCCGGAAGCGCTGGCGGCGGCCAGAGAAGCGCTGCGGGCTAAAGGTACGCTGAATCCGACCGCCGATGAAATAGCGAAGCAGGCTTTTGACACGGCAATGAAGCCGTTCGGCACCGGGAGTTCGTTGCAGCAGGGACTTCAGGCGGCGACGGCGGCAATACAGGGCCTTGCGGGCGGTAGCGTAGCGCAGGCTGCAGCAGGTGGGGCAGCGCCCTATATCGCAGGCATTATCGGCAGCAGCGGCTTAGATAACGCCGGTAAGGTGATGGCGCACGCGGCGGTAAACGCGGCACTGGCAGCGGCGCAGGGCAGCAACGCGCTGGTGGGCGCGGCAGGCGCGGCCACGGCAGAAATGGCCGGGATGATAGCGCTGGAGGTCTACGGGAAAAGCGCGACAGAGCTGTCGGAAACCGAGAAGCAGACGGTGAGCGCGCTGGCGACGCTGGCCGCAGGCCTGGCGGGCGGCCTGACCGGAGGCAGTACGGCGGATGCGGTTGCGGGCGCGCAGGCAGGGAAGACGACGGTTGAGAATAATTTCCTCGGCGCCACCTCCTCCGACAAACTCGACAAAGCCATTAAAAAAATTAAGCAGGGCGATAAATCGCTGGCTGCGGCAAATGAACTGATCCAGCTGGAAAATGCTGATAAACGTAGTGATGCGCTGGTCTCCAAATTCACTAAAGACCCTTCTCAGATGAACAGTACAGAACGCGCTGAACTGGCGGGTTATCTACGGGTTTACGCCTCTGAGATGGAAAAAACCTACGGCTCAGCAGTGGCACAGCAGTTAGTCACTGGCCTTTTGTCCGGGCAGGATTATATGAAGCGCTCACCCGATTCAGAGGCAATGTCCAAAGCACAAAGCGTTATGAATACCTGGGGCTACCATAAATCGAATGCCAGCATCGGTGACTCGCCGCTGATATTTGGCAGCAGTGTGTTGGGTAATACCATCAGGGAAGGCATGGCGCTCAATGCGGCAATCGGTGTGAGTGTTAATACGAGCGTACAGCTTAGCGGGGATGATCCATTCAGTTATGTTGATGCGATTCTAGCCGGTTTTACAGCGGCTGCTACAACCGGTAAGAGCTGGAAGGCATCAGCAGCCATCAATATGGGCGGTGCGGCGATTGGAAGCGGAATTAAGGCGGAAGATCCAACTAACTCTGTTATCGGTACCGGATTTGGCTCCGTTTTTGGCAGTGGTACAGGAAAAGTTATATCTGGAGCTTTAGGAACCTCAGTCAAAGAAGGGACAGCAGATATTATTAGCAATATCGGAGGTTCAGTTATCAGTGAGGCTACAGGAAATACAGTAAAAGGAGCGCTTGATGAAGCTGATAAACCCAGTGAAAAGTAATAAAAGTATAAATTTAAATACTCTTATTACACTGATAATACGTTGCATCATATGTGTTTTTTTTATGGCCATGGTGGGTTGTCTTCTTGGAAGGTTAATAGTCTTTTTTAAAGCTGATGTTTTATTTCTCGATTGGGGGGAAGATATGTTTTATTCTCTAAAGGTGAGTGCTTCGGCTGGTACATTGACTGGAGTAGGCATATGGATAAAAGCCTGGTTACAAGTCCGAAAGGATAAAAGTTGAGAATAATACGCCGAGTGATATTGAGTTGCTGAGGCTGCGATTGGTTCTATTGCGTCTGAAGTGGCTGGTAATAAAGTTAAAGAGCAATTAGACCATGGGGGGGGAAGATCAATGATACTCAAAAAAGTTGGATTACCATTATGGGCTTTCCTCGTTTTATACTGGATAATTGCGATTTTCTTAATACTTTTTTTATTAAGCTTGAGCATAGCATTCATTTTTTTCTTGAAAAATGGCAATGGGTTTTATTTTGATTTTCTTAAGGAATCAAGTTATTCCCTAAGCAAGGCTGTACCAGGTGGCAGCATCTTGGGAAGTGGCCTCTGGGTTAAAGCTTGGCTACAACAGCGAAAAGAGAAAAGAGAACCATCTGAGTAAACTCACCAATCCCAGCTCTCAGTGGCTGGGATTGGTGTTGAGAATAACCTTATGGGTGGGCATGAAGATGCGCAGGCGGAATGGATACGTCAACAAAGTATTGATATGGCAACTTGTTCTGACAATCCGAGTGGAGCTGCATGTCAGAAAGCAATGAATGAACGCAATGCCGTTGGGCTGGCGCTGGCTACAGGTAGTGTTGCCCTGGCACGCTGAATCCGACCGCCGATGAAACAGGGAAGCAGGCTTTTGGCAAGGCATTGAAGCCGTTCGTCACCGGCAGTTCGTTGCAGCAGGGACTTCAGCGGGCGACGGCGGCAACACAGGGCCTGGCTAGTAGATAACACCCACAACCTCACCAACAACATCCCGCCACACGGGCAACAACCCATGCAGTCGGGACGGTTGCATCTTACGTCTCCGGTAACTACCGCAGCGCATACCACTCTTTATGCTTCAGCGGATTCATCGCCGCGCCGACGATATCAGAAATCACATTCACCAGGATCACCAGCCCGCCAATCACCATTACGCCGGCGGAAATCGCTGCGTAATCCTGCTGGCGGATCGCATTGATCAACCAGCGGCCCAGGCCGGGCCAGTTGAACACCACCTCAGTAATCATCGCCAGCGTCAGCATGGTAGAAAACTGCAGCCCTAAACGCGGGATTACCGGCGGCAGCGCATTGTGCAGCACGTGGCGACGGATCACGGTAAAGCGCGACAGCCCGCGCGTCGCGGCTGCTTTCACGTAGTTTTTATCCATCACCTCGCTGGTGCTGGCGCGCAGCAGGCGGATCACTTCAGTGGCGGGCGCGACCGCCAGCACAATCACCGGCAGGATCATATGCGTCAGCACGCTGACCAGCATCTCGTGACGCCACGGCGAAGGGCTGAGCCAGGCGTCCACCAGCGCGAGGCCGGTAATATTCTGTACCGGATAGAGCAGGTCAAAGCGGCCGGATACCGGCAGCCAGCCGAGCGTCAGCGAGAAAAACAGCGTGAACAGCAGCGCCAGCCAGAACACCGGCATGGAGAAGCCGAGCAACGCCAGTGCGCTAATCAGTTTGTCCTGCCATTTATTACGCATCACGCCCGCGCAGATGCCGAGCGGAATGCCGGTCAGCAGCGCCAGCACAAAAGAGAGCACGCAAAGTTCCAGCGTGGCCGGAAAGACTTCGCGCAGTTGCAGCCCAATCTCCTGGCCGTTGGTGCTGGAGACGCCAAAATCAAACTGCAGCATGCCGCTGAACCAGAACCACCAGGCATCGAACAGCGAGGCGCCTTCCAGCGGCGCGTTGGGCGTGAAATAGCTCAGGCTAAAGCCCACCAGCGACAGCAGGAACAGGGTAATGACCAGCAATAACAGACGACGCAACATATAGATGATCACTTACGGCTCCTCGCGCTCATCACGGTAGACCCCGGCAAAAGAGGCGTTGCCGAAGGGACTCAATACCAGGCCTTTAATATCGTGGCGATAGGCCTGCAGCCGCAGCGAAGAGGCGAGCGGCAGCACCGGCAAATCGCGCGCCAGCATCTGCTGCGCCAGATGATAGTTCTCAATACGGCCCGCCAGCTGCTGCGACAGCAGCGCTTTCTGCAGCGCCTCATCAAAGCCGGGCGAACACCAGTGCGCATAGTTGGTCTGCGAGCGGATCGCCGCGCAGCTCAACAGCGGCCGGAAAAAACTGTCGGGATCGTTGCTGTCGGTGGCCCAGCCGGTGAGGGTCAGATCGTGGTTCATCGCCATTAGCTGCGCCTCCTGAAAACGACCCTCGACCGGCGCGATGCTGACCTGCACGCCCACCTGCGCCAGATCCGCCTGCAATAGCTCCGCCGTTTTCAGCGGGCTGGGGTTCCACGCCTGCGAGGCGGACGGCACCACCAGACGCAGATGGAGATCGGTCACGCCCAGCGACTCCAGCATCGCGCGCGCTTTTTTCGGGTCATATTCGGTGACGCGCGCTTCGCTATCGTATGCCCAGGAGGCGCGCGGCAGCACCGAGGCGGCGGTTTCCGCCGTGCCGTAATAGATGGACTCCATCAGGCGTTCGTTATTGATCGCCAGCGCCAGCGCGTGGCGCACTTCGGGACGATCGAGCGGCGGTTTGCGGGTGTTGAACGCCAGATAGGCGATATTCATCCCTGGACGCAGCGTCATGCGCAGGCGGGGATCGTCGCGCAGAATAGAGATCTGGCTGGCGGCGGGATAGGCCAGCACGTCGCATTCGCCCGTCAGTAGTTTGGACAAGCGGCCCGTGCCGCCTGCGCCCATATCGATAACCGCCTGCTGCAGGCGCGGCACGCCTTTCCAGTAGGCAGGATTGCGCGCCAGCCGAATGTACTGTCCGGCACGATATTCGCTTAGCTGATAGGGACCGGTGCCGACCGGCTGGCGATCCATCTCTTCCTGACGGCCGCTGCGGGTCAGCTGATCGGCATACTCTGCCGAGAGCACCGGCGCGTAATGGGTCGCCAGATGCCAGAGGAATGAGGCGTCCGGGCTGTTAAGCCGGATCTCTACGGTATTGCTGTCGAGCTTTTTAACGCTCTGCACCGAATCGGAAAACTGCAGACTGTCGAAGTAGGGGTAGCTGCCGCCGTTAACGTTGTGCCACGGATGATGGCGATCAAACATACGGGCAAAGCTAAACACCACGTCATCCGCGTTCATGGTGCGCGTGGGGGTAAACCACGCCGTGTGTTGAAACGCGACCTTGCTGCGCAGATGAAAACGGTAGGTCGCGCCGTTATCGCGCACTTCCCAGCTGGAGGCGAGATCGGGCACCAGGCGATAGGTATAGGGATCGACATCCAGCAGGCGGTCATACAGCTGTGCGGCAAGGGTATCGACCGCAAGGCCGCTACTCGCCATCTGCGGGTTAAAGGTGTTTAGCGTGCCGTTGACGCAGTAGACAAAGCCGCTGTGGCGGATATCGCGGCTCTCTTCTGACCAGGCAGAAGCGCTGATTACGCTGAGGAGCAGCATCAGCGACAGGATTAGTTTTGGCATAGAACTCAACGGTGTTCGGGCAATAGGCTGAGTGTATCGCAAAGGCAGCGATGTCCCAAAATATGTGGGCGCGGCTGGGGTGAATTTGGCCAGAGAGCAGGCTAAAGACACACTCTGTTTATGGTAATGAGAAAAATTCTCAATTAGAGCTTTACAAGTGAGAACAAGAATGATTATTATTTCATTGCGCTTCGACGGTGGCTCTACCGAAGAAGAGCACGACATTGCTCACATTGCTTCCAGTATTGTTGCCCGCGTATGCGGGCTTTTTTTGCCCATCCTGTTTTCCCGTCATCTTTTGCGCTGCAGCGGCGTTGGCTGCGCTCGGCTACCCCGGTCACATACTGATGTATGCTCCCGGGGATATCCTCGCTTGCCGCCTTGCTTCAGCCCAAAAGCTATAGGGAAAACGGGCTAGCCGTCATCTTTTGCGCTGCTGCTGCGTTGGCTGCGCTCGGCTACCCCAGTCACATACTGATGTATGCTCCCGGGGATATCCTCGCTTGCCGCCTTGCTTCAGCACAAAAGCTATAGGGAAAACGAGCTAGCCGTCATCTTTTGCGCTGCCGCCGCGTTGGCTGCGCTCGGCTACCCCGATCACATACTGATGTATGTTCCCAGGGATATCCTCGCTTGCCGCCTTGCTTCAGCCCAAAAGCTATAGGGAAAACGAGCTAGCCGTCATCTTTTGCGCTGCAGCGGCGTTGGCTGCACTCGGCTACCCCGGTCACGTCAAAAATTAACCCTCGTCGCGCGCCTGTATCCCGTGCTTCTTCATCATCGCCCGCAGCTGGTGGTAGGTCACGCCCAGCAGATCGGCGGCGCGGCGCTGATTATATTTCGCCTGAGCCAGGCTGGCTTCCACCAGCGCGCGCTCCTGCTGGTTCTGCCAGAGTCGCAGGTCGAGCGGCAACGCGGGCAGGGCGTCAGCCGTTTCTTCCGGCGCTGTCGCCAGCTGCGCACGTGGCGCAAAGGGATTAATGATAATGCGGTCAAGCGGCGCTTCGCTGCTGTGATGGCGATAAACCGAACGCTCCACCACGTTCTTCAGCTCGCGCACGTTGCCTGGCCACTGATACGCCAGCAGCGTCTGCTGCGCCTCGGGCGTAAAGCCCGGAAATAGCGGCAGCCCCAGCTCGCGGCACATCTGAATGGCGAAGTGCTCTGCCATCACCAGAATATCGCTGCGGCGCTCGCGCAGCGGCGGAAGCTGCACCACATCGAAGGCGAGACGATCAAGCAGGTCGGCGCGAAATTTTCCCGCTGCCGCCAGCGCGGGCAGATCCTCGTTGGTGGCGCACACCAGCCGCACGTTAACCTGCAAGGCGTGATTGCCGCCGACGCGCTCCAGCTGGCCATACTCAATCACGCGCAGCAATTTCTCCTGCACCAGCATCGGCGCGGTCGCCAGCTCGTCGAGAAATAGCGTGCCGCCATCGGCGCGCTCGAAGCGGCCCAGATGACGCTTCTGCGCGCCGGTAAAGGCGCCCGCCTCATGGCCGAACAGCTCGGAGTCGAGCAGGTTCTCATTGAGGGCGGCGCAGTTAAGCGAGATAAACGGGCCCTGCCAGCGGTCGGAAAGATAATGCAGACGGCTGGCGATCAGCTCTTTGCCGGTGCCGCGCTCGCCTACCACCAGTACAGGCTTCTCAAGCGGCGCCAGCATCGACACCTGCTCAAGTACTTCTAAAAAGTTGTTGGATTCACCCAACAGATTATCGTTGATGCCAGCCATGATGAAATTCACCATCTCTTAATCAATTTCACTACCTTACGCGAGGCGCGCTGCGCTGTAAAATATAAATATTGTTTATAATCAATAAAATAAAAACTGGCACGCCTTTTGAATATACCAATCAGCGCATGGCGCACCAACATAATCAAAGAGGAACATCATTATGGGTATTTTTTCTCGTTTCGCCGACATCGTTAACGCCAACATCAATTCTCTGCTGGAGCGTGCGGAAGATCCGCAGAAACTGGTACGCCTGATGATTCAGGAGATGGAAGACACGCTGATTGAAGTGCGCTCGACCTCGGCGCGCGCGCTGGCAGAGAAAAAACAGCTGAATCGCCGTATTGAACAGGCGGAAATACAGCAGGCCGAATGGCAGGAAAAAGCGGAGCTGGCGCTGCGCAAAGAAAAAGATGACCTGGCGCGTGCGGCGCTGATTGAAAAACAGAAGCTCACTGACCTGATCGCCTCGCTGCAGCAGGAAGTGGTTCACGTCGAAGAGACGCTGGAGCGCATGAAGGGCGAAATCGGCGAGCTGGAGAAAAAGCTGAGCGAAACCCGCGCTCGTCAACAGGCGCTGACCCTGCGTCATCAGGCGGCCTCTACTTCGCGCGACGCACGTCGTCAGCTCGACA
This sequence comes from Pantoea latae, assembly GCF_002077695.1. Classification (GTDB taxonomy): domain Bacteria; phylum Pseudomonadota; class Gammaproteobacteria; order Enterobacterales; family Enterobacteriaceae; genus Pantoea; species Pantoea latae. The sequence goes on from NZ_MWUE01000011.1 coordinate 123,746, forward strand.
GCGGCAAGCTGGATGAGGCGATGGCGCGCTTTGAATCTTTCGAACGTCGCATCGACCATATGGAAGCAGAAGCGGAAAGCCAGCGTTTCGGCAAGTCAAAATCGCTGGACGCGCAGTTCGCCGATCTGCAGGCCGATGACGAAATCAGCCAGCAGCTGGAAGCGCTGAAAGCCAAAATGAACCGTAGCGAATAATGATTATTTGCACTGCGAAACTGATTAAGGAGAGTCAATGAGCGCACTTTTTCTCGCTATACCGCTGACCATTTTCGTGCTGTTCGTGGCGCCGATCTGGTTATGGCTGCACTACAGCAATCGCCGCAGCGGCAACGACCTGTCGGCAGGCGATCTTCAGCGCCTGCAGCAGCTGACGCAGGAGGCGGAACGTATGCGCGATCGCATCCATGCGCTGGAGTCGATTCTGGATGCCGAGCATCCCAACTGGAGGCAGCCATGATCAAACGCAAGCTGTGGCGTAAGCCGGAAGAAGGGAAGCTGATGGGCGTCTGCGCCGGCGTGGCGGAGTATCTCGATATCCCGGTGCGTCTGCTGCGCGTGATTGTGGTGCTGTCGCTGTTTTTCGGCCTGTTCGCCATCACCGTCAGCGCCTACTTTATTCTGGGCTATCTGCTCGACCCAAAACCGGCGGATGCCGCAGAGGCGCCCGGCACGCCGAGCGCCGGCGAGCTGCTGGACCGGCTGGAAAGCGCGCTGCGACGCGATGAGTACAGCGTGCGCGACATAGAGCGCTACGTGACGTCTGAAACCTTCAGCGTGCGCAGCCGCTTTCGCCAGCTCTGATGTTTCCTGACGGAACCGAACCGGTTCCGTTATCCTGCTCAACCGGAGGTTTACTTTGTCATATTCACGCACGTCCTCTTTTCGCCGCCGCGCGACCCCCGCGTTGAAGTCGGTCGGGAAATTCATCATTATCAATGCCGTGAGTTACGGGCCTGCCGGACTGACCGGCTGGGCGGTAAAATCGGTTGCGCGTCGTCCTCTGCGCATTCTGCTTTCCCTGGCGCTGGAGCCGTTGCTGCAGCGCGTGATGAAGCGGGCGACGGCGCGCTTCATCAGGGAAAAAGATGATAAACAAGTCTGAACTACTCTCATTGCTCAACCGCGGCGCGGATCGTCATCTGCGCCTGGCGGTCACCGGCCTGAGCCGCAGCGGGAAAACCGCTTTTATTACCTCTTTAGTTAACCAGCTGCTTAACGTGCACAGCGGCGCACGCCTGCCGCTCTTTTCCGTGGTGCGCGACGAGCGTCTGCTGGGCGTCAAGCGCATTCCACAGCGCGACATGGGCACGGCACGCTTTACCTACGATGAAGGGCTGGCGCAGCTCTACGGCACGCCGCCCGCCTGGCCGACCCCGACGCGCGGCGTCAGCGAAATGCGGCTGGCGCTGCGCTATCGCTCGCAGGATTCGCTGCTGCGTCACTTCAAAGAGAGCGCAACGCTCTATCTGGAAATCGTCGACTATCCCGGTGAGTGGCTGCTCGACCTGCCGATGCTGGCGCAGGAGTATCTTGACTGGTCACGGCAGATGGTGGGGCTACTGCAGGGCGATCGCGCGCAGTGGGCGCAGCCCTGGCGCGAACTGTGCGCGTCGCTGGATCCATTTGCGCCCGCCGATGAGAACCGGCTGGCCGCGATCGCCGCCGCCTGGACCGACTATCTGCACCAGTGCAAAACCGAAGGGCTGCACTTTATCCAGCCGGGCCGCTTTGTGCTGCCGGGCGAGATGGCGGGCGCGCCCGCGCTGCAGTTCTTTCCCTGGCCACTGGCGGACGAAGCGGAACGCGGCAAGCTGGCGCAGGCCGATAAAGGCAGCAATTTTGCCATGCTGCAGCAGCGCTTTCGCTACTACTGCCAGCACGTGGTGAAGGATTTCTACCGCAACCATTTCCTGCGCTTCGACCGTCAGATCGTGCTGGTAGACTGCCTGCAGCCGCTTAACAGCGGCCCGCAGGCGTTTAACGACATGCGGCTGGCGCTGACCCAGCTGATGCAGAGCTTTCATTACGGACAGCGTACCCTGTTCCGCCGGCTGTTTGCGCCGGTCATCGACAAGCTCTTGTTCGCCGCCACCAAAGCGGACCATATCACCGCCGATCAGCACGCCAATATGGTGTCGCTGCTGCAGCAGCTGGTGCAGGACGCCTGGCAAAACGCGGCGTTCGAAGGCATCAGCATGGAGTGTATCGGGCTGGCGTCGGTACAGGCCACCCAGAGCGGGCTGGTGGATCATCGCGGCGAGAAGATCCCGGCGCTGCGCGGCGAACGGCTGACGGACGGCGAAGCCATGACGTTTTATCCCGGCGAAGTGCCGCCGCGCCTGCCGGGGCACGCCTTCTGGCAGCAACAGGGATTTCAGTTTGAACAGTTCCGGCCGCAGCCGCTCGATATCGATCGTCCGCTGCCCCATATCCGCATGGACGCCGCGCTGGAATTTTTATTAGGAGATAAGCTGCGATGAGCGAAGAAAAACTCAAACCGCGTATCGATTTTGCCCGGCCGCTGGAGGCCGCGCGCGAGCCGGCGCTGCGTCCGGCGCAGGCGTTCGACGAGGAGGCGCGGCAGGCGTTTCTCGCTGTGGACGAGCAGGCTGACGAGGTGCTGGAAGAGGGCGCCGGAGAGCGAGCGGTCGAGCAGGCGCTGCGGCCGAAGCGCAGCCTGTGGCGCCGCCTGGTGGGCGCTGGCGTGGCGCTGTTCGCCGCCAGCGTGGTGGCGCAGAGCGTCCAGTGGCTGCATGACGCCTGGCTGACGCGCGACTGGTTTGCGCTCGGCAGCGGCGCGGCGGGCGGCCTGATCGTTATTGCCGGCGTCGGCGCGCTTACCAGCGAGTGGCGTCGCCTCTATAAGCTGCGCGCGCGTGCCGAAACGCGCGACGTCGGTCGCGAGCTGCTGCACAGCCATAGCGTCGGCAAAGGCCGCCCCTTCTGCGAAAAGCTGGCGCAGCAGGCGGGCATCGATCAGGCGCATCCGGCGCTGCAGCGCTGGCACGCCGCGCTGCATGAAACCCAGAACGATCGTGAAACCGTCACGCTCTATGCGCAGCTGGTGCAGCCGGTGCAGGATCGCCAGGCTCGGCGCGAAATCGGCCGCCATGCGGCGGAGTCGACCCTGATGATCGCCGTCAGCCCGCTGGCGCTGGTGGATATGGCCTTTATCGCCTGGCGCAATCTGCGGCTGGTCAACCGCATCGCCGCCATCTACGGCATCGAGCTGGGCTACTTCAGCCGGCTGCGGCTGTTTCGTCTGGTACTGCTGAATATGGCGTTCGCCGGCGCGTCGGAGCTGGTGCGCGAGGTGGGAATGGACTGGATGTCGCAGGATATCGCCGCGCGGCTCTCCGCCCGCGCCGCGCAGGGCATCGGCGCAGGCCTGCTGACCGCGCGGCTCGGCATCAAGGCGATGGAGCTGTGCCGTCCGCTGCCCTGGCTGGCGGACGACAAGCCGCGCCTCGGCGATTTCCGCCGCGACCTGATCGCCCAGCTGAAAGAGACGCTGCCCAAAGGCGGCGTGAAGCGCGAAAGCTAACTATTTTCCATCCTGGCGCGCCGCCGTTCGTGCGGCGCGCACCTGATCCTGAACAGCAGTGTCAACTTTTGCTTCCACGCCTCTTCTGACCCGCCGCAAGTTAGCGTATTATCTCCCGATTCTTCACCTGACTAAGGCCATCGCAATGCGTCTTGAAGTCTTCTGCCAGGACCGTATCGGCCTGGCGCGCGAGCTGCTCGATCTGTTAGTCGCCCGTAATATCGACCTGCGCGGCATCGAAATCGCGGCGCTCGGCCGTATTTACCTCAATTTTTCCGCGCTGGAGTTCGACCAGTTCAGCAGCCTGATGGCGGAGATCCGCCGCACGCCTGGCGTCACCGACGTGCGCACCGTCGCCTATATGCCTTCGGAACGCGAGCATCGCGCCCTGAGCGCGCTGCTGGTGGCGATGCCGGAGCCGGTGTTTTCCATCGATCTGAAAAGCAAAGTGGAGCTGGCGAACCCGGCGGCGCAGAACCTGTTCGACCTCGACGAACAGAAAATTCGCAACCACAGCGCGGGCAACCTGATTAGCGGGTTTAACTTTCAGCGCTGGCTGGAGAGCGACCGCGTCGAGGCGCAGGCGCAGCATGTGGTCATCGACGGCCGCGACTTCCTGATGGAGGCGCATCCTGTCTATCTGACCGCCGACGAAGGCGCGGGTGACCAGCCGGTCGGCGCGATGGTGATGCTGAAATCCACCGCCCGCATGGGGCGTCAGCTGCAAAACCTGGTGGTGACCGACGAGTCGGAGTTCGACCACATTATCGCGGTAACACCGAAGATGCGGCAGGTGATCGACCAGGCGCGCAAGCTGGCGATGCACGACGCGCCGCTGCTGATCGTCGGCGACACCGGCACCGGCAAAGATATGCTGGCGCGCGCCTGCCACCTGCGCAGCGCGCGCGGCAAGAAGCCGTTCCTGGCGCTTAACTGCGCCTCACTGCCGGACGATGTCGCAGAGAGCGAACTTTTCGGCCACGCCGCCGGCGCCTATCCCAATGCGCTGGAGGGGAAAAAGGGCTTTTTCGAGCAGGCCAGTGGCGGCTCGGTGCTGCTGGATGAGATCGGCGAAATGTCGCCGCGCATGCAGACCAAGCTGCTGCGCTTCCTCAATGACGGCACCTTCCGCCGCGTCGGCGAAGAGCATGAGGTGCATGTCGACGTACGCGTTATCTGCGCCACGCAGAAGAACCTGATCGAACTGGTGCAGCGCGGCGAGTTTCGCGAGGATCTTTTCTACCGCCTGAACGTGCTAACGCTGCATCTGCCGCCGCTGCGCGAGCGACCACAGGATATTTTGCCGCTGACCGAGATGTTTGTGGCGCGCTTCGCCGACGAGCAGGGGATCCCGCGTCCGCGCCTGTCTCCGCAGCTTAACGGGTTTTTGACGCGCTACAGCTGGCCGGGCAACGTGCGTCAGTTAAAAAACGCGCTCTATCGCGCGCTGACGCAGCTGGAAGGGTACGAACTGCGGCCGCAGGATATCGTGCTGCCTGAACAGGCGCTGGACGCTTCACTGGCGGAAGAGGCGATGGAGGGAACGCTGGATGAGATCACCAGCCGCTTCGAGCGCTCGGTGCTGACGCGCCTCTATCTCTCCTATCCCAGCACGCGCAAGCTGGCGAAACGGCTCGGCGTGTCGCATACGGCGATCGCCAATAAACTGCGCGAATATGGTTTGGGCCAGAAGCGCGGCGAACGGGAAGAGAAAAACGGCGGCTAACAGCCGCCGGGGTTAACGTTACTTCAGTACAGCCAGCGCTGCGTCGTAATCGGGTTCGGTCGTGATCTCGTTGACCAGCTGGCTGTAGAGCACGTTGTCATGCTCATCCAGCACCACCACCGCGCGCGCCGTCAGGCCCGCCAGCGCGCCTGCGGCAATTTCAACGCCATACGCATTTTTGAACTCAGCGCCGCGCAGCGTCGAGAGGGTAACGACGTTATTCAGGTTGTCGGCGCCGCAAAAGCGCGACTGCGCAAACGGCAGATCGGCGGAGATGCACAGCACCACCGTATTGGTCAATTCGCTCGCCAGCTGGTTGAAGCGGCGCACGGACGCGGCGCAGACGCCGGTGTCGACGCTGGGAAAAATATTCAGAACCTTGCGTTTTCCTGCATACTCAGAGAGCGACACGTCGGTAAGATTTTTTGCCACCAGCGTGAAAGGCTTAGCCTGTTCGCCCGCCTGCGGAAAGTGACCAGCAACCTCTACCGGGTTGCCCTGAAAGTGAACAGTGTGAGACATAGCGATTCCTTAAAAGTCAGATAAAACGTGACTGCCTACAGATGAAAAGCGTCTGAAAAAAAAGTTATGACATAGTTATAAACAACTTACGAGCGAAAAACACCGTTTATCCGAGTCGACGCGCAGTTATCTGATTTACAGGGAGAGAGTATGAGAGCGGTAAAAAGCTATCCTGAATCCTGGCCTCTGCATACGCCCTTCGTCATCGCCCGCGGCAGCCGTACCGAAGCGAAGGTGGTGGTGGTGGAAATTGAAGAGGATGGCATCAAAGGCACCGGCGAGGCGACGCCCTATGCGCGCTACGACGAAACGGAAGCCTCGGTGCTGGCGCAGATCTCCGAGATGCTGCCGGCGCTGCAGCAGGGCATGACGCGCGACGCGCTGCAGCGGGCGATGCCCGCCGGCGCGGCGCGCAACGCCCTCGACAGCGCGCTGTGGGATCTGCAAAGCCGCCAGCAGCGGCAGGATCTCTGGGCGCTGAGCGGCGCTGTTGCGCCGCACGATGTGGTGACGGCGCAGACCGTTAGCCTCGATACCCCCGAGGCGATGGCGAGCAGCGCCAGGGCGCTGTGGCAACACGGCGCGACGCTGCTGAAAATCAAGCTGGACGATAGCTTTATCACCGAGCGGCTGGTGGCGATCCGCACTGCGGTGCCCCAGACGACGTTAATCGTCGACGCCAACGAATCCTGGCAGGCGGAAGGGCTGGCGGCGCGCTGTCAGCTGCTGGCGGACCTGGAGGTGGCGATGCTGGAGCAGCCGCTACCCGCCGGTCAGGACGCCGCGCTGGCGAACTTTATCCATCCGCTGCCGATTTGCGCCGACGAAAGCTGTCACACCCGCGACAGCCTGCCCGCGCTGCAGGGACGCTACGAGATGATCAATATCAAGCTGGATAAGGCGGGCGGACTGACCGAGGCGCTGGCGCTGGCGGCAGCGGCGAAAGCGCTCGGTTTTGAGGTGATGCTCGGCTGCATGATCTGCACCTCGCGCGCAATCCATGCGGCGCTGCCGCTGGCGGCGCAGGCGCGCTTTGCCGATCTGGATGGCCCGACCTGGCTGGCGGTCGACGTCGAGCCCGCCATTCAGGTCAGCGCAGGCAAGGTGATTATCGCTGCCAGCGCAGCAGGTTGATCATCGCCTCCAGATAGCGCTCCGTCGCTTCATCCACTGATATAACCGGCATTTCGGCGGTGACGCAGGGCAGGCCGAGGTCGTTGCACCAGCTGCCGAAGGAGCCGGGCGTATCGTAGCCGACGCTGCTGACAAGCGGCAGCGCAGTTTGCTGCGCCAGCCAGTGGCCCAGCTCGCTGCTGCGCGGGTCGTCAATGCAGGCCAGCGGCTCATGCCAGGAGACTACCCAGCGCGGCTTTAGCTCGTGGATCAGCTGGCACAGCGCCTGGGTTTCCGGCTCTGAGCCGGGACGCTCTCCCGTTGACAGCAGCACGTCGCGCGCCTCCGCCACGCTGTTCCAGCGATAAACCGTCTCGCCGCTCTGCCAGTTGGCCGCTGGAAAGTTGCGGTTCAGATCGACGCCGTTGGCGTTGGCGCGCAGGCCAAGCTGGCAGCCGTCTGGGTTAACCGCCAGCACCACGTGATGACGACGCAGCCGATCCGGCAGCGTGCGCATCGCGGCGGAGAGCGTGGCGACGGCGGCGTTTTCATCGCCGTGGGTGCCCGCCAGAATCAAACCGCTCTCGGCGTCCGCTGCCGGCGCGGGGAACCAGAGCAGCGGCGCGCCCAGCACGCTGTCGCCGTAGCGCTGAAACGGGATCTCAAGCTTTCCGCGCCGCGGCCGCGGGTGTAACGACGTCATAGGCTCTCTCTTTTGTTACCTGCTTTCAGACAAAGTAGCGGAAAAGCCGCGCGCGGAAAATCGCTATTTATCCTTCAGGCATTTGCGCTACAGTGCCGGAGTCATGCTGCGCCGGTACCGCGTTGCGCAGCGCTTCATTTGGGAAAGGGAGTGATGATGAAAAGCACATTTCGCCAGACGCTGATAGCGCTTGGCCTCGCCGCGATGGCGACCCCGACGCTGGCGGCGCAGCTGCCAGCCGGCGCGCAGCTGGCCAGCCAGCAGGAGATCGTCCGCCATATTAAAGATGAGCCCGCCTCGCTCGACCCGATGAAAGCGGTCGGCCTGCCGGAGATTCAAGTGATCCGCGATCTGTTCGAAGGGCTGACCAACCAGGATGCGCAGGGCAACATCGTGCCGGGCGTCGCGGAAAGCTGGAGCAGTAGCGACAATAAAACCTGGATTTTTACGCTGCGCAGCAGCGCGAAATGGTCCAGCGGCGAGCCGGTTACGGCGCAGGATTTCGTCTACAGCTGGCAGCGTCTGGTCGAGCCAAAAAACAGCTCGCCTGCGGCCTGGTTCGCCGGGCTGGCGGGCATCAGCAACGCGCGCGCGATCACCAAAGGCGAAATGGCGGCGGATCGGCTGGGCGTCAGCGCCATCGACGCGCAGCATCTGAAAGTGACGCTTGACCGTCCGGTGCCCTGGTTTCCGGCGCTGGCGGCTAACGTCGCGCTGTTCCCGGTGCCGCAGCAGGCGATCGCGCGCGAGGGCGACGGCTGGACCGCGCCAGGCAAGCTGGTGGGCAACGGCGCCTATCAGCTGGTGGATCGGGTGGTGAATGAGAAGATCGTGCTGGCGCGCAATCCGCACTACTGGGATGACGCCCATTCGGTGCTGACCAAAGTGACCTTCATTCCCATCAACGAAGAGTCGAGCGCCACCAAACGCTATCGCGCCGGCGATATCGACATCACGGAATCGTTCCCGAAAAACCTCTACGCGCAGCTGAAAAAAACGCTGCCGGGTGAGGTCTATACTCCCGACCAGTTAGGCACCTACTACTACGCGTTCAATACGCAAAAAGGGGCGACGGCGGATGCGCGCGTGCGTAAGGCGCTCTCCTGGAGCATCGATCGCCGCATTATCGCGGAGAAGGTGCTGGGCACCGGCGAAAAGCCCGCCTGGCGCTTTACTCCGGACGTTACGGCAGGCTTTAAGCCGGCGCAGTCTTATCTTGAGCAGCACAGCCAGCAGGAGCTAAACGCCCAGGCGAAGGCGCTGCTGACCGCCGCTGGCTACGGCCCAGGCCGACCGCTGCACCTGACGCTGCTCTACAACACCTCTGAAAGCCACCAGAAAATCGCTATCGCCGTGGCGTCGATGTGGAAGAAAAATCTTGGCGTCGCGGTGACGCTGCAAAATCAGGAGTGGAAGACCTATATCGACAGCCGCAACAGCGGCAATTTCGACGTGATCCGCGCCTCCTGGGTTGGCGACTACAATGAGCCTTCTACCTTCCTCAGCCTGCTGACCAGCGGCAACAGCAGCAATATCGCGCGCTTCAGCAACGCCGATTACGATGCGGTCATCAACCGGGCAAGCAGCGAAACCCAGGCGGCAGCGCGCAACATCGACTACAACAAGGCGGAGCAGATCCTTGCCGATCAGGCGCCGATCGCGCCGATTTATCAGTACACCAACGGCCGCCTGATTAAGCCGTGGGTGAAAGGCTATCCCATCACCAATCCTGAAGATGTCGCCTACAGCCGCGAGCTGTGGATCGAAAAACATTAAGCCCCGCGCGGCCCGTCCTGCGGGCCGCCTGCTGACACTTTTGCTCACAGCCTGATGATTGCAACTCATCCGCGCCGCGCTAGACTGTATCGTATTGATTTTAGTAGTGAGGCGAGTAAGTGAACGTCATTGAAGGCAAAGCGTTGCAGGTATCCGACGCCATTATCGCCTGCCAGCTGGACGGCAAGGGCGGACTGATCCCGATTGAAGATAAAGATGTTATCCACTGCGAGCGCGCCTGCTGGCTGCATCTGAACTATACCCATCGCGAGAGCGCCGACTGGCTGCAGTCGACGCCGCTGATCCCGGACGCGGTGCGCGACGCGCTGGCGGGCGACAGCATGCGCCCACGCGTCAGCCGGCTGGGCGACGGCTTTATGATCGTGCTGCGCAGCGTCAACCACAACGTGGATTCGCGGCCTGAGCAGCTGGTGGCGATGCGGGTGTTTATTAACGACAAGCTGATCGTCTCTACCCGTCGGCGCAAGGTCTACGCGGTGGATTCTGTGCTGACCGACCTGCAAAACGGCAACGGGCCTGAGGATGGCGGCAGCTGGCTGGTGGATATCTGCGATGCGCTGACCGATCACGCCAGCGAGTTTATCGAAGATCTGCACGACAAAATTATCGAGCTGGAAGATGCGCTGCTGGATCAGCGCGTGCCGGCGCGCGGCGAGCTGGCGCTGCTGCGCAAGCAGCTGATTGTGATGCGGCGCTACATGGCCCCGCAGCGCGACGTCTACTCGCGGCTCGCCAGTGAAAAACTGCCGTGGATGGATGACAGCGACCGACGCCGCATGCAGGAGGTCTCGGACCGGTTAGGACGCGGCCTCGACGACCTTGACGCCGGCGTGGCGCGCACCGCCGTGCTGGCCGATGAGGTGGCGTCGCTGATGGCGGAGGCGATGAACCGCCGCACCTATACCATGTCGCTGCTGGCGATGATTTTCCTGCCAACCACCTTTTTGACCGGCCTGTTCGGCGTCAACCTCGGCGGCATTCCCGGCGCCAACTGGCATCTCGGCTTTAGCGTTTTCTGCCTGCTGCTGCTGGTGCTGGTTGTCGGCGTCGCCTGGTGGCTTAAACAGCGCAAGTGGCTGTGACAACCATGTAATCAAATGGTTATATGCGTTAATGGTGGCGGAAAAAGTCTCTCCTGGCGGCGAAAAAGGGAAAAAAGCTGATCGAGGTCAATAACCCATCCGGGCAATAGCGGCAAACTCTGTTCCCGCAGGTGAATGCAACGTCAAGCGATGGGCGTTGCGCTCCATATTGTCTTACTTCCTTTTTAGAATTACTGCATAGCACATAGTTAATTCGATACGCCGGCCTTATCCGCCGGCTTTTTTTTTGCCTGTGGCGCCGGGTTATACCTATGCTGTAAAGAGCGTAACCACAGAGGAGAAGGGTATGACATCCATTATCGCCAGCGATCCGATTCCTACCGATCCCGTCCCGATTCCCGATCCGATACCGCAGCCGCCGCCGAATCCGCTACCGGATCCGCAGCCTGAGCCTGGCTATCCGCCGATCCTTGACCCGCCGCCGCATCGATAAAAAAAGGGCGCGCTGTCTGAACAGCGCGCCCTTTTTTATGTGGGTCAGCTTACGGCAGTTGCAGGATGTCAAGGCGCGCCGGCGCAGCGTCCTCATCCTCTTCCTGCCAGCCGGCCGGCTTCACCGGCAGGGTTTCGCGGTCAAAGGCGAGATCGCCGCCGTCTACCACCGCATCGCCGTGCTGGATGCCTTTAAAATCGAACAGGTTGATATCCGCCAGATGCGACGGCACGACGTTCTGCATTGCGCTGAACATCGTCTCAATGCGTCCTGGATAGCGTTTGTCCCAGTCGCGCAGCATATCGGCGATCACCTGACGCTGCAGATTTGGCTGCGAACCGCACAGGTTGCACGGAATAATCGGGAACTGGCGCGCTTCGGAGAAGCGCACGATATCTTTTTCACGGCAGTAGGCGAGCGGACGGATGACGATATGTTTGCCGTCGTCGCTCATCAGCTTCGGTGGCATCCCTTTCATTTTTCCGCCGTAGAACATGTTGAGGAACAGCGTCTGCAGGATATCGTCGCGGTGATGGCCCAGCGCGATCTTGGTGCAGCCCAGCTCGGTCGCGGTACGATAGAGAATGCCGCGGCGCAGGCGCGAGCAGAGCGAGCAGGTGGTTTTGCCTTCCGGGATCTTCTCTTTAACGATGGAGTAGGTGTCTTCCTCGACGATTTTGTATTCGACGCCCAGCGACTCCAGATACGCCGGCAGGATATGACCAGGAAAGCCCGGCTGTTTCTGGTCGAGGTTGACCGCCACCAGCGAGAAGTTGACCGGCGCGCTCTGCTGCAAATTGCGCAGGATCTCCAGCAGCGTATAGCTGTCTTTGCCGCCCGACAGGCAGACCATAATGCGGTCGCCTTCTTCGATCATGTTGTAATCAGCGATAGCTTCGCCAACGTTGCGACGCAGGCGCTTCTGGAGTTTGTTAAGGTTGTACTGTTCTTTCTTGTCAACCGTTTGATTTTCTTGCATTAAATGAGTTCTCAGCAACCAAAAGGGGCAGTTAACGCGCAGTGTTTCGGAGCGCCAGCCTGATATGTAGCATAGTCAGCAGGCAAAAGTATGCCGCGTATGGTACGGATTACGGCGGCGAATGCCAGCACGTTTTATGGCGAAACCTATGAATACGGCATGCTGAAGGCGATCATGGAGATTTTACACTTTTTTAAGGGCGCGGAGCTGGGCTACCGCCGCGGTTTTTGTTCGGGCACTACGTTCTGATTGTGTCTTTTTATGCAGGCCTTTATTAAAATAGTGATAAATGCAAACAGTTGTGCGATTTGAAGAAAAATTCAAAGAGGAAAAATCTCCTTTATAATGAAAATAAATATAAAGAGTTAATTATTTAACTTGAATTTATCAAGTGGGTAATAGAGGGTGATTTAAATTTTGACTCTCATCATTTTTGCATTGATTAGATTTTTTTTCTTCAGGAAAAAGCGCTTTAATGCGTTGTGTTGAACGCATTCCAC
>NZ_MWUE01000012.1 GCF_002077695.1 Pantoea latae
GATGGCCGTACCCGAACGGTCCGTCCGGCACGACGTTGCAGCCGAAGGCACCGCGAAGCGGCGCGAGGACGGCCCGGCAGCAGAGGAGGTGCAGTGGCCCGCACCAGCATGCTCACACGCCTATAAGAAAAGGCCGCCATTTAGAGAAAATAGCGGCCTTACCTGACCAGCATTACGAATGAACCGGGCGTTTTTCTGTTTACAGGCCGAGCACTTCGCCGACCAGCAAATAGCCGTTCAGCGCCACCACCAGCACCACGATGGCGCGGCCGGCGTTCTGCATCAGGCGTGAATTGACCATCTCGCCCATGATGGCGCGGTTGCCGGTAAAAGAGAGCAGCGGCACCAGCGCCAGCGCAATACCGAAGCTGAGCAGTACCTGGCTCATCACCAGAATGCGCGTCGGATCCCAGCCCGCCATAATCACGATAAACGAAGGCAGCATAGTCACCAGTCGGCGCACCCACAGCGGAATATGAAAGCGGATAAAGCCCTGCATCACCACCTGCCCGGCCAGCGTGCCCACCACGGTCGAGGAGAGACCCGCCGCCACCAGGCTGAGACCGAACACCGTCGCCGCCGCATGGCCGAGCAGCGGCGTCAGCGTCAGGTAGGCCTGGTCGAGTTCGGCGATGCCGCTGTGGCCGCTAAAGTGAAACGCGGCGGCGGCGGTCGCCATCATCGCCAGATTAACAAAGCCTGCGATGGTCATGGCGATCGCCACATCCAGCTTCGTTGAGGAGTAGCGCTGGCTTTTATTGCCGCTCTCGCCACCCTGAGTCAGCGCCGAATGGAGATAGATAACGTGCGGCATAATGGTCGCGCCCAGCACGCCCGCCGCCAGGAACACCGCATCCGACGTCGGCAACGAAGGCAGCGCCATGCCGGTCACCAGTTCGCTGACTTTCGGCTGGGAAAAGAACAGCTCGACGATATAGGCCGCCGCGACAAACAGCAGCAGGCCGCCAATCACCAGCTCCAGCGGCTTCTGGCCGCGGCTCTGCAGCATCAGGATCAGAAAGGTTGCCACGCCGGTCAGCACCGCGCCCTGCAACAGCGAGATGCCGAGCAGCAGCTTAAAGCCGAGCGCCGCGCCGATAAACTCCGCCAGGTCAGTCGCCATGGCGATAATTTCCGCCTGCACCCAGTAGAACCAGACCGCCGGACGCGGAAAGCGATCGCGGATATGTTCCGCCAGGTTTTTACCGGTGGCGATGCCGAGCTTGGCGGACATCAGCTGAATGATCATCGCCATGATATTGGCCCAGACCACTACCCACAGCAGCTTATAGCCATAGGCGGCGCCCGCCTGGATATTGGTGGCGAAGTTGCCGGGATCGATATAGCCGATCGCGGCGATAAACGCCGGACCCAGCAGCGCGAGCTTGATTTTTCTGGCTCCGCGAGCGGCGCGCTCGGCGGTACGACTCTCAAACATAATTCTCTACCTGTCTGAACGCGTGTTAACCCTGCCAGATTATGGCCTGATCGCGGCAAGTGAAATGAGGTTATCGTTATCGCTGTAATAGATACTGCTATAAAGTATAGCCATTGCTATACATTGCGGTAAAGCGAGACTTGCTAAAAAATGTGCAATATCGCTTACCCTACACGGTGGACAGTTTATAGACAATAAATTTGTGGGTATTTGCTGTGAACGTTTTGTGAACAGGCTGTGACTGATGAGAGTTTTCTGAGAAAAGGGGTGATAGCGAATCCTTATAATGTGGATTTGATCTCGTTTTTAAGTAACGCGTTACATAGAATACGCAGCAAATTACAACCCTCCTCAAATCTGGAGCAAGCATGTCCCATATTTTGCACTTCCTTTTAGCACTGGTGGTGGTAGGCGTGCTGGCGTTACTCGTCAGCCACGACCGTAAAAGTATTCGTATACGCTACATTGTCCAGCTTCTGGTCATTGAAGTGCTGCTGGCGTGGTTCTTCCTGAATTCCGAGGCTGGGCTCGGGTTCGTTAAAGGCTTCGCCGGACTGTTCGACCATCTTCTCAAGTATGCCGGCGAAGGCACCAACTTCGTGTTCGGCAATATGAACGACAAAGGCCTCGCCTTCTTCTTCCTTAACGTGCTCTGCCCGATCGTTTTTATCTCCGCTCTGATCGGCATCCTGCAGCACTTCCGCATTCTGCCATGGGTGATCCGCGGCATCGGCACCGTGCTGTCGAAAGTCAACGGCATGGGCAAGCTGGAATCCTTTAACGCCGTCAGCTCTCTGATTCTGGGACAGTCAGAAAACTTTATCGCCTATAAGGATATCCTCGGGAAAATGTCGCAGCGCCGCATGTACACCATGGCCGCAACCGCGATGTCCACCGTATCCATGTCGATCGTCGGCGCCTATATGACCATGCTGCAGCCGAAATATGTGGTCGCCGCGCTGGTGCTTAATATGTTCAGCACCTTTATTGTGCTGTCGCTGATTAACCCTTACCGCGTCGACAGCGAAGAAGATCTGCAGCTGCAGGATATTCACAAAGGCCAGAGCTTCTTTGAGATGCTGGGCGAATATATCCTTGCTGGTTTCCGCGTGGCGATTATTGTCGCGGCGATGCTGATCGGCTTTATCGCGCTGATTTCCGGCCTGAACGCCCTGTTCGATTTTATCTTCGGCATCAGCTTCCAGGGCGTGCTGGGCTACGTCTTCTATCCGTTCGCCTGGGTGATGGGCGTGCCGGCGCACGAAGCGCTGCAGGTCGGCAGCATTATGGCCACCAAGCTGGTTTCCAACGAGTTCGTGGCGATGATGGATCTGCAAAAGCTGGCGGGCCAGCTGTCGCCACACTCAGAGGGCATCCTGTCGGTGTTCCTGGTCTCCTTCGCTAACTTCTCCTCTATCGGTATTGTGGCGGGCGCCATCAAGGGTCTGAACGAAGAGCAGGGCAACGTGGTGTCGCGCTTCGGCCTGAAGCTGCTCTACGGCTCAACGCTGGTCAGCGTGCTCTCCGCTGCGATTGCCGGGCTGGTACTGGCATTCTGATGAAAAAGGGCGAGACGAGTGCTCGCCCTTCTTCTTAATTATTCCTGCTTGTTATAACGCCTGCCACGCCCTCTCAGCCGCGCCGCGCCGCCCTTCCCCGTATCCCGCAAATCCTTTGCACAATATCGAATTTCATCTCGCGCTCGCTGCCCCGTAGTTTTTTCATTACTTAACATCGGGAGAAGCGTATGAGCATTCAATTCCTTGGCATGATCGGCCACCGCCTGGCCTCTGAAATCATTCCGGCCAGCGGGCCGCTGTTCGATAAAAACTACATTGCTGATTTCGCCCGCGCTCATGAAGCGGCAGGATTTGACCGCATTCTGGTGGGCTACTGGTCCGATCAACCCGACGGTTTTTTAGTCACGGCGCATGCCGCCGCCCATACCTCACGCATTAAATTTCTGCTGGCGCATCGCCCTGGCTTCGTCGCGCCGACGCTGGCCGCGCGCAAGCTGGCGACGCTCGATAACCTTACCGACGGGCGCCTGGCGGTGCATATCATCAGCGGCGGCAGCGACAGCGAGCAGCGCCGCGATGGTGACTTCCTCAGCAAAGCGGAACGCTACGCCCGCACCGACGAATTTCTCAGCGTGCTGAATAACAGCCTGACCGCCACTGAGGCGTACGACCATCAGGGCGACTTCTATCGTGCTGAACGGGCCTTCTCCGCCATTAAACCGCTGCAAAGCAAGCTGCCGGTCTACTTCGGCGGATCCTCGCCAGAGGCGATCGAAGTCGCCGCGCGCCACGCCGACGTCTTCGCGCTGTGGGGAGAACCGTTGCAGGGCGCGGCGGAAACCGTGCAAACCGTGCGCGCCGCCGCGGCGAAACGGGGCCGCGACATCAAATTCAACATCTCCTTCCGCCCGATTATCGGCAAAACCGAGAAAGAGGCCTGGGAGCGCGCAGAACATATCTATGAAACGGCGCAAAAGCAGCTGGCCGAGTCGGGCTACACCTTCGGCCTGCCCAAGCCGCAGAGCGTGGGCGCCCAGCGCCTGCTGGCGGCGGCCAACGAAAGCGACCGCCACGATAAAGTGCTGTGGACCGGCGTGGCGAAGCTGGTGAGCGGCGGCTACAACTCCACTGCGCTGGTCGGCACCGCGGACCAGGTCTCTGACGCGCTGCTGGACTACTACCACCTCGGCATCGACAGCGTGCTGATCCGCGGCTTCGATCCGCTGAACGACGCCGTAGAGTATGGCCGCGAACTGCTGCCGCTAACGCGTGAGAAAGTCGCGGCGCTGAGCCGCGGCAAAAGGAGCGCCTGATGCGCCTGGCCGCTCTGTTCGCCGGCGTCGCGCTGGCGCTCACGCTTAATTCCGCCTTTGCCGCCGAAAAAGTGACGCTGCGTCTCGGCGATGTCAAAGGGGATCGCTTCGCCTCGCTGAAAGCCTCTGGCGAGCTGGATAACCTGCCCTATGAGCTGAAGCTCACCGCATTCGACTCCGGCGCGCCGGTGCAGGAGGCGCTGAACGCGGGCGCGCTGGACCTCGGCTTTACCGGCGATCTGCCTTTTCTGTTCGTTTATGCCGCCGGCGCGCCGGTAAAAGCGGTCGGCGCGTGGCAGAACAATCCCGACAGCATCGCGCTGCTGACGCGTCCCGATGCCGGTATCCATCGCCTGCAGGATCTGAAAGGCAAGCAGATCGCCGTCAATCGCGGCGGCTGGGGACACTATCTCATCCTCGGCCTGCTGGAGCGCGCCGGGCTGAAGCCCGATGAGGTGACGCTGCGCTTTCTCGGCCCGGTGGACGGCCGCGCGGCGCTGACCTCCGGCGCGGTCTCTGCCTGGGCGCCGTGGGAACCCTATATCGCCACCTCAACCCAGGTTGACGGCACGGTGCGCGTGCCGCAGGGCGGCGGCAGCGGCATTATGTCCGGCTACTCCTATGCGCTGGCACGCAAAGAGGCGCTGGCCGATACGGAAAAACGCAAGGCGATCGCCGATCTGCTGACGCGACTGGCGAAGGCGCAGGTCTGGGCGGCGCAGCATCCAGAGCCGTTCGCACAGGCGCTGGGCAAGTCGCTCAATATGCCGACCGCCATTACGCGCAGCTGGATCGCCGACGCGCGCATTCGCCCGCTGGTGTTCGATCCCTCGCTTATCGCGACGCTGCAAAAATCCGCCGACTTCTTCCATCGCTATCAGGTGCTGCCCAAAGCGGTCGACGTCAGCGGCGCCTTTGACTTCAGCCTGGCGAGCGGCGCCAATCAGGTGGCGCAGCACTATAAGGAGAATAAATCGTGAGCGAACGTCAACACCATCGCCTGCGCGATTTTGTCGCGCAGCTCGCCGCGCTGCTGGATCAGCAGCCGGATGAGGCCGTAATTCTGGAGCGCGGCAGCGAACTGCTGCGGCCGCTGTTGCAGCATGACGACTGGCTGGATGACGCGTTTGCCCAGCCGCACCCGCAGCACTATCAGCAGTATCTGCTGTATGCCGACGCGCAGCAGCGCTTCTCGGTGGTGAGCTTTGTCTGGGGTCCCGGCCAGCAAACCCCGGTGCACGATCATCGTGTCTGGGGCTTGATCGGCATGCTGCGCGGCGCGGAAGTGTCGCAGGGCTTCAGGCTGGATAACGGTGGGCTGGTGGCGGATGGCGCGCCGGTTCGCCTGGAACCAGGCCATATCGACGCGGTCTCGCCGCGCGTTGGCGATATTCATCGCGTCAGCAACGCCTTCGACGATCGCGTCTCCCTCAGCATTCACGTCTACGGCGCCAATATCGGCGCGGTGTCGCGCGCGGTCTATGGCGAAGACGGCAGCGAAAAACCTTTTATCTCCGGCTACAGCAGCCGCTACTTACCTAACATTTGGGATCTTTCACATGGCTAAACATTTTCCTCTGCGCGACGCCGCAGAGATCCAGCAGGCGCTGCGCCAGCAGCAGGAAGTGGCGCTGGTCGACGTGCGCGATGAAGCGCGCTATGCGCAAGGGCATCCGCTATTCGCGGTCAATATTCCACTCTCTAAGCTGGAGCTGGAGTGGCTGGATCGCATTCCGCGCCGCGACACGCCAGTGACGCTGTACGACAACGGCGAGGGCCTGGCGCAGGCGGCGGCGGAACGCGCGGCCGCCTGGGGCTACAGCGATATCGCCCTGCTAAAGGACGATTTGGCGGGCTGGCGGGCAGCGGGCGGCGAGCTGTTTATCGATGTGAACTCGCCGAGCAAAGCGTTTGGCGAGCTGGTGGAGCATCATAACCAGACGCCGTCGCTGGCGGCCGAGCAGGTCGACGCGCTGCTGCGCGATAAGGCGGACGTGGTGGTGCTCGACGCGCGCCGCTTTGATGAATACCACACCATGTCGATTCCCGGCGGCATCAGCGTGCCGGGCGGCGAGCTGCTGCTGCGCGTGCGCGATATCGCGCCCTCGCCCGACACCACGGTGATCGTCAATTGCGCAGGCCGCACCCGCAGCATTATCGGCACCCAGTCGCTGGTCAACGCCGGCATCCGCAATCCGGTGTATGCGCTGCGCAACGGCACCATTGGCTGGACGCTGGCGGGCCTGTCGCTTGAGCAGCAGCAGAGCCGCCGCTATGGCGCCACCAGCGAGACCGCGCAGCGCCATGCCGTGGCGCAGGCGCGTCAGGTGGCGGATCGCGCCGGCGTGGCGCGCATCGACGCCGCGACGCTGGCGCGCTGGCAGCAGGAGGCGCGCACCACCTATCTGTTCGACGTGCGCGACGCCGAGGAGTATGCCGCTGGCCATCTGCCGGGCAGCCGTCACGTGCCGGGCGGCCAGCTGGTGCAGGAGACCGACCACTACGCCAGCGTGCGCGGCGCGCGTATCGTGCTGGTGGATAACGACGGCGTGCGCGCCAGCATGACCGCCTCCTGGCTGGCGCAGATGGGCTGGGATGTCGCGGTGCTTGACAGCCTGCAGCCGCGCGACTTTAGCGCGACAGGCGGCTGGTCGGCGCAGGTGCCCGCCGCGCCGCGCGCCGAGACGGTTTCGCCGCAGCAGCTAAGCGACTGGCTAAAACAGGGCGATACTCAGGTGCTGGACTTCACCACGCGCGCCAACCACGTCGCCAGCCATATTCCCGGCGCCGCCTGGCTGCTGCGCTCGACGCTGCAGCAGCAGGGACTGGCCGCGCTGCCCGCAGCGGAACGCTATGTGCTGACCTGCGGCAGCAGCCTGCTGGCGGGCTATGCGGTTGAACAGGTTGCGGCGCTGACCAGCAAGCCGGTTTATCTGCTGGCGGGCGGCAACAGCGCCTGGCGCAACGCCGGACTGCCGACGCAAGCCG
Organism: Pantoea latae; assembly: GCF_002077695.1. Lineage (GTDB taxonomy): Bacteria > Pseudomonadota > Gammaproteobacteria > Enterobacterales > Enterobacteriaceae > Pantoea > Pantoea latae. Next base: position 7,260 of record NZ_MWUE01000012.1, read on the forward strand.
GCGATGAGCAGCTGCTGTCGCCCGCTATCGATCGCTATCGCCGCCCGTATGAAGGCACCGATATCGATGCGGCGACGATGCAGGCCTATCTTGACTGGGAGTTTGGTCTGGTGGCGCAGCTGGATCGCGACGGCACGCACGGCTTTCGCGTGCTGCAGCCGGAGAAGCAAAGCGCAACGGCATAAACGTGCGAAAAAGGGGCGGCAGCGATGTCGCTCTTTTTTTGCGGCAGAACCAGGATTTTGAAAGGTGCCTGAGAAGTCAGGACTTAGAGAATGGTGGAGATAAGCGGGATCGAACCGCTGACCTCTTGCATGCCATGCAAGCGCTCTCCCAGCTGAGCTATACCCCCACATCTGGAATCGTTTTTTCAGTGCCAAATCGTTGGGATGCGATTTGGTGGAGCTAAGCGGGATCGAACCGCTGACCTCCTGCATGCCATGCAGGCGCTCTCCCAGCTGAGCTATAGCCCCGAACCGAAAAAACCGTCGGATGTTCTCGACGGACGGCATAATATGAAACCCCTTTCGGAGTGTCAACGTCAAATACTCAAAAGGCGGTTCGATCGCTGAAAAAGGCGGCAACTCGCGGAGTGCGCTGTTTTTAAGCCGCTTTTATCGCCAGCAACGCGCGCCGCCGACGCGTGCCTGGGTTATTCGCGTGCGCCGGCTTCTTTAAGGTTAAATTACGGTTACATAGCCTTTAGGATTTTTCTTGTTTTCCGTTAAAAGCCGTGTAAAACTTAGCCGGCTAACTAACGTGGACATCGCTGCCCACGCCTTTTTACAACACCATCCCTGTCACAACTATCAATAATATTCGAGATACTATGTCGCTGCATTCACCTAAAGAGATCGCCCAACTGGCGATTCAGGCTGGCGTCACTAAAAGCCGCGCCTCCATTCCCACTTTATTAATTCTTGGCTTTATGGCGGGCGCCTTTATCGCCACCGGCTTCCTGCTTGACCTGCACGTTATCAACTCGCTGCCGGCGGACTGGGGCTCGTTTGGCGGCCTGCTGGGCGCGGCGGTTTTCCCGGTCGGTTTGATCCTGACCGTGCTGGCGGGCGGCGAACTGCTGACCGGCAACATGATGACCATGCCGGTCGCCTGGTTCGCGCGTCGCATCAGCGGCTTTGCCGTGCTGCGCAACTGGTTCTGGGTCACTATCGCCAACTTTATCGGCAGCCTGGCTATCGCCTGGTTCTTCGGCCATATGCTCGGCATGACGGAAGGCGACTACCTGAAGAAGACCGTCGCTATCGCCAGCGCCAAAGTGCACGCGGACTTCCTGCACGCCTTTATCTCCGGCATCGGCTGCAACTGGCTGGTCTGCCTGGCGGTGTGGCTGGCGTTCGCCAGTAAAGATGTGGTGGGTAAAATCTTCGGTATGTGGTTCCCGGTCATGGCCTTCGTGGCGATCGGCTTCCAGCACGTCGTCGCCAATATGTTTATCGTGCCAGCGGCCATTTTTGCCGGTCAGCTGAGCTGGGCAGAGTATCTGCCGAATTTCGTCGCCGTGTTCCTGGGCAACGGCGTCGGCGGCGCGGTCTTTGTTGGCCTCGCCTACTTCCTCGCCTTCCGCCCTTCTGCCGAAGCCGTCGGCACCGCGCAGTAATTTTTTTGCCTTTTGTCGCGAGGCAAAAGGCAAATTCCCTCTGTGTTACTTTATCGCGTAACGATTTGCTGTAATATGTAGAACTAATGTATTAAACAGGGACAGCATCGTGAAAAAGGAATGGTTAACCCCCGAAGAACTCGCGAATGAAACGGGTTATAGTCGCCAGACGGTGAACAAATGGATCAAACGAGAGAACTGGACCACGACGCCGAAGCCCGGCGTACAAGGCGGTAAAGCGAGATTGATTCATATTGACGAGCGCGTGAAAAGCTTTATTCAGTCCATGCGCAACCTGAACGAACCCAACGCCTCGTATACTTCGCAACAGCATTCTTTACCTGCGTTACTATTAAGTTCTGTACAGCAAATGACGCAGAACGAGCAGGATCTGCTGGCGGCGATGATTTTGCGCGAAGGAATTAAAGGCGTGCTGCAACGGCTGGGGATCAGCGAAGAATAAAGAAAACCGGAAGCATCGCGCTTCCGGTTTTTGTTTGTCAGGCCTGCGCCTCGCGCTCCGCGATAAAGGCCAGCGCTTTTTCAATGCGCGCCACGCTGCGGCGCTGTCCAATCGCTTCCACGGTTACGTCCAGGCCAGGCGACTGCCCTGCGCCGGTTACAGCGACGCGCAGCGGCATGCCGACCTTGCCCATCCCAACTTCCAGCTCGTCCGCCGTGCTCTGAATCGCATGGTGCACGTTTTCCGCCGTCCAGTCGGTGATGGCGGCCAGTTTGTCGCGCACCACTTCCAGCGGCTGACGCGCCACCGGGCGCAGATGTTTCTTCGCCGCGTCGGCATCGAATGCATCGAACTCTTCATAGAAGTAACGGCAGGAAGCCGCCATCTCTTTCAGGGTCTTGCAGCGTTCGCTCAGCAGCGTCACCAGCTTCGCCAGCTCCGGGCCGGTGCGCGTGTCGATATTCTGCTGTTCAATGTGCCACTGCAGATGGGTCGCCACATATTCCGGCGCCAGGCTGTTAATGTAGTGATGGTTCAGCCACTGCAGCTTTTCCGTGTTGAACGCGCTGGCGGATTTGCTCACGGCGTCCAGCGTAAACAGCTCTTTCATCTCTGGAATTGTGAAGATCTCCTGATCGCCATGGGACCAGCCCAGACGCACCAGGTAGTTGAGCAGCGCTTCCGGCAGGTAGCCGTCGTCGCGATACTGCATCACGCCCACCGCGCCGTGACGCTTAGAGAGTTTTTTGCCGTCGTCGCCGAGGATCATCGAGACGTGCGCGTACACCGGCACCTGCGCGCCAATCGCCTTGAGGATGTTGATCTGGCGCGGCGTGTTGTTGATATGGTCTTCGCCGCGGATCACATGGGTGATGCCCATGTCCCAGTCATCGACGACGACGCAGAAGTTATAGGTGGGCGAACCGTCGGTGCGGCGGATAATCAGGTCGTCGAGTTCCTGGTTGCTGAACTCGATGGGGCCGCGGATCTGGTCGTCGAAAATGACCGAGCCTTCCTGCGGGTTGCGGAAGCGCACCACGCACGGCTCATCCGCCGCGTGATGTTCGTGACTGTCGCGGCAGCGGCCGTCGTAACGCGGCTTTTCGCCGTTGGCCATTTGGGTTTCGCGCAGCTGCTCCAGACGCTCTTTCGAGCAGTAGCATTTATAGGCGGTGCCGGCGTCCAGCATCTCGTCAATGACCGCGTTGTAGCGATCAAAGCGTTTGGTCTGGTAGTACGGGCCTTCGTCCCAGTCCAGGCTCAGCCAGTTCATGCCGTCCATAATGGCTTCGATAGCTTCCGGCGTCGAACGCTCGAGGTCGGTGTCTTCGATGCGCAGGACGAATTCGCCCTGGCTGTGACGAGCGAAGAGCCAGGAGTAGAGCGCGGTACGTGCGCCGCCGACATGCAGGTAGCCGGTTGGGCTGGGCGCGAAGCGAGTTTTGATTTTCATTCAGCAGTGCCTTAGATGCGCGGGTTCGTTGTCTGGATGACAAAAAACGGGTTAGACGCGAAAAACAGTGCGCACATTCTAGCACCTGGCGTTGAATCCTCAATGACTGCGCGTCGGCGCAAAGGGGTAAAGAGGCGGGTTTCTGCTAATAAAACCAGCACATTGGCTAAAAGCAGTGCGGGATGCCTAATTTTGAAGCGAACGCGCATTTTAGTTTTAAAAAGCGTTGACTCACTTCGAAGGATCCCTATAATGCGACTCCACACAGCGGGGGTGATTAGCTCAGTTGGTAGAGCATCTCCCTTACAAGGAGGGGGTCGGCGGTTCGAGCCCGTCATCACCCACCACTCTAAAGGTGGCCCGCAGTGAACAAGAGATAAGATATGGGTGATTAGCTCAGTTGGTAGAGCATCTCCCTTACAAGGAGGGGGTCGGCGGTTCGAGCCCGTCATCACCCACCATATCTTAGTCAGATGACGCTCTTGTTAAGCAGTACCGAAGTGGGTGATTAGCTCAGTTGGTAGAGCATCTCCCTTACAAGGAGGGGGTCGGCGGTTCGAGCCCGTCATCACCCACCACTTCGGGTCGTTAGCTCAGTTGGTAGAGCAGTTGACTTTTAATCAATTGGTCGCAGGTTCGAATCCTGCACGACCCACCAATTCAGAGAAAAGCGCCTTTAAGGCGCTTTTCTCGTTTCTGCGCGCTGTGGGTTAGTGCCTTTCAGGCGCACGGGATGGGCCGTTACGTAAAGTCGGCGTGAACACGTCCGTGTGGCCTCGGCCGCCGCTTCCCTGCGGCGGACGCTTTACTTCACGGCCCATCCTGCGCGCCTTTATGTGGCATCGTGCGGCGTTTGAGAAAAAACAGGGTTCGACTGAATCGCCCGGAGCGATTCAGGCTGATGCGCAGCATCACCCGCAGGGCGAGGCCCCGGACGGGCCGAGGCTAATCCTGCACGACCCACCCATTCAGAGAAAAGCGCCTTCCAGGCGCTTTTTTCGTTTCTGCGCGCTGTGGGTTAGTGCCTTTCAGGCGCACGGGAGGGGCCGTTACGTAAAGTCGGCGTGAACACGTCCGTGTGGCCTCGGCCGCCGCTTCCCTGCGTCGGACGCTTTACTTCACGGCCCCTCCCGCGCGCCTTTATGTGGCATCGTGCGGCGTTTGAGAAAAATCAGGAGTAGCTTTCCCAATCTTTTCCAAACCTTAACGCTTTCCTGCCTCAAGCGTTTTTCTCCCGAACCGATAACGATCATGTCTATTTGCAAGGAGAAAGACCATGTCATCAATATCCGCTTTATCAGCCAGTACAGGCAGTAGCGCCGGCAGCAGCAGCGCCAGCGTATCGTCGCAGATTTCTGCGCTCAACAAGCAGATCCAGAGCATCACGAAGCAGGTCAAAGAGCTGTCGGATAATCAGGATCTGACCGACGAGCAGAAGTCCGAAATGGAGCAGATGTACCAGTCGCAGATCGCCATGCTCGAAGCGCAGATCGCCCAGCTTGAGCAGAAGCAAACTGAGCAGGCGCAGCAGAACAGCGAACCGGCAAAACAGGTGAGCGGCGTGCAGGCTGCTGACGGCGTTAACCGCCCCACAGAAACCAACAAGATTAACGTCTATATCTAAAACGCCGGATTGATCGCGCGTTGTTGCGTCAGCAGCGTCGCCTGCTGACGCGCTTCCTGCCAGATCGCCTGCGCCGCTGGCGTCAGCGAACGGTTTTTCCGCTTGACCAGCACCAGGCTGCGGTTGATTTCCGGATAGAGCCGCCGCACAGTCAGCGCCCTGCCCGCTGGAAGCGGCAACGCCAGCGCCGGCAAGATACTGATGCCGATGCCCGCATCGACCATGGGAAACAGCGTTGCCGGATGGCCGATATCCTGCACCACGTTAATCTCAACCTCCTGCTGACGCAGCGCCGCGTCAATCAACACCCGACTGCCCGATGCGTAATCCTGCAGCACCATGTCGCGTCCCGCCAGCATGCGCCACTGCGCCTTAGCCACGGCGGCCAGCGGATCGTCGCTGCGGCACAGCAGCAAAAAAGGCTCGTCCAGAATCGGCTGACAGTCGAGATCGCTGCTGTTAAGCGGCCCGATAACGATGCCGAAATCGACCTCGGCATTGCGTACGCTCTGCAACACTACCTGCTGCATCCGGTCATGCAGAATCACCCTGATGTCGGGATAGCTTTGCTGGCTGGCGGCGAGGCACTGCGGCATCAGGTGCGCGGAGATGGTCTGGCTGGCGGCGATGCGCACCGTGCCGCTGCGCTGCTCGCCATAGCTACGAATATCGAGCAGCGTAGAGTTCATCTCCTCCAGCAGGCTCGCCATGCGCGACGCCAGCTGCTGCCCCGCCTCCGTCAGCATCACCTCGCGCGTGGTGCGGTCCAGCAGCCGTACGCCGATGGCCGCCTCCAGCTCTTTAATACTGTGGCTGACCGCTGACTGACTTAGCCCAATCGCCTGCCCGGCCTGACTAAATCCGCCGTGATGGGCGACGGCGACAAAGGTGCGCAGCTGACGTAGCGTGTAATTCATCTAAATAGCTCATAGATTAATGCAATAAATCAATTTTATTTCTAAACCCGCTTCGCGCACAATCACTGCATGTAATTTTTAACCGGATTTTAACAATGGGATTTCTGCGACTCGATCCGATGATGATCAAACTGATCATCACGGTGCTGCTGGCCACCTTCTTGCCCGCTAAAGGCGTCTTTGTCGACATCTTTGAATACCTGACCACGGCCGCTATCGCCCTGCTCTTTTTTATGCACGGCGCCAAACTGTCGCGCGAAAAGATCATTGCGGGCAGCAGCCACTGGCGGCTGCACCTGTGGATTATGTTCAGCACCTTTGTGCTCTTCCCGATAATCGGCCTGCTGATCGTCTGGTGGCATCCGGTGAACGTCAGCGCGGAGATCTATACCGGCTTTATCTATCTCTGCATTCTGCCCGCCACCGTGCAGTCCGCTATCGCCTTTACCTCCATGGCGGGCGGCAACGTCGCGGCGGCAGTGTGCAGCGCCTCGGCCTCTAGCCTGCTGGGCGTCTTTATTTCGCCGCTGCTGGTGAATCTGGTGATGGACGTGCACAGCAGCGCGCCGACCAACGGGCTTGAGCAGGTCGGCAAGATTATGCTGCAGCTGCTGGTGCCTTTCGTGCTGGGTCATCTGTCGCGTCGCTGGATTGCCGGCTGGGTGGAAAAACATCGCGGCCTGATCGGCAAAACCGACCAGACCTCGATTCTGCTGGTGGTCTACTCCGCCTTTAGCGAAGCGGTGGTCAACGGCATCTGGCATCGCGTCGGCATCGATACGCTGCTGTGGATTCTGGCGGGCTGCGTGCTGCTGCTGGCGCTGGTGCTGGCGATCAACATCGCCGCCTCGCGCCTGTTCGGCTTTAACCGCGCCGATGAGATCGTGGTGCTGTTTTGCGGCTCGAAAAAGAGCCTGGCGAACGGCGTGCCGATGGCCAATATTCTGTTTCCAGCCAGCGCGGTGGGGATTATCGTGCTGCCGCTGATGATCTTCCATCAGGTGCAGCTGATGGTCTGCTCCTATATCGCCCAGCGCTATAAAGCCAGCCACGACAAGCAGCTGGCGCAGCAGGTGAAGCCAACCGTGGTCGAGTCGCAGAAGTAACAAAAAGCCCGCCGAAGCGGGCTTTTTTACGTCGTGCGTTTAAGCGGTTTTACCAGGCCTTCCAGCCCTTCCACCTTGATGGCAAGCGTAAGCTGCATCAGCTCGCCTAAGCGCCCTGAGGGAAACTCCGCCTTGCGCGCAAACCACAGCAGATAGGGCTCCGGCAGATCGATCAGCAGGCAGCCTTTATATTTGCCGAACGGCATCGCCGTATTGGCGATTTCAACCAGCTGTGCCTTGTCCATATCAGGCGTCCAGCAGGCGGATCATTTCGGCTTCGTCGATCACCTCAATGCCCAGCTCCTGCGCTTTGACCAGCTTAGAGCCCGCCGCTTCGCCCGCGATAACCAGGTCGGTTTTTTTCGATACGCTGCCGCTGACCTTCGCGCCCAGCGCGGTCAGGCGATCTTTCGCCTCGTCGCGCGTCAGCTGGGTCAGCGAGCCGGTCAGCACCACGGTTTTGCCGGCGAAGGGGCTGTCGATCTCCTCCGCCTTCACCACCTCAATAGCCGGCCAGTGCACGCCGATCTCCTCCACCAGCTGGCGAATGATTTCGCGGTTGCTCTCCTCGTCCATAAAGTTACGCACGTGAGTGGCGACAACGGTGCCGACGTCCTGCACCGCGATCAGCGCCTCCAGATCGGCATCCATCACTTTTTGCAGCTCGCCGAAGTGGTTCGCCAGGTTGGCAGCGGTCGCCTCGCCCACTTCGCGAATGCCGAGCGCATAGAGGAAACGCGCCAGGGTGGTCGACTTCGCCTTCTCCAGCGCGTTCACCACGTTCTGCGCCGATTTCGGTCCCATACGATCGAGGCCAAGCAGCTTCTCCGGCGTCAGCCGGAAGAGATCCGCCGGGGTTTTGACATATTCGGTCTCGACCAGCTGGTCGATAATTTTGTCGCCCAGCCCCTCAACGTCCATCGCGCGGCGCGACACAAAGTGCTTCAGCGCCTCTTTGCGCTGTGCGCCGCAGATTAGCCCGCCGGTGCAGCGGGTAACCACTTCGCCCTCGACGCGCTCAACGTCCGATCCGCACACCGGACAGTGGGTAGGAAACACCACCTCGCGCGCGTCTGCCGGACGCTCAGAGAGCACCACGTTCACCACCTGCGGGATAACGTCACCGGCGCGGCGGATCACCACTTTGTCGCCGATACGCAGCCCCAGGCGCGCGATCTCATCGGCGTTGTGCAGCGTGGCGTTGCTCACCATTGCGCCCGCTACCAGCACCGGCTCCAGCCGCGCCACCGGCGTCACCGCGCCGGTGCGGCCCACCTGAAACTCGACGTCGCGCACCACGGTCATCTGCTCCTGCGCCGGAAACTTGAAGGCCACCGCCCAGCGCGGCGCGCGCGCCACAAAGCCGAGCCGCTCCTGCAGCGCCTGCGAGTCGACTTTAATCACCACGCCGTCGATATCGAAGCCCAGGTCGGGACGCGTCTCCTCGACATGGCGGTAGAAGGCCAGCGCCTCTTCCGCGCTGTGCACCAGCCTGATGCGGTCGCTCACCGGCAGGCCCCAGGCTTTGAACTGCTGCAGACGCGCATAGTGGCTGCCCGGCAGTTCGCCGCCTTCCAGCAGGCCGAAGCCGTAGCAGAAAAAGGTCAGCGGACGCTTCGCGGTAATGCGCGGATCGAGCTGGCGCAGCGAGCCGGCCGCGGCGTTGCGCGGGTTGGCGAAAATTTTGCCGTCGGTGCGGCGCGCTTCGGCGTTTAGCTTCTCGAAGCCGCGCTGCGTCATAAAGACTTCGCCGCGCACTTCCAGCCGCGCAGGAAAGTCATCGCCCTTCAGGCGCAGCGGGATGGCGCCAATAGTGCGGACGTTGGTGGTGATGTTCTCGCCGGTGGTGCCGTCGCCGCGGGTGGCGGCGCGCGTCAGCAGGCCGTTTTCATACAGCAGGCTCACCGCCAGGCCGTCCAGCTTCAGTTCACAGCAGTAGGCGATATCGTCGCCTGTTTTCAGGCGATCCTGCACGCGCTTGTTAAAGGCGAGGAAGCCGGCTTCGTCGAAGGTATTATCGAGCGACAGCATCGGCACCTCATGGCGCACCTGCTCGAATACCGTTAGCGGCGCGGCGCCGACGCGCTGGGTCGGCGAGTCGGCGGTGATCAGCTCGGGATGCTGCTCTTCCAGCGCGCGCAGTTCGCGCATCAGGCGGTCATATTCAGCGTCCGGTATCTCGGGCGCGTCCATAACGTGGTAGAGGTACTCATGATGGCGCAGCGTGGTGCGCAGTTCGGTGATTTGGTCCTGAACGGATTTCATATTGCCCCATCAGATAAAAAACCCCCGACAGGCGGGGGTTTGGTGAATCAGGATTAACGGTCTGGCTTATTCTCGGGATTCGATCACGTCGCGAATGCGGTTTTTATAGGTTTCCAGCTTCTGCGGCGTCATCATGCGGCGCTCATCATCCAGCACCACGCCGCCAACATCATCGGCGATACGCTGTGCGGACTGCAGCATCAGCTTAAAGTTTTGGTTCGCATCACCGTAGGAAGGCACCATCATAAAGATGGAGATGCCTGGCGTGGCGAAATCGGACATTTCATCCGGGTTAAACGAGCCTGGCTTCACCATATTGGCGAGGCTGAACAGCACCGGGCCGCTGCCCGCCGGGCTGAGATGACGATGGAAAATATTCATTTCGCCGAACTGGAAGCCCGCCTGCAGAATGCCCTGCAGCAGCGCTTCACCGTTCAGCGTGCCGCCCGCGTGAGCCGCAACGTGCAGCACCAGCACCGTCTCTTTCGGCTTGCCTGGCGCTTTCGGCGCGTCCTGATGCACCGGCTCAGCAGGCTGCGGCGCAGCATGCTCATGCGGGTGAGAAACGGGCTGCTGCGGCTCTGCCTGGTACTCTGGCTCTGGCTGGGCCGCTTCCAGCGGATCTAAATCGAGCAGCGGATCGGCCTGAATCGGCTGAGCGGGCGCAAAGCGCGGCGCGGGCTCCTGCGGCGCTGGGGGGCGAACCGGCTGAGGTTGCGCACGCGGCGGCTGAGACGGCTGGCGCGGCGGTTGCGGCGCCAGCAGCGGATCGTTTTCCGGCTGCGGCTGAGACTGCGGACGCGCGGCGGGCTGACGCGGCGTCTCCGCCGTGGCGCTAAACACCGGCGCATCGTCCTGCTGCTCGTCCTGGAAAGTGTCGATGCGCGGCTCCTGATGCGGTCGCTCATGACGCACGCGAACGTCGCCGACGCTCTCTTCGTCGTCGGTCAGACCCTCTTCATCGTCGCGCTGGTCGCGCTGTTTGAGCCTTTTGTGCGGGCGATCGCGGAACACTGACGAACGCTCTTTACGGCTGGTCCACAGCCCGTGAAGAAGGAGCGCTATAATGGCGATCGCGCCAACAACGATTAATATCAGACGCAAATCCTGCATCATTGTATTCTCTGTTGTTCCAATACCTTGCCACCGCGGCAAACTTTATCCTCTAACTGTATTTGCCCAGCTAAACAAGTGCAAGCTCGTGCAGTATTTTCTGACAAATAAGATAGTCACCCCACGTTTTTTTGCTGTTTTTTCACACAATCGCCTCATGGTCAGGAGAAAAAGCCAGGTTATCATGGTCTCGCCTGATTATTTCCTGGAGAGTTGCCTGTATGGCCCGAGAGAACACTGTCTCACGTTACAACGGCGTGCACTATTTTAGCGAGGGCTGGAGACTGGTTCGTCTGCCAGGTATCCGGCGTTTCGTGATTATTCCGCTGCTGGTCAATATCCTGCTGCTGGGCGGCGCTTTCGTCTGGCTGTTTTACCAGCTGGGCAGCTGGATCCCGCGGCTGATGGCGCAGATCCCCGACTGGCTGCAGTGGTTGAGCTATCTGCTCTGGCCGCTGTCGGTGATCTCTATCGTGCTGGTGTTCAGCTACTTCTTTTCTACTATTGCCAACTGGATCGCCGCGCCTTTTTGCGGCCTGCTGGCAGAGCAGCTGGAGGGCCGTCTGACGGGCAAACCGCTGCCGGACAGCGGCTGGCTGGCGATGATGAAAGATTTGCCGCGCATCATGAAGCGCGAACTGCAAAAGCTCGGCTACTATCTGCCGCGCGCGCTCGGCCTGCTGCTGCTCTATTTTATTCCTGGCTTCGGCCAGACGGTGGCGCCGGTGCTGTGGTTTCTGTTTAGCGCCTGGATGCTCTCCGTGCAGTACTGCGACTATCCGTTCGATAACCATAAGGTCAGTTTTCAGCAGATGCGCGGCGCGCTGCGTCGCCATAAAACGGCCAATATGCAGTTCGGCGCGCTGGTGAGCCTGTTCACTATGATCCCCATCCTTAACCTGGCGATTATGCCGGTGGCGGTGTGCGGCGCGACGGCGATGTGGGTCGATCGCTATCGCGGGCAACTGGGGCGCACTGAGCTACGCTAGTACTCTTCAGAGCGCCTTATGCAATTTTTAGCAGGGCTTATTGCGCGGGGACATATAGATATGCGTTTTCTTTCCTTCCGCGCGAAGACAGAAAGGGTATGCTCAGTGGGTTCCCAATAATTCATACAGTTAAGGACAGGCCATGAGTAAGATCTATGAAGATAACTCGTTGACAATTGGTCATACGCCACTGGTTCGACTGAACCGCATCGGTAACGGCCGCATTCTGGCGAAGGTAGAATCCCGTAACCCGAGCTTCAGCGTAAAATGCCGTATCGGTGCCAATATGATTTGGGACGCAGAAAAACGCGGTATTCTGAAACCTGGCGTTGAGCTGGTCGAGCCGACCAGCGGCAATACCGGCATCGCGCTGGCCTATGTCGCCGCCGCGCGCGGCTACAAGCTGACCCTGACCATGCCGGAAACCATGTCCGTCGAGCGTCGCAAGCTGCTGAAGGCGCTGGGTGCTAACCTGGTGCTGACCGAAGGGCCGAAAGGCATGAAAGGCGCTATCGCTAAGGCGGAAGAGATTGTCGCCAGCGATCCCGACAAATATGTGCTGCTGCAGCAGTTCAGCAATCCGGCCAACCCGGAAATTCACGAGAAAACCACCGGTCCTGAAATCTGGGAAGATACCGACGGCGCGGTAGACGTGTTTATCGCCGGCGTCGGCACCGGCGGCACGCTGACCGGCGTCTCGCGCTACATCAAAAATACCAAAGGCAAGAAAGAGCTGATTACCGTGGCGGTGGAACCGACCGATTCACCGGTGATTGCTCAGGCGATCGCCGGTGAAGAGATTAAACCGGGTCCCCACAAGATTCAGGGTATCGGCGCCGGCTTTATTCCCGGCAACCTCGATCTCGACCTGGTTGACCGCGTAGTGGCGATCACCAACGAAGAGGCGATCAGCACGGCGCGTCAGCTGATGGAAGAAGAAGGCATTCTGGCGGGCATCTCTTCCGGCGCAGCCGTCGCCGCAGCGCTCAAGCTGCAGGAAGATGAAGCCTTCGCTAACAAGAACATTGTGGTCATCCTGCCCTCCTCTGGCGAGCGCTATCTCAGCACCGCGCTGTTTGCCGATCTTTTCACCGAGAAAGAGCTGCAGCAGTAACGCCAGATTCCGAAAACGTTGAAAAAAGCACCCAAATGGGTGCTTTTTTGTGGCGTAGATCGCACTTTCACCACCGCCCAGATTGATTTCAGTGACTCAGCTCTGGTATTTAAGCTGCCAATTATTTCGGTGCCTGAAATTAATCCGCCCTTGAAGTGGATCAAGCTGAATCGATTTACGCATTTGGCGAAACGGCGAATCACGGCATAATTAGCAGCTGAAGCGCTCGACAGGGATTTTGACCCTTCAACTGGAATGACACACTCATTCAAGCGCATTTAATGGTCAGCGTAACGCTATACCCGCGCACCTACACAGGCTAAAGTTACGGCTCCAGGCTAGACTTTAAGTCCATAACACCAAACCTGATAACGTTGGGGAAACAGAATGTTCCAGCAAGAAGTTACTATCACCGCGCCTAATGGTCTTCACACTCGCCCTGCCGCGCAGTTTGTTAAGGAAGCGAAAGCGTTCCAGTCAGAAATCACCGTCACCTCTAACGGTAAATCCGCCAGCGCCAAGAGCCTGTTTAAACTGCAGACGCTGGGCCTGACTCAGGGCACGGTTGTGACGCTCTCCGCAGAAGGCGAAGATGAGCAGCAGGCCGTTGAGCATCTGGTTAAACTGATGGCTGAACTGGAGTAATCCGCTCAGCTTTAGCGTTATACCGACTCCTTTGCCCCATTGAGTGCAAACATCTTGATCGCGGACAACTCGTCCGCGTTATCACATCCGTAGAGTACAGCTCCCGCGACAATGGCAACGCATTGGGTCAAAGAGCCATCGTGATTAAAAGGTAGGGTTATGATTTCAGGCATTTTAGCATCACCAGGTATCGCTTTCGGCAAAGCTCTGCTGTTGATTGAGGATGAGATCGTCATCAACCGCAAGAAGATTTCTGATGACCAGGTTGATCAGGAAGTAAAACGCTTCCTTGATGGCCGCGCCCAGGCTGCGCAGCAGCTGGAAGCCATCAAAGTGAAAGCGGGTGAAACGCTTGGTGAAGAGAAAGCAGCCATCTTCGAAGGCCACATCATGTTGCTGGAAGACGAAGAGCTGGAGCAGGAAATCATCGACCTGATCAAGAAAGATCACGCATCGGCCGACGCCGCCGCCTACTCCGTTATCGACGGTCAGGCGAAAGCGCTGGAAGAGCTGGACGACGAATACCTTAAAGAACGCGCGGCTGACGTACGCGACATCGGCAAACGTCTGCTGCAAAACATTCTCGGTCTGCATATTGTCGACCTGAGCGCCATCCAGGACGAGTCGATTCTGGTAGCGAAAGATTTAACCCCGTCGGAAACCGCACAGCTGAACCTGAAAAAGGTGCTGGGTTTTATCACCGATCTCGGCGGCCGTACCTCGCACACCTCGATTATGGCGCGCTCGCTGGAGCTGCCGGCGATTGTCGGCACCGGCAGCGTTACCGCGACGGTGAAAAACGGCGATTTCCTGATCCTCGACGGCGTGAACAACAAAGTGTACGTCAACCCGTCAGAGAGCGAGCTGGAAGAGCTGAAAGCGGTACAGAGCCAGTATCTGAGCGAAAAACATGAGCTGGCCAAGCTGAAAGATCTGCCGGCGATTACGCTCGACGGCCATCAGGTTGAAGTGTGCGCCAACATCGGCACCGTGCGCGACGTCGCGGGCGCCGAGCGCAACGGCGCGGAAGGCGTTGGCCTCTACCGCACCGAGTTCCTGTTTATGGACCGCGACTCGCTGCCGACCGAAGATGAGCAGTTCCAGGCGTACAAAGCTGTGGCTGAAGCCGTCGGCTCGCAGGCAGTAATTGTGCGCACTATGGATATCGGCGGCGACAAAGATCTCCCCTACATGAACCTGCCGAAAGAAGAGAACCCGTTCCTCGGCTGGCGCGCGATCCGTATCGCCATGGACCGTAAAGAGATCCTGCATGCCCAGCTGCGCGCGATTTTACGCGCCTCCGCCTTCGGCAAGCTGCGCATTATGTTCCCGATGATTATCTCTGTTGAAGAGGTGCGTAGCCTGAAAGCTGAGCTGGAGCTGCTGAAAGCGCAGCTGCGCGAAGAGGGCAAAGCGTTCGACGAGACGATTGAAGTGGGCATTATGGTGGAAACCCCAGCTTCTGCCGTGATCGCTCGTCACCTGGCGAAAGAAGTCGACTTCTTCAGCATTGGGACAAACGACCTGACGCAGTATACTCTGGCGGTGGATCGTGGTAATGATTTGATTTCTCACCTCTACAACCCGATGACGCCTTCCGTTCTGGGCTTAATCAAGCAGGTTATCGACGCCTCTCACGCCGAAGGTAAGTGGACCGGCATGTGCGGTGAGCTGGCGGGTGATGAACGTGCTACACTACTGTTACTGGGTATGGGGCTGGACGAATTCAGCATGAGTGCCATTTCAATCCCAGGCATTAAGAAAATCATTCGCAATACTAATTTCGAAGATGCGAAGGCTCTGGCGGAGCAGGCTCTGGCTCAACCTACAGCGGAAGAACTGATGAATCTGGTCAACAAGTTCATCAAAGAGAAAACACTCTGCTGATCCACGAGACGCTGGCCCAACAATACTGTTTAGGAGAAGAATATGGGTTTTCTTGACAAGCTTTTTGGCAATAAATCAGAAAGCACATCTGGGACGATTGATATTGTTGCGCCTCTGTCAGGCGAGATCGTAAACATTGAAGACGTACCGGATGTGGTGTTTGCCGAGAAGATCGTTGGCGACGGTATCGCTATCAAGCCAACCGGCAACAAAATGGTTGCGCCGGTTGATGGCACCATCGGTAAGATTTTCGAGACCAACCACGCGTTTTCAATCGAGTCTGACAACGGCATCGAGTTGTTTGTGCACTTCGGCATCGACACGGTTGAGCTGAAAGGTGAAGGCTTTAAGCGCATCGCGGAAGAAGGCCAGAAGGTTAAGAAAGGCGATGTGGTTATCGAGTTCGATCTGCCGCTGCTGGAAGAGAAAGCCAAATCCACGCTGACGCCGGTGGTGATCTCTAACATGGACGAGATTAAAGAGCTGGTGAAGCTCTCTGGTCAGGTTACCGTGGGCGAGACGCCGGTGATCCGCATCAAGAAGTAACGGATTTAGCGAAGAAAAACGGCACCCACTGGGTGCCGTTTTTGTTTCTGTTCTGTGCGGTGACGACGCGGGTGAAAAATATTACTCAGACACCCCTATCCTGCGCCTGCCAGCGCGGCAGACGAATTGTCAGCTCCAGCCCGCCTTCGGGCCGGTTAATCGCCTGCACCTCGCCGTGGTGCGCCAGCACCACCTTACGCACGATCGCCAGCCCCAGACCATAGCCTTTGCCCAGCAGCGGCGAGTTAACCCGCACAAAGGGATCGAAGATGCTGGAAAGCTTCTCTTCGTCGACTCCCGGCCCCTGATCGCGCACGCGGATCGCCAGCCACTGCTGCTCGGCCTTGAGCCGCACCTGAATATGCTGACCGGGCAGCGAGAAGCGCAGCGCGTTGCGCAGCACGTTCTCAATGCCGCGCCGAATCAGCTCGGCGTTGCCGCGCACCGTGTAATCGGCATTTTCATCCACGTGAAAATCGACCTTCACGCCAGGGATCTGCGCCTCGTAGCGCACGTCGGTAACCACCGCGTGCACCAGACCGGTGAGGTCGAAATATTGTTCGTCCGGGATGCTCTCATGCTCGGCGCGCGACAGCGTCAGCAGCTCGCCGATCATCTTATCCAGCCGCCGCGCCTCTTCGTCGATGCGATCCAGCGACGCGTTAACGCTTTCCGGCGTCTGGCGCGCCAGGCCGGTCGCCAGCTGCAGGCGCGCCAGCGGCGAACGCAGCTCGTGGGAAATATCGTGCAGCAGCTCTTCGCGCGCGCGCACCAGGGTGTCGAGCCGCTCCACCATGGCGTCGAACGCCTCAGCGACGGTAGAGAGTTCGTCATGGCGCTTGCGCATCATCGGATAGAGCCGCACGCTGAGGTCGCCGTTCGACACGCGCGAAAAGCCCTCGCGCAGCTGACGCATCGGCCGCGTCAGGTTCCACGCCAGCAGCAGGCTGAACAGCAGCCCCACCGAGCCAGCGAAAACAAACATCGGCTCGGGGATATTCAGAATGCGCCGCGGTCCGTCCATGCCCATCGAACTGTCTTCGCGCAGCCCTTTCACGTTGTAGCGCAGCTCATACTCTTTGCCGTCCGCGCCTTTCACCCAGCGCACGATCACATCCGGAAATTTGCCCTGAAACGGCGGATTGAAGGTTTCCGGCAGCGGCTCGGAGTTCGCCGGCCGCGTATGCTGGATGACAGAAAAGAACTGACGGTCGTTAGGCTCCCAGTCCGCCATCATATCGTCGAGCGAGCTGGGCCCGCCGCGCTCCAGCACCGACACCGCCGACGCCATCTGCAGGTTAACGATGCGGCGCGTGGCGATGATCTCCGGCGGCTCGTGGCGATTACCGGCGATGCTAAAGCCGAGCCAGAGCAGCTGGCTGATAATGACGAACACGATCCAGAAGCCGATCAGGATCTTCCAGAACATGCGGCCGCGATAGGTCTGTCTCATCGAATGCGATAGCCGATGCTGCGAACCGTTTCAATATTGACGCTGTCGGCGGTGAGCGCCGCCAGCTTCTGACGGATATTGCTGATATGCACATCCACGCTGCGATCGTACGCCTCGCGCGGGCGGCCCAGCCCTTTTTCCGACAGCTCATCTTTTGACACCACGCGATCCGGCGCGCGCATCAGCAGATCCAGCAAATTGAACTCTGACGCGGTGAGGTCGAAGGCTTTGCCCTGCCACTCGGTGATGCGGGTAGCGGGATTAAGCGTCAGCTCGCCCCAGCGCAGCAGCTCTTTTTTATCCGGCAGCGGCACCTGCTCTTCGAAGCGGCGCAGCACAGCGCGCAGACGCGCCACCAGCTCGCGCGGATAGCAGGGCTTCGGCACGTAGTCGTCGGCGCCCATCTCCAGGCCGATAACGCGATCGATGTTGTCGCCTTTGGCGGTCAGCATAATCACCGGCAGGCGGCTGTTCTGCCGCACCTGGCGCAGCACGTCGATGCCGCTCATATCGGGCAGCATAATATCGAGGATCATGGCGGTGTACTGCCCGGAAAGCGCCCCTTCGATGCCTGCGCTGCCGGTTAATACCAGTTGGGTTTCAAAGCCTTCCGCAATAAGGTACTGGCTGAGCATGGTGCCCAGCTCAAGGTCGTCGTCAACTAACAAAATTTTCATGGTGTTCTCTCGCCTGAATTGCCGCTATTTTGTCCTGAGCGGGCGCCGGACGCAGCCGATTTTACGCGTTCCTTACAGATTCGACGTCAGACGATGCTCAGGGAGACTATAGACAAAAATGGCCCGCAGGCACCAGCGGGCCGTTTGCGAGAGGAATTAACGGTAGACGCCGGTGGAGAGATAGCGATCGCCGCGATCGCAGACGATCGCCACGATCACGCTGCCGGGCTGCGCCTGTGCGATGCGCAAGGCGCCCGCCACCGCGCCGCCGGAGCTGACGCCGCAGAAGATCCCTTCGCGCCGCGCCAGCGCGCGCATCGTCTCCTCCGCCTCCGCCTGGCCCATATCCATCACCTCGTCCACCAGTTCGGGCCGATAGATGCCCGGCAGATAGGCCTGCGGCCAGCGGCGGATGCCGGGAATGGCGCTG
This sequence comes from Pantoea latae, assembly GCF_002077695.1. Lineage (GTDB taxonomy): Bacteria > Pseudomonadota > Gammaproteobacteria > Enterobacterales > Enterobacteriaceae > Pantoea > Pantoea latae. The sequence goes on from NZ_MWUE01000012.1 coordinate 25,560, forward strand.
CCCTCTTCCGGCTGCAGGCCGATGATATTGACGCGATCGCTCTGCTCTTTCAGATAGCGGCCGACGCCGGTAATGGTGCCGGTGGTGCCCATGCTGGAGACGAAATGGGTCAGGCGGCCGGCGCTCTGCTGCCAGATCTCCGGGCCGGTGGTCTGGTAGTGGCCGAGCGGATTGTCTGGATTGTTGAACTGGTCGAGCACATGGCCTTCGCCGCGCGCCATCATCGCCAGCGCCCTGTCGCGCGCGCCCTCCATGCCCTGCTCGCGGCTCACCAGCACCAGCTCGGCGCCGTAGGCGCGCATCGCGTCCTGTCGCTCCTGGCTCATATTTTCCGGCATCAGCAAGCGCAGCGCATAGCCTTTCATCGCGGCGATCATCGCCAGCGCGATGCCGGTATTGCCGCTGGTGGCCTCAATCAGGCGATCGCCTGGGGCGATGTCGCCGCGCAGCTCGGCCTGATGGATCATCGACCAAGCGGCGCGATCCTTGACGGAGCCGGCGGGATTGTTGCCTTCCAGCTTGAGCCAGATTTCGCTGCCGTTGGCAGGCGTCAGGCGCTGAAGTCGGATCAGCGGCGTATTGCCGATGGTGTTGTGCAGTGTGGTCAAGGTGCGTTTCCCGGCGAAGCAAAGCGAACAAAAAAAGGGCGGGAAAACTCCCGCCCGCTGTCGCATGAGAAAATATCAGGCGCTTTCGGCAAAGGCAACCGGGCGCAGCGGCGTCGCACCCTGATAGAGCCGCGCCTGCTGCAGGCCGACGAACAGACGTTCGCCGCGCACCGGCGCGCTTCTGCCGCCGTCGAACACCAGCGAGAAAGGCTCGCTCTGCCAGCCGCTCGGCTGAACCACCAGCTGCCAGAAGTGGCCGCGCGGGCTCACCTCAAGGATCTGCACCGGCAGCGGGGTTTCCAGGCTGCTCTGACGGGAAACGTCAATTTCCCACGGACGCAGGAAGAGTTCGACCGCGCCCTGATGCGCTGGCGTATAGCCCAGCGGCCAGTGATGCGCGCCGACGTGGAACTGCGAGCCGTGGATCGCGCCGTCGAAGCGGTTGACCTCGCCGAGGAACTCCAGCACGAAGCGCGTGGCGGGATCGCGCCACACCTCGTCCGGCGTGCCGACCTGCTCGATATTACCCTGGCTCATCACCACCACGCGATCGGCCACTTCCATCGCCTCTTCCTGGTCATGGGTCACGAAGACGCTGGTGAACTTCAGCTCTTCATGCAGCTGACGCAGCCAGCGGCGCAGCTCTTTGCGCACCTGCGCGTCCAGCGCGCCGAAAGGTTCGTCGAGCAGCAGGATCTGCGGTTCGACCGCCAGCGCGCGCGCCAGCGCCACGCGCTGCTTCTGGCCGCCCGACAGCTGCGCCGGGAAGCGGTTCGCCAGATGCGCCAGCTGCACCATCTCCAGCAGACGCGTCACGCGCTGTTTGATTTCCGCGGAAGAAGGACGCTCGCGGCGCGGCAGCACCGTCAGGCCGAAGGCGATATTGTCGAACACCGTCATATGGCGGAACAGCGCGTAGTGCTGAAACACGAAGCCGACCTGGCGGTCGCGGGCGTGCAGCGCGCTGACGTCTTTATTATGAAAGCGGATCTGCCCGCTGTTCTGATGCTCCAGCCCGGCGATAATACGCAGCAGCGTGGTTTTCCCGGAGCCGGACGGGCCCAGCAGCGCCACCATCTGGCCAGAAGGAATATCCAGAGAGATATCGTTCAACACCGGGGTGCGGCCGAAAGATTTGTTGATCTGGTTAATCTCAATGCTCATGATTTTCCTCCTGTTGCAGGCGATGCTGCTGTTGCTCTAAACGCCACTGCAGCATGCTTTTCAGAAACAGCGTGACAATAGCCATCAGCGTCAGCAGCGCGGCGGCGGTAAAGGCGCCGACCACGTTGTAATCCTGATGCAGTAATTCAATTTGCAGCGGCAGCGTATAGGTTTCGCCGCGAATCGATCCCGAAACCACCGAGACCGCGCCGAACTCGCCAAGGGTGCGCGCATTGGTCAGCACCACGCCGTAGAGCATCGCCCAGCGAATATTGGGCAGCGTGACGCGGCGGAACATCTGCCAGCCGGAGGCGCCCAGCAGCACCGCCGCCTCATCTTCGTGGCTGCCCTGGCTCAGCATTACCGGCACCAGCTCGCGCACCACAAAGGGACAGGTGACGAACACGGTCGCCAGCACCATGCCGGGCCAGGCGAACATCACCTGAATGTTGTGCGCGTCCAGCCAGCTGCCTGCCGGGCCGTTAACGCCCCAGAACAGCAGATACATCAGGCCAGCCACCACCGGCGACACGGCAAACGGAATGTCGAACAGCGTCAGCAGCAGCTGGCGGCCAGGAAAGTTAAAGCGCGTCACCAGCCAGGCGAGCAGCGTGCCGAACACCAGATTGACGGGCACGGTGATCAGCGCCACCAGCACCGTCAGCCAGATGGCGTGCAGCATGTCGCTGTCGCCCAGGTTCTGAAAGGCGACGCCCAGCCCCATCTTTAGCGCTTCGTAGAAGATAGAGATCATCGGCACCACCAGCAGCAGCAGCGACACCAGCACGCCGATGCCGATTAGCAGCCACTTGCCCCAGTTGACCGGCTGGCGGTCGGCGGCGTTGAGATGCGAAATATCCGCCATTAGTGACCTCCCAGGCGACGGCCGAAGCGGCTCTGCAGGGTGTTGATGGCAAACAGCAGCACCAGCGACGCGGCGAGGATCACCGAGGCGATGGCGCTGGCGGCCGGGTAGTCGAACTCCTGCAGACGCACAAAAATCATCAGCGAGGTGACCTCGGTTTTCCAGGCGATATTGCCGGCGATGAAAATTACCGCGCCGAACTCGCCGATGCTGCGGGTAAAGGAGAGCGCGGTGCCCGCCAGCAGCGCAGGCGCCACCTCCGGCAGCACCACGCGGCGAAAGCTCTGCCAGGGCGTGGCGCCCAGCGTCTGCGCCGCCTCTTCATATTCCGGCCCCAGCTCTTCCAGCACCGGCTGAACGGTGCGCACCACGAAGGGAATGCTGGTGAAAGCCATGGCGACGGCGATACCGAGCCAGGTATAGGAAACTTTGATGCCGAAGGCGTTGTAGATCCACTCGCCGTACCAGCCGTTTACCGAGAAGAGACCGGCCAGCGTCAGGCCCGCCACCGCCGTTGGCAGGGCGAACGGCAGATCCACCAGGCCATCCAGCAGCGTGCGGCCAGGAAACCGATAGCGCGTCAGGATCCACGCCATAATCATGCCGAACACCGCGTTGAACAGCGACGCCACGGCCGCCGACAGCAGCGTGACCTTATAGGCCGCCACCAGCTGCGGGTTACTGATCACCTCCCAGTACTGCGCCAGCGTCATCTTCGACAGCTGCATCAGCAGCGCGCTGATTGGCAACAGCAGAATCAAACAGGTAAACAGCAGGCTGGTGCCGAGGCTTAGACCAAACCCTGGCAATACGCGTTTCTGACCTAACGCAAACATTATCCACGCCCCGCTGATAACAGTTTATCCAGCTCGCCGCCGCTGGCGAAGTGCGCTTTCATCGCCTTATCCCAGCCGCCGAACTGATCTTCCACGCGGAACAGCTGCGTCTGCGGGAAGCGATCTTTATGCTCGCCCATCAGCTGCGGGTTATTTACGCGGTAGTAGAAGTCGGTGACAATTTGCTGCGCCTGCGGCGTGTAGAGATAGGTGAGATAGGCCTTCGCCGCCTCTTCGGTGTGATTGTGCTCGACGTTTTTATCCACCCAGGCCACCGGGAATTCGGCGAGAATATCCGTTTTTGGCACCACGACTTCATACTCATCTTTGCCGTACTGATTACGGATATTGTTCACTTCAGATTCAAAGCTAATCAGCACATCGCCCAGCCCGCGCTCGGCGAAGGTGGTGGTCGCGCCGCGTCCGCCGGTATCGAACACCTCGACGTTCTTGATAAATTTCGCCATAAAGGCGCGGGTTTTCGCCTCGTCGCCGCCGTTGGCTTTGCTGGTCGCACCCCAGGCCGCCAGCCAGGTGTAGCGGCCGTTGCCAGAGGTTTTCGGATTCGGGAACACCAGCTTCACGCCGTCGCGGCCGAGATCGGCCCAGTCGTGGATCTGCTTTGGATTACCTTTGCGCACCAGGAACGCCATGGTGGAGTAAAACGGCGAACTGTTGTTGGGCAGACGGCTCTGCCAGTCGGCCGCCACCAGGTTGCCTTTATCGTGCAGCACCTGCACATCGGTAACCTGGTTGTAGGTCACCACGTCGGCGCGCAGACCCTGCAGGATCGCCAGCGCCTGCTTCGAAGAGCCGGCGTGCGACATCTTGATAGTGAGCTTGTCGTCAGGATGGCTGGCATCCCACTGCTGTTCAAACGGCGCATTCAGGGCGACAAACAGCTCGCGCGCGACGTCGTACGAGCTGTTGAGCAGTTCGGTGGCATTGGCCGCGCCCGCAAGGCTGAGCGACAAGGCGATACCGCCAACGATATTTTTCATCGTTCTTTTGGTCATTGGGCACCCTGAGAAAACAAGAGATCCGGCTTACGCCAGCCGTTCGCCCAGTGTATTTATAACCCCATGAAAAGCAGTAGCGGTTTTATATATCGTTTGATGATTTCAAAGTCGAAAATGGCATAAGCCAGCGCAAGAGTTTATGCGCCAGTTGGGAAAGCGACCGGCGCAAAACCGCTTAACGCTGCCAGATAATTTTGCTCAGTTTCCAGCTTTTCAGCACGTCGTCCGACGGCATCAGCCCGTCCGGGCCGTGCCAGTCGCCGCTGTAGACATAGGAGAGATGCTGGCTGCCGGGCGCGCGGCACTGGACGTCGTGATTGCTCACACCGCCCGCCAGCTTGCAGTTATTAAAGGCCTTGCTGAACGTGTCGCTGAAGGCGTCGCCGATTTTGCTGCCGTCCTGCGCGGCGATATCGCTGTCTGTTACCTCAATACGCTCTACGCTGCTGCGCCCGCTGATCTGCAGTTTCACTTTGCCGTCGTCCAGCGCCTGCCAGAAGGCGATAACGTCGCCGTTCTCGCTGCGCATGCCCTGACGCAGCTTGTAGTTGCCTTTCAGGCCGTCGCTGATGGCGCTTTCGCTCATCGCAGTGGCGCCGCCGACGCCGCCAACGCCCTGCTCGGTGGCGGTCAGCGACGATCCAAACCAGTTCCACGGCAGCGCCGAGGACCAGTGATAGCTCAGCGGGTTATACCAGCTGACGTCAGAATCGGACGAGGAACCGGACCCCGAGCTGGCGCAGCCGCTCAGCAGCGCGGCGGCCACCAGCAGCGAAGTGGGTAAAGCTTTCATGAAAACTCCTGTTAACACTGTGCCAATCGGCAGAACTCCTTGGAGTCGCCGACGGCGAAAAAGTTTATTCCGCCAGCTGCTGTTCCGGCAGAAAGCAGTCGCGCAGCCTGGCGTTCGCCAGCAGCCACAGCAGCGCCAGGCCGTCGAACAGCGTCAGCAGCAGCGGCCAGGGCGAGGCGAGCAGATTGCCCGAGGCGAAGGTCGCGCCCTGCCACGCCAGGTTCACCGCCAGCGACAGCGCCAGCACCCAGCGCCACGCCTGCCACAGCCGCGGCCAGCGCGCGCGATAGCCGGTCAGCAGCAGGCCAGTCAGCGCCGGCGCGCCGAGCGCCAGCCCGAGCCAGAACGCCTGGCGATCGGGATAGAAAAGCGCCAGCAGATCGTTGCCCTGCTGGCGCGACGCGCCCGCCATCACCAGCAGGATCCAGGTGCGCGCCAGCAGCAGGAGCAGCAGCCAAAAAAGAAACGGCAGCCGCAGCTGCCCTTTCGCATCATATTCGTCCGGCAGATATTTCACCGCATTAATACTCCCGGTCTTCGATCAGCCGCTTGCCGAGCAGCACCGAATCCACCGGCTCGTAATCGAGCTTCTCATAGAACGCCACCACCTGATCGTTCTCTTCACGCACCATCAGGTTGATTTTGGGGCAGCCGCGCGCGATCAGCTTTTTCTCCAGTCGGTTCATCAGCGCGTTAGCGAAGCCGCGGCCCTGATAGTCGGGATGCACCGCCAGATAGTAGGCGGAGCCGCGATGCCCGTCGTAGCCGCCCATCAGCGTGCCGACCACCTCGCCGCCGACTTCAGCCACCAGAAAAAGGTCCGCGTCGTGGTGCATTTTGCGTTCGATATCCAGTTCCGGGTCGTTCCACGGACGTAACAAATCGCAACGCTCCCAGAGCGTAATCACCTCTTCAAAATCTTCCTGGCGGAAGGCGCGAATTTCCATCGTCTTTACCTTGCAAATAAGCACAATTCGCTGATTATCACGCATTCGCCGCCGCGTGCAACCCTGGTTAGCGCAGCGTGGAACAAAAAGCGGCAAATTTCCTGTTAGCAACCTGACATACAAAGTAAAGCCCTGAAAGGGTTCCGCTCTCGCGGTGAACAAAATGTTACGATATAACACTCTGCACAATTTCCGCTAATGGACCAGCCTATGCCCACACTTTCTCTGCTCAAGCGCCTTACCAATCGTCGTCAGCTGCTGCTCTCCGGCCTGGCGCTGGCCGTGCTCTCCCCGCGCGCGATCCAGGCGAAAGAGGAAAATGCCCCGCTACGCGCCAGCCCGCGCCATGCGCCGCCCGCCCCGCCGCAGAAAAACGGCAAACGCATCGTGATGATCGATCCCGGTCACGGTGGCATCGACTCCGGCGCCGTCGGCAGCGAAGGCTCGGAAGAGAAGCATGTGGTGCTGGAGATTGCCCACACCGTGCGCCAGCTGCTGCAGGACCATTCCCATATTGAGGTGCGCCTGACGCGCGACAGCGACCACTTTATTCCGCTCTACCAGCGCGTCGAGATCGCACACCAGCACGGCGCCAGCTTGTTTATGTCGATCCACGCCGACGGCTTTACCAGCCCCGACGCCAACGGCGCCTCGGTGTTCGCCCTGTCGAACCGCGGCGCCAGCAGCGCCATGGCGCGCTACCTGTCGGACAAAGAGAACGCGGCGGATAAAGTGGGCGGCGCGCAGGTCGAACAGCAGGATCACTATCTCAATCAGATCCTGTTCGATCTGGTGCAAACCGACACCATCCGCAATAGCCTGACGCTGGGCAAGCATGTGCTGGATCAGATCCGCCCGGTGCACCATCTGCACAGCGAGCACACCGAACAGGCGGCCTTCGCGGTGCTGAAATCGCCGTCGATTCCGTCGGTGCTGGTGGAGACCTCGTTTATCACCAACCCGCGCGAAGAGCAGCTGCTCGGCACCGACGCCTTCCGCCATAAAATCGCCACGGCGATCGCCAGCGGCATTACCCGCTACTTTGATGAGTACGATCGCCGCAATGGTCAGGTATAATCGCGCCACTTTTTTGCAATGAGTTTGATGTCATGCCCGATATTTCCCGCGTTAAAGCCTTTCTGCTGAACCTGCAGGAGACAATCTGTAATCAACTGGCGGCGGCCGACGGCGGCGCGCAGTTTATCGAAGACAGCTGGCAGCGGCCGGGCGGCGGCGGTGGGCGCAGCCGGGTGCTGCGCGACGGCGCGGTGTTTGAGCAGGCGGGCGTCAACTTCTCCCACGTGCATGGCGATCAAATGCCCGCGTCGGCCACGGCGCACCGCCCGGAGCTGGCGGGCCGCAGCTTCGAAGCGATGGGCGTGTCGCTGGTGATCCATCCGCACAGCCCCTATGTGCCGACCAGCCACGCCAACGTGCGCTTTTTTATTGCTGAAAAGCCGGGCGCCGATCCGGTGTGGTGGTTTGGCGGCGGTTTCGATCTGACGCCCTACTACGGCTTCGAGGAGGATGCGGTGCACTGGCATCAGACCGCGTTCGATCTCTGCCAGCCGTTTGGCAGCGAGGTCTACCCGCGCTACAAAAAATGGTGCGACGACTACTTTTACCTGAAACACCGCGACGAGCAGCGCGGCATCGGCGGGCTCTTTTTCGACGATCTCAACGCGCCGGACTTCGACACCAGCTTCGCCTTTATGCAGGCGGTGGGCAACGGCTTCCTCGACGGCTATCTGCCGATCGTCGAGCGGCGCAAAGCGCTGCCCTGGGGTGAGCGCGAACGTCAGTTCCAGCTCTACCGCCGTGGACGCTACGTCGAGTTCAACCTGGTGTGGGATCGCGGCACGCTGTTTGGTCTGCAGACCGGCGGCCGCACCGAGTCGATTTTGATGTCGATGCCGCCGCTGGTGCGCTGGGAGTATGACTATCAGCCGGAACCTGATTCGCCGGAAGCCGCGCTGACGCGCGACTTTTTACCGGTGCGCGACTGGCTATAGCGGCGCGGTCTGCGCCTCGACCACCGCCAGCGCCACCATATTGACGATGCGCCTGACCGACGCGATGCGCGTCAGCACATGCACCGGCTTGCTGATCCCCATCAGCACCGGGCCGACGGTGACGCCCTCTGAGCTGGAGACGCGAAGTAGGTTGTAACTAATTCGCGCCGCCTCGACGTTGGGCATGATCAGCAGATTCGCCGCGCCTTTCAGCGGACTGTCCGGCATCTGCTCGCGGCGGATGCTCTCTATCAGCGCCGCGTCGCCGTGCATCTCGCCGTCGACCTCCAGCTCCGGCGCGCGGCGCTGGATCATCGCCAGCGCCTCGCGCATTTTGCGCGCCCCCGGCGCGTCAGAGGTGCCGAAGCTGGAGTGCGACAGCAGCGCGACGCGCGGCTCAATGCCAAAGCGGCGTACCGTTTCCGCCGCCAGCAGCGTCAGGTCGGCCAGCTGTTCCGCCGTGGGATCCTCATTGACGTAGGTGTCGGCGATAAAGGTATTGCCGCTCGGCAGCAGCAGCGCGTTCATCGCGCCGGCGACCTTGACGTCGTCGCGCAGGCCGAACACCTTCTCCACCACGTCGTAGTGCTCCTGATAGTCGCCGATGGTGCCGCAGATCAGCGCGTCCGCCTCGCCGCGATGCACCATAATGGCGCCAATCAGCGTCGGGTTGCCGATCACCGCGCGCTGCGCCTGCTCGGGCGTCACGCCGCGCCGCTTCATCATCTGGTAATACTCGTTCCAGTACGCCTTGAAGCGCGGATCTGACTCATTGTTGACCACGTCGAAATCCTTGCCGGCTTCGATCTTCAGCCCCTGCTTCTGCAAACGCATGGCGATAACGTTGGGGCGACCGATCAGGATCGGCCGCGCCAGGCCAAGCGTCACCAGCTCTTGGGTGGCGTGCAGCACGCGCACCTCTTCCCCTTCCGCCAGCACCACGCGCTTCGGCGCCTTGCGCGCCTGGGAGAAGATCGGCTTCATAAACAGGTTGGTTTTATAGACGAACTCGGTGAGCTTCTCGCGGTAGGCGTCGAAATCGTCAATGGGCCGGGTCGCCACGCCCGACTCCATCGCGGCGCGCGCTACCGCTGGCGCGATCTGCACGATCAGGCGCGGATCGAAAGGTTTGGGGATCAGATAGTCCGGCCCGAAGCTGAGATCCTGGTCGTCATAGGCGGAGGCAACCACGTCGCTCTGCTCCGCCTGCGCCAGCGCGGCGATGGCGTGCACCGCCGCCAGCTTCATCTCCTCGTTAATGGTGGTCGCGCCAACGTCGAGCGCGCCGCGAAAAATAAACGGGAAGCAGAGCACGTTGTTAACCTGGTTAGGAAAATCAGAGCGACCGGTGCAGATAATCGCGTCTGGCCGCACCGCTTTCGCCAGCGGCGGCATAATCTCCGGCTCGGGGTTGGCCAGCGCGAGGATCAGCGGATCGCGCGCCATCTTCTGCACCATCTCCGGTGTCAGCACGCGCGGCCCGGAGCAGCCGAGGAAAATATCCGCCTGCGCGATCACCTCTTCCAGCCTGCGCGCGCCGTTATCCTCAATCGCGTAGGCGGCCTTGGTCGGCGCCATATCCGCTTCGCGATCGCGGTAGATCACTCCTTTCGAGTCGCACACCACGATATGGCGCTTTTGCAGCCCGAGCGCCACCAGCAGGTTGAGGCAGGCGATGGCCGAAGCGCCTGCGCCAGAGACCACCAGCCGCACCGCGTCGATCGCTTTATCGACGATGCGCAGCCCGTTGAGCACCGCCGCCGTGCAGATAATCGCGGTGCCGTGCTGATCGTCGTGAAACACCGGGATTTTCATGCGCTGGCGCAGCTGCTGCTCAATGTAGAAGCACTCCGGCGCCTTGATATCCTCAAGGTTAATGCCGCCGAAGGTCGGCTCCAGCGCGGCGATCACGTTGATCAGGCGCTCGGGATCCTGCTCGTCGATCTCGATATCGAAGACGTCGATGCCGGCGAATTTTTTGAACAATACCCCTTTTCCCTCCATCACCGGCTTGCCCGCCAGCGCGCCGATATTGCCGAGTCCCAGCACCGCGGTGCCGTTGGAGATCACCGCCACCAGATTGCCGCGCGCGGTGTATTTGTGCGCCGCCAGCGGATCCTGCGCGATTTCCAGACAGGGCGCGGCAACGCCAGGGGAGTAGGCCAGCGCCAGATCGCGCTGGGTGGCGAGAGGTTTAGTCGGGGAAACCTGGATTTTTCCCGGCGTGGGAAACTGATGAAAATCCAGCGCGCTCTGCTTAAGTTGGTCGTCCATTGTCGGTTCCTTTTTCAGCTTCAGTGCGCTGGCAGTATAAAAGGCTGCTGACAAGGAAAACCTCGGGGCGATCGCGATCGAGGCGTTCGGTGCCGCTGGCGACACCGTTTTGCACGCTACTGCGTCATGCTGAGGATGGTGCGGATGTTCTGCGCCGAGGTGGCGACGATATCGATAGCGCCGGTGCGCAGCGCGCCGAGCAGCGCCATCGCTTTGGTGTTTTCCGCGGCGATGGCGATAACGCAGGGAATTTTACGCAGCTCGTCGATGCTCAGGCCGATGACGCGGTCGTTCATCACCGTGTCCACGTGCTGGCCCTGCGCGTTGAAAAAGTCGTAGCCCGCCACGTCGCCGGTGACGCCCTGATTGACGCTGGCGTCGATAATTTCGTGCGGGGTAAACCAGCCGAGTTTGACCATATAGCTGTTTTCATTCATATCGCCGATGCCCACCAGAGCGATATCCGCCTTACGCGCGCGATCCAGCGTCTCTTTGATGGTGCCGTTCTGCATAAACGCCTCTTTCAGCGCGCGGTTTTCCACATAGGCGGGCGCATAGAGCGTTTCGCTAAAGCCGCCGAACTTTTTCGCCAGCCGACGGCTAATGTGATCGGCGTTGATGGCGTCGCCTGGGCGATGGGTGCCGCCGATGCCGCAGATAAAGTGACAGTTGCGCAGTGGCACCGCGCCGGGATGATCGGCCACCGCCGCGACGTTCCGACCCTGGCCTACCGCCACCACGGTGTTCTCTTTGAGATTTTGCGCCAGATGCGCCGAGACCAGCGCCGCCACCTGACGGCGCTGCTCGTCGCCATCCTGCTGGTCGAGCGCGATCAGCGCGCGCTGCAGCTGTGGAAAGCGATCCAGCAGCTGCTGCTCCAGTCGGGTGCTGAAAACCGGATGGTAGCGAACATTGATTTCAACAATGCCCTCTTCTTTCGCCCGTTTCAGCAGTCGTCCGACCTTAATGCGCGAGATGCCGAACTTGCGCGCGATCTCTTCCTGCGTGATCTCATCCTGATAGTAAGCGACGGCGATTTCCGTCAGCAGTTCCGTGTCCGGAGCGAGGGTATGTTTTTCCATCGTGACCTGATTGAGCGTTGCCGTTAACTGCCGGGATTTATAACACTGATGCGGCTCACTTAGCCAGGCGTGCGCCCGCGAGCCGCTTTCGTCATCACAGATCAGCGGCGGATGGCGTCAATTTTCAGCATGCGCGCAATCACGATATCCAGCTCTTTTTGATCGAAGATCTGCTTCCAGTCCGGCTTGACGATCTTCTCGCGGCCATACTCCATGGCGATCATGCAGGCGTCCGAGAAGGGGTTGGTGGCGCGGAAGGCGACCGCCAGCGCGATCTGGATATGGCCGTAGAGCATCGCTTTCGCCGCCTCTTCCGGCACGCCGCTGTGCTTCACCGTCTCGTCCAGCGCCTCTTTCATAAAGGCGCCGACCATGCAGGCGACGGTTTCCACCAGCGTCGGCTCCAGATAGGCGAGCTGCGTCACCGTCACCCAGTGCACCTGATCCACCGGGCCATACATCACGTTGATCACCTGCGCCAGCTCCGCTCTCTGCGCGTCGCTGCCGTTCTCCCAGGCCGCCGCGATATGCTGGATCGCCGCCACGCCGCCGAAGGCATCCTCATGCTCCTCTTTGGTGTAGCGCTGCAGGAACACCGACGGATGGCAGGGATGCGCCACCGCATACTCGATATCGTCACGCTGGGCGATCAGATTGGCGTAGGCCGCCGCCGGATCGAGCGTCAGCAGCACCGCGCCGCGCTTCATCTGCGGCACCACCGTTTCCGAGACCTTGCCCAGCACGATATCGGGCACGGCGAGGATCACCACATCGCTCAGCGGCACCACAGAGGCGGCGTCGGAAATTTCGCGGCCCTGGGCGCCGATTTGCGCCTGCGCCTGCGGCGAGTTTTCGCAGTAGAAGACCTGATAGTCGCTGCGCTGCAGGTTGGCGGAGATGCGCATGCCCATTTTGCCGCCTGCGCCAATAACAGTAATGGTTTTCAGTTGATTGCTCATGGTGTTACTCCTGATCTTGTTTACGACGTAAGAATTCGACACAGCGCTGCGTCCACTGCGCTTCCAGCTGGCAGGTGCGCTCTGCGCTCTCCTGCCACGGCAGCCAGTGCTCGATAATCTGGTTAATGCCTTTTTCAGCTGGCCGCACGCTAGCAATCAGCGCGTCGTAATCCAGCAGCCCTTCGCCAAGCGGCACGCCCGCCAGGGTAAAGCCGACCCAGCCGTCGCGGCGCGAAAAGGCGAAATCTTTGATGTGCAGATTGCCGACGCGCGCGGCGGTGTTGGCGATAACCTGCTGCGGCAGCTCCAGTCCCGCCACGCAGTTGGCCGGATCGAGACAGATCGCCAGCCACGGCGACGGGAAAAGATCGATCAGCGCCATTAGATCGGTGCTGGAGAGTTGCTCATAGGTTTCGAGGCAGAGTTTCACCTGCTGACGTTCAAAAGCGGGCAGCACCTCGGCGATAAGCTGCTGCGCCTCGGCAGGCGACGGACGATGTGTGGCGGTAAAGCACATCGAGCGGATCACTTTCGTCTCCAGCAGCGCCGCCATATGTAGATAGCGCTGCAGATGGGCAGTGGCGAGGCCGCGCGTGCCCAGCTCCAGCGTGATGCCGAGAGCGTCGGCCTGCTGCTTCAGCTCACGCAGCTGCGCGTCGCTCCAGCTCTCTATCGCCGGGTAGTCGCAAATCTGAAACACCGGCACGTCGAGGTCGGCGGTTTGCTGCAGCATTTGCGCCAGCGTCAGCGGCTGCGGCGCGCGATCCGACAGGCGCCAGAAAAAGGCGTAGGTGCTTAATCCAATCCGGCTCATACGCTCTCCCTCGCCAGCAGCGCGGCGGCTTCATCAACTATCTGCGCCAGCGCGGCGGGATCGTGGGCGAAGCGGCCGAGAAACAAGCCGTCGACGCTCTCTTCCAGCCGGCTCAGCAGACCCGGACCGGCGCTGCCGCCGTAGATCACCTGCAGCGCAATGCCTGGCGGCAGCGGCTGCTGGCGCAGGGCGCGGCACACCGCGCGGATATGATCTTCCGGCGCGGGCTGCGGCGCGCCAATCGCCCACTGCGGCTCGTAGGCGAGCAGCAGGCTGCCGTGCAGCGACTGCGACTCAGCCAGCGCGCGCGAAAGCTGGAGGGCGCACGCCTCTGCCGCCGCGTCGGGCGTATCCTGCTGCGCCTCGCCGAGGCACAACACGGGCGTCAGCCGGGACTGCAGTGCCAGCGCGACCTTCGCGGCGATCTGCGCATCGCTTTCCGCAAAGTAGCGGCGGCGTTCCGCATGGCCGATCTCCGCCAGCGTTCCGCCCAGCTCCTGCACCATGCTGGCGCTCACCTCGCCGGTCCAGGCGCCGCTGGCGGCGGGCGCGATATTTTGCGCGCCGACGCGCACCGGCGTATCGGCAAACAGCGCCTTCACCGCCGGCAGCGCCGGAAAAGCGGGCAGCACAAACAGGCCGACGCGTCCCTCGCGCACCGCGGGGTGCTGGCGCGCAATCTGCGCCACCGCGCGGCACCATGTCAGCGTCTGCGCGTAGCTGAAATACATTTTCAGGCTGGTTCCCAGCCAGATAGCGGGCTGCGTCATACCGAGGCTCCCTGCGGCTGATTTTCGCGCAGGCGCTCCGCCACCGTGGCGACAATCAGCGCCAGCGACACCGCGCCGGCGTCTGGCGTGCCGAGGCTTTTTTCCGCCAGCGGACGGGCGCGGCCCATCTTGGGCAGCAGCTCAGCAGTGGCCTGCGCGGCGGCCTGCGCCGTTTCCGCCGCCTGCTGCCAGGCGTCAGCCAGCGACGCGCCGCGCGCCACCGCCGCGCTCAGGCTGTCGCTGAACGGCACCAGCACATCCACCATCGTTTTGTCGCCGGGTTTGGCTTTGCCGAAGTGCATAATGCCCTCTTTGGCCTGCTTTACGCCGTCGGCGACGCGCTGCGCGTCGGGTTTGCGCTCGTCGCCCAGCGCGGTGCCGATGGCGGTCAGCGCCACGCCCCACAGCGCGCCCGAGGTGCCGCCCGCCTTATCCGCCCAGGCGTCTGCGGCCCGGCACAGCAGCGTGCCCGCGCCCGCGCCCTGCGCGGCAACGTCGCGCGCCTGCGCCAGCGCGCCCAGCACGCCGCGCTCCATGCCGATGCCGTGGTCGCCGTCGCCGGCAACGGCGTCGATGCGCCCGAGCTGCTCAGCGTTACGCTGTATCACAGCGGCGATGGCGTCGAGTATCGCCAGCACGCGCTGCGCACTCTGCTGCGATGCGGCGCTGGCGGCGGGGATCGCGCTCTGCGTCGTCTGCTCGCACGCGCTCGCCTCCAGCGGTTCGGCAACGATCACGCTGCCTTTGCGAAAGGCCGGCGCGTTGGCCGGCGCGCGCCAGCACCTTTCCAGCGCCTCATCCAGCCACATCAGCGTCAGCGACGCGCCCGCCATATTAAAGCTGGTGACGAACTCGCCAACTTCCGGCTCGACGATCTCCAGCTGCTGTTCACGCAGCAGCTGCGCCACGCGGCGATAGACCACGAACAGCTCTTCATATTTCACCGATCCCAGCCCGTTGAGGATCGCCGCCACGCGCGTGCCTGGCTGCAGTGTGACGCCCGGCGGCAGTTCGCTCAGCAGGTTGTCGACGAAAATTTCCGCCAGCACGTCGGCGCGCGGCACGTCGCTTTCGCTGATGCCCGGCTCACCGTGAATGCCCATGCCAAGCGCCATGCGTCCGGCGTCAATGCTGAACAGCGGCTGCGTCGCCCCAGGCAAGGTGCAGCCGGAGAACGCGACGCCGAAGGAGCGCGTGCGCTGGTTGGCATGGCGCGCCAGCGCGGCCACCTGCGCCAGGCTGTGGCCCGCTTCCGCCGCGGCGCTGGCGACTTTGAACACGGTTAAATCGCCGGCGACGCCGCGGCGCTTTTCAATCTCTTCCAGGCTGGCGCTGGAGATATCGTCGGTGACCGTTACCACTTCGCAGGCGATGCCCTCGGCCCGCAGACGCTCGCACGCCTGGCCAAAATGCAGCACGTCGCCGGCGTAGTTGCCGAAGGTGAGCAGCACGCCGCCGCCGTTGTGCGCCGCACGCGCTACGTTAACGATCTGCTGTGCCGACGGCGAAGCGAACAGATTGCCCATGGCGGCGCCGTGCGCCATGCCCTGCCCCACCAGTCCGGCAAAGGCGGGATAGTGGCCGGAGCCGCCGCCCACTACCACCGCCACCGTGCCGGGCTGGCTGCGCGTGCTGCGCACCACGCCGCCAGGCACCTGGCGCACTTTATCCGCGTTGGCCGCGACAAAACCTTCGATCAGCTCTGCCGCAAACGCAGAGGGCTGGTTGTAGAGATACGTCATGATTAATGCTCCTGAGCAAGAGAGGAGGCCAGCGGTTCAGCGCGGCGGCGGTTCAGCAGCAGCATCAGCAGCGCTGACAGCAGCATAAAGCCGCCCACCACCATCATCGGCAGCGTGTAACTTTGCGTGGCGTCGTGCAGCGCGCCGGTGATATAGCCTGCCGAGAAGCCCGCCACGTTGCCCAGCGTATTGATCAGGGCGATGGCGGCGGCCGCCGAGGCGCCGGACAGAAACTGCGTCGGCAGGGTCCAGAAGTTGGGCAGCGCGGCGAAGATGGAGCTGGCGGTAACGGCGATAACCAGCATGGTGCTGAGCGGCGAGTTCATATAGAGCGCCAGCGGCACGCTGATGCCGCCCGCCAGCGCAGGCAGCGCGATATGCCAGGTTTTACAGCCGCGGCGTGAGGCGTCGCGCGACCAGAAAAACATCACCACGGCCGCCACCAGATAGGGCGCGCCGGTGATTAGCCCTTTCTGCATCACGTTAAAGGTGGTGCCGAACTGCTGCTGAAAGCCGCCGATGATGGTCGGCAGGAAAAAGGCGAGCGCGTAAAGGCCATAGATAAAGCCGAAGTAGATCAGGCAGAGCAGCCAGACGCGGCCGTTGCCCAGCACGGTGCGCACGCCAGGATGCGCGTTTTGCTTGGCGGCGTGCTCGCTCTCCAGCTCGCGCGTCAGCCACTGTTTCTCTTCGCGGGTGAGCCAGCGCGCGTCACGTGGCGCGTCCACCAGCCAGAACAGCGTCACGACGCCGATCAGAATGGCGGGCACCGACACGCCGATAAACATCAGCCGCCAGCCTTCCATGCCAAACAGGCCGTGCTGCTCGATCATGCCTGCCGCCAGCGGCGCGCCGAACACCACCGTCAGCGGCTGCGCCAGATAGAACAGCGAAAGAATTTTGCTGCGATGGCGCGCCGGCACCCAGAGGCTGAGGTAGAGGATCGCGCCGGGGAAGAAACCTGCTTCCGCAATGCCGAGCAGCAGCCGCAGCGTATAGAGGCCCTCGACGCTGCTGACCCAGGCGAACAGCAGCGACACGATGCCCCAGCTCACCATAATGCGCGCCAGCCATTTGCGCGCGCCGAAGCGGTGCAGCGCAAGGTTGCTCGGCACCTCCAGCAGGATATAGCCGATAAAGAAGATGCCCGAGGCGAGCCCAAACTGCGCGGCGCTCAGCCCCAGATCCTGCGTCATGCCGTTCGGCCCGGCGAAGGAAATAGCGGTACGGTCGAGAAAGTTGATAAAGAACATCAGCGCCACGAACGGCACCAGTCGCCAGGAGATTTTGCGAATGGTGGACTGTTCGATCTGCGCCTGCGTCTGTT
The DNA here is from genome assembly GCF_002077695.1 of Pantoea latae. Taxonomy (GTDB): domain Bacteria; phylum Pseudomonadota; class Gammaproteobacteria; order Enterobacterales; family Enterobacteriaceae; genus Pantoea; species Pantoea latae. The sequence continues at coordinate 42,772 of NZ_MWUE01000012.1, forward strand.
GCGTCATGTTGCGCCTCCACAGCGCGACGAGGCGCGCTGGTTTCCTGGTAAGCGCGCCGCAGGGCGCGCAGTCGGGTCGGTAAGTGTCATGGTGATGTCCTCAACGGATCTTATTGTTGCTGGCCTGCATGAACAAATGAACACTAAACGATTAAATGAACATGTCTCAAGCGCAGTTTGCAAAAATGTGATCGCTCTCAAATGAAACGTCTCTCGGTTAAATTTAAGAAAAATACCCGGCAGGCGCGCCTCTTGCGGGTGCGCAGCGCCATCCCGGAGCCGCGTATCCGCACAAAACAAATGAAACATACTTGAACATATGAACAAAACTATGGCAGGCTAAAACCGAGCATGACTTTCTGCCCGGCTTGCGGGCCCTGTTAAATAGCTGGAGAGAACCGGATGAGCACCATTGCGATTGGCGCCGATGACGCGGCGCTGGAACTGAAAAACCTGATCAAACGCCACCTTGAATCACTGCACTACGAAGTGGTGGATTACAGCAACGACGCGCGCCGGGACCTGCCGATCTATCCCGACATCGCCTGGAGCCTGGCGAACGCCATCAGCGACGGTCAGTTTGCCCGCGGCATTCTGGTGTGTGGCACCGGCATCGGTATGGCGATCGTCGCCAACAAGGTGCCAGGCATTCGCGCGGCGCAGTGTCACGACACCTACTCCGCCGAACGCGCGCGTAAAAGCAACAATGCGCAGGTGATGACGCTGGGCGCACGCGTGGTCGGGCCGGAACTGGCGAAATCGATCGTCAACGCCTGGCTGGCGTCAGAGTTTGAAGGCGGCGGATCGACGGAAAAAGTGGAAAAGATCGGCTTCTACGAGCAGACGGCGCACAACGCCTGCCGCTGAGGCGCCTGACCGGGCGGAAAGTGCGGTTCATCCGGCAGAACCTGTCAGTTCTGCTAACCTTTGTGATGCGCGATTTTCGCCCCCCGGCTGGCTGACAGGATGTTGCAGCTCGCTCTCCCTGTTTGACGTCACGCTGTTTTCGCCGTGCGGGGCCTCGATGAGTTCAACCCATCGCAATAATCAGAAAAAGAGTATTTTCATCACCGAACGCCTGATGCACTGTGTTGCAGGGTGAAATCATTCGCAATAAAGAATTGCTCATCAAGGAGTTAAAAGATGAACCAGCTAGACGCATTAAAACAGTTCACCACGGTCGTGGCGGACAGCGGCGATATCGAATCCATTCGCAACTACCATCCTGAAGACGCCACCACCAACCCGTCTCTGATCCTGAAAGCCGCAGGCCTCGAGGGCTACAAGCACCTGATCGACGACGCCATCGACTATGCGAAAAAGCAAGGCGGCAGCAAAGAGACGCAGATCATCAACGCCAGCGACAAAGTGGCGATTAACCTCGGTATGGAGATCCTGAAAAGCGTACCGGGCCGTGTTTCGACCGAAGTAGATGCGCGCCTCTCTTTCGATCGTGGCATGTGTGTGACCAAAGCGGAAAAACTGGTTCGCCTCTATGAAGAGCACGGCATCGACCGTTCGCGCATCCTGATCAAACTCGCCTCCACCTGGGAAGGGATCAAGGCGGCTGAAGAGCTGGAGAAAAACGGCATCCACTGCAACCTGACGCTGCTCTTCTCCTTCGCCCAGGCGCGCGCCTGCGCCGAAGCGGGCGTTTACCTGATCTCGCCGTTCGTCGGCCGCATCTACGACTGGTACAACAGCCGCAAACCGCTCGACCCGTACGTGGTGGATGAAGATCCAGGCGTGAAATCGGTGCGTCGCATCTATGACTACTACAAAAAGCATCGCTACAGCACCATCATCATGGGCGCGAGCTTCCGTAAAGTAGAACAGATTATCGCGCTGGCGGGCTGCGACCGTCTGACCATCTCCCCGAACCTGCTGGAAGAGCTGCAGAACAGCGACGCGCCGGTTGAGCGCAAGCTGGAGCCGTCAACCGAAGGTTTCCATCAGCCCGCCTCGCTCTCTGAAGCGGAGTTCCGCTGGGAGCACAACCAGGATCCGATGGCGGTAGAGAAACTTTCCGACGGCATCCGTCAGTTCGCCGTGGATCAGCAGAAACTCGAAGACGTGCTGGCCGCGCGCCTGTAGTTTTTTGCCTGTTTAACTTTGTCGGGCGGGTTTCCCGCCCGCACTTCTGCTCAACGAAGGGAGAACCCTATGTCATCACGCAGAGAGTTGGCGAACGCGATTCGTGCGTTAAGTATGGATGCGGTACAGAAAGCAAATTCCGGACACCCCGGCATGCCGATGGGCATGGCGGACATCGCCGAAGTGCTGTGGCGCGATTACCTGAAGCACAACCCGACCAACCCCGCCTGGGCCGACCGCGACCGTTTTATCCTCTCTAACGGCCACGGGTCGATGCTGCTTTACAGCCTGCTGCACCTCACCGGCTACGATCTGCCGATGGAAGAGCTGAAAAACTTCCGTCAGCTGCACTCCAAAACCCCAGGTCACCCGGAGATCGGCTACACCCCAGGGGTGGAAACCACCACCGGCCCGCTGGGCCAGGGTCTGGCCAACGCCGTGGGTCTGGCGATCGCCGAGCGCACGCTGGCCGCGCAGTTCAACCGCCCGGGTCACGATATCGTCGACCACTTCACCTATGTGTTTATGGGCGACGGCTGTTTGATGGAGGGGATCTCTCATGAGGTCTGCTCGCTGGCGGGCACGCTGGGTCTCGGCAAGCTGATCGGCTTCTACGACCACAACGGCATCTCTATCGATGGCGAAACCGAAGGCTGGTTTACCGACGACACCCACAAGCGCTTCGAAGCCTATGACTGGCACGTCGTCGGCGAAATCGACGGCCACGACGCCGAGGCGGTGAGCCGCGCGATTAAAGAGGCGCAGAGCGTCACCGACAAGCCGTCGCTGATTATTTGCCGCACCGTTATCGGCTTCGGTTCCCCCAACAAAGCGGGCAAAGAGGAGTCGCACGGCGCGGCGCTGGGCGAGGCGGAAGTGGCGCTGGCGCGCAAAGAGCTGGGCTGGACCTCGGCACCGTTTGAAATCCCACAGGACATTTATCAGCAGTGGGACGCCAAAGCGGCGGGCGCCGAGCGCGAGCAGGCGTGGAACGACAAGCTGGCGGCCTATAAGCAGGCGCATCCCGAGCTGGCTGAAGAGTACCAGCGTCGTATGAACGGCGAAATGCCGTCGACCTGGGAGAGCGAAACTCACAAATTCATTAGCGACCTGCAGGCGAATCCGCAGAAGATCGCCAGCCGTAAAGCGTCGCAAAACACCCTGGAGCATCTCGGCTCGCTGCTGCCGGAGCTGCTGGGCGGCTCTGCAGACCTTGCGCCGAGCAACCTCACCATCTGGTCCGGCTCTAAGCCGATCAAAGAGGATCCGGCGGGCAACTATATTCACTATGGCGTGCGCGAATTTGGTATGACCGCTATCGCCAACGGCATCGCCCATCACGGCGGCTTCGTGCCCTACACCGCCACCTTCCTGATGTTCGTGGAGTATGCGCGCAACGCCGCGCGTATGGCGGCGCTGATGAAAGCGCGTCAGATCATGGTCTACACCCACGACTCCATCGGCCTGGGCGAAGATGGCCCGACGCACCAGCCGGTCGAGCAGCTGGCGAGCCTGCGTCTGACGCCAAACTTCAGCACCTGGCGCCCGTGCGATCAGGTCGAAACGGCGGTGGCGTGGAAAGCCGCTATCGAACGCCATCACGGCCCGACCGCGCTGATCCTGTCGCGTCAGAACCTGCTGCAGCCGGAGCGCTCCCCGGCACAGGTCGAGAATATCGCGCGCGGCGGCTACATCCTGAAGGACAGCGACGGCACGCCGGATATCATCCTGATCGCCACCGGTTCCGAAGTGGAGATCACGCTGGACGCGGCGGCGAAGCTGACCACCGACGGCCACAAAGTGCGCGTGGTGTCACTGCCGAGCACCGACGTGTTCGACAAGCAGGATAGCGCCTATCGTGAATCGGTGCTGCCGTCGACGGTGCGCGCGCGCGTCGCGGTGGAAGCGGGTATTGCGGACTACTGGTTCAAGTATGTCGGCATCGACGGCAAAATTGTCGGCATGACCACCTTCGGCGAATCCGCGCCGGCGGGCAAACTCTTCCCGGCCTTCGGCTTTACGGTAGAGAACGTTGTGGCGCAGGCGGAGTCGTTACTCAAGCCAGCGTAATGCTTCTGGCCCTTCCCTTTTCTGCGGGAAGGGCCACTTCCCTTCACAGCCTGAAACAGAAAAAAATCTTTTCCGCCCCCTTCACCGCTTACGCAAACCCATTACTATAGGGTCTTCTCCGTTCCCTCTCGCTGGATGCTTTTCCGTTGAAAAAACGTACACCCTGGTTACTCGCCCTAATGGTTTCGCTGATGCCATTGGCAGGCAAAGCGCAGATCGCGCCCGATCCGCTGCTCTCATCTCAGATTGTCGATCGCTACGCTGAACATATTTTTTACGGCAGCGGCGCCACCGGCATGGCGCTGGTCGCCATCGACGGCAATCAGCGCGTCTTCGCCAGCTTTGGCGATACCCGACCGGGCAACAACGTGCGGCCGCAAAAAGACTCCCTGATCCGCATCGCCTCGCTCAGCAAGCTGCTGACCAGCGAGGTGATGGTGAAGATGGCGGAGCGCGGCCAGCTTCGCCTTGACGATCCGCTGAGCAAATATGCGCCGCCGGGCGCGCGCGTCCCGAGCTACGCCGGCCAGCCGATTCGCCTGATCAACCTTTCGACCCACACCAGCGGCCTGCCACGCGAACAGCCCGGCGGCAAGCCGCATCGTCCGGTCTTTGTCTGGCCAACGCGCAGCGACCGCTGGGCGTGGCTGGCGGGCGCGAAGCTGAAAGCCGCGCCGGGCACCGACGCCGCCTACTCCAATCTGGGCTATGACCTGCTGGGCGACGCGCTGGCGCGCGCCGCGGGCACGCCCTATCCGGCTCTGCTGCAGCAGCTGATCACCCGGCCGCTCGGCATGAAAGACACCACCTTTACCCCGTCGCCAGAGCAGTGCGACCGCCTGATGGTGGCGGAGAAAGGCGCCAGCCCCTGCAACAACACGCTGGCGGCCATCGGCAGCGGCGGCGTCTACTCGACGCCTGAAGATATGGGCCGCTGGATGCAGCAGTTCCTGAACTCGTCGGTCAGCCCGCGTTCACCGCAGGTCGATCGCATGCAGACGCTAATCTACCGCCGCGACCAGCTGGTGAAAGTCGAGGGCATGGACGTGCCGGGCAGAGCAGACGCCATCGGCATGGGCTGGGTCTATATGGGTCCGAAAAACGGCCGTCCCGGCATTATCCAGAAAACCGGCGGCGGCGGCGGCTTCATCACCTATATGGCGATGGTGCCGCAGAATAACGTCGGGGTGTTTGTGGTGGTGACGCGCTCGCCGCTGACGCGCTTTAGCGCCATGAGCGATGGCGTCAACGATCTGCTGGCCGAGCTGGTCGGCAATCAGAACGGCTCGCCGATGATGGTGCAGGCGATCCGCTAGGGCGCGCTGGCGGGCGACGGCTGGGAGACCCACAGGGTCGGCCAGTCGTCGCTGCTGTGCCAGGCGTCGCAGGTGGACTCTTCCGCATACTCCGCCAGGGTAAAATCGGTGCCGTTAAAGCGCCAGCGCGTGGCGGAGCCGCAGTCCCCTAATCCTCGTCCCTTGGCAAAAGTGTAGAGCTGACCGGTGCTGGCGTCGTAGTCGGCGTTGATCAGCTCAACCTGACGCTCGCCGCGCGGCGGCGTAAAGGGCAGCGTCAGGCTGATGCCGCGCGCCACGTAGGGCGCGGCGCGCGTCACCTCAAACGCCAGATCGATGACGTTATAGGCGCCCATTTCGCAGCTCACCATCAGCAGCGCTTTGCTGTCGGTCAGCGGCGCGACGTTGACCTCGCGCCGCATCGGATCGAGTGAACAGCTGTCGGCGCTCAGGCGCCAGGTGCCGTAGTCGAGCAGTCCGCTGGTCTCCTCGCGGGTCAGCGCGGCAGGCGGCGCGCCTCTGTCGGGCAGCGACGGCAGCGGCGGCTGTGGCGGCACATCCCACAGCGCGCGCGAACCGCGCTTTATCCAGGCGCTCATGCCGTTTACCCTGCCCTGCACGTCGTCCATCAGCAGCAGCGCCGCCTTCAGGCCGTGCAGCGAAATTGCGGCCTGCGCGTTATAGGTAAGCTGGATGGCGTCCGCGTCGAGGATCTGCGCGAGAAATTCATCAATGGCGATGGCGTGGCTGGTGGCGAGATGATGCGGCTCGACCGTCCAGTGCTTGAGGTCGGGACGCAGGCGGCGCTGATCGAGCAGCAAATTATCCTGCAGCGGCGCGCCGGGCACTTCCCCGCTGTAGGCGCTGCCGTAGTCGATACGCAGCAGCGGCCGATCGTTGACGCCGGCATGGCGCGCGATGGTCATCACCAGCCCTTTATCGCCCGGGATATTGCGTGCCACGCAATATCCGACGTTATTGCAGGTCACCTGCCAGTCGGAAAACGACTTTTGCAGTGGATCGGCTTTTACGCAGGCAACGAAAAGGAAAGGCAACAGCAGCAGTGACTTCGTCCAGGTCGACATCAAGAAAAACGGTCCCCAAAATCTCAGAGTGGAGATGATAGCGCAACGACCGGGCATCGGGTGGGCTGAAACTGTGACCCCGTCCGGAAAGCGCACTTAACTGCTGAAAAAGCATACGATAATGAGGCGCGGCGCCAGTGAAATCACCGCTCTCATCATCGGTAGCGCGCGCGCTTAGCTCAATCGGATTTATCGGACAATGGGGCGCCTTAGCCTTTCAGCCAGCCCGCCAGCTGCGCGTGCTGTAGCAGCATAATGGTTTTGCCGTCGCGAATGCGGCCATCTTTGACCATCGCCAGCGCCTCCGGGAAGGGGATCTCCAGCACGTCGATATCTTCATCTTCGACGCCGCCGCCGGCGTTGTCGCGCAGCGATTCGTTATATTCAGCGGCGAAGAAGTGGATCAGCTCGGTTACGCCGCCCGGCGACATATAGGCTTCGTAGAGTTTTTCCACCTCGCCCACCGCATAGCCGGTCTCCTCAATCGCCTCTTTGCGAATGCAGACCTCTGGCGAGTCGTTGTCCAGCAGGCCGGCGCACGCCTCAATCAGCATGCCGCTGGCGTTGCCGTTGACCCAGGTGGCGATACGGAACTGGCGCGTCAGCACCACGCTGTTTTTCTCGCGGTTGTAGAGCAGGATAGTGGCGCCGTTGCCGCGGTCGTAGACTTCGCGCTTGTGACGCACCACGTCGCCGTTGCGGGTGGTGAGTTCATAGGTGAAGTTGCGCAGGATAAAGTAATTTTCGGAGAGCAGTTTATCTTTGATGATGTTGATCTTGAACGACATGATGGCTCCGCTACAGCTTTAGAGGAGTTTGCCATCATAGGCGCAAGCGCGCGGGAAAACTATACGCGGCGGGAAGAAAAAAAGCCTGCCGTTAGCGGGCAGGCTTTTCAGGAGGCAGCAGCGCGGGTTAGCGTGCGGCGTCGTCCGCCAGCGTCTGCGCGCTGTCGTCGTCGTGCAGGTGGTCATGCTCGGTCTGGGCGATAGCCGCAACGCGCTTGCGCACGCCGAACCAGCCCAGCACCAGGATCACCGCCAGCACCGGGATGGCGGCGATGGTGTAGGTGCCGTTCGGATAGTCGAACGCCATCAGCACCAGCACGCTCAGCAGGAACAGCAGCGTCAGCCAGGAGGTGACTGGCGCGCCCGGCAGCTTAAAGCTGACGTCGTCCGCTTTGCCCTCTTTGATCGCTTTACGCAGGCGCATCTGGCAGATCACGATAAAGCCCCACGAGGCGATAATGCCGAGCGACGCGACGTTGAGCACGATCTCGAACACCTGCGAAGGCACGTAATAGTTCAGCACCACGCCGATCACATAGACCGCGATGGTGACCAGAATGCCGGCGTAGGGCACCTGCTGGCCGCTCATTTTCGCCATGAACTTCGGCGCCGAACCGCCCATCGCCATCGAGCGCAGAATGCGGCCGGTGGAGTAAAGGCCGGAGTTAAGGCTGGAGAGCGCCGCACTCAGCACCACGATGTTCATGATGCTGCCAACGTAGGGCACGCCCAGCTTCGAGAAGAAGGTCACGAACGGGCTCTGTCCCGCCTGATAGGCGTTCCACGGCAGCAGCAGCACCAGCAGCACTACCGACCCGACGTAGAACAGGCCGATACGCCAGATTACGCTGTTGATCGCCTTCGGCAGCATGGTCGCCGGATCTTTACACTCGCCGGCGGCGGTGCCCACCAGTTCGATAGAGGCGAAGGCGAACACCACGCCCTGCACCAGCACCAGTGCTGGCAGCAGGCCGTGCGGGAACAGGCCACCGTTATCGGTCACCAGATGGAAGCCGGTGGCGTTGCCGTCCAGCGGCTTGCCGGTGCCGAGGAACACCACGCCCACCACGAGGAAGATGGCAATCGCCAGCACTTTAACCAGCGCGAACCAGAACTCCATCTCGGCGAACCACTTAACGCCGATCATGTTCATGGTGCCGACGATGGCCAGCGCGCCCAGCGCGAAGACCCACTGCGGCACGTCGCCGAACGCGCCCCAGTAGTGCATATAGAGCGCCACCGCAGTGATATCGACGATGCCGGTCATCGCCCAGTTGACGAAGTACATCCAGCCCGCAACGTAGGCGGCTTTTTCACCGAGGAATTCACGCGCGTAGGAGACGAAGCTGCCGCTGGAGGGACGGTGCAGCACCAGTTCGCCCAGCGCGCGCAGAATAAAGAACGAGAAGATGCCGCAGACCAGATAGATGATCGCCAGCGCCGGTCCCGCCGCCTGCAGACGGCCGCCTGCGCCAAGGAACAGGCCGGTGCCGATGGCGCCGCCGATAGCAATCATCTGAACGTGACGATTGCCCATCGCCTTGTGGTAGCCGGTGTCATGTGAGTTCAGCCAGCGTCTTTTCGCAGCACGCATTTCGGCTGCGGTTTTTTTAGTAGATTTCATAGCCTTCCTGTTTGTCCTGACCATCAATCACGGCGATCACAAACGATTGCGTACGCCATGCGAAATGGGGTAATGACCCTGTTATCTGCCTGTGAGTTATTAGTAAAAAGGCAGGGGAAATTACGGCGATGAATCCTACCCGTTCTGCGTGAACGAAGCAAAAGATACCGGTGAGGCGCACAAAGTGTTTTGTAATAATCGGGTTTGTTGCACAAAAAAACCGGCCATTGGCAGGCCGGTAAGTGCTACAGGGATGGAAGGGTATGGCTGAGGGCTAGCGGTAAATCTCTGCGGTGCCGCGCCACAGGCTGGAGTCACCTGGGTTTTCGACGCCGATAACGCGGTAATGGCGGGCGCCCATCTCTTCAGCTTTCTGCGACAGCTGGCGCGTCGCGTCATCCAGCGAGCCGCGCGCGTTAGAGACGGAAACGCTGCCGATGCTTTGCAGATTCTGCGCCTGTTGCTGGTCTACCGGCGTCGCCGCCAGCGAGGAGAACGACGCGCTGGCTAGCAGGGCGCCAGCCAGTATCACGGTCAGTTTTTTCATTAGATACTCCTTCAGTCGCGTTGCAGGTGATTAGCTTGATTCCGGATTGAATTATTAACGCCCTAATGAAAGGCTACATCTGGCCGATGTAAAGCTGTCTGCTTTTTACACGCCTGGCTGAGCGCTCTCCTGGGAAGTGTCAGAAGAGGTCATTTTTTGTGCAGGATGTAACCCGTCGTGTCCTCTCTCATCGATGCGCGTGGCGGCTCGCCCTTCTCTTCTCTATAATGCCCGCACCAAAAACAGGGATATCGCCGTGATAGTGAAACGATCCGTGACCCGCAGCATCGCCCAGGCGCTGAGCGCTATCGTCCTGCTGGCGCTGCTGACCACCGGGCTGGCGCTGATGACGCTCTCCAGCAGCCTGCGCGACGCCGAGGCCATTAACCTGGCCGGTTCGCTGCGCATGCAGAGCTACCGTCTGGCCTGGGACAGCACCAGCAACCCGCAGCGGCTGCAGCAGCACCTGCTGGAGTATGCGCAGACGCTGGACAAACCGGCACTGCGCGATCTCGATCGCCCCTGGGTGCCGCAGGAGGTGGTCAGCCGCTACCAGCATCTGCGTCACGCCTGGCCGGCGCTGCAGCAGCAGCTGCAGCGCGGCGACGCGGACCTCTATCAGCAGCAGGTGGCGAACTACGTCGGCGAGATTGACCGCTTTGTCATGGGGCTGCAGCGCTACAGCGAGCGAAAAATGGAGCTGGTGGCGGCCAGCAGCCTGCTGGGCGTGATCGCCATCGTGGCGCTGGCGTTAGCCACCATCCGCTTTAGCCGTCGTCAGGTGGTGCGTCCGCTTAATGCGCTGGTGACCGCCAGCCGCTACGTGGAAAGCGGCAATTTCGCCTTTCCGCCGCTGGTGGTTGAGCAGAATAACGAGCTGCGCGTGCTGGCACAGACTTTCAGCGCCATGGCGGCGCGTCTTGAATCGCACCATCAGGCGCTGGCCAGCGCGGTAGAGGAGAAAACGCGCGACCTGCAGGAAGCCAACCGCACCCTGTCGCTGCTGTATGAGAGTTCGCAGCTGCTTACCGCCAGCCCGCTCAGCGCGACGCTGTTCGAGCGCGTGATGGCGCAGGTGCGCGAGCGCGAAAACCTGCATGTGCTGGTGCTGGAGAGCGCGCACGGTCGCTTCTGCGTCGGCAACAGCGACCGTGCGCTGCGCTGGCACAGCGTGCCGCTGCCGCAGGACGACGAAGAGGCTGGCGCGCTGCGCTGGCAGAGCGAGCGCGACGCGCCGCGCGAGGCGCTGATGCAGAGCCTGGGCAATATGCTGTCGCGCGCCATCTGGATCTGGCAAACGCAAAAGCAGGTGCAGCAGATGCTGTTAATCGAGGAGCGCGCCACCATCGCCCGCGAGCTGCACGACTCGCTGGCGCAGGCGCTCTCTTTTATGCGCATCCAGCTGACGCTGCTGCGCCGCGCGCTCGACAATCCGAACGCGGCGGCGCAAAACATTATTGCCGACTTTGACCGCACGCTCTCCGACGCCTATCGCCAGCTGCGCGAGCTGCTGGCGACCTTTCGTCTCACCATCGAGCAGGCCGATCTGGTGGCAGCAATGCAGGCGATGATCGCCTCGTTGCAGGAGCAGGTTACGGCTAAGATTAGCTTTAGCTGTCAGCCTGGACTGGAGACGCTGGATGCGCAGCAGCAGGTGCATCTGCTGCAGATTGCGCGCGAAGCGCTGCTCAACGCCATTCGCCACGCCGAGGCGCGCAGCATCGCGGTGCGTTATGAGCGCAACGCGGAAGGCGAGCATTTGCTGACCGTGACCGACGACGGCATCGGCATCGCCAGCACCGACGAGCCGCCAGGGCATTATGGCCTGACCATTATGTCGGAACGCGCTGCGCGGCTGGCGGGCGAGCTGACGATTCAGGCGCAGGCGCGCGGCACTCAGGTGGCGCTGCGTTTTCCGCCGCAGACCGACGCCCAGACATCGCGTTGATCCTCAACGCCCTTTTATTGATAAAACAGGCATTTTTCTTTATTCGCCGGGAGTAGACATGCAACAACCTGTGCTGACGGTCATGATTGTGGACGACCACCCGCTGATGCGGCGCGGCATTCGCCAGCTGCTGGCGCTGGAGCCGCGCCTGGCGGTGATTGCCGAGGCCAACAACGGCACCGAAGCGCTGGCCGAGGCGCGCCACCTGACGCCCGATATCATCCTGCTCGATCTCAATATGAAGGGCATGTCGGGGCTGGATACGCTGAAGGCGCTGCGCCACGAAGGGATCGCGTCGCGCATTGTTATCTTTACCGTCTCGGACGCGCGCAGCGATATCGACGCCATGATCGACGCCGGCGCGGACGGCTACCTGCTGAAAGATGGCGATCCGGCGCTGCTGCCCGATCAGCTGCTGGAAGCGGCGCGCGGCGAGAAGATTTTCAGCGACGCGGTGCGCGACTACCTTGCCACGCGCCAGCACAGCGCCAGTCCGTTCCGCCAGCTTACCGAACGCGAGCGCGACGTGCTGCAGGAGGTGGCGCGCGGGCTGTCAAACAAAGAGATCGCCGCCGCGCTGCATATTTCGGAAGAGACGGTAAAAGTGCATATCCGCAATCTGCTGAAAAAGCTCGACGTGCGTTCACGCGTCGCGGCGACCGTGCTGTGGTTAGAGAGCCGCAACAGCTGACCTGACGCGGTATTTACACTTTCTCCACAATTTCTCCACGATGTCCTAATTTGCGCCACGTAGAGTAAGGTCCGGCAGGAAATTCACCTTTTTCTCTGCCTGCTCGGCCCGCCTCTGCCGTGGGCCGCATTCTGATAATAAAAGCGAAACGCTGCTGAGGAGTGTCGATTCGATGTCGAATTTTTTCATCGACCGTCCCGTTTTTGCCTGGGTGCTGGCGATTTTAATCTGCCTGTGCGGCACGCTGGCGATTATTTCCCTGCCTGTGGAGCAATATCCCGACCTGGCGCCGCCTAACGTGCGCATTACCGCCAACTATCCGGGCGCCTCGGCGGAAACGCTGGAGAACACCGTCACCCAGGTTATCGAGCAGAACATGACCGGCATCGACAACCTGATGTATATGTCCTCCAACAGCAGCAACACCGGCCAGGCGCAAATCACCCTCACCTTTTCCGCCGGCACCAATCCCGACGAGGCGCGCCAGCAGGTACAGAACCAGCTGCAGTCGGCGCTGCGCAAGCTGCCGCAGGCGGTGCAGTCGCAGGGCGTGACGGTGAATAAAACCGGCGACAGCAATATTTTGATGCTCGCCTTCGTCTCGACTGACGGCAGCATGGATAAGCAAGATATTGCCGACTATGTCGCCAGTAATATCCAGGATCCGCTGAGCCGTATCGACGGCGTCGGTCAGGTGGACGCCTACGGCTCGCAGTATGCGATGCGCATCTGGCTCGATCCCGCCCGGCTGATCGCCTATTCGCTGACCACCGACGACGTGGTGAGCGCCATCGAGGCGCAAAACGCCCAGGTCGCGGTCGGCCAGGTAGGCGGCCTGCCCTCGGTGGATAAGCAGGCGCTGAACGCCACGGTCAATGCGCAGTCGCTGCTGCAAACGCCAGAGCAGTTCAAAGCCATCACCCTGAAGAGCAACCCCGACGGCTCGGTGGTGACGCTAAGCGACGTGGCGCAGGTGGCGCTGGGCGCGGAGAAATATGATTATCTCAGCCGCTACAACGGCCAGCCCGCCTCCGGGCTCGGCATCAAGCTCGCCTCTGGCGCCAACGAGATGAACACCGACAAGCTGGTGCGCCAGCGGGTGGAAGAGCTGTCGCACTTTTTCCCGCACGGGCTGGAAGCCAAAGTCGCCTATGAAACCACGCCGTTCGTCAAAGCCTCGATTATCGACGTAGTGAAAACCCTGCTCGAGGCGATCGTGCTGGTGTTCGGCGTGATGTATCTGTTTATGCAAAACTTTCGCGCCACGCTGATCCCGACCATCGCGGTGCCGGTGGTGCTGCTCGGCACCTTCTCGGTGCTCTACGCCTGCGGCTTCAGCATCAACACCCTGACGATGTTCGCCATGGTGCTCGCTATCGGCCTGCTGGTGGACGACGCCATCGTGGTGGTGGAGAACGTCGAGCGCATCATGAGCGAAGAGGGTCTGTCGCCGCGCGCCGCGACGCGCAAGTCGATGGGGCAAATTCAGGGCGCGCTGGTGGGCATCGCGCTGGTGCTGTCGGCGGTGTTCGTGCCGATGGCCTTTTTCGGCGGCACGGTCGGCGCTATCTACCGCCAGTTCTCGATTACCATCGTCTCGGCGATGGTGCTGTCGGTGCTGGTGGCGATGATCCTCACGCCGGCGCTGTGCGCCACGCTGCTGAAGCCGCTGCCGCCCGACGGGCATCACCAGCGTCGCGGCTTCTTCGGCTGGTTCAACCGCCACTTCAACCGCAACGCCGACCGCTATGAGCGCGGCGTGGCGCGCATCCTGCTAAAGGGCGGCCGCTGGCTGCTGCTCTATCTCGCCATTATCGGCCTGATGGCGTTCCTGTTTATCCGCCTGCCGACCTCGTTTCTGCCGCTGGAAGATCGCGGCGTTTTCCTCACCCAGGTGCAGCTGCCGCCGGGCGCCACGCTGCAGCAAACCTCCAGCGTGGTGGCGCAGGTGGAGAACTACTATATGACCCAGGAGAAAGAGAACGTGCTGTCGGTGTTCTCTACCATCGGCTCAGGGCCGGGCGGCAACGGTCAGAATGTGGCGCGCCTGTTTGTGCGCCTGAAAGACTGGGAGGAGCGGTCGGGCGCGGATCGCACTTCGTTCGCGATTATCGACCGCGCCACCAAAGCCTTCCGCGCGATTAAAGAAGGACGCGTCATCGCCAGCAGCCCGCCGGCGATCACCGGCATGGGCAGCTCCTCCGGCTTTGATATGGAGCTGCAGGATCACGCCGGTATCGGCCACGTTCAGCTGATGGCAATGCGCGATAAGCTGCTGGCGATGGCGGAGAGCGATCCTGCGCTGTCTCGGGTGCGTCACAACGGCCTCGACGACAGTCCGCAGCTGCAGATCGATGTCGATCAGCGCAAGGCGCAGGCGCTGGGCGTCTCAATCGATACCATCAACGATACCCTGACCACCGCCTGGGGCTCGACCTATGTCAACGATTTCCTCGACCGCGGACGCGTGAAGAAGGTATACGTGCAGGCCGCGCCGCAGTACCGCATGCTGCCGGACGATATCAATCAATGGTACGTGCGCAACAGCAGCGGCGGCATGGTGCCCTTCTCCGCCTTCGCCACCAGCCGCTGGGAGACCGGCTCGCCGCGTCTGGAACGCTATAACGGCTATTCGTCGCTCGAGATCGTCGGCGAGGCGGCGTCGGGCGTCAGCAGCGGCACGGCGATGGACGCGATGGAGCGGCTGGTGGCGCAGCTGCCGCTCGGCGTCGGCTTCCAGTGGACCGGCGCCTCTTATCAGGAGCGTTTGTCGGGTTCGCAGGCGCCTGCGCTCTACGCCATTTCGCTGCTGGTGGTGTTTCTCTGCCTGGCGGCGCTCTACGAGAGCTGGTCGATTCCCTTCTCGGTGATGCTGGTGGTGCCGCTCGGCGTGGTGGGCGCGCTGGTGGCCACCTGGCTGCGCGGGCTGGAGAATGACGTCTATTTCCAGGTTGGGCTGCTGACGGTGGTGGGGCTTTCCGCCAAGAACGCCATTCTGATCGTGGAGTTCGCCAACGAGATCAACAGCAAAGGCGGCGAGCTGGTAGAGGCGACGCTCAGCGCCGCGCGCCAGCGTCTGCGCCCGATCCTGATGACCTCGCTGGCCTTTATCTTCGGCGTGCTGCCGATGGCCATCAGCGCGGGCGCCGGCTCCGGCAGCCAGCACGCGGTCGGCACCGGCGTGATGGGCGGCATGATCTCCGCGACCCTGCTGGCGATCTTCTTTGTGCCGCTGTTCTTTGTGCTGGTGCGCCGCCGTTTCCCGCTGAAGGCGAAGCCGCACGACTAAGCGCCAAAAATTAAGGCAGCCACCGAGGTGGCTGCCTTGTATTACTGTGTGTGGTCAGAATCAGAGCAAGGGGGACAGGTCCTGCTGTGTTCGCTGCCGGTTACTTGTTGCGTAACATTGCGGCGATAAATTCTTTCCAGTTCCCCATTTCAGCGTCAATCATATAAACCCTCTCTTATTGTGCTGCCGATTTTACGCATAAATTTTCGACAAGTGAATACGGTTACACCTGTTTTCACTATCGGCAAAGGCGATTAATGACCTGAGTTTTTTGGATCTGCTAGCTGACGCACATTTCAGCAATAGCGGGGCTCTGAAGAGAGAAAAGGCGGTTATAACGGACCAGACGGTCTGAATTTCACTTAAGATAATTCTTAACATGATCATGATAAACCGCGTGACAATTGCCGGTACTAATGAAAGCGGTTACTAAGACTAATCTTAATGATTTTATTTCGGTAATTTCGCCGCTTTTTCCCTCTCTGCGCTTAGCAGCCAAATTCTCTGTGATAAACTGGCGCACTCTTTTTTCTGGACGAGGAAGCCTGATGACAGCGCAGTGGGTGATGTACGGCATTAAAAATTGCGACACGATAAAAAAAGCGCGCCGCTTTTTAGAGGCCGCCGACATCGACGTTGAGTTTCATGATTACCGCGCCAGCGGGCTGAACGATGCGCTGCTGACGCAGTTTATCGATCAGCTAGGCTATCAGACGCTGCTTAACACGCGCGGCACCACCTGGCGCAAGCTGCCGGAAGCGGAGCGCGAAGCCGTTGTCGACAGCAGCAGCGCCAGCGCGCTGATGCTGGCACACCCCGCCATTATCAAGCGTCCCGTACTGCGCGCGCCGGACGGCACGCTGCTGGTCGGCTTCAGCGAAGCCGCTTATCAGGCGTTTATTCAGGAGAAGTCATAACATGTTCTGTCCGGTTATCGAACTGACGCAGCAGCTGATCCGCCGTCCCTCGCTGAGCCCGGACGACGCAGGCTGTCAGGCGCTGCTGATTGCGCGTCTGGAAGCGATTGGCTTTCATGTTGAGCTGATGCACATCGACGACACGCTCAACTTCTGGGCGACGCGCGGCCAGGGCGAAACGCTGGCGTTCGCCGGTCATACCGACGTGGTGCCGCCGGGCGACGCCAGCCGCTGGATCAACCCGCCCTTCGAGCCCACCATTCGCGACGGCATGCTTTTTGGCCGCGGTGCAGCGGATATGAAAGGGTCGCTGGCGGCGATGGTAGTCGCCGCCGAGCGCTTTGTCGCCGCGCATCCCAACCACAAAGGCCGCCTGGCGTTTTTGATCACCTCCGACGAAGAGGCGAGCGCGAAAAACGGCACGGTAAAAGTGGTGGAGCGTCTGATGGCGCGCCGTGAGCGTCTCGATTACTGCCTGGTCGGCGAACCCTCCAGCACTGAAGTGGTGGGCGACGTGGTAAAAAACGGCCGCCGCGGCTCGATGACCGCTAACCTCACCATTCACGGCGTGCAGGGCCATGTCGCCTATCCCCATCTGGCGGACAACCCGGTACACCGCGCGCTGCCGGCGCTTAACGCGCTGGTCGCCACCGAGTGGGATCGCGGCAATGAATTTTTCCCGCCCACCAGCATGCAGATCGCCAACGTGCAGGCCGGCACCGGCAGCAACAACGTTATCCCGGGCGAGTTTTTCGTGCAGTTCAATTTCCGCTTCAGCACCGAACTCACCGATCAGATGATCAAGGATCGCGTGGCGGCGCTGCTCGACAGCTACCAGCTGCGCTATACGCTGGAGTGGGTGGTGTCCGGTCAGCCGTTCCTGACCTCGCGCGGCAGGCTGGTCGACGCCGTGGTGAAGGCGGTATCGCACTATAATGAAATTAAGCCGCAGCTGCTGACCACCGGCGGCACCTCAGACGGGCGCTTTATCGCGCGGATGGGCGCGCAGGTGGTGGAGCTTGGCCCGGTGAATGCCACCATTCACAAAATCAATGAGTGCGTGAAGGCCGCCGATCTACAGACGCTGAGCCGCATGTATCAGCGCATTATGGAACAGCTGGTCGCCTGATCGCGATCGAGAGGAGCAGGCAAATGGAATTTATCAAAGAGTACTGGTGGATCCTGGTGATCCTGTTGCTGGTTGGCGTGCTGATGAATGTGTATAAAGATCTGAAGCGCATCGACCATAAAAAATATATGGCGAACAAGCCCGACCTGCCGCCGCATCGCGACTTTAACGATAAGTGGGACGATGACGACAACTGGCCGAAGAAGAAGTAACCCAACGGCTTAGCGGCGTCAGCGCCCGACAACGCCCTCGCCTGCGCGAGGGCGTTTTTACATCATCATAATCACATCGTCGTCGCCGGGCTTCGCGCCGCTCAGCGCCTCGTCGAAATAGCGCTTTGGCACGGTGTAGTGCAGGTGCTTCAGCGCCAGCGCCATGCTGCGATCGTCAACCGCGTGCGGCAGATCCTCGATGATATCGAGGGTAACGTCGCCGCCCAGCGCGGTGAGCCGCTGCGCCGCCTGTTCGGCATGCTGCATCGGGATCTGCTCGTCATACTCGCCGTGGATCAGATGGATGGTGGTGCGGGTCGTGGCGTTTTCCGGCAGCGTGGCGTAGCGGCCGCTAAACGCCACCACGCGTCCCGCCAGATCCGGCTGCGCCTTGACGCCCTCCAGCACCATGGTGCTGCCCTGCGAAAACCCCACCAGCGCCGTGGCATCGGCAGCGACGCCGCTTTGCGCCTGCCAGTGCCGCACCGAATCGACGAACTGCGGCAGCACCGCGTTGATGCGCTGCTGCTCGCTCTGATCGTGCTGCGCGGTTTCGCTGAACCAGTAGTGGCCAGGCGCCGGCGCGCCGACTGCGACTACCTGCGCCTGTGGGAACTCGCGCGCGAACCAGCCGCCCAGCTGCGCCATGGAGTGCGGATTATCGCCGACGCCGTGATAGAGCAGGAACAGCTGTTGTGCAGCCGCGCTCGGCTGCTGAACAATAACGTATTGCAGTGTCATATCGACCTCCTCAGATCACTATACGCCGCCCTGAGCAGAGCGCTATCGGGAAAATTTGAACGACTCTGTGGATTTATTCCACTTGCTGTCGCAGCAGAGAGGCGCGCGCGGCGTCCCATTCGCTCAGCGCCGCGGCGGCGTCCAGCCGCAGCCTGGCGACAAGCGCCTTGCGGCCTGCCAGCCCGGCCTGCTGCGCCACATTACCGAGATCCGCCTGCGGCTGCAGCACGGCCTGCAGCAGCGGGGAAACGGCGACGCGGTCGGCGAGGCGCTGCAGCACCGGCAGCGTCGCCTCCAGCGGCCGCTGCGCCCAGGCGAACCCCGCCGCCAGCCAGGCATCTTCGTCATTAAAAGGGGAAAAGGTTTCTGGCAGCGCGATTGGCTCGGCAATCTGCTGACGCAGCTGCGGCCAGTCGCGCGCCAGCCGCGCCGCCGCGCGCTGCTGCAGCGCCCTGCCTGCGGGCGTCAGCGCGCGTATCGCCATCGCCGCATAGCAGCCGCTGCTCGCCTCGCGCTGCGTGCCGATGCGCGCCAGGGTAAAGCCGCAGGCGCGCCAGAAGGCCCACAGCGCCTCGGTATAGCCGAAGCTGACAGAGAGAAAATCCACCTCCTGCTGCGCCTGCACGGCAGCCACCAGCGCCTGGCCGATACCCTGCCTGCGCTGCTCCGCCGCCACCGCGATACGGCTGATGCGACGAGAGCGCAGCGTCGCCGCCTCAACGAAGCCGGCGTGCGCCGCCAGCGACTGCGCCACCAGATTGCCGCGCGGCCGCCTTCTGCCCGCCCAGACCGCCTGCGCCAGTTCAGGCGTTAAGCCGCCCTCTTCCACCAGCCAGAGCGCGCCCTGCAGCGCGGGCGCGTCGCCGCTCAGCCACAGCGTCATGCCGGGCGCATCCATTAAGCGCCGCAGGTCGAGCGGCGAGGTGCGGTAGTGGGCGCTGGCCAGCAGACGGTAAGCCGCCTGCGGCTGCGCGGCATCGCGCCGCCAGGCGCCGGCGGGCATCCGACGCGGCGCGGCGGGCAGCGACGCGGACGCGGGCGAGGCGTCCTCAAACAGCAGCGCCTGATTGAGCCAGGCCTCCAGCGGATCCTGACGCGACCAGCGCAGCGGCTCGTCCAGCGTAAAGTAACGCACCCGCGGCAGCCCGGCGCAGAACTTGAGAATAAAGCCGCGTCCGGTGCCTTCGTAGCCCTGCACCGTGGTGGTCAGCAGCACACGCGGGAAGCGTGCCACCAGCGCGCTCAGCAGCGGCGTCGGGATGGCGGCGGCCTCGTCGACGATCAGCCAGTCAGCCGCGAGGTCGGGCTGGGCGAGAATGGCGTCTGGCGCCATAAAATGAAAAGCGTCGCCGGCGAAGCGCGCCAGCACCTCGGTGGAGGCCTTCGCGGGCGCGGCGATCGGCGTGCCGGGAATGTGCCGCGCCAGCATGCCCGCCAGCGCCGACTTGCCGCGTCCGCGCGGCGCGGTCAGCACCGCGACGCCGGGCGCCATCGTCAGCAGCTGCTGCAGAATCGCCTGCTGCTGCTGCGGCGCGCGGCACTGCCAGCCAGGCATCTCAGCCAGCGGCGCAATACGCGGCGGCGCATCCTGACGCAGCAGCGCCACGCTGGGATCGGCAAGCAGCGTCTGCTGCAGATGGCGGATAAAGTTCGGCGTGGCGATGGGTTCGGCGACGTCGGCCCAGCGCAGGCTGTCCTGGTCCGGCTGCTGCGCCCAGCGCGCCCAGGGCGGTGTGAGCAGCAGCAGCCAGCTTCCGGCGCGCAGCGTGCCCGCCAGCGCGGCCAGAGCTTCAGCATGAAAGCCGCGGCGCGCGTCGAAAAGGGCATGGGTAAACTCGCGGCCGAGCAGCGTGCGTAACGCCGCTGGCGCGCAGTGAGGGAGATCGTCAATCGGCGCGTCGCCGACCAGCAGCCAGTCGCCCGGCAGGCCGGCGCGCCATTCGGCGGCGCGCGTCAGGCACCACTCCGGCTCGCCGCTGATGACGCAGAGCCGCCTGATGCCTGCCTGCTGCATCTGGCGGCCGAGCTGTTCAGGCGACATCAGTTAGCGGCGAAGGTGTTGCACTGTCCGGGATCGCCGCTGTCGAATCCGCGTTTAAACCAGCTGTAGCGCTGTTCTGAGGTGCCGTGGGTAAAGCTGTCGGGCACCACGCGTCCCTGGCTACGCTGCTGCAGGCGATCGTCGCCGATAGCCTGCGCCGCATCCAGCGCCTGCTGCAGGTCGCCGGTCTCCAGCCAGTTGTCTTTGCTGACGTAGTGGCCCCAGACGCCGGCGAAGCAGTCCGCCTGCAGCTCCATCTTCACCGACAGGTGATTGATCTGCGTCTGGCTGGCGCCCTGCTGCATCTCGCGCACTTTCGGCTCGATGCCGAGCAACTTCTGCACGTGGTGTCCTACCTCGTGCGCCACCACGTAGCCCTGCGCAAATTCGCCGCCTGCGCCAAGCTTGTTTTTCATCTCATCGTAGAACGAGAGGTCGATATAGACGCGCTGATCCGCCGGGCAGTAGAACGGCCCCATCGCCGTCTGGCCGGTGCCGCAGCGGGTCTGGGTCGCGCCGCGATACATCACCAGCGTCGGCGCGACGTACTCTTTACCCATCTGCTGGAACAGCTTGCTCCAGGTATCTTCGGTCGAGGCGAGAATGACGCGGGTGAATTTCGCCGCTTCATCGTCGTTGGCGCTGACGCGCTGCTGCTGCTGGCTGGTGGGCGCGACGTCGCCCCCGGTGAGCAGCCCCGTCAGGTCGTAGCCGTAATAGCCGGCGATCGCCACCACCACTAACAGGATGATGCCGCCTTTTCCACGCGGAATACGGATCTGGCGTCCGCCGCCATAGGCCGGAGATTGATCCCGGCGATCTTCAACATTGTCGCTCTCGCGACGTCCTTGCCAGCGCATATCCTGCTCCTGATTACGAGTGTCTGCTGATTTTAGTTGCGCGGCGAGACAACTACCAGCCTTGCGGCCAAATGAAAAAGGAGAGCCGTGGCTCTCCTCTCTTTTTGTTGCAGACGCGTTTAACTCAGTCGAGCTTCACGCCCAGGCGCTGCGCCACCTCTTCATAGGCTTCGATCAGGCCGCCGAGGCTCTGGCGGAAACGGTCTTTATCCATTTTGTCCAGGGTCTGCTTGTCCCACAGGCGCGCGCCGTCCGGCGAGAACTCGTCGCCCAGCACCACTTCGCCGTTGAACAGGCCGAACTCCAGCTTGAAGTCGACGAGGATCAGGCCGGCGTCGTCAAACAGCTTGCTCAGCACCTCGTTAGCCTTGAAGGTCAGCTCCTGCATGCGCGCCAGATTCGCCTTGCTCACCCAGCCGAAGGTTTCGCAGTAGGATTCATTGACCATCGGGTCATGCTTCGCGTCATCTTTAAGAAAGAGATCGAACAGCGGCGGATTGAGGATCATGCCCTCTTCCACGCCGAGACGTTTAACCAGCGAGCCCGCCGCGCGGTTGCGCACCACGCACTCCACCGGCACCATCTCCAGCTTTTTCACCAGCGCTTCGTTGTCGGAGAGCAGCGCTTCCATCTGGGTCGGAATGCCCGCTTCCTGCAGTTTGGTCATGATGAAATGGTTAAACTTGTTGTTGACCATCCCTTTGCGATCGAACTGCTCGATTCGGGCGCCGTCGCCTGCTGACGTATCGTTGCGGAATTCGAGTACCAGCAGATCCGGGTTGTCGGTGCTGTATACGGTTTTCGCTTTACCGCGATACAACTCAGCTCGCTTTTGCATCTTGTTAACTCCAGACTTAGAAATTTCGGGTGTTCTGCGGCGGCGGGCCGCTTCCTGGATTGCCGCGACGCAATCGTTTACTTCGCCGCGCGCTATTATGCCAGAGACGAAAAAAAAAGGCCGGAGAATCTCCGGCCCTGAGGCGATTTATTTGTTGAGTGCCGCCTGGAACACGGCCACCAGCGCATCGTTCTGCGACTGGGTGAGCACGTGGCCCTTGGGATCGATAAACTGCAGGCTGCTGCGGTTGTCCAGGTCGCCGACCTGCACTTTGTAGTCGCCGTTCGGCAGTTCAGGATCTTTCGCGCCGACATCATCCCACGCGCCGCTGCCCGGCGATTTGTAGGTGACGTTCAGGCTGCCCTGCGAGCGGTTGCTGTCGGTGACTTCCATGCCGACGCGCTTCATCGCCTGCGGCAGACGCTGCCAGGCGACGTTGAACGGCGTGCGCAGCACCAGCATCGGCAGGCCGGTGTCATCCGCGCCGCTCTGCACGTCGATGCTGCCGCTGGCGCGGCCCGCCGCTGCGTTTTCGCTGGCGACGTCGATCTTGTCCAGACCGGCGCTGATGGCGTTAAGCATCTGTGCGGTATAGCGCTGGATCTGCACCGGCGCGGTGACCGCTTTGCCTTCCTGCTGCAGCTCGAGCAGGCGCACCGTCAGCACCTGCTGATAGCTCTGCGACTGCACGCTGATCTCGTAGCGGCCGCGATACTGATTGTCTTCGTCGGCGCGGTTCCATTGCACCCAGTCGGTGGTCAGCTGCTGACGCGCGTCGTTGCGCTGCGCCACAGGGAAGTTGCTGGATGCCACCACTTTGTTCACCTGCGACCAGACCGAGCCGCGGTTGTTATCCACCATCAGCACGCCGGTGTTGCCGGTAAACTGCGCGCGCGCGCCATTGACCAGCGCCAGCGGCTGCGCCGGCGGACGAATGTCGAGCTGCTTGCCGACGTTACCGCTGGCGGCGGCGTGCGGCACGTCGTAATCGCCGTGCGCCACCGGCAGGATTATGCCTGCCGGGGCTTTCAGGTCCTGCAGTTCGCTGGCCTGTAAATAGGACTCGTCACCGCTGACCTGACGCTTGTAACGCTGATCGCTTGAGCACGCGGTTAACAGCATCGCGGTAGAGAGCGCCACGACGGTCGCAACCGCTGAGCGCTTTACAGAATGATTCATTGAAACTCCCTAACTTATCGCAAACCCGCTTTAATCAGCGCCTGCTCAACTTTTGGTATGGCCGCTGAGGTCAGCGGCGTCATCGGCAGACGCAGCGTGTCACTGGCGATTAATCCTAACTGTTTCGCCGCCCATTTGACCGGGATCGGATTGGGTTCACAGAAAAGCGTCTGGTGCAGATGCATCAGACGCTGATTGAGGCGACGCGCCTCGGCAAAATTGCCCTGCTGCGCCAGCGCGCAAAGCTCGGCCATTTCGCGTGCGGCGATGTTGGCGGTGACCGAAATCACGCCTTTGCCGCCCAGCTGCATCAGGTCGAGCGCGCTGGCGTCGTCGCCGCTGACAATAATAAAGTCCTCATCGACCAGTGCTTGGATCTGACTAACGCGCGATAAGTTCCCGGTGGCCTCTTTGATTCCGATAATATTTTTGATTTCAGCGAGGCGCGCGACGGTCTCTGGCAGCATGTCGCAGCCGGTGCGTGAGGGGACGTTGTATAACATTTGCGGCAGCGCCGTGCTCTGCGCGATCGCTTTAAAGTGCTGGAACAACCCTTCCTGCGTCGGACGGTTGTAGTAGGGCGTGACGGTCAGACAGCCGACTACGCCGCTGTTCTCGAAACGTTTGGTGAGAGAGATACCTTCTGCGGTGGCGTTGGCGCCGGTTCCGGCGATCACCGGAATGCGGCCGTCCGCCAGTTCAAGCGTCAGCATCACCACGTCGCCATGCTCTTCATGGCTCAGGGTCGCGGATTCGCCGGTGGTGCCGACAGAGACGATCGCCGCGGTGCCGCTGGCGACATGATAATCAATCAGTTTTTTCAGACTCGCACGGCAGACATTACCTTTGTCATCCATTGGCGTAACGAGTGCAACAATACTTCCCGTGAACATTGGCGATCCCCTCGACAAACAAGTGCTTCATGGTACGTTTTACTTCTGTTGAAAAGCAAGCAGGCCACGCCCCTCCTGCGCTTGTCAGCAGTTTTTTTTATGTTTACCTTATGGTTATTAGCGAATGAACAGGAAATCCTACTTTGCCGCAGTCTCAACCCCACCATTTGGTGATCACCGCACTGGGTGTTGACCGTCCGGGTATCGTCAATACCATTACCCGACACGTCAGCAGCTGTGGGTGCAATATCGAAGACAGCCGTCTCGCCATGCTCGGGGATGAGTTCACCTTTATTATGCTGCTCTCCGGCAGCTGGAACGCCATCACGCTGATCGAATCGACCCTGCCGCTGAAAGGCGCGGAGCTGGAGCTGCTGATCGTGATGAAACGTACCCGCGCCACCACGCGTCCGCCGATGCCGGCGACGGTCTGGGTGCAGGTCGAGGTGCCGGATTCGCCGCATCTGATTGAGCGCTTCACCGATCTGTTCGACAAACACGCGATGAACATCGCCGAACTCGGCTCGCGTATTAAACCGGGTCAGGCGGATCAGACGCCGACGCTCTATATTCAAATAACGGCGCACAGCCCGGCGGGCGTTGGCGACTCCCAGTTTGAACAGGCGTTTTACGCGCTGTGTCGTGAGCTTCACGCCGACGGCACGCTGCGTTTCTATAGCCTGGACGACAACGACGCGGCGACGCTGCAGGCTGCACGCTAAGCTGTAACTGAGCCGGGGCTATTCCTCCACATCACTGAAGTCTGGCTATGTGGCGCAATATCCCCTGATGGCGACTCTCCGCCGGCGCTGTTCGCCAGCCGGTCTGTCGCCCACAGCACAAAGAAAAAAATGGAGAGTAGTGATGAATCCACTGAAAGCCGGTGATACCGCACCGAAATTTAGCTTGCCCGACCAGGATGGCGAACAGGTAAATTTAACCGACTTCCAGGGACAGCGCGTTCTGGTCTATTTCTACCCGAAAGCGATGACGCCGGGATGCACCGTGCAGGCCTGCGGCCTGCGCGACAATATGGATGAGCTAAAGAAAGCGGGCGTAGAAGTGCTGGGCATCAGCACCGATAAACAGGAAAAGCTGTCGCGTTTCGCCGAGAAAGAGCTGCTGAACTTCACGCTGCTCTCTGATGAAGATCATCAGGTCTGTTCGGCGTTCGGCGTCTGGGGCGAAAAGTCCTTTATGGGCAAAACCTACGACGGCATCCACCGCATCAGCTTCCTGGTGGGCGCCGACGGCACCATTGAAAAGGTGTTCGACGATTTTAAAACCTCCAACCACCACGATATCGTGATGGATTACCTGAAGTCGGCGTAACGCGGCGTGGATGCGGCTTACCGCCGCATCCACTTTACGGCGTCAGGCTGCCCAGCAGCGGCGTCTGCGCCCCCGCCACCCGCACGCAGTTACGCCCGTCGTGTTTGGCCTGATAGAGCGCGGCGTCCGCCTGCTTCAGGCTCAGTTCCTGCGACATCTCTTCCCCCTGCCAGACGGCGACCCCCGCCGACAGCGTAATGGTGCCTACATCCGCTATCCACCCCTCGGCGACGCTGATGCGTATGCGCTCGGCGATGCGGCGCGCCTCTTCGATATCGGTCAGCGGCAGTAGCATCAGAAACTCTTCGCCGCCGTTGCGGCAGACCACGTCGCTCTGACGCGCGCTGGCGCTTAGCGTCTGCGCCACCTGCCGGATCACGCTGTCGCCGACGTCATGTCCCCAGCTGTCGTTGACCCGCTTAAAGTGGTCGATATCCAGCGCCAGCACGGCGAACGGCTGATGCATGGTCTGATAGAAATCGAGCACCGCGCTCAGCCCGCGTCGGTTGAGCAGCTGGGTCAGGGGATCGGTCTGCACCTCTGACTTCAGACGGCCGATCTTGTCCTGCACCAGCCCGATGCCGGTCAGCAGCGCGCGCTTGACCTGCGCCGCTTCAAAATACCAGGCGTGGATAGCGCTCAGCTCTTTCGACACCCCCGGCGCATCCATCTGACGCGCCTTGCGCGCCAGCTGCCAGAGCGGCAGCGCGATCAGCCGCGCCAGGATGACGGCGACCAGCAGCGTCAGCAGCGCGAAGGGCACCGAATGCTTCAGCACCTGCATCAGCAGGCCGGAGAGCGGCTCGAGCGTGACGGCGGTCGGCTTCAGCGCCACCACCGTCCAGCCGGTGGTCGGCACCACCGCATAGCCCGCCAGGCGCGCCGGCTCGCCCGCCTGCTGTAGCTGCAGCGATCCGTTGGTGTTCTCGTCGCGTCCGTTGAGCAGCGCGGGCAGCGTTTTGCCAATCAGCTGGCCGTTCTGGTGATAAATCACCTGGCTGGCGCTGTCCAGCACGTAGACGCTGGTGCCGTCGCGGTAGTACTGCTCGCCCAGCAGCGTATTCAGGATGCTTTTCTTTTTCAGGTAGATGGTGCCGCCCACATAGCCGAGATAGCGCCCGTCACGGCCCCAGACTGGCCAGGAGACGAAGATAATCAGGTTGTTGGCCGCCGAAATGGTCGGTCGGCTGATCGCCGGCTGGCGCGCGCTCAGCGCCTCGCGCGAGGCGTCACTGGTCAGGTGCATGCCCTGCAGCATCAGAGATTCAGGCGAAATCGCCTTAACCACGCCGTTGACGTCCACCACCGCCACCGAGTTAAAGCTGCTGGTCTGCTCGCGCAGGCGATCGACCTCCTGGCGCAGCAGCGCGGGATTATCGAAATCGTCGCCCAGCAGTCTGGCGCTGTAGTGCAGCTGCGACTGCGCCAGCTGAAAGAAGATTTCAGTGGTGGAGGCGAGCTTGGTGGCGTAGGCGCGGTTCGCCTCCAGCGTGCTGTCGATCAGCGCCATGCGCTGCACACGCCAGGTGGCGTAGAGCGCGTTGGTTAGCGTCACCACGATGCTGACGATAGCGAGCAGTGCGATAAGCGTGCGCAGATCGGCTCGGGGTCGCAGGCGCATTAGCATAGCGCGCCCGCCGAAAAAGATAAGTACATGCTGAAAGGCCTGAGAATGTAGTTATTGTTGGATGTTATCTGCCCTGGTGAGGCAAGCCGCCAGTGTACACGCTGCCGCTCGCCTGAGCACCTTTCCAACTGTTACATTCTCAGAAAGTCGTTACCGACGCCTGGTGCTAAGCGATAAGAAACCCGCGCCAGACGCAGCGGGATGACGGAGAGATGACAGCGGCGCGGCGCCGCCGTCGGAGAAAGGCTTACAGCATCAGGAAGGCGTAGCCTTCGTTCTGCAGGGTCGCGACGGTGGTGCCGCTGGAAATGGTGTGGGTGACGCGCTGATCGATCCAGTCGCGCTGAAGGTTATGAAACGCCACCGACTGGTCGCAGATCGACACCTGCACGCCCGCTTTTTTCAGCTCGTCGATCAGCTTGAGGTTCGGGTTGTCCACGCCGTAGGTTTTATGGAACTGATCGTTGTTGAGCGCTGCCGGCACCGCATCGCTGTTGATCGACACCACGAACTTCAGCTGATCGAGCGGCACGCCCGCGGCGTAATAGAGGTTGGTAACGCGGGCGACACGCTCCAGCCCCAGGTTCGGCTGACGGATATCCCCTTCGCTGCGGTTAATCTGGAAGACGATTTTATTGCTCAGGCCCGGCACGGTACCCGGTTTAAAAGCCGGGGTATCGACATAGTGAATTTTGCCGAATCCTTCAATCGCCGGCGTGCTCCAGAAGTCCGCTGGCTGGCTGCTGTTACTGGCAAATTTGCCGCTCACTTTGTCATACAGTTCCGGCAGCTGTAACACATTGCCGCCGATAAAACCGGCTATCGCCGCCACCACAATATAGGCCGCTGGACGCATCGTTGTTCTCCTGCTTGTTATTGTCGAAGTGTGATTACATCTGTAGCCATGCGTAACCCTGATTTTCCAGGGTGGAAACCGTGGTTGGGCTTGAGAGCGCATGGACGACCGATTTATCGATCCAGTCGTTGGGATAATGGTGGAACGCCACCGACTGATCGCAGACGGAAACCTTAACGCCTAGCTTATTCAGCTGGCCGATCAGCTTGAGGTTGGGATTGTCTATGCCGTAAAACTGTTTGAAGTGGGCGTTATCCAGCATCGCTGGCGTCGCATCGCCGGTAACCGACACCACGAATTTCAGCTCTTCCGCCGGCACGCCGGAGGCGACGTAAAGATTTACCACGCGCGCCACGCGCTCCAGGCCGAGATTGACGTCGGTCATGGCGCCGTCGCTGCGGGTGATCTGGAAAACGATTTTATTGCTCAGCCCCGCCACCGGCTTAAACGCGGCGTCCGGCTCGTAATGGATCTTGCCGTAGCCGTCGACGGCGGGCGTGCTCCAGAAGCCGTCAGGATCGCCTGGTTTGGCGGCAAAATGATTGACAACTTTTTGATAGAGCGCGCCGCTCTGGGTAACGCCCGCGCCAACAGCACCGCCGATAATGGCGATGAGCGCGTAAGATACAGCTGAACGCATAAATTTCTCTCCGGACAACAGCCTGTGGCTGACTCACATCCTGAATGGGGTGCGCTATCTATACCACAGCGGCGGCGCGGCAAAAGGGCGCGCCGTCAGCCGCCTGGGCCAGATTAATTTCAGATGGAATTATTAACTAAACTAATTAATGAAAGGGATCGATGGAGCCGGGCGCCGGGTCTGCTATCAAACTGGACCGGTTTAAACAGGTGAAAACTTTCGCTGATAAATTATGTAGCCAGCATTATGGACCAGCTATTCCTGCGGCCTGAATTATTCTGCACCTGGGACCATAAAATTTTTTAATTCTGGTCGCTACGCATGCGCGGATTTTCAGGCGTTTTTTTCAGAGTAAGCCTGGAAAAAAACATGCCACATTCAGTTTTTTTGAGCAAATTTACATATCTTTAATCGTGGCGGCTGTTGAAGCGCGCCTGAACAAGGCGACAACGAGTGATTTTTCGTCTGTCCGGCTTAATACGCAGCGAGCAACGGCACGTGTAATCGGCCCTGCGGCGCAGGTCCGCTTAACGCGCCTTTCGCAATGCCGAGAGAGGCCGCCTGTTAGCAACGTTCAATTTTTTGCTGCAAGCAGCCTTCAACGGCGCGCATGAATCGCGGCGCTGCCCGTTTCTTTCTCCAGAGGCTCTGGTTAAGATAGCGCGACGCCTCTTTTGCCCTGAAAAAGCACCCCCTACTTTGCAGGCCTCCGGGCTTCTCTACAGGATCCAGGCATGTTGAACCGGTTAAAGAAAACGCTACTCGCCGCGCTGCTTCCCACGCTGATGCTGATGCCGCACGCGTCCGTCTGGGCTGACGTCAGCGATTCGCTGCCCGATATGGGCACCACCGCAGGCTCAACGCTCTCCATCGGACAGGAGATGCAGATGGGCGATTTTTATGTGCGCCAGCTGCGAGCCAGCGCGCCGCTGATTAACGATCCCCTGCTTAACCAGTACATCAATCAGCTCGGCCAGCGGCTGGTGGCCCATGCCGACGCGGTAAAAACGCCCTTCCACTTTTTTCTGATCCAGAACGACGAGCTTAACGCCTTCGCCTTTTTCGGCGGCAACGTGGTGCTGCACGCCTCGCTGTTTCGCTTTACCGAAAATGAAAGCCAGCTGGCGTCGGTGATGGCGCACGAAATCTCTCACGTCACTCAGCGCCATCTGGCGCGCGCGATGGAAGATCAGAAGCGCAACGCGCCGCTGACCTGGGTTGGCGCGCTGGGGTCGATTCTGCTGGCGATGGCCAATCCGCAGGCGGGCATGGCGGCACTGACCGGCACGCTGGCGGGCACGCAGCAGGGCATTATCAGCTTTACCCAGAACAACGAGCAGGAGGCGGATCGCATTGGCATTCAGGTGCTGCAGCGCGCCGGATTCGATCCCCAGGCGATGCCCAACTTCCTGCAGAAGCTGGCCGACCAGAGCCGCTTCTCCTCGAAGCCGCCGGAGATCCTGCTGACGCACCCGCTGCCGGACAGCCGTCTGGCGGATGCGCGCAACCGCGCCAACCAGATGCGCCCGGTGGTGGTGCAGTCGTCGCAGGACTATTACATGGCGAAGGTGCGCGCGCTCGGCATGTACGCCACCGGCCGCAACCAGTTGACCGACGAGCTGCTGGATGAGTATGGCCGCGGCAACAGTCGCGAGCAGCAGGCGGCGCAATATGGCAAAGCGGTGCAGTTTTTACAGGCGAAAAGCTTCGCCAGCGCGAAAAAGCTGATTGAGCCGCTGCTGGCGAAGCAGCCCGACAACGTCTGGTTTCTCGATATCATGACCGATATCGATATCGGCCTGAACCAGCCGCAGCAGGCGATCGCGCTGCTCAACAACGCCGGCACGGCAAAAAACAGCCCGGTGGTGCAGCTCAACCTGGCGAACGCTTACGTTGAGGCGAAGCAGCCCGCCAACGCCAGCCGCATCCTTAACCGCTACACCTGGTCCCATCCAGACGATCCCAACGGCTGGGATCTGCTGGCGCAGGCGTCGGCGCAGCAGGGGCTAAACGACGAGGAGATGTCGGCGCGCGCCGAGACGCTGGCGCTCAACGGCCAGCTCGATCAGGCGATTACCGCGCTTAGCAGCGCCAGCGCCCAGGTGCCGGTCGGCAGCCTGAAGCAGGCGCGCTACGACGCGCGCATCGATCAGCTGCGTCAGCTGCAGAACCGCTTTAAACAGTATCAAAAAGGATAACCTGCCATGGTCACGCTTTATCACAACCCACGCTGCAGCAAGAGCCGCGAAACCCTGGCGCTGCTGACGGCCCACGGCGTCGAGCCGGAGATCGTGCGCTATCTGGAGAGCCCGCCGGATCGCGACACGCTGCAAATTTTGCTGCAAAAGCTCGGCATGGCGAGCGCGCGTCAGCTGATGCGCACCAAAGAGGATCTTTATAAAGCGCTGGGGCTGGAAAACGCCAGCGAGAGCGAACTGCTTGACGCGCTGGCCGCGCATCCCGCGCTGCTGGAGCGGCCGATTGTCATCAACGGCGATCGGGCGCGCCTGGGCCGCCCGCCGGAAGCGGTGCTGGCGATCCTTTAGTTTAAAAGAGGGCGCCGGCTCTCTTTATCGGCTGCAGGGCTAAGTTTCAGGTGATTGTCAGCAGAAGGCTGCTGGCGTATATTTGAGCAACAATTAATTTTCGGCCTCTTAAATCGGTGATTCTATGTCAGCTCAGGAAGCGAAAATCAGACATCAGCGTGAATATCAGCAGCATGTTGAAGCTGTCCGCAAAGGTGAGGCAACTGGCCGTACGCTTGAAAAGCGCCCTGATGGCATTGTTCCTGCTAAAAATGGCCGCAGCCTGGCGTTTTTCTGAGAGAGTCATCTTCTGTCTTGCCTCCCCTGTTCAGCCTGTAAAGCTGCTCTATCAGTGAGATAGCGTTTTTATGACTGCACGTTCTATTCCGCCAGAAGAGCAGATAATAAAACTCAATCGATATTTGATTGATAATGCATATTAGCTGCCGTCGCCAGTGATAACTGTAGGCGGACAGGCGGTTATGTACTGGTATCTTACCTATCTGCATCTTTATCCTGACCAGCCAGACGTGACAGCTATCACCTCAATCGACGTCGATTATGTGGCGCGAAAAGAAGGTGTGGATGTGATTGCGCGAATCTTTAACGTAGAGAGCAAAACTCAGGACATATTTCATCCTCCCTCTATCGCGGTACTGAATTTAATAGACAGAGATACCGGTAAGGTAAAAGAGGATGACCAGGGGCAGTTTCTCAATGCGCGGCTGAATGAAGCAAACATTGTCGATATTATCGACCGACCGACAGGCTTTGATGCCGATGATTTTGTCGGCGATAAACTCAGGCTAAATACCGAACCTTACCTCGTCATGCCCGATCGGCATGGAGCGGCGATGTACCATGAATTTGTCAGGGTGCTTAATCCGTTGGCCTGCATTCGGTCGCGGCTCTCCAACGCAACGGTTCCCATGGGAAAAGACAGGTTAACCGAAGCGGAAAGAATTCGCGTGCTGGCATTACCCGCCTTTAACTTCCTGCTTGAAAAATTGCAGACGTTGCCCTTCCGCCTGAGCAGAAAGTACGTTGACTACTTTTTGTCTTTTATCTGGCAAAGAGGATTTAGACGTTTTCAGGCTGAGCACCACATTCCGCTCTACCGAATTGTTGAACAGCTTGCAGTAGAACTGGAGCACAATCCCGGCGATTACCTGTCGCCGGGGCTGTATACGAAAGAGCTGCCGCGCAAAATTGATTACCTGAAGCAAGAATATGAGCGGTATCTAAGACGCATTGCCAGGCATTAGCCGCGCAGTTCTGCTTTGAACAGAGAGCTATTGCTGTTAAAGCCCGAGCGTCTCTTTGACAAAAGGAATGGTGAGTTTGCGCTGCGCGCTGATCGAGGCGCGATCCAGACGATCCAGCGTGTCGAACAGCGTGCGCATTTCGCGATCGAGGCGTTTCAGCAGGAAGCGGCCAACATCTTCCGGCAGTTCGAATCCGCGCATGCCGGCGCGCAGCTGCAGCGCCTGCAGTTTATCTTCGTCGCTCAGCGGCTGCAGGCGGTAGATCTGGCCCCAGTCGAGACGCGACGCCAGATCCGGCAGGTTAAGATTAAGCTGGCGCGGCGGGCGATCGCCGGTGATCAGCAGCCGGGTATTGCCGGTTTCCAGAATGCGGTTATAGAGATCGAAGATCGCCATTTCCCACGCCTCTTCTCCGGCGATGCACTCAATATTGTCGATGCAGACCAGCGCCAGCTGCTCCATGCCTTCCAGCACGTCCGGCACAAACCAGGTGCGTTTATCCAGCGGCACATAGCCGACCGCTTCGCCGCGCGCCGACATTTCCGCGCACGCCGCGTGCAGCAGATGGCTGCGTCCGCCGCCTTCGCGCGACCAGAAATAGAGATAGCTGCCGTGTTGCTGACTGAGGGCGCCTTTAAGGGCGGCAATAAGCGACGGATTTTTCCCTGGCCAGAAGCTGGCGAAGGTTTCGTCGTCCGGTAAGTAGAGTGGCAGTGACAGTTGTGCCGGCGTGTTCAGAAGCACCTCAAAAGGAACAGGCAAAAAACGGGGCAAGTCTACCACAGTTTTCAGCAGGAGAGGATAACGGGCGTCCCTGCCCGCGACGCGCTTAGTGGCCGCCCTTTTCGTCCGCTTCCAGCACCACTTCTTCCGGACGCAGCAGCGAAATAACGCGGAAGATCAGCGCCAGCAGCACGCCGACTATGGTCGCCAGCGCCATGCCTTTCAGCTCGGCGGCGCCGATGTGCACCTTGGCCCCGCTGACGCCGATGATCAGGATCACCGAGGTGAGGATCAGGTTTTGCGCCTTGCTATAGTCCACTTTTGACTCGATCAGCACGCGAATACCGGACGCGCCGATCACGCCGTAGAGCAGCAGCGAGACGCCGCCCATCACCGGCACCGGCACCGCCTGGATCGCCGCCGCCAGCTTGCCGACGCACGACAGCAGGATAGCGATAATCGCCGCGCCGCCGATCACCCAGGTGCTGTAGACGCGGGTAATCGCCATCACGCCGATGTTTTCGCCGTAGGTGGTGTTCGGCGTCGAACCGAAGAAGCCAGAGATCACCGTGGAGAGGCCGTTGGCGAACATCGAGCGGTGCAGGCCGGGATCGCGCATCAGATCTTTTTTCACGATATTCGCCGTGACCACCAGATGCCCGACGTGTTCGGCGATCACCACCAGCGCGGCAGGCAGGATAGTCAGCATCGCCGCCCACTCAAAGCGCGGCGTATAGAAGGTTGGCAGCGCGAACCAGGGCGCGTTATATACCGGCGTCCAGTCCACGATGCCCATGGCGAACGAGAGCGCGTAGCCCGCGATCACGCCCACCAGAATCGGAATGATGGCGAGAAAGCCGCGGAACAGCACCGAACCGAAGACCGTCACCGCCAGCGTCACCAGCGAAATGGTGATAGTGGTGCTGTCGGCACTGCTCCCTTCCGCCGGCAGCAGGCCGGCCATATTGGCCGCCACGCCCGCCAGTTCCAGCCCGATCACCGCCACGATGGCGCCCATCGCCGCGGGCGGAAACATCACGTCGATCCAGCCAGTGCCGGCTTTTTTCACGATCAGCGCCACCACGCAGAACAGCACGCCACAGAGAATAAAGCCGCCCAGCGCCAGCTCATAGCCCAGCGGCAGCAGCAGCAGCACCGGCGAAATAAAGGCGAAGCTGGAGCCGAGATAGGCGGGAATTTTACCTTTACAGATAAAGAGATAAAGCAGCGTGCCGACGCCGTTGAACAGCAGCACCGTCGCCGGATTGATATGGAACAGAATCGGCACCAGCACCGTGGCGCCGAACATGGCAAAAAGGTGTTGCAGGCTGAGCGGTATGGTTTGCAGTAGCGGCGGGCGTTCGCTGACGCCGATGGCGCGACGAGTCATCATTTATCCCCTTTAAAGAGTCTGTTTTTTGCCAAAAAAAAGCCGACTCTCTGGTCGGCTGATTGAATTATTTGGTTCCGAAAATCTTGTCGCCGGCGTCGCCCAGCCCTGGAATGATATACCCCTTCTCATTCAGGCCGTGGTCGACCGACGCGGTGTAGAGTTCAACGTCCGGATGCGCCTTCTCCAGCGCGGCGATCCCTTCCGGCGCGGCAACCAGCACCAGCACCTTGATGCTGCTGCAGCCCGCTTTTTTCAGCAGATCGATAGTGGCGATCATCGAGCCGCCGGTCGCCAGCATCGGGTCGACCACCAGCGCCAGGCGCTCTTCGATGTTGGAGACCAGTTTCTGAAAGTAAGGCACCGGCTCCAGCGTCTCTTCGTCGCGATAGACGCCGACCACGCTGATGCGCGCGCTCGGCACGTGCTCCAGCACCCCTTCCATCATCCCCAGACCGGCGCGCAGGATCGGCACGACAGTGATTTTTTTGCCTTTAATCTGATCGATTTCTACCGGGCCGTTCCAGCCTTCGATGGTGACGCGCTCGGTTTCCAGATCGGCGGTGGCTTCGTAGGTCAGCAGGCTGCCGACTTCCGACGCCAGCTCGCGGAAGCGCTTCGTACTGATATCATGCTCACGCATCAGGCCCAGTTTATGTTTGACCAGCGGGTGTTTGACTTCCACGATCTTCATTGGTGTTCTCCCGGAATGAGTTGAGCTAAAAAAAATCGCGGGATTATACCGCCTTTTCGCAAGCGCGCCATATGTCGTTGCGCAAAGAGGGAATGTTTTGATCCGTTATTCAAGGATTGATGAAAATCGGGCTGCGCGCAATTTCACCAGGTAATCGGGCTCGCAAACGTTTGCCTGCGCTGGTAGAATTGCCGCGCTTTTTGTTAACCACCAACCGCAATCGCGTGGGGATTCCGCAGTGACCGACAAGACCTCTCTCAGCTACAAAGACGCCGGCGTTGATATCGATGCTGGTAATGCTCTGGTTGACCGTATTAAAGGCGTAGTGAAAAAGACCCGCCGCCCGGAAGTGATGGGTGGACTGGGCGGTTTCGGTGCGCTTTGCGCGCTGCCGCAGAAGTATCGCGAGCCGGTGCTGGTCTCCGGCACCGACGGCGTCGGCACCAAGCTGCGTCTGGCGATGGATCTGAAGCGCCATGACGCTATCGGCATCGATCTGGTCGCCATGTGCGTGAACGATCTGGTGGTTCAGGGCGCGGAGCCGCTGTTTTTCCTCGACTACTACGCCACCGGCAAACTGGATGTCGACACCGCTTCCGCCGTGATCGCCGGCATCGCCGAAGGCTGTCTGCAGTCCGGCTGCGCGCTGGTCGGCGGCGAAACCGCCGAGATGCCGGGTATGTACCACGGCGAAGATTACGACGTAGCTGGTTTTTGCGTCGGCGTGGTCGAGAAGTCTGAAATTATCGACGGATCAAAAGTGCAGGACGGCGACGTGCTGATCGCGCTCGGCTCCAGCGGTCCGCACTCCAACGGCTATTCGCTGGTGCGCAAAATCCTCGAAGTGAGCCAGACCGATCCGCTGACCAAACAGCTGGAAGGCCGTCCGCTGGCGGATCATCTGCTGGAACCGACCCGCATCTACGTGAAGAATATCCTCAGCCTGATCGAGCAGGTCGATGTGCATGCGGTGGCGCACCTGACCGGCGGCGGCTTCTGGGAGAACATTCCGCGCGTGCTGCCGGACAATACCCAGGCGGTGATCGACGAGAAGAGCTGGGAATGGCCGGCGGTCTTCAGCTGGATGCAGCAGGCGGGCAACGTCAGCCGCCACGAGATGTACCGCACCTTTAACTGCGGCGTCGGCATGGTGATCGCGCTGAGCGCCGCCGACGCGGACCGCGCGGTTGAGCTGATGCGCGCCGCAGGCGAGAAAGCCTGGAAAATCGGCGTGATTAAGGCGTCCGACGCGGAAGAGCGCGTGGTCATCAACGCATGAAAAAGTTGGTTGTACTGATTTCCGGCAACGGAAGCAATCTTCAGTCCATCCTCGACGCCTGCGCAAGCGGGCGGATTAACGGCAGCGTTGCTGCCGTTTTCAGTAATAAAGCCACTGCTTTCGGCCTGACGCGCGCGCGCGACGCGGGCGTGCCAGCCCATGCGCTGGCGGCCAGCGATTTTCCCGACCGGGAAGCTTTCGATCGTCAGCTGATGGCGGCGATCGACGCCTGCGCGCCGGATCTGGTGGTGCTGGCGGGCTACATGCGCATTCTCAGCAGCGCCTTTGTCGCCCACTATCAGGATCGTCTGCTCAATATCCACCCTTCGCTGCTGCCGAAATATCCCGGTTTGCACACCCATCGTCAGGCGCTGGCGAACGGCGACGCCGAGCACGGCACCTCGGTGCATTTCGTCACCGACGAGCTGGACGGCGGTCCGGTGATCCTTCAGGCCCGCGTGCCGATTTTCCCCGGCGACGACGAAGAGGCGATTACCGCGCGCGTGCAGCATCAGGAGCATGCCATCTATCCGCTGGTGATCGGCTGGTTTGTTGAAGGGCGGTTAGCGATGCGCGAAGGCAAAGCCTGGCTTGATAATCAGCCGCTGCCGCCGCAGGGCTACGCAAACGACTAGCGGCTGCCGAGCCATTTCCAGCAGACGGCTCAAACGTCAAAAGGCCTGCGTAAGTACCCTCTGCTAGCCGTAGCGGCCGGTAATATAATCCTCGGTGCGCCGGTTGCGCGGCGAGGTAAAGATGCGATCCGTTTCATCGAACTCCACCACCGCCCCCTGATGCATAAACGCCGTGTAATCTGACACGCGCGACGCCTGCTGCATATTGTGGGTGACCAGCACCAGCGTAAAGTGCTGCTTCAGGGTGGTCATCAGCTCTTCAATCACCAGCGTAGAGATGGGATCGAGCGCCGAGGTCGGCTCATCCAGCAGCAGCACCTCTGGCTCGATGGCGATGGCGCGGGCGATCACCAGACGTTGCTGCTGGCCGCTGGAGAGCGTCAGCGCGTTCTGCCCCAGCTGATCTTTCACCTCGCTCCACAGCGCCGCCGCGCGCAGCGCACGCTCGCACGCTTCATTGAGCACGCGCCTGTCGCGCACGCCCTGCAGCCGCAGGCCATACACCACATTTTCATAAATCGACTTGGGAAAAGGATTCGGCCGTTGAAACACCATGCCGATGCGCCGGCGCAGCGCCGAGAGATCCTGCGACGGCTGCATAATGGCGTGGCTGCCAAGCAGGATATCGCCCTCAATGCGGCAGCTGTCCACCACATCGTTCATGCGATTAAAGCAGCGCAGCAGCGTCGATTTGCCGCAGCCGGAGGGGCCGATCAGCGCGGTAATGCGCTTCTGCGGGATCTGCAGCGAAATATCATGCAGCGCCTGCCGCTCGCCATACCATAACGAGAGGTGGTTTAGCGTCAGCGCCGCTTCGGTGTCGGGCATCATAGTCATCATCTTTTATTGGGTCATCAGGCGATAGCGTTCGCGCAGGCGGTGACGCAGCGCCATCGCCAGCAGATTAAGCGACAGAATAATCGCCACCAGCAGCAGCGCCGTGGCGTAAACCAGCGGACGATCGGCCTCTACGTTGGGGCTCTGAAAGGCGAGATCGTAAATCTGGAAGCCAAGATGCATAAACTTGCGGTCAAGGTGCAGCCAGGGGAAGACCGCGTCGACCGGCAGCTCCGGCACCATTTTCACCACCCCCACCAGCATCAGCGGCGCGGTCTCGCCCGCCGCGCGCGCCACGGCTAAAATCAGGCCGGTCAGCATGGCGGGCAGCGCCATCGGCAGCACCACGTGCCACAGCGTCTCCGCCTGGGTGGCGCCCAGCGCCAGCGAGCCCTGACGCAGCGAGTCAGGAATGCGCGACAACCCCTCTTCCGTGGCGACGATCACCACCGGCAGCGTCAGCAGCGCCAGCGTCAGCGCGGCCCACAGCAGCCCCGGCGTGCCGAAGGTGGGATTAGGCAGCGCGCGTGAAAAGAAGAGCTGATCGAGGGTGCCGCCCACCAGCCAGACAAAAAAGCCCAGGCCGAACACGCCGTAGACGATCGACGGCACGCCAGCCAGATTGACCACCGCAATCCTCACCAGCCGCGTCAGGGGGTTACGGCCGGCATACTCATGCAGCCAGATTGCCGCGATGACGCCGAACGGCATCACCACCACCGACATCAGCAGCACCATCAGCACCGTGCCGAAAATCGCCGGGAACGCGCCGCTGTCGCTCTCGCCGTCGGCGGGCGAATCACTGACGAAATGCCAGATCTGGCGCAGCGTGTGCGCCACCTTTTGCGGCGTGCTCATGGCGTTGGGGTACCAGACCTCGACCACCTGCGCCAGCGGAATCACATGCTGGCGATCCTGCGCGTCGCGCAGCACCAGCGCGTCGCGCTGACTCTCGCGCTGCAGATCGGCCAGCTGGCCGCTGAGCTGCGTAAAGCGACGCTGCAGCGCCGCCTGATTCGCTTCGAACTCTGACAGCGCGCGCGTATCGAACCGCTGCTCCTGCCGTAGTTTATCGGCGCGCGCGTCGAGCGCCGCCAGCTGATCGTTCAGCCGCGCCAGATCCACATGGCGAATGCGGTTAATTTTACGCAGCAGATCGCGCACCTGCTCCAGCCGCTGATGCAGCAGCGCATCGGGATCGCGCGCCGTCAGCGCTTCGTTATCTTCACGCAGGCCAGCAAACCAGCCGTAGGCGTTGCCGCCGCTGCGGCGCTGCAGCACCATCGCCGCTTGCGGCTGGCTGACCCTGAGCGCCTCGCGCGCATAAATCACGCGGAAATCGGGCGCGTCCCAGTCGCGGTTGCCGGTTTTAATCAGGTAGCGATGCACCTGGCTGACCGACGGCAGCGGCTCGTTTTGCGCCGCAGGCGCGGGAAAGTGTGGCTGATGCTCCAGGGTTTCCCCCATCAACGCCGTGGTTTGCCCTTCCGGCTGCGCCAGATGGTAGAGATCGACGCGCTGCGGCCAGAAGGCGCGCATCCCCTGCCACGCCAGCAGCGCGATCAGCAGGGTAAATGCCAGCAGACAGACGGCGACGGCGCCGGCGGTCAGCCAGCGCCAGCGCTCATTTTGTCGCATCGCCTTCATGTCTGGCCCTCATGCTGGCTATAGCGCTGGCGCAGCCGCTGACGGATCAGCTCGGCCAGCGTGTTAATCATTAACGTAAAGATCAGCAGCATCAGCGCGCTGAGAAACAGAATGCGATAGTGCGCGCTGCCAGCTGCCGCTTCCGGCATCTCAATGGCGATGTTGGCGGAGAGCGCCCGCAGCCCGGAGAAGAGGCCGCCGTGGCTCTGCGGCGTGTTGCCGGTGGCCATCAGCACGATCATGGTTTCTCCGACCGCGCGGCCGAAGCCGATCATCAGCGCGGCGAAAATGCCCGCCGACGCGCCTGGCAGCACCACGCGCGTCAGGGTTTGCCACGGCGTCGCCCCCAGCGCCAGCGACCCCTGCCCCAGCGCGGCGGGCACGCTGAACAGCGCATCTTCCGACAGGGTAAAAATCAGCGGCACCAGCGCAAAGCCCATTGCCAGCCCGGCGACCAGCAGGTTGCGCTGCTCGTAGTGCGGCAGCCATTCCGCCGCATCGCGCATCAGCCAGGCCGGAATGGTGAGCGTGGCGAGCGTGACGATCAGCAGCACCGGCAGCAGCAGCATCACCTCGCGTCCCGGCTGTCGCCAGCGCGGCGGCAGGCGACCGCTGAGCGCGCCGCAAATCAGCAGCGTCGCCGCCAGCGTCAGCGGCAGCAGCAACACGCCTAGCAGCGCCTGGCTGATATGCGGCGCCAGCCAGAGTCCAGCGATCAGCCCGATCACCACGCTGGGCAGCGCGCCCATCATCTCTATCGCCGGTTTAACCCAGCGCCGCAGGCCCGGCGCCATAAACCAGGCGGTATACATCGCGGCCGCCAGCGCCAGCGGCGTGGCGAACAGCAGCGACAGCGCCGCCGCTTTCAGCGTGCCCGTCACCATCGGCATAAAGCTGAACTTAGCCTGATAGCTGTCTGCGGCGTTAGTGGACTGCCAGACCCAGTCGGGCGCGGGATAGTTTTCATACCAGATTTTCTGCCACAAGCTGCGCCAGCTGACGTCCGGCCAGGGATTGTCGATGCGCAGCACCTGCCAGCTTCCGGCGCGCTCCAGCAGCAGCGCGTCGCCGCGCGGTGAGAAGGCGGCGTTTTCTATGCCAGGCGCCAGCTGACGCTGCAGGATGGGGCCGCGCTGTTTGCTGGCGAAGATCTTTAGTGCGCCATCGGGCGCCAGCGTGGCGAAGACGCGACGCTGCGGCTCCGTTACAAGGGTCGCGGTCGGGCTGCTTTCGGCGAAGGTGCGGATTTCATGCAGGCGCGGCCCCTGCGCGCCGGCAATAGCGAACCACTGCGTCACGCCGCGTCCGTCCTGAATCAGCAGGCTCGCCCCGCCCGCCAGCAGATGCAGGCTGCGCGGCGGCTGCGCCAGCGCCACGGTTTCGCGCAGTGTCGCGCCGTCGTCGCGCAGCTGCCAGACGCGCAACAGATTGCCTACGCTGGCGTAGAGCAGATCGCCCTGCGGCGACAGCAGCAGATGATCGGCCTGCGTCTGCGGCAGTTCGACACGTTGCGGCGCCTGCTGGCGCGTCAGCGTCACGATGTTCAGCCCCGTTTCGGTCTGCGCGGCGATGCGCCACTTCTCTTCGCCCAGCGTCGCCAGCGCCATGGCTTTCACCGCGCCGCCCGGCAGCTGCACAGGAACCTCGCCGAGCGGATAGCGCCACGCGCCGTTCACCGGCTGCAGCAGCAGCAGCGCGCCCTGCGCGTTAAGCAGCAGCGTGCGCCGATCGGCGCTGCTGACGATCTGCTGCGGTGCCGGACGCAGCGTCAACGCCGCTTCGGCGGGCTGGCCGTTCAGCGGGATCACGCGCGCCGCGCCGTCGCGGCCGATACGCCAGCCCTGCTGGCCGGTAAAGCCCAGGGCCAGCGCAGGCTGGCGATCCCATAGCTGCTGCGCGGGCTGCGGATGCAGCGCCGGCGAGGCGAACAGCGGCAGCACCACCCAGATCAGCCAGAAGAAAAGCAGCAGCATCAGCAGCAAAATGGCGATGCCGCAGCAAGTGACCAGTCGCCGCGTGAAGCGGTCGATAGCGCGGCGTCGGCGGTCGCTGAAGTTAACGGGTATATGCTTTAGGCTCATGCGGCTCTGAATGGGATCGGTAGTAAGCCGCTATGTTGCCCGTAGCTGGTTGATAAGACAACCATTGGCGTTGGACAAGCTTGCCATACTCTCGCCATAATGATGTCGGACACTGGTTCTTTAGTCCTGCAAACGCGATATGGAGTCAGAATGGGTCAGGAAAAGCTATATATAGAAAAAGAATTAAGCTGGTTATCCTTTAACGAACGCGTTCTGCAAGAGGCGGCGGATAAAACCAATCCGCTCATTGAACGCATGCGTTTTCTCGGGATCTATTCCAATAATCTCGACGAGTTTTACAAGGTTCGCTTCGCCGACCTCAAGCGCCGCATCCTGATTGGCGAAGAACAGGGTTCGCCAGGCCTGCCACGCCATCTGCTGAAAAAAATTCAGCAGCGCGTGATGAAGTCGGAGCAGGAGTTTGACGGCCTCTACAATGAGCTGCTGCTGGAGCTGGCGCGCAACCAGATCTTTCTGATCAACGAGCGTCAGCTTTCACCTAATCAACAGATCTGGCTGCGCCACTATTTCAAGCACGAGCTGCGCCAGCATATCTCGCCGATCCTGATCAATCACGACACCGATCTCACCGAATTCCTGAAAGATGACTACACCTATCTGGCGGTGGAGATTATTCGCGGCGAGGATATTCGCTATGCGCTGCTGGAGATCCCCTCTGACAAGGTGCCGCGCTTCGTTAACCTGCCCGCTGAATCGCCGCGCCGCCGCAAGCCGATGATCCTGCTGGACAATATCCTGCGCTACTGTCTCGACGACATCTTTAAGGGCTTCTTCGACTATGACGCGCTGAACGCCTACTCGATGAAAATGACGCGTGATGCAGAGTACGATCTGGTAACGGAAATGGAGTCGAGCCTGCTGGAGCTGATGTCCTCCAGCCTGAAGCAGCGCCTGACCGCTGAGCCGGTGCGCTTCGTTTATCAGCGCGACATGCCGGACGCGATGGTGGAGCTGCTGCGCAACAAGCTCACCATCTCTAACTATGATTCCATCGTGCCGGGCGGCCGCTACCATAACTTCAAAGACTTTATCGGCTTCCCGGACGTGGGCAAAAGCAACCTGGTTAACCGTCCGCTGCCGCAGATCCGCCACATCGGCTTCGACGGCTTCCGCAACGGCTTCGACGCCATTCGCGATCGCGACATTCTGCTCTACTACCCCTACCACACCTTTGAGCACGTGCTGGAGCTGCTGCGCCAGGCGTCGTTCGACCCGAGCGTGCTGGCGATCAAAATCAACATCTATCGCGTCGCGAAGCGTTCGCGCATTATGGATGCGATGATACATGCCGCCTATAACGGCAAAAAAGTCACTGTGGTGGTGGAGCTGCAGGCGCGCTTCGACGAAGAGGCCAATATTTCATGGGCCAAGCGCTTAACCGAAGCGGGCGTGCACGTTATTTTTTCCGCGCCGGGGCTGAAAATTCACGCCAAGCTGTTTTTGATCTCCCGCCGTGAAGGCGACGAAGTGGTGCGCTACGCCCATATCGGCACCGGCAACTTTAACGAGAAAACCGCGCGCCTCTATACCGACTATTCGCTGCTGACCGCCGACGCGCGCATCACCAACGAAGTGCGCCGGGTGTTTAACTTTATCGAGAACCCTTACCGGCCGGTGAGCTTCGAACACCTGCTGGTATCGCCGCAGAACTCGCGTCAAATGCTCTATCAGCTGATTGATGCGGAAATCGCCAATGCGCAGCAGGGAAATCCGTCTGGCATTACGCTGAAAATTAACAACCTG
The DNA here is from genome assembly GCF_002077695.1 of Pantoea latae. Lineage (GTDB taxonomy): Bacteria > Pseudomonadota > Gammaproteobacteria > Enterobacterales > Enterobacteriaceae > Pantoea > Pantoea latae. Next base: position 86,308 of record NZ_MWUE01000012.1, read on the forward strand.
GTGGACAACGGTCTGGTTGACCGTCTCTATGCCGCTTCCGGCGCCGGCGTGAAGGTGAATTTGCTGGTGCGCGGCATGTGTTCATTAATCCCTGATTTGCCCGGGATCAGTGAAAATATTCGCGTGATCAGTATCGTTGACCGCTATCTCGAGCACGATCGCGTCTATATTTTTGAAAACGGCGGCGATAAAAAAGTCTTCCTTTCCTCTGCTGACTGGATGACGCGTAACATCGATCATCGCATCGAAGTAGCGGTATCGATCCTCGATCCGCGCGTGAAGCAACGCATTCTGGACATTATCGCTATCCTGTTTAGTGATACGGTGAAGGCGCGTATCGTTGATAAAGAGTTGGGGAACCGCTATGTTCCGCGCGGCAATCGTCGTAAGGTCCGCTCTCAACTGGCGATTTATGATTACATCAAGAAACTGGAACAGCCTGAATAATCTATGCCCATTTCTCATAAAAGTACGCCGAGACCGCAAGAGTTTGCGGCAATCGATCTTGGCTCAAACAGCTTTCATATGGTCATTGCGCGCGTGGTCGACGGCGCTTTGCAGGTGCTTGGTCGCCTGAAACAGCGCGTCCATCTGGCTGACGGTCTGGACAGCAAAAATCGCCTGAGCGAAGAGGCAATAGAGCGCGGGCTGAGCTGCCTGGCGCTGTTTGCCGAACGGCTGCAGGGCTTTAGCCCCAGCAACGTCACCATTGTCGGCACCCATACCCTGCGCCAGGCGGTGAACGCAGAAGAGTTCCTGCAGCGCGCGGCCGAGGTGATCCCCTACCCTATTGAAGTTATTTCCGGCAACGAAGAGGCGCGCCTGATCTTTATGGGCGTCGAGCATACGCAGCCGGAGAAAGGCCGTAAGCTGGTGATCGACATCGGCGGCGGCTCGACCGAGCTGGTGATCGGCGAAAACTTCGAGCCGCAGCTGGTTGAGAGCCGTCGCATGGGCTGCGTCAGTTTCGCTCAGCTCTACTTCCCCAACGGTGAAATCAACCGCGACAACTTCCGGCGCGCGCGCCTGGCGGCGACGCAAAAGCTGGAGACGCTGGCGTGGCAGTATCGTCTGCACGGCTGGCAGTACGCGCTCGGCGCGTCGGGCACCATTAAAGCGGCGTGCGAAGTGCTGCTGGCGATGGGCGAAAAAGAGAAACTGATCACCCCGGAGCGGCTGGACAAGCTCTGTGACGAGGTGCTCAAGCATAAATCCTTTAGCGCGCTGAGCCTGCCTGGCCTCTCTGAAGAGCGCCAGTCGGTGTTTGTGCCGGGCCTGGCGATTATCTGCGGCGTCTTCGACGCGCTGGCGATCCGCGAGCTGCGCCTGTCGGACGGCGCGCTGCGCGAAGGGGTGCTTTATGAGATGGAGGGCCGCTTCCGTCATCAGGATATCCGCAGCCGCACGGCGCAGAGCCTGGCGAACCATTACGCCATCGACAACGATCAGGCGCGGCGCGTGCTCGATACCACCGAACAGCTCTATCTGCAGTGGCGCGATCAGAACCCCAAACTAGCCAATCCGCAGCTGGCGGCGCTGCTGAAGTGGGCGGCGATGCTGCACGAAGTGGGGCTGACCATCAACCACAGCGGCATGCAGCGCCATTCCGCCTATATTCTGCAAAACACCAATTTGCCCGGATTTAACCAGGATCAGCAAACGCTGCTGGCGGCGCTGGTACGCTTCCATCGTAAAGCCGTCAAGGTGGAAGATCTGCCGCGCGTTACGCTGTTCAAGAAGAAACAGTTCCTGCCGCTGCTGTTTCTGCTGCGCCTTGGCACCTTACTTAACAACCAGCGTCAGGCCACCACCCGGCCTGATTCGCTTAAGCTGACCACCGACGACGGTCACTGGACGCTGACCTTCCCGGCGGGTTATTTCAGCCAGAACAATCTGGTGCAGCTCGATCTGGAGCGGGAGCAAACCTACTGGAACGAGGTCACCGGCTGGAAGCTGATGCTGGAAGAAGAAGCCTGAGGAGGTGGGCGTTCGCGCCCACGCACTAAACGCCAATCATGATGAAACCTGAACACTATTTTGCTGAAACCTACGGGCTGACGCCGACCCATTCTGAAGTGCTGGCGGCGCTGCCGCACCTGAATCCCGGCAAGGCGCTGGATCTGGGCTGCGGCAACGGCCGTAACAGTTTATTCCTGAGCCAGAACGGCTTTGACGTCACCGCCTGGGATCACAATCCCGCCAGCCTGGCGCGCCTGCAGCAGATCGTTGCGCAGGAAGGGATAAGTAATATCCATACCGAGCAGCGCGACCTTAACCAGACGCGTTTCAACGGCGGCTACACCTTCGTGCTCTCTACGGTGGTGATGATGTTCCTGCAGCCGGAGACCATTCCGCAGCTGATCGCCGATATGCAGGCGAGCACGGTGCGGGACGGGCACAACCTGATCGTCGCGGCGATGAGCACCGATGATTATCCCAGCCCGCTCGCTTTCCCGTTTACCTTTAAATCGGGCGAGCTAAGCCACTACTATCGCAACTGGCACATTCTGAAATACAACGAGCATGTCGGCCAGCTGCACAAGCGCGACGAACAGGGCAACCGCATCAGCTGCCGCTTCGCCACGCTGCTGGCGCAAAAAGCCAGTCTCTGAACCTGGGCCGCGCCATGCGGCCCAATCTCTGCTCTTTTTTTAATCGGTGATTGATTTCGACGCGGGCTTGTGACTAAATGTTGCCATCGCCCAGCAGGGTCATTACAGGAAACATCTCGCGTGAACAGCGCCATCCCTTCCCGAAGACGAGCCAAAACCCCTTCCTTTACCCGGATCGTTTTACTGATTAGTTTTATTATCCTCGTTAGCCGCCTGATCTTTATCCTGCCCGCTGCCTTTGAGCATCACCAGCAGAAAAAAGCCGCACCGGAATCAACACCCTTGAGCACGCCTCTGCGCGACAGCCGTTAGCCTTTCGTGTCCTTTGCCTGAAACCACTAAACGCAGCCTGAATAACCGCGTCTTTTTTTGCGCCCTTTTGCGAGGCGAACCGCTACACTTCGTGCTGTAACTTTCAGACACAAGGGACTCGTTATGTCTGCCTCGCATACTCAACGTTTAAGTGAAATTCGTCATCGCATTCTGACGCTGCTGCTCAGTGAGCCGGATCTGGTGGATGCGCTGCTGGAGAAATCCGGCGAGCGCAGCCCTGAACAGCAACGTGAAAATGCGGCGCATCAGGCGGCGCTGGAGCAGGATATCGCCCAGCTGCACGCGGCGGACCTCGCCGATATTCTCGAAGCGCTGCCGGAAGAGGAGCGCCAGGCGCTCTGGCGTCTGGTGCCCGTTGGGCAGCGCGGCCATGTGCTGGTGGAAGCCTCAGAAACCGTCTGGGCCAGCCTGACGGAAGAGATGAGCGACCGTGATATCCTGCGCGCTATCGAACCGCTCGATATTGACGACCAGGTGTGGCTGGCGCGCTATCTGCCTCGCAACCTGACGGGACGCCTGCTGGCGTCGCTGGAGCCGAACCAGCGCGCGCGGGTGCTCAGCATGGTCGATTTCGACCGCGACCGCGTCGGACGCATTATGGACTTCAATATCCTGACGGTGCGCGCCGACGTGACGCTGGCGACGGTGCAACGCTTCCTGCGTCACCGCAAAAGCATGCCAGACGGCACCGACAAAATTTTTATCACCGATGAAAACAACCTGCTGCTGGGCGAGCTTGCGCTGACCGATATTCTGCTCAACAAGCCGAAAAAGCGCGTGGACGAGGTAATGAACACCTCACCCACCACCTTCCAGATAGATGATAAAGCCGAAGACGCGGCGGGCGCGTTTGAACGTTATAACCTGATCTCCGCCGCGGTGATCGACGCCAAAGGCAAGCTGATTGGCCGCGTAACCATTGAAGACGTGGTCGATCTGGTTAACGAAGAGAACGAAAGCAATATTCGCCGCATGGGCGGTATCAGTCAGGAAGAGGACGTTTTCGCGCCGGTGCGCAAAGCGGTACGCCGTCGCTGGGCCTGGCTGGCAATCAATCTCTGCACCGCCTTTGTCGCGTCGCGCGTGATCGGCCTGTTTGAAGAGACCATCTCGCAGCTGGTGGCGCTGGCGACGCTGATGCCGATCGTCGCGGGCATTGGCGGCAACACCGGTAACCAGACCATTACCATGATCGTGCGCGCGCTGGCGCTGCATCAGGTCGAACCGGGCAACTTCTCTTTTCTTATCGCGCGCGAACTGGGCGTGGCGCTGCTCAACGGTTTGTTCTGGGGCGGCGCGATGGGGCTGATTACCTGGCTAATGTACAGCAACATCGAGCTGGGCGGCGTGATGATGCTGGCGATGATGCTTAACCTGCTGCTGGCGGCGCTGATGGGCGTGCTGATCCCGCTGATCATGACCAAACTAAAACGCGATCCGGCGGTGGGCTCCAGCGTGCTGATCACCGCCATTACCGACACCGGTGGATTTTTTATTTTTCTCGGTCTGGCGACGCTGTTTTTACTGCATCACTGAGTGTGACTCTCGGCGGCGGCGTCAATACAGTGCGCGTAGCGCTGTAGCGCCTGCTGCAGGTTGAGCCGCAGCGTCACCTGCGCCAGCTCGCGCGTCGCGGCGGGGATCGCATAGCTGCCGCGCTGCGCCAGCCACGTCAGCACATCCGCCAGATGCCAGAGCGCGGTTTTGCCGTCATGAACCGGCGGCGGAAAGTGCGGGCTGTGGCTGAGCATCAGCTTACGCATATTCTGACGGGAAACGCCGATGATCTCCGCCACATCGGTTAAGCCGACAAAGTCGGGTGCCGCCTCGGTCAGCAGCGCGCCCGGCAGCGCGCGCTGCACATCCTTGATGGCGCTCAGCACCGCCCGCTGCGCGCCAGGCGCCTCGCGGGTGAACTCCAGCGCCACTTTTCCCGGCACGCCCAGCCCCACCAGCGCATCGTCACAGCCTGCATCGATCAGCCGCGCCAGCAGCTCTTCTTCCGGCAGGGCTGGCTCAGGCAGCAGGAAACGCAGCGTAAAAATATATTCCATGTTCGCTCCTTAATGCAGTTGGCGCACCGCGATGCACTTATTTACCACGCGCCGCAGCGCGCGCGCATGATTAAAAACGTTACGCGGCGTGCTCCAGATAACGCTGATGCAGAACTCGCCACAGCGGCAGGCCGCCGAATGCGTGGGACAATACATTTTGCCCCAGCCATGGTGCCCGGTGGCGACGATCTGCCAGCCATAGGCTTCGGCATAGCGCAGCGCCGCTTCAATCTCTTTGTCTGGATGTCGTCTTCTTTCCATCTGCATGCACCTTACGCTGAACGAGAGAGGTTGTCAACTGACAACCTAGCTAAGCCATCTTATCTGGCCGACAGCATGCCTCAGGTCGTTGCACCGCGGGAATTTGATGAAAAATCATGGAAGAAGCGCCGCAAAAAATTTTATGCAGGCGCAGGCTGCCCGCCCTACACTTGCTTAAAACCCAAGGAGAAAAGCATGTTTAAACCTGATGATTTTGTGCAGTCGAAAACCGGCGGCCCCAAAATGCTGGTGCTGCGCGTGGAAGGTGAGACGTTGTGGTGCGCGCGCGTCGATGACGCAACGAAAAAAGAGATCGAGGTCAACGCGGACAGCGTCAACCTCTACCATGAAGATGGCGACTTCGGCGTCTGCTGACGCCTGCGCCGGGCATTAGCCCGGCGGATTATCCTGCTGCACGTTGTCGCCGCCGAGACCGCCGATAAACGGCAGGCGCAGACGCAACGGCGTAAAATCCACGCCCATATTTAGCCCCAGCACATTCAGCTCGAATCCCTCTTCCGCGCCCAGCGTCACGCCTGCAACGCCCAGCACCGACAGCTGAATGCCCCGTCCCGACGGCGGTAAACCGATGGGACGCCACAGCGGCCGGTAATCTTTGCCGAGCGCGTTGGCGGGCAGATCGAGCTTCAGCGCCGGCACTTCGCGCCCGATATGCGCCAGAAAGGTGTTGCTGTTGGGGCCAGGCCAGGCGTGATAGGTATTTGGCCAGGGATAGGAGCGGATCGCCGCCTCAATTTGCGGGATCATCGCCTGCGCCGCTGCGCCGCGATGCTCAACCAGCAGACGCGGTTTCGCGCCGTACCAGTAGCCGTCCGGCAGATTGCTGTTGCGCCGCACTTTATCGCCGCTGCCCCAGCTAATCACCTCATAGCGGTTGTAGCGTGTCTCGCCTGCGCGTTTGAAGATAATCCACGGATGCACCGCCACCGCCCCTTTCCAGCCGTAGGTCGGCGCGGCGTAGACCTGCACGATCGCCTGCGCCGCATAGCGCTGCGCATCGGGCGCCAGGCCGGATGAGTCGCGGCGCGCCGACCACCAGCCGCCCTGCGCGCCGGAGAGGTCGCCGTGGCGCGTCGCCTGCGCCAGGCTGGCGCCGAGTGACAGCAGGATCACCAGCAATATGCAGAGGCTCAATGCCTTAAGTGGCAGCATAGAATAGTCCTGAGTGAAAAGCGGAAAGAAAATCGCCAGCCTCTCTGACGACAGGCTGGCGATGGATTAATCAACGCGCTTCAGTGTAAGCGGAAAGGTTATTCCCACTCAATTGTTAATTTAATAAAAAAATCACAAGAAGTTAATCCTAAATAGACTTTTACACCTTATTAGTGTTACATTGGAAATGCCTTTATTTTTATAGTTTAGACTTTAGATGCTCAAAGTAAGCCAGCGCTACCTAGGAGGTTTAACATTGTGCTCACCCCTTAATGTTTACTTTCACTATTACACCTCAATAATTTACCGGGTTTCACAGGTAGCACATCTTAAAAAACCTTATTACAATCAAATATGTAAATACCAGCAATATATAATATAAACCGTCTAGTACGCCTGTCCGAAATGTTGCATCACCCTGCAGCAATTATCCACCTAAATTTTAAAGCATTAAATTTCAAACGCTTACATATATTCAATCTAGCTATATTAAAAAAAATACTTTCCAATCAATAAGTTAATTACTAAGATTGAACACGCACGTGTTATTGAAAATATTTTTAATCATTTGATTAATTTCATCATATCATGTAAGAATATGTGTAAGCTCACTCACTCGAAGTGTTAATACTTAGGCGAAGAAAATGAGTTATTTATGAAAAAAATTCATCCCACAACGATGATAAACTATTGACCGCCAATATTAACTTTATGAATATGCTATTCTATTGGTCATGTCAATACTATGCTCAATCATTCGGACACAGATGTTGCTTTCAAAAAATCTAGAAGATCTTGGAGCCGAAAGCTGCACGTCTGCAATGTTTAACATCGACATTCTATAATAAATTCACGTGGGGTTCATACCATCAAACTTACTATTTCTATGTTTTATAATTCAAGACCATACTAGATGAAAGTCTGTCAATTAAGTATTGAAGATTATTTAGCTTGGCCTGTCTGCAATTATCGGTACTGACTTGTATATATTGCTATGCGGTGCCTCCCAAGATCTTGTACAAAAAAACATCACATCTGCATTTGATAATAAAATTTTATATGGTTCTACGGCAAGGATGGCACTTCATAAGATGGTACTATCAAGAAATTCGCTCCTAACTTACCTATAAGCAAAGCGTTAAGTATTCAGATGATAAAATCTTAATAAAATTAAGGAGATTGTATGTGGAATGAATTAGGTTTTAGAGATAACCCGTATAGCCCTCGCCCTATACAAGCTAATGAGGAAGGCGTAGAACTTCTTGTTGGTCGTGATGTAGAGCTGCATAAGCTAATGACCTATATCAAGTCATCTGATACTCATCCTACTCTAGAAGGCCCTAATGGAGTTGGAAAAACCAGTTTGGTATCTGTTGCTGGGTTTAAACTACTAAGTGAGTTTATCAATGAATCAGGACCAGCATATATTCCAATCGAGCCGCCTTTTCAGCTCACCAGTGAAGACAGCCTTCAAGCATTTAAACAAAAAGTACTATATTCTGTGGCTCAAGCCTTCGTAACTAACCATAAAGTACTTAAAGAAAAAGGTTACAACGTCCCTGATATAGTCAATATTAATCAGTGGCTTAACTCGCCGCTTTTTCATATGACAGGTGGAAGTCTTAGTATCGCTGGGTATGGCGGAAGTGCAACACGCTCGACCACATTAAACAGTAGTGCTGGATTCACAGATTCCGGATTCACAGCAACAATTCAGTCATGGCTACGCGATTGTTTTCCTTCAAGATCGACTGGAGGTTTTATATGTACAATTGATAACTTAGAACTACTTGAAACATCAAGGAGTGCAAGAGAGCTATTAGAAGCTATAAGAGATGAGTTATTAAACATGGATGGCTTACGCTGGGTTCTTTGTGGAGCAAGAGGAATAATAAGAAGCTCCGCTTCGTCTCCTAGGTTACAGGGTGTGTTGGCTGATCCTATTGATATAGATCCTATTCGAGATACTGATGCCGAATTGGCTTTATCAAAAAGATTACAAATATATGCACTTGAAGATGCTAATCCACCAGTCGAAGCTGACGGTTTTACTCATATTTATAAAATCGGAAATCGGAATCTTCGTAATGCTCTTAAATATTGCGAAGACTTCGCTATCTGGGCTTATCTCAACAAAAGCACCCCAACTCAATCCAAAGACAAGTTAGAGCTAATCGAAGCCTGGATGGCCGAAACAGCTGAAAAATATGAAATGGATACGAAAGGTGTTGGAAATAGAGCATGGAAGGTATTTGATGATCTGATTGCAACAGGTGGCAACTCGTCTCCTAGTGATTTTGAACATTTTGGATATGAATCACAACAATCTATGCGACCACAACTCAAGTTACTTGAAGATGCAAATTTAATTGAAAGCGCTATTGATGAAACAGACAAGCGTAGAAGGACTATATTAGTAACTTCACGAGGTTGGATCGTCAATTACAAAAGATCGGGATTCAAAAGCGCATAAAGATCATTTTCATCAGACATTATCCGCTGCGCTTTAAATTCATAGTAGAGCGCAGCGTTTAACACGGACCTTTATTAGGAAATTCCTGTCAACAATTACTTACTTTACTAAGCTGCTCAATCCTTTCTGCTGACTTGATTATTTTAACAATGTTGAGATAAAAGGTAATGATATATTGCCTACTAATAGCTCAGTGTTTATATTAAACATAGATGAATATTTTGATAGTAGTGACGTGATAGAAGATATCATAATCATTAGACTTGTAAGT
>NZ_MWUE01000013.1 GCF_002077695.1 Pantoea latae
GATATTTTTTAAGCCCGGAGGCTTTTGATATCTGCTCTCGAGTGCCCACACAGATTGTCTGATAAATTGTTAAAGAGCGGTGCAGTCAGCGGCTGAGCCTGCTGCTGCGAGGTGGCGTATGTTACGCTACTCTCTGTGTCAGTCAAGCGTTTATTTTCGCTTTAACCGGCGGTGATTTTCATCACCTCAACACCACATTTCGTAAGCCGTTGTGCCGTGTCGATGGAGGCGCATTATAGGGAGTCGTTCAGAGAGCGCAAGAGGCTTTTTTAAAGTTTTGTGTCGTTCGTCTGAATATTGTGCAAAGCGCGCGTTTTTAGCGCTTTTCAATTGCCTGAGGCAGGTCGGCGAGGCTATCCAGCACCCAGTCAGCGGCTGCTTCCCCTTCCGCTGTCACCGCTTTACCGCTGCGCACCAGCACCGTAGTGCCTACGCCCGCCGCTTTGCCCGCCAGCATATCTTCCGTTTTATCGCCCACCATATAAGAAGCCGCCATATCGATATCGAGATGCTTCTGCGCCGAGAGCAGCATGCCGGGCTGAGGCTTACGGCAGTCGCACTGCTGGCGATACTCCTCAACAGCCGCGTCCGGCAAATGGGGACAGAAATAGATGCCGTCGAGATCGACGTCGCGGTCCGCCAGCGACCAGTCCATCCACTCGGTCAGCTGCATAAACTGATCTTCGGTGAACATACCGCGGGCAATGCCGGACTGATTGGTAATCACCACCAGCGCGAATCCCATCTTCTTCAACGCCTGCAGCGCCTCGATAGTGCCGTCGATAAACTGGAAGTTGTCGATTTCATGGACATAGCCGTGATCGACATTCAAGGTGCCGTCACGATCAAGAAAAACAGCCGGGACTTTATTCGCCACTGAGAAACTCCTGCTACTAAAGATGCTACTAAAATTGCCGCCTAGTATTGCATGATTGCAATAAAAGAGAGAATGGCAGTTTAGATGACTTTGATTGATTTAGACGTCTGGATGCCTTAACATCCGCTCAGCTTTCGCACTCTGGTTCGGCGCGAAGGGTTCCACACCACGGACAACGTAAGACGATAATAAATAACCTAATGATTAAACTCGAAAATATTACCAAAGTGTTCCAGCAAGGCTCACGTACTATTCAGGCGCTCTCCGACGTTAGCCTGCACGTGCCGGCGGGACAGATCTATGGCGTGATTGGCTCGTCTGGCGCAGGTAAAAGCACGCTAATCCGCTGCGTTAACCTGCTGGAACGCCCGACCTCAGGCCGCGTGCTGGTCGACGGCCACGACCTGACCGCGCTGAGCGAGCGTCAGCTGACGCAGGCGCGCCGTCAAATCGGCATGATTTTCCAGCACTTCAACTTAATGAACTCGCGCACCGTTTTCGGCAACGTGGCGCTGCCGCTGGAGCTGGGCAGCCTGTCGCGCGACGAGATCAAGCAGCGCGTCACCGAATTACTGGAGCTGGTCGGCCTGGCTGATAAGCATGACGCCTGGCCCGCCAACCTCTCCGGCGGACAGAAGCAGCGCGTCGCCATCGCCCGCGCGCTGGCCAGCAACCCGAAAGTGCTGCTGTGCGACGAAGCCACCAGCGCGCTCGACCCGGCTACCACCCGCTCTATCCTTGAGCTGCTGAAAGATATCAACCGTCGTCTCGGCCTCACCATTCTGCTGATCACCCATGAGATGGACGTGGTAAAGCGCATTTGCGATCAGGTCGCGGTGATTAGCAACGGCGAACTGATCGAGAAAGACAGCGTCAGCGAAGTCTTCTCTCATCCGAAAACGCCGCTGGCGCAGCAGTTTATTCAGTCGACGCTGCACCTCGATATCCCGGAAGATTATCAGCAGCGCCTGTCGCCGCAGCCCGCCGCCGAGCGCGTGCCGCTGCTGCGTCTCGAGTTCACCGGCAAATCCGTTGACGCGCCGCTGCTTTCGGAAGCCGCGCGCCGCTTTAACGTTAATAACAACATTATCAGCGCGCAGATGGATTACGCCGGCGGCGTGAAGTTCGGCATTATGCTGGCAGAAATGGACGGCGCGGAAAGCGACGCCAAAGCCGCTATCGCGTGGCTGCAGGAAAATCATGTAAAAGTAGAGGTACTGGGTTATGTCTGAGGCGATGATGGCTTTACTGGCGCGCGGCGTCTGGGAAACGCTGATGATGACCTTTGTCTCCGGCTTCTTTGGCTTTGTGCTGGGCCTGCCGGTCGGCGTGTTGCTCTACGTCACCCGTCCGGGACAGATCCGCGAGAACAGAACGCTCTATCGCGTGCTCTCCGCGCTGGTCAATATTTTCCGCTCTATTCCCTTCATTATCCTGCTGGTGTGGATGATCCCCTTTACCCGCGCTATCGTCGGCACCTCTATCGGCCTGCAGGCGGCTATCGTGCCGCTGACCGTCGGCGCCGCGCCGTTTATCGCGCGTATGGTGGAGAATGCGCTGCTTGAGCTGCCAACCGGCCTGATTGAAGCGTCGCGCGCCATGGGCGCCACGCCGCTGCAGATCGTGCGCAAGGTACTGCTGCCGGAGGCGCTGCCGGGCCTGGTCAACGCCGCGACCATCACGCTGATTACCCTGGTGGGCTACTCCGCTATGGGCGGCGCCGTCGGCGCGGGCGGACTGGGACAGATTGGCTATCAGTACGGCTATATCGGCTATAACGCCACGGTAATGAATACGGTGCTCGTGTTACTGGTGGTTCTGGTGTATTTAATTCAGTTTTGTGGCGACCGCATCGTACGTGGCGTGTCCCATAAATAAGTCAGCAATATCATTACGTCTCCATTAAGGAAGAGATATGACTTTTACATTCAAAAAGATTGCCGCTGTGGGTGCCCTGCTTGGCGTGATTGCGCTGGCGGGATGCGATCAAAAAGCCAAAGATCCAAACCACATTAAAGTGGGCGTGATTGTCGGCGCGGAACAGCAGGTTGCTGAAGCAGCGCAGAAAGTGGCGAAGGATAAATATGGCCTCGACGTTGAGCTGGTAACCTTCAACGACTACGTGCTGCCGAACGAAGCGCTGAGCAAAGGCGATATCGACGCCAACGCCTTCCAGCACAAACCTTACCTGGATCAGCAGATCAAAGATCGCGGCTACAAGCTGGTGCCGGTCGGCAACTCCTTTGTTTATCCGATCGCGGGCTACTCGAAAAAAATCAAATCGCTGGACGAGCTGCAGAACGGCGCGCAGGTCGCTATCCCTAACGATCCGACCAACCTCGGCCGTTCGCTGCTGCTGCTGCAGAAAGTGGGCCTGATCAAGCTGAAGGATGGCGTTGGCCTGCTGCCGACCTCGCTGGATATCGTTGAGAACCCGAAAAACCTGAAGATCGTCGAGCTGGAAGCGCCGCAGCTGCCGCGCTCGCTGGATGACCAGCAGATCGCGCTGGCGGTGATTAACACCACCTACGCCAGCCAGATCGGCCTGACGCCAGCCAAAGACGGTATCTTCGTCGAAGACAAAGACTCACCCTACGTGAACCTGATCGTCAGCCGCGAAGATAACAAAGACGCGGAAAACGTGAAGAAATTCGTGCAGGCCTATCAGTCTGACGAAGTGGCAGAAGCCGCGAACAAGATCTTCAACGGCGGCGCAGTCAAAGGCTGGTAATCCCTTTCCCAATGGTTCCAGTCAGGGCGGCGCTTAGCCGCCCTTTCTTTTGCGCCGCACCCGGCGCGACTTGTTATTTCCCCTTGTCCTTGTTTCAATAACGCCACTTTTTACAACCTTGAGGATGTTGCCATGCGTTTATTACCGCTCTGCTTGTTGGCATTGATGCTGACCGGGTGCGTTCACGAATATCACCCTATAAGCAGCGGACCCGTTCATTCGCAGCCATCCCGCGAGCCGGCGCGTAAGCCGACGCCGCGTCCCGCACCGGTCAAAGTCTACACCGACGCCGCCGATCTGGTCAGCAAGCCGTTCCGCGACCTGGGCGAAGTCGCCGGCGACGACTGCCAGAGCAGCCGTCAGGATTCGCCGCCCAACCTCGCCACCGCGCGCAAGCGCTTGCAGGTAAAAGCCTCTTACCTGAAAGCCAACGCCGTTTTGCTGCACAAGTGTGAAATCGTCAGCAGCACGCCGGGCTGCTATCGTCAGGCGATCTGTCAGGGATCGGCGTTGAAAGTGAATCAATGAGCGCCTTCGCCTTCGAGCAGATCGGCGTGATCCGTTCGCCGTGGAGAGAGAAATTCGCCGTTCCGCGTCAGCCTGGCCTGGTGCCGGACGGTCAGGGCGAACTGCATCTGACGGCGCCCTATAATCAGCCGGAGGCGGTGCGCGGGCTGGAGAGCTTCAGCCATCTGTGGGTGCTGTTCGTGTTTCATCAGACTATGGCGGGCGGCTGGCGTCCCACGGTGCGGCCGCCGCGCCTGGGCGGCAATGCGCGCATGGGCGTGTTCGCCACCCGTTCGACCTTTCGCCCGAATCCTATCGGCATGTCGCTGGTCGAGCTGAAGGGCATCCGCTGCGAGAAAAATCAGGTGATCCTGCAGCTCGGCAGTCTGGATCTGGTCGACGGCACGCCGGTGGTCGATATTAAGCCCTATCTCCCCTTTGCCGAGGCGCTGCCGCAGGCGCGCGCCGGGTTCGCGCAGAAGGCGCCCGCCGCCGATATGCCGGTGCGCTTCTCGCCGCAGGCTGAGCAGCAGCTAGCGCAGCAGCAGCCGCGCTATCCCCATCTGGCGCGGTTTATTCGCGACGTGCTGGCGCAGGATCCGCGTCCCGCCTACCGCAAAGGCGACGCGCAGGCGCGGGAATATGCCGTCTGGCTGCTCGATTTTAATGTGCGTTGGCGCGTGGATGACACCGGCACTGAGGTCATCGCGCTCGACCCGCGTGAAAACGCGCTTTTGGGCCCGTGATCTCGCTGGTACACTAGCCGCCAACTCATTTTTGTCAGTGACTTTCCGTTTAACTGGAATCTTAATCAATGCGTACTACTCAATATTTGCTCTCTACTCTGAAGGAGACGCCCTCCGACGCGGAAGTGATCAGCCACCAGCTGATGCTGCGCGCCGGGATGATCCGCAAACTGGCTTCAGGTCTCTATACCTGGCTGCCGACCGGTTTACGCGTGCTGAAAAAAGTCGAAAACATCGTGCGCGAAGAGATGAACAACGCGGGCGCGATTGAGATCTCCATGCCGGTGGTTCAGCCTGCCGATCTGTGGCAGGAGAGCGGTCGCTGGGAACAGTATGGCCCGGAGCTGCTGCGCATCGCCGATCGCCACGAGCGCCCTTTCGTGCTCGGCCCGACGCATGAAGAAGTGGTGACCGATCTGATCCGCAACGAGCTGAGTTCTTACAAGCAGCTGCCGCTGAACCTCTATCAGATCCAGACCAAATTCCGCGATGAAGTGCGCCCGCGTTTCGGCGTAATGCGTTCGCGCGAGTTCATCATGAAGGACGCCTACTCCTTCCACACCACGCAGGAATCGCTGCAGGAAACCTACGACGCGATGTATCGCGCCTACAGCAACAGCTTTAGCCGCATGGGCCTCGACTTCCGCGCGGTGCAGGCGGATACCGGCTCTATCGGCGGCAGCGCGTCGCACGAATTCCAGGTGCTGGCGCAGAGCGGCGAAGATGACGTGATCTTCTCGACCGAATCGGACTACGCCGCCAACATCGAAATGGCCGAAGCGGTGGCGCCGGCCGGCGATCGCCCGCAGCCGACCCAGGCGATGACGCAGATCGACACGCCGAACGCCAAAACCATTGCCGATCTGGTCGAGCAGTTCCAGCTGCCGATTGAGAAAACCGTGAAGACGCTGATGGTGAAAGCCAGCGAAGAGAGCGGCCATACGCTGGTGGCGCTGCTGGTGCGCGGCGATCATGAGCTGAACGAAATCAAAGCGGAAAAGCTCGACGTCGTCGCCTCGCCGCTGGTGTTCGCCACCGAGGAAGAGATCCGCGCTCACGTGGGCGCAGGCCCAGGCTCGCTCGGTCCGGTCGGTCTGGCGATGCCGATTATTGCCGATCGCAGCGTCGACAAGATGAGCGACTTCAGCGCGGGCGCCAACGTCGACGGCAAGCACTTTGTCGGCATTAACTGGGAACGCGATCTGCCGCAGGCGATCGTTGCCGATATCCGCAACGTGGTGGAAGGCGATCCGAGCCCGGATGGCAAAGGCACGCTGCAGATCAAACGCGGTATTGAAGTCGGCCATATTTTCCAGCTCGGCACCAAATACTCTGAAGCGATGAAAGCGGCGGTTCAGGGCGAAGATGGCCGCAACCAGGTGATGACCATGGGCTGCTACGGCATCGGCATCACGCGCGTGGTGGCAGCGGCGATTGAGCAGAACCACGACGATCGCGGCATTATCTGGCCGGCGGCGCTGGCGCCGTTCGAAGTGGCGATCCTGCCAATGAACATGCACAAATCTTTCCGCGTGAAAGAGCTGGCGGAAGAGCTTTACACCACCCTGCGCGCGAAAGGCGTCGAGGTGATCCTCGACGATCGTAAAGAGCGTCCGGGCGTGATGTTCGCCGATATGGAGCTGATTGGCGTGCCGCACACTATCGTCATCGGCGACCGCAATCTCGATAACGAAGAGATTGAGTACAAGGCGCGCCGCGCCGGCGAGAAAGAGATGATCAAGCAAGGCGAGATCGTCGACTTCCTGCTGAAGGCCCTCAACAAGTAATGCCCCTCTCGCCCCCGCTTGCGGGGGCGTTTTTTTACACCACTTTTCCCCGTAGCGATTTTGTCGAGCTGCGCCGCGCTTTCCCCTCCAGCCGCCGCTCTTTCGAGGCGCGCGTCGGCCGCGTGGCGCGACGGGCCTTCTCCACGCGGGTCAGCTCCTGAATCAGATTCACCAGCCGCTGCACCGCCGCCTCGCGGTTCATCTCCTGGCTGCGATACTCCTGCGCTTTAATAATCACCATGCCTTCCGGGGTGATCAGATGATGCTTTGCCGCCAGCATGCGCTGCTTGTGAAACGGCGGCAGCGACGAGGTGGCGATATCGAAACGCAGATGAATGGCGGTGCTGGTTTTATTAACGTGCTGGCCGCCGGCGCCCTGGGCGCGAATGGCGCTCAGCTCAACCTCGCTCTCTGGCAGTTCGATCGTGCGTGAAACCTTAATCATTTGTCACCTGATACCCTGATGCGTTGTTTAACCCGTTCATCGACTTAACCTTTTGTGCTTGCGTTTCCTGCTGCTTAACCAGCGTATTCTGTCACTTTAGCCGCTTTCGACCACGCGATCCTGCTTTGCCGTGGCTGAAATCCTGGAAATGCCTGTGATATAGTCCTCCTGGCAACCAGAGTATTCTTGCTCTGCTGAGGAGGTGAACGTGCAAAAATATTGTGAATTGGTTCGTCGCAAGTATGCCGAGATCGGCAGCGGCGAACTGGGATATGTGCCCGACGCGATCGGCTGCGTTTTACAGGCACTCGATGATATTGCCGCTAATTCTGCGCTAAACTCTTCTGTCAGGGAACAGGCAGCCTATGCCGCTGCAAACTTACTGGTGAGCGACTATGTTGACGAATGAAGCCTACAGACCCATCAACTGTGATGACTATGACAACCTCGAACTCGCCTGCACCAGACACTGGACGCTTGAGCTGACCTTGAAAAACGGCGAGGCGCTGAAAGCGAAAGCCATCGACATGGTTTCACGCAAAAACGTGGAATACCTGACGATTGATCTCTCTGGTGAAACGCGCGAGCTACGCCTCGATCACATCGCCAGCTTCAGCCATCCTGAGCTGGGCACCGTTGTCGTCAGCGAAGAGTAACGACAACGCCTCGGGCGGGATTTTTCCCGCCCCCTTCTTTTCCCTTTACGGCTTTAGCGACCCATAATAAGCCGACACATCCGCCATATCCTCATCGCTTAATCCCGCCACAAACGCCTTCATCACCTCCGCCTGTCCGCCGCTGCGCTCGCCTTTTTTGTACGCCTGCAGCGCATGGTTCAGGTAGGCGGCGTTCTGTCCCGCCAGGTTGGGATAGAGCGGCACGCTGCTTTTTCCCTGCGCGCCGTGACAGGCGGTGCAGGCGGCGGACTTCTGCGCGCCCGCGTTGATATCGCCGTCGGCCAGCGCCGGCAGCGCCGCCGCCAGCAACAGCATGGGCAGAACTCTCTTCATTTTGCTCTCCAGCATTATCGTTATTTTTGCCAGATCGCCTGCCAGCCGTGTTCGTCAACGGCGGCGCCCTGCCGGGTAATGAACAGGCCAGGCGCGCAGACAAGCGTCTGATTGTAATAGATCAGCGGAATACGTTCGCGCTGCCACGGCGGGATCGCCAGTTCCTGCCACACTTTTTTTATCTCCCGTCCGCCGGCGCGACCGGCCAGATGCACCTCGCCCTGCGCATGAAAACGCACGCTGACCTCTTCATCCGCATCGGGCTGACGCAGCGCCGACGGCGCGCGGTGCGCCAGCAGCACGCCGAGCTGCTGCGGCAGCAGCAGCGGCTCGCGCCGGTCGGGCCAGGGCAGCAGCCGATCCTTTAGCGCAGCGCAGCGCGGCACCCAGTAGAGCCGATCGCGGTAGCGGCGCGCCTCCGCCTCGCCAAAGCGTAAGCGCGGCTGCGCGTCCTCGCGGCTCAGCATCACCTCCTGGCGCAGGCGCTGCAGCGCGGCGCGCGATACCATCGGCGCGCCCTGGCGGGCGATCCAGCGCCGCAGCAGCGCGTTGGCGCGCGTCTCGCTCATCGTTAAAAGCGGCGGAAAATGCAGGCTGCCGTCCGCCTGCGTCAGCGCGGCCAGCTGCTCCGCCAGCAGCTCGTCCAGCAGCTGCTCCTGCTCGCCACACAGCGCCGCGCTGCGCGCGCAGGCCTCGGCGAAATGCGGCCAGCGCGCCTGCAGCTCAGGCAGCAGGCGCTGGCGCAAAAAATTGCGGTCGTAGCGCGCGTCCTGGTTGCTTTCGTCTTCGATCCAGCGCAGCTGATGCTGCCGCGCATAGGCTTCCAGCTGCTGGCGCGACTGGCCGAGCAGCGGGCGCAGCAGCACGCGGCCATAGCGCGTATGGCGCAGCGGCATCGCCGCCAGCCCGGCTGGCCCGCTGCCGCGCTTCAGCGCCAGCAGCAGCGTTTCGCACTGGTCGTCGAGGTGCTGCGCGGTCAGCAGCAGCTCGTCAGGCTGCATCGCCGCCGTCAGCGCCTGGTAGCGCGCCGCGCGCGCCGCGCCCTCGACGCCCTGCTCACGCGCGTCGACCTGCACGCGCAGCACCTCGCAGCGCAGCTGCCAGTCGGCGCACAGCGCCATGCAGTGCGCCGCCCAGCTATCGGCGTTGGGGCTTAATCCATGATGAACATGCAGCGCGCGCAGGCGCGTTTGCGGGTGCGCCTGCTGCCAGCGCAGCAACTGATGCAGCAATACGGTGGAATCGAGGCCGCCGCTGAACGCCACCACCAGCGCGGCATCGGCGGGCAACAGCGAGGCGAGACAGGATAAAGACATGACGCGTTCCAGATTCAGGGCCGCCGGATGCGGCCCCTGCGCGCGCTATTTTACGCCTGATAAAGCTCCAGCGGCAAACCATCTGGATCGGCAAAGAAGGTGCACTGCTTGCCGGTCAGATCGTCGATGCGGATCGGCTCGCACACCACCCCTTTTTCCGCCAGCGTGGCGACCGCCGCCGCGACGTCCGGCACGGTAAAGGCGAGATGGCGCAGGCCGCAGGCTTCAGGATGACTGACGCGCGCCGGCGGCGAAGGAAAAGAGAACAGCTCGATGGTGTACTGGCCGTTCAGCGCCAGGTCGCCTTTCCACGAATCGCGCGCCTCGCGGTAAACCTCGCTCATCAGGCTAAAGCCGAGCACGTCGCAGTAAAAGGCCTTACTGCGCGCATAATCGGTGGCGATAATGGCGATGTGGTGGACAGAAGATAACTGCAGCATAACGACTCCATGACGGTTTTTTGCTTATCCTGAAGCGTGCGGCAGCGGCTTGCAATGCGCAATTGTCTGAAGCCGCTGCCTTTTCCCCTATTTCAGCACGCGCACGCGATAGTCGCCCTCTTCCGTCAGCGTCGCGCCGTGAATATCGGTCTCAAAGCCGGGATAGTGGCGTCCGATGGTGCAGAGCATCAGCAGGAAGTCGAGCACCGCGCGGCTCTCTTCGGTGATCATCTCGCCCGGCATCACCAGCGGCACCCCAGGCGGATAAGGCAGGATCATATTGGCGGAGACGCGGCCTACCAGCTGCTTGAGATCCACGGTTTCCACCTTGCCCTGCACCTGCTGCTGAAACGCCTGATGCGGCGTCATCTTCATCTCCGGCAGCACGTCGAACGCCTTCAGCATCAGGCGTGGCAGATCGTGCTGGCGGATCAGCTGGTGGATCCCCTGCGCCAGCGTCTGGATGCGCATATTGCGGTAGAAGTCGGGATCTTCGGCGTAGAGATCCGGCAGCATATTCTTGACCCGCAGGTTGAGATCGTAGGCGCGCTTGAACTCGGTCAGGCCGCGCAGCACGCTCATCGCCCGCGTCTTGTCGATGCCGATGCTGAACAGAAACAGCAGGTTGTAGGGGCCGGTTTTCTCTACCACGATGCCGCGCTCATCGAGGAATTTTGCCACCAGCGCCGCCGGGATCCCTTCATCCGCCATCTCGCCCAGCTCGCTCATGCCCGGCGTCAGGATGGTCACCTTGATCGGATCAAGGTACATATGATCGGCGTCCGCCTGGGTAAAGCCGTGCCACGCTTCGTCGCCCGGCTGGATCGGCCAGCACGCCGCTTCGTCGACGTGCTCCGGCTGCCAGATATCGAAGAACCAGCTGTCGGACTCCTCGCGCAGCCGCTGGATCTCGCGGCGAAAATGCAGCGCGCGCTCGACGGAGCGGTTGATCAGCCGCCTGCCGGGATTGCCGCGCAGCATCGCCGCCGCGGTTTCAATCGACGACACAATCGCGTAGTTGGGCGAGGTGGTGGTGTGCATCATGTAGGCTTCATTGAAGGTGTGCTCGTCGTAGTCGCCTTTGATATGGATCAGCGAGGCCTGCGAGAAGGCCGCCAGCAGCTTGTGGGTCGACTGGGTTTCATAGATCACCTTGCCGGGCGTGCGCTCGCCGCTCATGCCGCTTTTGCCGGCATAGATGGGATGGAAGTTGGTATAGGGCACCCAGGCGGAGTCGAAATGGATCGACGGCACCTCCAGCGTCTGCTTGATGTACTGCGTGTTGTAGAGCAGGCCGTCGTAGGTGGAGTTGGTGATCACCGCGTGCACCGGCCAGCTGGCGCGCGGCGTCGCCGCCACTTTTTGCTCAATGCTGGCGCGGGTAAACTCCCGCTTCGGAATGCCGCCGAGAATGCCCAGCGCGTTGCGCGTCGGCTTCAGCCAGATCGGCACGATATCGCTCATCATCAGCAGATGGGTCAGCGACTTGTGGCAGTTGCGGTCGATCAATACCGTGCTGCCCGTCGGCGCGGCGTACATGCCGACGATTTTATTCGAGGTCGAGGTGCCGTTGGTCACCATGTAGCTCTGCTCGGCGCCAAAGGTGCGCGCCACGTACTCTTCCGCCTCCAGATGCGGACCGGTGTGATCGAGCAGCGACCCCAGCTCGGTGACCGAGATAGAGATATCCGCCTTCAGGGTGTTGGCGCCGAAAAAGTCGTAGAACAGCGTGCCGACCGGGCTTTTTTGAAAGGCGGTGCCGCCCATGTGGCCCGGCGTGCAGAAGGTATATTTCCCCTCTTTCACATAGGTAAACAGCGCCTTGGTCAGCGGCGGCGTAATGTGATCGATGTAGTCGTCGGTGTACTGGCGGATATGCAGCGCGATATCGTCCGCGGCGTTCAGCGCATATTCAAAGAAGTGCAGCGCCATGCGCATCTCGTTGATGCTGACGTCCATCTGCGAATGGGTGTTGATAAAGGCATAGAGCGGCAGGTATTCGTTGAGCTGGTTGATGTCGGCGCACAGCGCCGGACTGTTGTGCGCGTCCCAGTCGAAGATCACGCCGCAGACGCGCGGGTTGTGCTCTATCAGCTTCAGCAGGTCGTCGATATTTTTGGGGTAAACCGGGTGAAAGCCCTGCTGCGTCAGCGCCGTCTCCAGCTCGCGCAGCGGTTCGTCTTTATAGAAAACGCCGTGTGAGCCCATGATCGCCAGAATATTCAATGCGCACCTCCCTTTTAATGTGCACTGCTAAGCATAGCGAAGAGTGGCGGTCGGCTGCTGTCGGAATGCTCCTCTCCTTTGCCAGACGGCCGCGTGCGGGCATAAAAAAAGCGGACCGGAGTCCGCTTTCTCAGGCTACTGCGCGATTACGCGTAGCCGTAGCTCATCAGACGCTGATAGCGACGGTCGAGCAGCTCTTCGGTGCTCAGGGTGTCGAGATCGGCGAGATCCGCCAGCAGCTGGTTTTTCAGCGCCAGCGCCATATCCACCGGCTGACGATGCGCGCCGCCCAGCGGCTCCGGAATGATGGAGTCGATCAGCTTCAGCTCTTTCAAACGGTTAGCCGTGATGCCCATCGCTTCTGCCGCCAGCGGGGCTTTATCCGCGCTTTTCCACAGAATCGAGGCGCAGCCTTCCGGCGAGATCACCGAGTAGGTGCTGTACTGCAGCATATTCACTTTGTCGCCGACGCCGATCGCCAGCGCGCCGCCTGAGCCGCCTTCGCCGATCACGGTGCAGATCACCGGGATTTTCAGGCCGGACATTTCACGCAGGTTGCGGGCGATCGCTTCCGACTGGCCGCGCTCTTCCGCGCCAACGCCCGGATAGGCGCCCGGCGTGTCGATAAAGGTGATCAGCGGCATTTTAAAGCGCTCGGCCATCTCCATCAGACGCAGCGCTTTACGGTAGCCTTCCGGCGCCGGCATGCCGAAGTTGCGGCGGATTTTCTCTTTGGTTTCGCGACCTTTTTGATGACCAATGACCATCACCGGGCGGCCGTCGAGACGGGCGATGCCGCCGACGATCGCTTTGTCGTCGGCGTAGGCGCGGTCGCCAGCCAGCTCGTCAAAGTCGTCAAAAGCGTTGCGAAGATAGTCCAGCGTATAAGGACGCAGCGGATGGCGCGCCAGCTGCGCGACCTGCCATGCGCCTAAATCGGCGAAGATTTTGCGGGTCAGCTCGACGCTTTTCTCGCGCAGACGCTGCACTTCTTCGTCCAGATTAATGTGTTTATCATCCTGACGACCAATCGACGTGAGCGAATCAATTTTCGCTTCAAGTTCGGCGATTGGCTGTTCAAAATCCAGGTAATTAAGACTCATAATGTTCCTGTTTTAGTCAAACTCCAGTTCAACCTGCTCCGACCCTATCAACGAGCGCAACTCGTTGAGCAGGCGATCGCTGGGCGAAATACGCCACGCTGCACCAAAGCGTAGCTTCGCTCGCGCGTCGGCTCTCTGGTAGTAGAGATTCACCGGAATCGTCCCTGAGCGATGGGGCTCAAGGGACTGGCGGAGCCGGTTTAATAGCTGGTCATCAATTTGCCTGTCCGTCAGCGAGATAGCAAGTCCACGCGCGTATTTTTCGCGCGCTTCGTCAATGTCCATGACTTCTCGGGCGGTCATTTTAAGGCCGCCGCTAAAATCATCAAAGCTGACCTGTCCGCTGACGATCAGGATACGGTCTTTCTCCAGCAGCTGCTGGTATTTGTCTAACGCATCGGTAAATAACATCACCTCCAGACGGCCGGAACGGTCGTCCAGAGTACAGATACCAATTCGGTTGCCGCGCTTGGTCACCATCACGCGCGCCGCCACCACCAGACCGGCGGCGACGGTAATTTTACCACGCTCGGTAGGATGCATGTCCTTCAGGCGCATGCCGCCTACATAGCGTTCGATCTCTTTCAGATACTGATTGATCGGATGGCCGGTGAGATAGAGGCCGAGCGTTTCGCGCTCGCCGTCCAGCTGCACCTGCTCGGGCCACGGCGTGACGCTGGCGTAGGATTTCTCCACCTGCTCTGGCTCTTCCGCCAGCACGCCGAACATGTCGGCCTGGCCGATCGCCTCCGCTTTGGCGTGCTGATCCGCCGCTTTCAGCGCGTCGCCGAGCGAGCTCATCAGCGCCGCGCGATGCGGGCCGAGGCGGTCGAAGGCGCCCGACATGATCAGCTTCTCCATCACGCGGCGGTTGATCTTTTTGGTATCGGTACGCGCGCAGAGATCGAACAGCTCGCGGAAGTAGCCGTCCTGGTTGCGCGCCTCGAGGATCGCCTCGATCGGGCCTTCGCCGACGCCTTTAATGGCGCCGATGCCGTAGACGATCTCATTGTCGTCGTTGACGTGAAACTGGTAGAGGCCGGAGTTGATATCGGGCGGCAGCACCTTCAGGCCCATGCGCCAGCACTCATCCACCAGGCCGACCACCTTCTCGGTGTTGTCCATATCGGCGGTCATTACCGCCGCCATAAATTCGGCCGGATAGTGCGCCTTCAGCCACAGCGTCTGGTAGGAGACCAGCGCATAGGCGGCGGAGTGCGACTTGTTGAAGCCGTAGCCGGCGAACTTTTCCACCAGGTCGAAGATCTTCATCGACAGCTCGCCGTCGATGCCCATGCTCTCCGCGCCCTCTTTAAACACCGAGCGCTGCTTGGCCATCTCTTCCGGTTTCTTTTTACCCATGGCGCGACGCAGCATATCCGCGCCGCCCAGGGTGTAGCCGGAGAGCACCTGAGCGATCTGCATCACCTGCTCCTGATAGAGGATGATGCCGTAGGTGGGTTCAAGCACCGGCTTCAGGCTTTCATGCTGCCACTGAATATCGGGATAGGAGATCGCCTCGCGGCCGTGCTTACGGTCGATAAAGTTATCCACCATGCCCGACTGCAGCGGGCCGGGACGGAACAGCGCCACCAGCGCGATCATATCCTCGAAGCAGTCTGGCTTCAGGCGTTTGATCAGGTCTTTCATGCCGCGCGATTCAAGCTGGAACACCGCCGTGGTTTCCGCGCGCTGCAGCATGTCGAAGCTTTTTTTATCATCCAGCGGGATGGCGGCGATATCGATCGGCGGCAGGCCCTGCTTCTCCCGGCGCGGGTTGATCATCTTCAGCGCCCAGTCGATGATGGTCAGGGTGCGCAGCCCAAGGAAGTCGAACTTCACCAGACCGGCGTACTCAACGTCGTTCTTGTCGAACTGCGTCACCGGATGGTTGCCGTTTTCGTCACAGTAGAGCGGCGCGAAGTCGGTAATCTGCGTCGGGGCGATCACCACGCCACCGGCGTGCTTACCGGCGTTGCGCGTTACGCCTTCCAGCTTGCGCGCCATGTCGATCAGCGCCTTGACCTCTTCGTCCGCGTCGTACATCTCTGGCAGCTGCGGCTCGACGGCGAAGGCTTTCTCCAGCGTCATGCCGGGATCGGGCGGGATCAGCTTGGAGATGCGGTCGACAAAGCCGTAGGGATGACCCAGCACGCGGCCGACGTCGCGGATCACCGCTTTCGCCGCCATGGTGCCGAAGGTGATGATCTGCGACACCGCCTCGCGCCCGTACATCTCGGCGACGTGGTCGATCACCTGGTCGCGCTTCTCCATACAGAAGTCGACGTCGAAGTCAGGCATCGAGACACGTTCTGGATTAAGGAAGCGTTCGAACAGCAGGTCGAACTCCAGCGGATCGAGATCGGTGATCTTCAGCGCGTAGGCGACCAGCGAACCGGCGCCCGAGCCGCGTCCCGGCCCGACCGGAATGCCGTTATCTTTCGACCACTGGATAAACTCCATCACGATCAGGAAGTAGCCAGGGAAGCCCATCTGGTTGATTACGTTAAGCTCGATCTCCAGACGCTCGTCATATTCCGGCCGTTTCTGAGCGCGCTCTTCCGCATCAGGAAAGAGAAACTCAAGGCGCTCTTCCAGCCCTTCGCGCGACTTCATCACCAGAAAATCTTCGGTGCTCATGTCGCCGGTCGGGAACTGCGGCAGGAAATATTCGCCGAGGCGCACCGTCACGTTGCAGCGCTTAGCAATCTCTACGCTGTTTTCCAGCGCTTCCGGGATGTCCGAGAACAGCTCGCACATCTCCTCTTCGCTGCGCATATATTGCTGAGGGCTGTAGTTGCGCGGCCGTTTGGGATCGTCGAGCGTGTAGCCGTCATGGATCGCCACGCGGATTTCATGGGCGTCGAAATCCTCTTCATTGAGGAAGCAGACCTCGTTGGTGGCGACCACCGGCACGCCTTCGGCGATGGCGAGTTCGACCGCGGCATGCAGATAGCTCTCCTCGTCGGCGCGGCCGGTGCGGGTCAGCTCAAGGTAGTAGCGATCGGGGAAATGGGTCTGATAAAAGCTCAGGCACTGCGCCACCAGCGCGTTGTTGCCGCGCAGCAGGCTGCGGCCGACGTCGCCGCGACGGCCGCCGGAGAGCAGGATCAGGCCTTCGCCCAGCTCCAGCAGCCAGTCGCGGTCGATCACCGGGCCGGCAATGCCGTAGCCGCGCTGATAGGCGCGCGAGATCAGCAGCGTCAGGTTCTGATAGCCGGTATTGTTGGCGGCCAGCACGGTGAGCTGCGTCAGCTCATCGCCCATCAGCTCGCTGGCGACGTTAAAGTCCGCGCCGATAATCGGTTTGATCCCCGCGCCGTGCGCGCTGCCGTAGAAACGCACCAGCCCGCACAGGTTCATGAAATCCGTAATCGCGATGGCCGGCATGCCGAGCGCAGCCGCCTTTTTGACCAGCGGCCCGGTTTTCGCCAGACCATCGACCATGGAGTAGTCACTGTGGACACGCAGATGTATAAAACGGGGTTCAGCCATATCGGTTTCCGGTTAAAACAGCGTCAGGCGATTAAAGCGGTGCCGGCTGGCCAGCGGCCAGCACTTCAGCGTCGATCAGGGCGTTGCGCACCGGCGCAAAGCTGCGGCGATGATGCGGCGTGGCGCCGTGCTGCGTCAGCTTTTCCATATGCAGCGCAGTGGGGTAGCCTTTATGCTGGGCGAAGCCATATTGCGGGAACAGCCGATCCAGCGCCGCCATTTCGCGGTCGCGCGTCACCTTGGCGATAATCGACGCCGCGCTGATTTCAGCCACCAGGCTGTCGCCTTTCACCACCGCCTGCGACGGCATCGGCAGCGCCGGGCAGCGGTTGCCGTCCACCAGTACGAAATCGGGCGTCAGGGCCAGGCCCGCCACCGCGCGCTGCATCGCCAGCATGGTGGCGTGCAGAATATTGAGCTGATCAATTTCGTCCGGCTCGGCGCGGCCGAGGCTCCACGCCAGCGCGTTCTCCTTGATCTCGTCGAATAACGCCAGGCGGCGCTTTTCCGACAGCTTTTTCGAGTCCGCAAGGCCCTGAATCGGCCTGGCGGGATCGAGGATCACCGCTGCCGTTACCACTGCGCCAACCAGCGGGCCGCGGCCCACTTCGTCGACGCCTGCGATCAGGCGGGCAGCGGGATAGATAAACTCAGCCATGGGCGATCTCCAGTACGGCGTCCGCTGCCTGTTCATCTGCGTTCCAGCGGATCTGCTGATGCAGCTCGCTAAAGGTCGCGAGCAGCGCATCGCGCTCTGGGCCGGCGTGCAGCAGCGGATCGAGCGCCGCCGCCAGCGCGTGCGGTTCGCACTCGTCCTGCAGCAGCTCTTTCACCAGTTCGCGTCCCGCCAGCAGGTTCGGCAGCGAGACGTAAGGCGTTTTCACCAGCCGCTTCGCCAGCCAGAAGGTCGAGGGCTTCATGCGGTAGCCGACCACCATCGGACATTTTGCCAGCATACACTCCAGCGCGGCGGTGCCGGATGCCAGAATCGCGGCGTCGCTCGCAATCATCGCCTCGCGCCCTTTGCCATCCAGCAGATGCATCGGCAGCTCTGGGGCAACCTCGGCTTTGATCTGCTCGAACTGCACGCGACGTTTCGCATTGACCAGCGGCACCACAATCTCCAGCGTCGGATAGCGCACGCGCAGCAGCTGCGCCGCGCGTAAAAAGTCGGCGCTGAGCATCTCGACTTCCGCATGGCGGCTGCCGGGCAGCAGCGCAAGGCAGATCGCCTCGTCGGCAATGCCGAGTTCGCGCCGCGCGGCCGCTTTGTCCGGCTGCAGCGGCATCGCATCCGCCATGGTGTGGCCGATAAAGCGGCACGGCACGTTGAAGCGATCGTAAAAGGCTTTTTCAAACGGCAGAAAAGCGAGCACCAGATCGGTGTTGCGGCCGATTTTAAACACGCGCTTTTGTCGCCAGGCCCAGACCGAGGGGCTGACGTAGTGAATGGTGCGAATGTTGTTGCGCTTGAGCCGCCCTTCCAGTCGGATATTGAAATCGGGCGCGTCGATGCCGACGAAAACGTCGGGCTTGAGATCGGTAAAGCGCTGCGTCAGGTCGCGGCCGATTTTCATCAGGCGCGGCAGACGGCCCAGCACTTCGACAATGCCCATTACCGCCAGCTCTTCCATCTCATACCAGACTTCGCAGCCTTCGGCCTGCATGCGCGGGCCGGCCACGCCGACGAATCGGGCATCGGGATGACGCGCTTTGAGCGCGCGGATCAGGCCGGCGCCAAGAATATCGCCGGAGGTTTCTCCGGCGACCAGGGCTATCGTAAGGGGACGCACTGACATGAATTAACGAATCAACCCACGCGTTGAACGGGCGAAGAAGTCGTAGAACGGCTGCACTTCGCTGTGCTGCTTCGCCAGCGCTTCGATCTCCGGCTTCGCTTCGTCCAGCGTTTTATTGCTGCGGTAGAGCACTTTATAGGCGTTGCGAATGGCGTGCAGCGCCTCTTTGCTGAAGCCGCGGCGCTTCAGGCCTTCGATGTTGATGCCGAACGGCGTCGCGTGGTTGCCCTGCGCGATAACGTACGGCGGCACATCCTGCGCCACGCCTGAACAACCGCCCACCATCACGTGCGCGCCGATAGTGCACCACTGATGCACCGCCGTCATGCCGCCGATAATCGCAAAGTCGTCCACGGTGACGTGGCCGCCCAGCGTGGCGTTGTTGGCGAAAATGCAGCGGTTGCCGATCACGCAGTCATGGGCGATATGCGCATTCACCATCAGCAGGTTATCGCTGCCGATGGTGGTCACGCCGCCGCCCTGCACGGTGCCGCGATGAATGGTAACGCTCTCGCGGATGCGGTTGCGGTCGCCTACTTCAACGCGCGTCGGCTCGCCGGCGTATTTGAGATCCTGGTTCACTTCGCCGATAGAGGCGAACTGATAGATCTGGTTATCTTTCCCGATGCGCGTGTGGCCGTTGATAACCACATGCGACTTCAGGACCGTGCCTTCACCGATCTCTACATGGGCGCCGATAAAGCAGAACGGGCCGATATGCACGTTGGGGCCGATAACGGCGCCCTCTTCGATGACGGAACTGGCATGGATGGTGGCGGTTGGATCAATCACAGATTATGCCTCCCGGCTACGGGCACACATCATGGTCGCTTCACAGACAATCTTGCCGTCAACGGTAGCAACGCCTTTAAAGCGCGTCAAACCACGGCGGGTTTTCTCGAAAGTCACTTCCATGATCATTTGATCGCCCGGTACCACCGGACGCTTGAATCGGGCTTCGTCGATGCCGGCGAAATAGTAGAGTTCGCCCGGCTCCAGCTTGCCGACGCTTTTAAACGCCAGGATGCCGGTAGCCTGCGCCATCGCTTCGAGGATCAGAACGCCTGGGAAAATCGGTTTACCAGGGAAGTGCCCCTGGAAAAACGGTTCGTTTACGGAGACATTCTTCACCGCGCGCAGATACTTGTGCTCTTCAAACTCCAGCACGCGATCAACCAGCAGAAACGGGTAGCGGTGCGGCAGCAGCTCTAAAATTTCTTCAATTTTCAGAGTATGAGTTTCAGTAGTCAAAATACTCTTCCTGTCCTAAAAATCTGATGACATCAATAACACGGCCTGCACAGATCAAAACGATCCTCCGCAGGCCGAAATCGGTTCAATGGCGCCTGGCTTGCCTGCTTAGCAGTTTTTATTAGCAAGCCGGTCGCATGTGGGATGGCGTTTAGTCGTCTTTGCCGACCTTCCGCTCGATGGCTTTTAAGCGCTTGCTCATGTCATCGATGTTCATCACCAGCGCTGCAGTTTTGCGCCAGGTTTTGTTGGGTTGTAGCGGAATGCCCGAGGAGTATACCCCAGGCTCTGTGATAGGACGCATCACCATGCCCATTCCGGTCACGGTCACCTTGTCACAGATTTCCATATGGCCGTTAATGACGCTGGCACCGCCAATCATACAGTAACGTCCAATTTTCAAACTACCCGCCATGATCACACCACCCGCAACCGCGGTATTGTCGCCAATAACCACGTTGTGTGCGATCTGACACTGGTTGTCTATGATAACACCATTGCCGATCAGAGTGTTATCCAGCGCGCCACGATCGATGGTGGTACAGGCGCCGATTTCAACCCGATCGCCGATAATAACAGCGCCAAGCTGCGGGATTTTCACCCAATTGCCGCGATCGTTGGCGTAGCCAAAGCCGTCAGCGCCGATCACGGTGCCAGACTGAATCAGACAATCCTGACCGATTTCGATTTCGTGATAAATGGTCACGTTGGCCCACAGGCGGCTGTTGTTGCCGATGCGCGTCTTTTTACCGACGAAGCAACCCGCGCCGATCACCACGTTGTCGCCCAGCACCACGTCCGATTCAATCACCGCATTGGCGCCGACCGAAACGTTCTGCCCCAGCGTCGCGCGGGGATCGATCACCGCGCTGGGCGCGATATTCTGCGCCGGCTGCGGGGTAGTATCCAGCAGCTGAGCCATGCGCGCATAGGTCAGATAGGGATTCTTCACCACCAGCGCGGCCGTGTGACACCACTCCAGATCCGCTTCCGTCAGCACCACGGCCGATGCCTGACACTGGGCGAGCTGCTCGCGGTAGCGGCTGTTGCTAAGAAATGTGATTTGGCCGGTTTGGGCGGATTGCATAGAAGCAATGCCGGAGATGGCGAGGTCGCCATCTCCGTGCAATTCTGCATCCAACTGCTGGGCTAAATCAGCCAGTCGAATTGATGACATCGATTATTTAACCTGTTTCAGCACGTCAGCGGTAATGTCTTTCGCGTTAGCCGCGTAAGCCACGGCGTTGGCGTCGATCACCACGTCATAACCTTCATCGCTCGCCACTTTCTTCACGGCGTCCTGAATACGGCTCAGCAGCTTGTTGCGCTCTTCCATCTGACGACGACG
This sequence comes from Pantoea latae, assembly GCF_002077695.1. Lineage (GTDB taxonomy): Bacteria > Pseudomonadota > Gammaproteobacteria > Enterobacterales > Enterobacteriaceae > Pantoea > Pantoea latae. The sequence continues at coordinate 21,082 of NZ_MWUE01000013.1, forward strand.
GTTGTCCTGCTCAAACGCCTGCGCTTTAGAGGAGAAGGCTTCGCGCTGCGACATGACGTCTTTTTCCATGCGGCTGCGGTCGCTGGCCTTCATGGTTGAACCGTCACGCTGCAGGCGCTGCATTTTGGTCTGCAGGTCGCGCTCCTGGCTCTGCAGCTCGGTTGCACGGCCCTTGAACTCGTTTTCCAGCTGTTTAGCAACGGTCGCACGCTGCGGTAACTGTTGGAAAATGCTGGACACGTTTACCACTGCGATTTTGTCAGCAGCCTGAGCGCCTGCGGAAACAGCTAAAGCAAGACCCAGTCCTGCGGCACACAACAACTTTTTCACTATAAACTCCTTACCATCAACGTTTGTGTCAGCGACACAGTGTTTGCTCCGAACCGCTATCGAGACTGCGGTTCGGTAGCAAGACTTCAGCTTACGCTTCCTTGCTCAGAACCTTACCAGGTTTTACCAATGTTAAACTGGAACTGTTCTGATTTGTCCCCTTCCACTTTCTTGACCGGCTGCGCATAGGAGAAGACCAACGGTCCCAGCGGAGACATCCACTGCAGCGCGATACCGCTTGAAACGCGGATATTGTTCGGATCGCTGTAGTCCGGGATGCCGGCAGCGCGGGTTTCATCGGTGTTCTGCCACTTGGTGTCCCAGACGGTGCCCGCATCGACGAACAGCGAGGTGCGCACCGAGTTGGCATACTTCTCGCTCAGGAACGGCGTCGGCGTAATCAGCTCGAGGCTGGCCACCGCCATCGCGTTGCCGCCCACCGCGTCGCTCGACTTACAGATGCCGTTCGGATCGCTCAGCGTACAGGTTGAGGAGCCGTCGTTCAGGTAAGCCGCTTTCGGACCGATGGTGTTGGAGCGGAAACCGCGCACCGTGCTGGAGCCGCCCGCATAGAAGTTCTCATAGAACGGCATCTCTTTGCCGCCCAGACCGTCGCCGTAACCGACGCGGCCGCGGCCTAACAGCACCCAGGTGCGATCGCGGTTCAGCGGCACGAACTGCTGCGTGTCCAGCGTCGCTTTATAGAAGCTGTTGTCCGAGCCCGGAATGGTGACCTTGCCGTTCAGGTTGGTACGGTTACCCGCCGTCGGGAAGAAGCCGCGATCGAGGGTGTTATAGGTCCAGCCGTAGTTGAAGGTGAAGTCATCGGCGGAGAAGTCGCCTTTGTCGTTCAGCTCCTGCGGCTTGCCAACGGAGTCGAGATAACGCCACATCGCCACCTGCGGCTGCATGTTGGAGAGGTCGTTATGCACATAGCCCAGACCGACGCGCAGCGTGTTGTTCTCGTTGACCGGGAAGCCGAGCGTGCCGTCTACGCCATAACTCTTGTTGGTGTAGTCGGAGAGATCCGCGTCGTCCGCTTTAAAGTCGTTGTAGAACACGCGGCCGCCGAGGCTCACGCCATCCACCGTAAAGTACGGATCGGTCAGCGAGAATTCCGCATAGGTCTGGTAGTCGTTTTTGGTGCCGCTGATGCTCACCGTGTTGCCGGTGCCCAGCCAGTTATCCTGGGTGACGCCAACCTGGAAGCTGACGCCGCTTTCGGTGCCGTAGCCGACGCCGAAGTTAAAGGTGCCGGTGTTGCGCTCTTTCACCTTGTAGACCACGTCCACCTGATCCGGCGAACCCGATACGCGCTGGGTATCGACGTCCACGGTTTCAAAGTAGCCGGTACGGTTCAGGCGCTCTTTGCCCTGCTCGACCAGGTCGCTACCCAGCCATGCGCCTTCCATCTGGCGCATTTCGCGGCGCAGCACCGCGTCTTTCGAGGTGTCATTGCCCTCAAAGCGCACTTTACGCACGTAGTAACGGTTGCCGGCATCCACGCTGATATGCAGCTTCACCGTTTTATCGGCGTCGTTGATCTCCGGCTGCGTCATCACGCGCGGATAGGCGTAGCCGTAGCGGCCCAGCAGCTTCTTGATGTCATCTTCCATCTGGGTGACTTTGGTGCCGTTATACAGCTCGCCCGATGGGATTTGCGTCAGATGTTCGATCTCTGCCGAGTGGCCCGCCATGCTGCCGTTGACGATCACGCCGGCGATTTTGTACTGATCGCCCTCGGTGATATTAACGGTGATGTAGATGCCTTTTTTATCCGGCGTCAGGCTGACCTGCGTCGAATCGATATTGAAGCGCGCATAGCCGCGATCGAGGTAGAAGCTGCGCAGGGTTTCCAGGTCGCCCGCCAGTTTCTGCTTTTGGTATTTGCGATCGCCGACCACGTTCCACCACGGCACTTCGTCGCGCAGCTGGAAACGGGAGATCAGCTCATCGGAGCTGAAGGCTTTATTGCCGACGATGTTGATCTGCTGAATTTTGGCGGAGACGCCTTCAGTGAAGACCAGCTTCAGGTCCACGCGGTTACGCGGCAGCGGCGTGACCACCGCCTTCACGTTGGCGGTGTATTTGCCCACGCTGTAGTAGAAATCCTCCAGCCCTTTCTCGATCGACGAGAGGGTGGTGCGGTCCAGGGCTTCGCCTACGCGCACGCCAGAGGCCTCAAGGTTCTGCTTGAGCTGATCCTCTTTCACCGCTTTGTTGCCGGTAAAGGTAATGCTGGCAATGGTAGGACGTTCTTTAACCTGAACAATCAGCGTGGTTCCGTCGCGCAGGACCTGAACATCCTCAAAGTTGCCGGTCGCGAACAGGGAACGAATGGTGTTTTTGACATCTTCGTCATTCACCGTATCGCCAACTCGTACCGGCATGCTCAGCAGAGCCGCGCCGACGGCGACTCGCTGCAGCCCTTCGAAATGAATATCCTTCACCACGAAATCGTCTGCACCGTAAACGGTGGCGCTGCTAAACAGCAGCGACGCTATGAGCAACTTTTTCATCGCCATCGTTATTATGCGTTTTCCTAACACATCCCGCGTCTGTCTGCGTTCCAGCGATTACAGACGTGAGAAATCATTGAAAAGTGCAAGCCCCATTAACAACACCAGCAGGATTGAGCCAATGCGATAACTGAAGTCCTGAACTCGCTCGGACACCGGTCCACCTTTGATCTTTTCGATCGCCAGAAAGAGCAAATGCCCACCATCTAACACCGGCAGTGGGAAGAGATTGATGATTCCGAGATTGACGCTAATCAACGCCAGAAACATCAGGTAGTAAATCATCCCGTATTCCGCTGACAAACCTGCGCCCTGCGCGATCGAAATCGGCCCGCTCAGGTTGTTCAGCTTCACATCGCCGGTAATTAACTTGCCCAGCATGGAGACCGTCAGCTTCATCAGTTGCCAGGTCTTCGCGCTGGCCTCACCAATAGCGTCGAACGCGCCATACTGCCTTACCGTTTTATAGGCTTCCGGCAGCGGGATCACGCGCGGGATCACCCCGGCGAAACCTTCTGCTTTCGCGCCTGGTCTGGCTTCCGGCGTCAGGTGCAGCTGCACCGTTTCGCCGTTGCGATCCACGTCCAGAACCATCTCTGTGCCGGGATTATCCCGCACCTGCGTGACAAAAGCCTGCCATTGCGTCAACGGCTGACCATCGACTTTAACGATCCTGTCGCCCGCTTGCAAACCGGCAACGCTCGCGGGTGAGTTTGCCTGCACCTCCGCCAGCGTGGTTTCGATTTGCGGCCCGCGCGGACGAATGCCCAACGCGACAACCGGATCCTCTTTGTCTGGCTCGAACTGCCAGTTGCGCAGGTCGACCGCTTTCTGCTGCGTCGCCTCTTCGCCGAAGCGCGAGACGGTCAGCACCGTTTGCGCGTCACCGATTTTGCCGATCAGCGCCATACGCACGGCATCCCAGTCAGGCGTTTCGATACCGTCTACCGCTTTAAGTTCCATTCCGCTGGCAATTTGCGCTTCCGCCGCCACCGAACCGTTCACTATTTCGCCGACCACCGGGCGCACGCCAGGCACGCCGTGCATAAACACGACCCAGTAGGCGAACACGGCGAAGATGAAGTTGGCGACGGGACCGGCGGCGATAATCGCCGCGCGCTGCCAGATGGCTTTGTTGTTAAACGCCTGATGACGCAGTTCGGCGGGCACGCTTTCCACGCGCTCGTCGAGCATTTTGACATAGCCCCCGAGCGGGATCAGCGCGATGACATATTCGGTGCCCTGCTTATCGCGACGCTGCCAGAGCGCCTTGCCGAAGCCAATCGAGAAGCGCTCAACGCGCACGCCGCAGCGGCGCGCCACCCAGAAATGGCCAAACTCGTGAACGGTGATCAGCACGCCGAGGGCGATGATAAAGGCGACGAAACTCCACAATATACTCAACATCTACGCCTGTCCTCAGAGGGTGCGGAACACCAGCAATAGCAAGCAGGCGAAAACCGGCACCGCGGCGGTGAGGCTGTCGATGCGATCGAGAATGCCGCCGTGACCGGGGATCAGGTTGCCGCTGTCTTTGATGCCCGCTTCGCGTTTAAACATGCTTTCCGTTAAATCGCCCAGCACCGAAGCGAGCGTCGCCAGCACGGCGCAGATAACCAGCGTGCCGGCCGAGACGCTCAGCGGCGCGAGGCTGGCGAACAGCCAGGCGATCAGCGCGGAACAGACCAGCCCGCCAAAGAAGCCTTCCCAGGTTTTGCCGGGCGATACTTTCGGCGCCAGCTTATGCTTGCCGAACAGTCGGCCGAACATATAGGCGCCGGAATCCGCGCCCCACACCAGCAGCATCACAAACAGCAGCCACCAGGAACCGGCAAAGCGATCGCTGTCGTAGTGATACTGACGCAGCGCCACCATTCCCCAGAAAAAGGGAACCAGCGTGAGCAGGCCAAACAGCAGACGCAGCGGACGCGAATGACGCCACAGCGCGGCCGACGCGGGATAGGAGAGAACCAGCAGCAGCGCGGCAATCCACCACGCCAGCGACGCCCAGAGCGACGTGGCGACCTGCGGCAGATGCACGTCGCGCTGATAAGGAGGAAGGGTAAAAAGCATCGCTGACAGCAGCAGTCCGCAGAGAACCGAGAGCCAGATGCGCTGCTGACGCGACGCCATGCCCGCAAACTGACCCCATTCCCAGGCGGCCAGCATGCAGATGACGATCATCGTCATCGCAAAACCTACAGGCGGTAACCAGAAAAGCGCAGCAATCACCAGCGGAATAAGAATAAGCGCGGTAATCAGACGAGACTTCAGCAAAGGTTACCCCCTGTTTGCTCAGGCGCCGCCTGGTGCAGCGCCGCCAAAACGACGCTCCCGCAGAGAGAATGCATTCAGTGCACCTTCAAAAACGTGTTCATCAAAATCAGGCCAAAGAACATCGGTAAAATAAAACTCAGCATAGGCGATCTGCCACAGCAGGAAGTTGCTAATCCGATGCTCTCCCCCGGTCCTTATCACTAAATCCACTGGAGCCAGCCCCTGCATGCAGAGATGCGCAGACAGGTTCTCCTCGGTGATCTGGTCAGGACGCAGCAAACCTTCCTGAACCTGCTCAGCGAGTTTTTTTACTCCCTGGATAATATCCCAACGTCCGCCATAGTTCGCGGCAATATTGAGAGTCAGTCCACTATTTTGCTGAGTCAGTTCCTCGGCGCGACGAATACGCTCCTGAATACGGTTACTGAAACGGCTCACGTCGCCGATAATGCGCAGACGCACGTTGTGCTTGTGCAGGCTCTTCACTTCACTGTCGAGCGCCCAGACAAACAGCTCCATCAGCGCCGTCACTTCCTGAGGCGGACGGCTCCAGTTTTCACTGCTGAAGGCATAGAGCGTCAGCGCTTCAAGATTATTGCTGACGGCGAAGCTGACGGAGCGGCGCACCGCTTTTACGCCCGCCTTATGGCCGGAAATACGCAGTTTTCCCTGATTTTTAGCCCAGCGACCATTGCCATCCATGATGATAGCGACGTGACGCGGGCCTGTTCCCTGCTGGTCATCGGTTTTGTTGTGATTATTGGACGACATAACGCGTAATTAATTCCTGTTGTCAGAAATGCTGTGGTTTCTGAATACATTGCGCCCGGTACTCTCTCGCCCAAAAAGGGGCGAGGCGCATCTGATACGATGCTATACCCGGAAACGCGAGCGAGCGACTATACCATTTTCGCCACAGGCGAACAAATAGCGGCGCGCGTTAACGCGAGGAGGCGAAACGCGGCAGCATCGCTGTGGCTCGGGCGCGCGCGGCGCGGTCGATATCCAGCACGGCGTCCACGGACTCTGGCTCTGCGAACGTCTGCGCCGCCAGCACCTCGCTGTTGAGCGCCGCGATGTCGGTAAAGCGAATCTGGTTGTCCAGAAAGGCCGCCACCGCAACCTCGTTGGCCGCGTTCAGCGTGGTGGTCGCCGCCTGGCCCGCCTCGCAGGCTTCTATCGCCAGCTTCAGGCAAGGGTAGCGGGCAAAGTCGGGTTCGGCGAACGTCAGCGCGGACATGCGGGTGAAGTCCAGCGGCGTCACGCCTGCCGTAATACGCGCGGGCCACGCCATGCAGTGAGCAATGGGGGTGCGCATATCCGGTGAACCGAGCTGTGCCAGCACGCTGCCGTCGCAGTAGCGCACCATGGAGTGGATCATCGACTGCGGATGCAGGATCACCTCCATTTGCGCTGCGCTGGCGTTAAATAACCAGCGGGCTTCAATGTATTCGAGACCTTTATTCATCATGGTGGCCGAGTCGACGGAGATTTTACGCCCCATCGACCAGTTCGGATGCGCGCAGGCCTGATCCGGCGACATGGTCGCGAGGTCGGCCAGCGGCGTGTCACGAAAAGGACCACCCGATCCCGTAAGGATAATGGACTCAATGCCATTTTCTCGCAGGCCAGCGTATCCTAACTGATGCTGGATGGAAGCGGGCAAACTCTGAAAAATGGCGTTGTGCTCGCTGTCGACGGGCAGCAGCTGCGCCTGATGGTGACGCACCGCCTCCATAAACAAACGGCCGCAGGTGACAAGGGACTCTTTATTGGCGAGCAGCACGCTTTTGCCGGCGCGGATTGCCGCCAGCGTCGGCAGCAGCCCCGAGGCGCCGACGATCGCCGCCATCACCTGATCGACCTCGTCCAGCGCGGCCAGCTCGCAGGCAGCCTGAACGCCGGAGAGCACTTCGGTCGCCACGTTGAGTGCTTTCAGTCGTTCACGCAGCGCCTGCGCGGACGCCTCGTCCGCCATCGCGGCATAGCGCGGCTGGAAGGTCTGGCACTGCTCCGCCATCAGCGCGACGTTTTGTCCGGCCACTAGCGCGGTGATCTGGTAAAGCTCGGGATGGGCGCGCACCACCGCCAGCGTGCTGGCGCCAATCGATCCGGTGGAACCCAGCAAGGTTAATCGCTTCATTTCGCTCTCCCTGTGAAGGCGCTGAATCACTCCGCAAGCGCGGAAGGCATAATGTAAAACGCCGCCAGAGCGCATTCGCAATGAACGCAGCTCTGAACGGCGTTTGATACCCAACGAGGTTGAGTATAGAGCGCAGCTGACGGGATTAGAACTCCATCAGCTCCTTCTCTTTTTCGGCCAGCGCCGCATCGACGTTCTTGATGCGCGCATCGGTCATTTTCTGGATCTCGTCCTGAGTACGACGCTCGTCGTCTTCGCTGATCTCTTTGTCTTTCAGCAACGCTTTGATCTTGTCGTTGGCGTCGCGACGCACGTTGCGCACGGAAACGCGACCCTGCTCGGCTTCGCCGCGCACGATCTTGATCAGATCTTTACGACGCTCTTCGGTCAGCGCAGGCAGCGGAACGCGAATGTCGCTGCCGGCTGAGTTCGGGTTCAGGCCGAGGTCGGAAGCCATAATGGCTTTTTCCACTGCCGGGCCCATTGAGCGGTCGAACACGTTGATTTTCAGCGTGCGCGAGTCTTCTACCGTCACGGACGCGAGCTGACGCAGCGGCGTCGGCGTGCCGTAGTATTCGACCACGATACCGTCGAGCAGAGAAGGAGAAGCACGACCGGTGCGCACTTTGCTGATGGTGTTTTTAAACGCTTCGACGCATTTGTCCATGCGCGTTTCAGCATCTTTTTTGATGTCGTTAATCACGTTGAAACCCTTGGATTCGGTTTGACCTGGCCATTCCGGCGGCGCCGGAAGCGGTATCGCCGTTGAGCGATAATCCTGAATGGTGCGCGGTGGCGTTCACCGCGCCGACAGAATATACCTTATTTTATCTTGCGTCGGGTATTAATGCGTAATCAGGGTGCCTTCTTTTTCACCCATCACCACGCGACGCAGCGCGCCAGGTTTGTTCATATTAAATACGCGGATCGGCAGCTGGTGGTCACGCGCTAGCGTAAAGGCCGCCAGATCCATCACTTTCAGCTCTTTTTCCAGCACTTCGGCGTAGGAGAGCTGATCGTACAGCGTCGCATCCGGGTTTTTCACCGGGTCAGCTGAATAGACGCCATCGACTTTAGTGGCTTTCAGCACCACGTCGGCTTCGATTTCGATGCCGCGCAGGCAGGCCGCTGAGTCGGTGGTGAAGAACGGGTTGCCGGTGCCGGCAGAGAAAATCACCACGCGGTTGTTGCGCAGCAGGCTGATCGCTTCCGCCCAGCTGTAATTGTCGCACACGCCGTTCAGCGGGATAGCTGACATCAGGCGCGCGTTGACATAGGCGCGGTGCAGTGCGTCGCGCATCGCCAGGCCGTTCATGACGGTCGCCAGCATGCCCATGTGGTCGCCGACTACGCGGTTCATGCCCGCCTGCGCCAGGCCCGCGCCGCGGAACAGGTTGCCACCGCCGATCACCACGCCCACCTGAATGCCCAGCTCGACCAGTTCTTTCACCTCTTGCGCCATGCGGTCAAGCACGCTCGCGTCGATACCAAAACCTTCGGCACCTTGCAGTGCTTCGCCACTCAGTTTCAGCAGGATACGTTGATATACAGGTTTTGCGTTGGTCGCCATGGTCGGTTCTTCCTGGAAGAGTTGAAAAGGAGAAATTAAATCTGATCGATCATCCGCTTAGCCAGTGCAAATTACTATTGGGATGAGACTGAAAAGCGCCTGCTTTGCGCAGCAGACAAAAAAGAACCGCCTTCTGGCGGTTCCTTTGACAGCATTAAGACTGTTTGGACATTGCCGCTACTTCAGCAGCGAAGTCGCTTTCGACTTTCTCAATGCCTTCACCCACTTCGAAGCGGATGAAGTTGATGACGTCAGCGCCCTGCTCTTTCAGCGCCTGGCCAACGGTTTTGCTCGGATCGATAACGAAAGCCTGACCGGTCAGAGAGACTTCGCCGGTGAATTTCTTCATGCGGCCTTCAACCATCTTCTCTGCGATCTCTTTCGGCTTGCCAGACTGCATCGCGATGTCCAGCTGAACCTGGTACTCTTTCTCAACCACTTCAGCAGAGACGTCTTCCGGCTTAACGAATTCCGGCTTGCTGGCAGCAACGTGCATAGCGATCTGCTTGATCAGCTCTTCGTTAGCGCCTTTCGCAGAGATCAGCACGCCGATACGCGCGCCGTGCAGGTATGAACCCAGCTGCTCGCCTTCCAGCACCGCGATACGACGGATGTTGATGTTCTCGCCGATTTTCGCGACCAGCGCCACGCGCTCTTCTTCGAACTTGGCTTTCAGCGCTTCAACGTCGGTGATGCGCTCAGCGGTCGCCGCGTCCAGCACTTTGTCAGCAAACGCCTGGAAACCGGCATCTTTCGCAACGAAGTCGGTCTGGCAGTTAACTTCCAGGATCACGCCGTAGTTGCCGTCGATTTTGGTTTTGATCACGCCGTCAGCAGCCACGTTGCCTGCTTTTTTCGCCGCTTTGATCGCGCCGGACTTACGCATGTTCTCAATCGCCAGCTCGATGTCGCCGTTCGCTTCGGTCAGCGCTTTTTTGCAGTCCATCATGCCCGCGCCAGTACGCTCGCGCAGTTCTTTTACCAGTGCAGCGGTAATTTCAGCCATTCCAGAATCCTCGGTTCGTACCCCTGTGCTCGCGCACCAGGGCACCTGTTGCGGAAAATTACTCTGTCCCGCCCGCCAGATAAGGAGGCGTGACAGACGGAGATAAAATAAAGGGGCCAAGACTGGCCCCTTAACAGATTACATCTGATGTCTAAGGGCTCTTTGCCAGAGCGAACCTTATTAAGCGTTTTCTAAAGACGCTTCTTCAGCCTGCTCAGCCAGATCCTGTGAACGGCCTTCGCGCACGGTAGTGGCAACGGCAGTCAGGTACAGGCTTACAGCACGGATTGCATCGTCGTTACCCGGGATAACGAAGTCAACGCCGTCTGGATCAGAGTTGGTATCAACGATAGCAAATACCGGGATACCCAGGTTGTTTGCTTCTTTGATCGCAATGTGCTCGTGATCGGCATCGATAACGAACAGCGCGTCCGGCAGACCGCCCATGTCTTTGATACCGCCCAGGCTGTTTTCCAGCTTGGCCAGTTCGCGACCGCGCATCAGCGCTTCTTTCTTGGTCAGTTTGTCGAAGGTGCCGTCCTGAGACTGAGTCTCGAGATCTTTCAGACGTTTGATAGACTGACGAACGGTTTTCCAGTTAGTCAGCATACCACCCAGCCAGCGGTGGTTAACGAAGAACTGGTCGCAGCTCAGTGCAGACTCTTTTACCGCTTCGCTGGCAGCGCGCTTGGTACCGACGAACAGGATCTTGCCTTTACGGGCAGAGATTTTGTTCAGCTCAGCCAGAGCGTTGTTGAACATCGGTACAGTCTGCTCAAGGTTGATGATGTGAACTTTGTTACGCGCACCGAAGATGAACGGCTTCATTTTCGGGTTCCAGTAACGGGTCTGGTGACCGAAGTGAACACCAGCCTTGAGCATGTCGCGCATGGAAACAGTTGCCATGATTACCTCTAGATTAAGTTTGGGGTTGGGCCTCCATGTATCCCATACGACCGACCTCTTGCGAAGCACCCCGGCGTATGTGTCGATACATGTGTGTTTTAGTACACAAAGTGAGTTTTTCGCGTTTCTCGCCGACCTTTAACGGCCTGACAGAGAATCGTCGGCGCGCTTTATACCACAACCCCGCTGCTGAAGCCAGAATTTGTTCAGCGCAGGGCCGCGCGACGCGAACTGTTTGGCTGCCTGGTTTTCGGCTGCTAACATGACAGCACATCGTTCATTATTGCTGAAATTTTCGGCAACTGCGGATTAATTTAATGGCAATTTCAATTAAAACCCCTGAAGAAATCGAAAAAATGCGCGTCGCCGGCCGCCTGGCCGCCGAGGTGCTGGAGATGATCGCCCCGCACGTCAAACCCGGCGTGTCAACCGGCGAACTGGACCGCATCTGCCACGATTACATCACCAACGAGCAGCACGCCATCTCCGCCTGCCTTGGCTATCACGGCTTCCCGAAATCGGTCTGCATCTCGGTCAACGAGGTGGTGTGTCACGGCATTCCCAGCGACGATCGCCTGCTGAAGGATGGCGACATCATCAACATCGACGTCACCGTGATCAAAGATGAGTACCACGGCGACACCTCGAAGATGTTTATCGTCGGCAAGCCGACCATCCAGGGCGAGCGCCTGTGCCAGATCACCCAGCAGAGCCTCTATCTGGCGCTGCGTCTGGTGAAGCCGGGCATCCGCCTGCGCGAGCTGGGCCGCGCTATCCAGAAGTATGTGGAATCTCACGACTTCTCCGTGGTGCGCGAGTACTGCGGCCACGGCATCGGCAAAGGCTTCCACGAAGAGCCGCAGGTGCTGCACTATGACGCGGATGACGGCGGCGTGGTGCTGCAGGCGGGCATGACCTTTACCGTCGAGCCGATGGTCAACGCCGGCGACTACCGCATCCGCACCATGAAAGATGGCTGGACGGTAAAAACCAAAGATCGCAGCTTGTCCGCGCAGTACGAGCATACTATTGTGGTGACCGATAACGGCTGCGAAATCCTGACCCTGCGTAGCGATGACACCATCGACGCGGTGCTGGTCAACGAAGGGTAATCCTCCCCCACTGATAAAAAGCCGGCCCTGCGCCGGTTTTTTTATGGCTCAAGAAGAGAGAAGCGGTATGAGCGCGATCCTGACGGATGAGGTCATTGACGGCCTGAAAGACTCCCCGGCGCACTGGGATGACGCGGCGCTAACCCGCGACAGCCTGAAGCAGAGGCTGGAAACCTTTAACGCCTTTCTCTCCACGGCGTTCGACGCTGGCGAATCGGCAGAAACGCTGATTGACGCGCGCACCCTGTTTATCGATCGGCTGCTGCGCCGGCTGTGGCGCTTTTACGGCTTCGACGCGCAGCCCGCTATCGCGCTGGTGGCGGTCGGCGGCTATGGCCGCGGCGAACTGCATCCGCTCTCTGACGTCGACATCTTGATCCTGAGCCGCGATGCGCTCGACGAGGCCAACGCGCAGCAAACCAGCGAGCTGCTGACGCTGCTGTGGGATCTCAAGCTGGAAGTGGGCCACAGCGTGCGCACGCTGGAAGAGTGCTTGCTGGAGGGGCTCGCCGATCTGACCGTCGCCACCAACCTGATCGAGTCGCGCATGCTGACCGGCGACGTCGCGCTGTTTCTTGAGATGCAGAAGAACATCTTCAGCGAGGGCTTCTGGCCGTCGGCGACCTTCTACGCCGCCAAGATCGAGGAGCAGCAGGCGCGCCATCAGCGCTATCACGGCACCAGCTACAACCTGGAGCCCGATATCAAAAGCAGCCCAGGCGGCCTGCGCGATATCCATACGCTGCAGTGGGTGGCGCGCCGCCACTTCGGCGCCACCACGCTGGATGAGATGGTCGGGTTCGGCTTTCTCACCGAGGCGGAGCGCAACGAGCTTAACGAGTGCCAGGCGTTTCTCTGGCGCATCCGCTTCGCCCTGCACCTGACGCTGACGCGCTATGACAACCGCCTGCTGTTCGATCGCCAGCTTAACGTCGCGCAGCGCCTCAACTATCAGGGTGAAGGCAACGAGCCGGTCGAGCGCATGATGAAGGATTTCTTCCGCGTCACGCGCCGCATCGGCGAGCTTAACCAGATGCTGCTGCAGCTGTTCGACGAAGCGATTCTGGCGCTCTCCACCACTGAAAAGCCGCGTCCGCTGGACGACACCTTTCAGCTGCGCGGCAACCTGATCGACCTGCGCGACGAAACGCTGTTCGAGCGCGAGCCGCAGGCGATCCTGCGCATGTTCTACGTGATGGTGCGCAACGAAAATATTCGCGGCATCTACTCCACCACGCTGCGCCAGCTGCGCTACGCCCGCCGTCATCTCAAACAGCCGCTGTGTCAGATCCCGGAAGCACGCCAGCTGTTTATGGCGATTCTGCGCCATCCCGGCGCGGTGAAGCGCGCGCTGCTGCCGATGCACCGCCACAGCGTGCTCTGGGCCTATACGCCGCTGTGGGGGCATATCGTCGGCCAGATGCAGTTCGACCTGTTTCACGCCTATACCGTCGACGAGCACACCATTCGCGTGCTGCAAAAGCTGGAGAGCTTCGCCAGCGAGGCGACGCGCCCGATGCATCCGCTCTGCGTCGAACTCTGGCCGCGCCTGCCGCAGCAGGAGCTGCTGCTGATGGCGGCGCTGCTGCACGACATCGCCAAAGGGCGCAACGGCGATCACTCGATTCTCGGCGCGCAGGACGCGCTGGAGTTCGCCGAGCTGCACGGCCTTAACTCGCGCGAGACGCAGCTGGTCGCCTGGCTGGTGCGCCATCATCTGCTGATGTCGGTGACCGCGCAGCGCCGCGATATTCAGGATCCCACCGTGATCCAGCAGTTCGCCGAGGTAATGCAGAACGAGAACCGGCTGCGCTACCTGGTCTGCCTGACGGTGGCCGATATCTGCGCCACCAACGAAACCCTGTGGAACAGCTGGAAGCAGAGCCTGCTGCGCGAACTCTTTTTCGCCACCGAGAAGCAGCTGCGGCGCGGCATGGAGAACAGCCCGGATCTGCGCGAGCGCGTGCGGCATCACCGCCTGCAGGCGCTGGCGCTGCTGCGCATGGACAATATCGACGAAGAGCGACTGCACCATATCTGGAACCGCTGCCGCGCCGACTATTTTCTGCGCCACACGCCCAACCAGCTCGCGTGGCACGCGCGCCATCTGATGGAGCACGATCTGCGCCAGCCGCTGGTGCTGGTCAGCCCGCAGGCGACGCGCGGCGGCACCGAGATTTTTATCTGGAGCCCGGATCGCCCCTATCTCTTCGCCACCGTGGCGGGCGAGCTGGATCGCCGCAATCTCAGCGTGCACGACGCGCAGATCTTCACCAGCCGCGACGGCATGGCGATGGACACCTTTATCGTGCTGGAGCCGGACGGCAGCCCGCTGGCGCCGGATCGTCACGCCATGATCCGCCAGGCGCTGGAGCAGGCGATCGCCCAGACCAGCTGGAATCCGCCGCGCACCCGCCGCGCCTCGGCGAAGCTGCGCCACTTCAGCGTCGACACCGAGGTCAACTTTTTGCCGACCCATACCGATCGCCGCAGCTATCTGGAGCTGGTGGCGCTCGATCAGCCCGGCCTGCTGGCGCGCGTCGGCGAAGTCTTCGCCGATATGGGCGTGTCGCTGCACGGCGCGCGCATCAGCACCATTGGCGAACGCGTCGAGGATTTATTTATTCTTGCTAACAGCGAACGGCGCGCCCTTGATGCGGAAATGCGCAAAGCGTTGCGACAACGGTTGACAGAAGCCCTTAATCCAAACGATAAAGTGTGACCGCAATCGATTTACATACTTTTGCTGTCGGGATGTGGCCCGACACGCACCAGAGAGATCAGGAAAAAATTATGCAACAGTTACAGAGCGTTATTGAAGCGGCCTTCGAGCGTCGCGCCGAGATCACCCCAGCGAACGTGGACACCGTCACCCGTGAAGCCATCAACGAGGTGATCGCTCAGCTGGACAGCGGCGCGCTGCGCGTATCTGAAAAGATCGACGGCCAGTGGGTAACGCATCAGTGGCTGAAAAAGGCGGTGCTGTTGTCGTTCCGCATCAACGACAACCAGGTGATGGAAGGCGCGGAAACCCGTTTTTACGACAAGGTGCCGATGAAATTTGCCGGCTGGGACGACGCGCGCTTTAAAGCCGCCGGCTTCCGCGTCGTGCCGCCGGCCGCCGTTCGTCAGGGCGCCTACATCGCGCGTAATACCGTGCTGATGCCTTCCTATGTCAATATCGGCGCTTACGTCGACGAAGGCAGCATGGTTGATACCTGGGCGACCGTCGGCTCCTGCGCGCAGATCGGTAAAAACGTGCACCTCTCCGGCGGCGTCGGCATCGGCGGCGTGCTGGAGCCGCTGCAGGCCAACCCGACCATTATCGAAGACAACTGCTTTATCGGCGCGCGTTCTGAGATCGTGGAAGGCGTGATCGTGGAAGAAGGCGCGGTGATCTCAATGGGCGTCTATATCGGCCAGAGCACCAAAATCTATGACCGTGAAACCGGCGAAGTGCACTACGGCCGCGTGCCGGCAGGCTCGGTGGTGGTTTCCGGCAACCTGCCGTCGAAAGATGGCAGCTACAGCCTCTACTGCGCGGTGATCGTGAAGAAAGTCGACGCGAAAACGCGCGGCAAAGTGGGCATCAACGAACTGCTGCGCACCATCGACTAACGCCTTTCGACGGGCCGCTGCGGCCCGTCATCTTTTCTTTACACTTCCCCTCTTCCCGACCTGATTCGCGTGGCGAATTAACAGGTGCGTTTACTTTTTACCCAGGTCATAATCCGCGCCAGTTATCTCCCGTCGCGCCGTGTTCATCTCATTTGTTGTCTACAGTTATTTTTTGTGCCGTGAACACCGCTGCGCGCCTCTCTCTTTTTGGTGGAAAAATCGCTATGTATGACAATCTCAAAAGCTTAGGCATTAACAATCCCGACGATATCGATCGCTACAGCCTGCGTCAGGAAGCCAACAACGACATCTTGAAAATTTACTTTCGCAAAGACAAAGGCGAGTTCTTTGCCAAGAGCGTGAAGTTTAAATATCCGCGCCAGCGCAAGACCGTGGTAGCCGACAACATTAATCAGGGATACAAAGAGGTGCAGGAGATCAGCCCGAACCTGCGCTATGTGATCGACGAGCTGGATCAGATTTGCCAGCGCGATCAGGTGGAAGTGGATCTGAAGCGTAAGATCCTGGCGGATCTGCGCCATCTGGAGAGCGTGGTGACCAATAAAATTGCTGAGATCGAAGGCGACCTGGACAAGCTGACGCGCAATAACCGCTAACGCGCCTGGTGTTGCCTGCTACAGAAGGCAACAGTGCCACTGCACCTTTTCTGCTGCCGGGCCGCGGCCCTTGCCAGCAGCGCACACGGAAGCTGGCCAGCAGGCTTGGGCCGCTCAGGGTCTGGCATTTCGCAGCGCTGAACAGAGTGAGTCTGCCAGGAGAGCCCGCAGGGATGCGGGCGAAAGGTGGGGCTGGAACAGGGATGTTCCATCCCCACCGGTCCGTCAGGCAGACGAATGACGTGAAGGGACCGCGTCAGCGGCGCGAGGACCGCCAGCCCCTGAGGGGCCCCAGCCGGCGTTATCTCCAAAGCTAAACTGACAAGCATTACATGGCCTTTTTGTTGCCCTAACTCTGCTCGTCCAGCTGCAGCGCCACATAGAGCAGCAGGCGATCGTCAAACTGGCTGAGATTCAGCCCGGTCAGCTCGGAAATGCGGTTCAGCCGGTACTCCAGCGTATTGCGATGAATAAACAGCGCGCGCGCCGTGGCGCTGGGCTGCACGTTGTGGGTAAACCAGGCGACCAGCGTGCGCCGCAGCAGGCCGTTGTTATCCATGCTCTTCAGCTTCGCCAGCGGGCGCGCCAGCTCATTCGCCTGCCAGCCGCCGCGCAGGCTGTCGAGCAGCACCGGCAGCACCAAATCCTGATAGAAATAGCTGCGCAGCTCCGGCATACGCTGCTTGCCGACCATCATGGTAGTGCGTGCGGTGCGGTAGGAGCGCGCGATGCTGCCCGGCCCGGTGAAATAGTTGCCAAGCGCGATGCGCATCCGCACCTGGCCGCTCTCCTTCATGCGCTGTAATAACTGGTCAACGCGCTTGCGGTGATCCTCCTGATCGTAGCGCCCGTGCGCATTCAGCGCCGGCTTCAGCACCACCATCTCCGTCAGGGAAACAATGGCGATCAGGTTGTCGCGCTCTGGCGTGGTGAGCAGCGTTTGCAGCTGCTGCAGCTCCGACATGGCGCTGTCGACGCCGAGCTGCCCGCTGTCCACCTCCACCACCGCCACCACGCGCGGCTGATGCAGATCGATGCCGAGACGCTGCGCCCACTCGGTCAGCTGCGGCGTCAGGGTCTCGCTGCGGATCAGATTCAGCACCAGCTCCTCACGCAGGCGGCTGTCCTGCGCCAGCATATGCAGCAGTCGGGTCTGCTCCAGCATCATCTCCGCCGTCATGCAGACCAGCTCGCCGTAGTGGCGCAGCGCCAGCGGATCGCCGGTGAGGCCAATGACGCCGACGATCTCACCGTCGATGCGCAGCGGCAGATTGATGCCCGGCCGCACGCCGTGCAGATGCTTCGCCACCGCCTCGTCGATGTCCACCACGCGACCCTGCGACAGCACCAGCAGCGCACCTTCGTGCAATTCGCCAATACGCTCGCGATCGCCGCTGCCGATAATGCGGCCGCGCGCATCCATCACGTTGACATTGCTGTCAATAATCTTCATGGTGCGCGCCACGATATCCTGCGCAAGGCGCGCATCAAGATGATAGGTTGCCATCTGTTGATCCTGACAGAGAGAGGAAGCTACAGCATACGCATGGCCGCGCAGCCAGGCATTGTGCAAATGCACAGAGCCAGGGCGGGATTTACCGATTTTGCGGCGCGGGTCACACTCTGTCCGCGGCGAAAAAAAAGGCGGACCGCAGTCCGCCTGAGGGATAAAACGCGTTACTGCATCAGCAGATAGATGCTGCTGTCGCCGCGCTTGACGTTCAGCGCCAGCACCGAGGGTTTGGTGTCGAGGATTTTACGCAGCTCGCCGAGGTTGGCGACGCGCTGCTGGTTGACGCCGAGGATCACATCGCCTTTTTTCAGGCCGATGCGCGCCGCCGCGCTGCCAGGCTTCACGTTGTCGACGCGCACGCCTTTGTCGCTGCCGCTGTCGTTGCTGAGATCGGCGCCTTCGATGCCGGTGTAGATGGTGGCCGACTGCACTTTATCCTGGGTGCTCTGCTGCAGCTCAACGGTGACGCTAACCGGTTTGCCGTCGCGCAGCAGGCCGAGTTGCAGTTTGGTGCCAATCGGCAGCGAGCCGACTTCGGCACGCAGCGCGGCAAAACTGCTCAGCGGCTTGCCGTTCATCGACACCACCACATCGCCCGCCTTCACGCCCGCTTTCGCCGCGGCGGAGTTCGGCAGCACCTGGCTGACAAAGGCGCCGCGCTGCGCGTCGACCTTCATCGCTTTCGCCAGCTCGGAGTTCAGCTCAGCGCCAAGAATACCCAGTTCGCCGCGTTTCACCTGACCGAACTCCACCATCTGGCCGGTAAGGTTTTTCACCATATTGCTCGGAATGGCGAAGCCGATGCCGATATTGCCGCCGTCCGGCGCGAGGATCGCCGTGTTGATGCCGATCAGCTCGCCGTTGAGGTTCACCAGCGCGCCGCCGGAGTTGCCGCGGTTAATCGCCGCATCGGTCTGAATAAAGTTTTCGTAGTTTTCGACGTTAAGGCCGCTGCGTCCCAGCGCCGACACGATGCCCGAAGTCACGGTTTCGCCCAGGCCGTACGGGTTGCCGATCGCCACGGTGTAGTCGCCGACGCGCAGATTGTCGGAGTCGGCGATTTTAATCGCCGTCAGGTTTTTCGCGTCAATCAGCTGCACCAGCGCGATATCGGAACGGGGGTCTTTGCCAATCACCTTACCGTCGTAGCGACGGCCATCGCTGAGCTGCACCTGAATTTTGGTGGCGTTGTCGACGACGTGGTTGTTAGTGACGACATAGCCTTTCTCGGCGTTGATCACCACGCCGGAGCCCAGCGCGCGGAATTTTTCCTGCTGGGTATTGGCGCCGTCGCCGCCGCCTGCGCCGCCCTGACACATCGGTGAACTCTGGAAAGGCGAACCGTCCTGGCAGAACGGCGAGTTATCGCCGAAGAACTGCTGGAACTGCTGCGGCAGACGCGGCGTTTTCACCGTGGTGCTGCCTTCGACGCTGATGCTGACCACCGAAGGCATCACTTTTTCCAGCATCGGCGCCAGGCTCGGCAGCTGCTGGCTGGTAGAAGAGGCGGATTCAGCGGCGAAAACGGCGGCAGGGCTTAACGCCAGGCCAAGACTGAGCGCCAGCGCGCTCAACGTTAAGGTGTTTTTTTTCATTCGTATGAGTCTCATCCAGTAATTAACGTCAGACCCTTGCTGTGGTCAGTTATGAGATTAATCTTTTACCGCGAAGTTCCAGCAAAAGTTTGCGCTAAAGGTAAAAATTTATTCTGGCTCTTTACAAAACTCGCGTTATTCCACTGCCATCAGGCGACGGTACTCATCCCAGGCGTAGAGATCGGTCATGCCGCTAATATAGTCCTGGATGAGACGAAAGCGGTAATATCGCTCCCACAGCAGACGCTGGTATTTGTGCTCCACCACCAGCGAACGCATTTTTTGCTGATAGGCTTTGCGATGTTTGCCGGAAAGCTTATGAAACAGGCGAGTTTCAATCGGATGCGCGCGCAGAAAGTCGTCATTAATCAGGCTGGTAAAGGCTTCAAAGGTCAATGTCATCAGTGGTTGATATATTTCTAACAATCCCTTAATCACTCGATAACCTTGTAATTCCAGCTGTTCCACTTCGGCATGGTTAAATACATGACGGCGCGCCACCGTTTTAAACATCTGCAATAAACGCCCCTCTTCACCATCATCTTCTAATAGCGCATGATTAAAATCGCCGTTAAAAATCGCGGGTAAATTATCGACAAAGCGTTTTACCGCATGGCTGACCAGCACGCTCTGGACGTTAACGCGCAATGACATAAAGAACTGATCGCTTCTGCTGCGACGCTTTTTGTTACAGGCTTCGCGCCAGGCATCGCCGACCGTTCGGCTGAAAGCGTCGTTATTTTTTACCGGCCCCCAGTTTTTACATAAATAGTCATAAAGCGCATCAATGTTAAATATATCTTTTTCGACCGCATCGTCCAGATCGGCGATGCAGTAGGAGATATCGTCCGCCGCCTCCATAATATAGGTCAGCGGAAAGCGATGATGCTCTTCCAGACTGGTGGCCGCGCGCAGCTCGGCAATATAATCGCGCTCAGAGAGATAAAAGCCGGGCTTTTTCATCAGCGCGCTAAACTGCGCGGGTTTGTCGCCCTGCCACCAGGCGGGCGCGGTATATTTCAAAATGCAGGCGACCTGCGAGTAGCTCAGATTCAGCTGTAGCAGCGTATGCACCATGCGGATCGCCTGCGCGTTGCCTTCAAAATGGCACAGGTCCTGGCGGATCATCGCGTTTAGCTGATTAAAATCGGCGCGCTGCTGCTCCCCTTCCACGCCCGCCACCAGCGGATCCACCAGCTCCAGCGCAAGATGCTCTTCAAACCAGTCGTTGATGGCGGCCTCGCCGAAGTGGCCAAACGGCGGATTGCCGACGTCGTGCAGCAGGCAGGCCATCTCTACCAGGCTTTCAAACGCGCCTTCCATCTCATCCAGCCCGTACTGCGCCAGTCCGCCCTGATTTTTCAGGGTTTGCAGGATCTCTTTGGCGATATAGCGTCCGGTCTGCTGCACCTCAAGCGAGTGGGTCAGGCGCGAGCGCACCGCCGCGTTGCGCTCCAGCGGAAAGACCTGAGTTTTTTGCTGCAGTCGGCGGATCGCCGCCGAGTTGATAATACGGCCGCGATCGCTCTCAAAGTGGCGGGTAATATAGTATTCCCCTTCCGGATCTTTGCGCGTGTTATAAGGACGGGTGAAACTGATCTTCTTCCTGAAATTAACCGTCGCCATCGTTACTCCTTCGTGAATCAATCGCCTGCCAGCCATGCTAGACTATGCCCTAATTTTTACGACCACTTCCACCACATTAGCGAGACCTATTTATGAAAGCAGGCATTATTGGCGCGATGGAGCAGGAAGTGACCCTGCTGCGTGACAAAATCGAGAACCGCCAGACCCTGACGCTGGCCGGCTGCGAGATTTACACCGGCACGCTTAACGGCGTTGAGGTCGCTCTGCTGAAATCGGGCATCGGTAAAACCTCGGCGGCGCTCGGCACCACGCTGCTGCTGGAGCTGTGCAAGCCGGACCTGGTGATCAACACCGGCTCGGCGGGCGGCCTGGCGCCGACGCTTTCAGTGGGCGACATCGTGGTCTCTGACGAAGTGCGCTACCACGACGCCGACGTCACCGCGTTCGGCTACGAGCCAGGCCAGATGGCGGGCTGCCCGGCGGCTTTTCGCGCCGACGCGCAGCTGATCGCCGCCGCAGAGGCGTGCATCAGCGAGCTGAACCTGAACGCGGTGCGCGGTCTGGTGGTGAGCGGCGACGCCTTTATCAACGGCGCCGAGCCGCTGGCGCGCATCCGCGCGACCTTCCCGCAGGCGATTGCCGTGGAGATGGAGGCGACCGCCATCGGTCACGTCTGCCACCAGTTCAAGGTGCCATTCGTCGTGGTGCGCGCTATCTCCGACGTGGCCGACAAGGCGTCGCATCTCAGCTTCGAAGAGTTCCTCGCCGTGGCGGCGCAGCAGTCGTCGCTGCTGGTGGAGAAGCTGCTGGCGCGTCTGGCGCGTGGCTAATCCCCGCTGGCTGCTCGGGCTGCTGCTGCTTTGCAGCAGCCTGTTCGCCGCCGCGCCGCGCGTTATTACCCTCTCCCCGCATCTCACCGAAATGGCGTTTGCCGCCGGCATTACGCCGGTAGCGGTCAGTGCATGGTCCGACTATCCGCCCGCCGCGCAGGTGCTGGAGCAGGTGGCCAACTGGCAGGGCGTTAACGTCGAACGCATTCTGGCGCTGAAGCCGGACGTGGTGCTCGCCTGGCGCGGCGGCAATCCGCAGCGCCAGATCGATCAGCTCAGGCAGTTCGGCGTCAACGTCGTCTGGATCGATCCCGACTCGCTGGAGCAGATGGCGGACGCCGTGGCGTCGCTGCAGCGCTGGAGCCCGCGGCCGCAGCAGGCGCTCGACGCCGCGCGGCAGCTGAAAAGGCAGGCAAACGCCCTGCTCGCGCGCTACGCCGCCCTGCCTCCCGTGCCGGTGTTTCTTCAGTTCGGCCAGCAGCCGCTGTTTACCGCCGCGCGCGACACCCTGCAAAACAGCATCATCACGCTGTGCGCCGGAAAAAATATCTTTGCCGACAGCCGCGTCAGCTGGCCGCAGGTCAGCCGCGAGCAGGTGCTGATGCGCCATCCGCAGGCCCTTATTATCGGCGGCAGCGCCGCCCAGGCGCAGAACGTTGCGCGCTTCTGGCAACCGCAGCTCAACGTACCGGTTATCGCCATCAATGATGACTGGCTCAGCCGTCCCGGTCCGCGTATGCTGCTGGCGGCGAAGCAGCTTTGCGCTGCGCTGCACCCGGAACAATAAATCAGCAAAAAGCGATTAAAGATCCGGCTAACTTTGCCGTTAATCAAGAAACGAGACGCCGACGCCACGTAAGCTCAGCGTCCTTTTATGCGCCCCGCGCATTTTGACTACACCAGGAATCACACATGACCAGAGCCTTGCTGCTGGCCATCGCGATCGCGGCCGTCGCGCCTTTTGCGACTGCGTCGACCACGGGAACGATTGGCGTTCAGCTCACGATCTTTTCGCGCTGTGAAATTAACAGCCAGCCGCAACGGGCAGTGCCGCAGATTGATTGCGGTCGCCTCGCCAGCGCGCAGCCGCGCGTGACGGAAAGTCTGTTAGAGAAGGATGCGATGCGTAAGGAAACGGCGAAGTTGATAACGATCGAGTGGTAAAAAAAGGGCCGTCGCAAGACGGCCTTTTTGCATCAGATGCTGAACGAGGAGCCGCAGCCGCAGGTGGTTTTGGCATTCGGGTTGGTGACGATAAAACGTGACCCTTCCAGGCCTTCGGTGTAGTCCACCGAGCCGCCGACCAGATACTGCAGGCTCATCGGATCGACCACCAGCGCCACGCCCTGCTTCTCGATGGTCATGTCGCCGTCATTCATTTTGTCGTCAAAGGTGAAGCCATACTGGAAGCCGCTGCACCCGCCGCCGGTAATATAGACGCGCAGTTTCAGATCGGGATTCTCTTCGTCGGCAATCAGGTTTTTTACCTTGCTGGCCGCCGCATCGGTAAACTGTAACGGCAGTGCTGCAACATCATCACTCATCTTATACTCCGGTAAACGTCCAGGTCAGAAAACGACCTCAATTGGCGTATTATCTGCCAGCCCGTTAGCGCAATCAAGTTTTGCCCTTCGCACTGCGTGCCGCCGGCCTTCAGCTAAGGTAAGTATAGCGCGCCGTTTCTGGCCTTTCGTCATGCCCTGCTCTTCCCGTAGAATGGCGCGAGTTTTTTTCTGAACCGCTGGAGCCGAATAAATGAGTAAGTCCGAAAACCTGTTTGCCGAAGCGCAGCGCCTGATCCCCGGCGGCGTTAACTCGCCGGTGCGCGCGTTTAACGGCGTAGGCGGCACGCCGCTGTTCATCGAACACGCCGACGGCGCCCACCTGTATGACGCCGATGGCAAAGCCTATATCGACTACGTCGGCTCATGGGGCCCGATGGTGTTGGGCCACAACAACGCCGAGATCCGCAATGCGGTGATTGAAGCCGCCGCACGCGGCCTGAGCTTCGGCGCGCCCACCGAAATGGAAGTGAAGATGGCGCAGCTGGTGTGCGAGCTGGTGCCGAGCATGGATATGGTGCGCATGGTGAACTCCGGCACCGAGGCGACCATGAGCGCCATTCGTCTGGCGCGCGGCTTTACCCGCCGCGACAAGATCATCAAGTTTGAAGGCTGCTATCACGGTCACGCCGACTGCCTGCTGGTGAAAGCGGGCTCCGGCGCGCTGACGCTGGGCCAGCCAAACTCCCCTGGCGTGCCGGCCGATTTCGCCCGTCATACCCTGACCTGCACCTACAACGATCTCGATTCAGTGCGTGCCGCCTTCGAGCAGTACCCGGAAGAGATCGCCTGTATTATCGTCGAGCCGGTGGCGGGCAATATGAACTGCATTCCGCCGCTGCCGGACTTTCTGCCGGGCCTGCGCGCGCTGTGCGACGAGTTCGGCGCGCTGCTGATCATCGACGAGGTGATGACCGGCTTCCGCGTGGCGCTGGGCGGCGCACAGGAGTATTACAACGTGAAGCCGGATCTGACCTGTCTCGGCAAGATCATCGGCGGCGGCATGCCGGTGGGCGCCTTCGGCGGACGCCGCGAGGTGATGGACGCGCTGGCGCCGACCGGTCCGGTTTATCAGGCGGGCACCCTTTCCGGCAACCCGATCGCGATGGCGGCCGGTTTCGCCTGCCTGACGCAGATCGCCCAGCCGGGCACCCATCAGACGCTGACCGAGCGCACCACGCAGCTGGCGCAGGGTCTGCTGGCGGCGGCGCAGGCGGAGAATATCCCGCTGGTGGTGAATCACGTCGGCGGCATGTTCGGCATTTTCTTCACCGATGCTGACAGCGTGACCTGCTACGCCGACGTGACGAAGTGCGACGTCGAGCGCTTTAAGCGTTTCTTCCATCTGATGCTGGAAGAAGGCGTTTACCTGGCGCCTTCCGCCTTCGAAGCGGGCTTTATGTCGCTGGCGCACAGCGTCGAGGATATCGACCGCACCGTCGACGCCGCGCGTCGCTGTTTCGCGCAGCTGTAAACGTGAATGAGTCAAAGACCGGCAGAGGCCGGTCTTTTTTTTGCTTGCAGGAAAGTGCTGGCGCGGTAGTCGTCCGCAGTAAAGCCTTTTACCGCGAGCGTCTTAGCAGCCAGATAAAGTAAGGCGCGCCGATAAAGGTCGCCATCAGCCCCGCCGGCAGCTGATCGGGAAACGCCAGCATGCGTCCGCACCAGTCGGCCAGCAGCATCAGTCCTGCGCCGAACAGCCCCGCCATCGCCATCTGCGGCAGCGCGCGGCGAAAACCGAGCATGCGCGCAATATGCGGCGCCATTAAGCCGACAAAACTCAGCGGACCAATCGTCAGCGTCGCCGCGGCGGTCAGCGCGGCCGCCAGCAGCAGCAGCGCCAGACGCGAGGCGTTCAGCGCCATGCCCGCCGAGCGCGCCGTGGCGGAACCGAGCGGCAACAGCGTCAGCCAGCGGCTGGCGAGCGGCGCCAGCGCCGACAGGATCAGCGCCAGCCCGACGCTCTGCAGCGCCGCCTTTTCGCTGACGTTGTAGGTCGAGCCGGAAATCCAGCTCAGCAGGCCGCCCATGCGCGGATCGCCGCTCGCCAGCAGCAGCATCAGCAGCGTGACGAACGCGCTGTTAAGCGCCATGCCCGCCAGCAGCATACGCTCCGGCGAAAAGCCGCCGCGGCTCGCCACCAGCATAATAATCAGCAGCGTTCCCGCCGCGCCCAGCGCGCCCGCCGGCAGCAGAAACGCCAGCGCGTCGCCCGGCACGAAAAACAGCATCACCACCACGCCGAACGCCGCGCCGGAGCTGATGCCCAGCACTTCCGGGCTGGCCATCGGATTGCCGGTCAGCCGCTGAATCAAACAGCCGGCTACGCCGAGCATCAGCCCCACCGCCAGCGCCGCCAGCAGACGCGGCGCGCGCCACGGCAGCAGCTGGCGTAGCAGTTCGCCGCTCGACCAGTTCCAGCCGTGCGCGTCGCGGCCGAAGGCGAGCGCGGCCCAGACCAGCAGCGCCAGCAGCGCCAGGCCAAGCAGCGTCCAGCGCGGCACCGCATGACGTTCCGTCGGCACCCTGTCGCCCATATCAAGCGCGGGCGGCACCGAGCCGGTGCGCAGGCGCGGCAGCAGCCAGAGCAGCAGCGGCACGCCGGTCAGCGCGGTCAGCGTGCCGGTAGAGAGTTCGCGCCAGTGCGCGCTCAGCCACAGCACGCAGGCATCCGCCAGCCACAGCAGCAGCGCGCCGATCAGCGGCGCCAGCAGCATGCGGCTCAGCAGCCGACGCGCGCCCAGCAGCTTCGCCAGCAGCGGCGCAAAGAGCCCGATAAAGCCGATAATGCCCGCCACGCTCACCAGCTGCGCGCTAAGCGTAATCGCCAGCGCCAGCGTGCCGACGCGCGCCAGCGTCAGCGCCATGCCGAGGTTCTTCGCCACGCCGTCATCCAGCCCCATCAGCGTCAGCGGACGCAGCAGCGCCAGCGCCAGCGCAAAGGCGAGCAGCAGACGCGGCCACAGCAGGCTGACGTTCTCCCAGCCCATCTGGTTCAGCGAGCCGGTGCTCCAGAGAAACATCGTCTGCAGCTGGTCGTGATTAAAGATGGCGAAGATCTGGTTCACCGCGCCGCTGTAGAGGCTCAGCACCAGCCCGGAGAGGATCAGCGTCACCGGCGACAGCCGTTTGCCCCAGGCGACGCCGAACACCACCGCGCCCACCGCCAGCGCGCCGATCAGCGCCGCCAGCTGCGTGGTGGCCGCGCCGCCCGGCAGCTGCCACAGCGTGGCGACGGTGATGCCAAGCTGCGCTCCAGAGGAGACGCCCAGCGTGGTCGGCTCCGCCAGCGGGTTGCGCAGCGTCTGCTGGAACAGCAGCCCCGCCAGTCCGAGTCCGGCGCCGACCAGCAGCGCCAGCCCAAGGCGCGGCAGCAGGCTGTAGTGAAAAAGCATCTGATCGATATTGTCGAGATCCGGCGACAGCAGCGCCTGCGGCCACTGTGCCGCCGGCAGCGCCGCGCGCAGATTAATCAGGCTCAGCAGCAGCGCCAGGAGAAACAGCAGGCTGAGCAGCGCGACAGGGAAATAACGATGGCGCATCAGCGCGTCTCCAGCGCGCGTTCCAGCACGCGAACAAAATGCAGCGCCGACAGGGTCGCGCCGTAGTACCACACCGCCGGAACGCGCTGAAAGCGTCCGGCCCGAACAAACGGCAGCGCCTGCCACAGCGGGCTGCGGCTGAGCTGCGCCATATCGGCGTCGTTGTCGTGATCGAAACAGATCGCCTCGACATCGCGCAGGTGCGCCAGCCGTTCGATGCCGATCACCGCGCTGCCCCAGAAGTTGGTTTCCCCCTGCCACGCATTGGTCAGACCGAGATGCTCCATCACCTCAAGAAACAAACTGTTTTTGCCAAAGGCGAGCGCGTGGCGGCTGTCCATCAGCGACATCAGCAGGATCGGACGCGCGGCCCAGGGCGCCAGCCGCTGGCGCGCGGCGGCCAGCTCGCTATCCAGCATCTGCAGATGCGCCTCCGCTTCGGCTTCGCGGCCGATGCGCGCCGCCAGCGCGCGCAGCGAGTCGCGCGCAGCGGAGAGCGGCTTGCCGTCGCCGCGATTGAGATCGAAGCCCATGATTGGCGCGATGCGTCGCAGCTTATCCGGCGACGGGCCGTAGCCGTTGGAGCAGAGGATCAGCGACGGCTGCAGCTGCGTCATCAGCTCGAGATTAGGTTCGGTGCGCAGCCCGACGTCCAGCGTGTGCGGCGGCAGCGGCGGCTCGCCGACCCAAATGTTGTAGTTGCGCGTATCGGCAACCGCCAGCGGCACAACGCCGAGCGCCAGCAGCAGTTCGGTCGGTAGCCACTCCAGCGCGATAATGCGCGCCTGCTCGGGCGCGGTCGCGGCGCGCAGCGGCCAGGCGCTCAGCCACGGCGACAGCGCCAGCGCCGCCAGCAGGCGACGACGAGTGATCTCCATGATCGGGTCCTTAGTAGACAAAGCTGACCGGCGCGCCGCCCTGCGGATGCGGCAGGATGCCCATCGGAATGCCGTAGATCGCGCCCAGCACCTCGGCCTGCATAATGGCGTCCGGCGCCCCTTCGGCAATCATTTCGCCGCCGCGCAGCGCCACCAGATGGTCGCAGTAGCGCGCTGCCATATTGATGTCGTGCAGCACGGCGATCACCGTCAGGCCACGTTCGCGGCTGAGGCGCTGGATCAGCGCCAGCACCTCGACCTGATGTGCGATATCCAGCGCCGAGGTCGGCTCGTCCAGCAGCAGGCAGCGGCTGTTCTGCGCCACCAGCATCGCCAGCCAGGCGCGCTGACGTTCGCCGCCGGAGAGGCTATCCACCAGACGCGCGGCCAGCGGCTTCAGCCCGACCTGGGCGATCGCCTCCTCTACCCGCACGCGATCTTCCTGACCAAAGCGGCCCAGCGCGCCGTGCCACGGGTAGCGACCAATCGCCACCAGCTCGCGCACCGTCATGCCTTCGGCGGCGGGCAGCTGCTGCGGCAGATAGGCGACCTCGCGCGCGAAGGCTTTGCCGTTCCACGCCTCGACCGGACTACCGTTAAGCAGCACGCGGCCTTCGCTGGCGTTCTGGTGGCGGCCCAGCATCTTAAGCAGGGTGGATTTGCCGGAGCCGTTGTGGCCGATAAGCGCGGTGACCTTGCCAGGCGGAAAGGTGAGCGAGAGCGGATGCAGCAGCGTGCGGCCGGGCACGTGAAAGCTGACATTATCCAGCGTAAAAGTGGCTGCGTCGTGCGGAGGCTGCATGGTTATCCCAGGTTAAACGGGCGCCGCAGCGCCCGGTTGCATCAGAAACGGAAAGTGGCGGTGCCGACGATTTGACGCTCTGCGCCCCAGTAGCAGGCGTAGTCGCGGTAGCAGCTGGCGACATAGTCGCGGTCAAACAGGTTTTTCACGTTGACGCCCACCGAGGAGCCCGGCAGGCCGAAACGGCCAAGATCGTATTTCAGCATCGCGTCCACCGTGGTGTAACCGGCAACGTCGAAGTTCTGGTTGGTTTGCGTGCCGGTGCTGTATAGCCCTTTGCTTTCGCCGACGTAGCGCACGCCTGCGCCGACGGTGACGCCGGAGAGCGCGGTTTCATGGAAGCTATAGTCCGCCCACAGCGACGCCATATGCTTCGGCACCTGCACCGGCGTGCGGCCTTTCAGCTGCGTGTCATGGGTGTACTCCGCGTCGGTGTAGGTGTAGGACGCCGTCAGGTCGATATTGGCGTTTACCGCCGCTTTGGCTTCCAGCTCGACGCCGCGCGAACGGATTTCGCCGCTCTGCACGCTGGCGAACGGATGGTTTACCGTATCAGGATCCGCCGTCAGGTTTTTAGTCTTCGTCAGCTGATAAACCGCTGCGGTCATCGTGATCGGACGATCCTTCGGCACATATTTCACGCCCGCTTCATACTGTTTGGCGCGCGACGGATCGAAGGCCTGACCTTCATAGGTCGAACCCGAATTAGGAATGAAGGCTTCGCTGTAGCTGAAGTAAGGGGCGATACCGTTGTCGAATACATAGTTCAACCCGCCGCGCCAGGTAAAGGCCTGATCGTTCTGGCGGCTCAGCGTGCCGTTATAGCGATCGTACACCGAGGTCATCGCGTAATCGTAGCGGCCGCCCAGCGTCAGCACCCAGCGGTCCCACTCCATCTGATCCTGAACATAGAGGCCGGTCTGGCGCTGTTTATTGAGATGTTGATACGGGTCATACGGCGTGACGCTCTCATCGCCATACTGCGGAGCAATGGCGTTCAGGCTGCTGGCCGAGCCAAACTGCGCATTGATATCATTACGCGTGCGCTGATAATCCACGCCCAGCAGCAGCGTATGATCCAGCGCGCCGGTGGCGAATTTCGCCTGCGCCTGGGTATCGACGGCGAACTGGTTTAGCTTCTCGTCCGACACTGCCGAGCCGCGCGTAATCGACTGGGTCGCCGCGTCGAAGCCGTTGCCGTAGATGCTGCGGTAGTTAGTGCGCAGATCGGCGTAGCGCAGGTTCTGACGCACCGTCCAGGTGTCGTTGAAGCTGTGCTCGGCGCTGTAGCCGATCATTTTGGTATTGCGCGAGATCTTATTGCTCTGCTCGCCTTCGTCGAAGTTGGTCGGTAGCTTATATTCGCTGCCGTCCGCGCGCGTAATCGGCACCACCGTGCCCTGACGCGGCAGCCAGCCGTAGTAGCCGGTTTGCGGCTCATTCTGGAAATAGGTCAGCAGGTCGATGCGGGTGTTGGCGTCAGGACGCCAGCTAAAGGAGGGCGCGATGGTATAGCGCTTCTCTTTGTTCATCTCCTGCTGCGCGTCGGCGCTGTGGGCAAGGCCGGTCAGGCGATAGCTGTAGACGCCGTCGTCATCCAGCGCGCCGCCAAAGTCGAAGCCGGTGGAAAAGAGGTTGTCGCTGCCCATCTGGAACTGCACTTCGCGCAGCGTCTCCTGCGTCGGACGCTTGCTTACCAGCGCCACCACGCCGCCGGGATTGCTCTTGCCGTAGAGCACCGACACCGGCCCGCGCAGCAGTTCGGCGCGCTCAAGGAAGTAAGGATCGATGGCGAATTCGGAATAGTTGTCGCCCTGCAGCTTCAGGCCGTCAAGATACTGGTTGGTGTTGGTTTCGCTAAAGCCGCGAATCGACAGCGCGTCGATAACGCCGGAGCTGCCGCGGTTGCCGGTCAATACGCCCGGCGTGTAGTTAAATGCCTCTTTCACCGAGGCGATCTGCCGCGTCTCCATCTCCTCGCGCGTTACCACCGACACCGACTGCGGGTTTTTCTCAATCGGCGTGTCGGTTTTGGTGCCGGTGGCGCTCTTTTTCGCGGCAATGGTCGGCGCCGGTCCCCATGCGCTCTCCTGCGCCGCCTCGGCGCCGCCTGCCGCGGAAACCACCAGCGTCTCCTCAGCCAGCGCTGAGGCGCTCACTGAACCAACAATCACGGCAATGCTTAAAGCCAGCGGGCGGCGGGAAAAAACGCCGCGCAGATAACAAGGAAAAGTCGTTCGCGCATTCATAGTAGTGTCTCTTGAATAAAGTAGTGGGCAGGCGAATGGAAACGAGAATGATTATTATGCCGGATGGATTTTAGGCGAAACTGCGCGTTTTCCGCAAGCGTTAATCCCGCGCGCAGCGCCGTCTGGCGGGCATTCGCGCAGTATTGATCGGGCACAAAAAAAGGGCGCCTTAGCGCCCTTTTTAACCGGTGGTTTAGTTACCGCCGAACATATCTTTAATCCAGCCCGCGACGCCGTCGCCCTCTTTCTTCTCCGGCTGCTGCTGCGGTTGCTGCTGCATCTGCTGCTGGTTTTGCTGCTGGTTCAGCATCTCCTGCTGCTGCTGCTGTTGCTGCTGTTGGAACAGCTGCTGCTGCTGCTGACAGAGCGCATCGGGATCGAGCGCCCACACCGGCAGCGAGCGCCAGGTGCTGCTGCCGGTGCCGCAGACAAAGTTGCCCGCGGTGTCGACGTTCATCATCGAGACATCTTCCGGCGGCGTCAGCACCAGCGGCATCGGCGCCTGGTTATCCAGGTAGCGGCGATAGATCTGCATCGCGCCGCTGGCGCCGTAGAGCTTGCTCGGCTGGTTGTTGTCGCGGCCGACCCAGGTAATAGCGACTTCCTTGCCGTCGACCCCGGCGAACCAGCTGTCGATCAGGTCGTTGGTGGTGCCGGTTTTACCCGCCAGATGCGCCTTCGGATAGCGCGCGCCCAGCGCACGCGCCGTGCCGTGATCGGCAACCTGCTGCATGGTGTAGAGCGTCAGATAGGCGGCCTGCGCCGGCTCGACGCGCTGCGCCTGCGGATAGCTCTGGTAAAGCACGCTGCCGTCTTCGGCAATTACCGAGCGCACCGCCGACAGCGAGGCGCGGTTGCCGCC
Organism: Pantoea latae; assembly: GCF_002077695.1. Lineage (GTDB taxonomy): Bacteria > Pseudomonadota > Gammaproteobacteria > Enterobacterales > Enterobacteriaceae > Pantoea > Pantoea latae. The sequence goes on from NZ_MWUE01000013.1 coordinate 52,600, forward strand.
GCTGGCGATCGACTGGAACGCCTGCGCCACTTCGATCGGCGTCAGGTTAAGCGCACCGAGCAGCATCGAGGGCACCGGGTTGAGCTGATCTTTCGGCACGCCCAGTTTGGTCCAGGTATCCACCACCGCGTCCAGTCCCAGCGTCATGCCGAGGTTAACCGTCGGCACGTTCATGGAGTTGGTCAGCGCGTCCACCAGCATCACCTTGCCGCTGAAGCGACGATCGTCGTTCATCGGCTTCCAGACGCTGCCGTTCGGCTGTTTTAGCGCGATCGGCTCATCGGCGATCCAGCTGTTAAGACGATAGGTGTTCGGCTGGCTGAGTGCGGTCAGGTAGGTCGCCGGCTTCGCCAGCGAGCCGATAGAGCGACGCGCCTGCAGCGCGCGGTTATAGCCGGCGAACTGCGGATCCGCGCCGCCGACCATGGCGCGCACTTCGCCGCTGAAGCGATCGACCACCACCATCGCGGTTTCCAGATCTTTCAGGCCGCGCTGTTTTTTCAGCGCCGGAATGCCGTCAAGCACCGCCTTCTCCGCCGCATCCTGCGACACCGGATCGAGCGTGGTGAAGATCTTCACGCCGGAGAGATCTTTGACCTTGTCGCCCAGCTTCGCCTGCAGCTCGCTGCGCACCATCTGCATAAAGGCGGGCTGCGGGGTGATCACGCCGCCTTTCGGCTGCACGCCGAGCGGACGCGCCGAAAGCATGTCGTACAGCTCCTGGTCAATCACCTTCTGCTGCTGCAGCAGACGCAGCACCAGGTTACGGCGCTCCAGCGCCAGCTTGGGATTACGCCACGGGTTGTAGAGCGAGGCGCCCTTCACCATCCCCACCAGCATCGCCTGCTGATCGAGGCTCAGCTCGTCGACCGGACGGCCAAAGTAGTAGAGGCTCGCCAGCGGGAAGCCGCGGATCTGGTCGTTACCCGCCTGGCCGAGGTAAACCTCGTTCAGGTAGAGTTCCAGAATGCGATCCTTGCTGTAGCGCGCGTCCATAATGACCGCCATATAGGCTTCGCGCGCTTTACGCCACAGCGAACGCTCGTTGGTCAGGAACAGGTTTTTCACCAGCTGCTGCGTCAGCGTACTGCCGCCCTGCACCGCTTTGCCGGCGGTGATATTGGCGAGGAAGGCGCGGCCGATCGAGTAGGGGCTAATGCCGTCATGCTCGTAGAAGTGGCGGTCTTCGGTGGCGATCAGCGTGTCGACCAGCAGATCCGGGAAGCCGGCGCGCGGCACGAACAGGCGCTGTTCGCCGTTCGGCGACTGCAGCATGGTAATCAGGCGCGGATCGAGGCGGAAGAAGCCGAAGTCGCGGCCGGAGTCGAGGTTTTTAATCTCGCCCAGCTCGTCGCCGTCAAACACCATCTGCGCGTGCACCTGACCCTCTTTGCTGTCCGGGAAGTCAAACGGACGGCGCAGCAGATCGATGGTGTTACCTTTAACCGAGAATTCGCCGGGACGCGTAATGCGCGACACCTCGCGATACTGCGTGCCTTCCAGCAGCGCGATCATCTCTTTCTTGTTATAGGCCATGCCAGGCTCAAGGCTGACCATGCGGCCGTAGACGGTCGCGGGCAGCTGCCACACTTTGCCGTCGATGCGGGCGCGGATCTCCGAGTCGAGGTAGACGCCCCAGGCGGCCATAATCACCACAAACACGAGGAACAGCTTGATCAACCAGCCTAACCAGCGGCGCTTCCCGCGCGGCGGACGCTTTCCTTTACTTTTACGCGGCACAGGCGCTTTCTCCTCGACCTCATCGTCAAAATCATCTTGTTCAAAATCGTCTTCATCCCTGCGGCGACCCCGACGCGTAGCGTTACGCGGCGGCTTGGGTTGTTTTCCTTTGCGCCCAATGGGTTCGCGATCGTTCCCAGACATTGGTTTCATTCTCCAGGCATTACGTTGGCTGCGCCGATACTCTAGCGACTTTTACCGCGTCCGCATGGCGGAACCCTCCTAAATCGATCCAGCGGGCTCAACCTTGCGGGGAATATTTTTTCGTGCGCCTTGTGGGCAAGGCGCTGGCCGGATCGTCAGGCCAGGGATGGCGGGGATAGCGCCCTTTCATCTCTTTCTGCACTTCAGGATATGCGCCGCGCCAGAAGGCGGCCAGGTCGCGGGTGATCTGCAGCGGCCGCTGCGCGGGCGACAACAGCTCCAGCACCAGCGGCACGCGCCCTTCCGCCACCGCAGGATTGCTCGCCTCGCCGAACATCTCCTGAATACGCACCGCCAGCGCGGGCGGCTTATCGGCGTGATAGCGAATCGGCAGCCGGCTTCCGGTGGGCACAGTGTAATGAGTTGGCAGCGCACTATCCAGCCGCTGACGTTGTGACCATGTGAGCAAATGTAATAGCGCGCTGACAAGGTTGACCGCCTGCAGCGATTTGAGATCGCGCACCGCGCCCATCTCCGGCAGTAGCCAGCGGTCGAGCGTCGCCAGCAGCGACGCGTCGTCGACCGCGGGCCAGCCCTCTTCCGGCAGCCACTGCGCCGCGCATTGCAGCCGCACGCGCAGCTGCTGCGCCGCCTCGCTCCAGCCCAGCACCGCCAGCCCTTTTTGCGCGATCCAGCGCAGCATCGCCGCGTGCAGCACCTCGGGCTCCGGGCGCGCCATCGGCTGCGCCTTCAGCACCAGCGCGCCGATCTGCTCGCGGCGCAGCGCGCGCAGCGTGCCCTTCTCTTCGTCCCACTCGACTTCGGCGCGCACCTCGACCAGCGTCGGTCGCGCCTGACGCAGCGCGTCAATATCGATCGGCAGCGCCAGCAGCATGCGCGCGTCGGGCGTGGCGCTGCCCTGCAGCAGCGCGGGCGCGAGCAGCCATTCATAGCGGTTCAGCCCCTCTTGTCCATCGAGCATCGCGCCCAGCCCGTTGGCGAGCTGATAGCGGCCGCCGCTGTCGCGGCGACGCGCCAGCCGGTCGCCGAAGCCCGCCGCCAGCAGCGCCGGAAAGCGATCTTCATCGACGCGCCCGCCGCTGACGCCGAGCCGCGTCTGCCACTGCTTCGCCCGCCGCTGCCACTGCGGCTGCGGACGGTGCAGCGCGTCGCGTAGATCCGGGCTGCCGCTGCGCGGCGGATCCTCAAGGATCGCCACCAGCAGCGCGGCGCTGGCGACCGCGTCGGCGTCCTGACCGGCGGCGCAGAGCACGGCGCTGAGGCGCGGATCGGTGCCGAGCTGTGCCATGCGGCGTCCCAGCACGCTCAGGCCACCGTTCTCTTCCAGCGCGCCAAGCTGCATGAGCAACTGCCTCGCCGCGTGCAGATGTTTTTCCGGCGGCGCGTCGAGCCAGGTGAGCTGATCCGGCTGGCGGCAGCCCCACTGCAGCAGCTCAATCCAGAGCGCGGCGAGATCGCTGTGCAGCATTTCCGCCTCGCTCTGCGCGGCGGCGCGCGACGCCTGCTCTTCAGGGATCAGATGCAGGCAGATGCCGGGCATCAGACGCCCGGCGCGGCCGGCGCGCTGCGTCATCGACGCCTGGCTAATGCGCTGGGTCAGCAGCCGCGTCACGCCGCTGCGCGCGTCGAACTGCGCGGTGCGCTCCAGCGCGCTGTCCACCACCAGCCGAATCCCTTCAATGGTCAGGCTGGTTTCGGCGATATTGGTGGCGAGCACTACTTTGCGGCGGCCGGGCGGCGCAGGCAAGATGGCGCGGCGCTGCGCCGCCAGCGGCAGCGCGCCGTAGAGTGGCGTAAGGTCGACATCCTCCGCCACGCGGGATTCTAGCTCGCGCCGCACCCGTTCAATCTCCGCCACGCCGGGCAGAAACAGCAGCAGCGAGCCGCTCTCTTCGCGCAGCAGCTGCGCCGTTTCGCGCGCCACCGCCTCTTCGAAGCGCAGCGTGGTGCTGAGCGAGGCGAAACGCCGCGTCACGGGAAAGCTGCGCCCTTCGGAGACGATCAGCGGCGCATCGGGCAGCAGCGCCGAGAGGCGCGCGTTGTCGAGCGTCGCCGACATCAGCAGAATTTTCAGATCGTCCCGCAACCCCTGCTGCACGTCGAGCAGCAGCGCCAGCGCCAGATCCGCCTGCAGGCTGCGCTCGTGGAACTCATCGAGGATCACCAGCGACACGCCGCTGAGTTCCGGGTCGCGCTGCAGCTGGCGCGTCAGCATCCCTTCCGTCACCACTTCCAGCCGGGTAGCTGGCCCGACGCAGTTTTCGCCGCGCATGCGATAGCCGACGGTGCCGCCTGGCTGCTCGCCAAGCTGCTCCGCCAGGCGCTGCGCCACGTTACGCGCCGCCAGCCGACGCGGCTCCAGCATAATAATGCGGCCCGGCAGACTGGCCTGCTGCAGCAGCTGCAGCGGCAGCCAGGTTGATTTGCCCGCGCCGGTCGGCGCCGCCAGCAGGATTTGCGGCGCGACGTCGAGCGCCTGAAGCAGGTCGGGCAGCACGGCGCTGACCGGTAAATCACTCACGGCAAACTCCCGTTCAGCCTGTGTTAAGATGGCGCGCATTGTAGCACTCATCCGCGAGGATTGCCGGAGACCGCCATGGAGACGCAACGCCTGTTTTTTGGCATCGGGCTGCCTGACGCGCTGCAGCAGCAGCTGGTGCGCTGGCGCGCCGATCGCTTCCCCGACGACGCCGGCCGCCCCATCGCGGCGGCCAACCTGCACCTGACGCTCGCCTTTCTCGGCGAGGTGAAAAGCGAGACCGCACAGAAGCTGCAGCAGCTGGCGGCGCGCATCGAACAGCCCGCCTTCGATCTCGATCTGGACGACGCCGGACACTGGCCGCGCCCTGCCGTGGTGTGGCTCGGCTGTCAGCGGCCGCCCCGCGGCCTGCTGCAGCTTGCCGATCTGCTGCGCGCCCAGGCGGCGCGTCACGGCTGCGCCCAGAGCGCGCAGCCGTTTCATCCGCACGTGACGCTGCTGCGCGACGCCGCGCCGCGCATCGCGCTGCCGCCGCGCGGCTTTCACTGGCGCCTGCGCGTCGACCACTTTTCGCTGTTTTCGTCGCACTATGCGCGCGGCCGCACGCGCTATCAGGCGCTGGCGAGCTGGCCGCTGACCTGACTCTGGAGCGCTATGCTGTTTTCACCGCCGTTGAAGCCCGCCCGACTCATCGCCCGCTATAAGCGTTTTCTCGCCGACGTGGTGACGCCGGAAGGGGAAACCCTGACCATCCACTGCGCCAACACCGGCGCCATGACCGGCTGCGCCACGCCGGGCGATACGGTGTGGTACTCCACCTCGGACAACCTGACGCGCAAATACCCACACAGCTGGGAGCTGACCGAAACGCAACAGGGCCACTGGATCTGCGTCAATACGCTGCGCGCCAACCAGCTGGTGAAAGAGGCGCTGGCGGCGGATCTCATCCCGGCGTTATCCGGTTATCAACGCTGCCAGGCGGAAGTGAAATATGGCGCGGAGAAAAGCCGCATCGATTTTCTGCTTCAGGCAGGCGACAGGCGCAACTGCTATATTGAAGTCAAGTCCGTGACCCTTTTACATCAAGGAAAAGGCTATTTTCCGGATGCGGTGACGGTTCGAGGCCAGAAGCACCTGCGCGAGCTAAGCGCCGTCGCGGCTGCCGGCCACCGGGCTGTTTTGCTGTTTGCGGTTCTGCACTCGGGGATTGAGGACGTTTCCCCCGCGCGCCACATCGACGCACGTTACGCAGACCAACTGGTCCAGGCGCAGCAGGATGGCGTAGAGATCCTGGCGTATCGCGCGGATTTATCGCCGGCAGGCCTGTTTCTGAAAATGCCGGTTACCGTAACCTTGTAATATCTTTTGCAAATTGTTGTGGTATGAATGGTTAACGCGAGGCGCCAAATACGCTGTTCCTCACAGGCTTGTCAAGGTGCGATCATCAATAATTGCCAACCTTGACTGCTTCTGTTATTTATAGCGGCCTGTTTTTCCCCGTAGGGGGATCGATGTACCCATTTGTGGCAACGCGGCGAAAGTTGCCAGGCAAAATGTAGCGCACTGACTACACTCAACCGCCTGACGCTTAATCGCCGTCGCTGAACCACAAAAGGTATAGTGCGTGTTATCCAGGAGAAACAACATGCAAGAAGGGCAAAACCGTAAAACATCGTCCCTGAGTATTCTCGCCATCGCTGGGGTGGAGCCATACCAGGAGAAGCCGGGCGAAGAGTATATGAACGAAGCCCAGCTGCAACATTTTCGCAAGATTCTGGAAGCCTGGCGCAATCAGCTGCGTGATGAAGTTGACCGCACCGTCTCGCATATGCAGGACGAAGCAGCGAACTTCCCCGATCCGGTTGACCGCGCCGCGCAGGAAGAGGAATTCAGCCTCGAACTGCGTAACCGCGACCGCGAGCGTAAGCTGATCAAGAAGATCGAGAAAACGCTGAAGAAAGTCGAAGATGACGACTTTGGCTACTGCGAGTCTTGCGGCGTGGAGATCGGCATCCGCCGTCTCGAAGCGCGTCCGACCGCCGATCTCTGCATCGACTGCAAAACGCTGGCTGAAATCCGCGAGAAACAGATGGCTGGCTAATGCCACGCCTGATCTCACCGCACTGCGGAACAGCATGCTGTCGCCCCGCTGTGCGGTGAACTTTACCGCCTATGTCTACGCTTCCCTGCATCGGGCGTTTCGCCCCCTCTCCGTCTGGCGAACTGCATTTCGGCTCGCTGATTGCCGCCCTTGGCAGCTATCTTAGCGCGCGCGCGCAGCACGGCCGCTGGCTGGTGCGCATCGAGGATATCGATCCGCCGCGTGAAGTCGCCGGCGCCGCCACGCGCATTCTGCATCAGCTGGAGCACTACGGCCTGCACTGGGACGGCGACGTCTTGTGGCAGTCGCAGCGCCATGCAGCCTACCGCGAGGCGCTCGCCTGGCTGCAGGCGCATCGCCAGAGCTACTACTGCACCTGCACGCGTCGCCGCATCCAGCAGATCGGCGGCTTTTACGACGGCCACTGCCGCGATCGCCAGCTGCCAGCGGACAACGCCGCGCTGCGTTTGCGCCAGCATGCGCCGGTTTTCAGCTTTGACGACCAGCTGCGCGGTCATTTGTCGGTGGATGCGCGCCTGGCGCAGGAAGATTTTATTATTCATCGTCGCGACGGCCTCTTCGCCTATAACCTGGCGGTGGTGGTGGACGATCACTTCCAGGGCGTCACAGAGATTGTGCGCGGCGCCGACTTAATTGAGCCGACGGTGCGGCAGATCGCGCTCTACCAGCAGTTCGGCTGGCCGGTGCCGGCATATCTGCATCTGCCGCTGGCGATCGCTGCCGACGGCAATAAGCTGTCGAAGCAGAATCACGCGCCGTCGCTGCCCGCTGGCGACCCGCGTCCGCTGCTGGTGCAGGCGCTGCGCTTTCTCGGGCAGCCGGTCGTGGCGGGTTGGGAGAGCGAAACGCAGGAGAAACTGCTGGAAAGCGCCATCTCACAGTGGAATATCGCTTTGATACCCCGTGAGAACGCCCTGAAACCGGCAGAGCCGACAACACCATTCCTAAATGATTCGCAACAGGCTATGATTAGCCGCTGATTTTATTTACACCACTTTACGTCGCTGTCGAGGTGTCCCATTTTTACCCGAGTTGCTAATTTTTGCCGGAAAGTCCTCATGCGTGATGAGGAGGCGCCCGTCGAGGTTGAAGCTGAGCGTCATCAGATGACCATTATCCCTCGTGAGAGCCATAACATCTCGCGCAAAGACATTAGCGAAAATGCCCTCAAGGTACTCTATCGCCTGAACAAAGCAGGCTATGAAGCCTATCTGGTGGGCGGTGGCGTTCGCGACCTGCTGCTGGGTAAAAAGCCCAAGGACTTTGACATCACCACCAACGCCACGCCAGAGCAGATGCGCAAGCTGTTCCGCAACTGCCGTCTGGTCGGGCGTCGCTTCCGTCTGGCGCACGTCATGTTCGGTCCTGAAGTAATTGAGGTCGCCACCTTCCGCGGCCATCATCAGGCCGAAGAGGATGCCGAAGAAGATCGCAATCAGTCGCAGCGCGCCCAGAGCGGCATGCTGCTGCGCGACAATATCTTCGGCAGCATCGAAGATGACGCCCAGCGTCGCGACCTGACCATCAACAGCCTCTACTACAATGTCGCCGACTTTACGGTGCGCGACTACGTGGGCGGCCTGCAGGATCTGCAGCAGGGCGTGATCCGCCTGATTGGCGATCCTGAAACGCGCTACCGCGAAGATCCGGTGCGCATGCTGCGCGTGGTGCGCTTCGCCGCCAAGCTGGAGATGTCGATCGCCGCAGAGACCGCCGAGCCGATCCCGCGCCTCGCCACGCTGCTGCGCGACATTCCGCCGGCGCGCCTGTTCGAAGAGTCGCTGAAGCTGCTGCAGGCGGGCTACGGCTACAGTACCTATATCAAGCTGCGTGAATTCCAGCTGTTCCAGCCACTGTTCCCCACCATTACGCGCAACTTCACCGATGAGGGCGACAGCTTTATGGAGCGTATGGTGGCGCAGGTGCTGAAAAACACCGACACCCGCATCCATAACGATATGCGCGTCAATCCCGCCTTCCTGTTCGCGGCGATGTTCTGGTATCCGCAGCTCGAAGCGGCGCAGCGCATTGCTCAAGAGAGCGGCCTGACCTATTTCGACGCCTTTGCCATGGCGATGAACGATACGCTGGATGAAGCCTGCCGCGCGCTGGCGATCCCAAAACGTATCACCACGCTGATCCGCGATATCTGGCAGCTGCAGCTGCGCATGTCGCGCCGTCACGGCAAACGCGCCTGGAAGCTGATGGAGCATCCGAAGTTCCGCGCCGCCTACGATTTGCTGGCGCTGCGCGCTGAAGTCGAGAACAACCCGGAGCTGATCCGCCTTAGCCACTGGTGGGGCGAGTTCCAGGCCGCCGCGCCGACCCAGCAGAAAACCATGCTCAATACGCTGGGTGACGACCCGGCGCCGCGCCGCAAAACGCGTCGTCCGCGCCGCCGTCCCGCCGCGCCGCGCCGCGACAGCCAGAACGCCTCGTGACCCGCGTCTACCTGGCGCTCGGCAGCAACCTTGCCGATCCGCTGCATCAGGTCGACGCGGCGCTGCGGGCGCTGGACGCGCTGCCTGACACCGCGCGCGTCGCCACCTCCGCTTTCTACCGCACGCCGCCTTACGGTCCACCGGATCAGCCGGATTACCTGAACGCGGCGGTGGCGCTGGAGACCGCGCTGACGCCGGAAGCCCTGCTGGATCACACCCAGCGCATCGAGCTGGAGCACGGCCGCGTGCGCAAAGCGGAGCGCTGGGGACCGCGCACGCTCGATATCGATATCCTGCTGTTCGGCGCGCAAATCATCAACACGCCGCGCCTGACCGTGCCGCACTACGATATGCACAACCGCGCCTTTATGCTGGTGCCGCTGCTGGCCATCGCGCCCGACGTGACGCTGCCAGACGGCCGCCCGCTGCGCGACCTGCTGGCGCGCCTCGACGCCAGCGCCATCTGTCCCTGGCACGGCTGACGCCGCACAGATTGATACGCAGGAGATTCCGCTCTCCCGCGCTATCCAGTACACTGCGCCCATCTGAAATACCTGAGTTGAGAGCGCAATGAAACCCACCACTATTTCTCATCTGCGTCAGTGGAAAGCCGCCGGACGTAAGTTCGCCACCCTGACCGCCTACGATTTCAGCTTCGCACGCCTGTTCGCCGACGAAGGCATTCAGGTGATGCTGATCGGTGATTCCCTCGGCATGACCGTGCAGGGCCATGAGTCGACGCTGCCGGTGACCGTCGCCGATATCGCCTATCACACCGCCGCCGTGCGTCGTGGCGCGCCGCAGGCGCTGGTGATGGCCGACCTGCCTTTTATGAGCTACGCCACGCCGCAGCAAACCTTCGACAGCGCCGCGCAGCTGATGCGCGCCGGCGCCAATATGGTGAAGCTCGAAGGCGGCGCCTGGCTGGCGGAGACGGTGCGTATGCTCACCGAGCGCGCGGTGCCGGTGTGCGGCCATCTCGGCCTGACGCCGCAGTCGGTGAATATCTTCGGCGGCTATAAGGTACAGGGCCGCGACGAGGCGGCCGCCGAACGGCTGCTGGCCGACGCGCTGGCGCTGGAAGCCGCAGGCGCGCAGCTGATGGTGCTGGAGTGCGTGCCGGTTTCGCTGGCGCAGCGCATCACCCAGGCATTGACCATTCCGGTGATCGGCATCGGCGCAGGCAACGTAACCGACGGCCAGATTCTGGTGATGCATGACGCCTTCGGCATTACCGGTGGCCATATCCCGAAATTCGCGAAAAACTTTCTCGCCGAGGCGGGCGACATCCGCGCCGCCATCCGTCACTATATCGCCGAAGTCGAAGCGGGAACCTATCCTGCGGCTGAACACAGTTTCCAGTAATAAGGGAGCCTTACCGTGCTGATCATTGAAACGCTGCCGATGCTGCGCCGTGAAATCCGTCGCTGGCGTCAGGCAGGAAAACGCATCGCGCTGGTGCCGACCATGGGCAATCTGCATGACGGTCATCTGACGCTGGTGGACGAGGCGCGCGAACGCGGCGACATCGTCGTCGTCTCTATTTTCGTTAACCCGATGCAGTTCGATCGCCCCGACGATCTGGCGCGCTATCCGCGCACGCTGCAGGAGGATTGCGAGAAGCTGAATCGCCGCAGCGTCGACGTGGTGTTCGCGCCAGCGCCTGCGGAAGTCTATCCGCAGGGGCTGGAGAACCAGACCTTCGTCGAGGTGCCTGGCCTCTCGTCGCTGCTGGAAGGCGCCAGCCGTCCCGGCCATTTTCGCGGCGTCGCCACCATCGTCAGCAAGCTGTTTAATCTGGTGCAGCCCGATATCGCCTGCTTCGGCGAAAAGGATTTTCAGCAGCTGGCGATTATCCGCAAAATGGTGGCGGATATGGGCTTCGATATCGAGATTGTCGGCGTGCCGACGGTGCGCGCCAAAGATGGTCTGGCCCTCAGCTCGCGCAACGGCTATCTCAGCGCGGAAGAGCGTCAGCTGGCGCCCGTGCTGGCGCAGGTGATGAACGGCATGGCGGCGCGCCTCGCCAACGGCGAACGCCATATTGAAGAGATTATCGAGGCCGCCGAGGCGGAGCTTAGCGAGAAAGGATTGCGCCCGGACGGGCTGGCGATTTGCGACGCCAGCACGCTGGAGCCGCTGACGGTAGAGAGCCGTCGCGCGGTGATCCTGATGGCCGCCTGGCTGGGCAAGGCGCGTCTTATTGATAATCAACAGGTCGACCTGACGCAGTAAGCGGGGTCGTTTTCAGGCAGAACAACAAGGTCTTCTGGTTATGATTCGTACCGTTTTACAAGGCAAGCTGCACCGCGTGAAAGTGACCCAGGCGGATTTGCACTATGAAGGTTCCTGCGCCATCGATCAGGATTTCCTCGACGCGTCCGGCATCCTGCAGTATGAGGCCATTGATATCTATAACGTCACCAACGGCCAGCGTTTCTCTACCTACGCTATCGCCGCCGAACGCGGGTCGAAGATTATTTCGGTGAACGGCGCCGCCGCGCGCTGCGCCTGCGAAGGAGATATCCTGATTATCTGCTCTTACGTGCAGGTGGAAGATGCAGAGGCGCGCCAGTGGCAGCCGAAGGTCGCCTATTTTGAGGGTGACAACGAGATGAAGCGTCTGGCGAAGGCGCTGCCGGTGCAGGTCGCCTGAGGGTAATGTGCTTACGTGGGCGACGTGAACCGATCGCAAAGACGCAAAAGACGGGATCCCTGCCCGCTCGGCACACGCCTTCCATGGCGTGGGACGCTTTGCTCTTCGGTTCACGTCGCCCACTTGTCAGGCTACTGAGCCGTCTGAAAAAAAAGCAGCCATCCGGCTGCTTTTTTTATCAGGTGCGCAGGCCGCGTCCGCGCTGGATCAGCGTGTAGACCAGTATGTAAAACACCAGGATAAAGGCGATCAGCACCGACAGGGTAAACACCAGCGGCACATCGTTGATGCCGAGGAAGCCGAAGCGGAAGCCGCTGATCATATAAACAATCGGATTCAGCTTTGACACCGCCTGCCAGAACGGCGGCAGCAGCGTCAGCGAGTAGAACACCCCGCCCAGATAGGTCAGCGGCGTCAGCACGAAGGTCGGGATCAGACTGATATCGTCAAAGGTGCGGGCGAACACCGCGTTCAGCAGCCCGGCCAGCGAAAACAGGATCGCCGTCAGCAGCAGCGTCAGCGCCACCATCGACCAGGAGTGGACGTGGAACGGCACGAAAAACAGCGAAATCGCCGTCACCAGCACCCCGACGCAGAGGCCGCGCGCCACGCCGCCGCCGACATAGCCAGCGATAATGATATGTGTCGGCACCGGCGCCACCAGCAGCTCTTCGATATTACGCTGAAACTTGGCGCTGAAGAACGACGAGGCGACGTTGGCGTAGGCGTTGGTGATCACCGCCATCATAATCAGACCCGGCACGATAAACTGCATATAGCTAAAGCCGTGCATATCACCGATGCGCGAGCCGATCAGATTGCCGAAAATAATAAAATAGAGCGTCATGGTGATCACCGGCGGCACCAGCGTCTGGATCCAGATGCGGGCGAAACGGTTAATCTCTTTGGCCCAGATGCTCTTCAGCGCCACCCAGTACAAATGCGTCATGCTCTCACTCCTTTGCCCTGCACCAGGCTGACAAACAGCTCTTCCAGGCGGTTCGCTTTATTACGCATGCTCAGAACCTGCACGCCCTGCGCGCTGAGCTGGCCGAACACGCTGTTCAGACCCTGCTCGCGCATCACTTCCACTTCCAGCGTCGCACCATCCACCAGTCGATACTGAAACCCTTCCAGCGTCGGCGGCGCGCTGCCCGGCGCGAGATCGAGAATAAAGGTTTCCGACTGCAGCTTGGCCAGCAGCCCCTTCATCGAGGTGTTCTCCACCAGCTCGCCGCTCTGGATAATGCCGATGTTGCGGCACAGCATCTCCGCCTCTTCCAGATAGTGCGTGGTCAGAATAATGGTGGTGCCCTTTTCGTTCAGCTCTTTGAGGAAGGTCCACATCGAGCGGCGCAGCTCGATATCCACCCCCGCCGTCGGTTCGTCGAGGATCAGCAGCTTCGGCTCATGCATCAGCGCGCGCGCGATCATCAGACGGCGCTTCATGCCGCCGGAGAGCATGCGCGCGCGCTCGTTGCGCTTGCCCCAGAGATCGAGCTGCGTCAGATACTTCTCCGCGCGCTGCTGCGCGTCGCGGCGCTCAACGCCGTAGTAGCCCGCCTGGTTAACCACGATCTGCAGCACGGTCTCGAACGGGTTGAAGTTAAACTCCTGCGGCACCAGACCCAGCTGGCGTTTGGCGTTGACCACCTCTTTCTCCAGGTCGTAGCCGAACACGCGCACGCTGCCGCCTGATTTATTCACCAGCGAACTGATAATCCCGATGGTGGTCGATTTACCCGCGCCGTTTGGTCCCAGCAGCGCATAAAAATCGCCGGCTTCGACGTTAAGATCTATGCCTTTCAGCGCCTGCACGCCGCCGGAATAGGTCTTGGTCAGCCGGGAAAGTTCCAGTGCATAAGTCATTCCGAATCCATATCCTGTTTTAATGTCGGTGTGTCGCGATGGACATAGCGAGCCGCTGGCTGACGCGATGTCGCCGCAACGTTGCTACTTATGATGAGCCACCCTGAGCGTAAAATCTTCCTGGATGGGCACTTTTTTGCGGAGGTGAAGGCTGAACTCCTGAATCGGAGCACAGCCTACACCAGGCCGACGCGGTCGGCCTTGGAAGATTGTGCGGTCAGGCTCAGGATTCGAGCGGCACCACTTTGCCGATATAGGGCAGATGACGATAGCGCTGGGCGTAGTCGATGCCGAAGCCGACCACGAACTCGTCAGGAATGGCGAAACCGACATACTCCACCTGCACCTCGACTTCGCGTCGCTCGGGCTTATCCAGCAGCGTGCAGATGGCGAGAGACTTCGGTTCGCGCAGGCGCAGGATCTCGCGCACCTTGCTCAGCGTGTTGCCGGAGTCGATGATATCTTCCACAATCAGCACATCTTTGCCGCGAATATCTTCGTCGAGATCCTTAAGGATTTTCACGTCGCGCGAGCTGGACATGCCGCTGCCGTAGCTGGAGGCGGTCATAAAATCGACTTCGTGGGGCACCTCGACGGCGCGGCAGAGATCGGCCATAAACATAAAGGAGCCGCGCAGCAGCCCGACCAGCACCATCTCGCTGCCGCTGTCGCGATAGCGCTCGGAAATCTCTTTACCCAGTTCGGCAATGCGCGTCGCGATCGCCTCTTCGGAAATCATCACTTCAACAGTATGTTTCAAAACCTGTACTTCTCGTTGATTTTAAAGGGATCGTTCATCCTCAGCAGCGGATGAACAGAGAGAACCCGCTCAGATCTGAGCGGGGCGATTCGCAGGAGAGTATCACAGCTTGCCAGACGCGGCGAGATGCGGCGCGACGCCGCGGGCGACCGCGGGGTGAGCGGAAGGTATAAACTTAGAACTTACCGGCCTTTAACAGAACAATTCGCTACGTGTTAGCCTGTGCTCAACATATCCTTACCTTACATCTGCCCTGAGCAGGAGATCCCATGTCCCATAACTCCAGTAAAAAAAACCATATTGGCGATCGCAAGCTGCATCCTGAAACCCAGATGCTCAACTACGGCTACGATCCGCGCCTGTCGGAGGGCGCGGTCAAACCGCCCGTCTTCCTGACCTCGACCTTTGTCTTCAATAGCGCCGAAGAGGGACGCGACTTCTTCGATTACGTGGCGGGACGCCGCGAGCCGCCGGAAGGCAAAAGCGGCGGCCTGGTCTATTCGCGCTTCAACCATCCCAACAGCGAAATCGTCGAAGATCGGCTGGCGATCTATGAAGAGGCGGAGAGCTGCGCCCTCTTCTCGTCGGGCATGTCGGCCATCTCCACCACGCTGCTGACCTTTGCGCGCCCCGGCGATGTGATCCTGCACTCGCAGCCGCTCTACGGCGGCACCGAGACGCTGCTGAGCAAAACCCTGCACAACCTGAATATCGAGCCGGTGGGCTTCAGCGACGGCACCGATGAGGAGAAGGTGCGCGCCGCCGCGCAGAAGGCGCTGAGCCTCGGCCGCGTCGCGCTGATCCTGATTGAAACCCCGGCCAACCCCACCAACAGTCTGGTGGACATCGCGCTGATTGCACGCATCGCCGACGAGATTGGCCAGCAGCAGGGATCGCGTCCGGTGGTCGCCTGCGACAACACGCTGCTCGGCCCGCTGTTCCAGCGTCCGCTGAATTTCGGCGCCGATATCTCGCTCTACTCGCTAACTAAGTATGTCGGCGGCCACTCCGACCTGATCGCCGGTGCGGCGCTGGGCAGCAAGGCGCTGATTAGCCAGGTGCGTTCGCTGCGCAGCGCCATCGGCACCCAGCTCGATCCGCACTCCAGCTGGATGATCGGCCGCTCGCTGGAGACGCTGTCGCTGCGTATGGAGAAGGCCTGGCAGAACGCCGAGGCGGTGGCCGCCTTCTTACGCGGCCATGAGAAGGTGGCGAAGCTGCAGTGGCTGCCCTACCTCGACGAAAACAGCGCCGAAGGACGCACCTTCCGCCAGCAGTGCAGCGGCGCCGGCTCGACCTTTTCGTTCGATATCGTCGGCGGACAGCCCGCCGCGTTCCGCTTCCTTAACGCGCTGGTGCTGTTTAAACAGGCGGTGAGCCTGGGTGGCACCGAGTCGCTGGCCAGCCATCCCGGCAGCACCACCCATTCCGGCGTGCCGGAGGCGGTCAGAGAGCGCATTGGCATCAGCGACGCCACCATTCGCCTCTCGATCGGCATCGAGAACGCCGGCGATCTGATAGAGGACATTCGCCTGGCGCTGGCGCAGGCCTGATCAGCCGACGCTGAAGCCCAGCATCATGCCGGTGTCTTCATGCTCCAGCAGATGGCAGTGCGCCATATAGGCGTGTTCGGCGGCGGCGCGGTGGTCAAAGCGCACCAGCACTTCGCTGCGCCAGCCGTCGACATTGACCATATCTTTCCAGCCCTGACGGTGCGGCGCAGGCGGCTTGCCGTTTTCCGACAGAATACGGAACTGCGTGCCGTGGATATGAAAAGGATGCAGCATCTTGTCGCCTTCGCCGGAGATGGTCCATTTTTCCAGCTGGCCGGGCGTGACGTTGAACATTGGCTTCGCCATGTTAAAGGCCTGGCCGTTGATCTTGTTGCCGTTGTGGAAGTCATAGCCTGCGCCGTGCGCGCTATGCATCCCCGCCATATCGTGGCCCGCCATCTTCATCGCGTCGCCGCCGTTTGACGACATGGCGTGATCGCCGTGCGACGCACCCATCGCTTTATCGCCGTAGCGCTGCATCAGCGCCGCCATGCCCTGCCGATCGAGCTGCGGATCCATCATCAGCTGCAGCCAGCGCGCGTTGGCGCCTTCCGCCGAAGGCACCGGCGGCAGCTTCACCAGACTATCTGGCAGCGTGGCGCTTGCCATCACGCGCAGCGGCAGGATCTGCACCAGCGGCAGCGGCTGGTCGAACGGCGCCAGCGTCATGCCCATCTGCTCGACCGGCAGCGTGACGATATCGAAGCTTTTGCCGTCGGAGGTATCGACCATCACCTCGAAGCGCTCGCCTGGCAGCAGCGGCAGCGAGGCGACCTTGACCGGCTCCGCCAGCAGGCCGCCGTCGCTGCCGATCACATAGAGCGGACGGTTGTCGCTGGCGGCGATATGCAGCGAGCGCGCGTTGCAGCCGTTCAGCAGGCGCAGGCGCAGCCAGCCGCGCGGCACCGCCTGCTGCGGATACTGCACGCCGTTGGTCAGCATCATGTCGCCGAACCAGCCTACCGCGGCGCTCATGATGTCGAGCTGGTAGTCAATGCGGCCGCCGTCCTGCGTCAGTCGCTTGTCCTGAAAAATCAGCGGTACGTCGTCCGAGCCCCACTGCGAAGGCAGCCGCAGCTTGTCGGTTTCCTCGTCCTGCAGCAGGATCAGCCCCGCCAGCCCCTGCGCCACCTGATGCCCGGTTTTGCCATGCAGATGCGGGTGGAACCAGCAGGTGGCGGCGGGCTGATCCGGGGTAAAACTCACCTGTCGCGTCGCACCGGGTTCGATACGCGCCATCGGCCCGCCGTCGACGTCGCCGGGGATCGCCAGCCCGTGCCAGTGCAGCGTGGTCGCTTCTGGCAGCCGGTTAAGGATATTGACCGTCGCCGGTTTGCCGCGCCGCAGCACGATGGCTGGCCCCAGCAGCGCGCCGTTGTAGCCCCACGTCGGCACATCCTTGCCCTGCCACTGGCTGGTGCCGGTCATGGCGGTGATCTGGATCTGCCCGCGCGGATCGGGCTCCAGCCGGGAAGGAACCGGCAGCAGCGGACGGCTGGCGGCCATCAGGGAGCGGCTCCAGAGCGGCAGCGCCCCGGCCGCGCTCAGCGCTGCGGTCAGTTTAAGAAAGTGGCGACGATGCATAGCTTATTCATCCGTGTGATAAGAAGCCTACAGCCTAAACCCTTCCCCTGCGGGAGGGTCAAGCCTTGATAGCGGAAACGCCTGAAAAAAGTGCTGGCGCGGGCGGCCGCGGCAAAATAATCGGAATCCTGCCAGTCACTGTGCTATCGTCACATGATGATTAATGAGTGAGAATAACTATGAAGAAAAGCATCAGGATCCTGTTACTGGCAGGACTCTTTGGCTTCTCCTCCACCAGCTTTGCCCTGAGCGAATCCGAAGCAGAAGATCTGGCCGATCTCACCGCGGTGTTCGTTTATCTGAAAAATGATTGCGGCTATCAGGATCTGCCTGATGCGCAAATCCGCAAAGCTCTGGTGTTTTTCGCCCAGCAGAACCGCTGGGATTTGAGCAATTACGCCACCTACAATATGAAGGCGCTCGGCGAAGCGAGCTACAAAGATTTGAGCGGCATCGCCATCACCAACGACAAAAAGTGCAAGTCGCTGGCGCGTGACTCCCTCAGCCTGCTCGCCTACGTTAAATAATCTGCGCCCCGCCTCTCTGCCGATCATTCGACCGTGCATGCACGGTCACTCCTGGTTATGATGTGCCGCTCTTTTTCATGGCGACGTCAGCAGAGAGGAGCCCACCATGGCGCACAAAGAAATGTGGTATGAAACCCTTCATGCCGGTTTCGGACAATATTTCACGGTCGACAACGAGCTTTACCGGGAAAAGACCGCGCATCAGGATTTGATCATCTTCGAAAACGCGCAAATGGGCCGCGTAATGGCGCTGGACGGCGTGGTGCAGACCACCGAGCGCGACGAATTCATCTATCACGAAATGATGACGCATGTGCCGCTGCTGGCGCACGGCGCGGCGAAGCGCGTGCTGATTATCGGCGGCGGCGACGGCGCGATGTTGCGCGAGGTGTCGCGTCATCAGCAGCTGGAAAGCATTACCATGGTAGAGATTGACGCCGGCGTGGTGACCTTCTGCCAGCAATATCTCCCCAACCATAGCCAGGGCGCGTATAACGATCCGCGTCTCAATCTGGTGATCGACGACGGCGTAAACTTCGTCAACCAGACGCAGGATAAATTCGACGTGATCATTTCCGACTGCACCGATCCTGTCGGTCCGGGCGAGAGTCTGTTCACCTCGGAATTTTACGCGGGCTGTAAAAAGGCGCTGAATCCCGGCGGAATTTTCGTGGCGCAAAACGGCGTCTGCTTCCTGCAGCAAGAGGAGGCGATCAACAGCCATCGTAAACTAAGCCACTATTTCAGCGACGTCAGTTTTTATCAGGCGGCGATCCCCACCTATTACGGCGGCATTATGACCTTCGCCTGGGCGAGCGACAATGCGGCGCTGCGTCAGCTCGATCTCGCCACATTGCAGACGCGTTTCGCTGAGGCTGGCCTGCCGTGCCGCTACTACAATCCAGCGATCCATGTCGGCAGTTTCGCGCTGCCGCAATACCTGCTGAACGCCCTTTATAAGGAGGTGAACCAAATTGCAAAAGCTTAAACTGCATGGCTTCAACAACCTGACCAAAAGCCTGAGTTTTTGTATTTACGATATTTGCTATGCGAATACTGAAGCCGAGCGCGATGGCTATATCGCCTATATCGACGAGCAGTACAACGCCAATCGTCTGACGGAGATCCTGACGGAGACCTGTTCGATCATCGGCGCGAACGTGCTGAATATCGCGCGCCAGGATTATGAACCGCAGGGCGCCAGCGTCACCATTCTGGTGAGCGAAGAGCCGATCGATCCCAAAGATATCGACAACTCGGAGCATCCTGGCCCGCTGCCTAATTCCGTGGTGGCGCACCTCGATAAAAGCCATATTTGCGTGCACACCTACCCGGAAAGCCATCCTGAAGGCGGACTCTGCACCTTCCGCGCCGATATCGAAGTCTCCACCTGCGGCGTAATCTCTCCGCTAAAGGCGCTGAATTACCTGATCCACCAGCTGGAATCCGATATTGTCACCGTCGACTATCGCGTGCGCGGTTTTACCCGCGACGTTAACGGCGTAAAACACTTTATCGACCATGAGATTAATTCGATCCAGAACTTTATGTCGGAAGATATGAAGGCGATGTATGACATGGTGGATGTGAACGTTTATCAGGAAAATATCTTTCACACCAAGATGTTGCTGAAGGAATTTGACCTGAAGCACTACCTGTTTAATACCCGCCCGGAGGATCTCAGCCCGGCCGAGCATAAGCGGATTACCGACCTGCTGTGGAAGGAGATGCGCGAGATTTACTACGGCCGCAATATTCCGGCGGTGGGGTTGAAGACGGTGTAATCGTGGGCGCGCGCAATGTGGGATAAGGATGCCGGGCGCGCGCCGTTTTGTTGGTTGGGATGTTAGGGTGAGTGTTAATCGCTTGCCGGGCTGTGGCCATGGGGTTGATGGGGTGCCTGTGCGGCAGAGTACTCCGGTTACATGCTCAAACCTGCTTTGTAGTTTTTTCTAAGCTGCCTGTACGGCAGTGCACTTCAGGCCAGTTAGATCCGGCTCATTCCCGTTTTTCTAAGCTGCCTGTACGGCAGTGAACTGTTACCTTACCAAACTAACCTACTCATATCTCGATAAAAAAACAGCACTATTGGCGCTATACCCCTTTTATTTGGTACGCACTTCCACACCTTATTTTTCAATAAGTTATATCCGGTCGCCAAAAAAGGGTTTGGAAAAGTATTCCGGATTAAAAACCCAAGCGGGAAATGCCTCTCACTCTCGCAAAAAAAGCAGGATTACCTTTGTCAGCGTCAGCGCTTAACCCCACTCACACGCGTAATATTCCCCGCGCATCTCTCTTATTGAGCTCAACCAGTGAAAAGCTGACGCAGCCCGTTCAGCAAACCTAATCCGTCAGCGTCAGCGCAATCCCGCGCTCGCGCAGCGTGCGGCACACCTCATCGTCTAAGCGGCTGTCGGTCACTACATCGGTCAGCTCATCCACCGGCGCGGCGCAGAACAGCGACCAGGAGCCATACTTGCTGCTATCCGCCAGCAGGATACGGCGCCCCGCATTCGCCAGCAGATCCCGCTTCAGCCCGGCCTTCTCTTCTGTCGGCGTGGTAATGCCGCGCTCCAGGCTCCAGGAGTTGCAGCTGACGAATGCGATATCGGGGTTAATGCTGCGCAGCAGACGACGCCCGTGCTCGCCGATACAGGACTGGCTAGAGTCGTCGATGCGGCCGCCGATGATGGTCACTTCAATCTGTTTGAATTCGGAAAGAAACAGCGCGATATGCAGATCGGCGGTGATCACGCGCAGCGGCAGATGCGTCAGCTGACGCGCCAGCTCCAGCATGGTGGTGCCGGCGTCCAGCACCACCGCGTCGCCCGACTGTACAAACGTAGCGGCGTGATGGGCAATCGCCTGCTTCTCTGCCAGATTACGCTGCATCTTCTCCAGCGTAGTGGGCTGCGCCGGAATAAAGCGATTCAGCGTGACGCCGCCGTGGCTGCGGCTAATCACCCCTTCCTTATCCAGCTTAATCAAATCACGTCGAATGGTTGCTGGCGAGGCGGAGATCGCACTCACCAGCTGATCAACAGTCACCAGATTATGGCTTTTCAGATAGTCCATAATCTGGTCAAGGCGACTTTGTCCCTTCATATTTCCCTATGCTAGCTGCATCGCGAGTTTAATGGAGATCGCCATGCTCTCAGACTTCGCTTTTCCTGTCCATGCGATATCAAAAGCGGTGCCGTGGTCCGCAGAGGTGCGGATAAACGGCAAACCGGCAGTGATATTGACGCCGTCGTAAAAGCCAAGCAGTTTCAACGGGATATGCCCCTGATCGTGATACATCGCCACCACAATGTCATACTGCCCTTCCTGACACTGCAGGAACACCGTATCCGGCGGACAGGGACCGAAAACCTCGATGCCCTGCTCCTTCATCGCCTTCACCGCTGGCGCGACGGTGGTGATCTCCTCGTCGCCGAACAGGCCGTTTTCGCCGGCGTGCGGGTTGACGCCAGCCACCGCGATACGCGGCTTTTCAAAGCCGACGCGGCGAAGGAAGGTGTCCGCCATGCCGATCACCGTTTTAATGCGCGTCTGGTTCAACGTGTCGAGGAACTTGCGCAGCGCGATATGGGTGGTGACGTGAATAACCTTTAGCTTATCGGTGTAGAGCACCATCGCGTAATCTTTGGTGTCGGTCAGATGCGCCAGCAGCTCAGTGTGGCCGGGATAGAGATGACCCGCCGAGTGCAGCGCCTCTTTATTCAGCGGCGCGGTGGCGATCGCCTGGACTTCGCCCGCCAGCGCCAGCTCGGTGGCGCGCTTTACGCAGCGCCAGGCGAGATCGCCCGCCTGCTTCTGCACCACGCCGGGCTTCAGGGTGTCTGGATCGGCCAGTGGCTCATCGATCACGTTGATGATGCCCGGCGCAAAGTGCGCCTCTTTTACGCTATCCAGCACGCGCAGCTCCACCTGCGGCGTAATATTCAGGGCAAGAATACGACGCAGCGTCGCCGCGCATCCCACCACCACCGCCGGCGCGCCGTTAAGGTCGCCTTCCGCCAGCGCTTTGATGATGATCTCCGGGCTGATGCCCGCCGGATCGCCCATGGTCACCGCAATAATTTTACTCACTCGACTTCTCCTCAATAAAACGAATGGCTGCTACCAGGGTGTTTTCGTCGCCAAAACCGCCCGCTTTGGTCATCACCGGCAGGGTAAATTCACTGTTAAGCAGGACGCCGTGCGGCACGCAGCCCGCCACGATGCCCTGAATCTGAAAGCCGCTGGCGCCCAGCGCCTGCGCCACCGCAATCGCCACGTCGCCGCCGGAAAGATAGAGCCCGGCAGGCCGCTGCGCGCGGCAGATGGTCAGGATCAGCTCGCCTAAAAACCGGCAAATCGCCTCGCCAAGCTGCTGACGCGTGATCTGCTGCTGCTGACAAAGCGCGTCGATCTCATGCCGCTGATCGGCGCGCTGACAGGTGCGGAGCACCGTATGACGCCCGTCGCGCAGCGCGGCGATGGCCTGCGCGGCCCACTGTGCGCCGTCTGGCCAGCGCGGCTGGCCAAACAGCTGGCGGATATCCACCTCCACCAGCGTAATCTCTCGCTGTGCAGCCAGCCGGGCGATCTGCTGCTGCGCGCTGGCGCTCATCGATCCGATGGCCGCCAGCACCGGCGCGGCATCGCGTGCGGCAAGCTGCGCGCCGAGCGCGTCGCTCAGACCGGCGGCGCCGACCAGCAGCGGGGTGTCGTCAAGCTGCGCGGCAGCGGCCAGGATGCGTGCGATATCGCTTTCGTGCTCTGCATCGATCACCACCGCGCCCTCTGCCTCAGCCAGCCGCGCAGGAAAGCGATCGCTGCGCAGCGTGGCGAGATCGATTTCACTGCCGTCGATCCCCAGCTGCGTTAAGACGCGTCCGCTGATCACTGGCGTTTTCGGATCGCTGGCGTATTCGGTTTCGAGCAGCGGCACGCCGTTCACCCGCACTTCACCGCCAAGCGTGACGCGCCCCAGCCGCGGCACGGCAGGCACAATCAGCGCCCGCTGTTTGCCGCTGGCGGTCAGCGCGGCGCGCACCTCTGCGCCGATGTTGCCGCGCAGCGTGGAGTCGATCTTTTTAAACAGCCAGCCCTGCGCAATAAAAGCCTGATGCCGACGCACCACCGCTTCCGTGCGCGCGGCTGCCTCTTGCGCGTTGAGGGCACGGCTGTCGGTGCTGATCACCCAGACGTCGGCGGCGTCTGCCTCCAGCGGCGTCTCGCTGCTGAACAGCACATGCACGCGCGCCCCCGCCTGGGCCAGTCCGCTGCCCGCGTCGTTGGCGCCGGTAAAATCATCCGCGATCACCAGCACCGGCGTTTTCCAGGACTTCTGCGTCATTTTCTCTCCCGATTCGACTCTGTGCCGCTGTTAATGATTATATTCAATCATGATTGATTATATGTGAGCAAGATCAAATTAATCGAAATCAATATGCCCTATAAATTGAGGCACAGTAAGTGACAGACATCGCACTGACGTGAGCAAAACCAATCATTCAGTCTGGAACCGCAGTAATAAGGGTATGAAATGAACATCAACAGCACGGTAATTAGCGGCTATCAGGCGCTGAACGACATTAGCTATCTGCTGAAAGAGAAGGCCAGCGCGCTGCTGGTGACCGACAAGAATATTGAAACCATTCCGGCGGTGCAGACGCTGATCGCCCAGCTGAAGCAGCACATCGCCAGCGTTAGCGTGATCAACAGCGTGCCGCCGGAGCCGAGCCAGCACGACGTCGCCGCTATCCTGGCGGCGCTGCCCACGCGTGACGTAGATCTGGTGATTGGCGTCGGTGGCGGCAGCGTGCTGGATGTTGCCAAGCTGCTGTCGGTGCTCTGCGTCGACCACGCCCCATCGCTGGAGGCGCTGCTGGCGGGCGAAAAACCGGTGACGCGCACCACCTCGCTGCTGATCCCGACCACCGCAGGCACCGGTTCGGAAGCGACGCCGAACGCCATTCTGGCGATCCCGGAACGCGAAACCAAAGTCGGCATTATCTCGCCGGTGATGCTGCCCGACTTCGTGGCGCTGGTGCCGGAGCTGACCACCAGCATGCCGGCGCATATCGCCTCTTCCACCGGCATCGACGCCCTGTGCCATCTGATCGAATGCTTCACCGCCACGGTGTCGAATCCCGTCAGCGACAACTACGCGCTGATCGGCATGAAAAAGCTGTTCGCCAGCCTCGAAACCGCCGTTGCCGAGCCACATAATCTGCAGGCGCGTCTGGATATGCTGTGGGCCTCTTATTACGGCGGCGCGGCGATCGCCCACGCGGGCACGCATCTGGTGCACGCCATGTCCTATCCGCTGGGCGGCAAATATCATCTGCCGCACGGCGTCGCCAACGCCATTCTGCTGGCGCCCTGCATGACCTTCGTTCGTCCCTCCGCGGTGAGCAAATTCGCTCAGGCCTACGATCTGCTGCCCGACGCCGATCTCGCGCTGGACGACGAGGCGAAATCGCACGCGCTGGTGGCTTACTTCACCGCGCTGGTTAAACGTCTGCGGCTGCCCGCCAGCCTTGAAGAGCTTGGCATCGGCCCGGATCACCTGCCCTATTTAGTGGAAGCGGCGCTCGACGTGCAGCGTCTGATGAAGAACGTGCCTGCTGCCGTCAGCGCGAATGACGTCCGTGACGTCTACCTGACGCTGTTCCCTTCACACCAGGAATAAAGAGGATTGTATGAGCCAGAAAATTACCGGCGTATTGACCGCCATTGTCACCTGTTTCGATCGGGAAGGCGCCTTTAACCCGGCCGCCCAGCGCGAGCAGGTAAAACGCCAGCTGGATGCGGGCAACGGCATCTTCTGCGGCGGCACCAACGGCGAATTCTTTGTGCTGAACGAGCAGGAGAAGGTCGCGGTGACTGAAACCTGCGTCGATGAGGTTAACGGCCGCGCGCCGGTCGTGGCGCATATCGGCGAGATCTCGACGCGTGAGACCATTCGCCTCGGCAAACAGATTGCGAAGCTGGGCGTCGATGCCGTTTCCGTGATCACTCCCTATTTTGTGCCGCTCAAGCAGGACGAGCTGATCTACCACTACCAGACGGTGGCTGACGCCCTTGAGGTGCCGCTGTTCCTCTACAACATTCCGGCGCGCACCGGCAACACGCTGCAGCCGGAAACCGTGCGCGCGCTGGCGTCGCATCCCAATATTATCGGCATCAAAGATTCGGCAGGCAGCTATGAGAGCCTGAGCGGCTTTATTAAGGCAGCGGAAGGCATCGAGAACTTTGACGTGCTCAATGGCCCCGACTCGCTGATCCATCAGGGCTTCGTCGACGGCTGCTCCGCCTGTATCTCCGGTCTGGCCAACGCCGCGCCGAACGAGATCAACGCCATCTGGGCGCGCTTCAACGCGGGCGATATCGAGGGTTCACGCGCGGCGCAGGAGAACGTGACCGGCCTGCGCACCGACCTCTACAGCATCGGCTTCTCGCCGGCGGCGGTGAAGAAAGCGGTGGCGCTGCTCGGCTACGACGTCGGCGAGAGCCGCTACGCGGTGCGCTTTAGTGCCGACGAAGAGCAAAAAATCCGTCAGGTCGTCAATCAGTACCTGAAGTAATGGCCGTCAGGGCAGCCGTTGCTGCCCTTGCCTGTTCGACTTACACACCGGGAAACGCGATGAAAGTAATCTGCACCTCGCCGTCGTTCGCGAAATATGACGCGGCGCCAATTGAAATCCTCAACCAGCACGGCTTCGAGCTGGTGACTCTGCCCGCCGACGCGTCGCCTGAGGCGCTGGCGCCACACCTGCCGGAAACGGTGGCGATGATCGTTGCCTTTACCGAGGTAAACGAGGCGCTGCTGGCGCAGGCGCCGCAGCTGAAGATCGTCTGCAAGCACGGCGTCGGCGTCGACAATATCGACCTTGACGCCACGCGCGCGCGCGGCATCTACGTTACCAACGTGCCGGACGCCAACAAGCACGCCGTCGCCGACTTCGCCTTTGCGCTGATCCTCAACGCCGCGCGTCAGGTGACGCAGGCGGCGACGGAAACGCGCGCCGGAAGCTGGCCGCGCATTTTCGCCACCGACGTCTACGGCAAAACCCTGGGCATTATTGGGCTAGGCAATATCGGCAAGCAGGTGGCGCTGCGCGCGAAAGGCTTCAACATGCGCGTCATCGCCTTTGATTTCTATCCCGACGAGGCGTTTGCCGCCGAGCACGGCATTACCTTCGTCAGCCTCGATCGGCTGACGGAAGAGAGCGACTTCATCACCCTGCATACGCCGTTAACCGACCAGACGCGCAACCTGTTCGACGGCGCGCGCCTGCGTCGCATGAAGAAGAGCGCCTTTTTGATCAACGTGTCGCGCGGCGGCGTGGTGAATGAAGAGGATCTCTTCCAGGCGCTGCAGGACAACGTGATTGCGGGTGCGGCGGCTGACGTCTTTGTTCAGGAGCCACTCACCACCCATCCGCTGTTTAGCCTGAGCAACTTTATCCCGACCTCGCATATCGCCGGCTATACCGACGGTGCCATCAGCGCCATCGGCGAACGCTGCGTATCGCAGATCCTGCAGTGCGTTCAACAGCATGAGCGGCCGGTCAACGTGATGAACGGGCTGGCGTAAGCGCCGCCCTCGCCTGCAACCTGATTCGAGTGGAAAACAATGATGAACCCTACGCTGCGCTCGACCAAAATTCGCTGGTGGATCGCTGGCCTGATGTGGCTGGCGGTTGCCATTAACTATATTGACCGGACCGTGCTCTCCGCCGCCGCGCCGCATCTGATCACCGAGCTGGAGATCAACCCAGAGATGATGGGCCTGATTATGGCCGCCTTCTTCTGGTCCTATGCGCTGCTGCAAATCCCGGCGGGCTGGTTCGCCGACCGCTTCGGCCAGAAAAAGGGGCTGGGCATCGCCGTCGGCTGGTGGTCGATCGCCACTATGGCGATGGGCCTGGCAACCGGCTTTAAATCGCTGCTGGCGCTGCGTCTGGCGCTGGGCGTCGGCGAAGCGGCCGCCTATCCCAGCAACGCGGGCATCGCCGCGCGCTGGTTCCCGGATCGCGAACGCGCCACCGTCTCCGGGCTGTTCGACAGCGCCTCGAAATTCGGCGGCGCGGTGGCGATGCCGCTGATCGTCTGGATGATCGCCATGGTGGACTGGCGCATTACTTTTCTGGCGATCGGCGCCATCGGCCTGTTCTGGGTGATCGCCTGGTACTTTATCTACGCCGAGAACCCGGAAGATCATAAAAAGATCGATCGGAACGAGGTGCGTCTGATCCGCGACGGCCAGGCGCAGAAGCACGGCGAGAAAGGCGTGCGCCCGATGAAGTGGTACAAGCTGCTGCGCTATCGCAACATCTGGGCGATGTGTATCGGCTTTTTCACCATTAACTACACCTCCTACTTCTTTATTACCTGGCTGCCGACCTATCTGGTGAAAGACAAAGGCATGGACTTTCTCAAGATGGGCTTCGTCGCCGCGCTGCCGCTGATCTGCGGCATGGTGATCGAAGTGCTGGCGGGCTGGGCGTCGGATCGCATCGTGCACAAAAAGCTGCTGTCGCTGACCGCTACGCGCAAGCTGTTCCTGACCATCGGCCTGCTGATGGCGCTCTGCATCGGCTTCGCGCCCTTTACCGAATCGGTGTTTATGACCGTGCTGCTGCTCTGTATCGCCAAGTCAGGCACCACCGTCGCCGCCTCGCAGGTCTGGGCGCTGCCGGGCGACGTCGCGCCGAAAAACAGCGTCTCGATCGTCGCCGGTTTGCAGAACACGGTGTCGAATATGGGCGGCGCGGTCGGCCCGATTATTACCGGCGCGATTGTTGGCGCGACCGGTAACTTCACCTGGGCGCTGGTCTTCTCCGCCGTGCTGGTGGTGATCGGTATTCTTAACTACCTGTTCCTGATGGGCAAGGTGGAGCCGATCGTCGATGAAGAGCAGGTGCATGAGCCACGTGCGGTGACCAGCGGCGTGTGACGGTGTCGCTGAAAAAAGGCGCCGAGGATAAGGCGCCTTTTTTTGCTACTGACGCACGGCGGCGAAAATCGCCTTGCCGATGCGGGCAATCGCCGCGTTGCTCTGCGCCAGCGTTGCCTCTGTTTGCGTAACATAGACAGACACAATCAGCGGCTTGCCGTTTTCCGGCCACACCACGCTGACGATCGAGCGCGATCCATACTCGCCCGCACCGGTTTTGTCGGCAATGCGCCATCCCGCCGGTAACACCGAGCGCAGCAGCGCATCCGCCACTTTGTCATCATGCATCCACTGCAGCAGCTGCGCGCGCGACACAGGCGTTAGCGCCTCGCCCAGCGTCAGCTTGCGCAGCGTCTCGCTAATGGCGAGCGGCGTGGTGGTATCGCGCACATCGCCGGGAATGGCGCTGTTCAGCTCAGGCTCATGACGATCCAGACGCGTGACTTTGTCGCCCAGGTGCGCGAAGAACCGGGTAACCGCTGCCGGTCCGCCCAGCTTTTCTGCAATCAGATTCGCCGCCGTGTTGTCACTGTAGCTTATCGCCGCGCTGCAGAGCTGCTGCAAGCTCATATCGGCAGGCGCGACAAACTTTTCGCTAACCGGCGAATAGGTGACCAGCGCGGCTCGGTCGAACTGCGTGCGCTCTGTAAGCCGCAGTTTGCCTTTCTCCTGCTCGTTAAGCAGCATGCCGCACAGTAGCGCTTTATGAGTGCTGTTCAGCGGAAAACGCTCGTTGCCGCGGTAGCTGGCGACGTGTGACGTGCCGGTGTCGATCACGGCGATACCGATACGTGCCTTCAGCGTCTGCTCCTCCTGCTGCGCGACCGCCGCCAGGCGGGCGTTATCCATGTCTGACGCCTGTGCGGAAACCATATTCAGCAGAAACGTAATAGTGATGCATGTTGTAATGAAACGCATAAAGATCATCCGTAATGTTTAAGTCGGTCACAGCTTGCCTTTTTGCGCGCCGGGACGCAAAGCCTAAACAAAACATTCGTTAACCGCCTTTTGCGACGCTATATTCTTGCTGTCCGCTGGTTGAAAAAACAGCAGCCCTTGCTAGAATGTAGCAACATCACTACAAAAGCGGAGGCGCGCGATGAAAATCTTCACGCTGTCGAGCAGAGAGTTTAACCAGCAGGTGTCGAACGCCAAAAAAGCGGCGGAGGAAGGGCCGGTCTACATCACCGATCGCGGCAAACCCGCCCATGTTCTGCTGACCTTTGAGGCGTATAAAAAGCTGACCGGAACGCGCCGCAATATTCAGGATGCGCTGGCGATGCCGGACGTGGCGGAAATTGAATTCGAGCCGGAACGCGGCAACGTGGGCTTCAGGGACGTCGATTTTTCATGAGATATTTGCTGGACACCAACGTGATTTCCGAACTGCGCAAGGCGCGTACGCGCGCTATCGATACTGCGGTCTCCGCCTGGACCGATAGCGTCGACGCCGGCGATATGTTTCTTTCGGTCATCACCATTATGGAGATCGAGAAAGGCATCGCGCAGATGGCGCGCCGCGATCTTGCTCAGGCAGCCCGGCTGCGAACGTGGTTCGAAACGGCGGTGCTGAGGGAGTTTAACGATCGTATTCTTCCCTTTGACGTCGACGCGGCGCGCTACTGCGCACGCCTGCACGTGCCGGATAAACGCGCCGCAAATGACGCCATTATCGCCGCGATCGCCTGGCAGCACGATATGGTGCTGGTGACGCGCAACCTGAAGGACTTTACCGGCATGGGCGCGCAGCTGCTCAATCCCTGGGAATGGCCCTGACTCAGCGCCCCTGCAAAAACTGGCGGTAGGCGTTCATCACGGCGAGAAAATCCTCAACGCCGCAGAAAGAGAGGCTCTCTTCGTCGTAGTAGTTCATGCCCTCTTCCAGCCCATCATCCTCTAAGGCGAGATGGTTGGCGCGGATCATGATCTCTTCATCGTCCATCCACAGCGTATATTCGTGGCCGATACGCTGCCACTGGCGCTCGCTGCCCTTGATAGCGCGCATCGCGGCTTCGACTTCATCCAGCAGCGCCAGGTTTTCTTTCACTTCTTCGTTGAACCAGTGGCCCACCGCTTCATGATCCATCGACATGCGGACTTTCACCTGCCCGGTGAGGTCGCGTAAAAATTCGTATTCCATGGGTAACCCTGTGGTTAATGACGCGAGTGGATCCGCACCCAATGAGTGTGTGCGCATCATCAACGCTAAAGTGAGATCGGGGCGACATTATTGCGGGGAAACGAGAAAAGAAAAAGGGGCGATTATCGCCCCTTTGTTTTTAGCGCAGAACTCAGACCGCTGTCTGGAAAATCACGTTGTCCGCTTTATCGGTGTACTGATTCAGCTGATCAAAGTTGAGGTAGCGGTAGGTGTCGCTGGCGGTTTTATCCACCTGCACCATAAACTGCTGGTACTCGTCCGGCGTCGGCAGTTTGCCGAGCAGCGAAGCGACCGCAGCCAGTTCCGCCGACGCCAGATAGACGTTGGCGCCGGTGCCGAGACGGTTCGGGAAGTTACGGGTCGAGGTGGAGACCACCGTCGCGCCGTCCTGTACGCGCGCCTGGTTACCCATGCAGAGCGAACAGCCCGGGATCTCGATGCGCGCGCCGCTCTTGCCGAAGACGCTGTAGTAGCCCTCTTCGGTCAGCTGCGCCGCGTCCATCTTGGTCGGCGGCGCCACCCACAGACGGGTCGGCAGCTGGCCTTTGTGGCTGTCGAGCAGTTTACCCGCTGCGCGGAAGTGACCAATGTTGGTCATGCACGAACCGATAAACACTTCGTCGATCTTCTCGCCCTGCACGTCGGAGAGCAGACGCGCGTCGTCTGGATCGTTCGGCGCGCAAAGGATCGGCTCTTTGATGTCCGCCAGATCGATCTCGATCACCGCCGCGTACTCCGCGTCGGCGTCCGCTTCCAACAGCTGCGGATCCGCCAGCCATTTTTCCATGCCCTGAATACGACGCTCCAGCGTACGGCGATCGCCGTAGCCTTCCGCGATCATCCACTTCAGCAGCACGATGTTGGAGCTGAGGTATTCGATAATCGGCGCTTTATCCAGCTTGATGGTGCAGCCCGCCGCTGAACGTTCGGCCGAGGCGTCAGTCAGTTCGAAAGCCTGCTCGACCTTCAGATCCGGCAGACCTTCGATCTCCAGGATGCGGCCAGAGAAGATGTTCTTTTTGCCTTTCTTCTCAACGGTCAGCAGACCCTGTTTGATAGCGTACAGCGGGATAGCGTGCACCAGATCGCGCAGGGTGATACCCGGCTGCATTTTGCCTTTAAAGCGCACCAGCACAGATTCCGGCATATCGAGCGGCATCACGCCGGTCGCGGCGGCGAAGGCCACCAGGCCAGAGCCGGCCGGGAACGAGATACCGATCGGGAAGCGGGTGTGCGAGTCGCCGCCGGTGCCGACGGTGTCCGGCAGCAGCATGCGGTTCAGCCACGAGTGGATCACGCCGTCGCCCGGACGCAGCGAAACGCCGCCGCGGTTCATAATAAAGTCCGGCAGCGTGTGGTGCGTGTTAACGTCGACCGGCTTCGGATAGGCAGCGGTGTGGCAGAACGACTGCATCACCAGATCGGCGGAGAAGCCGAGGCACGCCAGATCTTTCAGCTCGTCGCGCGTCATCGGACCGGTTGTGTCCTGCGAGCCAACCGAGGTCATCTTCGGTTCGCAGTACGCGCCCGGACGAACACCCGCCACGCCGCAGGCGCGACCGACCATTTTCTGCGCCAGCGAGTAGCCGCGCGCGCTTTCCGCCACGTCTTTCGCCTGACGGAACACGTCGCTGTGCGGCAGGCCCAGCGATTCACGCGCTTTGCTGGTGAGGCCGCGACCGATAATCAGCGGGATACGGCCACCGGCGCGCACTTCGTCGATCAGCACGTCGGTTTTCAGGGTAAAGCTGGCCAGCAGCTCGCCGGTTTCGTGGTTGCGCACTTCGCCTTTATACGGGTAGACGTCAATCACGTCGCCCATGTTCAGCTCGCCCACGTCCACTTCGATCGGCAGCGCGCCCGCATCTTCCATGGTGTTGAAGAAGATCGGTGCGATTTTGCTGCCCAGCACCAGACCGCCACCTTTTTTGTTCGGGACGTTCGGAATGTCGTCGCCCATGAACCACAGCACGGAGTTGGTCGCGGATTTACGGGAAGAGCCGGTGCCGACCACGTCGCCGACGTAAGCCAGCGGATAGCCTTTGGCCTGCAGCGCTTCAATCTGCTTGATCGGGCCGACGTTGCCCGGCTCATCCGGATGAATGCCTTCACGGGCGTTTTTCAGCATCGCCAGCGCGTGCAGAGGAATATCCGGGCGTGACCAGGCATCCGGCGCCGGAGAGAGGTCGTCGGTGTTGGTTTCGCCGGTCACTTTGAACACGGTAACGGTGATTTTTTCTGCCAGCTCGGGGCGTGACAGATACCACTCGGCATTCGCCCAGGATTGCATTACCTGCTGCGCATGAGTATTGCCCGCTTTCGCTTTCTCTTCAACGTCGTAGAAGTTGTCAAACATCAGCAGCGTATGCGACAGCGCTTTGGCGGCAATCGGCGCCAGCTTCGCGTCGTCCAGCGCGTCAATCAGCGGATGAATGTTGTAACCGCCTTGCATGGTGCCCAGCAGTTCAATCGCTTTTTCGGGGGATACCAGAGGAGAGGTCGTTTCGCCTTTAGCGACTGCGGCAAGGAAACCCGCTTTAACGTAGGCGGCTTCATCAACGCCGGGTGGGACACGGTTGACCAACAGATCGGTCAGGAATTCTTCTTCACCCGCTGGCGGGTTTTTCAGCAGTTCAACCAGCGCGGCCATCTGGGAAGCATCTAACGGCTTAGGTACGATCCCCTGGGCAGCACGCTCGGCAACGTGCTTACGGTATTCTACTAGCACGACGTTCTCCTCGCTCACATTGTATGGGTTTCCGGTGCACCCTGGTGACAACAGCATTCCATGAGTAGGGTAAGGTGCCCGGTTCCGCGTGGGGCAGCATAGCAGGGTTCAGGCTGTTTGTTAATCTGTTTACAAAAACACAACATAATTAACCGGGTAAAAAAGTGCGGTTTTTCGGTTTTTGGGCTAGCTGGGGCGAGAGGGCATGGTGTGAAGAAGAGTTTGTTAATTTGTTCTGGTTTGACGTCGCTGTTTTAAGGAATGGCACGGAGAGGATTAAGGTTGAGATATAACTTTTTGGCTAGCTTTTGCTGAGAATATGAGTGTGTGGGTTATGGGGTTGGCTGTGTTGGGGAGGAATGGGCTGGAGGCTAGAGAAAAGATAGTCGTGCCTATCGAGACTGCTTGTACGGCAGTGAACAGCTGCTGGCGTTGGTCGCTTGCCCACAGAGTTTTCTGAGCTGCCTGTACGACAGTGAACTTGGAGATTGCACTCCCTGTGCTGGAGCAGCATTTCTAAGCTGCCTGTACGGCAGTGAACGGTTCTGCCGTTAACATTACCGTTCCGATTAATTTCTAAGCTGCCTGTACGGCAGTGAACTTACTGTAGTTCGCGTGCTGCTCGGGGATGGCTTTCTAAGCTGCCTGTACGGCAGTGAACTGTTACCTAGCCATCCTAACCCATTCATAAACTACTATTTTTGACGAAAATCTGATAAAAACCCTTTTATTGAACACTCTAAAAAAGCAATTTAAAATCAACCCCAGAAAAAGGGTATCAACACACTCTTCATCTCTCATCCTCGCCGCATCTACTTCCTCTATCTCATTCGCTATTACCTTTAAGCACCAGTAAAAAGCAATCACAGCCTAAAGCTAACCAGCACCGTGCAGCGCACAGCTGATGAGTCAGATAAAACTCTTTTGAAAAAGCGGCCTCAGGCGAACTGGACGCGCAAAATGAACTGATATGTTCACTATTCAGCCAATAAAAAAGCCCCCTTCCGGAGGCTTTCTCTTTCTCAGCAAAAGAAACTTACTTCTTCTTCGCTTTCGGGTTCGGCAGGTCGGTGATGCTGCCTTCGAAGATCTCAGCCGCCAGGCCAACCGACTCGTGCAGCGTCGGGTGCGCGTGGATAGTCAGCGCGATATCTTCTGCGTCGCAGCCCATCTCGATCGCCAGACCGATTTCGCCTAGCAGCTCGCCGCCGTTGGTGCCGACAACCGCGCCGCCGATAACGCGATGCGTCTCTTTGTCGAAGATCAGCTTGGTCATGCCGTCAGCGCAGTCAGAGGCGATAGCGCGGCCAGAGGCTGCCCACGGGAAGGTCGCCGTCTCGTAGCTGATGCCCTTCTCTTTCGCTTCTTTTTCGGTCAGGCCAACCCATGCTACTTCCGGCTCGGTGTAGGCGATAGACGGGATCACTTTCGGATCAAAGTAGTGCTTCATGCCGGCGATAACTTCTGCCGCCACGTGGCCTTCGTGCACGCCTTTATGCGCCAGCATCGGCTGGCCGACGATATCGCCGATAGCGTAGATGTGCGGCACGTTGGTGCGCATCTGCTTG
This sequence comes from Pantoea latae, assembly GCF_002077695.1. GTDB lineage: Bacteria > Pseudomonadota > Gammaproteobacteria > Enterobacterales > Enterobacteriaceae > Pantoea > Pantoea latae. Next base: position 86,908 of record NZ_MWUE01000013.1, read on the forward strand.
TCGACGCGGATAAAGCCGCGATCGTCCACTTCCACGCCCGCTTTGCCTGCATCCAGACCTTTACCGTTCGGCACGCGGCCGATCGCCACTAGCACCGCGTCGTAACGCTGCGGTTCAGCCGGCGCTTTTTTGCCTTCCATCGTCACGTAGATGCCGTCTTCTTTGGCTTCGACCGCGGTGACTTTGGTTTCCAGCATCAGGTTGAACTGTTTGGCGATACGCTTGGTGAAGACTTTCACCACGTCTTTGTCGGCCGCCGGGATAACCTGATCGAACATCTCAACCACGTCAATCTGCGAACCCAGCGCGTGGTAAACGGTGCCCATTTCCAGACCGATAATACCGCCGCCCATCACCAGCATGCGCTCCGGCACTTCTTTCAGCTCCAGCGCATCGGTAGAGTCCCAGACGCGCGGATCGTCGTGCGGAATAAACGGCAGCGTGATCGGACGCGAGCCGGCCGCGATAATAGCGTTGTCGAAGTTGATGGTGGTCGCGCCGCCTTCTCCTTCCACAACCAGAGTATTGGCACCGGTGAATTTGCCCAGGCCGTTAACCACCTTGACTTTACGCCCTTTCGCCATACCTGCGAGGCCGCCGGTCAGCTGGTTAATGACTTTTTCTTTCCAGGTGCGGACTTTGTTGATGTCCGTAGAGGGCTGACCAAACACGATGCCGTGCTCTTCCAGGGCTTTCGCCTCTTCGATCACTTTAGCAACGTGCAGCAGCGCTTTTGACGGGATACAGCCCACGTTCAGACAGACACCGCCGAGGGTGCTGTAACGCTCTACCAGTACGGTTTCCAGACCTAAATCAGCGCAACGGAAGGCTGCAGAGTAACCTGCAGGACCAGCCCCAAGTACCACGACCTGGGTTTTAATCTCTGTACTCATCATGACCTCTTAGTTGTGATCCGGCGGGTCAGACGTAGAGCGTTTTTCATCAGGCTGGTCGGCCACTTGCATCCGGGCAGTGCGCGACGCCTCGCGTATCTTAAGTACGCTGCGGGTGCTGCGCGCTGGGCGTCAACAACTGACTGAGTCAGTTACGCCTGACGAAACAGGCTCACGATGTCCTTTGCTCCACCGGGACATTTTTCACCGCAAGAGTTTACAGAATTGTTAATAAACTGCAAACCGCGATGCCACGAATCTTTACAACAAGGCCGGCGATTGCCGGCCTTGAGTGTACTTACATCACCAGACGGCGAATATCGGACAACATATTGCCAATGATGGTGATGAAACGCGCACCATCCGCTCCGTCGATCACGCGGTGGTCGAAGGAGAGCGAGATCGGCATCATCAGACGCGGCACGAACTCTTTACCGTTCCACACCGGTTCCATCGCCGACTTGGAGACGCCGAGGATAGCCACTTCCGGCGCGTTGACGATCGGCGCGAAGTGCGTGGTGCCGAGGCCGCCCAGGCTGGAGATGGTGAAGCAGCCGCCCTGCATATCGCTGGCGGTCAGCTTGCCGTCGCGCGCCTTCTTCGAGGTCGCCATCAGCTCGCGAGACAGCTCAGTGATGCCTTTCTTGTTCACGTCTTTAAAGACCGGAACCACCAGGCCGTTCGGCGTATCGACCGCCACGCCGATGTTGATGTACTTCTTCAGCGTCAGGCGCTGCGCATCTTCCGACAGCGAGCTGTTGAAGCGCGGCATCTGCTCCAGCGCGGCCGCGACCGCTTTCATGATGAACACCACCGGGGTGAACTTCACGTCCAGCTTGCGCTTCTCCGCTTCGGCGTTCTGCTGCTTGCGGAACGCTTCGAGATCGGTGATATCGGTTTTGTCGAAGTGCGTAACGTGCGGGATCACCACCCAGTTACGGCTCAGGTTTGCGCCAGAGATTTTCTGGATGCGGCCCAGCTCTACTTCTTCCACTTCGCCGAACTTGCTGAAGTCCACTTTCGGCCACGGCAGCAGGCCTGGCAGGCTTCCGCCGCTGGCGGCCGCCGCTGGCGCCGCTTCGGCGCGTTTTACCGCGTCCTTCACATAGCTCTGCACGTCTTCTTTCAGGATGCGACCTTTACGGCCGGTGCCTTTGACCTTCGCCAGGTTAACGCCGAACTCGCGCGCCAGACGACGGATAACCGGCGTGGCGTGCACGTAGGCATCGTTCTCGGCGAAGTCGCCTTTCGCGTCAGCCTTCGGCGCAGCGGCCGCGGCAGGCGCTTCCGCTTTCGCCGGTGCCTGCGCGGGCGCGGCTTCCTGCTTCGGCGCTTCGGCTTTCGCCGCGCCTTCCACTTCGAACACCATGATCAGCGAGCCGGTGCTGACTTTATCGCCGGTCGCGACTTTCAGCTCTTTGACGGTGCCGGCGAACGGCGCAGGCACTTCCATAGAGGCTTTGTCGCCTTCAACCACGATCAGCGACTGCTCGGCTGCTACTTTATCGCCGACTTTCACCAGCACTTCGGTGACTTCCACTTCGTCGCCGCCGATATCCGGCACGTTGACCTCTTTCGCGCCCGCGGTTGCCGCCGGTGCTGAGGTCGCCGCTTCTTTCACTTCCGGCTTCGCCGCCGCTGCCGGCGCTGCGCCTTCCGCTTCGAAGATCATGATCAGCGAGCCGGTGCTGACTTTCGCGCCGGTTTCGATTTTGATCTCTTTGACGGTGCCCGCGAACGGCGCAGGCACTTCCATTGAGGCTTTGTCGCCTTCGACCACGAGCAGCGACTGCTCGGCTTCGATTTTGTCGCCGACTTTCACCAGGATCTCGGTGACTTCCACTTCGTCGCCGCCGATATCCGGTACGTTAACCTCTTTGGCTGCGGTAGAGGCGGCCGCCGGCGCCGGAGCGGCTTCGGCTTTCTTCTCTTCCGCCGCTGGCACCGCGTCTGCTGCGCCCTCTGCGTCAAAAATCATGATCAGCGAGCCGGTTTCGACTTTGTCGCCGGTCGCGATTTTGATCTCTTTCACCACGCCCGCCTGCGGCGAGGGGACTTCCATAGAGGCTTTGTCGCCTTCTACGGTGATCAGCGACTGCTCGGCTTCCACCTTGTCGCCAACCTTCACCAGGATCTCGGTGACTTCAACTTCATCAGACCCGATATCCGGTACCTTAATTTCAGTAGCCATTACTCTCTTACCTCTTAAGCCAGACGCGGGTTAACTTTATCGGCATCGATGTCGAACTTAGCGATCGCGTCCGCCACCACTTTCTTGTCGATTTCGCCACGTTTAGCCAGTTCGCCCAGCGCAGCCACCACCACGTAGGAGGCGTCCACTTCGAAGTGGTGACGCAGGTTCTCACGGCTGTCGGAGCGGCCGAAGCCGTCGGTGCCCAGCACGCGGTAGTCGCTGGCCGGCACATAGCTGCGAACCTGTTCAGCGAACAGCTTCATGTAGTCGGTCGATGCCACCGCCGGCGCGTCGTTCATCACCTGAGCGATGTACGGCACGCGCGCTTCTTCGGTCGGGTGCAGCATGTTCCAGCGCTCGCAGTCCTGGCCGTCGCGCGCCAGTTCGGTGAACGAGGTGACGCTGTAGACGTCGGAGCCGATGCCGTAATCTGTCGCCAGGATCTGCGCCGCTTCGCGCACGTGACGCAGGATAGAGCCTGAGCCCAGCAGCTGCACTTTGCCTTTGCTGCCTTCCACGGTTTCCAGCTTGTAGATACCCTTACGGATACCCTCTTCAGCGCCTTGCGGCATCGCTGGCATGTGGTAGTTTTCGTTCAGCGTGGTGATGTAATAGTAAACGTTCTCTTGCGCTTCGCCGTACATACGCACCAGGCCGTCATGCATGATGACCGCCACTTCATAAGCGTACGCCGGATCGTAAGAGATACAGTTCGGGATGGTCAGCGACTGAATATGGCTGTGACCATCTTCGTGCTGCAGACCTTCGCCGTTCAGCGTGGTACGACCGGAGGTGCCGCCGACCAGGAAGCCGCGCGCCTGCTGATCGCCCGCCAGCCACATCAGGTCGCCGATACGCTGGAAACCGAACATGGAGTAGTAGATGTAGAACGGGATCATCGGCAGGTTGTTGGTGCTGTAAGAGGTCGCCGCCGCCAGCCAGGATGAACCTGCGCCCAGCTCGTTGATCCCTTCCTGCAGAATCTGGCCTTTCTCGTCTTCTTTATAGTAAGCAACCTGCTCGCGGTCCTGCGGAGTGTACTGCTGACCGTTCGGGCTGTAGATACCGATCTGACGGAACAGACCTTCCATACCGAAGGTGCGGGCTTCGTCCGCGAGGATCGGCACCAGACGATCTTTGATCGACTTGTTTTTCAGCATCACGTTCAGGGCGCGCACGAAGGCGATAGTGGTCGAGATCTCTTTGCTCTGCTCATCCAGCAGCGCCTTGAACTCTTCCAGCTTCGGCATTTCCAGTTTTTCAGTGAACTGCGCCTGACGGGTCGGCAGATAGCCGCCCAGCTTTTCGCGCTGGCCGTGCAGGTAGTTGTACTCTTCGGAGCCTTTCTCGAAGGTGACGTACGGCAGCTCTTCGATTTTCTCGTCGGCCACCGGCACGTTGAAGCGATCGCGGATGTAGCGAACGCCATCCATGTTCATCTTCTTGACCTGGTGCGCGATGTTTTTGCCTTCCGCGGTGTCGCCCATACCATAGCCTTTGATGGTATGCGCCAGAATCAGCGTCGGCTGACCTTTGGTCTCCTGCGCTTTCTTCAGTGCCGCGTAGATTTTCTTCGGATCGTGGCCGCCGCGGTTCAGGGCGAAGATCTCTTCGTCTGACCACTCTTTAACCAGTTCCGCCGTCTCCGGGTATTTGCCGAAGAAGTGCTCGCGCACGTAGGCGCCGTCGCGGGATTTAAAGGTCTGATAGTCGCCGTCAACGGTTTCGTTCATCAGCTGGATCAGCTTGCCGCTGGTGTCTTTCTTCAGCAGCTCGTCCCAGCGACCGCCCCAGATCACTTTGATCACGTTCCAGCCGGCGCCCGCGAAGATGCCTTCCAGTTCGTTAATGATCTTGCCGTTGCCGGTGACCGGTCCATCCAGACGCTGCAGGTTGCAGTTGATGATGAACACCAGGTTGTCCAGCTTCTCGCGGGTGGCGATGGTGATCGCGCCTTTGGATTCCGGCTCGTCCATCTCGCCGTCGCCGAGGAAGGCGTAAACGGTCTGGTTAGAGGTGTCTTTCAGGCCGCGGTGCTCCAGATACTTCAGGAACTTCGCCTGATAGATGGCGTTCAACGGACCCAGACCCATTGAAACGGTCGGGAACTGCCAGAAGTCCGGCATCAGTTTCGGGTGCGGATAAGATGAGAGGCCGTTGCCGTGCACTTCCTGACGGAAGTTGTTCATCTGCTCTTCGGTCAGGCGGCCTTCCAGGAAGGCGCGTGAGTAGATACCCGGAGAGATATGACCCTGGAAATAAACCAGATCGCCGCCGTCTTTGTCGCTGCGCGCGCGGAAGAAGTGGTTAAAGCACACTTCATAGATGGTTGCGGAAGACTGGAATGAGGAGAGATGACCGCCCAGCTCCAGATCTTTCTTCGAGGCACGCAGCACCGATACGATGGCGTTCCAGCGGATCGCGGAACGGATACGACGTTCCAGAGACGTGTTGCCCGGATACTCCGGCTCGTCTTCAACGGCAATAGAGTTGATATAGTTGCTGACGGCGTTACCGCCTGCCGCCACTTTAACGCCGCCTTTGCGGGCCGCGCTCAGCACCTGATCGATCAGATACTGCGCACGCTCAACACCTTCTTCACGGATGACCGATTCGATCGCCTGTAGCCAGTCACGAGTTTCGATCGGATCCACGTCATTCTGTAAACGTTCTGACATGGGGGGTATTCCTTATCTGTGTCTAATACGTTGAATTGTCAGGAGCCTGTCTCCCTGTACTCTGCTGCCAAAGCACAAGGAGACAGGCCCGTCGTTAATGTCCGCGCGTTCGTTGCCGCGCGTTATTCCTTACGTTGCTGTAAACGACGCAGGGAGCGTTCACGACGAGTTTGCTCCCGACTTCTGTCCAGCAAGATTTCCTCTATGAACGCCAGGTGACGATGCGAAGCCTCGCGCGCCTGTTCCGGCTCGCGAGCGACAATCGCCTCGAAAATACTGGCGCGGTGACCGCTCACCTTCGCCAGCATTTCCCGGCGCGAGTAGAGCAATTCAAAATTCTGTCGAACGTTTTGTTCCAGCATCGGCCCCATCGATCGCAGCAAATGCAGCAGCACCACATTATGGGCGGCTTCTGTGACAGCGATCTGATACTGCATCACTGCATTCGCCTCGGCGTCGAGGTCGCCGCTCTCCTGCGCCTGCTGTATCTGCACATGGCAGTGGCGGATACGTTCGATATCCTCTTCCGTGCCGCGCAGCGCCGCGTAATAGGCCGCGATGCCCTCAAGGGCATGGCGCGTTTCCAGCAGATCGAACTGAGATTCCGGATGCTTGGTAAGCAGGCTGACGAGCGGATCGCTGAGGCTTTGCCAGAGATGCTGCTGGACGAAAGTGCCACCGCCCTGACGGCGCAGCAGCAAGCCTTTCGCTTCCAGCCGCTGTATCGCTTCGCGAAGGGATGGACGTGAGACATCGAACTGTTTAGCGAGTTCACGTTCGGGAAGCAGCTTCTCGCCAGGACGTAGCGTCCCTTCCATGATCAGAGATTCCAGCTGCTGCTCTATGGCATCAGAGAGCTTGGGTTGGCGAATCTTACTGTAAGCCATCTTCCCTTCTTATCAAGCTGCTGTCCGAAGTAAATTGGTAATACCAATTCCAAAAAGTTGGCCGTAAAGTAACAAAGTATTCACCTTGTGTCTATATGACGCCGGTCACAATCCCTGGGATACAGGGCGCTGCGCGCGCTTAAGTGACCGCCGGAAAACCGGAAACAGGACAATGCGCCTGCGGTTAATTCCCGTTACTTTTACCAAACCTTACACAGCGTTAAGCGCGCTTTTCGCGCAGACCATAAGACAACCTTATTCGTCTTTCGCGTTAATTCGTGGCAGAACAGGCGCAGGCGTCAGTGTGACGGCGGCGATGCTTTTTCAGCTGTTTCTTAGCACGAAAAGCGAAAGCAGGTGCAAAGCGCACCGCATATCACTATTCTTGTCGCCAGGGTAGCATCCGCTTACAGAGAAGGCGCCTGATACCGTAAATAAATCAGTACGTTATTGTAACCACTTCCTGACAGCCATCGCGCTGCAACAGAAGAATTAAAACAACATGAGGTTTGTATGGAACAACAGCACGGCGACACGCTGAAGCGCGGGTTGAAAAACCGCCATATTCAGCTGATCGCGCTGGGCGGCGCGGTAGGTACCGGCCTGTTTCTGGGCAGCGCATCGGTGATCCAGGCCGCCGGTCCGGGCGTGATCCTCGGCTACGCCATCGCCGGATTTATCGCCTTCCTGATTATGCGTCAGCTGGGAGAGATGGTGGTCGAAGAGCCGGTCGCCGGCAGCTTTAGCCACTTCGCCTACAAATACTGGGGCAACTTCGCCGGCTTCGCGTCGGGCTGGAACTACTGGGTGCTCTACGTGCTGGTGGCGATGGCCGAGCTGACCGCAGTCGGCAAATATATTCAGTTCTGGTGGCCGGACGTGCCCACCTGGATTACCGCCGCTGTGTTCTTCGTGCTGATCAACGCCATCAACCTGACCAACGTCAAAGTCTATGGCGAGATGGAGTTCTGGTTCTCGATCGTTAAAGTGGTGGCGGTTATCGGCATGATCCTGTTCGGCGGCTGGCTGCTGTTCAGCGGCACAGGCGGCCCGCAGGCGAGCGTCTCCAACCTCTGGGCGCAGGGCGGTTTTCTGCCGCACGGCTTCAGCGGGCTGGTGATGATGATGGCGATCATTATGTTCTCTTTCGGCGGCCTGGAGCTGGTCGGCATTACCGCCGCAGAAGCGGATAACCCGGAGCAGAGCATTCCCAAAGCCACCAATCAGGTGATCTACCGCATCCTGATTTTCTATATCGGCTCGCTGGCGGTGCTGCTGTCGCTGATGCCCTGGACGCGCGTCACGGCGGACACCAGCCCCTTCGTGCTGATTTTCCACGAACTGGGTGACGCGCTGGTGGCGAACGCGCTGAACGTGGTGATCCTGACCGCCGCGCTATCGGTCTACAACAGCTGCGTTTACTGCAACAGCCGTATGCTGTTTGGCCTGGCGCAGCAGGGCAACGCGCCGAAAGCGCTACTGAAAGTGGACCGCCGCGGCGTGCCGGTGGCCACCATTCTGGTTTCCGCCGCAGCGACCGCGCTCTGCGTGCTGATTAACTACCTGATGCCTGGCGATGCCTTTGGCCTGCTGATGTCGCTGGTGGTCTCCGCGCTGGTGATTAACTGGGCGATGATCAGCATGGCGCACCTGAAATTCCGCCGTAAGAAAGATCAGCAGGGCGTGACAACGCGCTTTAAAGCCCTGCTCTACCCCTTCGGCAACTGGCTTTGCCTGGCGTTTATGGCGGCCATTCTGGTGATTATGCTGATGACGCCGGGTATGGCGATCTCGGTCTGGCTGATCCCGGTCTGGCTGGTTATCCTCGCCATCGGCTACGCCGTTAAAAACAAGGCGCAGCGCGCCTGACATTCAGCCCGTCGACCTGGTCGGCGGGCGGTTTTCCCTCTCGATCCAGTTCACACTTTTCCCGCCGCGCCTGTTTTGTCCATCTTACTGACTATTTGCTCCCAGCCATCCTGCTGATTCAGCACCGATAATTCTCTGCTCTTACCCAACGCGCAGGATAACCACCATGAAGGATTCCGCCCTCTCTTTTCGCGAAAAGCTGGGTTACGGCATGGGCGATGCAGGCTGCAATATGATCGGCGGCGCCATCATGCTGTTTCTTAATTACTTTTATACGGATGTTTTTGGCCTGGCGCCTGCGCTGGTGGGCACGCTGCTGCTCTCAGTGCGCGTGCTGGATGCGGTCACCGATCCCATTATGGGCGCTATCGCTGACCGCACCCAGAGCCGCTGGGGCCGCTTCCGTCCCTGGCTGCTGTGGGTGTCGGTGCCCTACGTGCTGTTCAGCGTGCTGATGTTCACCACGCCGGACTGGAGCTACGACAATAAAGTGATCTGGGCTTTCATCACCTACTTCCTGATGTCGCTGACCTATACCGCCATCAATATCCCTTACTGTTCGCTCGGCGGCGTGATCACCAACGATCCGGGCGAGCGCGTCTCCTGTCAGTCCTACCGTTTTGTTATGGTTGGCATCGCCACGCTGATCCTCTCGCTGTCGCTGCTGCCGATGGCGGAGTGGTTCGGCGGCGCGGACAAGGCGCGCGGCTATCAGCTGGCGATGAGCGTGCTGGCGCTGATTGGGCTGGGGATGTTTCTCTTCTGCTTCGCCACGGTGCGCGAGCGTATTCGGCCAGCGGTGCCGACCCATGACGACCTGAAAAACGACCTGCGCGACGTGTGGAAAAACGACCAGTGGGTGCGCATTCTGCTGCTCACCTTCTGCAACGTCTGTCCCGGCTTTATCCGCATGGCCGCCACCATGTACTACGTCACCTGGGTAATGGGCCAGAGCACGCACTTCGCCACGCTGTTTATCAGCCTCGGCGTGGTGGGCATGATGCTGGGCAGCACGCTGGCGAAGCTGCTCACCGACCGCTGGTGCAAGCTGAAGGTCTTTTTCTGGACCAACATCGCGCTGGCCCTCTTCTCCTGCGGGTTTTACTGGATCGATCCCCACGCCACCGTCGCGGTGATCGTCGCCTACTTCCTGCTGAACATCCTGCATCAGATCCCGTCGCCGCTGCACTGGTCGCTGATGGCCGACGTCGATGACTACGGCGAGTGGAAAACCGGCAAGCGCATTACCGGCATCAGCTTCTCCGGCAATCTGTTTTTCCTCAAGGTGGGACTGGCGGTCGCGGGCGCGATGGTCGGTTTTTTACTCTCGATTTACGGCTACGACGCGGGCACGAAACAGCAGTCGCCGCAGGCGGTGAACGGCATTATGCTGCTGTTCACCGTGATCCCCGGCGTAGGCTATCTGATTACCGCAGGCGTTGTGCGCCTGCTCAAGGTGGACCGCGCGCTGATGCGCACCATTCAGGACGATCTCGCGCTGCGTCGCGCCAACTTCCGCGAACTGCATGATATTCGTCAGCGCGACGGCGCCGTCACCCAACCCGGAGAAGCGAAATGAGCACAGCCTGGCCGAACCCCTTTATTGAACAGCGGGCCGATCCCTTTATCCTGCGCCATGAGCAGCACTACTACTTTATCGCCTCGGTGCCCGCCTATGACCGGCTGGAGCTGCGTCGCGCCAGCACGCTGCTGGGGCTGCGCCATGCCGAGCCGGTCGCCGTGTGGCATAAGCCGGAAACCGGCCCCTGCAGCGAGCTGATCTGGGCGCCGGAGCTGCACCGCATCGACGACCAGTGGGTGATCTATTTCGCCGCCGCGCCGACGCGCGACATCAAAGACGGCCTGTTTCAGCATCGCATGTACGCGCTGGTGTGCGACGACGCCGATCCGCTCAGCGGACGCTGGCAGGCGCCGCGCCGGGTGTTCAGCCAGTTCGACAGCTTCGCGCTCGACGCCACGCACTTCGTGCATCAGGGCAAAAACTGGTATCTGTGGGCGCAGAAAGATCCGGCGATTCCAGGCAACTCCAACCTCTATCTGGCGGAGCTGCTTAATCCCTGGACGCTGAAAGGCACGCCGGCGATGCTGAGCCGGCCGGAGTATGAGTGGGAGTGCGCCGGCTTTAGCGTCAATGAGGGACCGGCGGTGATCAAGCATGGTGACCGGCTGTTCGTCACCTATTCCGCCAGCGCCACCGACGAAAACTACTGCATGGGGCTGCTGTCGATCGACGACGAGCAGGATCTGCTCAATCCCGCCAACTGGCATAAATCGGCGCGGCCGGTCTTTACCTCAAACTGGGATAATCACCAGTACGGACCGGGCCACAACTGTTTTACGCAGGATGAAAACGGCGATGACCTGCTGGTCTATCACGCCCGCAACTACACGGAAATCGAAGGGGATCCGCTGTGGGATCCCAACCGTCATACGCGGCTGAAAAACTTTAGCTGGCGCGACGACGGCACGCCCGATTTCGGCGTGCCGCCTGCGGATTACACCAGCGTGCCGTAAATGGTCAGCAGCGCCACCACCACCACCAGCACCAGCGAGATGCGTTTCGCCAGCGCCACCGCGATGCGGGGCGTTTCGACTTTATCCATGTGCGGATCGCGCTCCAGCGAAAACTGCGCCAGGCTGGTCAACACCTGATACTGCGAACGGTGACGATCGGTCAGCGCGGCAAACCAGGCGGGCAGCGCCTTTTCGCCATGACCCAGCAGCGCATAGGCGACGCCCGCCAGCCGCGCCGGTATCCAGTCGACCACGTGCAGCAGGCCGTCAACGCCTGACTGCGCGCGCGCCAGCGGCGACTGATGCTTCGCCAGCCAGCTCTGCCAGGCGCGCAGAAAAGCGTAGCCCACCAGCAGCACCGGCCCGTATGAGCCGCCCGCCACCAGCCAGAACATCGGCGCCAGATAGAAGCGGAAGTTAATCCAGATCAGCGCGTTTTGCAGCTCGCGCAGAAACTCGCGTTCGCTGCACTCCACCGGCACGCCGTGGATCAGCGTCAGCTCGGCCGCCATTGCCTGATGGGCCGCCACATCGTCATGGCTCGCCGCTTTCAGATAGGCGTGATAGTGCAGGCGCGCCGATCCGGCGCCGATGCAGAGCAGGCCGATCAGGATCCACAGCAGCAGCTGCGCGACGCCGAACAGCACGCCTTTCAGGCTCCAGATCACCAGCGCGGCGATCGCCATCGCCAGCAGGGTCATCCCCAGCGTGCGCAGCAGCGAAAAACGGCGGCGACGGCGGAACAGCGGCTCCAGCCGATGATCGAGCTGCCAGTGCTCGCCCAGTTTAAACAGCCGTTCCCAACCTAATACCAGTAACAAGGAAAACAACGTCATACCCGCTCCGGGAAATCAAAATGAAGTCTGCGCCAACAGTTGCTGATAGTGCGGCCAGTCAAAAGCGGGCCCCGGATCGCTTTTGCGCGTCGGGGCGATATCGCTGTGGCCGGTAATGCGTGAAGGCGTAATGGGATAGTGCTGCAGCAGCAGCTGCGTGACGGCGGCCAGCGCCTGATACTGCGCATCGGTATAGGGCAGCTCGTCGGTGCCTTCCAGCTCAATGCCAATGGAAAAATCGTTGCAGTTTTCGCGCCCCTGATAGCAGGAAACGCCAGCGTGCCAGGCACGATCGTCGAAAGAGACGTACTGCACAATTTCGCCGTCGCGGCGGATCAGGCAGTGCGCCGCTACCTGCAGATGGGCGATATCGGCGAAATAGGGATGCGCGTCCGGCGGCAAGGTGCCGGTAAACAGCCGATCGATCCACGGCCCGCCGAATTCGCCCGGCGGCAGGCTGATATTGTGGATCACCAGCAGCGAGGGCGACTCGTCGCTGGGGCGTTGATTAAAATGCGGCGACGGCACCTGACGGATGTCGGTCAGCCAGCCCTGTTGCAGTTTCATACTGTTTTTCCCTGGCAGAGTCGGGCTGAGAATAACATGATTTATGATAATTTTTTGCAGCTTAATGCCGCGAAGGCGTGGCAACGCCCGCGCCATGTTCAGGATACTAAACAAAATAGCCATTCCATCTGGCGAACGCGCCGGTTTCGATCTATTGTGGCACTCTCTTTGTTCAGGTCATCTGGAGCGCAATCGCTATGCCAACCCGCCGTTATGATGCCGACAGCCGCCGACAGGCGCTGATTGCCCGCATTGAACAGGATATTCCCGCTACCGTCGCCCGCGCTTTGCAGGAGGATCTCGGCGGCGAAATCGATGCCGACCGCGACATCACTGCACAACTGCTGCCAGCTGACAGCCAGGCGCAGGCGCAGGTCATTACGCGCGAAGCGGGTGTTTTCTGCGGTAAACGCTGGGTGGAAGAGGTGTTTAACCAGCTTGGCGGCCATGTGACGCTGGGCTGGCAGGTTGAAGATGGCGACCGCGTGTCGCCCGATCAAACGCTGTTTACCCTCAGCGGCCCTTCTCGCCGCCTGCTGACCGCAGAGCGCACCGCGCTGAATTTTGTGCAGACGCTGTCGGGCGCCGCCACCGAGACCAGCCGCTACGTTAAGCTGCTGGAAGGCAGCAACACGCAGCTGCTGGACACGCGCAAAACCGTGCCGGGGCTGCGCACGGCTCTGAAATATGCCGTGCTGTGCGGCGGCGGTGCCAACCATCGCCTCGGCCTCTCGGACGCGTTTTTAATTAAAGAGAACCATATTATCGCCAGCGGCTCGATTCAGCAGGCGGTGGAAAAAGCGTTCTGGCTGCACCCGGACGTGCCGGTAGAAGTAGAAGTGGAATCACTGGCGGAGCTGGACCAGGCGTTAGCCGCCGGCGCCGATATCGTCATGCTGGACAACTTTACCCTCGACGACATGCGTGACGCGGTACAGCGTACCCAGGGGCGCGCGCAGCTGGAGGTCTCAGGCAACGTGACCGAAGCGACGCTGGCGCAGATTGCGCAAACCGGCGTCGACTATGTCTCTGTCGGCGCGCTGACCAAGCATGTCCGCGCGCTCGACCTCTCGATGCGCTTTACCACGCTGTAGAACCGAGCTGCCGTGCCGTTGCGCACGGCAGCTTTGCGTACCTGCTTCCACATTATTGTTGTTCCCGCTGCAATCCCTCTTTTTCACTGCGTCGCCTTTTCCAGCCTTAAAATCCACCGCTGGGTTTCACCTCTGCGCTTTTTTACTCTGCCCTCTCCTGTTTACCGAGAGGAGAACGAGATGACGAATCAACAGGGATTTACCCTTGTCGAGCTGATGATTGTGGTGGGGATCGTGGCGATCCTCAGCGCCATTGGTCTGCCGGCGTATCAGAACTACCTCCAGCGCGCGGCGCTTACCGATATGCTGCAAACCATGCTGCCCTATAAAACCGCCGTCGAGCTGTGCGCCATGGAGCGCGGCGGTCCAGAGCCTTGTCAGGCGGGCGAGAAAGGGATACCGGCGGCGAAAGGTTCGCGTTATGTCTCCGCGCTGAGCGTCGTCAACGGCACTATTACCTTAACCGGCCAGGAGAGCCTGAATGGGCTGAGCGTCGAAATGACGCCGGTGTGGGACAGCGGCGATGGCAGCCTGAAGTGGCAGCGCAGCTGTACCAGCAGCAGCAACAGCCTGCGCGACAACTGTCTGGAACAGTTCCGCTTCGACGACAAAGGAGCCGACAATGGCAACGCCTGACGCCACTCTCCACGCCATCTGCCAGCGCTACCGCGCCGTCCTGCTGCATCATGACGCGACGCGGCTGCGCGTCGCCGTGGCGGAACCGATGCCGGAGGGATTACACGAGGCGCTCGCGTTCGCCAGCCAGTGCCAGATTGAGGTGGAGTGCTGGCCGCAGGCGCGGCTCGATCTCCACCAGCACGGCGGCGCCTCTGCGCCTTCGCCGCGTGACCTTCAGCCCGAATCGGCGGTGGAAACCGTCGATCAGATGCTGCGCCAGGCGCTGCGCCGGCGCGCCTCCGACATTCATATTGAACCGCAGCGCGACGGCCTGCGGATACGGCTGCGCATCGACGGCGTTTTACAGCCCTTTACGGCCTTAACCGAGGCGCCGCCCGCCGCGCTGCTCGCCAGGCTGAAAATTCTGGCCGGGCTCGATATCGCCGAGCGCCGGCTGCCCCAGGACGGGCAGTTTACCCTGACGCTGGAGGAGAAACCCGCCGCTTTTCGGCTCTCCACGCTACCGGTGCAGCATGGTGAAAAAGCGGTGATCCGCCTGCTACAGAGCGAAAGCAGTACCCTGTCGCTGGATAAGCTGGGCTTGCCCGCCGCGCAGCGCCGCCTGCTGGCGGCCGCGCTGGCGCAGCCGCAGGGGCTTATCCTGGTGACCGGCCCGACCGGCAGCGGCAAAACCTTTACGCTCTATAGCTGCCTGAGCACGCTGAACCGGCCGGAAATGAACGTCAGCAGCGTGGAAGATCCGGTGGAGATCCCGCTGGCTGGCATTAACCAGACGCAGATCAACCCGAAATGCGGGCTCGACTTCAACCGCGTGCTGCGTGCCCTGCTGCGCCAGGATCCAGACGTTATTATGGTGGGCGAAATCCGCGATGCAGAAACGGCGGAGATAGCGGTCAAAGCGGCGCAGACCGGCCATCTGGTGCTCTCGACGCTGCACACTAACTCGACGGCGGAAACCCTGACGCGGCTGCGTCAGATGGGTATTCCCGGCTATCTGCTCGGCCCGGCGCTGCGGCTTATTATTGCGCAGCGGCTGGTGCGGCGGCTTTGCCCCCACTGCCGTCAGCCCGCCCAGGCGGTGGCGCACTTTCCGCCGGACATCTGGCCCGGCACGCTGCAGACCTGGCGCGCCCCCGGCTGCGATCACTGTTTTTCCGGCTATTTCGGGCGGCTGGCGCTGTTTGAAATATTGCCGGTGGGCGCGAAACTGCAAAACGCCATCGCCGCTGAGATGCCGCTCGACAGCGTGCTGGCGCTGGCGAAAAAACAGGGCATGCGGACGCTGTTTAGCGCCGGGCTGGAGGCGGTCAGCCGCGGCGAGACGTCGCTGGAAGAGATGCAGCGCGTCACGGGCCTGGAAGATGGCCACGCTTAGCCTGTTTCGCTGGCAGGCGGTCGACGGTCAGCAGCAGCTGCACGAGGGCGAGAGCCTGGCGGCGGATGAAGAGAGCGTGCTGCGCCAGCTGGCTGAACAGGATCTGCTGCCGGTCAGCTGGCGCCGCGCCAGAACCTGGCGCACGCGCCACTGGCAGTGGCAGCAAAAGATCGATTTTGTCCGGCAGCTGGCGACGCTGCTGAAAGCGGGCCTGCCGCTGGCGCAAGGGCTGGCGCTGCTGGCGCAAGGCCATCCGCATACCGGCTGGCGCCTGCTGCTGCACGCGCTGCGGCTGCGGGTCGTTAGCGGCGTGCCTTTTTCGCAGGCGCTAGGCCAGTGGCCGCAAATCTTCCCGCCGCTCTTCTGCGCCCTGATGCAGGTCGGCGAGCTGACCGGCCAGCTTGACGTCTGCTGCGCGCAGCTGGCCGAACAGCAGGCGCGGCAGCGTTATTTATGGAATAAGGTGGTGAAGGCACTGCGCTATCCGCTGTTTATTCTGCTGGTAGCGATCGCCGTCAGCGGCGGCATGCTGTTATTCGTGCTGCCGGAGTTCGTCTCGGTCTACGCCTCGTTCAATGCGCCGCTTCCCGCGTTTACGGCAGCGGTGATGGCGCTGTCAACCGGGCTGCAGCGCTGGGGTGGCTGGCTCGCTATCCTGCTGGCGTTGTCGGCGGCGGGCTGGCAAGCGCTGCGGCGACGCTCGCCTGCCTGGCAATTGTGGGAACAGCGCCTGATGCTGCGCGTGCCGCTGCTCTGCGACCTGTGGCGCGGCAGCCAGCTCAGCCAGATCTATGCCGTTTTGCAGCTGACGCAACAGGCGGGCATTACGCTGCTGCAGGGACTGCAGGCGGCGGAGGCGACGCTGACGACGCGCTTATGGCGCGACGCCCTGGTTGCGCTGCAGCGCCATATCGCGCAGGGGCAGCCGCTGCATCTGGCGCTACAAGACCATCCGCTGTTTACGCCGCTCTGTATGCAGCTGGTGCACGTCGGGGAAGAGGCCGGGGCACTGGACACCATGCTGGCGCGCCTGGCGGAGTGGCACGAAGCGCAAACTCTGGCGCTGGCCGATACGCTTGCCGCCTCGCTGGAGCCGGCGATGATGGTGGTGATCGGCGCGATTGTCGGCACGCTGGTGATCGCCATGTATCTACCGGTATTTGGGCTGGGAGACGCCATCCACTAGGGTGCGCGAGGCACCCTGATGGCAGAAAAGATTAGCGGTTGAAAACGCGGTTTTCCTGCTCGGCAACGCGGATAAAGGTGGTTCGCTTGGTCAGCTCCTTCAGCCGCTCCGCGCCGACATAGGTGCAGGCTGAGCGCAGGCCGCCAAGAATGTCGCGCGCCGTCTCTTCCACCGGCCCGCGCAGCGGCAGTTTTACTGTCTTGCCTTCCGCCGCGCGATACTGCGCAACGCCGCCGACGTGGCGCTTCATCGCCGATTCAGAACTCATGCCATAAAACAGCATAAACTGCTCGCCGTTCTCTTCGACCACGGTGCCCTCGCACTCATCGTGCGCCGCCAGCATGCCGCCCAGCATCACGAAATCGGCGCCGCCGCCGAACGCCTTGGCGATATCGCCCGGCACCGCGCAGCCGCCGTCGCTGACGATCTGTCCGCCCAAACCGTGTGCGGCATCCGCGCACTCGATCACCGCCGAGAGCTGGGGATAGCCGACGCCGGTTTTGACGCGCGTGGTGCAGACCGAGCCTGGCCCAATGCCAACCTTAACGATATCGGCGCCGGAGAGGATCAGCTCTTCCACCATCTCGCCGGTCACCACGTTGCCTGCACAGATAGTGCGATCCGGAAACAGCTCGCGCGCACGCTGCAGGAAGGTGACAAAGTGCTCGGAATAGCCGTTCGCCACGTCGATACAGATAAATTTGAGGTCGGCGGAGAGCGCCAGAATCGCCGTCAGCTTTTGCAGATCGGCTTCAGAGGTGCCGGTCGACACCATAATGTGGTGTAGCACTGCAACCGACGAGCGCTGGATAAAGGCGCGCCACTCTTCCACGCTGTAGTGCTTGTGCACCGCCGTCAGAATGTCGAAGCTGGCCAGCGCCTCCGCCATGCTGAAGGTGCCGACGGTATCCATGTTAGCGGCAATAACCGGCACGCCGTGCCAGTTCAGGCCTGAGTGCTTAAAGGTAAAGCTGCGTTCAAGTTCGACCTGAGAGCGGCTTTTCAGCGTGGAGCGTTTCGGACGGATCAAGACGTCTTTAAAACCCAGCTTTAAATCTTCTTCAATACGCATACAAAATATGTCCTGGTAAGTGGCAGCAAATCACCGTTCGGGTAGCGCGCACGGCTCCAGTGAACTCATCATACGCGCCGTACGCGCCGCGACAAGACTGCGAATTTCACTTTATTTAAGCTACAATCCGATAAATTTAGCTGAGAATATTCATTGTGATCGCGCACACAGTTTCGCGCTTCGACCTGCCTGCTGTGATGCGTGCCTGAGAGAGTGATATGCCCTATACCGTGGCGCTGACCGGTGGAATCGGCAGTGGAAAAAGCACGATTGCCAATGCTTTCGCGGCGCTTGGCGTGCCCCTCATCGACGCGGACCGCATCGCGCGCGAGGTGGTCGAGCCGGGATCGCCGGCGCTACAGCGCATCGTCGAGCGGCACGGCCCCGACATTCTGACCGATCAAGGCGCGCTCAATCGCGCCCGACTGAGAGAAATTATTTTCCAGTCGCCCGAAGAGAAAAGCTGGCTGAATAATCTGCTTCATCCCCTGATCAACGCCCGCACGCAGCAGCTTAAAGCGCTGACTACGGCGCCCTACGTACTGTGGGTGGTGCCGCTGCTGGTGGAAAATGGCCTGCAGCGCCAGGCGGATCGCGTGCTGGTGGTGGACGTCGATGAGGCGACGCAGATTGCGCGCACCATTCAGCGCGACGGCATCGATCTTCAGCAGGCGAAAAATATTCTGTCCGCTCAGGCGACGCGCAGCGCGCGCCTCGCCGTAGCCGACGACGTTATTAATAACAGCGGCGCGCCAGCTGACGCGCTGCCGCAGGTTGCCGCCCTGCACCAGCGCTATCTGACGCTGGCGGCAACGCAACAGGATTAACGCTATGAGCACAGTCGTTCTGTTTGAACATCCCCTGAATGAGAAAATGCGCACCTGGCTGCGCGTCGAGTTTTTAATCCAGCAGCTGCATGAGACCGTGCCGGTGGCCCGCACGTCGTCAGCGCTGACCTTTTTTCGCATCATCGGCGAACTGCTGGATATTTTCGAGCGCGGCGACATGCGCACCGAACTGCTGAAAGAGCTGGAGCGGCAGCAGCAGAAACTGCGCGCCTGGGCCGACGTGCCCGGCGTGGATATGGCGCTGGTCGACGCGCTGCGCGAGAAGCTCAGAGCGCAGTCGGTGCAGCTCAACGCCGCGCCGCGCATGGGTCAGCAGCTGCGTGAGGATCGCCTTATCGGGCTGGTGCGCCAGCGCCTCAGCATTCCCGGCGGATGCTGCAGCTTCGATCTGCCAGGCCTGCATATCTGGCTGCATCAGCCGCAGGAGGTGCGAGATAGTCACGTCGCCGCCTGGCTGGAGACGCTGGAGCCGCTCAACCAGAGCCTGGCGATGGTGCTCGACCTGATCCGTCAGTCGGGTGCGTTTCGCCATCAAACCAGCCTGAATGGCTTTTATCAGGACAATGCGGAAGGCGCCGATCTGCTACGCCTGCAGCTGCAGCTGGAAGACGCGCTTTATCCCCAGGTTTCGGGCCATAAAAGTCGTTATGCCATCCGTTTTTTGCCGCTCGACAGCGAACGCGGCGAAGTGCCTGCCCGACTTAATTTTGAACTGGCCTGTTGTTAGAGGTAGCTATGCAAGACGAAGTGATTACCGTGCCCTGTCCACACTGCGGCAAAGATGTGATTTGGGATGAGCTCAGCCCGTGGCGTCCTTTTTGCAGCAAGCGCTGTCAGCTGATTGATTTAGGCGAATGGGCGGATGAAGAGAAGCGTATTCCCAGCGAGGGCGATCAGAGCGATAGCGATGAGTGGAGCGAAGAGCAGCATTAACAGCAGGGGCGCACGCCCCTGAGGTTACAGCTCGTCGGCGACCAGGCGCGCAATCAGCGCATGGTTAGCCGGCGGGAACTCCTCCGCCACCAGCGCGCGCTGCGCCACCCAGCGCTGCGGTTGACCTTCACGTCCCCACGGCTCGCCCTTCCAGCCCTCGACCAGAAAGAAATTCAGCGTGACGCGCAGATCGTCATAGGTATGGTCCGCCGCGCCGATTGCCGTCGCCTGCGTCACCTCAATGCCGGTCTCTTCCAGCAGCTCGCGCGTTAACGCCTCTTCCGCGCTTTCGCCCGCTTCGATTTTGCCGCCAGGAAACTCCCACATATTCGCCATATGCGACGAGGCTGGCCGCTGAGCCAGGAAGATCTGTTTATCGGCGTTACGGATGATGCCTACGGCAACCTGCAGGTGCTTCATAAATATGTTCCACGTCGGATGGGTGAATGAGCGCTGATTCTAAAGCATGGGCGGCGCAAAGTTAATCTGTCGCCGCGGGAAAGAAAAAAGGAGCCGAAGCTCCTTTTTCTCAGGTTTGTCAGGCCAGGCGACCGTGACACTGCTTATATTTTTTGCCGGAGCCGCACGGGCAAGGATCGTTGCGACCCACTTTACGCTCGCCGCCCTGCGCCGCCAGCGATGCCGCTGCCGCCGCTTCATCGTCGACGTGGCTGAGCTGCTGCTGCTGCGCCAGACGCTCCGCCTCTTCGCGACGCTGCTGCTCCATCGCCTCGACTTCTTCCGGCATGCGCACCTGAACCTTGCTCAGGGTGCTGACCACTTCATACTTCAGCGACTCCAGCATCGCCGCGAACATGGCAAAGGATTCGCGCTTGTACTCCTGCTTCGGATCTTTCTGCGCATAACCGCGCAGGTGGATGCCCTGACGCAGGTAGTCCATCGCCGCCAGATGCTCTTTCCACAGCGAGTCCAGCGTCTGCAGCATCACGCCTTTTTCGAAGTTGCGCATCATCTCGACGCCGACCACTTCTTCTTTGCTGGCGTAGCTTTCGCGGGCCTGCGTCATAATGCGCTCGCGCAGCGTCTCTTCATGCAGATCCGGCTCTTTATCCAGCCACTCGGCGATCGGCAGATCGAGATCGAAGTCGTTGCGCAGGCGCTCTTCCAGGCCCGGCACGTCCCACATCTCTTCCAGCGACTGTGGCGGAATGTAGCTGTCGATGGTGGTTTTGAACACGTCTTCGCGAATGCTGTTGATGGTTTCGCTCACGTCGGAGACGTCCA
This sequence comes from Pantoea latae, assembly GCF_002077695.1. Classification (GTDB taxonomy): domain Bacteria; phylum Pseudomonadota; class Gammaproteobacteria; order Enterobacterales; family Enterobacteriaceae; genus Pantoea; species Pantoea latae. The sequence goes on from NZ_MWUE01000013.1 coordinate 107,759, forward strand.
GCAATTCGTTACGCTGGCTGTAGATGGCGCGACGCTGGTCGTTCGCCACGTCGTCATACTCCAGCAGCTGCTTACGGATATCAAAGTTGCGGCTTTCAACTTTGCGCTGCGCGTTGGCGATCGCCTTGGTCACCCACGGATGCTCAATCGCTTCCCCTGGCTTCATCCCCAGTTTACGCATCATGTTAGAGACGCGATCCGAGGCGAAAATACGCATCAGCGCATCTTCCATCGACAGATAGAAACGGGAAGAACCGGCGTCGCCCTGACGACCGGCGCGACCGCGCAGCTGGTTATCGATACGGCGCGACTCGTGGCGCTCGGTGCCGATGATGTGCAGGCCGCCCGATGCCAGTACCGCATCGTGACGCTGCTGCCACGCCGCTTTGATCGCCTCGATCTGCGCCTCGGTCGGCGCTTCCAGCTCGGCGACTTCCGCGTGCCAGCTGCCGCCCAGCATAATGTCGGTGCCGCGGCCCGCCATGTTGGTGGCGATGGTAACCGCGCCCGGCTGACCCGCCTGCGCCACGATATCCGCTTCACGGGCGTGGAATTTGGCGTTCAGCACGTTGTGCTTGATGCCCGCGCGCGTCAGCTCGTTAGAGACCACTTCCGATTTTTCAATGGAGATGGTTCCCACCAGCACCGGCTGGCCGTTGGCGGTACGCTCGCGGATATCTTCGATAATGGCGTCGATCTTCTCTTTCTCGGTCATATAAACCAGATCGGGCAGATCTTTACGCACCATCGGACGGTTGGTCGGCACCACGATGGTGTCGAGTTTGTAGATAGAGCTGAACTCAAACGCCTCGGTGTCCGCCGTACCGGTCATACCGGCCAGCTTATCGTAGAGACGGAAGTAGTTCTGGAAGGTGATGGAGGCCAGCGTCTGGTTCTCGTTCTGGATCTCCACGCCCTCTTTGGCTTCAATCGCCTGATGCAGACCGTCCGACCAGCGGCGGCCCTGCATAGTACGGCCGGTGTGTTCGTCGACGATCACCACTTCGCCATCTTTCACGATGTAGTCCACATCGCGGGTAAACAGCGCGTGGGCGCGCAGCGCCGCGGTCACGTGGTGCATCAGCATGATGTTGGTCGGCGAGTAGAGCGACTCGCCCTCTTCCATGATGTTCTGGCTCACCAGCAGCTCTTCGACCTTCACCAGGCCGCGCTCGGTCATATGCGCCTGACGCGCTTTCTCGTCGACCCAGAAATCGCCTTCGCCCTGGAAGTTGTCGGAATCTTCTTTCTCCTGACGCACCAGGCTCGGGATGATTTTGTTGACCCTGGTGTACATCTCGGAGCTGTCTTCCGCCGGACCGGAGATAATCAGCGGCGTACGCGCTTCATCGATCAGGATGGAGTCCACCTCATCCACCAGCGCATAGTTCAGCTTGCGCTGTACGCGCTCTTCCGGGCTGAAGGCCATGTTGTCGCGCAGGTAGTCGAAGCCATATTCGTTGTTGGTGCCGTAGGTGATATCGGCCGCGTAGGCTTCACGCTTCGCCACCGAGGGCATGCCCGGCAGGTTAATGCCGACGCTCAGACCGAGGAACTCGAACAGCGGACGGTTATTTTCCGCATCGCGCTGCGCCAGATAGTCGTTGACGGTCACCACGTGAACGCCTTTGCCGCTCAGAGCGTTGAGATAGGCAGGCAGGGTGGCGGTCAGGGTTTTACCTTCACCGGTACGCATCTCGGCGATGCAGCGATCGTTGAGCACCATGCCGCCGATCAGCTGGACGTCGAAGTGACGCATGCCGAAGACGCGCTTGCTCGCTTCACGCACGGTGGCGAACGCTTCCGGGATCAGGCTCTCCAGCGTCTCGCCCTTTTTCAGGCGCTCGCGAAACTCATCGGTTTTCGCCTTCAGCTCATCGTCTGAAAGTTTCTCAAAATCCGGCTCCATCTTGTTGATGACGTCTACTGCTTTGCGCATACGGCGCAGAGTACGATCGTTGCTGCTGCCAAATACTTTCGTTAACAGTTTGATTAACATATTAAAAACTTCTCAATTCAGCCGCCTGACGCGGACTGCGATAATGAAATAAAGGTATTTTTGATGTGTGTCAGACAAGCAGCGTAGACGGTCCAGCGCGAATTGCATGGGTTTTGCTGCGCCAGTTGCTCAGCGAAGTCGCAGGTGCGAGCGCATCACGCGGCGTTTCCGCCTGTTGCGACGGCTGCGGCAGAGAGCCAGGCGCGGTGAGCAGCGCCTGAAGCGAGTCGATCAGCGCCAGCTTATGCGCCGCCAGCGGCAGGGCTTCCGCCGTTTCCGCCTGCGGCGTCAGAGTAAAGGAGAGATGGCGGATAACGGTGCGAATGGCGTGCTGATGCCAGTAATCGATAGTAAAGCTGGGACGTCGCGCCGTTTCCTGCAGGCGGATCAGCTGGTCGAAGCGCGCGGCGTTGCCGACAAACAGGCTGCTGGAAGAGGATTCGGAGGAGGCGTTAAGCTCCGCGCTCTGCGCGCAGACAGGCAAGCCAAGGCTGGCCGCCACCATCCCCAACAGGAGATGAGGCCAGAAATAGCGTCTGCCTAATTGTCGCCAGCGTAGAAAAATTCCGATCACAACTCTTCCATTGCGAATCAACGATCGCGTCGTTGTCAGGGGTTTACCGCTCGTCTTTGAACAGCGGCGCTCAGCTTTTCAGAGCGCCTGATAGTACCACTAATGTGGGACGACCACATCAGTGTTTAAAGTGGTGCTGGAATAAAACGCGCGTGTTTGTTCAGCGTTTCAGCAACGTTGCAGAAATGCATGCGAGGCAGCTTGCAGATTTTTAGCGGCGGAAAGAGAGACAATAAAAAACGGCTGGCGCCGCTGACCGGAGAGGGGTGTCAGCATAACCAGCCGTTTCACGTTCTGGGGTAATTAAGCCAGAACCAGATTCGGTGCCTTGAACGCCAGCGGAAGTTGCGCTTCGTCTTCGAAGGTCGCCCATTCCCAGGCTTCCTGCTTAGCGAGAACCGCCTGCAGCAGCTTGTTGTTCAGTGCATGGCCTGATTTGAACGCGGTAAACGCGCCGATAATATTGTGGCCGCACATAAACAGGTCGCCGATCGCGTCGAGCGTTTTGTGACGAACGAATTCATCTTCAAAACGCAGCCCTTCTTCATTCAGCACGCGGAAATCGTCGAGGCCAATGGCGCAATCCAGACTACCGCCCAGGCACAGGCCTTTGGATTGCAGGTACTCGATTTCCCGCATAAAGCCGAAGGTGCGGGCGCGGCTGATCTGACGAACAAAAGAGTCGGCAGAGAAGTTCAGCTGATAGCGCTGCGAGCTGGAGTCGATCGCCGGATGCTTGAAGTCGATGGTGAAGTCGAGAGAGAAACCGTTGTACGGCTTGATCTCGGCCCACTTGTCGCCATCTTCCACGCGCACAGTCTGTTTCACGCGCACGAACTTCTTGGCGCTGTTCAGCTGTTCGATGCCTGCATCCATCAGCAGATAGATGAAGGGCGCGGCGCTGCCGTCCATAATCGGGATTTCCGGCGCATCCACTTCAACAATAATGTTGTCGATACCCAGGCCAGCCAGCGCGGCGTTCAGGTGTTCAACCGTCGAAATACGCACGCCTTCATCATTCACCAGGCAGGTACTCAGCATGGTGTCGCGCACGTATTTTGCATCAGCCGGGAAATCAACCGGTGGATTCAAGTCAGTGCGACGATAGATGACCCCGGTATTCGCCGGCGCAGGGCGTAATGTCAGCGTGACTTTCTTGCCGGTATGCAAACCGACGCCAGTCGCCTGAACAATACGTTTTAATGTCCTTTGTTTGATCATCGTATTATCTCGCAATATTACCCATCCGACCGCCAGTATACTTTACCGGCGGGCGAACACTTTAGCACAAAGAGCGGAGAATCCCAATTCTCAGGTTATTCCTAGTCGGCCTGCTTACGCAGAAACGCTGGAATATCAAGGTAATCGGGCTCTTTGTTTGACTGCGCGCTCTGGTCGTTGACCACTTTCGCTGCCGGTTTCTGCTCCTGCGGCAGCGGCGACATGCCGTGCTGCTGGTAGCGATGATCCATAACCGGCTGGCTGGCTGGCTTGGTGGTGACCAGGGTGATTTCTGGACGCTTGTCCATGCCGATGCCGGTGGCGACCACGGTCACGCGCAGTTCGTCATTCATTTCTGGATCCAGCGAGGTGCCGATAACCACGGTCGCGTTGTCTGAGGCGAAGGCGCGGATAGTGTTACCCACGGTTTCGAACTCATCCAGACGCAGGTCGAAGCCCGCCGTGATGTTGACCAGCACGCCGCGCGCGCCGGACAGGTCGATATCTTCCAGCAGCGGGCTGGAGATCGCCATTTCGGCCGCTTCTTCCGCGCGGTCTTCACCGCAGGCGACGCCGGAACCCATCATGGCGTAGCCCATTTCAGACATCACGGTGCGCACGTCGGCGAAGTCGACGTTCATCAGGCCCGGACGCGTAATCAGTTCGGCGATGCCCTGAACCGCGCCTTTCAGCACGTCGTTGGCCGCGCCGAAGGCGTCGAGCAGAGAGATGCCGCGACCCAACACTTTCAGCAGCTTGTCGTTCGGGATAGTGATCAGCGAGTCCACGTGCTTCGACAGCTCGGCGATGCCCTGCTCGGCAAAGGCCATGCGCTTCTTGCCTTCGAAGTTGAACGGCTTGGTCACGACCGCAACGGTCAGAATGCCCAGGTCTTTAGCGACTTCCGCCACTACAGGTGCCGCGCCGGTACCGGTACCGCCGCCCATACCTGCAGCGATAAACACCATGTCTGCTCCCTCCAGCGCAGAACGCAGTGCTTCGCGATCTTCTTCTGCAGAGGTCCGACCCACTTCCGGATTTGCCCCTGCGCCCAGACCTTTGGTGATATTGGTACCGATCTGGATCGTCTGGCCAACCGCTGTTTTACGCAACGCCTGAGCGTCGGTGTTCACAGCGAAGAATTCCACACCTTCGATACGCTCGCGTACCATGTGCTCTACGGCGTTGCCGCCGCCACCGCCGACGCCGATGACTTTAATCACCGCGTCATTGGTTAATTCCATCGGTTCAAACATGATTTCTCTCCGTTATGTGCCTGTCGCCTGGAGACCATAAACAGTGCCAGCATGGTCTCCTTTCTAAAATCAAAATTCTTTCTTCAACCAGCTATTGATGCGCTTGAACCAGTTGCCCACCGATGCGCGTTTTTCCGTCTCTGCATCGCCGTTCATATGGGACTCTTTGCCATAGTGCAGCAGTCCCACTGCGGTTGAGTAATAAGGTTCCTGCGCGTAATCCGTCAATCCTGTGATATTGAGCGGCTGCCCGATGCGCACCTGCGTATGAAAAACGCGCTGCGCGCAGGCGGCCAGCCCTTCAATCTGCGCCGCGCCCCCGGTCAGCACGATCCCGGCTGCCAGATGGTGCTTAACGCCCTGCTGACGCAGTTGTTCCTGAAGCTGCAGAATCTCGTCGTTGACCAGATTCAGTAATTCGGTGTAACGCGGCTCGATCACCTCTGCCAGCGTCTGTCGCTGCAGACTGCGCGGCGGACGCCCGCCGACGCTCGGCACTTCGACATTTTCGTCTTTGCCGACAATCGAGCCCAGCGCGCAGCCGTGGCGGACCTTAATGGCCTCCGCGTCGGTCGGCGGCGTGCCGAAAGCGTAGGCGATATCGCTGGTGACCACATTCCCCGCGTAGGGGATCACTTTAGTGTGGCGCAGCGCGCCGCCCGTGTAGACCGCGATATCCATTGTACCGCCACCGACGTCGACAACACAGACGCCAAGCTCACGTTCATCTTCCGTCAGCACGGCGAAACTGGACGCCAGGCCGGCAAAAATCAGTTGGTCAACTTTCAGACCGCAACGTTCAACGGCTTTGACGATATTTTTCGCCATATCGTTGTGACATGTGATCAGGTGCACTTTTGCCTGCATGCGCACGCCGGAAAGTCCGACCGGATTTTTGATGCCTTCCTGATAATCGATAGCGTATTCCTGAGGAATAACATGCAGGATGCGGTGCTCGTCACGCACGCGCACTGATTTCGCAGTGTGTACGACGTTTTCCACATCATCCTGAGTCACCTCCTCTTCGGAAATCGGAACCATCCCGATTTCGTTCTGACAGCTGATATGTTTGCCCGATAAGGCAAGATAGACGGAGGAGATCTGGCAATCCGCCATCAGCTCGGCCTGGTCGATGGCGCGCTGCACGCACTTCACCACCGACTCCAGATCGTTTACGCCGCCTTTATCCATACCACGAGACGGGCAGCTGCCCACCCCGATAATGTTGACCATACCATCGGGCAGAATTTCCCCAACCAGGGCGGCAACCTTCGCGGTGCCAATTTCGAGTCCAACTACCAGTTTTCTGTCCGTTGCCTTGATCATTGTTTAGCCTGTGCCTGGTTCTGTTGCTGATTACTGTCCTGGAGCTCCACCGGCTCCGGCGTCCAGCCCACGGCTGCGCCCGAGTCGTACCGCAAATCGACGTAGCTGATACGTTTGTGCTCGTTCTGCCCCTGCTGCTGCAACGCCGGATAGAGCTCAATAAATCGGTTAAGACGTTTCATCGGCTCGCCGCGCCCCAGTTCGATGCGCACATCGTCGCTGGTGACCAGCTGCCATGACCGCCGCGCCGTCATCGACGCTACCTTCAGGGTAAACTTGTTGGCTTTCAGCACGTCGCTCATGCTGTGGTAACCCGCCAACACCTCTTTCTCGCTGCCTTCTGGTCCATAGAGCATCGGCATCGCCGCTTTGCCGACATGGCTGGCCGGCACGCTGAAGGAGACGCCGTCCGCGTCCACCATATGGAGATCGTTCCAGCGCGCCACCGGCACATACTCCACCAGATGGATCTTCAGCTCGTCGGGCCACTGCTTGCGCACGCTGACCTGTTTAATCCACGGCAGCCGTTCGATCTGCTGCTGGATAATGTCGACATCCTGCGACATAAAGGTGCCCGGCGCGCCCAGCGACAGAATCGCCTGGCGAATATCATCGTGCGTGGTGTAGTGGGTTTCGCCCGTCACCACCAGCCGGGAAAGCGGCAGGCGCGACGCGTCGTTCATCCACTTCAGCACCACCAGCCCGCCGAAAATCATAATGCCAATGACCATCAGCAAAAAAACGATGCCGAAAAGTCTGGCCCCGTTGCTGCGCCCCGAGCGCGTGCGCTCCTGGGGTTCGCGGTTCCGTGCGTTCAGTGCCGCCTGTGACATATCAGTCGGCCAGCTCCAGAATACGCGCCACCAGCTGGGAGAAGCGCATTCCCGCTTCCTTTGCCGCCATCGGCACCAGGCTGTGGCTGGTCATGCCCGGCGAGGTGTTCACCTCCAGCAGCTGGAAGTTGCCCTCGCCGTCGGTCATCACGTCGACGCGACCCCATCCGCTGCAGCCCAGCGCACGCCATGCATCCCAGACCAGACTCTGCAATTCCGCTTCTCGTTCCGCGCTCAATCCTGCAGGGCAGAAGTATTGAGTATCGTCAGAAATGTATTTTGCTTCATAGTCATAAAACTCGCTGGCGGTCTGAATGCGTATTGCAGGCAGAATTTGATCGCCCACAATGCCCACCGTGTACTCCGCGCCGCTAAGAAACGCCTCGATCAGCACGTCGTCGTCATGACGGAAGGCTTCGTCCAGCGCGGCCGGCAATGCCTCTGCCGCGTTGACGCGGCTGATGCCGACGCTGGAGCCTTCGCAGCTCGGCTTGACGAACAGCGGCAGGCCGAGCGCGGCAATGGCGTCGCGCGTTTCCGCCGTCAGGCCCGCCTGATACTGCTGACGCGTCAGCCAGACAAAGCGTCCTGACGGCAGGCCGCGACCCTGCCACAGCAGTTTGGTGCGCAGCTTGTCCATGGTGATGGCCGACGCCATCACGCCGCTGCCGGTATAGGGCAGCTGTAAGAATTCCAGCACCGCCTGCAGCGTGCCATCTTCGCCGCCGCGCCCGTGCAGCGCGATGAAGGCGGCGTCGAAGCCCTGCTCTTTCAGCGTCAGCACCGACACGTCGCGCGTATCAATCGGGTGCGCGTTAACTCCGGCTTCACGCAGTCCGGCCAGCACTGCGCTGCCGGACATCAGCGAAACATCGCGCTCCGCCGAGGTGCCGCCCATCAGGACGGCGACTTTATTAGCCATGACGATCCTCCGCTTTACGCTCGGGCTGCAGTTTGCACTCCGCCAGCTTGCGCGCCACTTTGCCGACGTTGCCCGCGCCCTGCACCAGAATCAGGTCGTTGCCCGACAGCAGCGGCGCCAGCATTTCCGGCAGCGCGTCATGCTCCGGCACCAGCACCGGATCGACCTTGCCGCGGCCGCGAATAGAGCGGCACAAGGCGCGGCTGTCCGCGCCGGGGATCGCCGTTTCGCCCGCCGAGTAGACATCCAGCATCAGCAAGACGTCGACCTGCGACAGCACGTTGGCGAAGTCGTCGAACAGATCGCGCGTGCGCGTGTAGCGGTGCGGCTGAAACACCATTACCAGTTTTTTATCCGGCCAGCCGGCGCGCGCCGCCTCGATGGTGGCGTCGACCTCGGTCGGATGATGGCCGTAATCGTCCACCAGCATCGCCGTGCCCGGATTGCCGTTGACCGGCTCGGTCGGGTATTCGCCCAGCAGGTCAAAGCGGCGTCCGGTGCCCTGGAAGCTCTCCAGCGCGGCGAGGATGGCGTTGTCGTCAATGCCCTCTTCGCTCGCCACCGCCACCGCCGCCGCGGCGTTAAGCGCGTTATGGCGGCCCGGCGCGTTCAGCGTCACCTGCAGGCGTGGCCTGTCGTGACGCACCAGCGTAAAGTGCCCCTGCGCGCCGCGCTGCTCGTAGTGCTCGATGCGCACGTCGGCGTCGTCGCTGAAGCCGTAGGTGGTGATGTGACGGCCCACGCGTGGGATTAGATCGCGGATCACCACGTCGTCGATGCACATCACCGCACGACCGTAAAACGGCAGGTTGTGCAGAAAATTGATAAAGGTCTGTTTCAGGTTCTCGAAGTCGCCCTGGTAGGTGTCCATATGGTCAGCTTCGATATTGGTCACCACCGCCACCATCGGCTGCAGATGCAGGAAAGAGGCGTCGCTCTCGTCCGCTTCGGCAATCAGGTAGCGGCTGCTGCCGAGACGCGCGTGCGTGCCCGCCGCCTTCACCAGCCCGCCGTTGACGAAGGTAGGATCGAGCCCGCCTTCGGCATAGATGCTCGACACCATCGCGGTGGTGGTGGTTTTGCCGTGCGTGCCGGCAATGGCGATGCCGTGACGAAAACGCATCAGCTCCGCCAGCATTTCGGCGCGACGGATCACGGGAATACGTTGTTCGCGCGCCGCGACCAGTTCCGGGTTGTCCTGCGCTACCGCGCTGGAGACCACCACCACGCTGGCGTCGGTGACGTTTTCCGGGCGATGGTTGAAATAGATGGTGGCGCCCAGCGCCGCCAGATGCTGCGTTACCGCGTTCGGCGCCAGATCGGAGCCGCTGATGTGGTAACCCTCATTCGCCAACACTTCGGCAATACCGCCCATGCCGGCACCGCCGATGCCGACAAAGTGAATGTGCCGGACGCGACGCATCTCGGGCACAATGGAGCGCAGTTTTGCCAGTTGTTGTGTATTCATCGTTCTCAGTTACCTGTCATCTTAATGCGTGCCCTTTGCGGCACCGGTCAGCCATGCTGACCCGATTATTCATTTCGCGGCGCGCGCCACTTCCCGCGCGACCCGTTCGGTCGCATCGGGGATCGCCACCTGGCGGGCTTTTTCCGCCATGCTCAACAGCGTGGGGCGATCCCAGCGGCGCAGCGTCTCCGCCACGGCATCCGCGGTAAACTGCGGTTGCTCAAAAATTTTGGCTGCGCCCGCTTTCTCCAGCGGCAGCGCATTCCAGTACTGCTGACGATCTTTATGCTGAAAAGGCACGAAAATCGCCGGCAGGCCGGCGGCGGCGATTTCGCTGACGGTCAGCGCGCCGGAGCGGCAAACCACCACGTCCGCCCAGGCGTAGGCGGCGGCCATATCATCGATAAACTCCGTGACCTTGTGCTGCGTCTGCCCGCGCTGCTGATACGCCCCGAGCACCTCCTGCAGCGCGCCTTTGCCGGTCTGATGCCACAGCGTGATGCTGTCGCCCAGCGCGGCCGCCACCTGCGGCAGCGTCTGGTTCAGCACGCGCGCGCCCTGGCTGCCGCCGACCACCAGCACGCGGATCGGACCGCTGCGGTTGGTCAGACGCGCCTCCGGCAGCGGCAGCGCCAGCACGTCGGTGCGCACCGGATTCCCCACCACGTCCGCATGGGGAAAGGCGCCGGGAAACGCCTGCATCACCTTGCTGGCGATCTTTGCCAGCCACTTGTTGGTCAGGCCGGCGATGCCATTCTGCTCGTGCAGCACCACCGGGATGCCGCAGCTCCAGGCTGCCAGGCCGCCGGGACCGGACACGTAGCCGCCCATGCCCAGCACCACGTCCGGCTGCCAGGCGCGCATAATGGCGCGCGCCTGCCGCCAGGCGTTGAAAATACGCATCGGCGCCAGCAGCAGCGCCTTAATGCCTTTGCCGCGCAGCCCGCTGATGCGGATAAAGTCAATCTCAATGCCGTGCTTCGGCACCAGATCCGCTTCCATTCTGTCGGCCGTGCCGAGCCAGCGAACCTGCCACCCCTGCTCCATCAGATGATGGGCGACGGCCAGACCGGGGAAAACATGCCCGCCGGTCCCGCCCGCCATCACCATCAAACGCTTCCCACTCATCGGGCACCTCGGGTAAACGCCTGCGCTTTGGTCAGGCGCGTTTCATAATCAATACGCAGCAAAAACACGATGGCGGTCGACATAATCAGCAAACTGGAGCCGCCGTAGCTGATCAGCGGCAGCGTCAGGCCTTTGGTCGGCAGCATACCCGCCGCCGCGCCGACGTTGACCAGCGCCTGAAAGCTGAACCATACGCCGATAGAGCAGGCGAGAAAGCCAGAAAAGCGCTGGTCGATCTCCAGTGCGCGGCGACCAATCGACATCGCACGAAAAGCCACGAAGAATACCATCAACAAGGCCAAAACCACACCGATATAACCCAGTTCCTCACCGATGATGGAGAAGATAAAGTCGGTGTGCGCTTCCGGCAGATACTCCAGTTTTTGCACCGAGTTGCCGAGCCCCTGCCCCCAGAATTCGCCGCGGCCGAAGGCCATCAGCGACTGGGTCAGCTGGTAACCGCTGCCGAAGGGATCTTCCCAGGGATTCCAGAACGAGGTGACGCGACGCATACGGTAGGGTTCGGCGATAATCAGCAGCACCACGGCGAAGATGCCGGAGCCGATGATCGCCAGGAACTGCCACAGCTTTGCGCCCGCCAGGAAGAGCATCGCCAGGGTAGTGACGAACAGCACCACCACGGTGCCGAGGTCAGGCTGCGCCAGCAGCAGCACCGCCAGCACCACCATCACACCCATCGGTTTGCAGAAGCCCCAGAAGTTGTTGCGCACCTCTTCCACCTTTCGCACCAGATAGCTGGCGAGATAGCAGAAGAGCGACAGCTTCGACAATTCCGCCGGCTGAATACGCAGCGGGCCGAGGGCGATCCAGCGCGAGGCGCCGTTAACCGAACTGCCGACCACCAGCACGATAAGCAGCATCACCACCGTGGCCAGCAGCATTGCGTTGCTGTAGCGCTGCCAGAAATCCATCGGCACGCGCAGCGTGACCAGCGCGATGCCAAGCCCCAGCACGATATAAAAGGCGTCGCGCTTGGCAAAGTAGAAGGGATCGTCGTTGAGACGCTGGCCGACCGGCATCGAGGCCGAGGTCACCATCACGAAGCCGACTATCGCCAGGCCAAAGGTGAGCCACAGCAGCGTGCGGTCATAGAGCACCAGCGCAGAGTCGTCGCTTTCGCGCGCGCCCATCACCCAGTCCTTCAGGCGCGTGGCGATAAAGGTGAAGAGTCCAACAATCAGTCCGCCGCCAGGAATACGCATCAGCCTAACTCCTTCGCCAGCTGCGCGAAGCGGTCGCCGCGCTGTTCAAAATTGCGAAACTGATCGAGGCTGGCGCAGGCGGGTGACAGCAGCACCATATCACCAGGCTGAACCTGCGGTGCGATAAGCGCCATCGCCTGATCCATCGTCTCGGTGCGCACGGCGTTGTCGGGGCGCAGCGCCGCCAGCGCGTCGCCGTCACGGCCGAAGCAGTAGAGGCGAACCTTCTCGTCCTGCACGTAGCGCGCCAGCGGAGTGAAATCCGCGGATTTGCCGTCGCCGCCCAGCAGCAGCCAGAGTCGGCCGTTCACCTGCAGACCGTTCAGGGCCGCTTCGGTGCTGCCGACGTTGGTGGCTTTAGAGTCGTTGATCCAGCGTACGCCGTTGGCCTCGTGCGCCAGCTGGAAACGGTGCGCCAGTCCGGTAAAGCTGGTCAGCGCCGCCAGGCTGGAGGCGCGCGGCAGCCCGACGGCGTCCGCCAGCGCCAGCGCCGCCAGCGCGTTGGTGTAGTTGTGCTGGCCCACCAGCTTCATCTCATCGGTGTTCAGCACCTTCTCACCCTTCACGCGCAGCCAGGTCGCGCCCTGCTGGCGGTTGAGGTGGTAGTCGCCGAAATCGACGCCGAAGCTGACGCAGCGCGCGTCGGCGCCGCGCACCGGCATGGTCATCCCATCGTCGGCGTTCACCACGCAGACGCGCGCGTTTTCATAGATGCGCAGCTTCGCGGCGCGATACTGCTGCATGCCGAGCGGATAGCGATCCATATGATCTTCGGTGACGTTGAGAATGGTCGCCGCCGCCGCTTTCAGGCTAAAGGTGGTTTCCAGCTGGAAGCTGGAGAGCTCCAGCACGTAAAGCTGGGCGGGCGACTTCAGCAGCGACAGCGCCGGCAAACCGATATTGCCGCCGACGCCCACCTGCCAGCCAGCGGCGCGCGCCATTTCGCCCACTAACGTGGTGACCGTGCTTTTACCGTTGGATCCGGTGATCGCCACGATCGGCGCCTGCGCCTCGCGGCAGAACAGTTCGATGTCGCCGACGATCTCCACGCCTGCGTCCGCCGCCTCGCTGAGCGCGGGATGCGCCAGCGCCATGCCCGGGCTGGCGACGATCAGATCCGCCGCCAGCAGCCAGTCGCTGTTCAGCCCGCCAGTGTAGCGCTCAACCTGCGCAGGCAGTTTGTCGAGCCCCGGCGGCGACACACGGGTATCCATCACGCGCGGCGTCACGCCTTGCGCTAAAAAGAAATCAACACAGGAGAGACCGGTCAGGCCCAGCCCGATAATGACCACTTTTCTGCCCCGATAGTCAGCCATAATTAGCGCACCTTCAGCGTTGCCAGGCCAATCAGCACCAGCATCAGCGAAATAATCCAGAAGCGCACAATGACGCGCGGCTCCGGCCAGCCTTTCAGTTCATAGTGATGATGGATCGGCGCCATGCGGAAAATACGCTGACCGCGCAGCTTGAACGATCCCACCTGCAGGATCACCGACAGCGTCTCAACGACAAAAACGCCGCCCATGATCACCAGCAGGAACTCCTGACGCAGCAGCACGGCCAGCGTGCCGAGCGCGCCGCCCAGCGCCAGCGATCCGACGTCGCCCATAAAGACCTGCGCCGGATAGGTGTTGAACCACAGGAAGCCGAGCCCTGCCCCGACGATGGCGGTGCAGACGATCACCAGCTCGCCCGCGTGGCGCAGATAGGGAATATGCAGGTATTCAGCGAACTTCACGTTGCCGGTCGCCCAGGCGACCAGCGCGAAGCCTGCCGCGACAAACACGGTCGGCATAATCGCCAGGCCGTCAAGACCGTCAGTCAGGTTGACCGCGTTGCCGGTGCCGACAATCACGAAGTAGGCCAGTACCACGTAAAACAGCCCCAGCTGCGGCATGATGTCTTTAAAGAAGGGCACCACCAGCTGCGTGGCGGGCGTGCCGTTGCCGGCGGCGTAGAGCGCGAACGCCACGCCGAGCGAGATCACCGACATCCAGAAATATTTCCAGCGCGCGATCAGCCCTTTGGTGTCTTTGCGCACCACTTTGCGGTAGTCGTCGACAAAGCCGATTACGCCAAAGCCCACCAGCACCACCAGCACGCACCAGACATAGGGGTTAGAAGGATAGGCCCACATCAGCACCGACACGGTGATAGAGGTGAGGATCATAATGCCGCCCATGGTCGGCGTGCCGCGCTTGCTGAAGTGCGACTCCGGGCCGTCGTTGCGCACCACCTGGCCGATCTGCAGCTTCTGCAGCCAGGCGATCAGGCGCGGCCCCATCCATAAAGAGATAAATAACGCGGTCAGCAGGCTGACAATGGCGCGAAACGTCAAATACGAAAAGACGTTGAAGCCGGAATAAAAAGCGACCAGATGTTCGGCCAGCCAGACTAACATGTTCCCATCTCCTGTAGGTTCTGCACGACCTGCTCCATGGCAGCACTCCGCGAACCTTTAATCAAAACGGTTAATTCCCGATGTTCGGACAACAGCGTCCGTAAACGTTCCGTCAGCGCGGTTTTGTTGCTGAAATGTTCGCCAACGCCGCTGCTTTCGCTGATATGCGCGCTCAACAGGCCGACGCTCAGCACGCGATCGACGCCTGCGGCTTTCGCCGCCAGGCCGACTTCGCGATGGCACTGCTCCGCCTCTTCGCCCAGCTCCGCCATATCACCGACCACCATCACGCGGTAGCCGGGCATTTCGCCCAATACCTGCGCGGCGGCGGTCATCGAGCCGACGTTAGCGTTGTAGCTGTCGTCAAGCAGCAGCTGATGTTCGGCCAGGCGAATGGGGAACAGTCGGCCAGGCACCGCCTGCAGGTTTTTCAGGCCGCTTTGAATAGCGCTGAGCGGCGCATCCACCGAGAGCGCCAGCGCCGCGGCGGCCAGCGCGTTGGCGATGTTGTGGCGGCCCGGCAGCGGCAGCGTAATGGCGATGTCGCCCGCTGGCGTTTGCATAGTGAAATGGGTGCCGTCGACGCTGAGTCGGATATCGCGCGCCGCGAAGTCGCTGTCGGTGGCCTGCGGCGAAAAGCGCCAGACGCGTTTGCCGTGCAGATTCGCCTGCCAGTGCGGCCAGTCGTTGCTGTCGGCGTTAAGAATAGCGGTGCCGTTAGCCGGCAGACCGTTGAAGATCTCCCCTTTCGCCTTCGCCACGCCCGCCAGCGAGCCGAAGCCTTCCAGATGCGCCGCCGCCAGGTTATTCACCAGCGCGCTCTCAGGGCGCGTCAGCTCGGTGGTATAGGCGATTTCACCCTGATGATTCGCGCCCAGCTCGATCACCGCATACTGATGCTGCGGCGTCAGGCGCAGCAGCGTCATCGGCACGCCGAAGTCGTTATTGAGATTGCCCGCGGTGTAGAGCGTCTCGCCGCACTGGCGCAGAATGGCCGCGGTCATCTCTTTGACCGAGGTTTTGCCGGAGGAGCCGGTCAGCGCCACCACGCGCGCTTTCGCCTGCTGGCGCACCCAGGCGGCCAGCTTGCCGAAGGCGATGCGCGTGTCAGTGACCACCACCTGCGGCACGGAGACAGGTAAATACTTACTCACCAGCAGCGCCTGTGCGCCGCTGGCGATAGCCTCAGCGGCAAAGTCATGGGCGTCGAAGCGCTCGCCGACCAGCGCGACGAACAGGCTACCCTGCGTCACCTTGCGCGTGTCGGTGGTCACGTCGTTCAGGGTCAGGTCGCTGCCGTGCAGCGCGCCGCCGCTGATTTCAGCCAGAGTGGTAAGGGAAACCGGGATCATGCCGTGACTCCTAATAACGCGGCAACCGTGGCGCGGTCGGAGTAATCCAGACGACGCTGCCCCACGATTTGATAATCTTCATGACCTTTGCCCGCCACCAGCACGATGTCGTCAGGCTGCGCCTGCAAAACGGCATGCGTGACCGCCTGCGCACGACCCGCCATGACGCGCGCGCGATGCGGCTCAAGCAGTCCGGTCAGAATGTCGTTGACGATAGCCTGCGGATCTTCGCTGCGCGGGTTGTCGTCGGTAATCACCACCACATCGGCGAACTGTTCGGCAATGGCGCCCATCAGCGGGCGTTTGCCTTTATCACGGTCGCCGCCGCAGCCGAACAGGCACCACAGCTTGCCTTTGCAGTGCAGGCGTGCGGCTTCCAGCGCTTTTTCCAGCGCGTCCGGCGTATGGGCGTAATCCACCACCACGGTCGGTTTGCCCGGCGCGCTGAAGACTTCCATGCGGCCGCACACCGGCTGCAGCTGCGGCGCGGTGCGCACCAGATCGGCGAGCGGATAATCGAGCGCCAGCAGCGTGGCGCAGGCGAGCAGCAGATTGCTGACGTTGAAGGCGCCCATCAGGCGACTCTCAATCTCCCCTTCGCCCCAGCTGGAGCGGAAGCGAATATGCGCGCCGTTGTCGCGGTAGGTCACCTCTTCGGCTTTCAGCCAGCGGCCGTGGCAGCCCGGCTGGAGATTATTCTCCATGGTCACCGCGACGGCGTCGGGCAGCGTCGCCAGCCAGCGGCGGCCCACCTCGTCATCGGCGTTCAGGATCATTTCGCCGACCTGATGTTCGGTGAACAGCAGCTTTTTCGCCGATTCGTAGCTCTGCATGTCGCCGTGATAGTCGAGATGGTCGCGGCTCAGGTTGGTAAAGACGGCAGCGGCGAACGGCAGCGCCGCCACGCGGTGCTGCACCAGACCGTGGGAGGAGACCTCCATCGCGGTCAGCGTCGCGCCCTGCTGCGCCAGTTCGTGCAGCAGATGCTGAACGTCGACGGCCGAGCCGGTGGTATTTTCAGTAGCGCTGAGCTGTCCGAGCAGGCCATTGCCCACCGTGCCCATCACCGCGCCGGTTTCGCCCAGCAGCTGCGCCCACTGCGCCAGCAGCTGCGTCGTGGTGGTTTTACCGTTGGTGCCGGTCACGCCCACCAGCTTCTGTTTGTCGCCCGGCTGGCCGTAAAAACGTCCCGCCAGCGCCGAGAGCCGCTGTTGCAGCTGCGCCAGGTAGATAACCGGCACGCCGTGCATCTCGCGAATATCGCCATCGCTGGCTTCGCCTTCGGCTTCCGCAATCACGGCGGCCACGCCCTGCGCGATCGCCTGCGGAATAAAACGCCGTCCATCGGCGTGGTGGCCTGCGACCGCCACAAACAGATCGCCGGCGGCCGCTTTACGGCTGTCCAGTGTCATGTCTCCCAGGGGACGCGCCGGCGCGCCTGGCACCCAGGGGGCCAGCAGGTCGCGCAGGTTACGATCTGTCACTTTTTTCCTCACTTCTGTTGGTCGCCAGCTCGTTTTTATCATTGGTCGGCAACGCGTCCGGCTCGATGTTCATGGTGCGCAATACGCCGCCCATGATGGCACCGAACACCGGCGCGGAGACCGCACCACCATAATATTTGCCGGCCAGGGGATCGTTGATCACCACCACCAGCGCGAAACGAGGGTGACTGGCAGGCGCGACGCCTGCGGTGTAAGCAATATATTTATTGACGTAACGACCGTCCGGCCCGACTTTTTTCGCCGTGCCGGTTTTGATCGCGATGCGGTAGCCTTTAATCGCCGCTTTCACGCCGCCGCCGCCTGGCAGCGCGACGCTTTCCATCATATGCACCACGGTTTTCACCAGCGATTCCGGGAAAACGCGCTCGCCCGCGACGGGCGGATCGACCTTGGTGATCGACAGCGGGCGATGAATGCCGTAGCTGCCGATGGTCGCGTAGACACGTGCTAACTGTAACGGCGTTACCATTAGCCCGTAACCGAAAGAGAAGGTGGCCCTCTCTATGTCAGACCACCGTTGTTTTTGAGGGTATAAGCCACTACTTTCCCCGACCAGCCCCAAATTGGTCGGTTTACCCAACCCAAAGCGCGCGTAAGTATCTACCAGCGCTGAGGAGGGCATCGCTAACGCCAGTCGTGAAACACCGACGTTACTCGACTTCTGCAGAACCCCGGTAAGGGTCAGTTCGTTGTAGCGCGCCACGTCTTTGATCTCATGACCATTAACGCGATACGGCACGGTATTCAGCACGCTGTTCTCTCGCACCACGCCGCGCTGCAGCGCCGTCATCACCACCATCGGCTTCACGGTTGAGCCGGGTTCGAAAATATCGGTGATGGCGCGGTTGCGCATCATCTCTTTCGGCGTGTTGCTGAGGTTGTTGGGGTTGTAGGCCGGGCTGTTGGCCATCGCCAGCACTTCGCCGGTGTTCACGTCCACCAGCACGGCCGTGCCCGATTCAGCTTTGTTGAACGCGACGGCGTTATTGAGTTCACGGTAGACCAGCGCCTGCAAACGTTCGTCGATGCTCAGCGTCAGGTTATGGGCGGCGCGGCTGTCGACAGAGGAGATATCTTCTATGACGCGGCCGTTGCGGTCTTTACGCACCGTACGCTCGCCCGGCGCGCCGGTCAGCCACTTATCGAAGCTCTTCTCGATGCCTTCGATGCCCTGGCCGTCGATATTGGTAAAGCCGATCAGGTGAGAGGTCACCTGACCGGCCGGATAGTAGCGGCGCGACTCTTCGCGCAGATGGATGCCGGGCAGCTTGAGCTTTTTAACGTAGTCGCTGATAGCGGGGCTGACCTGGCGCGCCAGGTAGATAAAGCGCCCTTTTGGGTTGGCGTTGACGCGCGTCGCCAGCTGATCGAGCGGGATAGAGAGCGCGTCAGAGAGCGCTTTCCAGCGGCTGTCGAGGGTTACGCCGCCCGCGTCATGCAGCTCTTTCGGATCGGCCCAGATGGCGTTGACCGGCACGCTGACCGCCAGCGGACGCCCGGCGCGATCGCTGATCATGCCGCGCGCGGTCGGGATCGCCTGCACGCGCAGAGAGCGCAGATCGCCCTCTTTCACCAGCTTATCCGGGCTGATGACCTGGAGCCAGGCGACGCGCGACAGCAGGCCGCCCAGCGCCAGTAAAATACAGCCGCACAGCAACGCAAAACGCCAGCTTACAAAGCTGGCTTTATCTTCCTGTTTTCTCACCTTCAGCGTTTTGCTTGCGCCGCTCATTGCGATTTAGCGTTCCTTATTTCTGTACTACGATGTTTTCCTGTGACGGATCAACATGCTGCAGCTGTAGCTTCTCGGTGGCGATGCGCTCCACCCGGCTATGATCGCCCAGCGCGTTCTCTTCAAGGATCAGGTTACGCCATTCAATGTCCAGCGCGTCGCGCTCCAGTACCAGCTGCTCGCGCTGCGCGGTCAGCAGACGCGTTTTGTGCGTCGTGGTGACCACCGTCACGGCCGACACCAGCACGGCGATCAGCAGGATCACCGGGATTTTGCCGAAGCGCAGCAGGTCGCCACCAATGACGCCCGGCAGGCTGTGACGTTCGTTGCCGATCATGCGTCGGTTCTCTCAGCGATGCGCAATACCGAACTGCGCGCGCGCGGGTTATCCGCCACTTCCGCCTCGCCCGGCGTCATTTTGCCGAGCAGCTTTAGCTGACGTCCGCCCAGCGCTTTCAGCTGCGCTTCAGTCATCGGCAGGCCGGCCGGCACCTGCGGGCCGCGGCTCTGGTCGCGCATAAAACGCTTCACCAGGCGATCTTCCAGCGAGTGGAAGCTGATGACGGACAGACGCCCTTCCGGCGCCAGCGCCGACAACGCCCCTTTCAGCGCGGTGTCGATCTCTTCCAGCTCGCTGTTGATCCAGATGCGGATCGCCTGAAAGCTGCGCGTCGCCGGATGCTTGAATTTATCTTTCACCGGCGTCGCCGCGGCGATCACTTCGGCCAGCTCTTTGGTGCGCGTCATCGGCTGCTCGCGATTGCGCTCAACGATGGCGCGCGCGATGCGTTTGGCGAAACGCTCTTCGCCGTAGGTCTTCAGCACAAAGGCGATATCCCCCTCTTCCGCCTGCAGCAGCCACTCGGCCGCCGACTGGCCGCGCGTCGGATCCATACGCATATCGAGCGGTCCGTCGCGCATAAAGGAGAAGCCGCGCTCCGCGTCGTCCAGCTGCGGCGAGGAGACGCCTAAATCGAGCAGGATGCCATTAATTTTGCCGCTGAGTTCCAGCGCCTCGACATACTCCGCCAGCGCGGAGAAAGGGCCATGCACAATCGAGAAGCGCGGGTCCGTGATTTCGGCGGCGGCCGCGATAGCCTGCGGGTCGCGATCGATGGCGATAAGCCGTCCCTGCGCGCCCAGCTGCGACAGAATCAAACGCGAATGTCCGCCGCGACCAAAGGTGCCGTCGATGTAGATGCCGTCTTCCCTGATATTGAGGCCGTTAACCGCCTCGTCCAGCAGCACCGTGGTATGTTTAAAATTTTCCTGCATAGCTATAGCGACAAGTCCTGCAACCGATCAGATAAAGGTTCCTGAGCCGACTGTTCTGCGTCAATGTCATCCTTAACTTGTTGATACCAGGTCTGTTCATCCCACAGTTCAAACTTGTTGAACTGGCCGACCAGCATCACTTCTTTCGTCAGGTGCGCGTGTTGACGAAGGGTATTCGCCAGCAGTAAGCGGCCTGCGTTATCCATCTGACACTCACTGGCATGCCCTAACAGCAGTCGCTGAACGCGACGCTCGACGGGGTTCATGCTGGATAAGCGAGACAGCTTTTTTTCAATGATTTCCCATTCGGGCAGAGGATAAAGGAGCAGGCAGGGTTGATGAAGGTCGATGGTGCATACCATCTGCCCTTGAGATTCCCCGATCAGCTGGTCGCGATAGCGTGTTGGTACGGCCAGTCGCCCCTTGCTGTCGAGATTGACTAACGTTGCTCCACGGAACATGCCAGCCTTCCCCTCAGCTCCCCATTTTCACCACTTTATCCCACTTTTTACCACGCCACGAGTTTACGGAGGCGATGAAATCATTGTCAAGCCGAAGCGCGGCGGGAATATAACTATTTACAAGGGGTAATTTCGCTGATTGAAAAGCAACAAAGCGGGGAAAAGGGCAATTTCAAAAATTAACCTGATGAATAATGGTATAAAAACAGCAAGCCTTAAAAAAATGATTAAAAATAAAGCTGACCGCCTGCGGGAATATTCTTCACGGTTTCTGAGACAGGGGCTGCATTTTAGGGGATTTCTGAACGTCTCGTCGCTGCACCTTACGTGACGAGCACCGTGAGCAAGCGCAAGATCTGGACATTTTACAAACACATCGCGGCTAATGTGTTAGGTAAGGTGTCGCATATTTACGCTTTTTTACCCTAAAAATTGACGAACATTAATGCGAGAAAATTTAAGGGCAGCGGCGTCGCTGCCTGTTGGCTATTTAACTTTGCGGCTCAGCTGACCGCGACGGAATAAATTACGTCGAATACGGGTTAATCCCGGTTTCGGTTTTCGCGGTTCATCAAGCGAAGCCAGAACTAACTCCAGCACGCGCTCCGCCACGTCGCGATGACGCTGCCCAACCGCCAGCACCGGACACTCCAGAAAGTCCAGTAATTCGTGGTCGCCAAATGTGGCGATCGCGAGGTCGGTCGGCAGGCGTCCGTCACGTTTTAGCGTCACGTCCATCACGCCCTGCAGCAGGCCGAACGAAGTAGTAAAAAGCGCCTCCGGCATCTCGTGATCGTCGAGATATTTTTCGAACAGCGCCGCGGCCGCCGTGCGCTCGAAGCTGTTGCAGTAGATATAGTCGACAGGACGCGGATCCTCTTTCCAGGCGTCGCGGAAACCCATTTCCCGCAGAAAACTCACGGAAAGCTCTGGCAGCGCGCCGAGAAACAGCACATTTTTCACCGGAAGCTGACGCAATTCAGCCGCCAGGGTGAAAGAGTCGTCCTGATCGGCGCCAACCACGCTGGTGAAGTGTTCACGATCCAGCGCGCGGTCTAGCGCGATAATCGGCAGCGGATCGTGGATCCAGCGCTGATAGAACGGATGCTCCGGCGGCAGCGAGGTTGAGACGATAATCGCATCCACCTGACGCTGCAGCAGATGTTCGATACAGCGCATCTCGTTGTCAGGCTGATCTTCCGAACAGGCGATTAGCAGCTGATAGCCGCGCTGACGCGCCTGCCGCTCCAGATAGTTGGCGATGCGGGTATAGCTGGTGTTCTCCAGATCGGGGATCACCAGGCCGATAGAGCGCGTGCGGCCGGCCCGCAGGCCCGCCGCCACGGCATTAGGGTGATAGTTATGTTCACGCACCACCGCCATCACTTTCTCGACGGTTTTTTCGCTGACACGATACTGCCGCGCCTTGCCATTGATGACATAACTGGCCGTGGTGCGCGACACGCCTGCCAGACGCGCGATTTCATCCAGTTTCACGATAACTCCATACTTCACGGCAAGCCGAGCTGCGGCAGATGCCCGCAACTAAGCTAAGGGTAACTCGTTTGTCACATCTAACAGCAGAATAGTGCGCCGAGCAACCGCTTTTCACAGCGATCCCTGCATAGCGCATAAAATAAAAAAACCCGGCATTACGCCGGGTTAGAGACAGTCACCTGGCGTGATTAACGCATAATGCGATCGCCGCGCGACACGCCGACGATGCCGGAACGCGCCACTTCAACGATTTCCGCCACTTCGCGTACCGTACTGAGGAAGGCGTCGAGCTTGTCACTGGTGCCCGCCAGCTGAACCGTGTACAGCGTCGGCGTCACGTCGATAATCTGACCGCGGAAGATTTCAGCGCTGCGCTTCACCTCTTCGCGTCCATAGCCGGTGGCCTGCAGCTTCACCAGCATAATTTCGCGCTCGACGTAGGCGCCCTGCCCCAGTTCACTGACGCGCAGCACGTCCACCAGCTTGTGCAGCTGCTTTTCAATCTGCTCCAGCACTTTTTCGTCGCCGACCGTTTGAATTGTCATGCGCGATAGCGTTGGATCGTCGGTGGGCGCGACGGTCAGGCTCTCGATGTTGTAACCGCGCTGGGAAAACAGCCCCACTACGCGAGACAATGCGCCGGATTCGTTCTCCAGCAGAACCGATAAAATACGACGCATAATTAAGTCCTCTCCGTTTTGCTCAGCCACATCTCATCCATCGACCCGCCGCGGATCTGCATCGGGTAGACGTGCTCGCTGCCGTCGACGGTAACGTCGACGAACACCAGACGCCCTTTCGCCAGCGAGTCCAGCGCCAGCTGCAGCTTCTCTTCCAGTTCGGAAGGATGCTGAATCGCGATGCCGACATGGCCGTACGCTTCGGCCAGGCGCACGAAGTCAGGCAGCGACTCCATATAAGACTGCGAATGGCGGCCGGAATAGATCATATCCTGCCACTGCTTCACCATGCCGAGCACGCGGTTGTTGAGGCTCAGCACCAGTACCGGCAGATCGTACTGCAGCGCGGTAGACAGCTCCTGGATATTCATCTGGATGCTGCCATCGCCGGTGACGCAGATCACCGTCTCTTCCGGCAGCGCCATCTTAACGCCCAGCGCGGCCGGCAGGCCGAAGCCCATGGTGCCCAGTCCGCCGGAGTTGATCCAGCGGCGCGGTTTATCAAAGGGATAATAGAGCGCCGCGAACATCTGATGCTGGCCGACATCCGAGGTGACGTACGCGTCGCCGTGGGTCAGACGCCAGATAGTCTCGATCACCGCCTGCGGCTTGATCTTGTCGCTGTTGCGATCGAACGCCAGACATTGACGGCTGCGCCAGCCTTCGATGCTCTGCCACCAGTCGCGCAGGCTGTCGAATTCCTGCTTTGTCTCGCTCTGCGCCAGCAGCTCCAGCATCTGCTGCAGCGTCTGTTTCGCATCGCCGACGATAGGAATGTCCGCCGCGACGGTTTTCGAGATCGAGGTCGGATCGATGTCGATATGCAGCACCGTGGCGTTCGGGCAATATTTGGCCAGATTGTTGGTGGTGCGATCGTCGAAGCGCACGCCGACAGCGAAGATCAGGTCGGCGTTGTGCATCGTCATATTGGCTTCATAGGTGCCGTGCATGCCGAGCATGCCCACCGACTGGCGATGGGTGCCGGGAAACGCCCCTAGCCCCATCAGCGAGCTGGTCACCGGGATGTTCAGCGTTTCAGCCAGCTGCAGCAGTTCCGCCTCGCATGAGGAGGTGATCGCCCCGCCGCCAACGTACATCACCGGCTTGTGCGCGGCCAGCAGCGTGTTTAAGGCGCGCTTGATCTGTCCTTTATGCCCCTGAATGGTCGGATTATAGGAGCGCATGCTCACCGAGTCCGGATAGACGTAGGGCAGCTTGTTGGCCGGATTGAGAATATCTTTCGGCAGATCGATAACCACCGGGCCTGGCCGCCCGCTGGCCGCCAGCCAGAAGGCTTTTTTCAGCACCGTCGGGATCTCTTCGGTGCTTTTCACCAGAAAACTGTGTTTCACCACCGGGCGGGAAATCCCCACCATATCGCACTCCTGAAAGGCGTCGTAGCCGATCAGCGAGGAAGGCACCTGGCCCGACAGGATCACCAGCGGAATCGAGTCCATATAGGCGGTGGCGATCCCGGTAATAGCGTTGGTCGCGCCGGGACCCGAGGTCACCAGCACCACGCCGACTTCGCCCGTGGCGCGCGCCAGGCCGTCGGCCATATGCACGGCGCCCTGCTCGTGGCGCACCAGTATGTGATCAATTCCGCCCACGGTTTGCAGCGCGTCGTAAATATCCAGCACCGCGCCGCCCGGATAACCGAACACCTGCTTTACGCCCTGATCGATTAACGAACGGACGACCATTTCGGCTCCTGACAACATCTCCATCTTCTGCCTCCAGGCTTGGGGAGCGGAGGTCGGCAACCTGCGCATTGCAGCGCGCCGCCGATATCCAGCTCTGATTCGCCAGTTAATATCAAAAACTTATGTTTATGCGCAGACAGCGAAGGTGGTTCACGCTGTCCAGATACAGAGAAATCTGTCTGGTTGATTGTTTTAAGAGTTGGTCGATTACCATAACCGTAGAAAACCTGGCAGGCAAACGTCAGACGGCTCTCTTATCGCTAATCTGGCCGTAAAGGCTCTGCGCGATAAGAAATCTGCGCGAGGATTTATCTAATTCGCTGCGATTTAGGTAGAAGAAAATGCTGGGGGTGAAAACATTTTTAGCGGGTTATAAGAAATAACAAAAAATTAATTTCTTTGCTGCTGGCTCACAATCCGCCAGAGAGATTCATTTCTGGCGTGATTAACTCTGAAATAAAGCCAGCACACGATATTGTTCCGCGCTAAACCGCGCGACGCTTTTTACCATCAGGTGAAAAGAACCCAATAAACACATTTAATTCAAACAGATAAAATATTTAGCCTGTGCTTTTGCGGTCGCGGTCGACGCTGGCCGCCGCGCGCGTCGCCAAACCTCGCCGGTTTCACCAGAGCAGCGCTAAATGACAGGATTTTTTTCTTAATGCGCCGGCAAAAATAGCCTTTTACTTATGGTTGACATCCCGACCCGATTCCAGTACCAATATGTGCAGCACAACATTTTACGAGGTTCGAATCCATGTTTCATTCATTCCGCCTACTCGGTCTACTACTTAACGCATTCAGTTTGCGCGGTAGACTCGTGGGCAGAATCAAACACTGATTCGAACCTGCTGAAAGTTAAAAACCCGCGCCCTGCGCGGGTTTTTTTATGCTCGTTGCACGGTGAAGTTAACGCATAAGGATGAATACGATGAGCCAGCAAGTCATTATTTTCGATACCACTCTGCGCGACGGTGAGCAGGCATTACAGGCCAGCCTGAGTGTGAAAGAAAAATTGCAGATCGCACTGGCGCTGGAGCGTATGGGTGTCGACGTGATGGAAGTCGGTTTTCCGGTTTCGTCGCCGGGCGACTTCGAATCCGTACAGACCATCGCGCGCACCATTAAAAACAGCCGGGTCTGCGGACTGGCGCGCTGCGTCGAGAAAGATATCGACGCCGCCTGGGAAGCGCTGCGCGTGGCGGAGGCCTATCGTATCCACACCTTTATCGCCACCTCGCCGATGCATATCGCCACCAAACTGCGCAGCACCCTGCCTGAGGTGATTGAACGCGCGGTGCACATGGTGAAGCGCGCGCGCAACTATACCAGCGACGTCGAATTTTCCTGCGAAGATGGCGGCCGTACGCCGATCGACGACCTGTGTCGCGTGGTAGAAGCGGCGATCAACGCCGGTGCCACCACCATCAACATTCCTGACACCGTGGGTTACACCCTGCCCGGAGAGTACGCCAGCATCATCAGCCAGCTGATCAACCGCGTGCCGAATATCGACAAAGCGATCCTGTCGGTGCACACCCATGACGATTTAGGCATGGCGACCGGCAACGCGCTGGCGGCCGTGCAGGCCGGCGCGCGCCAGGTCGAAGGCACGCTGAACGGCCTGGGCGAACGCGCCGGCAACTGCGCGCTGGAAGAGGTGATCATGGCGATCAAAACCCGCCAGCAGATCCTGAACGTGCACACCAACATCCAGCATCAGGAAATTTACCGCACCAGCCAGATGGTGAGCCAGATCTGCAATATGCCGATCCCGGCCAACAAGGCAGTGGTCGGCTCCAACGCCTTCGCCCACTCTTCCGGCATTCATCAGGACGGTGTGCTGAAGAACCGCGAGAACTATGAAATCCTGACGCCGGAGTCGATCGGCCTGCATAAAATCCAGCTGAACCTGACTTCGCGTTCCGGCCGCGCCGCGGTGAAACACCGCATGGAAGAGATGGGCTATAAAGAGAGCGACTACAGCCTGGACGCGCTGTATGACGCCTTCCTGAAACTGGCCGATAAAAAAGGCCAGGTGTTTGATTACGACCTGGAAGCGCTGGCCTTTATCAACAAACAGCATGAAGAGCCGGAGCATTTCCAGCTGAACGAGTTCAACGTGCAGACCGGCACCAGCGTCACGGCGACCGCCTCGGTGCAGCTGGGCTGCGGCGAAGAGACCAAAGCGGACGCCGCCACCGGTAACGGTCCGGTCGACGCGGTTTATCAGGCGATCAACCGCATTACCGGCTTTGAAGCTGAGCTGATGCACTACAAGTTAACGGCGAAAGGCCACGGCGAGAACGCGCTGGGCCAGGTCGATATCGTGGTCAACTACAACGGCCGCAAATTCCACGGCGTGGGCCTGGCGACCGATATCGTCGAGTCCTCCGCGAAAGCGATGGTGAACGCGCTGAACAATATCTGGCGCGCCAAAGAAGTTGAAAAAGAACTGCAGCGCAAATTTCAGAAGGAAACGGTGTAACTATGTCTACCTCTTCTCATATCGCAGTATTGCCTGGCGACGGCATCGGCCCGGAAGTGATGGCGCAGGCCATGAAGGTGCTGGACGCGATTCGTCACCGCTTTGATATGCGCATCACCACCAGCGAATATGACGTCGGCGGCATCGCCATCGACCGTCACGGCGAACCGCTGCCGCCTGCCACCGTCGCAGGCTGCGAGCAGGCCGACGCCATTCTGTTCGGCTCGGTCGGCGGCCCGAAATGGGAGCATCTGCCGCCCGCGTCGCAGCCAGAGCGCGGCGCGCTGCTGCCGCTGCGCAAGCATTTCAAACTGTTCAGCAACCTGCGCCCGGCCGCGCTCTATCAGGGTCTGGAAGCGTTCTGTCCGCTGCGCGCCGATATCGCCGCGAAAGGGTTCGATATCCTGTGCGTGCGCGAGCTGACCGGCGGCATTTACTTCGGCCAGCCGAAAGGCCGTGAAGGCAGCGGTCCGCACGAGCGCGCCTTCGACACTGAGGTTTACCACCGTTTCGAGATTGAGCGCATCGCCCGCATCGCCTTTGAGTCGGCGCGCAAGCGTCGCAATAAAGTCACCTCTGTCGACAAAGCCAACGTGCTGCAGACCTCGGTGATGTGGCGCGAAATCGTCAATGAAGTGGCGAAAGATTACCCCGACGTGCAGCTGAGCCATATCTATATCGACAACGCCACCATGCAGCTGATCAAAGACCCGTCGCAGTTCGACGTGCTGCTCTGCTCCAATCTGTTCGGCGACATTCTCTCTGACGAATGCGCGATGATCACCGGCTCAATGGGCATGCTGCCCTCCGCCAGCCTGAACGAAGAGGGTTTTGGCCTGTATGAGCCAGCAGGCGGCTCCGCGCCGGACATCGCCGGGCAGAATATCGCTAACCCGGTGGCGCAGATCCTGTCGCTGTCGCTGCTGCTGCGCTACAGCCTGAATGCCGACGCCGCCGCCGACAGCATCGAGCGCGCCATCAGCCGCGCGCTGGAAGAAGGCTATCGCACCCGTGATTTGGCCGGCGACGGCCCCGCCGTCTCCACTGATGAGATGGGCAGCATCATTGCCCGCTTTATCGCCGAGGAAAAATAAAATAATGAAAACTTTATACCAGAAGTTATTTGATGCACATGTCGTTTACGAAGCGCCCAACGAGACGCCGCTGCTCTATATCGATCGTCACCTGATCCACGAGGTGACGTCGCCGCAGGCCTTTGACGGTCTGCGCGCCCACGGCCGCAAGGTGCGTCAGCCGTCGAAGACCTTCGCCACCATGGATCACAACGTCTCGACCCAAACCAAAGACATCAACGCCTCCGGCGAGATGGCTCGCATCCAGATGCAGGAGCTGATCAAGAACTGCGCCGAGTTCGGCGTACAGCTCTACGATCTGAACCATCCGTTTCAGGGCATCGTGCACGTTATCGGGCCTGAGCAGGGCATGACGCTGCCGGGCATGACCATCGTCTGCGGCGATTCGCACACCGCGACCCACGGCGCATTCGGTTCGCTGGCCTTCGGCATCGGCACCTCGGAAGTGGAGCACGTCTTCGCCACCCAGACGCTGAAGCAGGGTCATGCCAAAACCATGAAAATTGAAGTGCTGGGCGACGCCGCAACGGGCATCACCGCCAAAGACATCGTGCTGGCGATTATCGGCAAAACCGGCAGCGCGGGCGGCACCGGCCACGTAGTGGAGTTCTGCGGCCCGGCTATCGAAGCACTGAGCATGGAAGGTCGTATGACGCTGTGCAATATGGCGATCGAGATGGGCGCCAAAGCGGGCCTGGTGGCGCCGGACGATACCACCTTTAACTATCTGAAGGGTCGTCAGTTCGCGCCGCAGGGCGAGAAGTGGGAGCAGGCGGTGGAATACTGGCGCACCCTGAAGTCGGACGAAGGCGCGCACTACGACGCCGTGGTGACGCTGAACGCCGCCGACATCGCGCCGCAGGTGACCTGGGGCACCAACCCGGGCCAGGTGATCGCCGTGGATCAGCTGATCCCCAATCCGGCCTCGTTTGCCGATCCGGTCGAGCGCGCCTCCGCCGAGAAGGCGCTGGCCTATATGAATCTGCAGCCGGGCATTCGCCTGACCGACGTGGCGATCGACAAGGTGTTTATCGGTTCCTGCACCAACTCGCGCATCGAAGATTTGCGCGCCGCAGCGGCCATCGCCAAAGGACGCAAGGTCGCGCCGGGCGTGGTGGCGATGGTGGTGCCAGGCTCCGGTCCGGTGAAAGCGCAGGCGGAAGCGGAAGGTCTGGACAAGATTTTCCTCGAAGCCGGTTTCGAATGGCGCCTGCCGGGCTGCTCAATGTGTCTGGCGATGAACAACGACCGCCTGAATCCAGGCGAGCGCTGCGCCTCGACCAGCAACCGTAACTTTGAAGGTCGTCAGGGTCGCGGCGGACGCACCCATCTGGTCAGCCCGGCGATGGCCGCCGCAGCGGCTGTGTCCGGCCACTTTGCCGATATCCGTGAACTGACAGGAGCTTGATCATGGCGAATAAATTTACTCAGCACACCGGCATCGTCGCCCCGCTGGACGCGGCGAACGTCGACACCGACGCCATTATTCCCAAGCAGTTTCTGCAGAAGGTGACGCGCACCGGCTTTGGCGCGCACCTGTTTCACGACTGGCGTTTCGACGATGACGCCGGCACCGTGCCGACCGCCAGCTTTGTGCTGAACAAGCCAGAGTTTCAGGGCACCAGCATTCTGCTGGCGCGTGAAAACTTCGGCTGCGGCTCCTCGCGCGAGCACGCGCCCTGGGCGCTGACCGATTTCGGTTTTCACGTGGTGATTGCGCCGAGCTTCGCCGACATTTTTTACGGCAACAGTTTCAACAACCAGCTGCTGCCGGTGCGCCTCAGCGATGAGCAGGTCGACGAGATGTTCCAGCTGGTGGCGGCGCAGCCGGGCATCCGCTTTACCGTCGATCTGGAAGCGCAGACGGTGACGGCGGGCGACAAGGTCTATTCGTTCGAGATCGACAGCTTCCGTCGCCACTGCATGCTGAACGGCCTCGACAGCATCGGCCTGACGCTGCAGCACGAAGCGGCGATTACCGACTACGAACAGCGCCAGCCTGCGTTTCTGAATTAAGGCTTACTTCCAGACAGCACTAAAGTCAAAACGAGGGTGGCATGGGCAGAAGAGCAAAGCGTACCGCGACAGGGATGTCGCGGGCCGAGCGAGCATGGATGCCTTGAGCGCCTTTGCGATCGGCCCATGCCACCCTCGTTAGCACCGGTCCTGTTTAAGGGCGACCACCGCGTCGCCCTTCTCTTTTATACGTTCTTCACGCGCGTCGACATGGCGAACGCCGCGACGGCCAGCCCCAGCGCCAGCCAGTACACCGCAATATGCCCGAAGCGCTCGCTGAGCGTGCCCTGAATTACCCCCGCCAGAATCATTCCGGTGGAAATTGAGTTGGTGAACATCGTGGTCGCCGCTCCTGGCCTGCCCGGCATCAGATCCTGAAACCACAGCATGCCGATGCCGGCGATAATGCCGATAAACACCGCGTTAAACAGCTGCAGCGCCATCAGCGCGGTCTGCGAGGCGAATATCACCAGCCCGGCGTAAAACAGAATGCCCGCCGCCAGGGCGACCAGCATCAGATTGCGCTTGCCGACGCGCTTCGCGTAGTGCCCGGCCAGCAGCATCACCGGGATCTCCAGCCCGGCAGCGGTGCCCATCAGCAGCCCCGCCAGCTTCTCTGGCAGCCCCAGCGTCACGCTGATATAGAGCGGCATATCGATGATATACATGGTGTTGCAGGTCCACATCGTCACCGAGGCGATAAACAGCAGGCGCACGTCGCGGTCGCGCCAGCCGCTCAGCGGCATGCCGCCGCTCCTCATCAGCGGCTGGGCGCGCGGCACCGACGGCAGGGTGAATTTGATCAGCACAATACAGACCAGAAACAGCGCGGCCGCCACCAGAAACAGCGTCACGAAGCCGAAGTTAAGCGCCAGCGCGAACGACAGCGGCGGACCGATTACCCAGGCGAGCGACAGCTGCGCGCGCATCACCGAACTGAACATCACCGCTTCGCGCGCCGACTGGTCGGCATACTCGCGCGCCAGCGCGAAGATCTGCGGCATTGACACGCTGGCCAGCGCCGAGAGCAGCACGCCCAGGGTGATCAGCGTCAGATAGTGGCGGGTAAAGGCGAACAGCAGCGCGTTGCAAAAGGCCATCACACAGCAAAAGAGGATCAGCGTGCGGCGATCGCCGCGGCTGTCGGAGCGCTTCGCCACCAGCATGCTGACGGCAATGCCCGCAATGGCGTTGACGGTGAAAAAGAGCCCGACCCAGAAGGGGCGCGCCTGCACCTCGCGCGTCAGAAACAGGCTCAGCGTCGGCGCCTGCAGCGCGCCGGCGACGCCGATCATAAAAGAGGCCGCCATAAAAGCGAGGAAGACCGGATTGATACGGCGCGTCCGGGTTAACAGCGACTTCATAGCGACATCCCTTTCAGGTAATAAAGCGGGAAAAACAAGAGAAAGGATTCTAGCGCAACAGAAAAAAGCCAGCAGAGAAAATCACTGCTGGCGGTGTAATTGCACCCTACTCAGAAAAGATCCCGCCGCAGCGGCATCATGGTCGAGCGCCATTCAGTGCTGAATGCCTCCCGCTCTTCCAATAGCGCTAAGTTTGCCCGTAATATGAGGCAGGAAAAACTGAGCGCTTTTCACAAGGAGTTCCTCATTTATGTCCTCATCGCGCCTTAAGCAGCAGTTCATCCGCCTGTGGCAAAGCTGTCACGGCGAGAGCCAGTTGGTCACGCTGAGCGAGCTGGCCGAGCGGCTGCACTGCTCGCGTCGCCATATGCGCAACCTGTTGAATGCGATGCAGGAGGCGGGCTGGCTCACCTGGCAGGCGGAGGCGGGACGCGGCAAGCGCTCGCAGCTCAGCTTCTGCTACACGGGGCTGGCGCTGCAGCAGGAGCGCGCCGAAGATCTGCTGGCGCAGGATCGCATCGATCAGCTGGTGCAGCTGGTCGGCGACAAGGCGGAGGTGCGCCAGATGATCCGCGCCCACCTTGGCCGCAGCTTTCGTCAGGGCAAACATATTTTGCGCGTGCTCTACTACCGGCCGCTGCTTAACCTGCTGCCTGGCTCGCCGCTGCGCCGCTCGGAAACCCATCTGGCGCGGCAAATTTTCAACGGCCTGACGCGTATAAATGAGGAAAACGGGGAAATCGAAGCGGATATCGCCCATCACTGGCAGGCGATCTCGCCGCTGCACTGGCGCTTCTACCTGCGCCCGGCGATCCGCTTTCACCACGGCCGCGAGCTGGAGATGGCGGACGTGATTTCAAGCCTGGAGCGCCTGCGACCGCAGCCGCTCTTCTCCCATATCCGTGAGATTGATTCGCCCGCGCCCTGGACGCTGGATATTCACCTCAGCGAACCGGACAGCTGGCTGCCGTGGCTGCTCGGCAGCGTCAGCGCGATGATCCTGCCGCGCGAGTGGCCGCAGATGCGCGACTTTGCCCGCCAGCCCGTCGGCACCGGCCCCTATCGCGTGGTACGCAACCAGCAGAGCCAGCTGAAAATCGAAGCGTTCGACGACTACTTCGGCTTTCGCGCGCTGATCGACGACGTCTCTATCTGGGTGCTGCCGGAGATCAGCGACGAGCTGGTCTATTCCGGCGTGCGGCTGCAGGGCGACGGCGAGGATGAAAAATCAGAAGAGAGCCGCCTTGAAGAGGGCTGCTATTTCCTCTTGTTCGACCAGCGCTCCGCGACAGGTCGCGACGCGGCCATCCGCCGCTGGCTCGGCTATCTGCTTAATCCCATCGCCCTGCTCAACCATGCGGAGATGGGCTATCAGCGCTACTGGTATCCCGCCTACGGCCTGCTGCCGCGCTGGCATCACCGCCGCGACCTGACGCCGGTGGAGAAGCCGGCGGGGCTGGAGAGCCTGACGCTGACCTGGTACAGCCAGCATGTGGAACATCACGGCATCGCCAGCGCGCTGCGTCCGCTGCTGGCGCAGCATCAGGTGCAGCTGATTACCCGCGAGGTCGACTACGAAACCTGGCATCAGGGCGAGGCGGAGAGCGACGTCTGGCTCGGCAGCGTCAACTTCACTCTGCCGCTGGAGTATGCGCTGTTCGCCCAGCTCTACGAGATCCCGCTGCTGCATCACTGTCTGCCGCTCGACTGGCAAGGCGACGCCTCGCGCTGGCGGCGCAAAGCGCTGCCGCTCGCCGAATGGAGCAAGCGGCTGCTGGACGCGGGCGGTTTGCATCCGCTGTTCCATCACTGGCTGCTGCTGGAAGGCCAGCGCAGCATGCGCGGCGTGCGGCTTAACACCCTCGGCTGGTTCGACTTTAAATCCGCCTGGTTCGCGCCGCCGACGCTGTGACGCTTTCCCCCTGGCGTCGAAATGTCTAGAATGAGCCGTTCTCAACGGGGTGCCTGCAAAAGGCTGAGATAAACCCGTCGAACCTGATTCGGTTAATACCGACGTAGGGATTTGAGAGGCTGCTACGCTCAGATCCTTTGCGACTCATAACAACTCTCCCCTGGAGCGCAAAGTGGTTAAACAGATTCTCCCTCTGCTGATGTTGCTGTCCGTGCCGGCGCTGGCGGCCAAACCTGCCCTGACCGTCTATACCTACGACTCGTTCTCCGCCGAATGGGGCCCCGGCCCGGCGGTTAAAAAAGCGTTTGAAGCGCAGTGCGGCTGCGAGCTGAACTATGTGGCGCTGGAAGATGGCGTCTCGCTGCTGAACCGCGTGCGCATGGAGGGCAAGAACAGCAAGGCCGACGTGGTGCTCGGCCTCGATAACAATCTGCTGCAGGCGGCGCAGCAGACCGGCCTGTTCGCCAAAAGCACGGTCGATCTCCATAGCCTGACGCTGCCAGGCGGCTGGCAGGATCAGACCTTCGTGCCCTTCGACTATGGCTACTTCGCCTTCGTCTACGATAAAACGCGCCTGAAAAACCCGCCCACCAGCCTGAAAGAACTGGTAGAGAGCCCGGAAAAGTGGCGTGTCATCTATGAAGATCCGCGCACCAGCACCCCAGGTCTCGGCCTGCTGCTCTGGATGCAGAAGGTCTACGGCGACAAGGCGCCAGAGGCCTGGCAGAAGCTGGCGCAGAAAACCGTCACCGTGACCAAAGGCTGGAGCGAAGCCTACGGACTGTTCCTGAAAGGCGAAGGGGATCTGGTGCTGAGCTACACCACCTCGCCCGCCTATCACCTGATTGAAGAGAAGAAAGCGAACTACGCCGCCGCGCCGTTCGCCGAAGGCCACTACCTGCAGGTAGAAGTCGCCGCGCAGCTCGCCAGCAGCAAGCAGCCGAAACTGGCGCAGCAGTTCATGCAGTTTATGCTGACGCCCGCCTTCCAGAACGCCATCCCGACCGGCAACTGGATGTATCCGGTGATCAAAAGCGATCTGCCCGCCGGTTTCCAGACGCTGAGCGTGCCGCAAACCGCGCTGCACTATAGTCCGCAGGACGTGGCGCAGCAGCGCGCCAGCTGGATTAGCGCATGGCAACGCGCCGTCAGCCGTTAATCCCGCTGTGGCTGGCGCCGGGCGGCGCTGCCGCGCTGCTGCTGCTCGCCGTGGCGCTGCTGGCGTTCGGCGCGCTCTGGTTCAGCGCGCCGACGGGCGACTGGCGTGGGCTGCTGCACGACAGCTATCTGCGCCATGTGGTGCGCTTCTCCTTTACCCAGGCGCTGCTCTCCGCGCTGCTGTCGCTGCTGCCGGCGATCCCGCTGGCGCGCGCGCTTTACCGGCGCCGGTTTCCCGGCCGCCAGCTGCTGCTGCGCCTCTGCGCCATGACGCTGGTGCTGCCGGTGCTGGTGGCGGTATTCGGCCTGCTGACGGTCTATGGCCGGGTCGGCTGGCTGGCGCAGCTCTGCCAGCTGCTCGGCGTTGACTACCGCTTTTCGCCCTATGGACTGCAGGGCATTCTGCTGGCGCACGTTTTTTTCAACCTGCCGCTGGCGACGCGCCTGATGCTGCAGGCGCTGGAGAGCATTCCCGGCGAGCAGCGTCAGCTCGCCGCCCAGCTCGGCCTGCGCGGCTGGCATCTGTTCCACCTGCTGGAGTGGCCCTGGCTGCGCCGTCAGCTGCTGCCGACCGGCGCGCTGATTTTTATGCTCTGCTTCGCCAGCTTCGCCACCGTGCTGTCGCTCGGCGGCGGCCCGCAGGCCACCACCGTTGAACTGGCGATCTTTCAGGCGCTGAGCTACGACTACGATCCCGGCCGCGCCGCGCTGCTGGCGCTGATCCAGCTCGCCTTCTGCCTGACGCTGGTGCTGCTGAGCCAGCGCTTCAGCAAGGCGATCCCAGCGGGCAGCACGCCGCTGCGCGGCTGGCGCGATCCGCAGGATTCGCGGCGCGCGCGCTTTGCCGACACGCTGATTATCACGCTGGCCCTCTTGCTGCTGCTGCCGCCGCTGCTGGCGGTGGTGGTTGACGGGCTGCGCGGCGCGTCGGGCGGCGCGCTGGCGCAGCCGGCGCTGTGGCAGGCGACCCTGACCTCGCTGCGCATCGCTGTCGGCGCTGGCGTGCTCTGCGTCACGCTGACCATGATGCTGCTGTGGAGCAGCCGCGAGCTGCGCCTGCGTCAGCGCCTGCTGCCTGCGCAGCTTATAGAAACCAGCGGCATGCTGATCCTGGCGATGCCGGGCATCGTGCTGGCGACCGGCTTCTTTCTGCTGTTCAACGCCACCACCGGCCTGCCCGACTCGCCCGACGGGCTGGTGATCTTCGCCAACGCGCTGCTCGCCGTGCCCTATGCGCTCAAGGTGCTGGAAAATCCGATGCGCGATCTTGCCGAGCGCTATACGCATCTCTGCGCCTCGCTGGGCGTCAGCGGCTGGAACCGGCTGCGGCTGATTGAACTGCGCGCGCTGAAGCGTCCGCTGGCGCAGGCGCTGGCTTTCGCCTGCGTGCTCTCTATCGGCGACTTCGGCGTGGTGGCGCTGTTCGGCAGCGCCGACTTCCGCACCCTGCCCTTTTACCTCTATCAGCAAACCGGCGCCTACCGCGGCGCAGACGGCGCGGTCACCGCGCTGCTGCTGCTGGCGCTCTGTTTGCTGCTGTTTACCCTGATGGAATCCCTTCCTGGCCGCCATGCTGACACTGACTAATCTGACCTATCTCTATCAACATCTGCCGATGCGTTTCAGCCTCAGCGCCGCGCGCGGCGAACGGCTGGCGGTGCTGGGGCCAAGCGGCGCGGGCAAAAGCACACTGCTGAGCCTGATCGCCGGCTTTCTGCCGGTCAGCCAGGGCGCGCTGCGCATCGACGGCGCGGATCACACCCACAGCGTGCCGTCGCAGCGTCCGGTGTCGATGCTGTTTCAGGAGAACAACCTGTTTCCACACCTTAACGTGCAGCAGAATATGGCGCTGGGCCTGCATCCGGGGCTGAAGCTCAACGCCGCGCAGCGGCGCCAGCTGGAGGAGATTGCCGATCAGGTGGGGTTAAGCGATCTGCTGACGCGCCTGCCGGGCCAGCTCTCCGGCGGTCAGCGGCAGCGCGCGGCGCTGGCGCGCTGTCTGCTGCGCGAGCGTCCGGTGCTGCTGCTCGACGAGCCCTTTTCGGCGCTCGATCCGGCGCTGCGTAACGAGATGCTGCAGCTGGTGCGGCGCGTCTGCGAGGCGCGGGCGATCACCCTGTTGATGGTGTCGCACAGCCTGGAGGATGCGCAGCAGATTGCGCCGCGCAGTCTGGTGATCGTCGACGGCCGCGTCTACTGGGACGGCGCGACCGAGGCGCTGTTGTCGGGCAATACGCGCGAAGCCGAGGTGCTCGGCATCGCGCGCGCGTCAGGCAAAAAAGACCTGCCATAGCAGCCGACGGAACATCGGCATCATCGGATGGAACTGGATGGCGGCGAAGGCGGCCACCGCGACGATCATGCCCAGCGGCGCCAGCCAGCGCAGGCGCGCAGGTGGCAGATACGGCGTCGCCCAGTCGCGGCTTTTGCCGCTGCGCCACCAGCGCCAGCCGAGCCAGCAGCCCAGCCACACCAGCAGCGCCACCAGCAGCAGCAGCCACTTAAAGGCGCCGCTCTGCGCGTCCTTCGGCACGTCAATCGCCACGCCCGCCAGAATGCCCGGCAGCAGATAGAGCGGCGGCCACAGCAGGCAGCCGATCAGGTTCGGCGGCAGAAATTTGCGCACCGGCAGTTCAAGCATGCCCGCCGCCAGTGGGATCAGCGGACGCGTCGGCCCGACAAAGCGCCCGACCAGAATGGTAAACATGCTGTGCTGATGCAGCGCGTGCTCGGTTTTATCCAGCAGCCCTTTGTATTTTTGCAGGTATTTCCAGCGGTGCAGCGGCCCCTGAAACTTCCAGCCGATGCCGTAAGAGAGCCAGTCGCCCAGCAGGCAACCGACAATGCCCGCCGCCCAGGCGGGATAGAGCCCAATCTGCCCGCTGCCCACCAGCGCGCCCAGGCTCGCCATCATCACGGTGCCCGGTAGCAGCAGGCCGACAAAGGCCAGCGATTCAAGAAAGGTCACCAGCGCAACGGCGATCAGCGCGTACTCCAGCGACTGCGTAAACAGATGTTGAATCCAGGCTTCCATAACCGTCCTTCTCAGATTTCGGATGCTGGATTGTCCAGAGGCGGCGCGGCAGCGTCAAGGTAAGAATTGTAGGGTGATATTGACAAAAGCGCGCCCGCGCGCACTGGATAAATAACCATGATATACTCTGGCTGTTTTTTCCTCTGGAGCCGATGTGAATACGCCGCGCGCAGGATTCCTGCTTACCCGTCACTGGCGCGACAGCGCTCAGGGCACTGAAATCATCTTCTGGCTGGCCACCGACAGCGGCGCGCAGCGTCTGGTGCTGCCCGCTCAGGAGGCGGTGGCCTTTATTCCGCGCGACTATCAGCCGCAGGTGGAAGCGCTGCTGCGCGACGAGCGCCAGGTGCGCTTCCAGCCGCTGGCGCTGAGGGATTTTCGCCGTCGCCCGGTGTTCGGCCTCTACTGTCGCCAGCATCGCCAGCTACAGCGGCTGGAGAAGCTGCTGCGCGAACAGGGCATTCCGGTTTATGAAGCGGATATCCGGCCGCCGGAGCGTTTCCTGATGGAGCGCTTTATCACCGCGCCGGTCTGGTTCAGCGGCGAGCCGCAGGGCGACACGCTGGTCAACGCCCGCCTGAAGCCGCATCCCGACTACCGTCCGCCGCTGAAGTGGGTGTCGCTGGATATTGAAACCACCCAGCACGGTGAACTTTACTGCATCGGGCTGGAGGGCTGCGGCCAGCGGCAGGTCTTTATGCTGGGCCCGCCCAACGGCGACGCCAGCGCGCTCGACTTCGAGCTGACTTATCTCGATACGCGCCCGCAGCTGCTGGAAGCGCTTAACGCCTGGTTCGCCGAACACGATCCCGACGTGCTGATCGGCTGGAACGTCATTCAGTTCGATCTGCGCGTGCTGCAAAAACACGCCGATCGCTACGGCATCCCGCTGCGCCTCGGCCGGCAGAATACGCCGCTGGAGTGGCGCGAGCACGGCTTCAAGCCTGGCGTCTTTGCCGCCGGCGCACCGGGCCGTCTGATTATCGACGGCATCGAGGCGCTGAAATCCGCCTTCTGGATGTTCCCCTCTTTTAGCCTCGAGTCGGTGTCGCAAACCCTGCTGGGCGAAGGCAAGGCGATCGACAATCCCTGGCACCGCATGGAGGAGATCAACTGGCGCTTCGCCAATGATAAGCCGGCGCTGGCGCGCTACAACCTCAAAGACTGCGAGTTGGTCACGCGCATCTTCCATAAAACCGAGATTATGCCGTTTCTGCTGGAGCGCGCGTCGGTAAACGGCCTGGCGGCGGATCGCCACGGCGGATCGGTGGCGGCCTTTAACCATCTTTATATTCCGCGTATGCACCGCGCCGGCTTTGTCGCGCCAAATCTCGGCGAGATCGCGCCGGAGGCGAGCCCAGGCGGCTACGTGATGGATTCGCGTCCCGGCCTCTACGACTCGGTGCTGGTGCTCGACTACAAAAGCCTCTATCCGTCGATTATCCGCAGCTTCCTGATCGATCCGGTTGGCCTGGTGGAAGGGCTGGCGCATCCCGACGACGCCGATTCCGTGCCTGGCTTCCGCGAGGCGCGCTTCTCACGGCAAACACACTGTCTGCCCGCCCTTGTTGAGCAGATCTGGCAGGGACGCGAAGCGGCCAAACAGCAGGGCAATCAGCCGCTGTCGCAAGCGCTAAAGATCATTATGAACGCCTTTTACGGCGTGCTCGGCACCAGCGCCTGCCGTTTCTTCGATCCTCGCCTCGCCTCCTCAATCACCCTGCGCGGCCACGCCATTATGCAGCAGACGCGCCAGCTCATTGAAGCGCAGGGCTTTGATGTGATTTACGGCGATACCGACTCGACCTTCGTCTGGCTGAAAGCGCCGCACGGCGAGGCGGAGGCGGCCGCCATCGGCCGCGCGCTGGCGGAGCAGATCAACGTCTGGTGGCGCGAGCATCTGCAGCAGCAGTACGGCCTAACCAGCGCGCTGGAGCTGGAGTATGAAAACCACTTCAGCCGCTTCCTGATGCCGACCATTCGCGGCGCCGAACAGGGCAGTAAAAAACGCTACGCCGGGCTGATCCGCGACGGCGCCAGCGAGCGCATGGTGTTCAAAGGGCTGGAGTCGGTGCGCACCGACTGGACGCCGCTGGCGCAGCAGTTTCAGCAGGCGCTCTACGGCCGCATCTTTCGCGGCGAACCCTGGCAGGATTACGTGCGCGACACGGTGGCGCGCCTGCTGGCGGGCGAGCTGGACGACCAGCTGGTGTATAAAAAACGGCTGCGCCGCCCGCTGGCCGACTATGAGCGCAACGTGCCGCCGCACGTGCGCGCCGCGCGGCTGGCGGACGAGCAGAACCGCAAGCTGAACCGGCCGCTGCAGTACCAGAACGGCGGCTCCATTCGCTACGTAATGGCGACGGCCGGCCCCGAGCCGCTGGAGGCGCGCGTCACGCCGCTGGACTACGATCACTACGTCAGCAAGCAGCTGCAGCCGGTGGCTGACGGCATTTTGCCTTTCGTCGACGGCGACTTTGCTACACTGATTACTGGGCAGCTGGGGCTTTTTTGACAGGTGACGAACGGCCTGCCTTCCAGTACCATAGCGCCCTTCCTGCATCTCACCGCTCTTATAACCTGACCAGACGCCTCTTTGTCTGGGGAAAAGGTATTGCCTGTGGTCGGGGATCATCACCAAAAATTCATTAAAAATTCGAGCTAAAAAGATATGGTTTTTACATTAGGTCAACGCTGGATTAGTGATACGGAAAGTGAACTGGGACTGGGCACGGTAGTGGCGGCAGACGCCCGCATGGTTACGCTGCTGTTTCCGGCGACAGGCGAAAACCGTCTGTACGCCCGTAACGACTCCCCGGTGACCCGCGTAATCTTTAATCCGGGCGATACGGTGACCAGCCACGAAGGCTGGCAAATGCGCGTCGATGAAGTCCGCAATGAAAATGACCTGATGACCTATATCGGCACGCGTCTTGATACCGAAGAAAGTGACGTCGTGCTGCGGGAAGTGATGCTCGACAGCAAGCTGGTGTTCAGCAAACCGCAGGATCGCCTGTTCGCCGGCCAGCTCGACCGCATGGATCGCTTCGCGCTGCGCTTTCGCGCGCGCAAATATCAGAGCGCCCAGTATCGCCTGCCGGTCAGCGGCCTGCGCGGCATGCGCACCAACCTGATCCCGCACCAGCTGCATATCGCCCACGACGTGGGCCGCCGCCATGCGCCGCGCGTGCTGCTGGCGGACGAAGTGGGCCTCGGCAAAACCATCGAGGCGGGCATGATCATCCAGCAGCAGCTGCTGGCCGGACGCGCCGAGCGCGTGCTGATCATCGTGCCGGAAACCCTGCAGCATCAGTGGCTGGTGGAGATGCTGCGCCGCTTTAACCTGCGTTTCGCGCTGTTTGACGACGATCGCTACGCCGAAGCGCAGCACGACAGCGACAACGCCTTTGAGACCGAACAGTTAATTATCTGCTCGCTCGATTTCGTGCGCCGCAACAAGCAGCGCCTCGAGCAGCTGGCGGACGCCGAGTGGGACCTGATGGTGGTCGACGAAGCGCACCATCTCGCCTGGAGCGAAGGCGCGCCGAGCCGCGAATATGCGGTTATCGAGCAGCTGGCGGAGCAGATCCCCGGCGTGCTGCTGCTGACCGCGACGCCGGAACAGCTGGGCATGGAGAGCCATTTCGCCCGTCTGCGCCTGCTCGATCCCAACCGCTTCCACGACTTTGCGCAGTTCGTCGACGAGCAGCAGCACTATCGTCCGGTCGCCGACGCGGTCTCTTCGCTGCTGGCCGACAACG
This sequence comes from Pantoea latae, assembly GCF_002077695.1. Taxonomy (GTDB): domain Bacteria; phylum Pseudomonadota; class Gammaproteobacteria; order Enterobacterales; family Enterobacteriaceae; genus Pantoea; species Pantoea latae. Next base: position 149,145 of record NZ_MWUE01000013.1, read on the forward strand.
CCATCTCGCAGGATGAGATGAACATCATCAACGACCTGGTGGGCGAGCAGGATATCGAGCCGCTGCTGCAGGTCGCCAACAGCGATCGCGACGGCAAGCTGGACGCGCGCAAAGAGCTGATCGCCATGCTGATGGATCGCCACGGCACCAGCCGCGTGCTGTTCCGCAACACGCGCAACGGCGTGAAAGGCTTCCCGAAACGCGAACTGCATCAGATCCGCTTGCCGCTGCCCGCGCAGTATCAGACCGCGATCAAAGTCTCTGGCATTATGGGCGCGCGCAAAAGCGCCGAGGAGCGCGCACGCGACCTGCTCTACCCCGAGCAGATTTATCAGGAGTTCGAAGGCGACACCGGCACCTGGTGGAACTTCGATCCGCGCGTCGAGTGGCTGCTCGGCTACCTGACCAGCAATCGCAAAGAGAAGGTGCTGGTGATCTGCGCCAAAGCGGCCACCGCGCTGCAGCTGGAGCAGGTGCTGCGCGAGCGTGAAGGCATCCGCGCGGCGGTGTTCCATGAAGGGCTGTCGATTATCGAACGCGACCGCGCCGCCGCCTGGTTCGCCTCGGAAGAGAACGGCGCACAGGTGCTGCTCTGCTCCGAGATCGGCTCAGAAGGACGCAACTTCCAGTTCGCCAGCCGGCTGGTGATGTTCGATCTGCCGTTTAACCCGGATCTGCTGGAGCAGCGTATCGGCCGTCTCGATCGCATCGGCCAGGCGCACGACATTCAAATCCTCGTGCCCTGGCTGGAGAAAACCGCCCAGGCGGTGCTGCTGCGCTGGTATCACGAAGGGCTGGATGCCTTCGAGCACACCTGTCCGACCGGCCGCACCATCTACGACAGCGTGCATCAGCCGCTGATCGACTTCCTCGCCGCGCCGGAAAACAGCGAAGGCCTGGATGAATTTATCGCCGACTGCCGCAAGCAGCACGAGTCGCTGAAGGCGCAGCTGGAGAACGGACGTGACCGCCTGCTGGAGCTGAACTCCAACGGCGGCGAGTCGGCGCAGGCGCTGGCGGCGGAGATCGCCGCGCAGGACAACGACACCGAGCTGGTGAACTTTGCGCTCAACCTGTTCGATATCGTCGGCATCAATCAGGAGGATCGCAGCGATAACCTGATCGTGCTGACGCCGTCCGACCATATGCTGGTGCCCGATTTCCCGGGTCTGCCGGAAGATGGCTGCACCATTACCTTTAACCGCGACCAGGCGCTGTCGCGCGAAGATACCCAGTTCATCACCTGGGAGCATCCGCTGATCCGCAACGGTCTGGATCTGATCCTCTCCGGCGACACCGGCAGCTGCGCGCTGTCGCTGCTGAAGAACAAGGCGCTGCCGGTCGGCACGCTGCTGGTGGAGATGATCTACGTGGTTGAGGCGCAGGCGCCGAAGCATCTGCAGCTGACCCGCTTCCTGCCGCCGACGCCGATCCGCATGCTGCTGGATCGCAACGGCACCAACCTCGCGGGCAAGGTGGAGTTTGAGAGCTTCAACCGCCAGCTTAACGCGGTGAACCGCCACACCGGCAGCAAGCTGGTCAACGCGGTGCAGCAGGATGTGCACGCCATTCTGGTGCAGGCCGAAGAGAAAGTGGTGCCGGAAGCGCAGGCGCTGATCGCGGCGGCGCGCGCCGAAGCGGACGAGAAGCTGGGCGCCGAGCTGTCGCGTCTGGAGGCGCTGAAGGCGGTGAACCCGAATATCCGCGAGGATGAGATCGAGGCGCTGGAGAGCAACCGTCAGCAGGTGCTGGAGAGTCTGAGCCAGGCGAACTGGCGTCTCGACGCGCTGCGTCTGATCGTGGTGACGCATCAGTAATCTATCGGGGCCGTTGGCCCCTTAAGACTGCAACAAACTCAAAATGCGGGTGACATAGACCGAAGAGCAAAGCGTCCCGCGCAAGGGACTGCGCGGGCCGAGCTGTCAGGGATGACGCTTTTTGCGTCTTTGCGATCGGTCTATGTCACCTGCATCAGCACCTTGTTAACAATCTCTGGGGCCATACAGCTCCCTTTTACTTTAGACAGAAAGCGAATAAATGATGGAACCCTATAATCCGCCGCGCGAACCCTGGTTGCACATCCTCTATCAGGATGCGCACATTATGGTGGTCAATAAGCCAAGCGGGCTGCTGTCGGTGCCTGGCCGTCTGGAAGAGCACAAAGACAGCGTGATGACGCGCGTGCAGCGCGACTATCCGCAGGCGGAATCGGTGCATCGCCTTGATATGGCCACCAGCGGCGTGATCGTGGTGGCGCTTACCAAGGCGGCCGAGCGCGAGCTAAAGCGACAGTTCCGCGAGCGCGAGCCGTCAAAAAGCTATGTGGCGCGCGTCTGGGGCCATCCGGCGGCGGAAAAAGGGGTCATCGATTTGCCGCTGATCTGCGACTGGCCGAACCGGCCGAAACAGAAAGTCTGCTTTGAAACCGGCAAAGCGGCGCAGACCGAGTATGAAGTGCTGGCGTATCTGGACGACAACAGCGCGCGCGTGGCGCTGAAGCCGATCACCGGCCGCTCGCACCAGCTGCGCGTGCATATGCTGGCGCTGGGCCATCCTATCTTAGGCGACGGCTTTTACGCCCATCCCGAGGCGAAAGCCCGCGCGCCGCGCCTGCTGCTGCATGCCGAGTCGCTCACCATCACCCATCCGGCGTTCGGCAACAGCATGACCTTCCGCCAGCCCGCGGACTTTTAAGCGGGCGGGCCCGCTACTTAAAGCCTTTCTCGCGGCGGATCAGATCGTACGCCGCCTGAATCTCCTGCGCCTTCTGCTTCGCCATCTCCATCATCTCCGGCGGCAGCCCTTTCGCCACCAGCTTATCGGGATGATGCTCGCTCATCAGCTTGCGGTAGGCGCGTTTAATGGTGGTGGCGTCATCGCTGCTCTTCACGCCCAGCACGCTACAGGCATCCTCCAGCGTCGGCCCGCGCTGCGCCTGCTGATAGCCGCCGTAGCCTGCGCCCTGACCGCCGCCAAACTGCTGACCGCCCTCCATCATGCGCAGAAACTGATCGAACTGAACGCGCGAAATCCCCAGCTCTTCGGCGATGACGTAGAGCACCTGACGCTCGTTGGGATGCAGCGAACCGTCGGCGAACGCTGCCTGTATCTGAATTTCCAGAAACATCCGAATCAGATCGAAGCGGCCAAAACAGGCGCTGCGCAGCTCGCGCAGCTTGGCGCGCAGCGGATAGTCGCCCTGCTTGCCCTCGCGGAAGGCGCGCTGCGCCGCGCTGCGCGCGTCGCCGTGCAGCTGCATGCGATCCATTAATAAAGAAGCGATTTGAATATCGGCCTCGGTCACGCGCCCCTTCGATTTGGTAAGGTGGCCCATCACCTGAAACGTGGTCTGAAAAAAGAGCGTCTGACGGGTTTGATTATTGGCAAACCAGGCCTGTCCTTTTGCGCTGCGCACCTTGTCAACGAGATGGCCAATCAGCAGGCCGAATACAATGCCCCAAAAACCGGCGCCGGAAAGCAACCCCAGCACCAGCCCGATAACTTTTCCCCAGTAGCGCATAAACTCCTCAATTCGCCATGCTTGCGGCTGAAAATTGCATTATCATACCTGTCATTTATCCCAGCGCCTAACGGCAACGCGGACAGACACGGATTAACACTGGCACAACGCCGGGCAGTACGTTAGTCTCTGAGCCGATTGTCGGCATGATGCCAGTTTTCATGGAATTCTCGATACCGCGTATGAATAAACGACTACCTACCCTGCTGGCCACCATGATTGGCGCAGCGATATCCAGCCAGTCCGCTCTGGCCGACGATCTTATGTCGCAGTGTATGCTGGGCGTACCGAGCTATAATCGTCCGCTGGTCACTGGCCAGACGAACCAGCTGCCGGTGACGATTCATTCCGACGCGGCGAAAGGAAACTATCCAGACGACGCGGTATTCACCGGCAATGTAGAGGTTCAGCAGGGCAACAGCCGCCTGCAGTCGGATGAGATGCAGCTGCATCAGCGCCAGCAAGAGGGGCAGACCACGCCGGTTCGCACCGTCGACGCGCTGGGTAATGTGCACTACGATGACAATCAGGTCATCCTGAAAGGTCCGAAAGCCTGGTCCAACCTGAATACCAAAGACACCAACGTCTGGAACGGCAACTACCAGATGGTGGGCCGTCAGGGCCGCGGCGACGCCGACCTGATGAAGCAGCGCGCCGACAACCGCTACACCATTCTGGAAAACGGCAGCTTCACCTCCTGTCTGCCCGGCTACAACAGCTGGAGCGTGGTGGGCTCGGAAGTGATCCAGGATCGCCAGGAAGAAGTGGCGGAGATCTGGAACGCGCGCTTTAAGCTCGGCGCGGTGCCGATCTTCTACAGCCCCTATCTGCAGCTGCCGATTGGCGATCGCCGCCGCTCCGGCTTCCTGATCCCGAACGCGAAGTATGGCAGCAGCAAAGGGTTCGAATTTGTTCTGCCCTACTACTGGAACATCGCGCCGCAGGCGGATGCCACCATTACGCCGCACTATATGTCGAAGCGCGGCATGCAGCTTGAGAACGAATTTCGCTATCTGACGCAGTTCGGCGCCGGTCTGATGGAGTTCGACTATCTGCCGTCTGATAATCAGTACGATAAAGACAAAGCGGCGCGCGGCATCGCCGAGGATAAAAGCAACGACCGCTGGCTCTTCTACTGGCAGCACGCCGGCGTCTATGACCAGCACTGGCGCTTCAACGCCAACTACACCAAGGTCAGCGATCCTTACTACTTCAACGATCTCGACTCGAAATATTACAGTTCGACCGACGGCTATGCGACGCAGAAGTTCAGTATCGGCTACGCCGACACCAACTGGGACGCCACGCTCTCCAGCAGGGATTTCCAGGTCTTCGGCGACACCAGCAGCACCAACGTCTATCGCGCGCAGCCGCAGCTGGACCTGAACTTCTACCAGAACGATATGGGTCCGTTCGACGGCCGTATCTACGCGCAGGCGGTGAAGTTCACCAACGTCAACGACAACTATCCCGAAGCGACGCGGTTACATATCGAACCGACGCTCGATCTGCCGCTGTCCAACGGCTGGGCCAGCCTGGATACCCAGGCGAAGTTCCTGGCGACGCACTATCAGCAGGATTCGCTGGAGTATTACAACGCGAATATAGCTGGCACCGACAACAGCCAGAGCGGCCAGCTGAAAAGCTCGGTAAACCGCACCATGCCGCAGTTCAAGGTCGACGGCCGTCTGGTCTTCGATCGCGATATGGACTGGGCGGAGGGCTATACCCAGACGCTGGAGCCGCGCATCCAGTACCTCTATATTCCCTATCGCAACCAGAGCGATATCTATCCGTACGACTCGACGCTGCTGCAGACCGACTATACCGGCCTGTTCCGCGACCGCACCTATAGCGGCCTGGATCGTATCGCTTCCGCCAATGAAGTGGCGACCGGCGTCACCACGCGTATTTATGATCAGGATCTGGTTGAACGTTTTAACGTTTCCGTGGGTCAAATCTACTCGTTTACGCCTTCCCGTACCGGCGTAAACCAGACCAACAAAGAAGATGACACCGGCAGCCTGATTTGGGCCGGCGACACCTACTGGAAAGTGAGCGATCGCTGGGGCGTGCGCGGCGGGCTGCAGTATGACACCCGCCTCAACAACGTCGCCCAGGGCAATACCGTGCTGGAGTATCGTCGCGATGCCGACCGCGTCCTGCAGCTGAGCTACCGCTACAGCAGCCCGGAATATGTGGCCAGCGCGCTGAACAACTCCGATCTGGTGAACAACCCGATCTACAAAAACGGTATTTCTCAGGTAGGCGGCACCGCCAGCTGGCCGATTGCTGACGCCTGGTCGGTGGTGGGCGCGTATTACTACGATACGCGCAACAAAAAACCGGCCTCGCAGCTGGTTGGTCTGCAGTACAGCTCTTGCTGCTACGCGATCCGCGTGGGTTACGAACGCAAGATCAACGGTTGGGAAAATAACGACAGTAAGTACGACAATCAAATCTCATTCAACATTGAGCTGCGTGGTTTGAGTTCCGGTTACGGCTTAGGCACCGACCAGATGCTGCGTCAGGGTATTATCCCTTACCAGCGCGCTTTCTGATGTTGCGATGTTTGACTGGTCATTCCCGCACTGCGGAAACAACAATGGATAAAGTATGAAGAACTGGAGAATGCTGATTCTGGGTGTGGCGATCGCCGCCAACACCGCGTTCGCAGCACCACAAGTGGTTGATAAAGTCGCTGCCGTTGTTAACAACGGCGTCGTTCTCGAAAGTGACGTAGATAATATGCTGCGCACCGTGAAGGCGCAGGCGCAACAGGCTGGCCAGCAGTTGCCGGACGACAAAACCCTGCGTCACCAGATCCTTGAACGCCAGATCATGGACAACATCATCCTGCAGATGGGCGAAAAAGCGGGCCTGCAGATCAACGATCAGCAACTCGACCAGGCGATCGGCAATATCGCCGCGCAGAACCATATGAGCCTCGACCAGCTGCGTAGCCGTCTCGCCTACGACGGCGTCAACTACAGCGACTATCGCGGACAGATCCGCAAAGAGATGCTGATCGCCGAGGTGCGCAACAACGAAGTGCGTCGTCGCGTCACCATTCTGCCGCAGGAAGTCGACACGCTCGCCACCCAGGTTGGCGCGCAAAACAGCCAGGGCACCGAACTCAACGTCAGCCAGATCCTGCTGCCGCTGCCGGAAAACCCGTCGCAGCAGCAGGTCGACGATCAGGAAGCGCTGGCTAAGCAGCTGGTCGGCGAACTGAAAGGCGGCGCAGATTTCGGCAAGCTGGCCGTCACCTACTCCGCCGATCCGCAGGCGCTGAAAGGCGGCAACATGGGCTGGGGCAAAATTGAAGAGCTGCCGACCCTGTTCGCCCAGGCGCTCTCCACCGCGAAGAAAGGCGATATCGTCGGTCCGATCCGCTCCGGCGTCGGCTTCCATATCCTGAAGGTCAACGACCTGCGCGGCGAGAGCAAAAACATCTCTGTCACCGAAGTGCACGCGCGCCATATTCTGCTGAAGCCGTCGCCGATCCTCACCGACGACCAGGCGCGCGCGAAGCTGGAACAGATCGCCGCCGATATTCGCAGCGGCAAAACCAGCTTCGCCGCCGCGGCGAAACAGTTCTCTGACGATCCAGGCTCCGCCAACCAGGGCGGCGATCTGGGCTGGTCTTCGCCGGAAGCGTTCGATCCCGCCTTCCGCGACGCGCTGCTGAAGCTGCAGAAAGGCCAGACCAGCCAGCCGGTTCACTCTTCGTTCGGCTGGCACCTGATCCAGCTGCTGGACACCCGCCAGGTCGATAAGACCGATGCGGCGCAAAAAGAGCGCGCCTATCGCCTGCTGTTCAACCGCAAGTTTGCGGAAGAAGCGCAAACCTGGATGCAGGAGCAGCGCGCCAGCGCCTACGTGAAGATTCTGGACGGCAATGCGCAGTAATTTTCGCGTCGTTATCACCCCCGGCGAACCCGCCGGAATTGGTCCCGATCTCGCCATTCAACTGGCTCAGCAGAGCTGGCCGGTTGAACTGGTGGTGTGCGCCTCGCCGCAGCTGCTGCGCGAGCGCGCCGCCCTGCTCGGCCTGCCGCTGACGCTGCGCGACTATCAGCCTGGCGTCGCGGCACAGCCGCAGCAGGCGGGCACGCTGACGGTGCTGCCCGTCGACACCGCGCAGCCGGTGACGCCGGGTGTCCTTCAACCGGCCAACAGCCCCTACGTGCTGGCGACGCTGGCGCGCGCCTGCGACGGCTGTCTGAACGGCGAGTTTGCCGCCCTGATCACCGGACCGGTGCATAAAGGCGTGATAAACGATGCTGGCATCCCCTTTACCGGCCACACCGAGTTTTTCGCCGATCGCGCCGGCGGTCATCGCGTGGTGATGATGCTGGCGACCGAAGAACTGCGCGTGGCGCTGGCTACCACCCATCTGCCGCTGAAAGATGTCTCCGCGGCGATTACCCACGCCAGCCTGCGCGAAGTGATCACCATTCTGCACCGCGACCTGCAGCAGAAGTTCGCCATCGCGCAGCCGCATATTTTTGTCTGCGGGCTAAATCCCCATGCGGGCGAAAGCGGCCATATGGGACGCGAAGAGATCGATACCATTATTCCGGCGCTCGACTCCCTGCGCGAACAGGGCATTCAGCTGACCGGACCGCTTCCCGCCGACACCCTGTTCCAGCCGAAATATCTGCAGCACGCCGATGCGGTGCTGGCGATGTATCACGATCAGGGTTTGCCGGTGCTAAAATTTCAGGGGTTTGGCCGCGCGGTGAATATCACGCTTGGTCTGCCCTTTATCCGCACCTCCGTTGACCACGGCACCGCGCTGGAACTGGCCGGTCTGGGTCAGGCGGAGCCGGGCAGCTTTATTACGGCGCTTAACCTCGCCATCACTATGATCAAGAGCAGTAATGAATAATCGCGTCCATCAGGGGCACTACGCCCGTAAACGTTTCGGGCAGAACTTCCTGAACGATCAGTACATTATCGACAGCATTGTTTCCGCCATCCATCCGCAGCGCAGCGAAGCGCTGGTGGAGATCGGCCCAGGCCTCGGCGCGCTGACTGAACCGGTCGGCGAACGCCTCGACGCCTTAACGGTGGTCGAGCTGGACCGCGATCTGGCTGCGCGTCTGCAGACCCATCCGTTCCTCGGCCCCAAGCTGACGATCTATCAGCAGGATGCGATGACCTTCGATTTCGCCGCGCTGGCCAAAGAAAAAGGGCAGCCACTGCGCGTATTTGGCAACCTGCCCTACAATATTTCGACCCCGCTGATGTTCCACCTTTTCAGCTATACTGGTTCGATTAAAGATATGCACTTCATGCTGCAGAAAGAGGTGGTCAACCGCCTCGTCGCCGGGCCTGGCAGCAAAGCCTACGGCCGCCTCAGCGTGATGGCGCAGTACTACTGCCAGGTGATCCCGGTGCTGGAAGTGCCGCCGCACTCTTTTACGCCGCCGCCTAAAGTGGATTCGGCCGTGGTGCGTCTGGTGCCGTTTGTCGAGCCGCCGTATCCGGTAAGCGATATTCGCGTCCTGAGCCGCATCACCACCGAAGCGTTCGGCAAGCGCCGCAAAACGCTGCGCAACAGCCTCGGCTACCTGTTCGCCGCCGGCGCGCTGGATGAGCTGGGCATTGATGCAGGACTCCGCGCGGAAAACGTGTCGGTGGCGCAATACTGTCAGTTAGCCAACTGGCTGGCGACGCATAACGTTGAACCGCTGGAGTAATGCATGAGTGAATCGGCCCGGATGTCTATTCAGGTACAAAGTCTCTATATCGCCTCTCAGTCTTCGCCGGAAGAAGAGCGCTACGTCTTTGCTTATACCATCACCATCCGCAATCTGGGCCGTACCGCTGTGCAACTGCTGGGCCGTTACTGGCTGATCACCAACGGCAACGGACGCGAAACCGAAGTTCAGGGCGAAGGCGTGGTCGGTGAGCAGCCCTTTATCGCGCCCGGCAGCGAATTTCAGTACACCAGCGGCGCGATTATCGAAACGCCGATGGGCACCATGCAGGGCCATTATGTGATGCAGGATGAAGAGGGTGAAACCTTTAACATCGACATCCCGGTATTCCGACTCGCCCTGGAAACCCATATACACTGATCTTTTTACCCTCCGCCCGGCTCTGCCGGGCGCGGTTTTTTATAGCGGATAACTTCTCTATGAGCACATATCTGATTGGCGACATCCACGGCTGTTACGATGAGCTGCGCGCGCTGCTGGAGCAGGTCGATTTTTCGCCTGAACAGGATACGCTGTGGCTGACCGGCGATCTGGTGGCGCGCGGTCCGAACTCGCTTGAAGTGCTGCGCTACGTGAAATCCCTCGGCCAGAGCGTGCGTATGGTGCTGGGCAATCACGATCTGCATCTGCTGGCGGTCTTTGCCGGCATTAGCCGCAACAAGCCGAAGGATCGCCTGACGCCGCTGCTGGAAGCAGAAGATGCCGACGAGCTGATCAACTGGCTGCGCCGTCAGCCATTGTTGCAGGTTGATGAAGAGAAGAAGCTGGTGATGGCGCACGCCGGCGTCACGCCGCAGTGGGATCTGGAGACGGCGCAAGCCTGCGCGCGCGAGCTGGAAGCGGTGCTCTCCAGCGACAGCTACCCGCTATTTCTCGACGCGATGTATGGCGACATGCCCAATAACTGGACGCCGGAGCTGAGCGGGCTGGCGCGCCTGCGCTTCTCCGCTAACGCCCTGACGCGCATGCGCCTCTGCTTTCCCAACGGGCAGCTCGATATGATCTGCAAAGAGGCGCCCGATTCCGCGCCGCCGCCGCTGAAGCCCTGGTTCGCCATTCCCAACAGGCTGCCCGAAGGCTACACGCAAATCTTCGGCCACTGGGCGTCGCTGGAAGGCAAAGGCACGCCGCCCGGCGTGATCGGACTGGATACCGGCTGCTGCTGGGGCGGCGTACTGACGCTGCTGCACTGGGAAAGCCAGCGCTACTTTACCCAGCCGTCCAGCCGCCAGCCGTCGATGACGGAAACGCTGCCGCCGCAGCAGTCCGCCTGAGCGACACATAAAAAAAGGCCTTGTCCACGGACAAGGCCTTTTTACTTTCTCGTGCTTAGCGACGATCGAGAATTTCGAAGCAGTAGCTGTGAGAGTTCTGCTCGTCAGCGTCATGGAATTCGCTGAAGGTCGACTGCCACTCATCCGGCTCGTAGTCCGGGAACTGGGTGTCCCCTTCGACTTCGGCGTCGATATGGGTGAGATAGAGACGATCGGCGCGCTTGAGCATCTGCTCATAGATGCGCCCGCCGCCAATCACCATGATCTCCGGCACATCGCCAGCCGCTTTAATCGCCTCGTCGAGCGACGTCACCCAGGTGACCCCTTCGGCCGTGCCGGGCTTGCTGCTGACGACGATATTCAGCCGTCCGGGCAGCGGACGACCGATGGATTCAAAGGTCAGGCGACCCATAATAACCGGTTTATTCAGGGTGTTGCGTTTGAACCACGCCAAATCTGCAGGCAGGTTCCACGGCATGGCACCTTCCATACCAATGACGCGATCCGCTGCTAATGCCGCGATCAGACTAATCATGTTAAGAGACTCACAGTAAAAAATTGGCGCCATCATACGTAAAGGCGAAACTTTCGTCGATAGCGGGAAGAGTCTTATTACGTAAAGGGCTTTTGCCACCGCCTTTTGCGGGTTGCGCAGAGTTTTAAACCGCTTTTTCCCGGCGCGACCCCGCAAGCCGCCAGATAAAATCGGTTAGCCGATACAAGGCGGGAAACCGGCGCTTATTTGCGGCGCGGCGGCCAAAAAAAACGGCTCCCGCAGGAGCCGTTTCACGCTTCAGACCGTTAGAAATCGTAGCGCAGACGCACCAGGTTGATATCGCCCAGGTTGTCGGTGCTGGAGGTAAAGACGTGTTCGTAATCGACGCGGAAGCCGTAGTCGAGGAACAGCGTCACGCCCAGGCCGTTGTCGATACGCTGATAGTTGCGACCGTTGACGTACTCCAGACGGTCGCCCATCACGTAGGGCTGAATCGCTTTCAGGCCGTACTGCTTAACCGGGATCTTATAGCCAGCGAAGTATTCCAGGCCCCAGGCGTCGTCGGCGAAGTAGTCGTTGACGTTGCTGCGCCTGGTCAGCAGGAAGTTCTGATACCAGCCGCCGCCAGCAGAGAGCGTCCAGTTGCCCGGCTTCCAGCTCAGTGCGGTGCCGTAGATATTCTGGTTGTAGTCGCCGCTGTCGCCATTGCCCGGATTACGCATCTCCGCGCGGGTATAGTTCCACGCCGTGCCCCAGGTCAGGTCGTCGGTGATGTGATAATCCACGCCCAGCGAGCCGCCGCCTTTGCGCTTGTAGCGCAGGCCATTGCCCGGCAGGTATTCGTTGTCGCTGAACAGGTAAGAGGCATACAGGTCGACCGCGCCGAAGCTGTTTTTATACTTCAGCTGTTTGCGTGAGCGGTATGAACCGTCGTAGTCGCCGTTGATGCCGTTGCCCGGCGCCTGGCCTTTCATGTCGTAATCCCAGATATCGGTTTTCGCGCCGACTACATCATAGAATACGCTGTTCTGCTGGCCGAAATAGATTTCGCCCCAGGTTTTGCTTTTCAGACCGGTGTAAAGCTGGCGACGCGTGGTGTCGTTAGCGCCATCTTTATAGTGATTGTCCCAGTCGAATACCGCGGGAATATTTACGCCGACTTCGTAATAGCTCGCCCAGCTAATATCGTCGAACAGATAATAGTCAGCGGCGAAGCGGAAACGGGTGCCGCCGTCAAAGCCATTACGCTTGTAGGATTTGTCGTTAACGCCGGTTTGATGTTCGAACTGCGGACGAATGCTACCGCCAACGGTGAAGTTCAGTCGGCTCAGCGGATCGCCCGCCTGCGGATCTTGTTTAAGCAGAGTAATTTCGGCCTGGCTGGCAAATGGCGCAGCCGCCATTAATGCAGCGATGGCGCTCAGTGTGAAAGCACGCATTTTCATTTTTTTATAGGTTCCTGATTGGCCCGGAATAATAGGCGGCGAAATATTACGTCGTGCCGATACGCTTTCGCTTTATAAATTTGTGCGGTTTTTAAAGGAAATGAGAATTACCGCATTCCGCGCTAAGCCTAAAGACAAACCCGCAAAACTTTAATCGTTTTTAGTTATTTATTATTGAGGATCGGTTTAAAAAAATAAAAAAAACGGCCCCGCAGGGCCGTTTAATTATGCACCGAAATTAACCGTTAATCAGTGCGTGCATTTCCTGTACGGAAATAACCTGCTCTGTCGGGTCGGCATTCAGCGACATGGCGGTGGCGAAACCGCCGTTCAGCGTGGTGTCGTAGTGCACTTTATACTGCAGCGCGCTGCGACGGATGACGCGTGAATCTTCAATCGCCTGACGGCCGGCGGTGGTGTTGACAATATAGGTATATTCGCCGTTCTTCAGGCGATCCTGAATATGCGGACGACCTTCGTGCACCTTATTCACCAGACGCGGATTGATACCCGCCTCGCCCAGCACCACGGCGGTGCCGTGAGTGGCATCCAGCTCAAAGCCGAACTTCAGCAGCTTGGCCGCCAAATCGACGATGCGCTTTTTGTCCCCTTCGCGCACCGAGAGCAGCGCGCGGCCGCTCTTCTTCATGTTGCTCTGCGCGCCCAGCATCGCTTTAGAGAAGGCTTCGGCGAACGTGCGTCCAACGCCCATCACTTCGCCGGTGGAGCGCATTTCCGGGCCGAGGATTGGGTCCACGCCCTGGAACTTGTTAAACGGCAGCACCACCTCTTTCACCGAGTAGTAAGGCGGGATCACCTCTTTGGTGACGCCCTGCTCCGCCAGAGTTTTGCCCGCCATCACGCGCGCCGCGACTTTCGCCAGCGGCACGCCGGTGGCTTTGGAGACAAACGGCACGGTACGGGCGGCGCGCGGGTTGACCTCAATCAGGTAAACCTCATTGTCCTTCACCGCGAACTGCACGTTCATCAGGCCGCGCACGTTGAGTTCAAACGCCAGGCGCTCGACCTGCTGGCGCATCACGTTCTGGATCTCCTGGCTCAGCGTGTAGGCCGGCAGCGAACAGGCGGAGTCGCCCGAGTGCACGCCAGCCTGCTCGATATGTTCCATGATGCCGCCAATCAGCACGCGCTCGCCGTCGCAGATGGCGTCGACGTCCACTTCCACCGCATCGTCCAGGAAGCGATCCAGCAGCACCGGCGCGTCGTTAGAGACGGAGACGGCGGTCTGGAAGTAGCGCTTAAGGTCGATCTCGTCATAGACGATCTCCATGGCGCGGCCGCCCAGCACGTAGGAGGGGCGCACCACCAGCGGGTAGCCGAGGCTGGCCGCTCTCTCCACCGCCTGCTCCAGCGTGGTGACGGTGGCGTTGGCCGGTTGCTTCAGGTTGAGGCGATCGACCGCCTGCTGAAAGCGCTCGCGGTCTTCGGCGCGGTCAATGGCGTCCGGGCTGGTGCCGATAACCGGCACGCCTGCGGCTTCCAGCGCGCGCGCCAGCTTCAGCGGCGTCTGGCCGCCGTACTGCACGATCACCCCTTTCGGCTGCTCGATGCGCACGATTTCCAGCACGTCTTCCAGCGTCACCGGCTCGAAGTAGAGACGGTCGGAGGTGTCGTAATCGGTAGAGACGGTTTCCGGGTTGCAGTTCACCATAATGGTTTCGAAGCCGTCTTCGCGCAGCGCCAGCGCGGCGTGCACGCAGCAGTAGTCGAACTCGATGCCCTGGCCGATACGGTTCGGTCCGCCGCCCAGCACCATGATCTTGTCGCGATCCTGGTTCGGGTTCGCCTCGCACTCCTCTTCATAGGTGGAGTACATGTAGGCGGTATCGGTGGCGAACTCGGCGGCGCAGGTGTCGACGCGCTTGTAAACCGGGTGCAGGTTGTACTGCTGACGCAGCTTACGGATCTCGCCTTCCGAGACGCCCGCCAGCGTCGCCAGACGCGCGTCGGCGAAGCCTTTGCGCTTCAGCGCGCGCAGGAACGGCTGGCTCAGGCTATTGACGCCTTCGCGCGCCACCTGCTCTTCCAGACGCACCAGCTCTTCGATCTGCACCAGGAACCAGCGGTCGATATTGGTCAGGTTAAAGACGCCGTCGACCGACATACCGGCACGGAACGCGTCGGCGATGTACCAGATTCGCTCGGCGCCGGCATCTTTCAGCTCGCGGCGGATGCGGGTCAGCGCGTCGGCGTCGTCGAGATGCACTTTCGGGTCAAAGCCGTTGGCGCCCACTTCCAGCCCGCGCAGCGCTTTCTGCATCGACTCCTGGAAGGTGCGGCCAATCGCCATGACTTCGCCTACCGACTTCATCTGCGTGGTGAGACGGTCGTTGGCACCGGCGAATTTCTCGAAGTTAAAGCGCGGGATCTTGGTGACAACGTAGTCGATTGAGGGTTCGAACGACGCCGGGGTCAGGCCGCCGGTGATATCGTTCATCAGCTCGTCGAGGGTAAAGCCGACCGCCAGCTTGGCCGCCACTTTAGCGATCGGGAAGCCGGTCGCCTTAGAGGCGAGCGCCGAGGAGCGCGACACGCGCGGGTTCATCTCGATAACGATCAGGCGCCCGTCCTTCGGGTTAACCGAGAACTGCACGTTAGAGCCGCCGGTTTCTACGCCGATTTCACGCAGCACCGCCAGCGAGGCGTTACGCATGATCTGATACTCTTTATCGGTCAGCGTCTGCGCCGGGGCGACGGTAATGGAGTCGCCGGTGTGGATGCCCATGGCGTCAAAGTTTTCGATAGAGCAGACAATGATGCAGTTGTCGTTCTTGTCGCGCACCACCTCCATCTCATACTCTTTCCAGCCAATCAGCGACTCATCGATCAGCAGCTCGTTGGTCGGCGAGAGATCCAGACCGCGCTCGCAAATCTCTTCAAACTCTTCGCGGTTATAGGCGATGCCGCCGCCGGTGCCGCCCATGGTGAACGAGGGACGGATAATGCACGGGAAGCCGACATCTTCCGCCACGGCCAGCGCCTCTTCCATGGTATGGGCGATGCCTGAACGCGCCGTATCCAGTCCGATGCTTTTCATCGCCACGTCGAAGCGACGACGATCTTCTGCTTTATCGATGGCATCGGCGGTGGCGCCAATCATGGTGACGCCGAACTCTTCCAGCACGCCCTGACGCTCCAGCTCCAGCGCGCAGTTCAGCGCCGTCTGGCCGCCCATGGTCGGCAGCACCGCGTCCGGACGCTCTTTTTCAATAATTTTGCGCACCACTTCCCAGTGAATCGGCTCGATATAGGTCGCATCGGCCATTTCCGGGTCGGTCATGATGGTCGCCGGGTTAGAGTTAACCAGAATGACGCGGTAGCCCTCTTCGCGCAGCGCTTTACACGCCTGCGCGCCAGAGTAGTCGAACTCACAGGCCTGGCCGATAACAATCGGGCCTGCGCCAAGGATCAGGATGGATTTTATATCAGTACGTTTTGGCATTTTCAGGCTCCTGATTACTTAGCTTTCGAACGATAGGCGTCGATCAGTTCAATAAAGTGATCGAACAGCGGCGCGGCGTCGTGCGGACCCGGACTCGCTTCCGGATGTCCCTGGAAGCTGAACGCCGGTTTGTCGGTGCGGTGAATACCCTGCACCGTTTTGTCGAACAGTGAAATGTGCGTCACGCGCAGATTCGCCGGCAGGCTGGCGTCATCGACGGCGAAGCCGTGGTTCTGCGCGGTGATCATCACCGTATTGTTGTCGAGATCCTGCACCGGATGGTTGCCGCCGTGGTGGCCGAGCTTCATTTTCACGGTTTTCGCGCCGCTCGCCAGCGCCAGCAGCTGATGGCCGAGGCAGATGCCGAACACCGGGATGTCGGTGTCGAGGAACGCCTTAATGGCGCTGATGGCGTAATCGCACGGCTCCGGGTCGCCTGGGCCGTTGGAGAGGAAAATGCCGTCTGGATTGAGCTTCAGCACCTCTTCGGCAGGCGTCTGCGCCGGCACCACCGTCAGGCGACAGCCGCGATCCACCAGCATGCGGAAGATGTTGAACTTGACGCCGTAGTCGTAGGCCACGACGTGGTACGGCAGCGCTTCCGCGCTCTTTGGCTGCGGCAGGCCTTCGTTCAGCGTCCAGGAACCCTGCTGCCAGCTATAGGTTTCCGCCGTTGTGACCTCTTTCGCCAGATCCATCCCTTTCAGCCCCGGGAATGCCTGCGCTTTCTGCAGCGCCAGCGCCGCGTCCGGGTTGTCGCCCGCGATGATGCAGCCGTTCTGCGCCCCTTTTTCGCGCAGCAGACGCGTCAGCTTGCGGGTGTCGATATCGGCGATGCCCACCACGTTATTACGCTGCAGGTAGGCTGACAGGCTCTCTTCGCTGCGGAAGTTGCTGACAATCAGCGGCAGGTCGCGAATGACCAGGCCTTGCGCGTGAATTTGGGTCGATTCTGCGTCAGCGGCGTTGACGCCGACATTGCCGATATGGGGATAAGTGAGGGTGACGATCTGGCGGGAATAGGAGGGATCAGTGAGTATTTCTTGATAACCGGTCATTGACGTATTGAAAACGACCTCCCCCACTGCCGATCCCGTTGCCCCGATGGCCCGACCGTGGAATTGGGTTCCGTCTTCCAGAACCAAGAGCGCTGACTTAATCAAAACATCCTCCAGGGAATAAACAGTCACAATATTTGCATATTAATTCAAAATTTGGCCCTGAATCAAGGCAAAAACCGCCTGAGTGGTCGATTTTTGGCAAATTGCGCGCATTCTAATGATCCCCCTGCGGCTTGTCTACCCTGCAAGACGATTTTTTAGCTGTTTTCGCGTCACTGACGGATAAAACCAGGAATAAGTCGCAAAAAAGCGACATTAGCGGCGGGAATAAACGGTTGCCTGGGTGAAATAAAATAAAAGTGCGGCCCGCAGGCTGCTATTTTTGACCAAATGGTCAAAAAAGCTCTTTTTTTAACCGCAACGGCAGAAAAAACCTACTATTTTGGATACTTCACATCTTTTAAATAAAGAAACACTCATTTTAAATAAAAATAAAGGGCGATAACGCTATCGCCCTGTTCAATCAATCTGTTACCGATTGAAATAACCACATCACAATGGTTCACAACACTCACAACATCGAGAGATCCAGCACATCTCGCATATCATAAAGCCCGTTTTTCTTCTCTTTCAGCCACAATGCTGACTTAACCGCGCCTTTTGCAAAGGTCATACGACTTGAGGCCTTGTGGGTAATCTCAACGCGCTCGCCGATATCCGCAAACATCGCGGTATGCTCGCCGACGATATCGCCCGCGCGCACCGTGGCGAAACCAATGGTCTGCGGCTGACGCTCGCCGGTGTGCCCTTCGCGCGCGTAGACGGCGTGCTGGTCTAAATTCCAGTTCATGGCGTCGGCGATCGCTTCGCCCATCGCCAGCGCGGTGCCGGAAGGGGCATCAACTTTGTGTCGATGGTGCGCTTCGACGATTTCGATATCGGCGTAGTCGCCCATTACCTTCGCTGCCTTCTCCAGCAGCTTCAGCACCAGGTTGACGCCGACGCTAAAATTAGCGGCAAAGACGATGGGGATTTCGGTCGAGGCTGCCTGAATGGCCGCTTTGCCCGCCTCATCGAAGCCGGTGGTGCCGATCACCATCGCTTTTTTATATTCACGGCACAGCGCCAGATAGTGCAGCGTGCCTTCGGGACGGGTGAAATCCACCAGCACGTCGAAATCATCCATCACGCTGCGTAAATCGTCGGTGATGATCACCCCGTTTTTGCCCGTTCCGGCCAGCTCGCCTGCGTCGCTGCCCACCAGCGAAGAGCCGGGACGCACCAGCGCGGCGCCGAGTTCAACACCCTCCGCCTGCTGCGTCGCCTCAATCAGATTGCGCCCCATACGGCCCGGCGCGCCCACGATGGCAATGCGGTAATTCTTCATATTTATTCATTCCTGATACAAAACTATGCATGCAAAGCGCAATCAGGTTAACGATCAGTTAACAGTCACGCCACTACTAATGCGGGATAATTAGAATTTCAGGGTAGCGCTTAGTGATTATCAGTAAAAGCAATTCCGCTGGCTGGAACTTAACCTTTTTGCCCATGAAAAAGGCCGACTTATGTCGTAATGCTTGTCAGTTAAGCAGGGGGTGATAACGCAGGCTGGTGCCGCTCAGGAACGGGCGGTCCTCGCGCCGCTGACGCGGTACCTTCACGTCATTCGTCTGCCTGACGGACCGGCGGGGATGGAACATCCCTGTTCCAGCCCCACCTTTCGCCCGCATCCCTGCGGGCTCTCCTGGCAGCCTCATTCTGTTCAGCGCTGCGAAATGCCCGCCCCTGAGCAGCCCCAGCCGGCTGGCAAGCTTCTGTGTACGCTGCTGGAAAAGAACGGCAGCGCTTTTACTGCTGCAAAGGGCACCCTGTCTGAGGCCAGTGCGCCTCCTCTGCTGTTGAGGGCTATTCGCAGCGCTGAGGCGGAAACGTTGTGCCAGGAGCCGGTCGCAGGGATGCGACAGGCAGTTCGGGTAGGCCTGGATGGCCGTACCCGAACGGTCCGTCCGGCGCGACGTTGCAGCCGAAGGCACCGTGCAGCGGCGCGAGGACGGCCCGGCAGCAGAGGAGGTGCTGTGGCCCGCACCAGCACACGCATAAAACAAAGGCCGCCGTTTTGAGAAAAACGCGGCCTTACCTGAACATGACTTTAACTGACAAGCATTAAGACTGATGTCGGCCTGTCTGCAAAGGATAATGCGCGGTTACTGCACGTTGCGTACCTCGACGCGCAGCTCTTTCGGCACCTCGAACACGATATTCTCTTCGCGCCCAATCAGCTCGATCGCCGCGTCGCCACCCAGCTCGCGCAGCCGCTGGATCACCTGCTGCACCAGAATATCGGGCGCCGAGGCGCCTGCGGTGACGCCGATGCACTCGACGCCCTTCACCCACTCTTCCTGGATGTCGTCCGCCGAGTCGATCAGCTTCGCCAGCTTGCCGGCGCGCTGCGCCAGCTCCGCCAGACGATTGGAGTTTGACGAGTTCTTCGAGCCGACCACCAGCACCACCTCCGCGTCGCGCGCCAGCACGCGCACCGCTTCCTGACGGTTGGTGGTGGCGTAGCAGATGTCATCTTTGCGCGGGCCGATAATCGCCGGGAACCGCGCGCGCAGCGCGTCGATCACCTCAGAGGTGTCGTCAACCGACAGCGTGGTCTGCGTCATAAAGCAGAGATTGCTCTCATCCTTTACCTGCAGCTTAAACACGTCCTCGGGCGACTCTACCAGATACATGCCGCCGTTCGGGTTGCTGTACTGGCCCATAGTGCCTTCGACTTCGGGATGGCCCGCATGGCCGATCAGGATCGCTTCCACGCCTTTACGGCTGGCGCGCGCCACTTCCATATGCACCTTGGTCACCAGCGGACAGGTGGCGTCGAACAGCATGGTCAGGCTGCGCGCTTTGGCTTCGGCGCGCACCGCCTGCGACACGCCGTGCGCCGAGAAAATCAGGATAGCGTTATCCGGCACTTCGCCGATCTCTTCGATAAAGATCGCGCCGCGCTCGCGCAGGCTGTTGACCACGTAGCGGTTATGCACCACCTCATGGCGCACGTAGATCGGCGCGCCGTACATCTCCAGCGCACGCTCGACAATGCTGATGGCGCGATCGACGCCGGCGCAGAAGCCGCGCGGGTTAGCCAGCAGGATTTGCATCGTTTGCCTCCAGTACCGGATTGACTTCCAGCACGTCGATATCGAAATGAACCTGATGGCCGGCCAGCGGATGGTTGAAATCCACCGTGATGGAATCGCCGGAGATTTCGCGGATCACGCCCGGCATCTCACTGCCGCCCATGCCGGTAAACAGCATGATGGCACCGACTTCCGGCTCGCCCGCCTGCATAAAGTCGCGGCGCGAGAAGTACTGGATCAGATCCGGGCTGACGGTGCCGAACGCCGCTTCCGGCGCCAGCGTAAAGGCGTGCTTGTCGCCCGCCTTCAGTCCCAGCAGCTCCTGCTCCAGCGCGTCGGAAAGGCTGCCGTCGCCGAGGCGGAACAGCGCCGGTTTGCCGGAAACAGAAGTAGACTCCGCGACGGAACCATCCTCCAGCTTCAGCGTGAAATGCAGCAGCACCGCGCTGTCGCGCTCTACAGAGACTGTCATGACTTACCCTTGTTTTGCCTGTTTGCCCGAGGGGCTGAAAAAGCCCTCCAGCACCACTAACGCGGCGCCGATACAGATGCCGCAGTCAGCGATATTAAAGGTGGCGAAGTGCCAGTCACCGATATAGAAGTCGATAAAGTCGACAACGAATCCGTGATAGGCACGATCGAACAGGTTGCCTGCCGCGCCGCCGATAATCAGCGCGTAGGCGATATTAACGATCTTCTGGCTGGCGCGGCTGCGGTACATCATCACCAGCAGCGCCACCACGATGGCGATGGCGATGCCGGCGAAGAACCAGCGCTGCCAGCCGCCTTTGTCCGCCAGGAAGCTGAACGCCGCGCCGTAGTTGTGCGCGTAGAACAGGTTGAAGAACGGCATCAGCGGCTGCGTTTCATGCAGCATCATGTTGTTCATCACCCACTGCTTGCTGCCGAAATCGATCAGGATCACCGCCAGCACCAGCCATACCCAGCGTAAGCCGGTTGAGAGAATAGGTTTACGCATCAGGCAAATTTACGCTCTTCGCCGTTGCCGGCCAGGTTGGTGTAACAACGACCGCACACCGCAAGATGCTCCGGGTTCTGGCCGACGTCGGTAGTGTAGTGCCAGCAGCGCGGGCATTTCTCGCCTTCTGCCTTATGCAGCGCGATTTTCAGACCTTTCACCAGCTCGCTCTGCTGCGCTTCTTCGCTCGCCAGCGCATAGTCCGCCACCGTCGCGCCCGAGGTCAGCAGCACAAAGCGCAGCTCGTCGCCCAGCGCCTGCAGCTTCGCCGCCAGCGTCGCGTCCGCATAGAGCGTGACGGTCGCTTCCAGCGCGCCGCCGATACGCTTGTCGCTGCGCGCCTGCTCGATCGCCTTGTTGACTTCGCCGCGCACCTTCAGCAGCTCTGCCCAGTAGTCGTCGTTCAGCGCTTCGCCCTGCGAGAGACCGAACAGGCCGCTATACCACTCTTCGGTAAAGACGTACTGCGCGCGCTCGCCCGGCAGATAGCCCCAGATTTCGTCGGCGGTAAAGGACATGATCGGCGCCATCCAGCGCACCAGCGCCTCGACGATGTGCCACAGCGCGGTCTGACAGCTGCGACGCGCCAGGCTGTCGCCCTTCGCGGTGTACTGGCGATCTTTAATAATATCGAGATAGAACGAGCCCATCTCCACCGAGCAGAACTGCATCAGGCGCTGGATAACTTCGTGGAAATCGTAGTTTTCGTAAGAGGCGACGATATCCGCCTGCGCCGCCTGCGCGCGGCCGACTGCCCAGCGATCCACCACCACCATCTCTTCCGGCTTGACCCTATCGGTTTCCGGGTTGAAACCGTTAAGGTTCGCCAGCAGGAAGCGCGCGGTGTTGCGGATGCGACGATAGGCGTCGGCGGAGCGCTTCAGGATTTCGTCGGAAACCGCCATCTCGCCGGAGTAGTCGGTCGAGGCGACCCACAGGCGCAGGATATCCGCGCCCAGCTTGTTCATCACGTCCTGCGGCGAAACGGTGTTGCCGATCGATTTGGACATTTTGCGGCCCTGACCATCGACGGTGAAGCCGTGGGTCAGCACCTGGCGATAAGGCGCTTTGCCCTTCATCGCGGTCGAGATCATCAGCGAGGACATAAACCAGCCGCGATGCTGGTCGGAGCCTTCCAGATACATATCGGGCGTGTGGCCGCCAAATTCCGGACGCGCGTCGACCACCGCATAGCTGGTGGAGCCAGAGTCGAACCAGACGTCCAGCGTATCCGGCACCTTCACGTAGCTGTCGGCGTCATCGCCCATCAGCTCGCGCGGGTCGAGATCCCACCACGCCTGAATGCCATCCTGCTCAACGCGCTGCGCCACTTTCTCCATCAGCGCCAGCGTGTCGGGATGTAGCTGCTCGGTCTCTTTGTGCACGAACAGCGCCATCGGCACGCCCCAGGTGCGCTGACGCGAGATGCACCAGTCGGGACGGTTCGCCACCATCGCTTCG
Source organism: Pantoea latae (assembly GCF_002077695.1). Taxonomy (GTDB): domain Bacteria; phylum Pseudomonadota; class Gammaproteobacteria; order Enterobacterales; family Enterobacteriaceae; genus Pantoea; species Pantoea latae. Next base: position 171,713 of record NZ_MWUE01000013.1, read on the forward strand.
ATACGCGCCTGGCCCCAGTCCGGGATCCACTGCACGCCTTTGATCTCTTTCAGCGACTGCGCGCGCAGGCCTTTCTGATCCATGCTGATGAACCACTGCGGCGTGGCGCGGAAGATGATCGGTGTTTTGTGACGCCAGCAGTGCGGGTAGCTGTGCAGCAGTTTTTCCACGTGCAGCAGCGCGCCCTTCTCTTTCAGCAGCTCAACGATGACGTCGTTGGCCTTGAAGACGTTCAGGCCGTCCAGCGTCGGATAGGTGCCTGGCAGATAGGTGCCGTCCGGACCAACCGGGTTCGCCACTTCGATGCCATATTTCTGGCCGATGACATAGTCGTCCGGGCCGTGGCCCGGCGCGGTATGCACGGCGCCGGTACCGGCTTCAAGCGTTACGTGCTCGCCCAGCACCACCGGCGACTGAATGTTCACCAGGAAAGGATGCTGGAACGTCAGACGCTCCAGCGCCGCGCCTTTGCATTCGCCCAGCACGGTCCACTCGGCGACGCCGGCGCGCTTCAGCACGCTCTCTACCAGCTCTTTCGCCAGGATCAGCGCGCGGCCGTCGATCTGCACCAGCTGATAGTCGAACTCCGGATGCAGCGAGATGGCGCGGTTGGCCGGCATGGTCCAGGGCGTCGTGGTCCAGATCACCAGCGAGATCGGGCCGTTGGCCGGCGCGTCGCCAAATTTTGCGCGCACCGCGTCGCGGTCTACCGCGTTAAACATCACGTCGATAGAGGGCGAGGTTTTGTCGTAGTATTCCACTTCCGCTTCCGCCAGCGCCGAACGGCAGTCCAGGCACCAGTGCACCGGCTTTGCGCCCTTGTGCAGGTGGCCATTGCCGATGATTTTGCCCAGCGCGCGGATGATGTTGGCTTCGGTCTGGAAGTTCATCGTCAGGTAGGGACGATCCCAGTCGCCCAGCACGCCAAGACGGATAAAGTCCGCCTTCTGGCCTTCGACCTGCTCGGCGGCGTATTTGCGGCACGCTTCGCGGAACTCAGCCGGCGTCACCTTCTCGCCCGGCTTGCCGATCATCTGCTCGACCTTATGCTCGATCGGCAGGCCGTGACAGTCCCAGCCCGGCACGTAAGGCGAGTCGAAGCCCGCCATGCCTTTCGACTTGACGATAATGTCTTTCAGAATCTTGTTAACTGAGTGACCAATATGGATGCTGCCGTTCGCATAGGGAGGGCCGTCATGCAGAATAAAGGTTTTTTTCCCTTTTTTGGCTTCGCGGATGATGCCGTACAGGTTGTCATCATACCAGCGTTGCAGCATTCCCGGTTCGCGTTTGGCAAGATCGCCGCGCATCGGGAACCCCGTTTCGGGCAAATTCAGGGTAGATTTATAGTCACTCATCAGATTCTCGTTTCCGTTTTTTGCGGGGTTAAAGCCCAAAGAAGCGCCGGGCGGTTACCACATCTTTCGCAATTTGTTCTTTCAACGCCTCCAGTGAGGCAAAGCGCTGCTCGTTACGTATCTTATGCTTCAGCACCACATCAATGTGCTTTCCATACAGATTGATATTGATGTCAAGCAGGTGAACTTCAAGCTGCTGGCGCAATCCTTTTACCGTTGGTCGCGTGCCGATATTCGCCACGCCGGGAACAGGCGCCCCCAGACCGAGCACCTCCACCGCATACACGCCTTTCACCGGCGAGACGATGCGGCGCAAAGGAAGGTTCGCGGTGGGGAAACCGATGGTGCGTCCCAGCGCATCGCCGTGCACGACGCGGCCAGAAATACTGAAAGGGTGACCCAGCAGCGTTTGCGCCAGCGCTAAGTCGTCACTGGCCAGCGCCTGACGCACGGCGGTGCTGCTGATACGCTTGCCGCCGTCGCAGAAGGTTTCGGTGCTGACAACGTCAAAGCCGTACTCGGCACCGGCCTTCTGTAATAACAGGAAATCGCCCTGGCGACCAGCGCCAAAGCGGAAATCATCCCCCACCGCCAGGTATTTGACGTCCAGCTTATCCACCAGCAGATCGGTGATAAAGCACTGCGCCGACTGCGCGGCAAAGCGACGGTCGAAGCGCACGCACAGCACCCGATCGACGCCCGCTTCCGCCAGGAACTTCAGCTTTTCCCGCAGGCGCGTCAGGCGCGCCGGGGCTTTGTCTCCGGCGAACAGCTCAAGCGGCTGCGGCTCGAACAGCATCACCATCACCGGAAGCTGGCGTTTTCGTCCCTCTTCGCACAGGCGCGCCATCAGCGCCTGATGGCCGCGATGCACGCCGTCGAAGTTACCAATGGTCAGGACGCAGCCGCGATGCTGCTCGTTTAGATTATGAATACCGCGGATAAACTTCATGGCTGACTCAAACCGGTGGAAATCGGCGGATTATACCCTTGAAAGCGGCGAAGGTTAACCCGTCGCCACACCTTTCCTGCGCAGAACGCGCCATTTATCAGGGCCTGGCGCGCGCGGCGCGGCTCTGTGAGAATTTTGTTGTGAAAGGCTGTATCTGACGAGGGGAAGCTGGTAGAATCTTGCGCCATCAATTACGTAACCGGGCGTGGTTTGTAAAACGACGCTTATTTGCACAAATCCATTGACAAAAGAAGGCTCAAAAGGCATAGTCCTCGGCCTTTGATTTGTCCATATAGAACACATTTGGGAGTTGGACCTTGGCTAATATCAAATCAGCTAAGAAACGCGCCGTAACATCTGAAAAACGTCGCAAGCATAACGCGAGCCGTCGTTCTATGATGCGTACTTTCGTGAAGAAAGTATACGCGGCGATCGCAGCTGGCGACAAAGCTGCTGCGCAGAACGCATTTAACGAAATGCAACCGATCGTGGACCGTCAGGCTGCTAAAGGTCTGATCCACAAAAACAAAGCTGCACGTCATAAAGCAAACCTGACTGCTCAGATCAACAAAATGGCGTAAGCCTTTGTTCATCGCTTTGTAAAAAAGAACCGGCGCTTAGCCGGTTTTTTTTCGTCCTGGTTACGCCGCCAGACGTCGCCTCAGGATCAGATAGCCCGCCACCGCCGACAGAATCGACCCCAGCAAAATGCCCAGCTTCGCCAGCGTAATCAGCTGCGGATTGCTTTCGCCGTAGGCGAGCGAGGCGATGAAGATCGACATGGTAAAGCCGATGCCGCACAGCACGCCGACCGCGGCGATATCCGCCAGACGGGTATTGTGCGGCAGCGTCGCCAGCCTGAATTTCACCGCCAGCCAGCAGAAGAGCGTGATCCCCAGCGGCTTGCCGATCAGCAGCCCCACCATAATGCCCAGCGGCAGCAGCGAAACGATATCCGCCGCGTGCACGCCGTCCAGCGACACGCCGGCATTGGCGAAGGCGAACAGCGGCAGGATCAGCCAGCGCACCCAGGGATGCAGCGCGTGCTCCAGGTGAATCGCCGGCGAGTGGCCCTCCTGCTTCTTCAGCGGGATTAAAAAGCCCACCACCACGCCCGCCAGCGTCGCATGCACGCCCGATTTCAGCACGGCGGTCCAGAGCACCATGCCGACCAGCAGATAGAGCCCGGTATTGCGTACGTTCAGCAGATTCATCGCCGCCAGCACCACAATCGCCAGCGCGGCGACGCCCAGCGCTGCCATCGACAGATCGCTGGTGTAGAACAGCGCGATAATCACAATGGCGCCGAGATCGTCGATGATCGCCAGCGCCATCAGGAAGATTTTTAGCGCTGGCGGCACGCGGCTGCCGAGCAGCGCGAGGATGCCAAGGGCGAAGGCGATATCGGTGGCGGTGGGAATGGCCCAGCCGCTGCGCGTGGCGGGATCCGCGCCGTTAAAGGCCAGAAACAGCAGGCCCGGCGCCAGCATGCCGCCCAGCGCGGCAATCAGCGGGAAGATCGCCTGTTCACGCTTTGCCAGCGCGCCCATCACCATTTCGCGCTTCACTTCTAAGCCCACCATCAGGAAGAACACCGCCATCAGCGCGTCGTTGATCCACAGCAGCAGATTCTTACTGATATCGAGCGCGCCGAAGCGGAATTCCACCGGTATCGCCAGCAGGTTCTGATAGCCCTGCTGCGTGGCGGCGCTATTCGCGAGGAGCATCGCCAGCGCGGCGGCGACAATCAGCACTATGCCGCTGGTCGCATCGTTCTGTAGCCATTTTTTAAGCCTGATATTCACATTTTCTCCTGAGTGATTGACCTGTGCTATCCCAGAGCAGCGGCTATCATAACGGTTAACAAACAGTGATTCGGCTAGTAAAACGCGTATTTACGGAACTTTAAGCGCTGTGCGTTAAAAGCAGGGTAAAAAAAAGCCAGCGACAAGGCGCTGGCTTTATTTCACCGAATAACGATTAGCGGGTCAGGTCGTCGAAGAATTTTTTCACGCCGTCGAAAAAGCTTTTCGAACGCGGGCTGTTGTTCTCGCCAGTCGGACCGCCGAAGCTCTCTTCCAGATCGCGCAGCAGCTTTTTCTGCTTCTCGTTCAGATTGACCGGGGTTTCCACCACCACGCGGCACAGCAGGTCGCCGACCGCGCCGCCGCGCACCGACTTCACGCCTTTGCCGCGCATGCGGAACAGCTTGCCGGTCTGGGTTTCCGCCGGGACCTTCAGCTTCACGCGTCCATCCAGCGTCGGTACTTCGATCTCGCCGCCCAGCGCCGCCATGGCAAAGTTGATCGGCACTTCGCAGTAGAGGTTGTTATCTTCACGTTCGAAGATCGGGTGTTTCTTCACCGACACCTGAACGTAGAGATCGCCCGCTGGCGCGCCCTGCTCGCCGGCTTCGCCTTCACCGCTGAGACGGATACGGTCGCCGGTGTCGACGCCTGCGGGAATTTTCACCGACAGGGTTTTCGACTTCTCAACGCGGCCGTGACCGTGACAGGCGTTGCACGGATCTTTAATCACCGAGCCGCGACCGTGACAGGTCGGACAGGCCTGCTGCACGGTGAAGAAGCCCTGACGCATCTGCACCTGGCCTGCGCCGTGACAGGTAGGACAGGTCTGCGGCTGGGTGCCCGATTTCGCGCCGCTGCCGTGGCAAACCTCACACTCCTGCAGCGTCGGGATGCGGATCTCTTTGGTCACGCCGCGCACCGCTTCTTCCAGCGTCAGCTCCATGTTGTAGCGTAAATCGGCGCCGCGCGCTGCGCGCTGACGACGACCGCCGCCAAAGATGTCGCCGAAGACGTCGCCAAAGATATCGCTGAAGTCCGCGCCGCCGCCACCAAAGCCGCCGCCGCCGAATCCGCCACCGCCCATGCCGCCCTGTTCAAACGCCGCATGACCATATTGATCGTAGGCCGCGCGCTTCTGCGCGTCGGTCAGGATTTCGTAGGCTTCCTTGACCTCTTTGAATTTGGCTTCCGCCTCTTTATCACCCGGATTGCGATCGGGGTGAAATTTCATCGCCAGGCGTTTATACGCCTTTTTAATTTCACGTTCGTCTGCGGATTTGGAGACGCCTAAAATCTCGTAGTAGTCACTCTTCGCCATTTTTAGCCCTTAACATGCTCGCACGGGCGTGGAGAGATCTCCTACGCCCGTGCTGGTTTCAACGGCTGTCAGGCCAACCGTCGCGCCCGGTCAGGGGCAATTATTTTTTGTTGTCTTTCACTTCTTCGAATTCAGCGTCGACCACGTCGTCATCTTTCTTCGCAGAAGCGTCGGCTGCGTCCGCGCCGCCTGCCTGTCCCTGCTGCTGTGCCGCTTCCATCAGTTTGCTGGAAACCTGCATCAGGGCCTGCATTTTAGCGTCGATCGCCTCTTTGTCTTCGCCTTTCAGCGCGGTTTCCAGTTCGCTCAGCGCGGACTCGATTGGCGCTTTGTCCTCAGCGGAGAGTTTATCGCCCGCTTCGTCCAGCTGCTTACGGGTGCTGTGCGCAATCTGGTCGCCCTGGTTGCGCGTCTGCACCAGCTCTTCGAACTTACGATCCGATTCAGCGTTCGCTTCCGCGTCGCGAACCATTTTTTCGATCTCGTCCTCGTTCAGGCCGGAAGAGGCTTTAATGGTGATCTTCTGCTCTTTGCCGCTGTTCTTGTCTTTCGCCGAAACGTGCAGGATGCCGTCCGCATCGATATCGAAGGTGACTTCGATCTGCGGCATGCCGCGCGGCGCCGGCTGAATGCCGTCCAGGTTGAACTGACCCAGCGATTTGTTATCGCTGGAGCGCTTACGCTCACCCTGCAGCACGTGAATGGTCACGGCAGACTGGTTGTCTTCAGCGGTAGAGAAGACCTGGCTGTGCTTGGTCGGGATAGTGGTGTTCTTGCTGATCAGCGAGGTCATCACGCCACCCATGGTTTCGATACCCAGCGACAGCGGGGTCACGTCCAGCAGCAGCACGTCTTTCACGTCGCCCGCCAGCACGCCGCCCTGTACTGCCGCGCCGACAGCAACCGCTTCGTCCGGGTTAACGTCTTTACGCGGCTCTTTGCCGAAGAACTCCGCCACTTTGGACTGCACCATCGGCATACGGGTCTGACCGCCCACCAGGATGACGTCGTTGATGTCGGACACAGAGAGTCCCGCATCCTGCAGCGCCACTTTCAGCGGCTCGATAGAGCGGCTGACCAGATCTTCTACCAGCGACTCGAGCTTCGCGCGGGTCACTTTGATGTTCAGGTGTTTCGGACCGGTCGCGTCCGCCGTGATGTACGGCAGGTTAACGTCGGTCTGCTGCGCAGAAGAGAGCTCGATTTTCGCTTTCTCGGCGGCTTCTTTCAGACGCTGCATCGCCAGCGGATCGTTGTGCAGATCGATGCCCTGATCTTTCTTGAATTCCGCGACCAGATAGTTGATCAGACGGCTGTCGAAGTCTTCACCGCCCAGGTGGGTGTCACCGTTGGTGGCCAGCACTTCAAAGGTTTTTTCGCCGTCAACTTCGTCGATTTCGATAATAGAGATATCGAAGGTACCGCCGCCCAGGTCGTATACCGCGATGGTGCGGTTGCCCTGGCCTTTATCCAGGCCGTAGGCCAGCGCCGCTGCGGTCGGTTCGTTGATGATACGTTTTACTTCCAGACCGGCGATACGGCCGGCGTCTTTGGTCGCCTGACGCTGCGCATCGTTAAAGTAGGCCGGAACGGTGATGACCGCTTCGGTCACCGGCTCGCCGAGGTAGTCTTCAGCGGTTTTCTTCATTTTCTTCAGCACTTCCGCAGAGATCTGCGGCGGCGCCATTTTCTGGCCTTTCACTTCCAGCCAGGCGTCGCCGTTGTCGGAAGAGGTGATTTTGTACGGCATGATTTTGATGTCACGCTGCACTTCTTCGTCCTGGAAACGACGGCCGATCAGACGCTTGATAGCAAACAGCGTATTCTGCGGGTTGGTCACCGCCTGACGTTTAGCCGGTTGACCCACCAGAGTTTCGCCATCCTGCGTATAAGCAATAATTGAAGGCGTGGTGCGGTCGCCCTCGGCATTCTCCAGCACGCGCGCTTTACCGCCGTCCATGATCGCAACACAAGAGTTGGTTGTACCCAGGTCAATACCAATAATCTTACCCATCTAAACGTCTCCCACTTAAATTCTTTGTCAATTTGGGTTGTGAACCCTTAATGCGGGCGCTTTGTTGGCTTTCAACCGCCATTACTCGCTTTTTTTCCCGGGCTCACAACGCTCGATGACAACTAAATGGGGCCGCTTCGAAGCGCATCAAGGGTTAAAAGAAAATTTTTTTTCAGATCCGCGCATTCGCCGATGCGGGCGCGTGCTGTCGCGGGGCGCGCAAAGAAAAAGGCCGCAAAAGGCGCGGCCTGGCGAACGCAGTATGACGGGAAGCTGTGTGACCCTGCAGGCCCAGTAAACGGGCTGCGGAAAATATATTATCGTTATTATTGCAAACTGAACTTATTTTCTGTTTTCCCTGATGTTGGCGAACGAGCGAACCTGTCTGCTCGTCAAACAAGCGGCGCTATCTTAATATTACCGGCCTGACGTCGCAGGAGGAATATTTGCCCTTGCGCCCGGCCAGGCGCCATGCTAATAATGGAAATTCCGAAATATTAAAATCCCCCCTTTCTATTCATATTTTTATCATATGGACATTGCTATATGGAAATAAAGGTCAGCCATATTAAGGATCCTCAGGCTGAGGAATATATCATTCAGCAGCTCTGGCAGCATAATAGCCGCTTCGCCGAGATCAATATGAAGCCGCTGAACGTTATATTGTATGATGATGAACAGCATATTCAGGGCGGACTGCTGGCGCACACCTGGTTCGGCACGCTGGATATTCACTATTTATGGATAGATGAGGCGCATCGCCAGCACGGCACCGGGCGTCAGCTGATGCAACAGGCGGAAGAAGAGGCGCGCAGCCGCGGCTGCCATATGGCGGTCGTCGATACCCTCAGCTTTCAGGCGCGCGGGTTTTACGAAAAACTCGGCTATCGCGTCTACGGCGAACAGGATGGCTATGCGCAGCGCTTTTCCCGTTATTATCTGGCGAAAAGATTATAACCTGCTTTCATTCAGCGAGGCGTTATGGGCAGCCCATATCGCAGTATCGACGATTTTCTTGCCGCGTTTGCCACCACGATGGATCTGTTACCGACGCCGTGGGGTTTTAAAGACGCGGCCTCACAACATCTTTATATGAATACCGCGGCTCGCTTATATACCGCTACGCCGAAGAACTATTCGCTGGAAGGGAAAAAAGATAACGAATTTCCCACGCGCTGGAGCGACTGCGCCGATGAATTCTGCGAGCACGACGAACAAGCCAAAGCCCTGAAAAGCAGCGTAGCGGTAATAGAGACCCATTACTGGTATGGCAAAGATTACCTGACCCCTTTCGTCAGCGAAAAATATCCGGTGTTCGACAGCCGCAATCAGTTCCTCGGCTGCATCTGGAACGCGCGCCCGCTCGACAACATCGGCGCGCTTAACTTTATCAATCCCCGCAAAACCTCGGTGCTCACCACGCAGCTTGAGCATCCCCTTTTCACGCCCGCCGAACTGGATGTGATCTTTCTGCTGCTGCGCCGCTTTAGCGCAAAAGAGATCGCGCGCATCTATAACCTCAGCGTGAAAACCATCGGCAACCGCATCGCCACCCTTTATCAGAAAGCGGGCGTGCACTCGCTGCAACAGTTCGAACAATACTGCCGCGCTGAGTCGCTGGAGAACTATCTGCCAGAGAAACTGCTCAGCAAGGGCGTCGCTTTTATTTAAACCGGTAAGGAAAACCTGTTGTGAGTAAATTTGATGACTACCCGTTGAGCCGGGTGCCTGCGGGCGAAAGGCTCTCGCTGTTTAGCGTCGCCCTTGTGCATATGGGTATGCTGACCGCGCTCGATCAGTTTATGCTCGGCGCCGTGCTGGGCAACGGCATGACGCTCGGCGCCGCCTTTACCGCCATTACCCTCGCCAGCCTGCTGTTTGGCTTTATCACCTTCGCCCTCGGCTACGCCGGCATGCGCGAAGGCTTATCCGGCACGCTGCTGGCGCGCTGGTGCGGCTTCGGCCGTCACGGCTCGGTGCTGATCGGCCTGCTGGTCGCCGTCAGCCTGCTGGGCTGGTTCGGCATCCAGAACGCGGTGTTCGCCCGTTCGCTGAGCTACGCCCTGGACGGCAGGCTGAGCTTCGCTCAGGCCGCCTCGCTGTCAGGCGCCGTGCTGACGCTGCTGGTGGCGTTTGGTTTCAAGGCGCTGCGCTTTACCGCGCGCGTCGCGGTGCCGCTGTTTATCGCGCTGATGGGCTGGATTTTCTGGCATGCGTTTCACGGTCCGGCGGCAAACAGCCTTCCGCCACTCGTCGCCACCGAGACCATTACCCTGAGCGCCGCCATTACCATGGTGATCGGCGGCGCCATTCTCGCCAGCCTGATGACGCCGGACCTGACGCGTTTTTCCCGCAGCGGCAAAGACGTTTTCGCCATCACCCTGCTGACGATTCTGGTAGGGGAGTATGGCGTCAACGGGCTGGCCATCCTGATTGCGAAAGCGCTGCACACCGCCGACATCATCGCCATCATTACTCAGACCACCGCCACGCTGGGGCTGTTCGCCGTGGTCTTCTCTACCCTGCGCGTCAACGATCTCAACCTCTACTCCTCGACGCTGGGAGTCGCCAACGCCACGGAAGGGCTGACCGGCTTTAAACCGCGCTACAGCGTGATTACGCTGCTGCTGGGTTTTCTCGGCACCCTCTGCTCGGTGCTGGGCATTCTCGACCGGTTCGTTGATTTTCTTGAACTGCTGGGCGTCATCTTCCCGCCGGTGCTGGGGGTAATGATTGTGGATTACTATCTGCTGAAGACGGACCGCCAGACGCTGGCGCAGAGTCGCGACAGCAACGCGCTGCCGCCCTCTTCGCAGCCAATCGGCTGGCCTGCGCTGATCGCCAGTGTGGCTGGCGGTGCCACCGGGCTGCTGGTTGAGCGCGGCGTGCCGGTGTTTAACTCGATTATCGTCGCCTGTGTCGTCTATCTGCTGACCGCGCCGCTGATGAAGCGCGCCGCGATAATGCAGAAGCGCCCCGCCGCCGACTGACCGCTGCCAGCGCGCCTGTTACAGGCGCGTTTCGCTCGCCAGCGCGCCCTGTCTTTCGGCATAGCGCAGCCATCCCCCGATCAGCAGACCGATCAGCGCCAGCGCCAGCACATACCAGGCGGGCGCCAGCGGCGTGACGCGCAGGATCAGCGTAACAAAAATCGGCGTCAGGCCGCCAAAAATGGCGTAGGCGACGTTATAGGAAAAAGAGATGCCGGTAAAACGCACCGCCGCCGGAAAGGCGCGCACCATCAGAAAGGGCACTACGCCCACCACCCCGACGCTCAGTCCGGCCAGCCCATAGTTGAAGAACAGGTTGCTGGCGTCAGGCGTCTGCGCGGCAAAGAAATGCCAGCTGGCCGCCGCCAGCAGCAGCGAGCCGCCGGTTAAGGTTTTCGCCGCGCCCAGCCAGTCCACCAGCCAGCCGGCGATCACGCAGCCCACCAGCAGCATCACCGTCGCCAGGCAGTTAGCCTGCAGGCTCAGCGCCGCGCTGACGCCGTGCTGCTTCTGCATCAGCGCCGGCGCCATCAGGATCACCACCACGATACAGGCGGAGAGCAGCCAGGTGAGCAGCATCGAGAGCAGAATAGCGCCTTTATGGTGGGTCAGGACGGTTTTCAGCGGCAGCGCGTCGGCCAGCGTCTTACGCTGCTGCATCTCCTGAAACACCGGCGTCTCATGCAGCCAGCGACGCAGATACATCGCCAGCAGGCCGAACAGGCCGCCGAGAAAGAAAGGAATGCGCCAGCCAATGCTGGCGACCGTTTGCGGCGCCATGCTGCTGTTGATGGCGGTCGCCACCAGCGATCCGAGCAGGATGCCGGCCGTCAGGCCCGCGGTCAGCGTGCCGCAGGCGAAACCCACGCGCTTTTCCGGCACGTGCTCCGCCACGAACACCCAGGCGCCCGGCACCTCGCCGCCAATCGCCGCGCCCTGCAGCAGGCGCAGCAGCAGCATCAGCAGCGGCGCGACGATCCCCGCCGTTTCATAGGTCGGCAGCAGGCCCATCGCCAGCGTCGGCAGCGCCATCAGCAGAATGCTCAGGCTGAACATTTTCTTGCGCCCGACCTTATCGCCGAAGTGCGCCATAATCAGCCCGCCGAGCGGGCGCGCCAGATAGCCGGCGGCGAAAATGGCGAAGGTTTGCAGCTGACGCAGCCAGTCGGGAATATCGGGCGGAAAGAAGCGTTCGCCAATCACCGCAGCGAAAAACACGAAGATAATAAAGTCGTAGAACTCCAGCGCGCCGCCGAGCGCGGCCAGCGACAGCGTTTTATAATCCTGACCTTTCAGGCGATGGGCAGCAGGTGAATCCATGAGCGTAAAGGTTCCCAGAGTCAAAGAGACGGTTGTAAATTTACGCTTACTATACCGTCCATCTTTCACTACACCAGCGCTGCCAGAGGCTATGCCTGAAATGACGAATTTTTAGTTATTTATCTCCTTTATCGCGCTTTTAGGGCGAAAAGCTGCTACCACGTCGCGATGCGTGTCAACATAGGGCCCCTCCAGCAGCTGTAAACAATAAGGTACGGCGGCAAAAATGCCCGGCACCGCAACCTTGCCTTCGCCATCCTTCAGCCCCTCCAGCGTCTCCTGAATCGATTTTGGCTGGCCCGGCAGGTTAATCACCAGCGACTGCTTGCGGATCACCCCGACCTGACGCGACAAAATCGCCGTCGGCACGAACCGCAGGCTGATCTGGCGCATCTGCTCGCCGAAACCCGGCATCTCACGGTCGGCGACCGCCAGCGTGGCGTCGGGCGTGACGTCGCGGCGCGCCGGACCGGTGCCGCCGGTGGTCAGCACCAGATGACAGAAGCGCTCGTCCACCAGCTCGCAGATCGCCTGTTCGATCAGCGGCTGCTCGTCCGGCACCAGGCGGGTTTCGGTGGTAAATGGGGTCGCCAGCGCGCGGCTTAGCCAGGCTTCCAGCGCCGGAATGCCCTGATCCTGATAAATGCCGTTCGCGGCGCGATCGGAAACGGAGATCAGGCCAATGCGTAAAGTATCCATGATGTTGTTACCCGGGTTGACCGCAAAGCGGTAAGACAAAAGAGGAATAGCAGGAAGGATAATAGAAAGTAGGGCAAAGCGAAAACCGTGGCGGTCAGGCCGCCACGGCCACAGATTACAGCAGGTCGGCGATCATTTTCTCAAGCTTGCCCTGGTCGACGGCGAAGTTGCGGATGCCTTCCGCCAGTTTCGCCACCGCCATCGGATCCTGATTGTGCTGCCACAGGAACTCCGACTCGGTCATTTTCGCCGGACGCGCTTTGACGTCGCCGCTGTAGCTCAGCTTGCGCTCAACCGCGCCTTCGCTCTCCGCCAGCTCTTTCAGCAGCGCCGGAGAGATGGTCAGACGGTCGCAGCCCGCCAGCTCGAGGATCTCGCCGACGTTACGGAAGCTCGCGCCCATCACCACGGTTTCATAGCCGTGCTGCTTGTAGTAGCTGTAGATTTCAGACACCGACACCACGCCCGGATCTTCGTGCGGCGCGTACTCTTTTTTGTCGGTGTTGTTTTTGTACCAGTCGAGGATACGGCCAACGAACGGGGAGATCAGGAACACGCCCGCTTCCGCGCAGGCGCGCGCCTGGGCGAAGGAGAAGAGCAGCGTCAGGTTACAGTTGATGCCCTCTTTTTCCAGCTGCTCCGCCGCGCGGATGCCCTGCCAGGTTGACGCCAGCTTGATCAGGATGCGGTCGTTGCTGATGCCCGCGTCGTTGTAGAGTTTGATCAGGCTGCGCGCTTTGGCGATGCTGCCTTCGGTGTCGTAAGAGAGACGCGCGTCGACTTCGGTGGAGATGCGGCCCGGGATCAGCTTCAGGATCTCCAGACCGATGTTGACGGCCAGCTTGTCCGATACCAGCGAAATCAGCTCATCTTTGCTGCCGTTCTGCTCGCGCGCCCAGCTAATCGCTTCGTCGATCAGCTTGCGGTATTCCGGGATCTGCGCGGCGTTCAGGATCAGAGAAGGGTTGGTGGTGGCATCTTGCGGCTGGTAGAGCTTCATCGCTGCGATATCGCCGGTGTCGGCGACAACGGTGGTGAGTTGACGCAGGGAGGTGAGTTTGTCCGTCATGTCTCTTGTCTCTTGTGTAATGTCAGGGTGAAAAAGGCTGTTGCGATAATATCATGCGGCAACCGAGGCGCAAGGACGTCAAATGCCGTTTACGATAGCGCAAACGAATGGCTGCGATTTGCCGCGCGCGGCGCCTTTTTTGCTACACTCGGCAGCCTGATTATTAGCCCCTTCCCTGTAGCGACAAGGGATAAACGAGGAAGCGACTATGTTAATGGTGATCTCACCCGCCAAAACGCTCGATTTTAGCAGCCCGCTGGCGACCCAGCGTTTTACCCAGCCTGCGCTGTTAGAAAAATCACAGCAGCTGATCGAGGTGGCGCGCGATCTCTCACCGGCGCAAATCGCTTCGCTGATGAGCATCAGCGACAAGCTGGCGCTGCTAAATGCCGAACGCTTTAACAGCTGGCAGCCCGAGTTCACGCCGGAAAACGCGCGTCAGGCGATCCTGGCGTTTAAGGGCGACGTCTACACCGGCCTGCAGGCGGAGAGCTTCAGCGAGGCGGATTTCGACTTCGCGCAGCAGCATCTGCGCATGCTCTCTGGCCTCTACGGCGTGCTGCGTCCGCTCGACCTGATGCAGCCCTATCGTCTGGAGATGGGCATTAAGTTCGCCACGCCGGCCGGCAACGATCTCTACAGCTTCTGGGGCGATCTGCTGACGCAGCAGCTTAACGACGCGCTGCGGGCGCAGGGCGACGCGGTGCTGATCAATCTGGCGTCGGACGAGTATTTCCGGGCGATCAAGCCGAAGCAGCTAGAGGCGCGGCTGGTGAAGCCGGTGTTCCTCGATGAGAAAAACGGCGCGTTTAAGGTGATCAGCTTCTACGCCAAAAAGGCGCGCGGGCTGATGAGCCGCTATATCATTCAGCATCGCCTGACCGATCCTGAGGCGCTGAAAGGGTTTGATGTCGACGGCTATTTCTATGACGAGGCGAGCAGCGGCGAGAACGAGCTGGTGTTTAAGCGTTACGAGCAGAAGTAACGCTCAGGGCGGCCGACCGGCGACTGGCAAACTTAAAACGCGGGTGACATGGGCCGAAGAGCAAAGCGTCTCGCGCAAGGGATTGCGCGAGCCGAGCCGCCATGGATGGCTATTTTTGCGTCTTTGCGATCGGACCTTGTCACCCGCGTCAGCACCTTATCAGGCCTTAAGTAAAAACGCGCGCAGCGGCGCGAAATCCGCCGGCATGGTGTGCGACAGCAGCGGCAGCCCGGCGCGGTCCGCCAGCTCCTGCGGCAGCGGCAGCGCCTGCCCCAGAATCGCTTCTACGCTCTCCTTAAACTTCGCCGGGTGCGCGGTGCCGAGGAACAGACCAAACTCCCCTTCCTGCAGCTGATCGCGCAGCAAGCGATAGGCGATGGCCGCGTGCGGCTCGGAGATATAGCCGATTTCCGCCAGCTCGCGCATTGTCGCTTCGGTGGTGTCGTCGCTGACCGCGCCGTAGGCGAGATCGGTTAAACGCCAGGTTTTGCGGCGGAACAGCTCCTCGACGCGCGGCCAGTTGTTCGGCTGGCTGACGTCCATGGCGTTTGACAGCGTGGCGACCGTGGCGTTGGGCGTCCAGCTGCCGCCCTGCAGAAAGCGCGGCACGGTGTCGTTGGCGTTGGTGGCGGCGATAAAACGCTTAATCGGCAGCCCCAGCGATTTTGCCAGCAGGCCGGCGGTGAGATCGCCGAAGTTGCCGCTCGGCACCGACACCACCAGCTGATTGCGTTTCTCCTGCGGCAGCTGCGCCACCGCTTCGAAGTAGTAGCAGATCTGCGCCAGCAGGCGGCTGATATTGATGGAGTTGGCGGAGTTCAGGCCGATCGCCTTTTTCAGCTCCTCGTCGTCAAACGCCTGTTTTACCAGCGCCTGACAGGCGTCGAAGTCGCCGTCGATGGCGATGGTTTCGATATTGCCGCCCAGCGTGCAGAACAGCTTCTCCTGCAGTGGACTGATTTTGCCCTGCGGATAGAGGATCACCACGCGCACGTTTTCCATGCCGTAAAAAGCGTGGGCCACCGCCGCGCCGGTGTCGCCGGAGGTAGCAGTCAGAATGGTGATCTGCTCGTCCGCGCCTGACACGTAGGAGAGCATCTGCGCCATAAAGCGGCCGCCAAAATCTTTAAACGCCAGCGTCGGGCCGTGAAACAGCTCCAGGCATGAGATATCGTCGCTCACCTTGGCCACCGGCGCCGGGAAGGCGAAGGCGGTTTTAACGCGCTCGGCCAGCTGGTGCGGCGCGATTTCGTCGCCGATATAGGCAGACAGAATTTTGCTGCTGCGGCTGACGAAATCCATCTCCAGCATCGCGTCGATGTCGGTCAGCTCGAATTCCGGCAGCTCCAGCGGGAAGAAGAGCCCCTGCTGCGATCCGAGGCCCTGTTTCACCGCCTGCGAAAAGCTCACCTGCTCGTTATGATCCTTAAGGTTGTAGAGTTTCATGCGTTATCCCAGTTTACGTGCGCCAGCCGTATCAAGGCGGCAAATATGGACGAAGCCTTCATCATTCTGCAGATAGTGCTGGCGCAGCCAGTCTGCCATCCGCTGCGCCGTTTCCATCTGATTGCAAACGGCGAAAAGCGTGGGGCCGGAGCCGGAAATGCCGCAGGCCAGCGCGCCGATATCCACGGCGGCCTGACGCGCTTCGGCAAAGCCCGGCAGCAGTCGGGTGCGGTAAGGCTCAGCAATCACATCCTGCATCAGTTTAGCGGCCAGCAACGGCTGGCGCGTGTGGCAGGCATGAATAAAGCCTGCCAGCAGGCGGCCATGCTTAATCACATCCTCTTTGCGATACTGCGCCGGCAGGATGGCGCGCGCTTCGGCGGTAGAGACCTTGATACCGGGATAGGCCATTACCCACAGCCAGTCGTCGAAGCCCGGCACCGGCTGGCTGATAACGCCGTTCTCTTCCAGCATCAGCTGAATGCCGCCGAGGAAGCACGGCGCGACGTTGTCATAGTGCACGCTGCCGGAAATGCGCCCTTCCAGCTCGCCCATCAGCGTCAGCAGCTGCGTATCGCTGAGCGGCCTGCCGCAAAACTCGTTCATCGCCATCAGGCCGGCCACCACCGAACAGGCGCTGGAGCCGAGGCCAGAGCCGATCGGCATATTTTTTTCCAGCGTCATCGCCACCGGCACCTCTTCGCCGATCGCCTCGCAAAAGCGCTGCCAGCACTGGTAAACGATATTCTCTTTGGGATCGTCCGGCAGCTTGCTGACAAAGCGTCCGCTGTTCTGCAGCGAAAAGCGCGGCGCCGCGTCTACCGAGACGCAGTCACCCAACAGCGTGCCGTCCACCGGCGACACCGCCGCGCCCAGCACATCAAAGCCGACGCTGACATTGCCAATCGAGGCCGGCGCGTAAATTTTTACCATCATCAAACTCCCAACTTCCACGACAGAGTGCGCAGCAGATCGGCGAAAACGCCCGCCGCCGTCACATCATTTCCCGCGCCGTATCCGCGCAGCACCAGCGGGATCGGCTGATAATAACGGCTGTAAAACGCCAGCGCGTTTTCGCCGTTTTTCACTTTATAGAGCGGATCGTTGCCGTCGACCGCGTCGATTTTCACTTTGCAGACGCCGCCCTCTTCAATCGCGCCGACGAAGCGTAACACTTTCCCCTCGTCGCGCGCGCTGGCAACGCGCGCGGCGAAGGCGTTATCCAGCTCCGGCAAACGCTGCATAAAGGTCTCGACGTCGGCGATTTGCGTCAGGCTGGCGGGCAGCAGCGGCTCGATCTCAATGTCGCCTAGCTCCAGCTGATGGCCCGCTTCGCGCGCCAGGATCAGCAGCTTGCGCGCCACATCCATGCCGGAGAGGTCGTCGCGCGGATCCGGCTCGGTAAAGCCCATCTCACGCGCCATCTTCGTCGCCTCAGAGAGCGACACCCCTTCATCCAGCTTGCCGAAAATAAAGGAGAGCGAGCCGGAGAGGATACCGGAGAATTTAATCAGCTCATCGCCGGCGTTCAGCAGGTTTTGCAGGTTTTCAATCACCGGCAGGCCCGCGCCAACGTTGGTGTCGTAGAGGAATTTGCGGCGCGACTTCGCGGCGGCGGCGCGCATCTGCTGGTAGTAGTTCCATGACGAGGTGTTGGCCTTTTTATTCGGCGTCACCACGTGGAAGCCGTCGCTGAGGAAGTCGGCGTAGCGATCGGCCACCGTCTGGCTGGAGGTACAGTCGACGATCACCGGGTTAAGCATATGGTATTCTTTTACCAGCCGGCTCAGACGGGCGGGGTCAAACGGCTCTTTTGCTTCGCTCAGCGCCGCTTTCCAGTTGCTCAGGTCGATGCCGTGCACGTTGGTCAGCAGCGCGCGCGAGTTGGCGATGCCGCAGACGCGCAGATCGATATGCTTCTGCTTCAGCCACGCCTGCTGGCGATAGAGCTGATCCAGCAGCGCGCCGCCGACGCCGCCGACGCCCACCACGAAGACCTCAATCACCTGATCGGTGGCGAACAGCATCTGGTGCACCACGCGCACGCCGGTGGTGGCGTCGTCGTTGCTGACCACCACCGAGATAGAGCGCTCAGAGGAGCCCTGGGCGATGGCGACGATATTGATATTGGCGCGCGCCAGCGCAGAGAAGAATTTGGCGGAGATGCCGCGCAGCGTGCGCATGCCGTCGCCAACCACCGAGATCACCGCCAGCTGCTCCATCACCTCCAGCGGATCGAGCAGGCCATCTTTCAGCTCCAGATAGAACTCCTCTTCCAGCACGCGGCGCGCGCGCGCCTGCTCATTCTGCGGCACGCAGAAGCTGATGCTGTATTCCGAGGAGGACTGGGTGATGAGCACCACGGAAATGCCGGTGCGCGACATCGCGGCGAACACGCGCGCCGCCATGCCGACCATGCCTTTCATGCCGGGGCCGGAGACGTTGAACATCGCCATGTTGTTAAGGTTGGTGATGCCTTTGACCGGATTCTCATCCTGCTCGCTTTCGCCGCCGATCAGCGTGCCGGGCGCCTGCGGGTTGGCGGTGTTTTTAATCAGGCACGGGATCTGGAACTGGGCGATAGGCGCGATGGTGCGCGGGTGCAGCACTTTGGCGCCGAAGTAGGAGAGTTCCATCGCCTCCTGATAGGACATCGACTTCAGCAGGCGCGCGTCGGGCACCTGGCGCGGATCGCAGGTATAGACGCCGTCGACATCGGTCCAGATTTCGCAGCAGTCGGCGCGCAGACAGGCGGCCAGCACCGCGGCGGAATAGTCCGAGCCGTTGCGGCCCAGCACCACCAGCTCGCCCTTCTCATTGCCTGCGGTAAAGCCGGCCATCAGGATCATGTTTTGCGGCGGGATCTGGCTGGCGGCGATGCGGCGCGTCGATTCGGCGATATCGACGGTCGATTCAAGATAGTGGCCGACGGCCAGCAGTTTCTCTACCGGATCGATCACCGTGACCTCATGACCGCGCGCCAGCAGCAGCGCCTCCATAATGGCGATAGAGAGCTTTTCGCCGCGGCAGATAATGGCGGCGTTGACGCTGTCCGGGCACTGACCTAGCAGGCTGATGCCGTGCAGCACCTGTTTCAGCTGCGCGAACTCCAGATCGACGCGGGTTTTCTGGCCGTCGTAGTCGAAGCCCGGCTGCGCCGCCGCCAGCCCCTGCAGCAGCTCGTCGAAAATACGCTCGGCGTCGCGGATGTTCGGCAGCGCGTCCTGGCCGCTGATGGTCTTCTCAATCATCGCCACCAGGTGGTTGGTGATCTTCGCTGGTGCAGAGAGTACGGTGGCAACCTGTCCCTGCTGCGCATTACTTTCCAGAATGTCAGCGACACGCAGAAAACGTTCCGCATTCGCTACCGAGGTCCCACCAAATTTCAGCACTCGCATGTTAAAGCTCTCCTGAATTTTTGCCGAAAAAAAAGCCCGCACTGTTTAGGTGCGGGCTTTTTCTTTTTTTTCCTGTATGCGTCAGCCCGCACCCTTACCGGTGGTAATGGTGGTGGTAATAATGGTGATGTTCAGGCTGGTTGAGTTACGCATTGAGATTTTTTCTGTCTGTCTTTTTAAGTCTGTCTGCCTTCCAGAAGTAAAGCAAAGCGCCGGTCAAGTCAACGAATTTGTCCGGCGGCGAATTTCTCGCCGCTGCGCACTGCTGCGTGCTGGCCAGGGGAATTCTTGCCGGATCGTTTGCCCGCTGCGGGCTTTGTACGATCAGCCGCTGCAAAAACCGCTTTTTCAGGAAGATTTATCTATAAGTTTTTTTTCTACGTCGTGCAGCAGCCGGTGCAGCATGGCGCTGTCGCGCTGCTCCAGCAGGCCGATACGCTGATCGATCCAGTCAGCCATCTTGCGATCGTCGCTGACCTCAAGCCGCTGCAGCAGGCGGTCGAAGCGCTGGCGCAGCGCATCCAGCTGCTGCGCGTCAGCCGGTGCGGCGGCGGGCGGCGCCACGCGATTGAGCGCGGCAAGCTGATAGCAGTAGACCATTACTGCCTGACCGAGGTTGAGCGAGGGATAATCCTGCGCCATCGGGATGCCGGTGAGCAGATCCACTAGATCCAGCTCTTCATTGGTCAGGCCGCTATCCTCGCGCCCGAAGACCAGCGCCATGCTGTTGACCCACTGCCGCTTCTCCAGCAGCTGCGTCTCGACCTGCTGCGGCGTGGCGTAGTAGCGGAACTTTGCGCGGCTGCGCGCGGTGGTCGCCACGGAGAAGTCGATATCCGCCAGCGCCTCCTGCAGCGTCGCACAGGTGCGCAGATTATCGAGGATCTCGCCAGCGCCGTGCGCCACGCGACGGGCGGCGGGATCCTGCCAGGCGTCGCTGGCGACAATGCGCAGCTCGCTAAAGCCCATGGTTTTCATGGCGCGCGCCGCTGCGCCGATATTTTCCGGCCGGGCGGGAGAAACCAGAATGAGGGGAAAACGCATCATTATTCCATCTGTGTTTAGAAATCGCGCCTTATAGTAACACGCGCCGCTACCAACGCCGGGATCCTGCCAGAACCGAAAAGAAGTTGTTAAGGATGTTAAATTTTAATAAATAACTTTATGCATCGGAAATGGGCGCCAACGCGGCATTAAAGCAAATTAAAACGTCAAAGATGTTTTTAATCAGGTTAATAGCGCCGGGCGCTGTGCAATTATCATTTGCGTATACATAATGTAAAAATGTAGCGAAATTGATATTTTTTGTGAGCTAAGCTGGCATTACAAGAGAAGTTTTTCACATAAGTGTTAACGTGCTACAATTGCATTTGATATAAGTCAACGAAGCGTTGTTTTTATGCTTATCGGTTGTTGTTGGTGCTGTTAGGTTGCTGTTAATACGGTTAGGATATGCGCCAAAAGATTCTCTCCTGGGGCAGGCAATATTCATTCTGACTGGCTGAGCTAACACTGTTGTTGACGTTGATAGATGGTGTATCAAGAACATAATTTCGTACAACGGTTAAGCGCCACTCACCGCGCTTTTTAGCGAGCCTGAATACCCGCGTACGCCCTGTTTTCGATTTGTTGGCAAATTTTAGGTAGCGAAACATGCAGACCCCACACATTCTTATCGTTGAAGACGAACTGGTCACGCGTAACACCCTCAAAAGTATTTTTGAGGCGGAAGGTTATGTCGTCTATGAGGCAACCGACGGCGCTGAAATGCATCAGGTGCTCACCGACAATGATGTTAACCTAGTGATCATGGACATTAACCTGCCGGGCAAAAACGGCCTGTTACTGGCGCGCGAACTGCGCGAGCAGGCGAACGTGGCGCTGATGTTCCTGACCGGTCGTGATAATGAAGTGGACAAGATCCTTGGTCTGGAGATCGGCGCCGATGACTACATCACCAAGCCGTTCAATCCGCGCGAGCTGACCATCCGTGCGCGCAATCTGCTGTCGCGCACCATGAATCTGGCGATGCCGAGCGAAGAGCGCCGCCAGGTGGAAAGCTACAAGTTCAACGGCTGGGAGCTGGATATCAACAGCCGTTCGCTGATCAGCCCCAACGGCGATCAGTACAAGCTGCCGCGCAGCGAGTTTCGCGCCATGCTGCACTTCTGCGAGAACCCCGGCAAAATCCAGACCCGCGCCGACCTGCTGAAGAAGATGACCGGCCGCGAGCTGAAGCCGCACGACCGCACCGTCGACGTCACTATTCGCCGCATCCGTAAGCATTTTGAGTCGACGCCGGACACGCCGGAAATCATCGCCACCATTCACGGCGAAGGCTACCGCTTCTGCGGCGATCTGCAGGAATAAAAAACCTGCTGGAATCGAGGGTTGGCTGACACGGTGCCAGCGCGGGTAAGACGGCCCGATCGCAAAGACGCAAAAAGCGGCATCCCTGCCAGCTCGGTCCGTCTCACCCGCCTGCGAGCTTTAGCCGCCGTCAGTAAAAACGCCCCGAAGGGCGTTTTTTTATTCCCGCCACGGCATAATAGGCACCGCGCTCAGCGCATTCTTCGGCGATCCCTCCACCACCCTGTCAGAGTAGCTCAGATAGATCAGCGCATGGCGCTTCTGATCGAAGAAACGCACCACCTGCAGCTTTTTAAACACCAGCGAAGTGCGCTTCTTAAACACTACTTCGCCCTGCGCTTTGCCGTTGGCGATGGCGTCGCTGAGCGTCACCGGCCCCACCTGCTGACAGGAGATCGCCGCGTCGGCGGTATCCTCAGCCAGCCCTAAGCCGCCCTTGATGCCGCCGGTTTTCGCCCGGCTGATATAACAGGTTACATTTTTTACGTCGGGATCGTCGAAGGCTTCCACCACGATCTTATGGTCAGGCCCGAACATCTTGAATACCGTATCTACCGAGCCGATCTCCTCGGCCAGAACCGGTGACGCCAGCAGCAGCGTGGCGAGTGAAGCAGCGAAAAAGCGAGATATTGTCATAGCGTTACCATTGCAAACCTAATAGACGAGCATGTAATGTACTGGCAATTGTCCGCGTTGACCAAACCAGAACCGGTTTTATCCCACATTGACATGGCACAATCTCCCAACAAAACTGCCCACGCCTGATGTGCAATTAGTGCTATTATTCGGCGACCGCGTTAGCCGCGCCCCAGAGAGTATGAGGATGTTTTATGGACCAAGCCGGTATCATTCGAGATTTGCTTGTCTGGCTGGAGAGCCATCTGGATCAGCCCCTTTCACTAGACAATGTTGCCCTGAAAGCGGGTTACTCTAAATGGCATCTGCAGCGGATGTTCAAGGATGTGACAGGCCATGCCATCGGCGCCTATATCCGCGCGCGTCGCCTGTCGAAAGCGGCCGTGGCGCTGCGTCTGACCAGCCGCCCGATTCTGGATATCGCGCTACAGTACCGTTTTGACTCCCAGCAGACCTTTACCCGCGCCTTTAAAAAGCAGTTTAACCAGACGCCCGCGTGGTATCGCCGCTCATCAGAATGGAACTCGTTCGGCATTCGTCCGCCGATTCGCCTCGACGACAACAGCATGCCGGAGTCGACCTTCGTCACCCTGCCGGAAACCGTGCTGGTCGGACAAACGCAAACCTACAGCTGCACGCTGGAGCAGATCTCCAGCTACCGCGACGAAATGCGCATTCATTTCTGGAAGCAGTTCCTGCTGGAAACTGACACCGTGCCGCCGGTGCTCTACGGCCTGCATCAGGTGCGCGCCAGCCAGGAGAAAGATGACGAGCAGGAGATCCTCTACACCACCGCCGTGCCGTCTGACCAGGCAGTCAACCTGCACTCCGGCCAGAGCGTGCTGCTGGAAGCGGGTGACTATGTGCAGTTCACCTACAACGGCCCGCGCAACGAACTACAGGAATTTATCCTGCTGCTCTACGGCACCTGTATGCCGACGCTCGGCCTGACGCGCCGTCAGGGCCAGGATATCGAGCGCTTCTATACCCACGGCGGCAAAAAACGCCCCGAGCCGCCGAAAGAGATCCGCTGCGAATATCTCATCCCGATCCGTCGCCAGCAGGCGAGCTAATAACGATGCCGTCATCACGACGGCATTTTTATTAGCGCTGCAGCTCATCCAGCGCCGGCGCGTCCAGATGCGACACGTCGCCCGCCGTTTCCACCACCCAGCCTTCCGCCAGCCAGGCGCTGCGCTGATGATCGACGCGCGAAATCGAGCAGTTGCGCAGCCGCAGCCGACGCTCCGCATGGGCCGGCAATCCGAGAATCGTGCTGATCAAAACGCCCAGCGCCATACCGTGACTC
The DNA here is from genome assembly GCF_002077695.1 of Pantoea latae. Classification (GTDB taxonomy): domain Bacteria; phylum Pseudomonadota; class Gammaproteobacteria; order Enterobacterales; family Enterobacteriaceae; genus Pantoea; species Pantoea latae. Next base: position 195,385 of record NZ_MWUE01000013.1, read on the forward strand.
ACCAGCAGCGGACGGCTGCCGGCGGGCAGCGCCAGGCAGGCGTTCAGCGCCGCGTGCATGCGCGCCGCCATCTCCGCCATCGATTCGCCCTGCGGGATACGGCCGTCCTCGGTGCCGTCCACCAGCGTGCTGCGCCAGCGCTCCTCTTCCTCGGTTAGCCCGTCCAGCGGACGCTTCTCCAGCACGCCCATATTCAGCTCGCGCAGGCGCGGCTCCAGCGTCACCGTACAGCCGCAGGCGTCGGCGATAATCTCGGCGGTGCGCTGCGTGCGGCCCAGATCGCTGGCGATAACATGGGTAATGCCAAGATGTTTTACGCGCTCGCCCACCTGATGGGCCTGTTGCTCTCCTTTCTCCGTCAGCGGACTGTCGGATTGTCCCTGAATGCGGCGCTCCGCATTCCATACCGTTTCACCGTGACGAACAAGATAGACCTGTAGCATGCTGAGTTTCCGTTATACTGCGACAAATTTGCCTAAAGGGTTCAATAGATTATGTACCAGGTTATCGCAGCCACCATCAATCCGGCAAAAATTCGCGCAATTTCTCAGGCGTTCAGCGACGTTTTCGGCGAAGGATCCTGCCATATTCGCGGGGTCGAGGTCGATAGCGGCGTGGCGGCGCAGCCGCTGAGCGATGCGGAAACGCGAACCGGCGCACGCCAGCGCGTCGCCAATGCGCGTCGGGCGGAACCGGCAGCGGACTTCTGGGTGGCGATTGAGGCCGGTATCGAGGCGGAGTGCGCCTTTGCCTGGATGGTGGTGGAAAACGCAGAGCAACGCGGCGAGTCGCGATCCGCCAGCTTTACGCTGCCGCCAGTGGTGCTGGAGGGCCTACGCGCCGGACGCGAACTGGGCGAGGAGATGGCCCGTCTCACCGGCGTGGAGAATATCAAACAGAAAGGCGGCGCTATCGGCGCTTTTACGCAGGGACGGCTGACGCGCTCCAGCGTCTATCATCAGGCGCTGATCCTGGCGCTCTGCCCTTTTACTCATCCGCTTTATCAGCGTTAAGGTCGGCGCGTCCCAGACGCGCTTCCAGCCAGCGTCGCAGCTCGGGCGGCGCCTCTTTCAGGCTGTTGGAGCCGCGCGTAATGGTAGCAATGCCGACGCCCAGCTCGTTTTTCAGCTCGCGCTGGCTCATAACGCCGCTCATCAGCTCTTCGACGATGCGCAGGCGCGTGCCGAGCGCCTCGCGCTCATCCGGCGTCAGCATCAGCTGCAGTAACGGCAGCGCCACGTCATCGGCGTAGGCCTGCTGCATCAGCGCGATAAAGCGTCGCCAGTTATCTTCAGAAAGGGAATTTTGCGCCGACCGGGCGGGAGATTGCGTCATCAACAGGCTTCCGTACTCACTAACGAGTACGGAAGCATAGCACAGCTAGTAACGGCGATTCCACTCGCTGTCTGACAGGATCTTGTCCGGCTCGCCCATAAAGTGGCGATAGTAGGCGTCATAGGCCAGCACGTTTTTCACGTAGCCGCGCGTTTCCGAGAAGGGAATGGTTTCGATAAAGGCGACCGCGTCGAGATTGCCCGCGCTGACGTTCTGCCAGCTGCGCACGCGTCCCGGTCCCGCATTATAGGCGGCGGAAGCGAAAATGCGGTTTTGCCCGAACTGCTGGTAAACATACTCCAGATACTGGGTGCCGATCTGGATATTGGTCTGCGGATCCAGCAGCTGGCTGCTGTTCACATAGCCGGGAATGTTGTACATCTTCACGGTATGCGCCGCCGTCGCCGGCATCACCTGCATCAGGCCGCTGGCGCCCACCGGCGAACGCGCTTTCGGGTTCCAGGCGCTCTCCTGGCGCGAAATCGCCATGGCGTAGCTCGGGGCGATGCCTTTGTCGCGGGTATTGCTCTTATAGAAGCTCTCCCACGCCAGCGGGAAGCGCTCTTTCAGGCTGTCCCACATCTTCGCCGTAATGGTCGCCTGCACGCTGAGATCCCACCAGTCCTGCTCGTTGGCGTAGCGCGCCAGCATCTGCTGCTGAACATGGCTCTTGCTGGAGATAAGGTTGGCCCACTCGCTGCGCGCCAGGTTGTCCAGCCCCCAGAACATCAGCTCGCGCACCCGCGCCAGCTCCGGCCCCTGCACCGTCGCGCTGTCTGGCTTCGGCGCTTCGTCGATCTGTATCGGGTATTTTTCGCCGAGCCGCTGCGCCGCCACCATCGGATAGAAGCCGCGCGCCTGCATCAGCTTGTGCAGGATCTCGTCCGCTTCCTCTTTACGGCCCTGGGAATAGAGCAGATCCGCCTGCCAGTATTGCCACTCGTCTTTCTCTTTCGCCTCAAGCGGCAGCCGCGCGATCCAGGTATTGAGGCCGCGACGGTCGTGCTGCGAGAGCGCCAGCCGCACGCGGCGTTCGATCAGCGCCGTCGACTGGCTGTTCATCACCACGCCGTCGCGCCAGCGCGCCTGCTCCGACGTCAGATCGCTGCCCATCATGCGCCAGACCACGATCTCTTTCAGCGCCTGCTCGTCGTCCGCCTCCATTTTCTGCGCCCGCACCAGCAGCGGGATCATGCTGCGCGCGTTCTCCATATCGGCGCGCGCCACGCGGGTAAAGGCGTAAATCGTCGCCTGACGGGTAAAGTCGGTCGGCCCGACGGACTGGGCGAAGCTCACCACCGTCTGCGGATCGTTCTGCAGCATCAGCACGCCGTTGGCGATGGTCTGATAATCTTCCGGCAGGGTTTTCGCCAGGAAACTCACCAGGCTGTCGTTGCCCGCTTTCATCGCCAGCCGGATGCGCTCCAGCACGGTAATCGGCGACATCTGGCCGGAGGATTGCCAGACAGAGAAGAGTCGGTCGCAGTCGTTCGGCAGTGCGGTGCCGCGCAGCCAGATCTCTTTCGCGCCGGCAAACGCCTGCTGCTGCGCGCCGGTCGCCCATTTGGCGTAGAGCCAGTTGCAGCGCGCCTGCACCGGGGTTGGCGCTTCTGGGCTAAAGCTCAGAATGCCCTGCCAGTCCTCGCGGTGCGCCAGCACGTTGACGAAGCGGGTTTTCAGGGAGCGCGCCGGCGGCAGCGTCGGGTATTGCTGAATAAAGTTTTTAATGGCGAGCGGCGTTTCCTGATCGAGATCCTGCGCCAGCAGGCGGTACTGCAGATAGGGATAAAGCGGATAGTCCTGCAGCGTCGGCAGCAGCTGCTCCACCGTCGCCATCTGATTGCTGTCCCATGCCTGCTTAATCTGTTGATATCGCTCTCGCTGCTGATCCAGCGAGTCGGCCCACGCGCTGCCAGCCGTTGCGGCCAGGCAGATCCCTGCTATCCAGTTACGCCACTTCTCCACGAAAATCTCCTCTGTTGCTGCTCTCCGGCTGCGTGCCAGGCATTCTTCATGCTAACCAGGGGAACCGGCTCTTGCCATGTTCTTCACAAAATTTACGCAGCGCGTAGCAGATAACCAGCAGGTCAGGGGCGCCTGGCTGACAATAGCAGCCTGAAGACGAGGTTTACGGGACGATCCTGTTACAGTTAAGATTGCGTGTCTGAAGACGCAACTTATTAAAAAAGTCCAGTTTATCACCTTGTAATGATGCTCAGATGCGGTCGCTGGCTGCGCACCGTTTTCGCTACCAACCACAACAGAGACGTCTATGGAAACCCGGCGCGACGAACGCATTCAGAAACTGACCCTGGCGTTAAAACGCACCGATAAGCTGCATCTGAAAGACGCCGCGCAGCTGCTGGGCGTCTCGGAGATGACCATCCGCCGCGATCTCAGCGAACCCGCCTCTGCGGTGGTGCTGCTGGGCGGCTACATCGTCAGCGATCCAAAAAGCCATGTCGGGCACTACTTCGTGTCGGATCAGCACGGCCAGAACGCCGCGAGAAAGCAGCGTCTGGCGCAGGCTGCCGCCAGCCTGATCGGCGAGAACGATACGGTATTTTTCGACTGCGGCACCACCATTCCCTATATCGTGGACGCGCTGCCGGACGACCTGCCCTTCACCGCCATCTGCTGCGCCATGAACACCTTTCTGGCGCTGAAAGAGAAAGCGGCCTGCAACGTCATCCTGAGCGGCGGCGAATTTCATGCCGACAACGCGCTTTTTACCCCGGTCGGCGCCCATTCGATTCTCGACGATCTCTGTCCGACGCTGGCCTTTATCTCGGCGGCGGGCATCGACAGCGAACAGGGCGCCACCTGCTACAACCTGAACGAGCTGGCGATGAAGCATCACGCCATGCTGCGATCGCGCCAGCGCGTGCTGGTGGCGGACAGCAGCAAATTCGGCAAGGTGTTGCCCGCGCGCATCGCCGAGCTGCGCCGCTTCGACCTGCTGGTCAGCGACAGCGCGCCGGAGCCCGCGCTGGCGGCGTGGCTGGCGCAGCAGTCGCTGCCGCTGCGGCTGCCTGACTCCGCCTGACCTCGTCCGCAATTATCCCGGCGCGCGGCTGGGATTAGCCAGGCAAAAAGGCTAAACTTCGTCACTAATTCACCCACCAGAATCAGAGGCTCATAACAACGTGGCTCAATTCGTCTATAGCATGCATCGCGTCGGTAAAGTGGTACCGCCGAAGCGTCATATTCTGAAGAACATCTCCCTCAGCTTTTTCCCGGGCGCGAAAATCGGCGTGCTCGGCCTGAACGGCGCAGGTAAATCCACGCTGCTGCGCATTATGGCGGGCATCGATAAAGATATCGAAGGGGAAGCGCGTCCGCAGCCAGGCATCAAAGTCGGCTACCTGCCGCAGGAGCCGAAGCTCAACCCGGAACAGACGGTGCGCGAATCGATCGAAGAAGCGGTTTCCGACGTGGTCGGCGCGCTAAAGCGTCTCGACGAGGTTTACGCGCTCTACGCCGAGCCGGACGCCGACTTCGACAAGCTGGCGGCCGAACAGGGTCGTCTGGAAGAGGTGATTCAGGCGCACGACGGCCATAACCTTGAAACGCAGCTGGAGCGCGCCGCCGACGCAATGCGTCTGCCGGACTGGGACGCGCTGATCGGCAACCTCTCCGGCGGCGAGCGTCGCCGCGTGGCGATGTGCCGTCTGCTGCTGGAAAAACCGGACATGCTGCTGCTGGACGAACCGACCAACCACCTGGACGCCGAGTCCGTGGCCTGGCTGGAGCGCTTCCTGCACGAGTTCGAAGGCACCGTGGTGGCGATTACCCACGACCGCTACTTCCTCGACAACGTGGCGGGCTGGATCCTGGAGCTGGACCGCGGCGAAGGCATTCCGTGGGAAGGCAACTACTCCTCCTGGCTGGAGCAGAAAGATCAGCGTCTGGCGCAGGAAGCCTCGGCCGAAGCGGCACGTCGCAAATCGATCGAGAAAGAGCTGGAGTGGGTGCGTCAGGGCGCGAAAGGCCGTCAGTCTAAAGGCAAGGCGCGTCTGGCCCGCTTTGAGGAGCTGAACAGCACCGAATATCAGAAGCGCAACGAGACCAGCGAACTCTTTATTCCGCCGGGTCCGCGCCTGGGCGATAAAGTGGTCGAGGTGAAAAACCTGACCAAATCCTACGGCGACCGCGTGCTGATTGACGATCTCTCTTTCTCGGTGCCGAAAGGCGCTATCGTCGGCATTATCGGTCCTAACGGCGCGGGTAAATCGACCCTGTTCCGCATGATGACCGGCCAGGAGCAGCCCGATTCCGGCAGCATCGAGCTGGGCGAAACCGTTAAGCTGGCGTCGGTCGATCAGTTCCGCGACGCGATGGATAACTCGAAAACCGTCTGGGAAGAGGTTTCTGGCGGGCTGGACACCATGCGCATCGGCACCTTTGAGATGCCGAGCCGCGCCTACGTCGGCCGCTTTAACTTCAAAGGCACTGACCAGGGCAAACGCGTCGGCGAACTCTCCGGCGGCGAGCGCGGTCGTCTGCACCTGGCGAAGCTGCTGCAGGTTGGCGGCAACCTGCTGCTGCTTGACGAACCCACCAACGACCTGGACATCGAAACCCTGCGCGCGCTGGAAAACGCCCTGCTGGAGTTCCCGGGCTGTGCCATGGTGATCTCGCACGACCGCTGGTTCCTCGACCGCATCGCCACCCACATCCTCGACTACCAGGATGAAGGCAAGGTGGAGTTCTTCGAGGGCAACTTCAGCGAGTACGAAGAGTACAAAAAACGCACCCTTGGCGCCGAGGCGCTGGAGCCGAAGCGTATCAAGTACAAGCGTATTGCCAAGTAAGCCAAAAGGCGGCAGCGATGCCGCCTTTTCTCTTTTCTGTGACTCCCTGCGCCTTTCTCTGTCGTTTCGCCCAATTCTTCCTGCTAATCCGCCGTTAACCCTGGGCTGCTGCCTGATGTGACGCGCGGGCGCGCTTTTTATACTCGCTGATGATCTGACCCGACTCACCTTACCGTTCCGGCAGGCTGTAACAATAATTCACGCCGGAGGTCATCTTACGAGGTCTATGGCATGAAAATAGCGTCAATCGACGTCACGCGTATCGCAATTCCCTTTGACGCGCAGCGGCGCGCGCCCGAACGCCAGGAAACCACCTTTAACGCCGCCTCGCCGTCGCTGCGCCGCATGGAGACCCTGCTGGTGAAAATCACCTGCGACAACGGCCTGTGCGGCTGGGGCGAGGCGTTCGGCCATCTGGCCAACCCGGTAACCGAACAGGCGCTGTGCACCCTGATCGCACCGCTTTTCGTCGGCGCCACCCTGCCCGACTCGCCACAGGCGATAGCGCAGCAGATGCAGCGGGCGGAAAAAGCGCTGCACGCCTTTGGCCGCAGCGGTCCGGTGCGCTACGCGCTCTCGGCGATCGATATCGCCCTGTGGGACGCGCTCGGCCAGCAGCGCCAGCAGCCGCTCTGGCAGCTGCTCGGCGCCACGCGCCAGCGCATCGAGCGCTACGCCAGCCTGGTAGGCTACGACAACGATCCCGTCGCCGTCGCCGCGCAGGTGAAACGCGCCTGGGACGAGGGCTTTACCACGCTGAAACTGCATGAAACCACCGTCGAGGCGATAGCGGCGGCCCGCGCCGCGCTGCCGCCGCAGGCGGAGCTGCTGGTCGACGTCAACTGTCCCTGGACGCGCCAGGAGGCGGCGCAGCAGGCGCATGAGCTGCGGGCGCTGAATCTCGGCTGGCTGGAAGAGCCGATCTGGCCGCCGGACGACTATCAGGGGCTGGCGCAGTTAAAACGCGTCGGCGTGCCGCTGGCGGCGGGCGAAAACGTCGACGGCGACCAGGGCTTTATCAACCTGCTGGAGAACGGCGCGGTGGACGTGGCGCAGCCTAGCGTGGCGAAAGTGGGCGGCATCAGCGCCGCGCGCCGCGTCTTCGCCATGGCGCAGCAGTATCGCGTGCGCGTGGTGCCGCACTGCTTCTACTACGGCGCCGGCATGCTGGCGACCGCGCACCTGGTGGCGCTGCTGCCCAACGACGTCAAAATGGAGGTGCCCTGGATCGCCTTTGAAGCCCCCCTCTATCCCGACCTGCCGCGCGACGTCGCCTTTACCCTCTCCTCGCGTCCCGGCCTCGGCTACGCGCCGGATGAGGAGGTGCTGCGCCACTACCGTCTCTCCCTGAGCCAGATCACCGATAAAGGAGTCCGCCGCTATGCGTAAAAACTATCGCGTGGTGATTGCGCTGCTGCTGTTCTTCGCCGGCATGCTCAACTATCTCGACCGCGCCGCCCTGTCGGTGATGGCGCCGCTGATTAAAAGCGATCTGCATATCAACGACGCCGAAATGGGCATCTTGTTTAGCTGCTTCTTTATCGGCTACTGCGCCTTCTGCTTTCTCGGCGGCTGGGCGGCGGACCGCTTCGGGCCGCGCCGCGTCTACGCCTGGGCGGCGGGTGTCTGGTCGCTGTTTTGCGGTGCCACCGCGCTGGTCACCGGCTTCGCCCATCTGCTGATTGTGCGCATGCTGTTTGGCATCGGCGAAGGGCCGATGGGCACCACCACCAATAAGTCGATCGCCAACTGGTTTCCGAAAAATGAGACGGGACGCGCGGTCGGCTTTACCAACGCCGGCCAGCCGCTGGGCGCGGCGATCGCAGCGCCGGTGGTCGGTCTGGTGGGACTGCACTACGGCTGGCGCATCGCCTTTGTGGTTATCGCCTTACTGGGCTTTATCTGGGTGGCGTGCTGGCTGTGGCTGTTTCGCGACAAGCCGGAAGATCATCCGCGCGTCGGCGCCGCCGAGCGCGAGCTGATCGGCCGCCATCGCCCGGCGACGCAGGCGGCGGTCACGCCGCAGCAGGACCGCCACTCGCTGTGGCGCTACGTCTTTTCGCTGCCGGTGCTCGGCGTGGCGAGCGCCTTTTTCTGCTTCAATTACATCCAGTACTTTTTTCTCTCCTGGCTGCCGAGCTACCTCACCGACTTTCAGCATCTGGACATTAAGAGCATGAGCATTATCGGCGTGCTGCCATGGCTGGGCGCGACGGTCGGCTTCCTCGGCGGCGGCATCGTCTCTGATATGCTGTTTCGCCGCACTCAGAACTTTCTGCTGTCGCGCAAGCTGGTGATCTTCGTCGGGCTGGCGGTCGCCGCGCTCTGCGTGCTGTTAACGGCGTGGAGCAAGGATGTGGTGAGTGCGGTCGCCTTGATTACGCTGGCCAGCGTGTTCGCCTATATGACGCCGCAGGCGTGCTGGTCGCTGCTGCAGGATATCGTGCCGGCGGGACGCATCGGCACCGCAGGCGGCTTTGTTCACCTGCTGGCGAATCTGGCGGGGATTTTGTCGCCGGGTATCACCGGCTTTTTGATCCAGTATGGCGGCGGCTACCATACGGCGTTTTTGCTTGCGAGCGCGCTGGCGCTGGCCGGTATGCTGCTATTGGCGCTGCTGGTGCGGCAAAAAGGGGTCAACACGCTGCGCGCGCTGGCGACAAGCTGAATAAAACGGGGGCGCTGCCCCTAATGCTTGTCAGTTAAGCCCAGGTCCAGATAAGGCCGCTATTTTCTCTAAGCAGAGGAGGCGCGGTGGCCTCAGACAGAGTGCCCTTTGCAGCAGGAAAAACGCCGCCGTCCTTTTCCAGCAGCGCACACGGAGGCTGACCAGCAGGCTGGGGCCGATCAGAGGCGGGCATTTCGCAGCGCTGAACAGAGTGAGTCTGCCAGGAGAGCCCGCATGGATGCGGGCGAAAGGTGGGGCTGGAACAGGGAGGTTCCATCCCCACCGGTCCGTCAGGCAGACGAAT
>NZ_MWUE01000014.1 GCF_002077695.1 Pantoea latae
TGGGGGCAGCTCCTGCCCCACCCCCTGGGACAACTCCTGCCCCACCCTCGGTCAGCTCCTGACCCACCTCGGTTATGATTTGCCCTACCCCCTCGGTCAAATTCTGCCCTAGGTCATTACTTGCCCCACTACTCTCTGTAGTGCTTTGGGTTAATTTATCGAATGTGAGATGAAAGAGATTCGATTGGTTGAGGTCTCCATTTTTACGGTACTCACGCCGTACTAGCCCCATTTCCTCCAGAGCTCTAATATGGGCTTTGACTGTGGACCGCCCGATCTCACACTGGTCAGCAATATGCTGATAGGAAGGCCAGCACTCGCCTTTATCATTAGCATTGTCTGCAAGCTTGATTAGCACCAGCTTTCGGATGGGATTTCCTACTTTGATGCTCATAGCCTGAGTCATGAGTGTCATGCTCATAACAGCTCCGTTTAAAAGCCGTGCTTTGAATTTCCTCGACTAGGCATGTGAACCAAACACCAGGCTTTCTTTAGTTACTGGTTTCCTTGAGGTGAACTCAGCTGAGGCCTTCTCAATCTGAACAGCTTTAGAGGGAGAGGCCTTCCTGAAACCGTAAGCCAGCTGATCCAGATAACCTACAGTCGTCATTGCCTTACCAGCTAATAGCGCCCACTCTTCCTTGCTAGCGTCTTTGCGCCAGCGTAAAAGTTCATTGTTCATCCGCTATCCTCCTCTGCCTTGAAACCGATGTGACTTTATCAATCAGATAAAATACTGGCAACTAAATTTATCTTTTTGAACATTTATCATGAAGATAAATCATGTGAGAATTTAAAGATGGAAAACAAAGAGATCAGAAAGGTCAACCTGTCAAAGCTGCTAAATAAACATTTGCAGCAAACCGATGCGACTAAGGCTGGCTTTGCAGAGCAGTGTGGACTGAACCCCGCTCAGCTCAGCCAGGTATTAGGCAATGAGGCATTTAGAAATATTGGTGACAGGCTTGCCCGCCGAATTGAAAGTTCATTAAAGCTTCCTACGGGATGGCTGGATAGCATTCATCCTGACAACATCCCAGAAGATGAGGTTGAGATTGCAGGCGCACCTGCCAAAGGCTTCGTACAAGTAGTGGGAGAGGCTTTGCTGGGGACAGATGGCTCGGTGGATATGATGGAATTCCATGCCGGCTGGTTATGCATATGTAGCAAGGACCAGGAAGCTTTTGGGCTGAAAGTGAAAGGCGATAGCATGTGGCCAAGGATTCAATCCGGTGAGTTCGTCGTGATAGAACCTAATACTCCTGTCCAGGTCGGAGATGAAGTTTTTGTAAGGACCAGAGACGGACGTAACATGATAAAAATTCTAAATAAAACTCGAGACGGATCTTATCTTTTTACAAGTGTAAATAGCCAGCATCATCCAATCACCCTGGCCCCAGATGAGGTTGAAAAAATCCAGTATGTTGCAGCAATCCTAAAGCATACGCGTTTCCTCGAACACCTCGATAAAGCCAGTTAACCGCACTCGCCCCTCTCCATAAGTTTCCTTTTCTCGAAACCTTCTCATTACAGGTTTCGAGTTAAACCAAAACTCTTCTAAATCAAAAAGATAAAACCCAAGCCACTCTATTTATCATTTTGATATTGACGTTAATTTATCATAAAGATAAAGTACTTTTTATGCAGGAAAATACTATTAACCTGCGTGGTATCAAGCTCTTTAACAACGAGCGGGAAGCTCTACGGCAGGTGCCGAGAACGCACCGAACCTCAGGTTACTGAGTGCATGGTTGCGACTGTGCAGCCAGTAACTTAACGGGGGATGTATGGCAATTATCAGCTATGGCAGATCTGTCAAACCTGTGATGAAAGACAACGCCAGAACACGCCGGCATATGCGCCGCATGGTTGAGGCGATTGAATGCCGCAAGATTGAAGAGATTCTGGCTGCAGAGCTGGGATGGGGGCCAACAGCACGGACTACTGAACTCAGCCGGGCAGAAAACCATTGCAGGCGCGTAGTAAGCGATCGCGTCAGTATGGCTGTGGAGACGGAAACGGAGTACCGCAAGCAAATTCGGGCGGCCGCTGCGAAGTACGTTGAACACCGAATGAAGAGTAAATACCTTAAGGTCTGTAACGAAGCCGGACGCCAGATTCGTGCAGTACAGAAGCCGCGCCGACGAAGCATACCACTGGTTTAACCTCTTTCACTCCAGCCCCTGCGTTGGTAAGCAAGGTGCGGAATTTTTTTCTTCATCCTGAAAGGGGAACAGAAATCGGCGATCCACTTTTCCTGATCCGAGATACCAGGCGTAAGCGCTATGCACAGTCCAGACCAATGAGATGCAAATTGCCATACTGCTTTTAGCCAATTAGACCGTTTTCTACAGACAATCATCAGTTAAATGATGTTTAATTCCTGCTTCGGTGGGGCTGCCTTTAGAGGTCCTGACTGGTTTATCAAAAGGATGTAGATAAATGAGCATAGTGTTTATTCCCCCTCTCATTACATTGCTGCTGAGCAAAGAAAATGAGAAAGGAAGCCCTCTCACTACAGAAGAAGTGAATTGTATTCGAGATAACGCCACCGCTATCCAGGTAGATGTCGATACGGCACTGGCCATAGCTGAAAGCCGGGGATATTGTGATATTAACCCTGAGGATTGTTGGAACGAATGGGCTGCGTTCAGAAGAGAGCACTGAAGCCTTACCTGAATGTCAGTGATGTTTTTACTGGGAACGCATACGGTTTACATGAAGAATGAGAATTAGCCTGTGAAATGGATTTTTTTGTCGGGAATATTATTTTCAGTGGTTGCTGTAGCTGACGATCGCTCTTTCGAGCCACCTGAAGTCAGATGCTTAAACGATCACACCATTCCATTGATCAAGACAACTATACCCGCAAAAAAACTGGTCGATGATGCCTGGGTTCAATGTAAGCCAGAACTTGATGAATGGATGAAATTGCAGGAATCATTACCTGAAGAAATGAAGCAAAACATGCGCAGGCAGTTATATGACTTCTATATCAGGATGATTGAAAAAAGAAGGCAGTTTGAAGCCAGACAACCCGCATAAACCGCCCACCGAGGCGGTTTTTTTACGTCTAAATCCGGAGAACACCATGGATAAAAACAACCCCTCACAAGTCCTGACTCAAAAAGAAATGCAGCGTCTCGCCCTTGTTCATGTGCAGGCGTATGTAGGTGCCTGCCACTGTCAGAGCCGCAGCGATGTGCTTCTGGCACTGGCGCACTGGCAGAACGTAGGCGATGAGATCGCTGATTTCATCCTGACTACACGCATCATCGTCGTCAATGAACATGGCGCACATGAATTTTGAGACGTCGTTGCGTTAATCCCGCCCGACAGGGCATTCATCTGACCCGGAGGTCACCATGCAAAACCGTGAAGTTGCCGCAAAAGTTATTGAGACCCTTTTCGATGTGGCTGAAAAACTGTACGCATCAATGGACATGACTGATGCCTGCTTACAGGAAGGAAAAATCAGCAAAGAAGAGGCCGACGCTTATCGTACGGCCCTGATGAACTTACTGGAAGAGATGGATCATGCCATCGTCAGCCCGATTTTCGGCATTCATTCTGACCTGCGCCCAACCTGCTGCTGTTGCACCGAATCTGAACAGGATGAGGCAGGCCTGCAACCGTGAAGCTTTCAATGAAGGTCCTTAACCCAACCGCCCGCTGTGGCGGTTTTTTTATGCCTGAAGGAGGCCCGGTATGGTTATTCAGATCCATGATGGCCGGTACACCTTTACCACCAGCGTATTAAACCGAAGCCGGCAGTTTGTCAGCTTCAGAGAAGGCATTACCTGGGTGTTTGTGCAGAAGCTCGCCGCTGCCTGCGCCGCTGAGATGAGGCAGCCGTAATGTCCAAGCCTCATGCACCCGACAGGATAACGCGGCGCGCACAACAGCAGATCAGACAGTGGCGCGCAGGGCATATTCACGCCAGACGAACCTACCGTGACGGGTACCTGACACTGCGCGTTACGCCGCACTGGCGCCTGCTTTCACGAGACAACGGTCGGCACTGGGAGTTGCTAAGCCATGCCGACTACAACAATCAGATTTAACCCCCCAGCCAGACAGAGGAACATTTCCCATGATGCAGTCACACATCAGGGGCGATGCCGCTTTTGCTCGCCCTTTTAACGCATTCCGCGATATCGAGTTCGCACCGGAAAACATCGTCACCGGCGCCAGCTTTTCATCCCAGCCGCCGCCGGCTCTTCCACCCCAGCCACCGCTGCCGCTGTTACAGATAGCCTTTGACCATGTTGTTGAGATTTTGCTTCAGGAGGGTCAGCCATGATCTGTTTTCCCCGCACAAAACGACGCCAGGAGCAGCGGGACGCTGAGGCTGCAGAGGATGAAATGGAGGCGCTGCGGGAGGAGCTTGCGTCGTTTTTCCCCAAAAAGCTCCATCAGTTTGCCTCCCCTTACCTGCCGTCAGGCATTGTCTGCACGCTTTACAGCAAAGACGCGGAGGAGGCCTACGCCCGGCTGGTGGACAGCCTGATTAATGCTGAGCTGAACGCCATCCGCCATCTGAAAGCCATGAGATGGATGCCATAACATGCCACGAGCTCACGCCGGCCGAAGCGCTAAGGGCCGGCGTGAGTGATACAGAAAGGAGAAGAAAATGAAGTCCCCCGTTTACCGCCAGCGCGTCAGTCCGTATTCCCTTATTGCTTCTGATGCGGCGATGGTTGAAAGAGAAGGTAATTACGCGCTTGCCGTAAAAATGTGGAAGAAAGCGGCCGGTTGCGCCTGCCGGGCAGTCAATCAGAACTGGGCAGAAAAACGTGCCGGTTTCTGTCAGACAATGGATGAACGGTTCCCGGCGGTTGCTTCAGGACGCGACGAGTCTTCTCGTGCAAAAGAAGACGACGACGAACGGCATCGCTGATGCAGGTAACCCCCAGTCATCCTGGATGACGACGCCACGTTACCGGTTTTGCCGGCCGCGCCGGGCATACTCACCCGGGTGACCGGCAGCCCGTAAGTCATTTCCCTCTCCCTGCCCGACGACTGACTGCTGGCCAGAAACAGACGCTCTCTGACGTCAGCTTCGCCATGCGTCCGTCCCTGCGCAGGGATCTGATTTCATCTGCACGGAACTCTCCATGAATAACCATTCTGACCACATCAGAAAGCGCCCGGTATTACGGGCGCTTGTCTGGCTTTTTACTCTCTCTGCGATCGCCGGGGCCGGACTGACAGCAGGCTCGCTTGCCCTGTCTGCCCTCGTGATCAGCGTGGCTTATCTTGCTGGTATTCCCGGATAACGCATTTTCAGGAGACACCATGAAAATCATTTATCAGCAGGGCAATAAACAGGCCTCTCTTATCCTGACGGCCTCTCTGTTCGACTTCCCGCGCCTGGTCCGGGTGGCCAGTGCTGCACTCAACGTTGTGCCCGGTGCAGTGGCGGAAACGACGGGGATGTTCTGTCTGCGCACGACGATTACGGGCCCGGCCTCCTTCATGAACGAGGCGCTGGCGGCAGCCCTTTCTGCGCTGTACCCCTCTTCACGATATACCGCATCCCGCTGAAGAAGACAGTCAACGCCAGGCTCAGTCAGCAGCTGAAAGTGTTTTCGGCTGCTCCTGGAAAAGACCATAAGCGGCTCAACCACAGGAGAAAGAATATGGAACTACGTGATGACACACTGGTGGATCTGAAGTTTATTATGGCGGATACTGGTTTTCGCAAAACCTTTATTTATGACCGCATCAAAGATGGCACCCTTTGCAGGCCTTATAAAATCAGCGGGCGTTCGCGCTGGAAGTACAGCGATTACGTCAATTTCAGGAATCGCTTAATAGGTCACCATTCTGGGTAAAATTCCGGGTAAAAAATTTATATTATTGGGAAAAATATCCCGATATTTAGCCACTTGCGCTATTGGTTAAAAGTCTGCAGGGGAATGCCGTTCCATTGCAAAAAGGCGTCGTCCTGAACCCCACGCCCTGTCACGACCTCATCAAGCAGCGCACACTGCGCGTAAAGAATATGCTGGCGGCTGTCCTCATCCAGCTGCGCCACCTTAAGGGCGGTCTGTACGCGCACAATATCCTTCACGCAGCGGTTCCACAGCGGACGGCCTTCTCCCTCTTTAAACTGCAGTCCGTTACGCAGCCGAATGGCCTTTAGCCATGTTTTTTGCAGCAACGCATCGATATTGACCGGCGCGACGGCTTCGTTTTTGCTTTCACACATAATTCACACACCGTCACTCACGGTTGAAGTTATTTTTGTCAACAATCGCCCCGGTTTGATTAAACCAGAACGGTGTTATTCCACACTGAATAATAAGCTGATGCCTTTGCGCTTTCGGCGCGAATGCGTTGCGCTTTCCCCTCTTCGTTATCAATAAGCGGAGGTGAAAATTGTCATGCCGTTGCGTTTTATCAGGGTGGAAATGGTCACTCATCAGACAATCCTTTTTAACGCCAGGTTGAATATCGTGACGTTTAGCTTCAGGCGATAGTAGACCAGAGTGACTTATTTGATCAATCAATCAGATTTTAGGAGTGAAAAAATAAAAAACATTTTCTTTTGAGTGTTCTTGTTAATAAAAATAGATGTTGTCGGCCTGTGCCTGACGCGACTCTCTGACTGGCTATCCGGTTAATAATGGCAGCTTATTTTGGATGAGGAAAAAAGTATGGAAGAAAAGCACGGGGATAATTAAATATTGACAGACATCAATGCCAGTAATTAACAGACACAAATATAGAAATATATCCATGCGCTGTCAATGCTACCTTAGCAGGATAATTAACAGAGTAAATAAAATAACGAGGAAATTATACCGCTGCGTTGAGAGTGACCAGCGCGCAGCTTTTACGCGTTGCGCGCGCCATGGCGGTATGCCGAAGGCGAAACGCCGTTCATCTGCCTGAAGCGGTTGCTGAAATGGCTGGGGGAATGAAAGCCGCAGCTCAGGGCAATCTCCGTTAGCGAGAGGGAGGCGTTAGCCAGCAGCGCTTTCGCGCGCTGCATGCGGCGGCGCATCACATACTGATGCGGCGCTTCGCCCACGGAATGGCGGAACATGCGCGCGAAATGAAACTCGCTCAGCGCCGCCTCCTGACTCAGGTGCGCCAGCGTCAGCGGCTGGTCGAGATGCGCGTCGACAAAGGCCAACAGATGACGCAGCACCGCAGGTGCCAGACCGCCGCGCGCCTGCGGCGCGCGCCACTGCAGCAGGCTGTAGTGCTGCAGAAGATGGGTCATCAGCAGCGTCGAGGCGCTGCTCAGCATCAGCTGATTGGCGGGCTGGCGCCAGTCGCAGCTGAGCAGAAAATGCCGGTAAAGCTGGGTGATGCGATCGTCGCTGGCGAAGATTTTTTCATGCAGCTCAAGGCGCGCCGGGCTGCGATCCCATGTCTCCTCCGCCATCTGGCGCAGGTGCGCGTCGGTGCAGTAGAGATGTACGAAAGAGAGATCGTCGCGCAGATCCCAGGTGGACTCAACGCCCGACGGCATCAGACAGAAGCGATCCGGACCGCCGCCGTTGCGCCAGCCGTAGGGGCTTTTGTACCAGGTGTCGTAGCCGTCGGCGATATAGAGGCTGAGAGTATGGTGATCGCTGTGATTAGTGACCCGGTCGCCGCTGTTGAACCAGTGCGCCAGCTGGATGCCGTCGTTCAGCCGGGCGTGATGAAGCAGCTGGGCTTTATGACGTTGCAGCATGGAAAAGGTCTGGTAAATCGGCGGGTTCACGGGCGCTCTCCTGTTAACAGAGGCCTAGTGTATGAAGAGCGGCGTCAAGAGAACAGAGTTATGCGGTGCGGCGGCAAAAAAAGCGCAAGAATTTGCAAGTGCGCCGCAGAGCGGTGCAAGCGGCCCGCTTTACGCTCAGCGATACTGCGCGCTGGATCAGAAAAGAGGCGTGCTATGAATATCCTTTTATATCTCTCGGTGGTGTTGATTTGGGGAACCACCTGGATCGCGATTTACGCCCAGCAGGCGGTAAGCGGCGGCAGCATCGGCGCGGCGGTGTTCTGGCGCTTTATCGTGGCGTCACTGGTGATGCTGGCGGCGCTGAAAGCGCTGAAGCGCCTGCACCCGCTGACGGCGCGCGATCATCTCTTCTGCCTGCTACAGGGCTGCTGCGTCTTCGGCCTCAATTTTCTTTGCTTTTATCACGCCGCCGCCTGGATCAACAGCGGCCTGGAGTCGGTGATCTTCTCTATGGCGGTGCTCTATAACGCGCTTAACAGCTGGATATTTTTCCGCCAGCCCCCTTCTATTCGGCTGCTGCCGGCCGCCGCGCTCGGCATCGGCGGCATCATGGCGCTGTTCTGGCGCGATCTGCACGGCAGCGCGGCCTCGGCGCAGCTGCTGTGGGGCGCCGGGCTGAGCGCGCTCGGCACGCTGGGCTTCTCGCTGGGCAATATGATTAGCCTGCGTCATCAGCGCGCAAAGCGGGACGTGCTGACCACCAACAGCTATGCGATGCTTTATGGCGCGCTGGCGATGGCGCTGCTGACGCTGTTGCAAGGCGAATCGCTGCAGCCGGTCTGGAACGCGCAGTGGATGGGCGCGGTGGGTTACCTGGCGATTTTCGGCTCTGTTATCGGCTTTGGCGCCTACTTCACGCTGGTTGGCCGCATCGGCGCCAGTCAGGCGGCCTACAGCACGCTGCTGTTTCCGCTGGTGGCGTTAACGCTATCAACGGTTTATGAAGGCTATCAGTGGCATGCCGAAGCGTTTTTGGGACTGGCGATGATACTGGCGGGAAACCTGGTGATGTTCGCGCGGATGCCTGTGCTGCGGCGGCGCGTGGCCGCCTGAAGCAGAGAGTGGGCCTCGGCCCGCTCCGGGTGAGCATCATGCCCGGCGCTGCATTGCGGTAAGTTGTTGAGGTTGATTGATGGCCTTTCGCGCAATCCAGTAGAGCAGCACGCGCTCGTCGTCATTATCCTGGTCGGCCATGGAGAGCAATTTCAATGCCAGGGTGGATTTGGTCACCGGCTGCTGCTCATCGCTGAGTTCAATCACTGCCTGACCGATGATGCAGCGGACTTCGTCCTCGCAGCTGAGGGATTCATATGCTCGGTCTTTCATATTTCCTCCTGTAAAGTGAACCTTAAGCCTGGCAAATATTCTGCGATTCTGCTGATAAAACCCCTTCTGAGACACATCCGTTTACCTCAGGTAACTAAAAGTTATCAGGTTGCCGGATTGGTCATAATTTAGCGAAGCGCGAGCCGCTGCCGTTCATACCTTCCAGATGGCATTTCATGACGCGTTTCGCCCTGTTCATGCCGTTTTTTACCGCACGCGCGTCGCCTCGCTCTACTCTGACGTCAGTATCCAGATCCCCAAACGGGAGAGAGAATCATGACTCAACTCACCACGTCTTCTTATCAACGCACCCGCTGGCTGACGTTAGTCGGCACCATCATTACCCAGTTCGCGCTGGGATCGGTTTATACCTGGAGTCTGTTTAACGGCCAGCTGGCGACGAAACTCGACGCCTCTGTCAGCCAGGTCGCCTTTTCATTCGGCCTGCTGAGCCTGGGCCTGGCGGTAGCGTCATCGCTGGCAGGCAAACTGCAGGAACGCTTCGGCGTGCGTCGCGTCGCTATCGGCGCAGGCGTGCTGATGGCTGCCGGCTTCTGGCTGACCGCCCACGCCGACAATCTGATGATGCTCTACCTCAGCGCCGGCGTGATGGTCGGCCTGGCGGACGGCGCCGGCTATTTAATGACGCTCTCCAACTGCGTGAAGTGGTTCCCGGAACGCAAAGGGGTAATCTCCGCCTGCGCCATCGGCGCTTACGGCCTCGGCAGCCTCGGATTTAAATTTATCTGCGGCGCGCTGCTGGGCGCCGTCGGCCTCGAGCAGACCTTTATTATCTGGGGGCTGATGGCGATGAGCATGGTGATCCTGGGCGCGCTGCTGATGCGCGATGCGCCGGTTCAGCGCGCGGCCGGTCAGGCTGCTCGCCAGGCGCGCGACTATACGCTGGCGCAGGCGGTGCGTTTGCCGCAATACTGGATGCTGGCGCTGATGTTTTTAACCGCCTGCATGAGCGGCCTCTACGTTATTGGCGTTGCGAAGGATATCGGCGAGGGTCTGGTGCATCTCAGCGCGCAGACAGCGGCGAGCGCGGTAACGGTTATCGCTATCGCCAATCTGAGCGGTCGTCTGGTGCTGGGCGTGCTGTCCGACAAGATGGCGCGTATTCGGGTCATTACCCTGGCGCAGATTGTTTCGCTGAGCGGTATGAGCATTCTGCTCTTCACCCGCATGAATGAAATGACCTTTTTCGCGTCGCTGGCGTGCGTCGCCTTTAGCTTCGGCGGCACCATTACCGTCTTCCCGTCGCTGGTCAGCGACTTCTTCGGCCTGAATAACCTGACAAAAAATTACGGCCTGCTCTATCTGGGCTTCGGCATCGGCAGCGTGCTCGGCTCGCTGATCGCCTCGGTATTCGGCGGCTTTACCGTGACCTTCAGCCTGATTATGACGCTGCTGGTGATCTCGCTGCTGCTGTCGCTGACCATTCGTCTGCCGCAGCGCGAGCCGCTGGCGGAGCAGGTGCTGCAGCGCAGCTAACGTTGCGCATGCGGCAGAGCGGGACAGCGCGCGCCCGCTCTGCCGCGCGCGTCAGGCGTTATGCCGGAAAAAGCGGTTCCGCTATGCCCGCCACGTCCACCTCGACCGCCAGAATATCCCCTGACTGCGGATAGCGCGCCAGCTCTTCCTCGCTGCGATCTTCACGCGAGCTGGTGATATAGAGCGTCTTCAGATCGGCCCCGCCAAAGGCGACCATGGTCGGCCAGCGCACCGGCAGCGCAATCTCATCGACAATCTCGGCGCTGACGGGATCGATACGCACGATGCGCCCGCCGTCGAACTGCGCCGACCAGTAAAACCCTTCGCTGTCTACCGCCGCGCCGTCCGGCAATCCGCCTCTGGCGTCGAAACGACGAAACAGCTCGCGCGCGCCCGGCTCGCCGTTTTCATCCAGCGGGTAGCGGTAGAGCGCCTCGTTAGGCGTATCGCTGTGATACATCCAGCGGCGGTCGGGGGAAAAGGCGACGCCGTTGGAGATCATGATGTCGCGCGCCTTGACCTCCAGCTGCAGCGACGGCGAGACGCGACAGAGCAGCGCGCCGTTTTTATCCTGCGGTTCCCACAGGCTGCCGCACCAGAAGTTGCCCCAGGGATCGACGCGCCCGTCGTTAAAGCGGCTTTTCACCGCCTCGCCGGGATTGTCGGCGATCTTGCGCTGCGGCTTGCCCTGCGCGTCCAGCAGCCAGACGCCGCTGCGCAGCGCCGCGATCAGGCCGCCCTGCTCGCGCAGGCCGATACAGCCCACCTCTTCCTGCTGCGGAAAGGTCTCCAGCGCGCCGCTGCGCGGATCGAAGCGGTGAATGGCGGGCGCCAGGATATCGACGCACCACAGCACCTGTTCGCGCGTTGACCAGGTTGGACACTCGCCCAGCTCCGCCTGCAACGCCAGCACATTTTTCACTTCACGCGTCATACCGCCTCCTTTTTTATTTCGCATCAGCATACTGTAGCCTGAATTTGCCCCAGAAGGTGAAAACGCGCCCCTTGCTTTTCAGAATTGTCTTGCCGATAATCATGTTTATTCAGGCAGTTCCGATAGGCTTATTTTCTGCGGCGACAGTGATGGGTGGCCCTGAAATATCTCGCAATATCTCTCTATATAACTCTACATTCACTGCATCTTCACTCCACTATTCCAGCGTAATGTCATACCCATTGGAAAAGAGGAGAACGTCCAGTGAAAAAAATCGCTAAAGTTGCAACCGTTATTGCCGTTATCTCTATGCTGAGCGGATGTATTATCGACCGCGGGCATGGCGGCGGCTGGCACCACGGCGGCGGCCACGGCTGGCATCATCACCGCTAAGGGCAAAGATTTCACACAGCATAAAATAAAAAAAGGGCGGGATATTACCCGCCCATTTTATTGTTTCCGCCGCTTAACTTTTAATCGCATAGTTACACTGGAACCAGCCGGTTTTCAGTCCCGGAATATGGCTGGGCTGCGGCGTCAGCGCTTCAACTTTATCAAATCCCTTTTTGCCGCAATAATCTGCCAGGTCCAGCGCCATCGCGTCCCGGTTTAATTTTTGCGGATCGTAACGGTACTGTACGGTATTTGCGCTGGGATCTTCATCGACCCGTTCGAATCCACCTGGTTTGCTGACGCTACAACCGGTCAACAATAAAAGCGCCATTGCGCTGACGATAATTGATTTCATTTTTCTTCCTCACATTGCCGCAGCAGTTTAAGCCGCCGCTCTGGCGTCGGCTATCAGAAAACTGCCCGACTTACTCTCTGCACTTAAGCTTTTACCGATTAAAATGATATGACCAAACGGCTATTGCTATCATCTGAAGCATGGGATGATGCTTTCAGACAAAACAGCGTCTGCACCACACCAGGTGATATCAAGAAAACATTCAGATTGATTTTATGCCCGCGCTGAGCGGGCTTTTTTCTGCCGCTCAGCCGGAAAGAGCCACCATTCTACGCAACAGATTGGCGGCCTGTTTGTCAGGCAATGCGAGGATGGCGCTATAGAGATCGACCGACATCGCGCACATCGACGAGCGATCGACGGCGGTATCGGCCGGCATATTGAGCTGCTGCAGTTTATCGCCCCACTTCTTATAGAGCGTCGCCACGATGCGCTGCAAATCCTGCTGCGCCTGCGGCTGGTCCACCGGCACCTCCGCGCCGCGGCTCGCCAGCAGCAGCTGCTCCATCGCCGCGGCGTCCTGCGCGTTCAGGCTCGGCGACAGCGTAGTCACCAGATTGACGCCGCCGCTCACCTGCGGGTAGAGAAAACGAAAGCAGAGCTGCGGATCGCGCTGGCCAAGCGCCTGCATCGCGCTGACCGAGACGCGAATATAGTTGACCACCGCGCTATCCGGCGCGCGCATCAGCCGCTGGTTAATCACGTCCGCCAGCCAGCCGCGCAGCTCGCCTGCAGCCTGCTGCGGCGTTTCGCCGCGCCGCACGCGGTGCTGCAGTTCCTGCACCAGCAGCTGCCACAGGGCGGGCTCCTGCGTTTGCAGCACGCGATAGCCTGGCGTCTGCGCCAGATAGTCGATCGCCGCCTGCTGCTGCGCGGCGCGCTGCTGCTGCGGCTTCAGCCAGCTAAACCAGAGCATATTCGCCAGCAGCAGCGGCAGCAGAAAAAGCAGCACGCCCTGCCAGGCGCGTAGTCGGGTGGTTCTGATCAACACCACAATGATAAGCGCCAGCAGCGCGAAGGCCGCCAGCGTGACGATCCACAGCGAGGTCATGCGAAGTTGCTCAATCCTTACGAACGTCGATTAATACCGGGCAGTGGGCGCGCTCAATCACCGCCGCGCTCACCGACCCCTTCAGTAGACGGTTGAACGAGGAGAAATGGCGCCGGCCCATAATGATCATCTGCGCGTTGAGCTGCTGCGACTGGGCGACGATGGTGTCCGCCGCCTCGCCCGCCACAATCAGGCCGCGCGCGTCGACGCCGGCGCGCAGCAGCGGCGCCAGCGCGTGCCGCACCACCAGCTCGGCGGTGTTCTGCTCATCCTGCGCCACGGCGAAATCTTGCGGATCTTCGCCGGCGGTGATATCGATCGGCTGGTTGCAGGAGGAGTAGGCGGGATCGACGCAGCAGAGCACCACAACCTGCGCCTTGTGCGCCAGCGCCTCCTCAATCGCCGTCGCGATCACCTTCTCGGCGACCGGCGAATTATCAATAGCCATCAGCAGTGTTTTCATCAGAGTTTATCCTTCAACAGCGGCGATTTTGCCGATTTCGCGTATCAGCGCCTCTTTGCATCTCAGCATCTCGTCGCGGTAGACCGCTTCGTTTTTTTGAAAACGCGACGTCGGCACCAGCAGAGAAACCGAGAAGCGGCCAAACAGCGTATCCAGCGCCACCGCCATGGTGGAGATGCCTTCAAGGGTTTCGCCGCGATCGTAGGAGATGCCGGTTTTGCGCACTTCATTAATCAGCGTCATCAGCTGCGGCAGCGTTTTGACGGTTTTATCGGTCAGCTCGCGGTAGGCTTCGCCCACCATGACCCGCACGTCGTCGTCGCACTCCAGTGCCAGCAGCGCGCGACCGCCCGAGGTGCTGTAGAGCGGCAGATTGAGCCCCATGCGCGGCACCACGCGCAGTTCGCGCGACGCCACCACATAGTGAATGATAGTCAGCTGCGTGCCGCTGGCGCGTGAGAGCGACACGGTTTCGTTGGTCGCCGCACAGAGCGCCTCCAGCTTGGGCCGCACCAGATCGACCACGTCGGTGTGCACGCTGGAGATCAGCTTCAGCAGCGCTGGACCCAGCCGCAGGCCGCCCGCGCCGCTGCTGCGCACCAGCTGGGCGCTGTCGAGCGCGGCGACGATGCGCTGCACCGTCGAGCGCGGCAGATCCACCGCCTGGGCGATTTCGCCCAGGCTCATGCCGCCGGGATGCTCTCCCAGCGCGTTGAGAATGTTTGCCGCGCGCGCGATAACCTGAATACCGCCCGATTTTTCATCCTCGCGGCTGGATGGATGTTTTGCCATGAGTCGTCCTTTTCAGCTGCCCTACTCTACCGCGAAAAAGGCACGATTTACAGCGTGTACCACATTGCAATACAGCATATCGAAATGTAAAATTGCCCCTGTATCACATCGCAATACACTGCATCATAATAATGAGAAACCTGCTATGACCGCTCAGCCCGCCGCTGCGCCGACGCCACATCCCTTTACGCTTCGCCTTGCGCTGGGGCTGGTCGGCGTGCTGATCGCCGCGCTCACCTCCGGCCTTAACGATCGCGTCACCGATATCGCGCTGGCCGATATCCGCGCCGCCATCGGCGTCAGCTACGATCAAGGCAGCTGGATCGTCTCCTCCTATCAGGCTGCCGAAGTGGCGGCGATGATGATTGCGCCCTGGTTTGCCGTCACCTTCTCGCTGCGCCGCTTTTCGCTGGCGGTCTCGACCGGCTTTATGCTGTGCGGCATACTGCTGCCGCTGGCGCCCTCGCCCGGCAGCTTTATCGCGCTGCGCGTGCTGCAGGGCGTGTTTGGCGGATCGCTGCCGCCGATGCTGATGACCGTCGCGCTGCGCTTTCTGCCGCCGCCGCTTAAACTCTATGGCCTGGGCGGCTACGCGCTGACCGCCACTTTCGGACCGAATATGGCCGCCTCGCTGGCGGCGTTCTGGACCGACGACGTCAGCTGGATGTTTATTTTCTGGCAGGTGGTGCCGCTGATGCTGATCGCCATGCTGCTGTTCGGCTGGGGCCTGCCGCAGGATCCGCTGCGTCTGGAGCGCTTTAAGCAGATCGACCTGTTCGGCATGCTGACCGGCTGCAGCGGCATGGCGCTGCTGGTGCTGGGGCTGACCCAGGGCGAGCGCCTCGACTGGTTCGACTCGCCGGCGATCGCCGCCATGCTGCTGGCCGCCGCGCCGCTGCTGCTGGTGTTTCTGATTAACGAATGGTTTCATCCGCTGCCGCTGTTTCGGCTGCAGATGCTGTCGCGCCGCAATCTGGCGCACGGCCTGCTGGCGCTGGCGGCGGTGCTGGTGGTCTCGCTCTCCGGCTCGGCGCTGCCTTCCGCCTATTTCGGTCAGGTCGAGGGCTTCCGCACGCTGCAGTTCGCCCCGCTGGCGCTTACCGTCGGCCTGCCGCAGCTGCTGATCGCGCCGCTGGTCGCCGCGCTGCTGAATATCCGCTGGATCGACTGCCGCTGGGTGCTGGCTGCGGGCGTCGCGCTGCTGATCGCCGCCTGCCTGCTCGGCATGCAGATCACCAGCGACTGGGCGCGACAGAACTTCTGGACGCTGCAGATTTTGCAGGCGTTCGGCCAACCGATGGTGATCCTGCCGATTCTGATGAGCGCCACCAGCGTGGTGGCGCCGCCGGAAGGCCCCTTCGCCTCGGCGATGTTCAACACCGTGCGCGGCTTCTCCAGCGTGGCGGCCTCGGTGCTGGTAGAGGTGTTCCTCAGCCACCGGGAGAAGATCCACTCCAACATTTTGCTCGACCAGGCCGCCAGCCGTCCCTGGCTGATGAGCGCGCCCAGCAGCGCCGAGGCGAGCGCCAGCCGTCCGCTGCTGATGGACGGCAGCGTCAGCAGCAGCGAGAACCTGAGCGGCTTCGCCACGCTGGTAAAGCATCAGGCCATCGTACTGAGCCTGAGCGACAGCTGGCTGCTGCTGATCGCCTTCGCCGCGCTGTTACTGCTGCTGACAGCCTGGCTGCCGAAACGCGTCTGGCCGCCGCAAACCCTGATCCAACCTGCCTCTTCGACATCGAGAAAATAAGACTATGCGTGCTTTAGTAATGAGAAAAACCGTGCTGCTGAGCCTGCTGTTGCTGCTGTTGCTGGCCATCGCGTTTTTTATCTGGTCACTGATGACCGGCAACGATCACCGCACCAACGACGCCTGGGTCAACGCCGACTACACGCTGGTGGCGCCGAAGGTCTCGGGCTATATCGCCGAGGTCAGGGTGCAGGATAACCAGCAGGTCAAAGCGGGCGAGGTGCTGGCGACGCTGGACGATCGCGACTATCGCGTCGCGCTGGAGAGCGCCGAGGCGGATCTGCAGGTGAGCCAGGCGAAGCTGCTGAGCAGCCAGGCGCAGCTGGAGCAGCAGCAGTCAGCCATCGAGCAGTCGAAGGCGACGCTGGCGGCGAACCAGGCGACCGCGCAATACGCCGGCCAGAACGCCGAGCGCTATAACCGCCTGTATAAAAGCGGCACCATCGCCGCCGACGATCAGCAGAAAGCGAGTTCAACCCAGCGCTCCGCCGCGGCGACCGTGCGTCAGAGCCAGGCGGCGGTTAACTCGGCGATAAAAGAGACCAACGTGCTGCAGGCGGCGGTGCGTCAGGCGCAGGCGGATGTGACGGCGGCGCAGGCGAGCGTCGATCAGGCGCGCCTGAATCTCTCCTATACGCGCATCGTCGCGCCGGTGGACGGTATGGTCGGCCAGCGCGCGGCGCGCGTCGGCGCCTACGTCTCTGCCGGCACGCGTCTGCTGGCGGTGGTGCCGCTGCAGCAGACCTATATCACCGCCAACTATCTGGAGACGCAGCTCAGCGACGTGCGCGCGGGGCAGCGGGTGACGATCAGCGTCGATGCGCTGCCGGGCAAACATTTTACCGGCCGCGTCGACAGCATCGCGCCGGCGACCGGCGCCACCTTCTCGGCGATTTCGCCCGATAACGCGACAGGTAACTATACTAAGGTCGTCCAGCGGCTTCCGGTCAAAATCGTGCTGGACAGCAGCCAGCCCGATCTGTCGCAGCTGCGGGTGGGCATGTCGGCGATCCCGGAGATTGAAATCGAGTAAAAATGTGAGGTATCTCTCACGCTGGAGCTATTTATTTTAGGATCGAATACGCGTAAATTAGCGCTCGATCCTGTTCTGAGTTACTCAGAACGACCTGAGAAAATGCCTGAGGCGACGATGACCTGATGCGTTTTTCTCATTCTGTTCGCGTTGCGCTGGTCTGGGATCGCTCTCGTCGTAACCGCTCAGAGGAGTTGTGTGTGAAATACGCCTTGATGGGAATCTCTTTCTTTGTGCTGCTTTGGGTCGGCACATTCGTGCTGATGCTGTAGCCTCAGCCTGGGGCGACAGATTTGTCGCCCCGCTCTGTTTTACTCCGCCGCTTCCGCCGCTTTGACGCTGCCCGGCAAGATACCGTCGGCGCGGAACATCGACTTAATTCCCCGCACCGCCTGACGAATACGATCGCTGTTTTCGATTAGCGCGAAACGCACGTGGGTATCGCCGTAGTCGCCAAAGCCGACGCCCGGCGAGACGCACACTTTCGCCTCCTGCAGCAGATGCTTAGCGAACTCCAGCGAGCCGAGATGGGCATAACGATCGGGAATTTTCGCCCAGACGTACATCGAGGCTTTGGGGTTTTCCACCATCCAGCCCGCCTCGTGCAGCCCTTTTACCAGCACGTCGCGGCGACGCTTGTACTGCTCGGCGATATCGCGCACGCACTGCTGATCCCCTTCCAGCGCCGCAATTGCCGCCACCTGCAGCGGCGTAAAGGTGCCGTAGTCGTGGTAGCTTTTGATGCGCGCCAGCGCGGCGACCAGCTCTTTATTGCCCACCATAAAGCCGATGCGCCAGCCCGCCATATTGTAGCTTTTCGACAGGGTGAAAAATTCCACCGCCACGTCGCGCGCGCCCGGCACCTGCATAATCGACGGCGCCTTCCAGCCGTCGTAGACGATATCGGCGTAGGCGAGATCGTGCACTACCAGCACGTTGTACTGTTTCGCCAGCGCAATAACGCGCTCGAAAAAATCCAGCTCGACGCACTGCGCGGTCGGGTTCGACGGAAAGC
Source organism: Pantoea latae (assembly GCF_002077695.1). Classification (GTDB taxonomy): domain Bacteria; phylum Pseudomonadota; class Gammaproteobacteria; order Enterobacterales; family Enterobacteriaceae; genus Pantoea; species Pantoea latae. Next base: position 18,354 of record NZ_MWUE01000014.1, read on the forward strand.
CGAGGATCATCATTTTCGGCTTGGGATAGCTTTCGCGAATGGCGCGCTCCAGCTCGGCGAAGAAGTCGACGCCCGCCACCAGCGGCACCGAGCGCACCTGCGCGCCGGCGATCACCGCGCCGTAAATATGAATGGGGTAGCTGGGGTTCGGCACCAGCACGGTATCGCCGTGATCCAGCGTCGCCAGCATCAGGTGCGCCAGCCCCTCTTTTGAGCCGATGGTGACGATAGCCTCCGACTCGGGATCGATCTCGACCTGATAGCGCTCGGCGTACCAGCGCGAAATGGCGCGGCGCAGGCGCGGAATGCCGCGCGAGGTGGAGTAGCCGTGCGTGTCTTCGCGCTGCGCCACCTGACAGAGTTTTTCCACAATATGCGGCGGCGTCGGGCCGTCTGGATTGCCCATCGAAAGGTCGATGATATCTTCGCCGCGCCGGCGCGCAGCCATCTTCAACTCAGCGGTGATGTTAAACACATAGGGGGGAAGGCGATCGATACGCGAGAAACGACGGGGTGTGCTGTTATCAGCCATAATATCCTCTTGAATACGTAAGCGCCCGGACCGTCCGAGCGACGCAGGCCACTGCCGTGGCCGAATCAAGAACATAACGTGGCGATAACAAATTTGTCGAGGGGAGAATAATCTTTTTTTAATTTTCCGGATTCAGGCGGCCGAACACCCAATCGTTCACCCATTTGTCGTTTAGCAGATAATTATCCCGCAATGTTCCCTCCAGCTGATAGCCATTCTTCTCCAGAATACGCCGTGACGCCAGATTTCCCTCTACCACCATCGCCTTCAGCTTGTGGAAACCGGCCGACAGTAAAAAGTCGCTCAGCGCCGCCAGCGCCTCGCTGCCGTAGCCGCGGCCGCAGAAGCGGTGCAGCAGCATGTAGCCGACCTCGGCCTGGCGATAGGGCTGCCATTCCGGGCTACAGCCGAACAGGCCGATCGGCTCGCCGCTGTCGCGCACGCGCGCCACCACGCAAAGCATGTGAAAGCTGCTCACCTGCCAGGGCGCGAGGCGCTCGCTAAAGCGCTGGCGCAAATCCGCCTCGTCAGGAATTTCGCTCACCCAGGTCATGGTGGCGGCGTCTTCGTGTACGGCGCGGAACAGCAGCCAGTCTTCGGGCTGGAGCGTTTTCAGGGTAAGACGTGGCGTAATTAACTGCATAGAGGCTCCGGGTGCGGACGGCCATGATGGCTGCTAAAACATAACAAACTCACCTGCTGCTCACCAGTCCGCCACCGGCAAAAAAGTGTTCCCCATTTTGCTACTCAGGTTTCCCCTTTTTTGCTTTCGCGCGGTAAAAATTGATCCATCACAGTAAGGCGGCGCGCAATCTGTTTGCAGGCTGGCGCATCGCGATCACATTTTTTATCATAGGCCTCTCTCCTTTCTCTCTAAAGGCTGGCCGTGATCTCCCACTTCGATATGCTGCTGGCGGTGTTTGACCGCGCCGCCCTGATGCTCATCTGCCTCTTCTTCCTCACCCGCACGCCGCTTTTCCGCCAGCTGCTGCAAAAAGATGACCATTCGGCGCTGGAGAAAGCGGCGGTGATCGCCATCTTCTCGCTGTTCGCGCTGTTCAGCACCTGGTCAGGCATCCACGTTGACGGCTCGCTGCTTAACGTGCGGGTGATCGCCGTGATGGCCGGCGGCATCCTGTTCGGCCCGTGGGTGGGTATCGCCACCGGCATCATCGCCGGGCTGCACCGCTTTCTGATCGACATTGACGGCGTCACCTCGGTGCCCTGCCTGATCACCAGCATTGTCGCCGGCTGCGTCTCCGGCGCCATCAACCGTCGCGTGCCAAAGGCGCAGCGCTGGCGCGTCGGTATTATTGGCGGCATGCTGTGCGAGAGCCTGACCATGCTGCTGATTGTGCTGTGGGCGAAGCCGATGTCGCTCGGGCTGGCGATTGTCTCGGAGATTGCGCTGCCGATGATCCTCGGCGCCTCCAGCATCGGCCTGATTGTGCTGCTGGTGCAGAGCGTCGAGGGAGAGAAAGAGGCGATTGCGGCGCGTCAGGCCAAGCTGGCGCTGGAGATCGCCAATAAAACCCTTCCGCTGTTTCGCGAGGTCAACAGCGACTCGCTGCGGCGCATCTGCGAGATCATCTGCCGCGATATCAACGCCGACGCCGTCGCCATCACCAATAAAACGCATATCCTCGCCTATGTCGGCTATGGCGAACAGAACTACCAGAACGGCGACGACGGCATCAGCCCTACCACCGCGCAGGCGATGAGCAGCGGAAAAATTATCATCAAAAACAATGATGAGGCCCATCGCACCAGGGATATCCACTCGATGATCGTTATCCCGCTGCGCGAGCAGGGCAAGGTCACCGGCACCCTGAAGATTTACTATCGCCGCGCGCACCGCATTACCGGTTCGCTGAAAGAGATGGCGATCGGCCTGTCGCAGATTATCTCGACGCAGCTCGAGGTGTCGCGCGCCGAGCAGCTGCGCGAAATGGCGAATAAAGCGGAACTGCGCGCCCTGCAGAGCAAAATAAATCCTCATTTCCTGTTTAACGCGCTAAACGCCATCAACGCCTCAATCCGCCTTAATCCAGACACCGCGCGCCAGCTGGTGATCAACCTGTCCCGCTATTTGCGCTATAACCTTGAGCTTAATGACGACGAGACCATCGATATCACGCGCGAGCTGTGGCAGGTAAAAGACTACATCGCCATTGAACAGGCGCGCTTCGGCGACAAACTCTCAATGATCTACGACATTGACGACGATCTTCACTTCTCGCTGCCGAGCCTGCTAATCCAGCCGCTGGTGGAAAACGCCATCGTACACGGCATTCAGCCCTGCCGCGGCAAAGGCGTGGTGACGCTGAGCGTGAAGGCGCACGGCGACCAGGTGCGTATCGCCGTGCGCGACACCGGGCCGGGCATCAGCGACGAGGTGATGCGGCGCGTGGCGAATAATGAGATGCCGGGCAACAAGATCGGCCTGCTGAATGTGCATCACCGCGTCAAACTGCTGACCGGCCACGGGCTGGAAATTACCCGGCTACAGCCCGGCACTGAAATCGCCTTTACCCTGAGCAAGCGCGGGCAGCTGGCCGAGTCGCCCCTTGCCGTCGCGGAGCGCACGCCATGAAAGCCATTATCGTCGAGGATGAATTCCTCGCGCAGCAGGAGCTGAGCTGGATGATCCAGCAGCATAGCCAGATTGTTATCGAAGCCTGCTTCGACGACGGGCTGGAGGTGCTGAAGTACCTGCAGCAGCATCGCGTCGACGTGATTTTTCTCGATATCAATATTCCATCGCTGGACGGCATGCTGCTGGCGCAGAATATTCATCAGTTCGCCCAGCGACCGCTGATTGTGTTTATCACCGCGTGGAAAGAGCATGCGGTCGAGGCGTTCGAGCTGGAAGCCTTTGACTATATCCTCAAGCCCTATCATGAGGCGCGCATCGTCACCATGCTCAACAAACTGGAAGCGGCGGGACAGCAGCAGAGTGTGGCGCAGACACCGCTCGCCAGCAGCCCGCAGACGGTCAATCTGGTGAAGGACGAGCGCATTATCGTGACGGATATTAACGATATCTACTACGTGGAGGCGCACGAGAAGCTGACTTTCGTCTATACGCGGCGCGAGGCCTATGTGATGTCGATGAGCATCAGCGAGTTTTGCGCTCGTCTGCCGGAGCAGCGTTTTTTCCGCTGCCATCGCTCTTACTGCGTTAACCTGAGTAAGATCTCTGAGATCGAGCCCTGGTTTAACAATACCTATCTGCTTAAGCTGCGCGATCTGGCGTGTCAGGTGCCGGTCAGCCGCAGCAAAGTTAAGCGCTTCCGCGAGCTGATGCGCCTGTAAGCCTTTTAAAAAAAACGGCCCGCAGGCCGTTTCAGAAGAGCATTACAGGATACGCCCCAGCGTCTGCCGCAGATGCGCGCCTGCGCCCAGCAGGCCAGGCTGATCGTGGGTGATCATATAAACCGGAATGCGGGAAACGTAGTCACGGAAGCGCCCTTTATCTTCAAAGGCGGCGCGGAAGCCCGAAGCCTTAAAGAACTCCAGGAAGCGCGGCACGATGCCGCCGGCGATATAGACGCCACCGAAGGTGCCGAGGTTCAACGCCAGGTTGCCGCCGAAACGGCCCATAATCACGCAGAACAGCGACAGGGCGCGACGGCAGTCGGTGCAGCTGTCGGCCAGCGCGCGCTCAGAAACATCCTTCGGCTTAAGGTTTTCCGGCACGCGGTTGTCCGCCTTGACGATGGCGCGGTACAGGTTCACCAGTCCGGCGCCGGAGAGCACGCGCTCTGCCGACACATGGCCCAGTTCGGCGCGCAGCACCTCGAGGATCAAATCTTCTTCGTCGCTGTTGGCGGCGAAATCAACGTGGCCGCCCTCGCCCGGCAGGCTGACCCAGCGACGATCGACATGCACCAGATGGCTGACGCCCAGTCCGGTGCCCGCGCCGTAAATGGCGATGGGCTTATCCTTCACCGGCTCGCCGCCGCCGAACTGGATCACATGCTCGGCCGTCAGCATCGGGATCGCCATCGACACGGCGGTGAAGTCGTTGATGATTTCAAGATGCTCGAAACCAAGGCTGGCTTTCATTTTGCTGGTGGAAAAAGCCCAGTCATGGTTGGTCATTTCGACCCAGTCTTCCGTGATAGGGCAAGCAATAGCGATGCAGCCGTCTTTAACGCTATGCAGCTGCTCGCCAAGATAGTGGCGGATGACGGCTTCGAGGCTGTCATAATCTGAAGTTGAGAATGTTTTGGCCTGGGAGATGCTGCCGGTTTCCACCTCACACAGGGCGAGTCGCGCGTTCGTGCCGCCGACGTCGCCGACCAGGGCATAAGTAGTCATTCTTTTGTTGCTCCGCTTGGGGTCCCTAAGATGCAGGACACTATAAAAGTCTGCCGGTAAAACAACAACGCTCGCCACGACAAAAGAGGAGCGTTGAAGGTGGTGCGCACAGCCTACCCGTACGGCAAGACGCTTGACAGCGGCAACACTCCGAATCTTATCCTCCGTTGCGCTGCGCGAGGCAGGCGGTCACCTTGCGCAACAGCGGCGGCAGATCCTCTTTGAGCATCATGACCTCGACCAGCGTCAGGCAAACGGGCGCCTGCAGCCGCGCCATCACCTCATCCAGCTGCACGCTCTGGGCGACGCGCCAGCTCTGCGCCTCGCCGTGCAGGCAGAACGCCTGCGGTAGCGCGGTCCAGTTCCACTGTGCGATATCATTATAACGCTGCGTCGCGCCGTGGATGGCGCGCTCTACGGTATAGCCCTCATTGTTCAGCAGAAAAATGATCGGCCGCTGCCCGTCGCGCAACATCGAACCCAGCTCCTGAATCGTCAGCTGCGCCGAGCCGTCGCCGACGATCAGGATCACCCGCTGCGCGGGCGCGGCGGTCTGCGCGCCGAAGGCTGCGGGAAGAGTATAGCCAATCGAGCCCCACAGCGGCTGCACCAGCAGCTGCGCGCCGGGCGGCAGCTGCAGCGCCGCCGCGCCGAAGGCGGCGGTGCCCTGATCGGCGAGGATAATATCGTCTGGCTGCAAAAAGCGCTGCATCGCGCTCCAGAAGGCGTTCTGGCTGATAGAGTCGCACGCGTCCGCCGCCTCAGCTGGCTGCGACGGCGCCGCCAGCGCCCAGCGTTCGCCGTACTGCGCGAAGATGGTCTCCAGCTCCTCCAGCGCCTCCGCCATGCTGAGCGGCGCGAAGCGTTCGCCCGCCACGCTGGCGGCGAAAGGCTGGATATCGATCAGCTGTTCAGGGGCGAAATTCTGCGTGAAACCGGCGGTCAGGGTGTCGGTAAAGCGCACGCCGACCAGCAGGGTGACGTCGGTTTGTTCGATCGCCTCGCTGACGCCGCTCGCGCTGCCCGCCGCGGCATAGGTGCCGACATAGCCCGGCTGCTGCTCGTCCAGCACCCCTTTGCCCATCAGCAGCGTGGCGCTGGGGATCGCCCGCCGCTGACGCAGCCGGGCCAGCACCGCCTGCTGCTGCCAGCGCGCGGCGAGAAAATCGGCCAGCAGCGCCACCCGCTGCGCCTGCGCCAGCTGGCGCGCTGCCGCGGCGGCAAAGGCGCGACGCGCCTCCGCGCTGGAGAGCGGCGCAGCGTCGAGCGGCATGGTGGGCGGCGCGACCTCCGTTTCCGCCACGTCCACCGCCAGCATCAGGTAGCCTGGCCGCCTTTCACGCATTGCCGTTGCCAGCACGCGATCGATCTCGACGCGGGCGTTGTCCGCGCTGAGCTGCGCCGTCGCCGCGCTGACCTCGTCCGCCATACGTATAAAATGACGAAAATCGCCGTCGCCCAGCGAGTGATGCACGCAGTCGCCCCGTTTCTGCGCCCCACTTGCCGGCGCGCCGACGATATGGATCACCGGCAGATATTCGGCAAAGCTGCCGGCGATGCCGTTAATGGCGCTCAGCTCGCCGACGCCGAAGGTGGTCAGCAGCGCCGCCGCGCCGCGACAGCGGGCGTAGCCGTCTGCGGCGTAGGCGGCGTTTAGCTCGTTGGCGCAGCCGACCCAGCCGATCGCCGGATGGGCGATAACGCGATCGAGAAAGTGCAGGTTGTAATCGCCCGGCACGCCGAACAGATGACCGACGCCGATCTCCTCAAGACGCGCCAGCAGATAATCTCCTACGGTAAAGCGTTGCATATGCCACTCCTTTCACCCGATGCCTAGTTTGAGTATCCGCTATGCTGCCGCACAGGCGAGAAGCCAGCATCATCCTCTGAACAAAAAAGTGGCAACTGCGCGTTACGACGGGGGATTATTCTGTAAATGTGGGATCTGCGATGGGTTGTGACTGTGTGTAACCGTATACACTGCTATTCTGGCGCTTTAAAATTCTCCCCTGAGACAGGAAAGCCGTATGACCTACCATCCCCACGCCGGTCGTTATCAGCAGATGGAATATCGCCGCAGCGGCCGCAGCGGGCTTAAGCTGCCGGCCATTTCCCTTGGCCTGTGGCACAACTTTGGCGACAACACGCGCGTCGACAACAGCCGCGAACTGCTGCGCCACGCCTTTGATCGCGGCATTACCCATTTTGATCTGGCGAATAATTACGGTCCGCCGCCGGGCTCGGCGGAGGAGAACTTCGGCCGCATCCTGCGCGAAGATTTCCGCCCCTATCGTGACGAGCTGGTGATCTCTACCAAAGCGGGCTACACCATGTGGGACGGCCCTTACGGCGACTGGGGCTCGCGCAAATACCTGATTTCCAGCCTCGACCAGAGCCTGAAACGTATGGGGCTGGAGTATGTCGATATCTTCTATCATCACCGCCCGGATCCCGACACGCCGCTGGAAGAGACCATGCGCGCGCTGGATCAGGTGGTGCGTCAGGGCAAAGCGCTCTACGCCGCTATCTCCAACTATCCTGCCGATCGCGCGGCGGAAGCGATCGCCATTCTGCGCGATCTCGGCACGCCCTGCTTGATCCACCAGCCGCGCTATTCAATGTTCGAACGCGGCCCGGAAAATGGCCTGCTGGAGACCCTGGGCGACAACGGCGTCGGCTGCATCGCCTTCTCTCCGCTGGCGGGCGGCGTGCTGACCGATCGCTATTTGCAGGGCATTCCCGAGGATTCGCGCGTTGCCAGCGGCAGCAAATTCCTGCGTGAGGATCAGCTCACCGACGAGAAGATGGAAAAAGTGCGCAGGCTGAATGAGATTGCGCAGCAGCGCGGTCAGAAGCTGGCGCAGATGGCGCTGGCGTGGACGCTGCGCGACGCGCGCGTCACCTCCGTTCTGATCGGCGCCAGCAAAACCGCGCAGATCGACGACGCGGTAGAGATGCTGGCCAACCGCCACTTCACCATCGCCGAACTCTCGGCCATCGAGGGCGCGCTGCTGTAACCTCTTCGCCGCCCGGCTGGCGCCGGGCGTTTTTTCGCGCCAGAATTGTCTCAATCCCCTTCTTCTTCAGAATTTCCTCACAATTGTCAGCGACACTCTACGCGTCACACAAGCAATGCGCGGGCGCCATGCCTGCACCGCAGCGGTTTCGCCGCTGATAAGGAGAAGAAGATGAAATTTGCGATTTTTGCCGCTTTGCTGACCTGCCTGTCGCCGTTGGCGATCCACAACGTTCAGGCTGCCGGGGCCACCATTAACCTGGCGCCGGGCGTGACGCTGCATTTGGGAGACCGCGATCGTCGCGGTTATTACTGGGACGGCGGCCGCTGGCGCGAGCCGCGCTGGTGGCACGATCGCTATCAGTACAATAATCATCGCTGGTGGCGCCATGAAGAGTGGCGACGTCAGCAGCAGTGGGAGCGCGAACGCCGCTGGCATGAGCGCGATCGACGCCACCACTGGCGTGAGGCGCAGCGCCATCACGATCGCCACGATCGTCATGACCACCACCATTAAAAAGCCCTGTTAAGCATGGGAGGATAACGCAGGCTAGTACCGATCAGAGGCTGGCGGTCCTCGCGCCGCTGACGCGGTACCTTCACGTCATTCGTCTGCCTGACGGACCGGTGGGGATGGAACATCCCTGTTCCAGCCCCACCTTTCGCCCGCCTCCCTGCGGGCTCTCCTGGCAGACTCACTCTGTTCAGCGCTGCGAAATGCCCGCCTCTGATCGGCCCCAGCCTGCTGGTCAGCCTCCGTGTGCGCTGCTGGAAAAGGACGGCAGCGTTTTTCCTGCTGCAAAGGGCACTCTGTCTGAGGCCACCGCGCCTCCTCTGCTGTAGAGGGCTATTCGCAGCGCTGAGGCGGAAACGTTGTGCCAGGAGCCGGTCGCAGGGATGCGACAGGCAGTTCGGGTAGGCCTGGATGGCCGTACCCGAACGGTCCGTCCGGCACGACGTTGCAGCCGAAGGCACCGCGAAGCGGCGCGAGGACGGCCCGGCAGCAGAGGAGG
>NZ_MWUE01000015.1 GCF_002077695.1 Pantoea latae
ATAATTCGTAAACCATTTAGTCAAAGTAACAATGATGGATTATCATATTTGAAATAGTTTCAAGCGAAGACATATCGCATTAAGCGTCGGCGGATTTTTAGTTATGGTCACTAGGCAAATGACCAAAAAAAAATATAAAAAAAATATTGATAGTTTTTTGATAACATTAATCTCAAAAAAATCAAACATATGGTTAACACTGTTTAACGTAATCGGGCCAAATGTTGCTGCTAGCTTGATGCGTATAGAGGAATAAGTTTAATCTCGACAAATTTATAGGGGCAGTTTTTGCTACTACTTAAGCTGTACCGTAGCGGTGCCAGTAAGCATGTCCAAAAGAAATAACCAACACAGCTAAAGTAACTCCGACAAATTTTGGCGCGGACGGCTTTTTTGTATATGCTCCTGGTGAACGCAGCGCAATATCGGCCAGGTTTTATATAAGAAATGTGTAAAGTGCCAACAGTAGCGCGTTTTCTTGCCATTTTGAACTGTCAGCAGAATGAACAAGTTAGGCCATCAATGTAATGGCCTTTTCTTTACTTTTTATGGAGCGTCATAATCCACCCTGGAGGGTTGATGTGGATGTTCTTCACTTGGTCTTCAGATAATAAGTTGAATTCAGAGATATCCTTCGCAAAACCCACGTCAGCATAAGGTTGCATACGAAAATCTCGACTCACCAAAAGCAGGGTGAACAAGCACAGGGCTGGAAGGGCAAACTTACCTGCTTTGCCGGCCTTAGAAATCATAAACAAAATAAAGCAGAAGAAAGCAAAATTAGTAACGAAAAAATATCTTTCGCCACTGCCCGGGATAAAAAATACTGGCCACTGTGGGTCTGTAATGCTCATCATTGGTTTAGCTAACGCAAACCCAATCATCAATGTGGGAAAAATGAGCGCGATCTTAAATCTCCATCCCGCCCGGAAGAAGTAGTACACTGCCGGTATGATAAAAAGAAGGAACAATGCCAGGCAGAGCCACTTATTGAATAGAATAAAAGGTATTGCGTCATTAGGCAAAAAGGTGCCAGCAATAATTCGATAGGATACAATTTTTATCAAAACACCTATCGATGCACCGAGAGGGGCAGAGGATCGAGCAGTGTCAGGAGATAAGAGTATAGCGGCTACCTGAATAACGCAGCAGGAAGCCATAATGAGATCGAAGGAATTAATTCCCTTTATAGCATTTAAAATACCGCCTCTTTCATAAACTCTTTTAATGAATAAGCATGGCGCGATAAATACAACAAATGGACCACTGAGCGAGCTCAGTATTAGCAGGCCATAATCATGGATCTTCCATGATACACTCTTTGGTTTTTCAGCCATCACAACCGCAACCAAATACATCGAAAGATACCAGTGGGAGTTAGTAGAGTTGGTATTATATGCTAACCTATTGAGTTAAAATGATTTTACTTATACCGAACACCTTGTGGGGCGCTGATGGGGCAAAATCGTTTAATTTACTGTTAAGAAGGTCAACCTGATCGTTGTTATTTTCGCTCATCCAGCGCCCATAAACGTTGTACACCATTTGAGCATTTCTGTGCCCCATCTGGCTGGCAATGAAGTTGGGGTTAGCTCCTGCAGAGAGTGACCAGCACGCGTATGTGTGGCGCGTCTGGTATGGCCGGCGGTGCCTGACGCCCGAACGTTTGATTATATTTTTCCACATGCCATTTATAGACATCACCGAATAGTTTCCCAGGCTTCTGCTGTTGGTATCCGTTACTGACGAGTTGAAAACGAATGTTAGTTCCGCTTCCTCTGTTCGGGCGTACTCTCTTCCGGAAACTCTGACAGCCTTTGGTTTGAGCATCCTGGTTATAGCCATCTGACTTTTCAGTGCCTCAATCGCTGGCGCTATAAGATGAACAACTCGTTCACCAGATACGGTTTTCGGCATGCAAAACTCACCCAAAGGCGTCAGGCTTCTACGAACCTTAACTGTCCCGTTAATCATATCTATATCCTCCCATGCCAGCGCACAAAGCTCACCGTGCCGCAAGCCCGTGTAGACGGCAAACGCCCAAAGATTTTTGATTTGTGGGTGAAGTGCCGCTTCGATCAACCTGACAAACTCATCTTTAGTGAGTGGGTCTGGTTCATTGCGGTCCTTTTTCATTGGGTTTATGCCTTCAGCGGGGTTGCTTTCCAGGTATCCATTTCGTACGGCGAACGAAAGCACCTCTTTGAGTAAAAAAATAGAGTTATTGACTGTAGATACGGCTCTTCCTTTTTTCGTTGATGGCTGGAACATTCTCTGAAATTGGGTTCCATTGAGCAGCTCATTTCTCAACCTGAGAACGTCCTCTTGCCGGATAGTGGATATTTTTCTGTCTTCGCCAAGCAAGAGGCATACCGTTTTCAGCCGAGCCCTCGTATTTTTCATCGTTATGGCGGTAATGGTCGGCTGTTTTAGGGCCAGAAATTTATCACACATTTCTTTCAGTGTGATAGTAATCATTTCTCTGGTTTTTTCGGACCTGGTTGAGTTGGGAAACTGCTCCTCATAGTTGAATGTTCCCGTTTTGATGCGGTACATGATCACCATGCGAAGCTCACCTGCCGCCTTTCTATTCTTCGGCGTGTCAGGCACACCAAGCGACTCACGCACTCTTTTACCCTGATAGACAAACCAGATCCGCAGAAAGCCGCCATGGTTTTCTACTCCGGTCGGATACGCTGACTTTGACATGCGTCTTCTCCATTGGTTGAAAGGGAGGTCAGGTTAAGCTTTTTTCCGCTCAGCCGCATCTGGTTGACGTTGCGCCTGAGCCTCGATCCACTTGTCGATGGCCTCGCGGTTGTACATTGCCTCACTGTTTGGTTTCGGATCGTTGACCGGAGAGAAGAGAAGGTACTCTCTGCCCTGTAGCCAGCAGTTCTCTCTGGCTCTCTTGATTGTGCCTGGTCGTAAACCAGTGATTGCGATCAGGACATCTTCAGTAACCCACTTGCTTGGCATCAGCTGAATTACGTTTTCCATATCTACTCCTTATCAGGCCAGTACCAGGCCACTATGCAGGCGATAAAAAAGGCGAGCCACAGAGTGAACTCGCCGGGGGAGATGTCGCTGAGGGTATTCATGCTGCACGGTCGTGACTTCTTGGTGCGCCGCGATAGCGAGGCTTCGGCTCCCGCGCTGGGCTGCAGATGGCGCTTTTTAGAATGACGTCCCAGTTTGCTTTTGTGTTGGGCACCCATGTGCCACCATCTCCGTCGAGCCATCCCGGCTTAACATCGGCTGCCATCTCCTCCAAGGCCGAGCAGGGAACAGCAAGAGTGTGGTAGCCATTGTTGTAATAGGAAGGATTAGAAATTACACGCTCATATCCATAACGGCCGGATGTCTCTAACCGTGCCCGATATCCACTGTCATCATGGCCCCACAGCGTAATATAAGGCTGGCGCCGCTCCGTCCACTTAACTGAAACTATGAAATATTGTTGCTCTTCAGACATAACAACTCCTCACGCAGAGCGCGATAGTGAATAGGGTGAGTGGGGCCGGGAGGATTACTTAGACTTGAGTGCTTCTTTTTCTGACTTCGTGGCCAGGCGCGCATACCCCATGCGGCTGCGGATCAAGACGGGCTCATCCTTCTTCCACTTTGCCACCTCGCTTTCGCGGTACTTACGAGGCGCGTTTCCATTAACCGACGCAATTACGTGGTCTTCGTGCACCTCTTTAATGCTCACGCGATACATTGACACGGTGTTAATGGTGGTATTGCCCATTTTATGGCGGGAAAGGCTATACACAGTATCGCCTGGCTTTAATGACTTAATCTTCACGCAACGCTCCTCTGCTTCTGCGCCCATAATAATCGTTCATGGTCCTCGCGACACCCTGCATCGCAGTAATGCCCCTTGCTTATCGTCTCCTCGCAGTAGTGACATTTGCCGGTGAACTCGACCGCCGGCCGTGGCCTGTTCGCCAGCGCTACCTCAATCATCTGCTGCTCTCTTGCTGCCGCTTCATCTGCTGCATCTGGAAAATTCATACAGCCTCCTTAATCGCCTGTTCGCATTGCTCAGACACCCGGCGAATATGCCGTTCCATCTCCTGCAGCGACTGCACATCCGACATCTGCACGTCCAAATGAATAAGGCCAGCAATTGCCTGGCTGAGCTTCGGGAAGTAGCCGACCAGTGACAGGTATTCCCCGCCGGCGTTCTTTCCTTCCTTCACGACTTTCCTCTCCTGCACGATGAACTGGAACTGGTCAGCGGTCAGGACGTACTTGTCACCAATATTAATTTTCATGGTTATCTCCAAAATTCAGGCAATAAAAAAACCGCCTCGTGGGCGGTCATTTCGTTAACTGTTTTCTTTGTGCGTCACTCAGCGCAGAACTTCTCGTAGGCGAACACGAATGCGGCATTCTCCGATTCAAACAGGCTGTCGCTTAACCTGAACCATTCATTGCCCACGCACTCCATCACGTCCCAGCCACCCTTGCGCGGCCAGATTACGAAGCGCACCGGGTCGTAGCGGTGAAATATCTCATTCTTGGTGAGCTTCTCACCCTTATCGAGCATGTAGAACGCTACTGCGCCACTTACGAATTTGCGCATATATCCACCAATATACTGTTTATGCGAACAGTATATCAGAGGTGGTCAGATGGGGAAGGCGCTGCTGCCAGCATATCGTCATAGATTTCCCGCGCCATATAGCTAGTAACGCAGCCCCCTTTCCCCGCGCTAATCATCTCAGGCGTTGGCTCAACCGGCACTATCTTCCAGCCATCGGGCACTGCTGGCGCGGTGGCGTTCATGGCTGCTGGCAGCGGGTCACGAAAAACGGCTGCGATTCGACCCATCAGATCAGCCTGAATTTCCTCCGGCGTCTCAGGCTCACCCGGCGAGCCTATTCCCGCGCAAAAGTCGGACACCTCGCTTTCAATCAGCAGGCGAAGCGTTGGAAGAGTCAGCGCGGCAACGGGCGGGGCAGCCAGTGCAGCCAGGGCGATTTCCATCAGCTCGACCATATAGCGCATATTCGGGTTCGCTTCTGATGCGACTTTCCAGCGTTTGATCTCGATATTGCAAAGTCCAGCCAGCGCCTTTCTCTGCTCTTCCGTAAATTGCATCATTTGGCCTCCTGCATATTTGCATTGAGAAAGTCAGCCACTTCATGCGCGGTTGCTCTAGCCACTGTCTCTGAGCACTCATCGCAGCCGAGATAAAACAGCCCTGAGACCTCATGCAGTCTGAGAAGGCCATCTTTGACGCTGGTATTTTTGACGACTGTGGCATCCCATGTGAGCGACTTGCTGCCACATCGGGGCAGCATACGATGTCAGTTAGTTGCTTCATTTGGCCTCCTGTGAGCGGAGTTGGGCAGCGAAATCATCAGCGCCCAAAGCGATCATTTTGCAAACCGATAGTTCGGTCGCGTCACTGCGAAGACGAGCTGCGAACATCTCCACGCCCTCAGCCCGCACAGAGTTGAGGTAGGCGTTAATGTCCGGGGTATTGAGCAGGCATTTAAATCCAGCGTTATTGGCATACTGAATTGCGATTTTTGCTGCGGCGCACTCAACTGCAAACTTTTCCCGCTCCGCCGCCAGCGCATCCAGCTTTTGCTGCAGGGCGGCATTTTCTGCAACCACATCGTTGTAGGCGTCAAGTCGCACGTAAAGCCTGTCGTCGCCCAGGTATGGGCCTTTATAAATCGCAACTTCACTCATCTGTCATCTCCTGAGCCGCTGAGCGGCGAAATAGTTAGCCAGCCTTTTTGCGCTCTTCACGGAACGACACGCGACACTGATACGCCATGCGGCGAACAGATTCGTATGAGCGGTTAAGTTGTCTGGCGATTAATTTGGGCGGGGTAGTTGCTGCGAGTTCTTTGAGGATGCCGAGCTCTGTGTAAGTCCACCGTCGGCCGAGGCTTATCTGGTTGCCCCGGCGTTTGTAGTCGGGCGTTTGTATCATGCAGCCTCCTTGCCGCGGTTAAGAATCGCCTCCACTTCCTTTTCCAGTTCGGCGATAAACTTCTTCACCTCTGCCGTAATTTCATCAACAAGCTGGCTGTCCAGCGCTACACGGGTTTCAAAGTAAGCCAGTTCAGGGGGCAGCCTGTCGTCGTAACTGACGAAGTCGCACCAGTTACGGCCAGTACACATCATCTGCGCGTGCATCTGCAGGAGATACTTTCTTGCCGGTTGGCCGGTCTTCAGCGTTTCGAGATGCGTCCAGGTGTTCGGGCATTTAATTTCCAGAAGCCCGTCGCTATTGACCAGACCGTCCGGGCTGGCTCCGAATCCCTTCAGGGTTGGGTGGTTAACAAATCCCGCTTCGTTAACGTTGGCGTCAAACTGATTCAGCACATACATTTCTCGCGCGACCGGCTCCAGCTCCGTACCGCGCTGCATTGCTGCATTACTGAATCCTTCCTGAGATTTCCCGGTCAGACGCTGGCAGATAAGCTCTGCCATATAGTTCTGCCGGCTGGCAGCGTAGCCTGACTTTGTCTTTGCCATTACGTCAGCCAGTCGGCTTGCTGTGACCTTTCCACAGCGCGCCGCGAACCACTCGTCAGTTCTCTGTTCCATTCGGCACCTCGCTGAATTCTGCGTCTATAGCGATGCTGTTTTTGATGCGCTCTTTCTCTGCGTTGCCGATAATCTGGCGCTCTTCCTGGCTGAGGTTCTTCCATGTCTCAGCGAATATTTCGAGGCTTATTTGCGCAGCTTCTTCGCACTTCGCAATCAGAGCTGGACGGCGTCCGTCGCTTTCCTTGCCTGCGGTAACACCTGCTGGAGTGCTCTCGATAATCCGCTCTGCTTCGTCCTGGTCAAATATGCCGGCGAAACCGAATGCCATGCGGGCGCACTGGATAAGTGACTTATGGCGAAGCATGCGGGTAGGGTGTGACTGCCATGGCTGCGTATTGCGCTTACACTCCGCCATGTACTCAGTTACTACGGTCGGATGATTGCGGTCTTTGCGGTAAATCTTGCAGGTACTGGCGCCTTCTTCCTTGTCGTAAATGAACTCCATGCCATCAAACTGCGGATGCTCGTTGATGATGCGAGCCCAGCCATCAACGCCAACGACCGGAACGATGCCGCCTTTATCAGGAAAGGCGTAAATCTCTTTCGTCCACGGGTTGAGGCCGAACTGGTTAGCAACAATGAGCAGGGCGGTGAACTGCTCATCCGTGACGTTGCCACCTTTGAACGCTGTATTCTTCAGCGTGTTCATCAGGTCGGTGCCGGGGTCCATTCCAAGGCGTTCTGCCAGCTTGCCGGCCATCGTTGTTAATGCAGTTGTCATCACGCTACCTCGTCATAGCTGTTTTTGTTTTTCCAGATACCGATCGCCATTTCCCGCTTTGCCACCTTCACCAGCGCATCGCGCAGGAAGTTTTCGGCGGCTTCGTACTGCTCGTCGTCTTCGTCGACCATTTCTATGGCCGGGTAATCGAAGTGCTTCGGCAGGAACGCGCACAGCGCGGTCATCAGCGGGTTAATCTTGTGCCGCTCCATCATCGCGTCAACTTCATCACCGATGCGCTCTAAATCGGTCTCAGAGAGGTTTTTCATGATCTCTTCGACTTCCTGCTTAGCACGCCATGAAAGTTTCACTGGTGCGCCCTCCGTAACAACAGCATTGCCATAGCCCATTTCGCGCTGTCGCCGAACAGATGGGCCTCACGTGAAAGCTCCTGCGCTTTCTGGAAATAGCGGATTCTCATGGCTGGCCTCTTTGGTTCAGGGTTTCGATGAGAGAACGCCAGCCAGCACGAAGGCGGCGAGTAATGGTTTCGAGTAAAGATTCAGAGCAGCCAGCAACGGGCCACCCTGCAACGGCGATCTGTTGCATGGCTTATTCCTTGTTGTGAGTGGATTATTTAGTTTTCAGAAAAAATTCGCCGTGGTTTTGTTTAGCGAATTCTTGGTACTTTTTGATGGCATCTTCTTTGTTAGCAAACAGGCCTAGGTAAATTTTCTTGCCATCAATCTTTCCAGTAGCTCTCCACCTCCGTTTCCGCTTGACCCAATCAACCCCCTTGCACCCAGATGTATTGGCGCAAGATAGCTTGCTGTTCATCATGTTCTGGGAGTAATCGGCTTCTCTTAGGTTGCAGAATCGGTTGTCGCGCTTATCGCCATTGATATGATCAATAAGCTTTTCTGGGGGGCTTCCTGTCATGTAATACCAGGCAAGTCTGTGAGCAAAATAAACGCGCCTGTTTATGCATATTCGGGTGTATTCAGAGCCGCTATTGGATCCTGCTGGCCTTTCTTTTTGGTATTTGGTTAATGCTTTCTTTGTAAACAACCCCGTATCAGGGTCATAGCGAAAATTCTTTGTGAGCTCCTCCCAAGAAAGGTGGGCACTCATATCTAATGGCTTCACGTTTCTATAGCCTCAAAAAATGGCCCCTGCATTCCTGCAGGAGCCAAAGGCGAAAAACTCTCGTACCGCATTGCGGCTCATTACGCGTCTGGTGCAAATGCACCGCAATGACCTGTCAAAACAGGTCATTGCGGTGTCACTCAAGGCTGACGCCACAGAAAGGGCAGTGACTCATCTTCACGGCCATTTCTTTGCGGCTGGCGTTCTTAGCGCGGCTGCCGTCTTTCTTGCGTGGATACCAGCCCATTTTGTAATTGAGCATCACGCGAATTTTGCCATCGCCGAGCGACATGACTTGATTGTCCCAGCCGCTGGCTCCCCAGCTTTCGTCGATTTCGGCATCATCCGGTTTGCTTTTGAGCATCTGCTCCCGGACCTTCTGGCCAACCTCTTCAATGCAATTGCACATCGTTACTCTCCTGAATTCGGGCGTAAAAAAAGCCGCTTATGCGGCAAGTAATTTAATTTTTTCTGGCTAAACCTGAGAAGGGTGCCAGGGTTAGCTACCACTAACTAAAATTTAAGCGGAGTCTCCTAATGGGCCGGGTTAAGTTTCGGTGCCCTGAGTGCGGAGCTCGCCGTTTTCAGTTCACCTTTCAAGACGAAAAAAAACATACTCCGCATGGGGCTGTCTGTTCCCTATGCGGGAAACAGGTTAAAGCCAGCAATCTGTACCAGCTTCACCTCGCTTACCGACGCAGAAGCTGGGATGAAAGAGATTAGATAAGCGGTACGCTTTTCCCGCGCATCTTCTGCACTGCGTGAATCTGACGACCAGCTTCGTTGCTGACCTTCTGGTATTTGGTGCTAACGCGCAGTGCTACTTCATCGTTCTTTTCACGAAAGCTCGGCGCCAATACAGCGCGCGAGACGCGCTCGGCACTGACGTCAACGCGTGCTTTGCCTTCTGCCGCTTCTGCACGGCGTTTTGCGATCAGTTCGCCACGCTTGAGGTAGCGACGGCTGACGCTGTTGGTAGCTGCAAACATATTTACCTCCGGTAATTGGCTTAGGTGATTGGATGGCCGGTGCTGATCTCCGGCTTTCGGAAGTCGGCAGCTTGTTCATAGCCTGAGCCGTGTCCGCCACGCTCGATCCGACTGAAATCTATGTCGGCATGGGTGCCGCTGCCTTATCGCGCATCAGCCTGCGCATTCATCCAATCCCAAAGCCAACTGCTCTTTGGTCTCCCACAAGGGCGGGAGAAATAAACCCCATCAATGTTAAAGAGCGATCCAACATCCTATTGGGTACTGCGTCCTGCTGATGGAAAGGATATTCACATATTGTGATTTAATGGTCAATCACGATTTGTGTATAAAATGCGTGTAACACGTTATGTGTATGATTTCGGTGTGAATTTATTTTTGGCGGTGATCGGCAGGCACAAAAAAGCCCGTCACTCGAGGAGAGATGACGGGCAACGTGGTAGATAGCGAGTTGCTTTTAGAATCCCACCCATGACACACGATTTATCTGGCTGGTCTGCTCATAATAATAACCACGCTTCAATATGCAAGCGTAAGCGGTTGATTTAATTAGCGGTTGCGCTTATTTCATAAAAAAAGCCCGCTGCAAGAGCGGGCAATTGAAACATCGCTTCAAATGGGGAAAGCCATCGCACACAGCAAATGTGCTCTACAATCTTAGGCAATTGCCGCTGCGCTGCTGTAAAAGATAGCGCAGTAATTTTACTCGTCAGGATTGCGTTACTTGATGTATTGAAAAGAAAAAAGCCCGCTCAGTGGCGGGTTGCAGGTTTAGCAGCAGAGTGCAGGAGAATGAAAAAAGTGCAGGAGTAAAGAAAAGGTGCAGGTGGTGCAGGTATGAAAAGCCCGGCGCGGTGGCCGGGATACTTAAGCAACCAGTGATTCAATCCAGGTGTCCCTGTTATGGAAAGGAAGCACAAGGGCGCTATCGTTGAACAGCAATGACAGCTGTTGCAGTTCGGGACTTAATCCCTCGCTATCGACAATAACGAATCGATTGCTGATTTGAGGTACTGAGTGACTAATATCTACAATCTTTCCAACTGTAGAGTGGGCTGTATTCCAGCCTCTTGAGCCTGAAAGGCTGACAGTGAATCCTCTCTTAGGTGCAAGAAGTTTTGATTCTTGTTTAAGCGTTATGGGAATAGTAATGTCATGACCACTTATTCCTCTCACT
This sequence comes from Pantoea latae, assembly GCF_002077695.1. Taxonomy (GTDB): domain Bacteria; phylum Pseudomonadota; class Gammaproteobacteria; order Enterobacterales; family Enterobacteriaceae; genus Pantoea; species Pantoea latae. The sequence goes on from NZ_MWUE01000015.1 coordinate 10,553, forward strand.
TTTTCTTTAAGAGAAAGCCTGGCGCCTAGCCCCTGCGATTTCAGGTAGCTAATGACACACTTTTCAAACCGGTCATCTTTAACTTCTGCATACCAATCAGCCGATTGGGCTGAGGCAAGTAACCCACCTCGAATGACATTTGCCGTCATTGACCCGACATTCTTTTCTGTTGCCCATGCCGAAATCTCACCAGACTCGTTAAGTGTCACGCCTTGAGAGGCTAGAGAAGCCCGGATGAGATCGATTTTTCTTTTTGTCAGGTTTATCCCTCGAGACTCAATGTTCATCAAGGTGTCGCAGTAATCGGTTATGCGATATTGCCCACTCATCTCTTGAACAAAGACGCTGATTTGTTCGCTATCATCATAGTACGTGAACGGGCTAATGACGCGCAGCAGTGTATCGCTCATTGGGTGACATTCGAACCCGAGCTTAGTTATGACTGTTGAACACGTTACATTTCCCATGATAGCTGGCCTGAGTTGTCTTGATGTGGCAAAGGAGGGTTGCCTGTATAAGTGATATTAAGCGCAGAACAGAAGTAATTCCAGTAGCCAAAGAAGTCGTCTGGTTTGATGTCTACATCTAGCTTTAATGCAACCTCTTCCCCAGCAGACTCAAAGTACAGGTGGTAATGAGGTCCAATGGCCACGTCAACGAAATCAGGATGATCAACCTTGCTTCTGTTACGGTGAGGCTTGTTGTCGGCAGGATATGGGTCTAGAGCAAACACCCTGCGGTCATGCAAAAACATGACATAAGAAAGTTTGACAATATCCACGCCCTCGACAATTGGATAACGCCAATGCAGCATAAATCTTATGCCAACTAAGGGGTTTCCATTGCCATCAAAAGCTTTAAGGTCGAGCTTATACCAGATTGGCGTCCTGCCTTCGCTAGCATTCCAGGCTACCCCCGAGAAGGTGACTCTTTTTGGAACGCTAATGGCATCATCAACCTGTTTTTGTGTAGGCCTGAAATCATCTTTCTTAGCCACTGAATGTTTTCATCCTGAATAAATTTAAGAAATTGGTTTTCTATCTCACCCAAACGTCTCTTCCGGCCACTGAGCCTTAACCACCTTGCCGATGATTCTAATGCTGTGGTCACAGTCCAGAATCCTGTATGCAGGGTTCAGCGGCACAAGGTAACTAACGCCGCCATCCAGCTCGTACTTCTTGAAAGTTGCCTCTGAATCACCATTCGCTGAAGCGACGCAGAAGTCGCCCGTCTCAACCGGTTCGGCCGGATCAACCAGAATCAGCATGCCCTCTGGAAAGCTCGGACGGACGCCTTGCGGTGCCGTCATAGAGTGACCTTTTACCTCAAGCCAGAAAGCGTTCTCGCTGGCTTTCTTTGTCGTTGCCACCCATGCCTTAGCATCGCTCGCGGTGTAGCTGCCCACTTCAGAAAATGGGCCAGCCTGGACGTAGGCGAACAATGGGTATTCGTATTGCTTGAAAACAGAATCGGCTTCATCGCCAAACATGATTTTGGCTGGTGATACTCCAAGGGCTGAGCCAAGGACTACCGCGTCGTCAGCACTTACCTTACGCGTGCCTAATTCATAATTCCCCAGACGAGACGGAGCTGCCCAACCGCAAAGTTTGGCTAGCTGTACCTGGCTAAGTCCTTTTGCTTCACGCAGGGATTTGATCCTTTCCCCGATTAACTCATGCATTGTTTTCATCCAGTAAATTTACCACGGTTCGTGATTGCACTCCGTACACGAATTGAGGTTGACTGTTAATCACATTTTGTGTGTAATGGTTCTGCATTTAATGTTATGGAGGCTGCAATGAACAACATTGCTCAGCAGCGAAAAAAAATCGGAGTTTCGCAAGCTGTCTTGGCTTCAGCCATTGGTTGGGGTCAATCCCGTATCGCCAACTATGAACTGAACATCCGTACTCCAAGCCTTAATGACTGTCGAGCAATCATTGAAGGTTTAAAAAAACTGGGCTGCAAGTGCTCGCTGGATGAAGTTTTCCCACCGTCCAAAGACAAAGCAGCTTAAGCATTACCGCTCTTTAACACTCTGAAACCCGTCCCCGCCCGTGTGGGGAAACCTTAAGTGACTTGCTCACCGAAATGTCGCGCAACCAATTAACCAACAAAGGAATTATCCAAGATGGAACATGCAACTCAAAGCAAGAACGCGCGCCGCATTGAATCGGCGTTGCTGAACAAGCTGGCGTCTATCAGCCAGAAAACATTCGCGGAAAAGCTGGGGATCGCTGAATACCAGGTCAGCCGCATGAAGAAGAACTTTTTCCGCCAGATGAGCATGGCTATCGACATCCTCGAATACGGAATTGTTGATGACGATGCTGCGCAGTTGGCTAAAGCGGTGGCGAAGGAAGTGGCCCTGATTCTGGGCAAAGAAAAGGCCCCGAGCTGCGCGAACAGCTTCGAGGCCTGATGCGAAAAGACTGGATCAATTCACAGGGGTAATTATGAAACAAGTGGCTGAAGTTTTCAATCTCGGAGGCGCCAATGGCTAAGAACTCAATCGACGCTTACGGCGCCAGTGGCAAAAGCAATGTGCTGTTTTTCGAACCGGTCGCCCTGTATCTGGTTACTGACCCGGCGCACCCGCTTTATGACGAGCGTATTCATCTGCCTATCGACGAAGCGATGGTGCTGAACATCATGGATCAGGGCGTTCTGGAGCCTGTTCTGTGCTGGAAAGATCCCGAATCCGGCAAGGTCTGCGTTGTCGACGGTCGTCAGCGGGTCCGGCATAGCCTGGAGGCAAATATTCGCCTGGCGGCAGAAGGTAAAGAACCGGTACTCGTGCCAGCAATCGCTAAGCGGGGATCAGCAGTGCGCATGTCCCAGTACATGGTCAGCGCGAACGAAATCCGGCGTGCCGATACCCCACTGGGGCGGGCGAAGAAGATGGCGGCGATGCTTGAACGCGGACACGATGAGCAGGATTTAGGACTGCTTTTCGGCTGCAGCCTTCAGACCGTAAAAGCGACCATGTCGCTGCTGGATTGCACGCAGGCAGTGCAGGATGCAGTGGAGGGCGGACAGGTCACAGTCACTCATGCTCGCCAGCTGTCAACAATGCCGCCGGAAGAACAACGCGCCAAGGTGAAGGAACTGACGCAAGTCGGCGCAGAAGTGAAGGGCCATGAAAGAGCCCGCCGTCAGCGCGCCGTGATGGGCGAAAGCAAACCCCGCATGAGATCCCGCAAAGAAATTACCCATGCACTGACAGAGGCAACCGGCGATTACGCTGCAGCGCTCCGTTGGGTGTTAGGTGATGCAACAGAGCCGGAGGAGGCAACATGAGCCTCGCTCTTGCAAATGTAACACCAATCAGGCCCGAACTCCGGGTCGTGGAGCAACGTGTGGCAGACACAGACGACGGATATACGCGTCTGGCAAACGAGCTGTACGAAGAGCTGATAGGGGCCAACCTGACCAGGAATCAGGCGAAGGTTGCGCATGCTGTTTGCCGGAAAACATACGGTTTCAACAAAAAGATGGATCGCATTGCTGACAGCCAGATAAGCCAACTCACCAGACTGCCGCGGCAGAAGGTGAACAAGGCGAAAAACGAGCTTATTCAGATGGGGGTTTTGGTCCGGGAAGGCATGCTAATCGGGCCTAATAAGAACCTCGCTGAGTGGCAAATTCCAGAGTGTCACCAAGATGGTGTCACTGTCACCAAAACAGTGACAAAAAGTGTCACCAAAACGGTGACAGGGTTGTCACCAAAACAGGGACACACAAAAGACACTATTACAAAAGACAAAAAAGACATTAAAAATACGTCCGAGAATTCTGGCGAATCCTCTGACGAGCGTCTGAAAAGTCTTCCTGTTGTCCGGCCTGATGCAGCGATTCATTCACCGAAAGGAGACAAGTGGGGAAACGCTGACGACCTTCTGGCTGCTCAGTGGATATTCAGCCGGGTTCAGGTGATCACCCCGACAGCACAGCAACCCAACTGGCCAGCCTGGGCAAACGACATTCGCCTGATGCGCGATTCCCTGAAGGTCAGCCACCGGGAAATCTGCGAAGTATTCACCTGGGCGAACGGCAATCAGTTCTGGCAGACAAATATCCTCAGCCCGTCGAAGCTGCGAAAGCAATGGGCGACCCTTAAAGCGCAGATGAGCCAGCCGGCTCGCAACGCGCCATCCAGTTCACAGCAGCAGATTCCACACTGGAACGACCGCAGAGAGTGGGAGGAAAATTTCATATGAGAAACCTCGTAGCCGCAATAAACAACCGCGACAGCAGCGCGCTGGCCCGCATGGCTGGTGACGGCCCGCAGCCGGTAGATCGTGGCGTCAACGAAACCGTTGAGCGTCTGGTCGACATGCTGTTCATGAGCCTCAAGCAGGTTTTTCCTGCATCGGTCAGCACTGCGCTGAAAGACCCGCGGGACGAAGCCTCGGCAAAGCGCCAGTGGGTTATCGCTTTCGCAGAGAACGACATCAGCAAGAAGCAGCAGCTGTCGGCCGGCATGAAGCACGCCCGCGCCAGTGCCTCGCCGTTCTGGCCGTCGCCGGGCCAGTTTATCCAGTGGTGTAAGCAGGGCGAACTCCGCTCCGCTGGTCTGCCGGACGAAGACGGCCTGTATGACATGGTGATGAAGTACTCCGCCCGCCGCGGTCTGATCGACAGCCCTGAGGCGTATCCGTGGGAAAGCAACGCCGCATACTGGATGGTCACCGGCCTGTACAGCACCATGCGCGCCAACAACCTCTCCGAGTCTGAGCTGCGTGCAAAATGCCGCGCCGAGCTTCGCAAAATGGCGTCGCGCATCGAGTCTGGCGAAGAAATTCCGCCACCGCGCGCGCAGCTGGAGAAAATGTATATGCCAACCGCCAGCGAAAAGGCTCTGGACAACGTTGCCCGGCTGAAAGCACTCGTCAGGAAAGGGAGGTAATCATGAGCGAAAGCATCAGAAACAGCTTCGAGCGTTTTTATCACAGCGTTCACGGCGACAAGCACAGCATGACCCGATCGCACCTCGGCTATCAGGATGAAACTGTCGACCGCGCGTTTTTCTTCTGGCTGGCAGGACGGGAAGGAGCAAGGGCATGACGCAGGTAACGCAGCTGATTATCCGACCTTCGCAGGACCAGACGCGCAACCTGGTGCTGGCGATCATTGACGTCGCCCGGAAGCAACCGGCATCGCAGGACACGCTGACGCATATCAGCACGCTGGCCGCAGAAGCTGTCGACCTGATGGGCTGTCAGTCACCTGATGATGCGCCACCACTCAGGAGCAGCAAGCAAGTCACCATCTCAAAGCGAGATTACCGGCAGATCTGCAACGCCTACATCAACGCCGTGAACGCCCAGCAGCAGCTCCTCATGGTTCATCGGGGTGACAAACCTTTTTCAGATGCAGCCGTAGGGCGCCTGGAAGATGCGTTTCACGTAATTATTCAGCAACTGAAGGAGGTTGTTGATGGAGATACCGAAAGAGGGCCTTCGGCTTCATAAGACTAACTTCAACGCCATCGGGCAACAGCTTCAACCTCTGCTCGAATCCGGCGACTGCTACCGCCTCATCTTAAAGCCCTGGCGGGACAAGAGAAGCCTTTCACAAAATGCCCTTTCCCATGTTTGGTACGAACAGCTTAGCGAATACCTCATCCGCCGCGGGAAAACCATCGCTACCAAAGAGTGGGTCAAAGACGCCATGAAGCACACCTATCTCGGCTATGAGCAGCGAGAAATGGTCGATGTTATCACCGGCGAGAAAACCACAATCAGTTCGCTTCGCCACACCTCAGATCTTGATACGGGAGAGATGCACTTTTTCCTGACGCAGGTAGAGGGCTGGGCTTTAAACATCGGCTGCAAACTGACGGTGCCGGCCGACAGCGAATACATGAATCTGAAGGAAAAACAAAATGGGTAAGCACTACACCACCGTTGAGATTAGAGCGATACGGGAAATGGGCCAGACCATGACGGCTGCGGAGATCGGAAAGCGTTTGGGTCGCTCACCAAGCTCGATTTATTGCGCCGCATCCGCATACGGCATCAGCCTCAATACCGGCTGTCGAAAGCATCACACCATGGAGCAGGTGCGGGAAGTAGTCCGACTTCGCCGCAGCGGCATGACGTTTAAGCAGGTTTCAGAGGCTACTGGCGTAGCGCTGTCATCATGCATGTACCTGTTCAGGACGCACGCATGAAAAAGACCTGGTTCACTCATGATCCGGTAAATACCGACACCGCCAACGAACTCCTTTCACGCTACGCCGCCCGCAACATACAAGCCCAAAAGACACTCGCTGCCGATCCCCGCTTCTGGCTGGTCAGCGCGCTGCTGCCTGAAGGGAATCGCGAACCACGGAGAGACACAACCTATGAGCACAAATGCTGGGCGTAATCGCTGCTGTAGCTGCAACACCGTGCTGACCAGTGAAGATAAATACCGATTCGGGATGAGCTGTGAAATCTGCGAAGAAGACAACTGGTTCTACGAGCACTTCGATTACGTCCCGTTCCACACCATCTGGCGATACGCCTGCTATCAGCTGCGCTGGCTGCGGTTCAGCATTGCCGCCGGAATGGGTGTATGCCTGCGCCCGCTGCTGCGCCGGCTGGATGCAAGACGACAACCTAAGAATGCACGGAGGGGACGATGAGTAAATTACGCAAAGAAGCGCGGGGCAGGGAATGTCAAGTGAGGCTTCCAGGCATATGCAATGGCAACTCGGAAACAGTCGTTCTCGCGCATTACCGGATGGTCGGCATTTGCGGCACAGGAATGAAGCCTGACGACCTTTTCGCCGCTTGGGCATGCTCATCCTGTCATGACGAGATAGACCGGCGTACGCGTCGCTGTGAAGTGACTGAGGCTCGCATCGCACATCTCGAAGGCGTCATCAGGACGCAGGATGCTTTGCTCAGAGAGGGGAAGCTAAGGCGATGAATGAATACAGGCTCGAATTACCCTGGCCGCCCGGAAACAATCATCTCTTCTCAGTGTTCCGCGGACGAAAGATAAAAAGCAAGAAGGGAAGGGAATACACCGCAGCAGTAACCAGACAAATCACCGAAGCAAATCAGCAATACCAACTGGCCGGCAGGCTAAAAGTAAAAATCCTCGCATATCCACCTACACGCGCCCGGCGTGACCTCGACAACCTATTCAAAGCCCCTCTTGACTCGCTCACCCATGCAGGCGTCATCGCTGACGACAGCCTCATTGATGACGTGCGCATGGTGCGCTGTGAAGTGGTTAAGGGCGGCAGGCTGGAAATCATAATCACAGAGATGGAGGCAGCATGAAATGCAAAGTCGATGGTTGTGACCGTGAAAGCGACTACATCTCGCAACAGGTCTGCCAGAAGCACTATTTCCGCATGCTGAGATACGGTACTTACGAATTAACCACAGTAGGAAAGCGTAGTTTTCGTTCTCAAAACTCCAAAGGCTATCAGATGCTTCACATTCCAGATCATCCATTAGCTATGGCAAACGGTTCAGTCTATGAACACCGTAAAGTGGTTTATGACCGATACGGAGCAAACCTTCCCCCGTGTGAGAAATGTGGAAAAGCCGTTACCTGGAAGACTACACATATCGATCATAAGGATGAGGTCGTTCACCACAATGAACCGGATAATCTCAGGGTACTTTGCCGGGCATGCAACGTTATGCGTTCTCGTGTGCATATTCCCCAGCATACGGTTAAAGGGAGACATTCGGTGACTTACAACGGTGAGACTAAAACACCAACTGAATGGTCTAGAGATTCACGTGTTCGGGTATCTCATTCCACGATCGTCAGGCGTTTAAAAAGCGGAATGACTGCTGAAGAAGCCTTATTTTCTGAAAAGGTTACTCACCGATCTGTTAAAGCAAAAAATCGACAGCCAGCTTACGGCGAGTATCAGGGACCGAGAAAGGAGAGCAGAGCATGAGCTTAGAAGCGACAGCCAAGTACCATTACGCGAAGACCCAGAACTTCAGCGGCATGGCACCCCAAACTTCACCAGACACGCTTACAGGCACTGATTACATCGCAGCTATGGGTATGACCATGTCCCGCGCCGCTATGGGTTACTGCGCTTTTATGGGCAAGATTGGAGTAAGCGAGAACGACGCCCGACGCGCCGTATCCCTGTTAACTGATTTTGCACTCCACACCTGCGACCGGGTTGCCGCCCTTCGCAAGCTTGAAACAGATATTAAACCAGCCGTGATGCAAGTGCTCGCAACTTACGCCTATCTCGATTATTGCCGCAGCGCTGCCAGCGTAAAGCCGTGCGAGTGCTGCAACGCCTCCGGTTTTATTGCAGCTGAAGTCGTGACAATGAAGTCGATGCTGTCCGGCGCCGGCCGACGCGAAGTGCGTGAGCAGGTCCGGGTGCGCTGCAAAACATGCGCAGGCAAAGGCGTTGTGTCTTCGGCGTGCCGGGACTGTAACGGGCGAGGGCGCGCGGTGATGCGCAAAGAGTCAGAGCGGCAGGGCGTACCGGTAATGGGGGACTGTAAGCGCTGCTGCGGTCGGGGATATGAGCGCATCCCGTCTACAGAGGCCCACGCTGCAGTTTGTGACGTAACTGATGCCATCAGCCTGGATACTTGGAAGAAGAGCGTGAAGGCGTTCTATGAAACGCTCATAGGCAAGCTGGAGATAGAGGAGTCGTGGGCCAATGCAGCGCTGAACAAGGTCACTGCATAGAGTTAAATAAAATAGCCTGTTATTTTATCGCAGGCTATTTACTTTTCCCGAAACTGGGGATACGATTCCTAACAGTGAAAGCTACGTCTTGTTGTTGAGCGGCAACAAACAAAGCAGTCCACGGCTTTAAAGTGGACAGAAATAGCCCTGCGGATTCATGCCGTGGGGCTTTTTTTTGGTCTGAATCCGGGTGAGAAGCACAGCGGTTGTGCGTTCGGCTGTTAACCGATTGGTCGCTGGTTCGAATCCAGCCTTGCCCGCCAGATATCAAGGCACTGCTTCGGCGGTGCTTTTCTGTTTTCGCCCCTGCCAATCACTGCACACTTCGGATTTCCCAATCGTGGCAGAGGGCGATTTTTATCCATAAAAAAATCCGCGCTCAGGCGGATTCTTCAACGTTGACTACGCAACGGCAGGGCGGTGCTTTTCTCTCTCGACAAGATTAAAGCTAACCGGGCTTGCTCAGTTCAGAAAGTAGACAATTCCTAATTGAGCCAGCTCCCTCACCGAGGGGGTCACATGAGTATCGATATGAGCAAACTGGCTTCAGGCGCAGCGTATGGCGCGTCAGCCGGGACGATTGCCAACGGTCTTCTGACCCGGCTTAGTCCCGATGAGTGGAGCGCTGTAGGCGTCCTGGCCGGTATTCTGGTCGCCCTGCTAACGCTCGGCATCAACTGGTATTACAAACGCAAAGCCACGCTGGCGCAGATCAAAGCGCTTCAACGCTGGCCCACCGCGCCCGACCTCACCGAGGAATAACCATGGCAATGTCAAATTCACTGCGCAACAAGCTGATTGCTGCTGCAGGCGGCGGGTCCATGCTTATCGCCACAATATTCCTCGGCGGCAAGGACGGTGTAGAAGGGCGCGTGTACGAACCCTATAAGGACGTTGCCGGCGTCTGGACGGTCTGTGACGGGCATACCGGATCCGACATTGTCAAAGGCAGGAAGTACAGCGACCGCGAATGCGATCGGCTGCTGTGGAATGACCTGCAGCCGGTAAAGAAAACGGTAGATGGTCTGGTCAAAGTCCCGCTGAGTGAATATCAGCGCGCTGCACTCTACAGCTTCACCTACAACGTTGGCTCCGGCTCGTTCTCTAAATCGACGCTGCTGAAGAAGCTGAATGCGGGCGATCAGGACGGAGCATGCGAAGAGCTGCGCCGCTGGGTATATGCCGGCGGCATGAAGTGGCGCGGCCTGATGAACCGTCGCGACATGGAGCGCTCAATGTGCCTGGCGGAGAGCGCCGATGACCTTAAGCAGAATTAAGTGGGATGCAGTCGCCATCGCGGTGCTGCTCCTGCTGGTCATCGTGCTGTGCGTCACCGTAAAGCTCCAGTCATCATCCAAAGCTCTTCTCACTCAGCAAAACGAGCAGCTGAAGCAGGAAAAGACATCAGCCGAGGCGATCACGACTAACGTCCTGAAGGCTACGGCACTCTTCAACGATATCGCCCAGGCAACCCACGATGACAATCAGGCCAGCAATGCAGAAAGCGAGCAAAGGGTGGTTGTCATCCGGGAGGCGCTTAAGGGCGACGGCTGCTCTGTGCAGTCTGTTCCTGCTGCCGCTGTTAACCAGTTGCGCGCGCACCGAGACAAAGTACGTTCAGGTTCCGCCAGTACAGATACCAGTAAGCCTGCTGGCTGACTGCGAAGTGCCGCTTATCCCTGACCCGTTCACATGGGGTGATAGCGTAGAGCTGAATGAGCGTCTGCTTAACTCCCTGGCTAACTGCAACAGGGACAAAGCCGCCATCCGACAAATCGAACTGGAACGGCAGAAATGAAAATCCTCGAATGGCTGAAAAGCCTGTTCATCCATCCCAAAGAAGAGAGTACCGAAATGTCAGAACCACTGAATGACGCAGCAACCGTACAGCCTGCAGTAGCGACCGCAGCAGTAACTCCGACACCGGAAGCAGAAGTAAAAGCAGGCGTGCAGGATTTCGAAGCAGCGCTGGCGTTTGTAGAAAGCGGCGTATCACAGTTGGGTGCGACTGCGAAAGATGAGCTAAAGGCGCTGGCGGTGAAGTACCTGTAGTCATCACAGGGCGCATTTGCGAGTGCGCCCGATGATGAATGCATAAAAGTTTGGTCTGCCTTCACAAGACCCATCATGAGTTGTAATGTGTAGAAACACATACAGCAAAGGAAATAGCTATGAGGGTTAAACTTGAAGACTTTAAATTCGATCCGCTTGTTGCTGCAGCCTACGCAAATCCAGATGCAAGAGCATTCTTTAAACCGGGTCCAGATGGTTACCATTTTCAGTGGAAATGGGAAGGCGGCGAACATGAGCTCTTTATTGAGCGGGAAAAGTTAAAGTTTCCTGACCTGATATTAGAAAGGCTCTTTGATGCAGCCATAGAGATGGCAAAGAAATAAAACAAGCCGCCTACGGGCGGTTTTTTGTTGGAGTTAATATGGCAAAGCTTAATGTTGAAATTATCCACCCAGCCAACGATGACGTAAACGCAGTGCTGGCAGAGATTGAGCGCAAATACGCGGGTAAGCCTGCAACGCGCGAAGTGATTGATGAGATGGAGCGAGAAGCGGCCAGACTCATCCGCCGCTTGGTAAAAACTAAAGTGACATTCGTTAAGGCATAAAAATGGCAAAGCTCACCGACAAACAAGAGCTGTTTGCCCGTGAGTACCTGAAAGACCTCAATGCCACTCAGGCAGCTATCAGGGCGGGCTACAGCGAAAAGACCGCCAAAGAGGCTGGCTATGAAAACCTCACAAAACCTCACGTACTGGAACTGGTTGCAGAGCTTAAGGCTCAACGCGTCGAACAAACCGGTATCGATGCCGCCTATGTGCTTCGCCGCCTGGTAGAGATTGATCAGATGGATGTGCTCGACATCATGACCGATGACATGAGCATTAAGCCCGTCTCCGAGTGGCCCGCGTCGTGGCGCCGTTACCTGAGCGGATTCGATCTGGCCGATATGTTCGAAGGCCGGGGAGAAGATCGTGAGATGGTCGGTATCCTGAAAAAAATTAAGTGGCCAGACAAGGTCAAGAACCTCGAACTGCTTGGCAAGCACGTCACAGTCCAGGCATTCAAAGACAACGTTAAAAACGAACTGGTCGGCCCCAACGGGTTACCGCTGGCTGCGCCTACGTTCGTGGTTAGCTTCGGAGCGGATGATGACGACAGCGGAGAAGAAACTTAGCTTCGCGCCCAAATTCAAACCGCTGTTCAGGCCTAAGCGCTATAAAACATTCCACGGCGGTCGTGGCGGCGCTAAATCTTGGGGCATTGCCCGCGCGCTGGTTATCATGGCTGCATCCAAAAAGCTTCGCGTCCTCTGTACCCGTGAGGTGCAAAACTCGATCAAGGATTCAGTGCACAAGCTGCTGAAAGACCAGATTGAGATGCTCGGCCTTAACCCGTGGTTCCGCATCACCAACGAGACGATCACCAGTGCCTGCGGCAGCGAATTCCTGTTCAAGGGGTTGCGCTTCGATCCGCTGGGCATCAAGTCGACTGAGGGCGTGGATATCTGCTGGGTGGAAGAGGCGCAGTCTGTATCCGCTGATTCGTGGGACATCCTGGTGCCGACCATTCGTAAAGAGGGGTCGGAAATTTGGGTATCGTTCAACCCCGGCGAAGAGAAAGACCCGACCTATCAGCGCTTCGTGGTAAACCCGCCTGACGACAGTATCACGGTTGAGGTGAACTACTACGATAACCCGTATCTGCCTGAGACGCTCCGCAAAGAGATGGAGTATTGCAAGCGGGTAGATTACGAGGCGTACGAACATATCTGGCTGGGCAAGCCTAAGTCGATATCTGAGGCGGTTATCTTCAAGCAGCGCTACCGCGTGGAAGCGTTCCCGGATGATCTCTGGCAGCAGGCAGATCGGCTGTTCTTTGGTGCGGACTTCGGTTTCGCTAATGACCCGAGCACGCTGATCCGCATGTTCATGCTGGGCGCGAAGCTCTACATCGAATATGAAGCATATGGCGTCGGCGTGGAGCTTGACGAAATGGCGCAGTTTTACGATTCAGTCCCCGAGGCGCGCCGCTGGCCCATCAAAGCCGACAGCGCGCGACCGGAGACAATCAGCCACATTGGCCGGCAGGGCTTCAGCATTGACGCCGCGGCCAAATGGAAAGGCAGCGTTGAGGATGGCATCACCTACCTGAAAGGGTTTGAGGAGATCATCATCCACGAGCGCTGCAAGCACACCGCCGACGAGTTCCGGCTCTACTCCTACAAAGTCGACAAAAAGACCAACGAGATTCTCCCGGTCATTGTCGACGCTCATAACCACTGCATAGACGCCATACGCTACGGGCTGGACGGTTACATCACCAGCTCAGACAGCCTTGGCACTTGGGCGCAACTTGGCAGAGGCTGAACATGTCCGAAACACAAAACGTGTCGCAGCCTGTACCGACGCGTGACAGCTATGAAAACTTTGTCGCCCGCATGGGCGTTAACGAATCGAACCAGTCCGGTGCCGGCACCTACCGCAACAACTGGACGTCGCGCAACAGGCTGCTGATTGAGCAGGCTTACCGTTCGTCCTGGCTGGTGGGGGCTGGCGTCGATGCTATCCCCGATGACATGACCCGCAAGGGCGTAACAATCACCTCAAAGCTCGATGACGGGGTGAAAAAGCAGCTGGACAACGCATGGGACGAGCTGGGCATCTGGGAGCACCTCAACGACACGCTGAAGTGGGCCAACCTCTACGGCGGCGCTGTTGGCGTCATCCTGATCGACGGCCAGAACTATTCAACGCCGCTGCGCATCGAGACCATCGCTAAGGGTGCCTTCAAGGGCATCATGGTTATGGATCGGTGGATGCTCAACGCCACTACAGAGCGTCGCGTGACTGAGCTAGGGCCTGACTTCGGTATGCCGGAGTTCTACCGCGTCGTGACGTCAGCTACAGGTATCCCGCCGTGGCGCATTCATCATTCAAGGCTGATCCGCTTCGACGGTGTTCCGCTGCCATATCAGCAACGCCTGACTGAAAACGACTGGGGGATGTCGATCATCGAGCGATGCTTTGACCGCCTGCTGGCATTCGACAGCACCACTACTGGCGTGGCTCAGCTGGTATACAAAGCGCACCTGCGCACTTACAGCATTGATGGCCTGCGAAAATTACTGGCTATGGGTAAAGACAGCCCGATGTTTAAGGGGCTGATGTCGCACATGGACATGATCCGCCAGTATCAGAGCAACGAAGGCATGACCATCATGGATGCTGCCGACAAGTTCGAGGCGCACACCTATTCGTATGCCGGGCTTAGCGATGTGCTGGCTCAGTTCGGGCAGCAGGTGGCAGGCGCGTTCGGTATCCCACTGGTGCGCCTGTTCGGTCAGTCTCCGGCTGGCTTCTCTACTGGTGACACTGACCTCGCCAACTATTACGACAACGTGTCCACCAAGCAGGAGCGCAAGCTGCGTCGCCCGATCCGCAAGCTGTTCGAAGTGCTGCACATGAGCCTGTTTGCCAAGCCGCTGCCGGATGATTTCACGTTCGAGTTTAACGAGCTGTGGCAGATTTCCGATAAAGAGCGCGCTGACATCGCTAATGCTGTCGTCGATGCCACCACTAAGGCGGTGGATTCAGGGCTGATGACGGATAAGGCAGGCGCTCAGCACCTGCAGGAGACGTCCCGCGTAACCGGCTTCGGCGGAACTATCAGCGACAAGGATATTGATAATGCCAGTGACCTCCCGCCGCCGACAGAGAAAGACCTCGATAACGTCGAAACCACCGAACCTGAAGCGCGCCGAGAGGCAACTGGGAACACAGCTACGACAGATAGCGCAGGCGGTGGGCGCGATAGTCGAGGGCTCATACGATGGTTCAAACGATAGCGTCACCGACATTATGGACCGGCTGGAGCGCTATGCCGACCTGATAGAGCCATGGGCGGAAGCGGTGTCGAGTCGGCTGATAGGCACGCTGGAAGTTGCGGACGATGCAATGTGGCGTGACAGGTCACAGCGCATCTCTGCCGGGCTTCGTGAACTGATGAACTCCGGCACCGGCGCAGTAACGCGCAGCATCATCGACGAGCAGGTGAAACTGTTCAAATCGCTTCCCCTACAGGCTGCCGACCGCGTTTATGACATCCACAATCAGGCGATTGAGGCTGTGGTGTCCGGTAAGCGTTCCAGCGCGCTCACTGACGCAATCATGCGCACCGGCGAGGTGACTGTGGCGCGGGCCCGCACTATCGCCCGTACCGAGGTTGGCCGGGCATCTACCGCAATCACCCAAGCGCGCTCAACTGCCATTGGCTCACGCGGCTACATCTGGCGCACCGCAGAAGACAGCGATGTGCGCCACTCTCACAAAGAAATGAACGGGCAGTACGTTGACTGGGCAAAGCCTCCGACTCTGGATGGCATGACCGGTCACGCGGGCCAGTTCCCTAATTGCCGCTGTTATGCGGAGCCTGTCGTTCCCGAGGACTAAGCATGAAAAAAATCTACGTCACCCACGAAGTAAAGGGCGATATCTCACGCACAGTCGTAAAAGCATGCAGCATGAGGGCTGAGCTCTTAAAAATTGGCCGCCTGTCAAAGTTGACCGTCATCGGGCGTGGCAATGTGCGGATGCTCAAGGAAGTGACCAGGAAGCTGGCTAAGGTCTGACGATGCAATATTTTTTCACCACCCGCCTCGGCAACACTCGCTTTGAGATGGCCGACGGCTCCCTGCTGTGTAAAGACGTGCCGATCGCCCGTACTGGCGCGCAGGTTTACGACGAAAGTGAACTGCCCGGCATCGAAGGCGATGAGGACGGCGAAATCGTCGTTACCCGTGACGCTGATGAGGTGTTCCGGCCTGAAACGCTGGCATCTTTTGAAGGCATGGCATTCACACTGGGGCACCCGAAAGACATGGTCAATCCGGGAAACTGGAAGGACTACGCCCACGGGCATATCCAGAACGTCCGGCGCGGTACCGGCTACCAGTCAGATTTAATGCTGGGCGACATCCACATCAAGACCTCTGAGGCTATCCAGAAAGTAACGGATGGCCTGGAGCAGATTTCCATGGGCTACGACGCTGAGTATCAGCAGCAGGGTCCGGGTAAAGCACGACAACACACAATTATCGGTAACCACTGTGCGGGCGTCCCCAATGGTCGCGCAGGTATTCGCTGTTCAATTGGAGATAGCACATTCATGACTACCAAAAATCAGGGCTGGCTTGGCCGGCTGAAACGGGCGATTAAAACCAACGATGCCGACACCCTGGCTGAACTGGTGGAAAACGCGCCATCAGAGCTTGTCGAGCCACCACTTGATATGGCTCGTGCACTGAATATCACCATCAACCCGGCCCAGCCTTTCCCTCCGAATAAAGAACTCGGCGGCCTGACCACCGACGAGGATGGTGAAGGCGGCGCGCAGACTAACAGCGAGCTTGAGGCGAAAGTCGATGCGCTGACGCTGCTGGTTCAGCAGCTGATCAACCCGACCTCTACGGCAACCGTCGACAGCGACGATCCGGAGGAGAAGGAAGAGAAAGCCCGCGCAACTACCGATGCTGCTTACCATCAGGGCGTCGTGGCTCGTGCCGAGCTCATCCTGCCAGGCGTGAAGCTGCCGGAAGGCGGCAAGCTGGCGGCGTTCAAACGCTCCACCATGGACGCGGCATTCAAAACGCCGGAAGGTCAGTCGCTGCTGACCCCGCTGGTTGGCGCTTCGCCGGACTTCGCCAAAATGCCAAAGGCAACGCTGGACGCGGTATTCGTGTCTGCCAGCGAAATCGCAAAAGCACGTAACAGTGCGCCAGCTACTGCGTCGCGTGCATCGTTTTACGACTCATCCAACAAAAACTCTCCGGCTGCTCTGAACAAGGCATTCGCCGCCCACTGGAATAAATAAGGGAAAAACCCATGGTTGCATACCTGTACCGGATGCCAGTAGGCATCGCCGGGGCTATCTCACGCCCGCAAGACCTGACCACCGAGCCGGTTATCCTCAATGCCGCGAATACTTTTAGCCAATACGGCCTGGCAGGTAAAGACAGCGCAGACGGCAAGTTTATCCCGCTGGCGGCATCGGACGAAGCAACGGTCATCACCGGCCTGTACGTGCGTCCTTACCCGACCACCTCTACGCCTGACATGGCGCGGCAGGTTGGCGCAAATGCCAATTTCACTGGTGATGTGATGAAGCGCGGTTACATGACCGTGAACATCGGCAGCACCGCAGTTGGCCTGACTAAAGGCGCACCGGTTTACGTGCGCAACGCCAATCCGACCGACGCCAGCCCGCTGGGCGCAATTCTGGGCGCGGCTGTCACCGACGAAACCGTCGTGCTGCCGAATGCCGCATTCACTGGCGCAGGCGATGCCGCTGGCAACGCTGAAATCGCATACAACATCTAAGGGAATCGCTAAATATGTACACTTTTGACCAAGCCACTCTCGACGGCACTGGCGCTTTCCTGGTTGGCGAGCTTGAGCGCCTCGATCAGGAGCTGAACATGCCGCTGGTCGGTTACACGTGGTCGCGTGATATTCAGCTGCGCGAAGACGTGTCGATCGCCGATGACATCAGTTCTTTCACCAACTCCACCTTTGCCGCAGCAGGTACGCCGAATCCGAACGGTAAAAACTGGATCGGCAAAGACTCCACCGCCATTGCTGGCCCGAACGTCGACATCGCAAAAACCGGCTTTCCGCTGACTCTGTGGGGCATGGAGCTGGGCTGGACCGTTGTTGAACTGGCTGCTGCTGCCAAAGTCGGTCGCCCGATCGATACGCAGAAATTCGATGCGATGCAGCTGAAATGGAACATGGACACCGACGAGCAGGTTTATCGCGGTGACAGCCAGCTGGGCGTGAAAGGTCTCCTCAACTACAACGGCGCGGCAGCCACTAACGCTCCGAAGACGTGGGCAACGTCCACGCCGGACGAAATCCGGGCGTCAATCAACCTGCTGCTCTCCAATGCCTGGGCGGCGTCTGGTTATACCATCGTCCCACGTGACCTGCTGCTGCCACCTGAGCAGTTCGCTCTGCTGTCCAGCATCATCGTTTCCTCAGCCGGTAACCAGTCACTGCTGACCTACCTGCGCGAAAACACGATCGCCTTCCATCAGAACGGTGTTCCGCTGAACATCCGCGCGGTGAAATGGTTGAAAGGTGCAGGCACCGGCGGCACTGACCGCATGATGGCTTACACCAACGATAAGAAGTTTGTGCGCTTCCCGATGGTTCCGCTGCTGAGCGTGCCGGTGCAGTATCGCGGCATTTACCAGCTGACCACCTATTACGGCAAGCTGGGCGCTGTTGAGTCTCCGTATCCGGAAACCATGGCATATATGGACGGCATTTAACCAACCCGGCCCCGAAAGGGGCCAACAGGAGTAGCAAATGGCTAAGAAGACGATTCGCGTCCATACCCCGTTTAATTTCACATCTGAAGACGGCACCAGCCAGCGCTTTGAAACTGGCGAGCACACCGTTGACGAAAAAGTTGCCGATCACTGGTTTGTCACCGCGCACTCTGACGTTACCGGCAAGGCCAAGGCCAGCGCCGACACGAAAGAGTTTCAGGCACAAATCGACAGCCTAACCGCGCAATTGGCAGAGAAAGACAAAGCGCATGGCGAGCTGCAGCAGTCGGTAGCGGAGAAGGACCAGACCATCGCCGACCTGACCGCGCAGCTGGCAACTCTGCAGGCGCCCGTAACTGAACCGGCAGCGGAAGGTGATGCTGATGGCAAGAAACCGAAATCTGCCGACAGTAAGTGATTTTCGCCGCGACTTCCCGCAGTTCAGTGACGATACCAAATATCCCGATCCAGTAATCGAGTTCCGCCTTAACCTCGCCGACATGCTGATTGATGGCTCCGCCATGGGGAACATGTTCCCTTATCTGGCAGAGCTGTTTGTCGCGCATTACATGGTGCTGAATGCCGCTGATACGGCAGCAGGCGCGCTGGGTGGTGCTGGTGGCGCAACGAGTGGCGTGGTCGCGTCCAAGTCGGTGGATAAAGTCAGCGTGAGCTACGACAACAGCGCGACGCTTAATGCCGATGCGGGCTTCTGGAACTTCTCCCGCTACGGCGCAGAATTCTGGCAGCTGCTGATGCTCTTCGGGTATGGCGGTATTCAGCTATGAAATCAGGCCTGACCATTCGCGCTGACACGGCGCAAAGCATTCTGGACGCCCTTAAAACCCTCGCTAACAAGGATGTTCTGGTGGGCATCCCGGAATCAAAAGACGAGCGCGATGATGGCGACATCGGGAATGCGGCGATCGGCTACATCAACGAGAACGGGTCGCCGGCGCAAAATATTCCGCCGCGCCCGCATCTCAAGCCTGGTGTGAAGTCGGTCGAGCAGGATTTCATGCCTCACCTGAAGGCGGCCGCGCAGAAGGCGCTGGAAGGTAATGCGGAAGGGGCAGTGACGTCTCTCGATCGCGCCGGAACGGTGGCGGCCAATGGGGTGAAGCGTTACATCACCATCACTGGGTTTACTCCCCTGGCTGACGCCACGATCGCCAACCGACTACGCCGGGGTCGTACTGGCAACAAGCCACTCATCGACACCGGCGAATACCGCCGTTCCATAACGCACGTTGTGAGGGATAAAGATGCCGACACTTGATGTAAGTGACGTTCTGCTGTCGCCTGAATTCCTCGATACGACGCTCGTGGTAAAGCGCAACGAGCAGACGGTTGATGATGATGGCTTTGCGGTAAATAAAACGACTGTGACGCCGTTTGGCGGTGTGGTGACGGTTGACCGCTCACTGGAGGCCCGTCGAATGCAGGCCGGTCAGGTGATTAATGGCGCAATCCTGATTATCACCACCTACCGGCTGAGCAGCGGCAATACCGGCATTGATGCCGACATCGTGACTTATCGCGGTCGCGACTATCGCGTGACCTTTGTTGACCCGTACACGGCTTACGGCGCCGGTTTCGTCCAGGCGCATTGTGAGCTGCAGCCATTTGACGGAGGCCCGCGTGAGTAACAGCAGCACATCAGCCGGGTATTTAACCCCTGTCAGCGCGTCGCAGGCTTATGACGAAGCGCTGGAGCGTGAACTAAGCCAGTGGGTGCGGGCATTGTCGGGATTGCCGGCAGGAGTGGTCCGCCCGCGCTGGACTGCGATTCAGGCGGCAATTCCTGCAGCGGACGTGGACTGGTGCGGCTTCGGCATTATCGGTTTCACTGCTGACAACGCTCCGGCATTCGTGCGGCAGACCGATGACAGTAATCAGCTGTGGCGCCATGAGGTGATCGAAACGCTCGCCTCGTTTTACGGCCCGCAAAGCCAGTCCATCGCGACGCTGTTCCGTGACGGGCTGTCGGTTGAGCAGAATAACGAAACCCTTAAAACCAACGAGCTGTCGCTTGCTGATTACAGTGAACTGACCGCTTTCCCCGAACTCATCAATAAACAGTGGGTGCGCCGGTACGACATCACCGTGCGCCTGCGCCGCAAAGTTATCCGCGATTACGGCATCAAATCTCTGGTCAGCGCGCCAGTATCATTCTTTGGAGATTAACCTATGGCACAGGGCTTACCTGTATCCAACGTTGTGAACGTTGACGTGATCATGTCGCCCACTGCGGCGACGGGTCGTAATTTCGGTTCACTGCTCATCCTCGGCACATCCACAGTTATCCCTGTATCAGAGCGCATCCGCCTGTATACCGGGTCGGAAGAGATCGGCGCCGATTTTGGCGAGGACAGCCCGGAATATGCTGCCGCGCTGGTGTATTTTTCACAGTCACCGCAGCCTACGCAGGTTTATGTGGGTCGCTGGGCCAAGACCCTGGCCACGGACGAATCCGGTAGCGTGGAGACGCTGGCGCAGGCTATCACCGCCGTGCTTCAGTTCACCAACTGGTATGGCTTAGCCATTGCCGACGACGAAGACCTCACTGCAGCGGAGATCACCGCGACCGCCGCAGCTATTCAGGCATCAAGCCTCAGCCGCGTGTTTGCCGTAACGTCTGACGATTCGGGCATTATCGACTCAGCGTCTACCACTGACATCGCCTCAACGCTCAAAGCCGCTGGCTACGGCCGCACTTTTGTTCAGTATTCGACGACGAGCAAGTATGCTGCGCTGTCAGCGTTCGGGCGCGCGTTTACCGTCAATTTCACCGGTAACAACACCACGATCACGCTGAAGTTCAAAACAGAGCCGGGTGTGACGTATGAAACCCTGACCAGCTCACAAGCGGCGGCTGTCGATGCGAAAAACGCGAACGTTTACGTTTACTACGCGAACGATACGGCGATCCTGCAGCAGGGCGTGATGGCTAACGGCGATTTCTTCGATGAACGCCACGGCCTGGACTGGCTGCAAAACTACGTGCAGACCAACCTCTTCAATCTGTTGTGCACCTCAACCACCAAGATACCTCAGACAGAGGCCGGTATTACACGTTTGCTGTCGAACGTTGAGCAGTCACTGGATCAGGCTGTGTCGAATGGTCTGGTTGCCGCGGGCGTATGGAATGGCGGCGACATCGGCCAGATCACCGCAGGCGACACGCTGACCAAAGGCTATTACGTCTATGCGCAGCCGCTTTCTTCTCAGGCTCAGGCCGATCGCGAGGCTCGCAAATCACCGCTTATCCAGGCGGCTATTAAACTGGCCGGCGCGATTCATTACGCCGATGTTCAGATCAACGTTGTTCGCTAAGGGGACATAAATGGCGACTTATTCTTTTATGGACGTCGTCGCGTCCCTCACCGGACCGACTGGCTCTATCGACCTTGGTTATGGCTCTGCTAACTCCGAGGAAGGCATTACCGTCACCATGACGGAATCTAAAAACACCATGACGATCGGTGCTGATGGCGAGGTGATGCACAGCCTGCACGCAGGTAAAAGCGGCACCATAACAGTTACGCTGCTGAAAACCTCCCCGGTCAACAAAAAGCTGTCCCTGATGTACAACGCACAAAGCCAGTCCTCGGCACTGTGGGGCAACAACGTCATCGTGCTGCGCAACCATGCGTCTGGTGATATCACCACTGCACGTTCGGTCGCGTTTCAGAAACAGCCAGACCATGCAGACGCCAAAGTAGGCAACACCAAATCTTGGGTGTTCGACTGCGGCAAAATCGACCAGGTTCTCGGGGAGTTCTAACAGATGGAATTTGAAATTAACGGCGTGCAGTACCGCACCGCAAAGCTCAGCGTATTCGACCAGCTCAAAGTTTCCCGCAAACTACTCCCGGTTCTGGCTGGGTTGCTGGCTGACTTTCAGGGCATCAAAGCCGCGGCAGAAGGCGGTGACGTGTATAAGGCGATGGAAACCGCGTTGCCGAAAATCGCCGATTCACTGGCGGGCATGAGCGACGAAGACACAAACGCGATCATCTTCCCCTGTCTGTCTGTGGTTTCCCGCCAGAACGGTAAAGGTTGGTCGCCTGTCATGACGCAGGGAACCCTGATGTTCGATGACATCGAGCTGATGAGCATGCTGCAGATGGTTGGTCGGGTGGTAGGCGACAGTCTGGGAAATTTTTTGCCCGCACTCCCCGCCAGCGAGACTGCGGCCCCGCCAGCGGCCTGACGCTGGAATCACTTCCCGACGGTGAAGACTTTCTGATGCGCCCGGTAGATGCCGGGTACATCAGCTATTCAGCCCTGAAGGATGGTTCGGTCGACCTGGCGGACATCGCCCGGATGAATGACTGGCTGGACCTGAAGGCAGACAACAATAACCGCATAGAGCGCTGGAGAGAGGCAAATGAACGCTGAGACTATCAAGGATTTTCTGGTAAGCCTCGGCTTTCAGGTTGATGAGGCTGGCGCTCGCAAATTTGATACGGTCATCGCCGGAACAACCGCGCAGGCTATGAAACTGGGCGTAGCCGTTGAGGCTGCAGCGGTTTCCGTGGTTGCCTTTACTGCGAAAATCGCCAGCGGCCTTGACCAGCTCTACTGGGCGTCTCAGCGTACGGGCGCAACGGTCGCGGGCATTCAGGCGATCGGCTATGCTGCGGCTCAGGCCGGGTCGAGTGCAGAAGCTGCGCGCAGTTCTCTGGAAAGCCTTTCACGCTTCATGCGTAACAACCCCGGCGCCGAAGGCTTCCTGAATCGCCTGGGTGTGCAGACGCGTGACGCCAGCGGCAACATGCGGGATATGGCGTCCATCTTTACTGGCGTCGGCCAGCAGCTGAACAAAATGCCTTACTACCGCGCTAATCAGTACGCGCAGATGCTGGGCATTGATGAAAACACCCTGATGGCAATGCGCCGCGGGATGGGGCAGTTTGGCGCGCAGTATACGCAAATGGCGAAAGCTATCGGCTTCAATGCTGACCAGGCGGCCGCCAGCTCTAACCGCTTCATGACTTCACTGCGTGCTTTCGGCCAGATGGCGGGGATGGCGCGCGACAAGATCGGTTCTAACCTGGCTGAGGGGCTTTCAGGCTCTATCGACACGCTGCGCAAGCAAATCGTCGACAACTTCCCGAAGATTGAGCAGACGATTACCAGCGGCGTTAAAGGCATCCTGTGGCTGGCTGAGGTAATTGGCCGCGTCGTGTATCGGCTGATACAGGCCGGCGGGGACATCATGCAATGGTGGTCATCGCTGGATAAGTCAACGCAGCGCCTGATCGAAGTGTTTGGCGCGCTCGTTATCGCCTGGCGCATCCTGAACGGTGCGTTCGTGATGTCGCCGATAGGGATGATAACGTCGCTGGGCGTTGCTATTCTCGCGCTGTACGACGATTACAAAACGTGGAAGGAAGGCGGCCAGTCGCTAATCGACTGGAAGAAGTGGGAGCCACAGATCAAAGGCGCCATCAAAGGCGTCGACGATCTGAAAGATGCCGTTATGCGGCTGCTTGGTATTGACCCGCAGACATGGACAGCCAAATGGGACATGAGCAACCTCATGGAAAACCTCGGCGAGCTGTCCAAAATGCTCGACGGGATAGCGCGCCTGCTCAACGCCATTAAAGACGGCAGATGGAAAGATGCCTATGCAATCGGGCGTGAGCTGATAAATCAGGGGCAGGGTAATCCGGATGCATTACCTGCCGTGTCTGCCAGCGCAGACAGTGCTGCAGACTATATCAAGGATAAAACCGGATTCGACCCGCGCAGCATCGGGGCGGCCATGAAAAGATGGTTCGGTGATAGCGCTGTCCAGCCGATGGCGGCGGAAGCATCTGGACCAGAGAGAATCTATCCGGTAAATGGCCCTGTGGAACAGTATGGGCAGTCTTTCAAGCGGCCTCAGGCGAGTAAGGAAGGCAGTCAGTTGCTGGGGTGGCTGCAACCGATGTTCGGCAAACTGGAACAGCTTTATCAGCTTCCTGCCGGACTGCTGAAAAGTGTTGCGATTACCGAGTCTGCAGGTAACCCGAATGCAATGTCCGGCGCCGGCGCGCAGGGTCTTTTCCAGCTGATGCCCGGCACGGCTAAGGATCTGGGCCTGCGTGGCAATGAAGCATTCGACCCGGTTAAGTCTGCCCAGGCTGCGGCAAAGTACCTCGCTCAGCTGCTAAAAGCCAATAACGACGACCTTCCCAGGGCGCTCGCGTCCTACAACTGGGGGATCGGGAACGTGCAGAAGCATGGCATGGCGCTAATGCCGGAGGAAACCCGGAATTACATCCCGCGCGTTCTCAGCAATATGCCTGCCAGTGGGGCCAGTGTTCATCAGGAGACCGTTATCAACATCCATGGTGTATCTGATCCCCGAGAGGCCGGGAATATTGTGGCAGACAAACAGAATCAGGTTAGCGCTCGCGCTACTCAACAGCTTATGAGAAGAGGTGGCTAATGGATGTCCTGTCGGTGCTACTTCATCAGCGTTCGAGAAAGATAGGGATCATCATTCCCGACGTTGTTATCTCAGAAAAGCACAGCGATGTGCTCGAAATAACTGAGCATCCTGTTGAGCGACCAACCAGCAGCGGGACGGGTTTTGTGGCTGATCACGCTTATCGTCGAGCTTCTGAGCTTGTAATGGAGGTGGGCTTTTCTGGCGGCGGCTCATTGCTGGATATGGTAGACACCTCGGCAATAGGCCTTTCAGTTGGGTCAGGACCAAAGGAAATTTACAGCCAGCTCCTAGAGCTGCAGCGCAGCAAAGAACCTTTCGATGTGGTGACCGGTAAGCGGCTTTATACCAACATGCTGATCCGCGTACTGGATGTAACGACTGACCGTACATCGGAAAACGTGCTTATGGCCAGTGTGACTATGCGCGAGGTAATTACCACACAGGCTTTGACTATTACAGGTGCCTCAAAGGAAAACATGACACAGGGGGCCAACACTAGTGCTGTGCAGGATGCAGGAGTGAAGTCAGCGAAACAACCCAGCCAGTCTCTGCTTAGCCAGGCAGCTTCGGCCGCACAGAGTATTTTCTCATGACAATCACCGAAATCCCTCTGCAGCCCCAGAACCAGACTTTTACCACAACGATCGCCGGAACCATCGTCAAGATGGCTATCATCTGGCGTGCTGATTGTTGGTATCTCGACATGTATAGCGCCGATGAGGTGCTTATTGTTGGCAGTATACCGCTGGTTACCGGGTGCGATCTGCTTGGCCAGTATGCTTATCTGAATCTGGGTTTCTCCCTCTTTGTCGTCTGCGATGCACAGGGGCAGGATTACCCGACAGAGAATGATCTGGGCTCGGTCAGCCACCTTCTCATTAAAACGGAGTAAGCATGTCACAGAACTGGATGCGTCACTTTGAGCTGCAACTGCTGGATGATAAGGGGAATGGAATCTCCCTTACTGATTTAAAGGTCACCTTCAGCATACAGAAGATGCCCGCGACCATCTTCAACGGTTTTGTGGGTGACTTTAAAATCTACAACCTGTCTCAGGAAACCCAAAGCCGCGTCGCCCGGCAGGAATTCAGCCGTATTCAGGTCATCGCTGGCTATAATGGCAACCCTGATGATTTGGGAAACTACCCTGATCAGAATATCGGGACCATTTTTAACGGTGACATTCGTTTCACCGTGGCCGGAAAAGACAATATTACCGACTCCTGGATCATGCTTCAGTGCATCGACAGTTGGCAAGGGCATCTGTATGCAGGGGTAAGGACCACCGTAGCCGCTGGCTGGAAATATTCTGACCTTTTCACTGCAGGCATGAAAACCTATGAGCCATACGGCATTACTGCCGGCTCAATTCCTGATTTTCCTGATACCGTATTCCCACGCGGTCGAGTGCTTCTCAGTAACACCGCCGACCTCATGAATAACATTGCTGGGCAATGCAAGGCCGACTGGTGGTATGAAAACAATCAGGTGCACATGGTGCCTGAGACTAAATATATCGATGAGGTAGTGGTGCTGAATGCCAATACCGGGCTGATCGGAATGCCCCAGCAGACAATGGGAGCTGGCGTTAACGTGAGGTGCCTAATAAACCCAACCATCAAACTGGGCGGACTCGTTAGACTGGACCAAGCGTCGGTATACAGGACCGCGCTCAGTACTGAGCAAGTGGCTGGGCGGCAAGGAGCGGGCGGCATTCTGAAAGAGTCAGCATCAGATGGCAATCTGTACGTAGACGGGCTTGCAGGCGCGCAACCTGCTGCAATTAATACGGATGGCGATTACATCGTAGGCAGCATTGATTATACTGGTGATACGCGAGGACAAAACTGGTATATGGACCTACTTTGCCTAGCTAAGGGAGCTAGAGAGCTCCAAAGCGTGTCTACTACTAATAAGGTTGCATAGTGCGAACTATCAAAGCTGCATTAATTTTGCTCCTCTTATCTCCTGCCGTCGCCTCAGCTGCATCGCAGTGCGGGCCGTTCTTTTTAAAAGGCGAAAATGACGGGCTAATGCATATTAATGGCCAGACACCAGAGACACAGAAGATGACGTTCCTGAAGCAAAAAGACGACTTCGATAACGTCATGATGCAATGGATGCTGCCGGACGCTCGCGTTGGTCGCTGGTTAGGCCTCGATTACGTTAAACGCAATGGAAAAGCTATCCTCAACGTCGAAGTAGTCCGCAAAAACATGGACGAACCTCGCCAATTCTGGACCTATGACTGTAAAAGGGTAGGGTGATGGAGCCAGGAGTCATTTTAATTGCTTTTGTCATTGCTTTAGTACTCTATAAAGCGGCCAAGAAAAGGCGAATTAAAAAAGAGGATAATTTTTTATCTAATTACGGAAGGCGTCGGCGAATAGCTTACCCTAAAGCCAGGCATCCAAATGGTCGTCGCAAAACCCCTTATGAACGTGAGCAGGATATAGAAGCTTATCTGCGCGATCTTGCACAGGCTGGCAGAGATGCTGCTAAAGCTGAAGAGATAAAACAGAAGCGGCTAGGGGTTACGCATTACATATGGCGGTCGGCGGAAGACGCGGACACGTGTGAAGAGTGTAAGAAAAATAACGGTAAAAAATTCTCATGGAATAGGCCGCCTAAAACAGGTCGCCCAGGTGAAGGAAGGTGCTGCCCTAGAAATCTGTGTAGATGCTATCCAGAAGCCATACTCAAATAACCCGCCGAGGCGGGTTTTTTATTGCCCGGAGATAAAATGCCCGTATCCCTTAACTCACAGGTTGGCAGTAGCGAGCAGATGAGCGAGCAGCTGTATAACAGCATCTTCTCCATGCTGCGCGTTTCGATGCCTGGCATCATTCAGTCGTTCGACCCTATAGCGTGCACCTGCACTGTTCAGCCGGCCATATCAGGTCAGGTTACAGATGAGGCAGGCGATTTTAAATCTGCGCCGTTACCGCTGCTCGTTGACGTGCCGGTAATCTTTCCGCGCGGTGGCGGCTGCACTATTACCTTTCCTGTTAAAGCAGGCGACGAGTGTCTGGTGGTGTTTTCCGATCGCTGCATTGACTTCTGGTGGCAGAACGGCGGCGTGCAGGAGCCGGTCGACCCTCGGCAGCATGATTTGTCAGACGCCTTTGCGTTTATCGGCCCACAGTCGCAGGCGGAAGTGATAGGGAATATCAGCACCTCCACACTGCAGATGCGCACCGATGACGGCGCGGCATATATCGAGCTCGACCCAAACAGCCACGCCGTAAATATCGTGGCGCCGGGCGGACTGAATGTAACGACGCCTCTCGCTAAATTCAGCCAAGCGGTGACCATTACAGGATTGCTGACATGGGCGGGCGGAATGGTCGGCAGCCTGGCGACCGGAACCGCGGCGAAAATTACGGGCGCCATCCAGTTTATTGGCTCGCTGACATCCAACGGTAAAGACATCAGCGACAGCCACACGCACAGTGGCGTGCAGACTGGTAGCGGCAACTCTGGCAAGGTGAACTGATGCGATACAGACGCGAAGATGACGAGGGTGATTACACCTTCGGACAGGGCGACGATACATGGCTGATAAACTCACCCGAAACAGTGGCGCAGGCGGTGAAAACACGCTTTCTCCTCTGGTACGGGCAGTGGTTCCTCGACACCACAGAGGGCACGCCGTGGATACAGTCGGTGCTTGGAAAGCAGAAGCCGGAAACCTACAACCTCGCTATACGCCAGCGCATCCTTGAAACACAGGGCGTTAACTCGATCATGTCGTTCGATACGACGCTAAACACCTCATCCCGCCGCGTTGTATTTACCGCGACGATTGACACCATCTACGGAACGACGACAGTCACAAGCGAGGCGTAATGGCTCTCAATTTAGACACGCTGGGGCTCTCCGCTACGGTGACCGCCTCAGGGATAAGTGCGCCTGATTACCAGACAATCCTGAGCACTATCACGGAATATTTTCAGCAGATTTACGGCACCGATGCCTATCTTGAGCCTGACAGTAAAGACGGGCAAATGGTGTCACTTGTAGCGCTGGCAGTACACGATGCCAACAACACGGCGATTCAGGTTTACAACTCCTTCTCACCATCATCAGGCATGACAGACGCCCTGACGCGAAACGTTAAAATTAACGGCATTGCGCGCAAAGCCGCTACCAATTCTACGGTTGACGTGACCCTCACCGGCACGGCCGGGACAACGATTACCAATGGATCAGTGAAGGACGCTAACGGTGTCATCTGGAACCTGCCGGCCAGCGTGACTATCGACGTAGGCGGCTCGGTGACGGTAACGGCTACCTGCGCGAATTCTGGCGCAGTTGCGGCAGTCGCCGGCAGCATCACCAAAATCAACACGCCAACGCGTGGCTGGACGGCGGTTTCTAATGCCAGCGCGGCAACTGTTGGATCGGCTGCTGAAACCGATGCAGAGTTGCGCGCGCGCCAGGCGCAGAGCGTGGCAATTCCTGCTCTGACACCGTTTGATGCCGTCGACGGTGCGATTGCCAACGTGACCGGCGTTACGCGTCATAAGCTTTACGAGAACGACACCGGATCAGTAGACAGCAATGGTATCCCCGCGCATTCAATCGCGGCGATTGTCGATGGTGGTGATGCGACGGCTATAGCTCAGATCATCCGCGGGAAGAAAGGTCAGGGTGTCAGCACCTACGGCTCGACTACTGTCGCTGTGCCGGATAAATATGATAACCCGCATGCAATCAGCTTCTCACGCTCAACCAATGTCCCGATATTTGTCGCCATTACGCTGAAGGTTTTCACCGGTTACACGACGCAGATTGGCGAGCAGATTAAGCAGGCGATAGCCGACTATATCAACAGCCTGACAATAGGCGATGACGTGCTGCTTAGCCGTATTTATTCACCGGCTAACCTTGGCGTCGTGAGCGGTGGCAATTCTAAATACTATGACATCAACGCTCTAGCTATTGGCAAATCGGCCGGAACGGTAGCGTCCTCGAATGTCGCCATCGCCTTTAACGAGTCGGCTTCCTGCAGCACGGCGAACATCGCGCTCACGGTGACATCATGAGCAAATACACCGACCTGATTACTAATTATCACAGAGGTAAACCTCTGTTTGTCGATCACGTCGACCTGTCAACGCGTCCGCTTACCGATACATCCGCAGCCCTACAAAATCTGCTCACTGCCTTCGATATAGACAGCGCGGTCGGTGTGCAGCTGGATGTTCTGGGAGAGTGGATTGGTCGAACGCGAATCGTCAGCCAGCCCATCGCAGGGGTTTACTTTTCCTTTGATACCGATGGGCTCGGATGGGATCAGGGCGTCTGGCAGGGGCCATATGATCCGGATGCCGGATTCACAAGTCTGAGTGATGACACATACCGCATTGTCCTGAAGGCGAAGATAGCCATCAACAGCTGGGACGGGCAAAACGACTCATTACCACCCATCCTGGAAACAGCGCTGGAAGGCTCTGGCTTGAAAATGCAGATCGTAGATAACCAGGATATGACCATATCCGTATGGGTTTTCCCTGAGGAAGATATCTCCCTGGTTTCAAAAGAGCTGCTGGCAGCGATTAAACAGGGCTATCTCACCGTGAAAGCGGCTGGTGTATGGGCCGGTGATATTCAAACCCCTTCAATAGAAACCCCATCAGTCGGAAACCGGTTCTTTGGTTTCGACATGGATAACGAGTACATCGCCGGATTTGATGATGGCGCTTGGGAGAAAACACTTTAATGGCTACCAACAATTTTAAATCATTCGGCATTGGTGCTGGGGCCAATGTAACCAGCCAGGCTGACTATGAAGCGTTGGCTGCATTGCTGACGGGATTCCAGTCGGGAAAGGCGTCATCAGCTCAGATCAACAAAGCTCTGCGCCAGTCATCGACAATGGCCTATGTGTTGGCTCAGTTCATCTCAGATTCAGCAGCTGTTGATGTTCTTGATAACGGTACTCCTGCAACGATTCTGGCGAACTTAAAAGCTGCAATGACATCAGTTACACCCGGCCGATTACTCAATGTCCAGGTAATTACCGCCACAGGCACATACACCCCGACCACTGGGACGAAAAGTATCGTTGTGGAGCAGGTGGGCGGTGGTGCAGGCGGTATGCCGTGCGCGGGCTCAAACTCAACGACAGCCACCCTTAGTGGCGGCGGCGGCGGAGGCGCTTACGCTAAATTTCGCATTACGACCGTTCCTGCTTCCGTATCCTGTACGGTAGGTGGTGGGGGTGCAAGTGGAGCAGCGGGAGGTGCAACTACATTTGGATCTTACTGCACAACACCTGGCGGCAGCACCGGCAGTAACGGCAGCACTACATCTGGTGCGACAATAGGCGGTGGTAGCGGCGGCGTAACACCAACGATAGGTGCGGGAGCAACACAGTTGGTTTCAAGTCACGGTGACCCTGGGCTTAACGGAACTGCGGTAAATACCGCTGGCGGCAACGGCGGCAGAGGAGGAAGTTCTCCTCTAGGTCTGGGCGGCAGAGGTGCCGGCAACGGAGCTGGTGAAGCCGCTGGAGGTTTTGGGGCCGGTGGTGGTGGCTGTTTCCTTCCGGCTGGCGGCTCAGCCGCCACACAATTAGGTGGCGCAGGATCTGGCGGCGCAATCATTGTTTATGAGTATGCTTGAGGCTGAAAATGTCAAAATACGCACTGGTGAAAGATGGGCAAGTTATTAATACGATCCTTTGGGATGGTGAAGCAGAAGCTGATTTCGGTGATGGCGTTGTAGCTGTTGAATTCGCAGACGATGAACCAATACAGATCGGTTACCTTTACGAAGACGGCAAATTTTCTGAGCCGCCA
Organism: Pantoea latae; assembly: GCF_002077695.1. Lineage (GTDB taxonomy): Bacteria > Pseudomonadota > Gammaproteobacteria > Enterobacterales > Enterobacteriaceae > Pantoea > Pantoea latae. Next base: position 41,822 of record NZ_MWUE01000015.1, read on the forward strand.
TTGACGGAGGAAGAACAAGCGCAACAGGATGCTGCCGCAGCGCTGGCCAATAGCTCCACTAAAACAGCGCTTATGGACGAAGCCAGCCAGCGCATCAGCGTTCTGCAGGATGCGGTTGATCTGGAAATGGCAACAGACGAAGAGGCAGCAGAACTTCCGCTGTGGAAAAAATACCGTGTACTGCTCAGCAGAATTGATGCAAACACTGCAGATGATATTACTTGGCCCGATAAGCCAGAATGAAAAAAGCCCACATAGTGTGGGCTTACATTTATTTTTTCAATAACTTCATATTCCATCCAGGGGGTAGTATCCTGATTGAAACAGTTTCCCCACTACTTCTTGCGTCAAATGCTTTGACATCCTGTGAGTAACCAGACTCAGGAAGAGACGGCAGGCGAAAATGCGCAGGGACAAAAATGAGAAAAACCATAAAGCCTGCAGCAAGTGCGATATTTCTGAACTTACTGAGTGAATATGTAGCCGCTATCGCAAGGCAGGCGAGCGCTATGTTAGTAACATAGAAATATCTCTCACCACTTTCAGTTTCAAATATAAGCGGCCACTGGGGTTGACCTATGGCAATGACCGGACTTTTCAGGGCAAATCCAATCATTAGCGCTGGAAATAAAATCAGACACTTAATTCTCCAGTTATATTTCACGAACGCGAAGAACAACGCCGCGCACAATGCGATGAGCAGGATGATGTTAACGTTACCATGCGCAGCCATTTCTCTTGCAAGATTGTAAGGGAGGAATGAGCCATAAATAATCCTGCAGGCAACGATGTCGGCTAAAAGGCCAAAGCTGTAACCTAGCGGGGCATCGATGCGTGTCGCGCCAGAGGTTGTCAAAATAGCCCAAAGCTGAATGATGCAACAAACAGCCATGACAACGTCAAATGTGTTAATTCCTTTTATGGCATTAATAATGCCACCGCGCTGATAAATGCGTTTTATAATCAAGCACGGTGCAATAAATACAACAAACGGACCGCTCAGCCCACTAATAACAAGAACGGCGAAGTCGTGCGCCTTTGCTTTGATACTTTCTGCATCATTAGCCATAACCACAGCTAAAAGATATATGGATAAGTACCAGTGCACGTTGGTGATGTTAACGAAGCCCTCCGCTACATTGGGCATTAATATAAAATACAGAGCGATTGCAATCCTGTATTTTATACCAATGAAATCCATCCTGCGCGAAAGCAAAAGCCCTACAAAACAACACCGAATAAAGATAGCAATAACATTAGCCACAAGAGCGGCATGAGATAAACCAAACCACAAAGCTACACCGTATGTTAGCCGCGAGATGGTCTGGAAATATCCATTCTGCGGGAGGAACAGGGATGACCAAAAACCATTGTTATAAATCCCCGCCATCCAGACCCTGCCGTCTTCCGCCCATGGCTGGGCGTGCGTAACGATATCGGGTCGCCTTAAAACCAGAAGCACGAACGCCAGGAACATCAACCCGGCGATGGAGGCTGCATTCAGCCCGCTTTTTTCCTTCATCATACTTTCCTCTCTTGATGCCTGAATCTTTGAAAAATCTGTGGGGCATGTATGGGGCAAAAAATTGCCGCAATGTAACCTGCTCTGCGCTAACAGTTCAGGGTAAATTGCGGCAATGTTCTGTTTGTTCGTGCTCTTACGCGAAGTAACCCGAACGATTTTTTATACCATCTCAAGTTAGTAATATTTACGAAGCCTTCAGACAGGTTAGGCATAAGTACAAAATATGCCGCTGCAGCCAGTCGGTAAGCAACTGGAATGTAGTTCATTCTGGAAGAAAGGAGAAAACCAACAAAGCAGCACCGAATAAGAAGCGCGATTAAGTTAGCGCCCAAGGCCGCATGCTCAAGGCCGAAAGCGAGCGAAACTCCATAAGCAATTCTTGATATCGTCTGGTAATAACCATTTTGAGGCAGCAGAAGTGATGACCAAAATCCATCATTATATATACCTGCCATCCAAATTTTTCCGTCTTCAGCCCACGGCTGGGCATGCGTAATGATATCGGGTCGCCTCAAAACCAGAAGCACGAATGCCAGGGCCATCAATCCTCCAACCGAGGCAGCACTAAGCAAACCTTTTTCCTTCAACATCCTATCCTCTCTCAGCACATATGTTGCATGAATTTCAACCTTGGGGCATCTATAGGGAAAAAATTGCCTTAATGTAGCCCGTCCTGCACTAGCTGCTCAGGGTAAATTGAACTAATGCTCTGTTTGTACGATTTCTTACAAGAATTATATAAATAAATCAAGCGTTTAAAAAATGGTGGCGTTGGTTTGAGAGTTTAAAGGAACATTCATGGCCATTTATGCTCGGCATCTTTTTTTTCGTTTTTCACTACATATCTAGGCCTTTCTTTTGTCTCGATATATATTCTTCCAATGTATTCGCCAAGCACTCCAATTCCTATTAACTGAATGCCCCCGAGAAAAAGAATTGATACAAGGATTGACGGATATCCATGAACCGGATTTCCGAAAAATAATGTATCAAGAATCATGTAAGCGCCATAGCAGAATGACAGACCTGCAACAAATAGGCCTATGTATGTCCACATGCGTAAAGGGAAAGTTGAAAATGAAGTTATTCCCTCAAGCGCCAGATTCCATAGTTTCCAGCCATTAAATTTTGTTTTACCAGCAACGCGGTCAGCACGGATGTATTCGACAACTTCAGTTTTTCCTCCGACCCAACTGAGTATGCCTTTCATGAAAAGATTACGCTCCTGGAGCAGTTTAATATTTTCAACTACATCACGTGACATTAGCCTGAAGTCACCGACGTTCTCCTCAATCTTAGGGGAGCTGATTTTGTTGTGAAGCTTATAAAACCACTCGGCGGTTACTCGCTTCATGTGACTGTCTGAACTACGATCTACACGCTTTGCCAGAACAACATCTGCTCCTTTTTCCCATTTCTCAATAAGCTTGGGGATGACCTTTATTGGATCTTGCAGGTCGACGTCGATGGGGATAATAACGTCTCCCGTAGCACATTCGAGGCCTGCAAACAAAGCAGGTTCTTTACCGAAGTTGCGAGTAAAGGACACATGCTTCACAAGTTCATCTTGTTTCTTGCAATGGAGAATGACTGTTTCGGTACTGTCTGTGCTTCCATCATTCACGAAGACAATTTCGACTTCATGTTCTGCGAAGGCGGGAAATCCGCGAACTTCTTGATAAAAAAATGGAATGGCATCTTCTTCATTAAAGACAGGCACGACCAGAGAAATTTTCATTTTCGATCCTTGAAAACAACAAACCTGGAGTAGATGAAGCCACAAACCAGGCTTATGGCTGAAAAGACGATAAGTGTTACAACAGGATTAGCGTGAGTCCTGTCTGCATACAAACCCACAGCAGATGCCATGCCGCCCATGAAGAAAAGGTAAAGCAGATAGCGCATCGTGGTAGCTTCTGCGCTAAAGGTCCACTTTGCGTTAGCAAAGAAAGAGAACGTCACCGCAAAGCAGAAAGCAGCAAAGTTTGAAAGGGATTGCGTCTGGCCCTCTGTATACAGGATGGTAAAAACCATCCAGTGAATAAGCGTGTTGATAACGCCGACAGAGGCATACCGCGCGAAAAGCTTAACCATTAAGAATATCCCCATTAGCAGAAGTTGCGGATCTTGTCATCAGATTGGCGTTAAGGCAAGAATTCGTAAGGGGGGAGAGGCATAAAATAAGCCCCAGTAGTTGGGGCGAAGGCAATGCATGCCGGCCTAAGTCAGCAAAGTCGTAAGGCGTTTAAAGCCAGTGCTGGTGGAATACCAAACCTAACACGAGCGTCACTGATGCGATGACATTAAGCGCAACGATAGCCCGAGGTGAAACGTCCATCACGTAACCTCCTTAACTAAATGTCTTGTAAGGCTAGCAGATTGAGAATCTTTTGCGACGCTGCACGGCTAAATCCTTTCTCTAAAACACATCACCCTTAACAAGTATAAAGCTTCTCAAAACCCCTCATATTCCCCCGATTAAACTGAAACATCTCACAGTAAACTTATGATACACCCTGACCTTACAACAACCTGACGCTGCCCATTTACCTCAGGCACTCCAAAGCAGATCCCCCCTATGAACAAACTATGTTTAACCCTGGCCGCGCTGACACTCTCTGCATGCGCTACCAAGCAGTACCCTCAGGCACCGGCGGTAACAGACGAAGAGGCTGTCTCACTGAACTGCACCGCGCTCCAGCAGGAGATCGCCAAAACGCACGGTATCCAGCAGGAGATCAAACAGACCAGCAGCTTTGACTATCGCACGGTGATGGGCTTTATAGGCGATCTGGGCATTGGAAATGGTCTTGCGCGCCGCACCGCCAGTGAAAAAGCGAAATCGCGTCTCTCCGAGCTAGAAGCGCTGCGTGATGTGAAATGCGCCGCCTCGCGAGGTTAAGGCTTACTGGTCAACAGGTGTCTGGCGAGTGAAGCTATTCAGTAAGTAAAACAAGCGCCTTGCTATATGAAACGTTATATCATAACATTTTACACTCTTTCACAAAGGGAGGGTAAGATGTTGGCGAAAAAAAAGACATTGCTGGCACTGGTTATGCTGACGGTAAGCGGGCAGACAATGGCGCATGGCCATCATGCGCATGGTCCGGCATTGACCGAGGTAGAGCAAAAAGCGGCCGAAGGGGAATTTGATAATAAGGATGTCAAAGATCGCACGCTGGCGGACTGGGAGGGCGTCTGGGAATCGGTCTATCCGCTGTTAGAGCAGGGGAAACTCGATCCGGTATTTGAAAAGAAGGCGGCCAAAGCGGGAGACAAGACGGCAGAACAGATTAAAGCCTATTATCGCAAAGGCTATGCGACTGATATTGAACGTCTGGGTATTGAAAATGGCATGATTGAGTTTCATCGCGGCGACAGCGTAGCAGCCTGCCATTACCGCTATGCGGGCCATAAAATTCTCACCTATGCGTCTGGTAAAAAAGGCGTGCGCTATCTGTTTGAGTGTTCCGACGCCAGTAGCAAGGCGCCGAAGTACGTTCAGTTTAGCGACCATATCATCGCGCCGCGCAAATCGAGCCATTTCCATGTTTTCTTCGGTAACACCTCCCAGCAGGCGCTGTTACAGGAAATGGATAACTGGCCTACCTATTATCCCTGGCAGTTAACGCAGCAGCAGGTTGTTGACGAGATGCTGCACCATTGATAATGGTTCAGGCGGGAATATTAACGGCCCGTCTGATTTACCTCTTTAAAAGAAATGTTTTGCCTGAGAGCAACAGGCTAATTTATTCCCTAAAAGGAAATGGCGTAATTTATAACAGTTAATCGCTTAAATAAATATTAACCCTGAGGAACTATCATTTTATTCAATAAGATAGATGCCAGCAACGATCGCGCTAACCGAGATGATATGTAATAGTTCAGTCATTTCCCTTTCCTTATCAATAACGCTTTCCTTTATTCAAGAAGCTATAAAGCGATCCGTCAATGAAAAGGCCGAAATTAATGCCTGCAGCGGGCTTGCATCATGCAGCTGAAAGGAGCATCTCTGCGCGCATAAGCCAAGCGGTAGCACGACTATGTTTTTTGTTTCACGTTTCGTTCACGTTTCCTGCATCTAGACACAGATCTAAATAGTCACAGCACTAAACTTTAATCACCCAATACGGGTAACTGGAGGTGCGTATGTCAGAACGTCCCGATGTGGAACCCCTTCCCGACGATGGTCAGGTTCCTGGCAGCATAGAAGATATCCCCGGCGAAGATGATGAAGAAAGTGAATTCCCGGAAGAGGATGATGAGGTGACCGACGAGACGGACTATCCCGAGGATAACGATCCCGCCATCTGAAATAGCAAGCCGTCTACGGGCGGCTTGCAGCAAAAAAATTGCCCGCGCGAGGCGGGCAAATCCATATAGCAGAACTCTCGTTACCATTACGTAAAGGGTATGCGCATAGCGCCTGGTTATATTCTCACCAGCCTCATCAGAAGGGAATGAGAGAGTCACGGGTGCGTCAAAGGAAATTCTTATAGGCAAAAAAAACCCGCTCGCGGCGGGTAAAATCGTTACATGGAATAATCCACATGCCTGTTAGGACGCTACCTAATAACAAAAGTTCGAGCGTAGCGGGAATTATCCTTTTTTTAGGCCGTTACCCTATCGCGATAACGGCGCCACTCCATCAGCGTCCCCAACAGAACCAGCGACTGCTCCGTTGAAGAGAGCAACGGATAATCCTCGTTCAAGGGCACCAGCTCAAAACTGTCATGGCTGCGCGCCCGATATTTGCGCGCCACCATATCCCGCTCGTTGCATAGCGCCAGCACCAGATCGCCCGGCTGCGGCGCTACTTCTGGATCGATAATCAGCAGATCGCCGCGCTGGCATTGCGGCGACAGCGCGCTGTCCCACAGCACTAACGCAAAGCTGGCGCCGGAGTAGTCGCGATCCGACTGCACACGCCGATGGATCTCGACCTGGTTAGCCTCTGATAGCCAGACTGAAACCTGCTCTCTCTCCAGCACCGGCAGTCCGCTTTGTGTCTGCGTTTGTACAGTAAAGACCGGTCCGTCGCCGTCAACCAGCCACGCAGGCGCGCAGCCCAGCGCCTCTGCCAGCCGCAACAGATTTTCTCCACGCGGCAGCGTCTCCTCTTTTTCCCACTGTGATATCGCCACATGAGAAACCGAAATTTTTTCCGCTACTGCTTTTTGCGTCAAATTCAGTGCCTTACGGCGGAAGCGGATACGTTCACCTGTTGTTTCTTTTTCCATCGTCTTGACATCTCCTGTGAGCCAGACTTAAGTATACTTAAGCTGTTAATTTAAGCAATCTTAAGTTTCGGCGAGGGAGGCGCTTTGCGTTTTACGCCTGACGTCAGCAGCCATTACCCGTCGAGGCACAGAGGTGAGGCATGGAAAGTAGTCTGATTACCAGTGTTGGCGCGTTAGTACTTGGGGGCGGAGCGGCTGCGCTTTTCTGGAAGCCGCTCATTGCAGGCATCGCCTCTATTGTCACCAGTAACCGTGCCGGTGGTGAAATTATAACCAGCTATAAGGAGCAAGTCCTGCTGCTGAAGGAGAGCAATGTGCTGCTCCGTCAGGAGAATGATGATTTGCGTATACGTCACGACACGAACCTGCGGCGGATATCTACCCTGGAAACCGATCTGCGTTTGATTAAAAACGCGCTCGGTATTTTGGTGGTGATGACTGATGCCGATCAAAACAGCAAGTTCCGTAATGAGATTGACAGGCTGATTTCCACCTTAGAGGAGCGTAGCGATGGCCGAGATACACAGTGAAATAAGACCACGGCTCCACAAGCGCAAATTAATGCTGGGCGTGCTGATGCTGGGCATGTCGATGCTGTGCGTTGTGATGACCATTCTCTTTTTATATGTCAGCAGCACCGCTAACCGACGCGTGGAGGAAATTCGGCGCGAATCCCGCGAGTCGGCTGCCCGGCGCGAATTAAAAGTGGATCAGCTGTCGAAGCAGGTCACCGTGCTGCAGCACAAGCTGGACGCGCTGCCCGACCAGACTGCCGACCAGACGGCGGATAAGGTCAAGCGAGTCGTGATCCAGGATGAATCCACTGTGAAGCCGTAACAGGAGAACCGCATGCGAATTTTTAACCTGATTGGGGAAGGCTTCCACGCCCTCCGATCGTTTATCAACACGAAGGAGTCTGCCATGACTGATAACAGCATCATTAACGCAACCGCACAAACTAGTGACGCCGATCTGCCGCAGTTTGCCGTTCCGGACAGCAACGTGCCGACCGATCCGCAGCTGCAGCGTTTATCCTCACCCTCTACGGTGGCGCCCGCCACCTCTGAGGAGACGCCGGGAGAAACCCATGTGGCGCCTGGTGCAACGGCGCAGCATACCCCAGCGCCGTCTGCCGATCAGAGCGCCGCAACGGATGCTGCCGCTGCACAGCCTGCGGATCAAGGCGTCGCAACGGACACCGCTGCCGCGCAGCCCGCAGATCAAAGCGCTGCACCGGATGCCGCTGCCGCGCAGCCCGCAGATCAAAGTGTCGCACCGGATGCCGCTGCCGCGCAGCCTGCGGACCAGAGCGTCGCAACGGACACCGCTGCCGCGCAGCCTGCAGATCAGAGCGCCGCACCTGACGCCGCTGCGGCACAGCCCGCGGATCAGAGCGCCGCACCTGACGCCACCGCCGCGCAGCCTGTGGACCAGAGCGCCGCACCTGACGCCAACGCCGCGCAGCCCGCAGATCAAAGCGCAGCAGCGGACGCCTCCGCTAGCCCACAGCCCCAGGCGCAGGCATCCGTGGCGGATGCCGCTGCCGGGCAGGCGAGTGCGCAGGCTGTTACCGACGCCGCGCTACAGCCGACGGCTGCCGCTGAGCCAGCAAGCAACGACGCTGCGGCGTCTACTCAGGCGAGTAGCGAAGGGGAGCAAAGCGAATTTAGCGCGTGGGTAAAAGATTTCGGCGCCGCGTTTGATTTCGTGCAGCAGGGGATAGAGCATCTGGGCACGGCCGCCAGAAAAGAGTTGGTTGAACTGGCGCGTAAATATCTGTAATGAACAGGCAAGCAAAATCGTAAAAGGGGACAACGCGTCCCCTGTTTTTTTCAGAATATCATTGTGCTTTTAGCCGGATCGGCATCCTGCTGGAGCCGAAAGCGAATCGTCATCTGCAGATCCTTTACCGGCTTATGCTTCTCATAGCGCCACTGGCTGACGGCAGCGATCACATAGGGCTCGAACAGGCCGCGCGGCTCTGACTGCAGGATGCGCATTTCGCTGACTTTGCCCTCCGCATCCACGTCAAAAGCGAAGCGGACGTAACCCTCAATATGATGGCTTAAGGCATAATAAGGATAGGACGGTCGCACCCTTTTTATCTGTTTGGGGATATTAGCGGCGTCAGGCGGTGAAGAGGCGCAGGCGGAGAGCAACAGCGAAGCGATAAGCAGTAGAGGAATTTTCATTTTAACGTCCTGTTAAAATTGCGATAAGCAGGAATGATAACCTTTCTCATCTTTACCTGCGAGCGTCGGGTCACGTCACTTCCGAATATTCTTAAGGCGGCTTCGTTATATTCCACTACCTTTAATCATTCACGCGAGATATTTATTGGTTAAAAAGGCAAAAGGAGAAATAGCATGAGTGATTCAGTGGAAACGAAAAGCAAAACTGACTACCTGCGCGATGTTACCTCGCAGCTGAAAGAGATGCGCCACTACGCGCAAACCAATACCGAAACGCTCTCCAGCCACTGGCTCGCGTTTGACGCCGGCGAATATAAAGATCCCGAGTTTGCCGGACGTATTGACGCGCTGCTTAACAAACAGGGCACGCTGCTGGACGACCTGGACGCCGCGATCCAGGATATCGAAATAGCCATTAACCACAGCGAGCAGGAGAAGTAATCCTGCTCTCTCTGGTGGCCGTCGCGCTTAGTCGGCCACCAGCCACATTTCCGCTTCTTCAAACATCTCTTCAATGATGCGCGCCAGCGTGGCTTTGTCGTTTTTACTCATATCGGTTTCGATTGCGTTTCGCTCCATCGGCTTAACGCGTACCTCAAGATCCGGAAAGACGCGCTGCACGCGCTTTTCCAGCTCCCGCAAAATCATCTCGCGCGCGCCCGGCAGGCCGGCGACGTTACGCCTATCGTAAATCAATTCCACAAACATACTGGTATTCCATACAGGGAAGAAATTCGCTGGCACATCATACTGTAAATCCAACCAGTGACAAGCCTCTCAGGCGCGTCAAAACGCTTTTTTTCGGCGTAACACGCAAACTGGCAGCAGGTGGTTCAGGCAGAGGGGGAATAAAAGAGAGACGGCAGCAGGAAAAAATAGAACCTCTGGAGGTGGAAATCCAGCAACACCTCCAGAGGCGGTGCAAGCGCACCATTCGTTCAAGGACAATCACGACCGAAGTCGTGCAGTAAACTTATACAAGTTTGATCAACTTGTACAATTTATTCCTGAACTATTTGACTGGTTGGAGGTGTTGCTGCCTGCAAGGGCTTAGAGTTCGTTTTTGATGCAGAACGCTTCCCAGCTCATTCCCAGCGATTCCGCATGGGATTTCAGATAATTTTCAATGGCTTCGGCGGCAACCGCTTTGTCCGGCTCGGCGAGCTGGATCGAGAAGATCATGCCGTCGAGGTTCTTCTGACGCAGAAAGGCGGCATAGATGCGTTCGGCATGCCACTCGCGCAGCTGGCGCAGCGACATATTGGCCTGGCGCGCGTCGCTCTCGGTCAGTTCATCAAGCGCGGCTTTAAAATCGGCGTGAGCGGTAAAAAACATCTCGCGCGCCTGCGCGTAATAGGCTTCTGGCGTTTTCATCGGGTATCCTGAAAAATTCATTATGGTGCGTCGCGCCAGTGTAACTCAGCGGCCAGGCCTTGTCAGGACGCCGTTCGCGGCGCGGGCGGCGTAAAAAAAGTCGCCGAGCGGGGCGAAGCAGGGCGCAGACCGCTTGCGAAAGGCAGGCGAAAAATTATAACGTAGCCGCCATTGAAGCGATCTCAGGGATTAACGATGAAAAAGTGGATGCTGACGGCGGCGCTGGCGCTGGCCGGTTGTGCGCAAATCAACAGCTATCAGGACGCGGTGCAGACGCCGGCGCCCGCCAGCCTGCAGGGCAACTGGCAGACAGCGGGGCCGCAAAGCGGGTTACGCAGCGGTGAGGCGATGGGAACGCTGATTGTTAACGCCGACGGCAGCACGCTTGATTGTCGCCAGTGGATGCGCGTGATCGCCAAGCCTGGCAAGCTGACGCTGCTGAGCGGCGACTACGTTAACGTCAATCGTCAGTCGCGCGTGATGCCGCTGGAGCTGGAGGGAAGCGAACTCCATTATGACGGCCTGACGCTGCGTAAGGTGGACCGCCCGACGGTAGAGTGCCAGCAGGCGCTGGCAGAGGTAGCAAAGCAGCCGAAAGCGGCGGTGATCCAGAATATCGAACCGGAAATCCTTAAGTCCGCCATCACCCAGGCGAACGACGCGAAGCAGTAACGGGTTAGCGCCTTATTCCGCCAGCGCGACGGAATAAGGCGCGTTAAATTACTCCGCTAGCACCCAGACGCTAACGCTGCCGCCGTTGCAGCGCGCCACCACCGTGCCATGCTCGTCCGCCGTCAGGATATCGTCGCGATGACCTAAATAGTCGCGCCACGTTTTACCCGCAAAGCCTTCTCCCATCGCCACCTGTTTCTCACCTTCGTCGCCGTTCGACATAATGACGATGCAGCCCGGCTGTTCGGCGGTGCCGCTGCGGCTGAACGCCACGCAGTTGGGATGATCGAAATAGTCGGTCTGCGCGCCCCAGGCATAAATCTGGCGCGCGCGGATCAGCGCCTCCAGTTCGGCAATCGCCGGCATCTCCACGCGATGGCTGTCGCCGTCGCCGCCCTCATCTTCATAGCTGGCGCCGAACAGATCGGGATAGAACACCGTCGGCACGCCCTGTTCGCGCAGCAGGATCAGCGCATAGGCGAGCGGTTTGAACCAGGCTTCCACCGGCGCCTCCAGCGACTGCAGCGGCTGGGTGTCATGGTTGGCGACAATCGTCACCGCATGCCAGGGATCGGCCTCCACCAACGAGTTGGCGAAGATCTGACTGAGATCGTAGTCGCTGCCCTGGGTCGACGCCTGATGAAAGTTCAGATGCAGCGGCGCGTCGAACAGCAGCGTTTTGCCGTCGACCTGCTGGATATACCCCAGCAGCTTATCGGTTTCGAACGACCAGTATTCGGCGACGATAAACAGCGGCTCATCGGCGACGGCCTGGACATGCTCAATCCACTCTTTGTAGAACCAGGCGGGAATATGTTTGACCGCGTCGAGACGAAACCCGGTGCAGGGCAGCTGCTGCATCATCCAGCGCGCCCAGTATTTCAGCTCTTCGCGCACCGCATTGTTGCGGAAGTCGATATTGGCGCCCATCAGATAGTCGAAGTTGCCCAGCTCGCTGTCGACCTGATCGTTCCAGCCGTCGGCGGTGTAGTCATTCACAATCTTGAATACGCCGTTCTCATCGGGGTTTTCAATATGATCGACGCCGCTAAAGCATTTGTAGTCCCAGATAAAACGGGAGTGCTCGCCGGCGCGCGCCGGGAAGCTAAAGCGCGTCCAGGCCTCGCACTCGATAACCTCATCGCTGATTTCATCGCGGTTGTCAGGATTGACGCGGTTGACGCGCACGCGCTCTTTCTCATCCGCGCCCATTTTGTGGTTCACCACCACATCCATCAGCACGCCGAGCTGGTGGGTGCGCAGGGCGTCCACCGCGGCCAGCAGCTGCTGTTTGTCGCCATATTTGGTGGCGACGCTGCCTTTTTGATCGAACTCGCCAAGGTCAAAAAGATCGTAGCTGTCATAGCCGACAGAGTAGCCGCCCGATTCGCCTTTGTAGGCGGGCGGCAGCCACGCCATGGTGATGCCGATCTCGCCTAGCCAGGCGGCTTTCTCCGCCACTTCGGGCCAGAGTTTGCCGCCATCCGGGTAATACCAGTGGAAAAATTGCAGTAACGTCGGGTTGTGCATCTGCTGCGCTCCAGCGGGAAGGAAAAGCAAGTATGGAGCACGATAAAAAAAAGACGCACCGGCAGAACAACTATTTTGTTGCGCACGGTGCGTTTCAGGATCAGGAGAGCGGCTGATTCTCCATCGGCACCATTACGCTGCCCTGTTTGCCATAGGCGCTCATCACCGATTTCTGGCGCGTGTTCTGATTCACCAGCGTCGACAGCTCGTTCATGCGCTCCTGCAGCAGGCGCTTCACTTCGCTCTCATTATCCAGAATATGGCGCAGCACCGGTCGCAGCTGCTCCTGCGCCTGCACGGAAGGCGAGGCGGCTTCGGTCGATCGCGCCAGCCGTTGCACCGCGCTGACGTAATCAACTTCCTTTTTGATCAAATCATCCCATTCGCCCTCGGCCGCAAAACGCAGCATCTGCTGGCTGAGATCGAGTAGCTGTTGGTAAATGGTAATCAGATGCGGTGCAAGTATCATTAAACGGCGTCCTGAATCAGAGGTTGAGGCTGGGCAACTTCTTTCCATGCGTCAGCGATATTACGCAGCAGCGCTTCGACCTCGACAATGGCCTCCACGTCATTGCGTAAATTCGCCTGCAGAAGCCGCCGCACCATATAGGCGTACAGGGAAAGCAGGTTGGTGGTGAGATCGTCGTCGCTCTCTTCATTCAGGCCCTGCTTAAGCCCGTTTTCAATAATGTTAATGGCTTTGGAGAGGGAAAGGCCTTTTCCCTCAATATTGCCGTCCTGCAAAAACAGACGGGCGCGCACCAGCGCGCTCAGCGCGCCGTCGAACAACATGTTCACCAGCTGTTGCTGACTGGCGCTCATGACGGCGCTTTCAACGCCGATTTTTGCATAGGCCTGGGTGCCGTTTGCGCTGTACATACTGACTCCTTATGACGAGCTGCTGGAGCTTGAGCTGCTTGACGATTCGAACTGCTGCGTCAGGTAGCTGCTGGTCTGGTTAAGCGAACTCATTAAAACGTCGAGCTGGGTAAACTGGGTTTTCAGCCGCGCAATGGTATCGGTAATACGATCGTTCACCTTGTTGTACTGATCGGTCAGATCGTTCAGCGTCTTACTGACGCCGTCGGTCGCCGACTGCACGATGCCGGTGCTGGAGAGCCAGCTGGTCAGGTTGCTGGCGACGGTGGTGGCGACGCCGGTAGTTTTACCGTCGCCAATAATCATCTCTTTCACGCCCGCCATATCCGACGTCAGGCTGCTGCTCAGCTTGTCGGAGTCAAGCTCCAGCTCGCCGGTGGTCGGGTCAGAGGTAACGCCGATCTGCGCCAGGGTTTTAAAGGTCGACGAGCTGGCGGCGTTGGTCAGCAGGCTCTTCAGCTGACTTTGAATGGTACGCAGCGTACTGTCGCCCAGCAGCGCGCCGTTGCTGGTGTCCTGCGTGTCGGCGCCGACGTCGACGGCGGTGTATTTCGTCAGGCTGGAGAAGGTGTCCTGCAGCGTGTTATAGGCGGTCACCCAGCTGGAGATGGCATTACTCGCTTTCGACTTGTCGGTCGCGATGGTCAGCGTCTGGTTGCCGGTGGTGGTGTCGCTCAGATTCAGCGTAATGCCTTCCAGCGCGTCGCTGATGGTATTACTGCTGTTTTCGATAGCGATATTGTTAACGGTCAGCTTCGCGTTCTGCGCCGTGACGCTTTCAGTCATCGCATTGCTGGTGGCGCTGGCGTCATAGCCGACGATGGACTGCAGCGTATCGTCGCCGGTGACCTTAAGGCTGCTGACGGCGTTGTCCGATCCGGTTTCGTTCGAGGTAACGGAGAGGCGATAGCTGCCGTCTGAAACCTTGATAATGCTGGCGGTTACGCCCGCGCTGGCGCCGTTAATGGCGTCGCGCATCCCGGTCAGCGAGGTCTGGTCGCTGGTCAGGGTAATATCTTTGCTCGACCCGTCCGCCAGCGCGATGCTCAGGGTGCGGCTGCTGGCCGAGCTGTCGCCCAGCGCGGTGGTGTTGCTGCTCTGCACCGCGGAGGTCAGCGTCTGCGCCTGCGCCAGCTGCGACACGCTAATGGTGTATTTGCCCGCCACGGTGCTGCCGGAGGTGGTGGCGCTAAAGGCGCTGGAGCTGCTGGTCGCGGTGGTCGCCGTAAACAGGTCCGCATTATTCAGCGTGGTGTTCGCCGTCTGAAAGGTGGTCAGCGCGCTTTTCAACGTCGCGTAGGCGCTCAGCTTGGCGGTATAGGAAGACTGCTGATTAGAGATCGGCGTCAGCGCGGCTTTTTCTGCCGTCTGCATGCTGTCGAGAATGCTGCTTAAGTCCAGGCCTGAACCGACACCCAGGGTAGAGATACTTGCCATGCTTGTTTCCTTATCATGTCGACACGGAGAGTGAATACCGGGGTTATCGGCGGCGAATAGGGAAAGTTTAAAGTTATTGATGGCTGTGCGATAAAGCGAATAGCGTATATAGAGAAGGGTATTTCTAAGGCTAGAAAAGGGGTGATTTAGTTCTAAAGAAGTCAGGGGCGAGGGCGATAAAGATAAGCGTGACAGGTTGAAGGAAAAAAATTTCACCTGGTACTAAAAAAATTCTAAAGGTTGTTTAAGGGCAGACGATAACAACTTTGACGGCGCTGAAGCCGGCGGGTTGAAGCCCACACCTTAACCGAAAGACTTGATTAACAGGAATATTTATCATGGCCCAAGTCATTAATACCAACAGCCTCTCGCTGATCACTCAGAACAACATCAACAAGAACCAGTCTGCTCTCTCTTCTTCTATCGAGCGTCTGTCTTCTGGTCTTCGTATCAACAGCGCGAAAGATGACGCTGCTGGTCAGGCGATTGCCAACCGTTTCACCTCTAACATCAACGGCCTGACTCAGGCTTCACGTAACGCCAACGACGGTATCTCTGCCGCGCAGACCACTGAAGGCGCGCTGTCAGAAATCAACAACAACCTGCAGCGTGTACGTGAACTGACCGTACAGGCGCAGAACGGCACCAACTCCGATTCTGACCTCTCTTCAATCCAGGACGAAATTAAATCACGTCTGGACGAAATTGACCGCGTTTCTGGTCAGACTCAGTTCAACGGCGTGAACGTGCTGGCGAAAGACGGCTCCATGAAAATTCAGGTTGGCGCGAACGATGGCCAGACTATCTCTATCGACCTGAAGAAAATCGACTCTTCTACTCTGGGCCTGAGCGGTTTCTCCGTCTCTAAAAACAGCCTGAGCGTCTCTGACTCCCTGTCTCAGGTTGCTGATACCAGCGGCGTGATGAAAGACGTTGACCTGTCTGATGTGGCAACCAAACTGGGCGTAGATAAAGGCACGCTGTCTCTGCATCAGATTTCCGGCACCAACGAGTATGTTGCCCAGTCTGGCAGCGATTACTACTCTGTATCTGTCGACAACGACGGTGCTAACGCAGGTAAAGTTGAGCTGAACACCACTGACGTATCCTACGGCGACGCCGCTAACGGTATCGGTACCAACGCAGCGACCCAGAGCGGCCAGCTGATTAAAGTCAGCGCCGATGCAAGCGGCAACGCGACGGCCTTTGTTACTATTCAGGACAAGAACTACTCTGTTTCTTCTGGCCTGCTGGCAAACAGCGCTGATGCGACTGCCGCTACCTCTGGCACCACTTCCAGCATCGAGCTGAGCTCAAGCGGTTCAACCACCGCTTCTGCCACTTTCGCTGGCGCAGCAACTGCTGACCCGCTGGCGCTGCTGGACAAAGCTATCTCTACCGTAGATACCTTCCGTTCAAGCCTGGGTGCGGTGCAGAACCGTCTGGACTCTGCTATCACCAACCTGAACAACACCACCACCAACCTGTCTGAAGCACAGTCTCGTATTCAGGATGCTGACTACGCGACCGAAGTTTCAAACATGTCTAAAGCGCAGATCATCCAGCAGGCGGGTAACTCCGTGTTGGCGAAAGCTAACCAGGTTCCGCAGCAGGTTCTGTCTCTGCTGCAGGGCTAATCGCTCTCTGGTAACTTTGTTAAAAACCCCGCTTCGGCGGGGTTTTTTCTTTTGGCAATAGCATGGAAATAGCCATGAAATTGCATCACTGATTAACGGATTGATTCGCCAGCCAGGCTTTACCATAAGGCAAAATCCTTTTCCTGCATCGAATCGGTGTTTGAGTGCAGGTTATATATGATAAGAGCCTCTGATGAAGCCATTGCCATCCGTCACCATTATTATCACTGCCTGCCAGCCGGTCTGGCTGGAGGCGGCGCTCAACAGCGCGCTGGCGCAGCATTATCCTTACTGTGACATTCTGATCGCAGATAATAGCGGCAAAAATTTTATCACCGCGTTGCTGCAGCCTTATTTCAACCGTCCGGGTCATCCGATCCGTCATCGAATTTTTCCGGCGGCACATCCCGATCTGATCGCTGAGGCCATCACGCAGGCAGAAGGGGAATATATCAAGATCCTCAGTGCCGCAGATATATTAGCGCCGACCGCGATTAGCACGATGGTAGACGCGCTTATGGCTGCGCCGCAGGCTATTATGGCGATCTCAAAGCGCAACCGCGTCGATGCTCGCGGCGAACTGCAGCCCGATATTCTCTCAACCGCCGCGTTTTTGCCGCAGCCCTGCCTGATCCCAGGGATATCTTTACTGCGTTATCAGTGTCGCCTGCACTACAATCTGCTCGGCGATATGAGCGCAGCGCTGTTGCGACGTGACGCGCTGCACGCGCTTTTGCCGGCACTCTTTACGCTTGATGGCGAGGCCATGCCAGAGATTGCCGCTCTCTTACTTTATGCAAAATTGCTCACGCAGGGGGATCTCATCTGGTTCCCTGAACCGCTCTGTTCAGTTCGCTTGTCTGATGTTTACACTCAGCCACATCAGAGCGAAGACGAAGAAAAATTCAGACTGCCCCGCGAGCGTCTTATCCAGAGTTTGCGCAAGGCGCCCTGGTACCATGCCAGTATTCATCCCTCAGAATTCATCGACGTGCAGCTGCTTGCTCAACCTGAGAAGCCGGTGCAGTTTGATCTTATCCGCGAGCAGCATAAGGCGTTGAATCGAGATGCGCTGCGCCAGTGGTGCCAGGTACGCAGGCTGGAACCCTTCCAGCACACCTATCTGGCGCAATTAAGTAAAACGCAGCCGCAGCCGGAAAACGTAGCGGTAGTCATCAGGGTTGACGAGCAAAATGCGAGCGGTGTTGCGACGACGCTGAGCTCTCTGTCAGACTTTTGCTCGCCTTTAATGACCTTACGGCCACTGTTAGTCGGTAGGGTTGAAGAGGGTGAAAATGCCTATGCTGCAGGCGCAAATAACAGCATTGCGGTCATCAATCGCCTGATAAGAGAACAACGCGCTGACTGGTTTATTTTTGTTGATGCCGGCACGCTGTTCAATGCATCGGGACTCATTGCGCTTTCTACCGCGCTACATGCAGTGGGTCAGACACTGGCGCTTTACGCTGATGAGTTTTTCTTTATTGACAATGAGCCGCAAGGCATCGCGTTTCGCCCCGATTTCAATCTCGATATGTTGCTCAGCTCCCCCAAAATGCTGGCGCAACACTGGCTTTTCAGCCGGGAGTTGCTATTGGCGGCAGAGGGACTGGATGCTCAGTTCCCGCAGGCAGCGGAACTGGATTTAATTTTGAAATTAATCGTGTCACAAGGATTGAATTCTGTAGGTCATCTGGCTGAGCCGCTATTAACGGCGCATCTTCAGTCGAGAGATATTACCGCCGACGCGCAGGTTATTCAGCGCCATCTGCAGAATCGTGGCTATGCCAGCGCAGAGATTGCGCTAGACAGTTTTTATAACTATCGCCTGCGCTATAACCATGTAGAGCAGCCCCTGGTCTCAATCGCTATTCTTGCCGGACAAAGCCTTCCGGCGCTGATCTCATGCGTTACCTCACTAATGGAAAAAACGCGCTATCAGCATTATGAACTGCTGATTGTGGCTGACGATAACGCCTCACAAGAGCGCGACAGTTGGTTAAACGCCATCGCTGACGTCGATCCGCAGCGGATCCGCGTTCTGCGCTATTCTGCGCCCTGGCACCAGGGCGCGATGGCCAATGTTGCAGCCGAACAGGCGCGCGGCGAATATATTCTCTTGATGCATGTGGAGTTAGCGATTACCGATAGCGACTGGCTTCATAATCTGCTTAACCACGGGCAGCGCCCTGAGGTGGCAATTGTTGGCGGAAAACAGCTGACCGCGGATCAAAAAGTACGGCATGCAGGCTATGTCATGGGCGTTGGCGGAGCCGTAGGCGAAGTATTCCGCGGTCTGGACGATAAAGCGGCCACTGCGTTGGGACGTTTGCATCTTGATCAAAATTACTGTGCGGTCGCTGGGGATTTCATGCTGGTGCGACGCGAAGTCTTCGCTGCGCTCAACGGGTTTGATGAAACGCTGAAGCTATTTGGCGACGTCGATTTCTGTCTGCGCGCGCGTAATCTCGGTTATATGACGGTATGGACGCCTTATGCCCGCGTTCTGCGCGCCGCCGATCGTAAAAACCCGTTCGCTGGCGTGTCGTTGCAGGCCGCTGCAAGGCTGAAACAACAGGAAGAAGATAAGCTTTTTCAACGCTGGTTGCCTGTCATTGGACGTGATCCAGCGTATAACAGCAATCTTTCTTTGCGCAGCCGCCATTTTGACATTAATAACGACAGCGAAATGAGCTGGCGTCCGGCGCAGCGCGACGAGTTGCCGCAGCTGCTGCTCAATCACTCTGATACAGCTGGCTGTGGTCACTATCGTATGATCCAGCCGTTAAATGCGATGCAGCAAGAGGGAGTGGCGCAAGGAAAAGCGTCTCTGTCGCTTCTCAATCTGAGCGAAGTCGCACAGTACCAACCTGATAGCCTGATTATCCAGCGTCGTTATGCACCCGCCTTTCAGCACTGGATAGAACGCGTCGGTCAGTTGCCCGGCGTGTTCAAAGTATTCGAACTGGACGACTATATTCTTAACTTGCCAATGAAACACTATAACCGCGCTAATTTCCGGCAGGAAGTATCAGGCCACCTGCGTAAGAGCTTAAGTTATTTTGATCGCTTCGTCGTGTCTACACCATCACTGGCTGAGGCGCTTGGCGCTTTCCATCCTGATATTCAGGTTGTGCTTAATCGTCTGCCAGTTAACTGGTGGGGCAATCTGCATAGCCTGCGCAACCAGGGCCGTAAACCGCGCGTAGGTTGGGCGGGTGGCTCAAGCCATCAGGGCGATCTGGAAATGATCGCGGACGTAGTGAAAGCATTAGCGAATGAGGTTGAATGGGTCTTTATGGGGATGTGCCCGGAAAAGCTGCGTCCCTACGTGCATGAACAGCATTCAGGCGTCGATATCAGCCTTTATCCTGCGGCGCTGGCCGCGCTTAATCTCGATCTGGCGATTGCGCCGGTTGAAGACAATATCTTTAACCACTGCAAAAGTAATCTACGCCTGATGGAGTATGGCGCTTGCGGCGTGCCGGTTGTGTGCAGCGATGTCGAGTGCTATCGCAACACTGCTTTATCAACATCGGTAACGCGGGTGAAGAATCGCTATAAAGACTGGATTGATGCTATTCGTATGCATTTAAGCGAGCACGAGCACAGCGAGCGTGCGGGTCTGGCGCTGCAAGCTCAGGTTAGACAGGAATGGATGTTAACGGGCGAACATACGCAAAACTGGCTCAAAGCCTGGCGCGCCTGAGTTACCTACGTTAAAAACGGACTACCGCGTCCGTTCTAACGTTAGAAATACCCGAGTTTTGCCCTTTGATTTGCAGATTGGCCGCGTTGTGCAGGCTTTAACATAGGCGATATTGCCCGTGACGCAGCCAAAAAGATACGTTTAGCTATGACAACGCTCCAGGACGAAAACTTCCCCTACTTCATCGTTGCGCCTGATTACCGGGACTCTTCGGCCGGCGTTCAGGTTATGCACCGCTTGTGTCATATGCTCAACGAGCGCGGCAGACAAGCATGGATGCTGAACTGCTCAGTCAATCCTGAGTGGAATACTCCGACGATTTCCGGACGCGAGTTAATGGCATATCGCCAGCGCGGCGGGGTGTTTATCACCATCTATCCTGAAGTCGTTAGCGGCAACGTTCATCAAGCGCCGGTCGTGGTTCGCTATATGCTAAACCGTGAGGGAGTGATCAATGGCAATTCGCTTGATGCGCATCCCGACGATATTTTTTTCTGGTTTCGCCCTGAGTTTGCGGAAAAAACTTATCAGCCGCGCTTGCTGAATCTTGAATTTTACGACCTTGAGCTGTTCAAAGACGATGGTCGGGAAAAAAACATCGACCTGCTCTATCTCAACCGCGTACCCGTATCCTGCATCGATTTTTCCACATTGCCGCCCGGCATCGAAATTTTGTCAATGCAACATCCGCTGACGCTGCAGCAGCTGGCGGAAAAGCTTAAATGCGCGCGCACCTTTTACACCTTCGAGTCGTCCGGGACAGCGCTGCTGGCAATTTTATGCGGCGCGCCAGTCGTGGCGCTTTCCGTAAAGGGATATGAAAAATACGCCCTGACTGAAGCCACTTTAGCAGATAACAGTGCAGTAGGATTTTGCTGGGACGATCGGCCTGAAACGTTGCACGCCATGCGACAAAATCTCTGGCAGATGCGAGAGATTTTGCTCAAGCGCCGCGAGCAGACGGATGTGCAGATTGAAACACTGGTGCAGTTGACGCAGCAGGCGGCCAAAAAACATCAGCAAACGATCATTGATGGCCGACTGGAGAACTGGCTGGTAAGTCGGCACCTTGCCCCCCTGTTGCGGCAAAAATCGATACCTCAAGAAGCACCGCGTTTGCTGGTGGCGATCTTCGATGATAGCGCTCATCCTGAACGGCTTGATATGACGCTGGCGACGCTCAGAGCCCATCCGGCCGCGCTGCAGATTGTGATTATCACGCAGCATGCTCCGCTAGCCGGCCCCTGTGACAGCGTATCGCTGGAAAAGTGGCCTAGCTGGCTCGCTGAACAGGCAACTCGGCAGCGCTTTGACTGGCTACATTGTTTGCCCGCTGGCAGCTTCTATACGGCTGAAAGCTGGCCGGGACTGGCGCGCTTCATTGTCACGCAAAAAGATAGCTACGTTATCTTTGCTGATGAGTTGTGGCTCGACGACGCAGGGCTTCCTCAGCCACATTTCAAACCCGCTTTCAACTGGGATCTGTTTAGCGCATCACCGACGCTCTATCTCAAGCGGGGCTTAATTTCATGCGCAGCCCTACAGCAATTTTTGCCGGCGGTGTCTGGATATCCGCTGGCGTTAGAAGCGCAGATCGCCGCGCATGTTTATATGCACTACGGCGAACAGTCGATACGGCATTTTACTGATGTGCTCTGCATGCTACCGGCGGTCTCAACCGGTGACGTTGAATGGCAGCAGACCCAATGCGCGCTGGAAAAAATCGTTCAGCTGCAGGGCTATCCCGCAGCCTGCATCGTCGCGCCCCATCCTGACCAGCCGATGCAAATATTATATGGGCACGCTCATTTACCGCTGGTGTCATTGATAATTTTAGCTGGAAACTCTTTGTCGCAGCTTGAGCGCTGCGTAACGCGTTTTTTACAGTTTAACAACTGGCCAGAGGTAGAGCTGCTGGTAGTGAATCACCAGCACGACGATATGGAGCTTAACCGTTGGCTTGACGGCCTCGCCTCTATCGATCCGCTGCGCATTCGCGTCATGCAAACCACACTCGACTGGCAGCCAATAAAGCTGCGTAATATCGCAGCGCGACAGGCGCGCGGCGAATTTTTGCTTTTCGTTGAAGCGCATATCATTTTCATCCATGAAGACTGGCTAACGCGGCTGATGAATCATGGGCTTAGAGCAAAAGTCGGGCTCGTGGGTCCTAAACTCATCAACACCGAACAGCAAATTCTTTCGGCTGGCTTGATTGCAGGCTATCGCGGCGTGGCGGAGCATATTGGGCAGGGCGAACGTTGGGATTCTTTTGCCATGAACGGCTATTTGCAAAGCGATCGTCTTCAGCGGCTACTTGATGGCCAGTGCCTGCTTATTCGAACCGCCTGCTGGCAGACGCTGGATGGGCTGGATGAAACATTTCATGAACTGGTCATGGCGGAACTGGACTTTGCCCTGAAAGCGAACCAGGCGGGCTTTGAGACGATATGGACGCCGCATAGCGTTGTGGCTAGCGATGAACGCCCCCGCGGCATAAATCCATTCAGCGCCGACGCACAATCTTTGATCCACCGCTGGGGGCGCGAGCTGATTTGCGATCCCGGCTACCATCCTTACTTTTCACTGGATGGTGCCCCTTTCAGTATTGATGAAGCGCTAAAACAAAAATGGCTAACGCAGGCGCAGGTACCGTTGGTGGTCTTTATTCATAGCGAAAAGCCTCAGCCCTATAGCGAACGCCTGCTGTCGCTGTTACAGGAAATGGCGAGTCGTCAGCTTATTGCATTGTTGACCTATGAAGGGTTGCCATTGAGTGCAGTGCTGGTGCGCTTGCAGCCTGACCTGCTGATCATTGCCCAGGATGCAGCAAACGGCAAAGGCGACAAAATTGAGGCGTTGCTTAATCTGGCTGACACGCCAGTTTATCTTTTGCCAGAAGCTTCGCTGCAATCACCTCTTATCGCCTCGCTGATGGCAGCTAAAGTCTGCCATCGCTGGCTAGTCTTTAGCGAAGAGCAGAAACGGTGGCTGGAAAAGCGCAAACAGTGTGCCGTGACGATTCCAGCTCTTGTCGCCATGCCTGATTGCCCTCCGACTGCGGCGGCGCGCAGTAAGCGGCTACGCGCCTTTATTGATACGCGAGAAATGAGTGGGGAAGATGCACGCTTTTTTCATCACATTGTCGCGACTACCAGCAGCTTTATAGACTGGATTGTCTGGGGCGCGGTCCCTCAAGGCTGGATGCCGTTTATTTGTTCATCGCATCGGGCTGGCGCATGTACGATTTCCTTGCACGATTTAGACAGATTGCAGCTGAACATTGCCGTGCTGTTCAGGCTGAACAGCGAAGAGAACCGCTTCAAAGATGACTATTTGCTGCTTCAGCTACAGGCTGCCGGGATTCCGGCACTGTGCAGTGACATCAAATCGCTGACGCACCGATGGCACGCACATCGCGTACGTAATAAAGAACATGCATGGATAGCGGCGTTGCACGCGCTGCATCTTTCTCCCTGTCTGCCTCCAGTCGCTTTGCCTGACGAAGCCAGCCAGCTGTCAACATCAACCTTATCTTCCTTCTGGCAGTATCTTGGACTGACTCTGCCATGAACGCCCAACCTGTACGCCATTAAGGGGCTTAAGATGAATAAAATCGCGCCGCATTACGACAATAATAATATTCTGGTGACCAGTCCTTTACTGCCGCCGCTTGAGGAGTTCATACCTTATCTGGAGCGTATCTGGCAGAGTAAATATCTGACAAACGGCGGTCCCTATCATCAGGCGTTAGAGGCGGCGCTGGCCGACTATTTAGGTGTTAAGCATATCTGCTTGTTTTCAAACGGAACGCTGGCGTTAATGACAGCCCTGCAGGCGCTGCGCGTGGGCGGTGAGGTTATTACCACACCCTATTCGTTTGTGGCGACCTCCCATTCACTGCTCTGGAACGGCATAAAACCTGTATTCGTCGATATCGATCCGGTTACCTGCAACCTTGATCCAAAGAAAATCGAAGCGGCGATTACCCCGCAAACCAGCGCGATTATGCCTGTACACTGTTACGGCTTGCCTTGCGAGACAGAGGAGATTCAGCGCATCGCAGACACTTATGGCCTGCGCGTTATTTACGATGCGGCACATGCGTTTGCGGTAAAACGCAATGGGGTTAGCATTCTTAATCACGGCGATCTTTCGGTACTGAGTTTCCACGCAACCAAAGTATTTAACACCTTCGAAGGCGGCGCGATTATTTGTCCGGACGAGAAGATCAAGCGACGGATCGATTATCTCAAGAATTTTGGCTTTGCAGATGAAACGACCGTAGTCGCAGCGGGCATTAATGGGAAAATGAGTGAGTTTCAAGCTGCGTTCGGTATGTTGCAGTTGAAGCACGTTGATGATGCTTTTGCTACGCGTCAGCGCATCTACGAGCGTTACTGCGACGCTTTGGGCTCAGTTCCCGGTTTAACGTTACTGGCACCGGATGAGCAAACTGACTGGAACTATGCCTATTGTCCTGTATTCATTCATCCAGAACATTTTCCACTGACGCGCGATCAGCTTTATCAGAAAATGAAAGATGCAGGTATTTACGCTCGCCGTTACTTCTTTCCGCTGATATCTGAGTTCCCTATGTATAAAGGTTATCCATCATCGAGCAGTGACAACCTGCCGAACGCTAGCCAGACATCACAACGGGTGCTCTGCTTGCCAGTACACCCAACGCTGAGCGATGCTGAGCAACAGCGCATAGTGGATATTGTGCTTGAAGCAGGGCAGATTGCTGCGGCTTAATATTTTTCGTCAATGGATAATCATCCCCCGCGAGGGGGATGATTGTTGATCAGGCCGGGAGGGCGTAAAGCACTAATTCAAAAGCATGCAATGGGTGATGGGCGCGCAGATAAAAGCGATAGTTTTCGTTCACGGACTGGATGTACGCAGGTATAGCTAATAGATCATCGGGTTTATGATAGACGCTGATCGCCAGGACAGGTCGATGGTTCTGCAAAATATGGCTGGCTCCCTTAAGAGCTTCCAGCTCTGCGCCTTCGACGTCCATTTTTATAAAGGTTACTTTTTCATCCTTGACGATACTATCAAGCGCCGCAAGTTCGATTGATTCTTCTGTAACCTGCTCGCTCAGTTTTGAACTTAACGCCAGCCCAGATGAAAAATAGAGCGTCGTATCGCTACTCCATACGCCTTTTTTCACATTCCGACAGTTGGGAACTGAGGCCGTATTTTTGACCAGTGCCTGATAATTCTTTTCATCCGGTTCAAATGCAATAATACCTGCAGCTTGAGATATTCCCTGACTACGTAAAGCCTTTAAAAATGCTGCTATGCTGTCGCCGTTATAGGCGCCACAGTCAATAAAAATCTCATTTTCTTTAAAGGTAATGAGATCGGCAGGAAAATAATGTATGGGTTCAAATACGTCAGCATAGGCGCCATGGCGTGCGCTAATACGTTGATTTAGAAATGCGATTAATGTTTGGCGCGAGCGATCATCGCCCAGTTGCTCATACAAGGAAGCAAAAGCATGTTGATGCTTATCAACGTATTCGTAGGTTAAATAGTCGCATGTATTCACCCCAATAAAAGAAGGATCGAATATCAGCACCTCAGCACCGTTTTTTGCCAGTAAGGCACGTAATTCTGGCGTAACATATTGCAGTGCAACTATATAGTTATGCGGTGTGGGTAACGAGGCGAGGCTTTCCAGTGATTCAACTTGCCGTCCGTTTAAACGCGTTTCAGTTGTTAACCAGGCATCATTGACGGCAATATGATTAACGTTCAATGCTTCCCTGTCCATAAAGTCTAACGTCATTTGAGCCAGGCAACCTGCGCCAGTCAAAACGATGGGATAACCATTTTTTTTCATTAATGCCAGACTATGAATGAAAATATTCGAGTCCTGATTAATTAGCGACATAAAGCTCATTCAAATATCCCTTCAGTGACAGGCTGGGCAGCTTGGGGTTCGCAAATAAAATCGACTTTTCGCTGCAGCGTTGCGCTGGCATGCGCCGTTTCCAGAAACAGCAGCCCAGCAAGCGCGGTGGTTATGCCCTGACAGTAGCTGTTTTGATCGCCGCGCAGGGCATGGGCGATATCAACGTAGTAGTTAGCAAAAGCCTCAATGAAGCCAGCAGGATGCCCCGCTTTGAAGCGGCAATAGCGCGGATGATGTGCAATGTGATTATCGTGATCTGTGCGATCAATAAGGCTGATTTTGCCGTAAGTATTGGTCAGCTTCAGCGACTCTGGTTCCATCTGGAGCCATTCAGCGCTTCCTTTATCGCCCAGCACCCGAATACGTAAACCGTTGCGATAACCCAGCGCTGATTTGCCGTACCAGTACTGACAGACAAGCCCGCCTTCATATCGTGATACTGCATGTACCGTATCAATAATATTGGGCAGTGAGGAAAAATGGCTGTGAACAGCGTAAACGTCGATTGCCTGCCGCTGAGCAATGAAATCCACCAGTTGATGGATATGTACGCCCAGATCAAGGGAGAGGGTAGGAATTATGCTGTCTGCCTGACGCCAGGCTTGGGGGCGAGCAACCTCACCAGACTGAGCGCATCGGATAAATCCCTCTTGAGGCATCTCAACCAGTATTTGCTGTATATTGCCTAACTCGCCTGCAGCAATGCGCTGCCGGAGTTCCCGAACCATGGGATAGCCGCTGTAGTTATAGGTCACAAACAGTCGGCCGCCAGTACGCAGTAACGCCTCGCTCACTTTTTTAGCGCTAGCAACGGAATCCACCAGCGCTTTTTCACATATTACGGTGACGCCAGCGTCAAGGCAGTTGATTATATCCTGTTCATGGTTAGGGGTGGGTGTCAGAATCACAACCGCGTCCAGACGCTGATATTCAGCAGCCAACAGTGCTTCACTACTGGCGTAGACGCGTGCTGGCGCAATGCCCCATGCCTCGGCAGTGGCGTGGTTGATCTGCGCATCGCGGCTGAAGCAGCCAGCGACAAGCACAAACTCGCCATCCATCTGACTGGCGATTTTATGCGTCTGTCCGATAGCTGAATTCACACCACCGCCCAGAAAGGCAATATTAAGTGGGCGAGTCATACTTTCGTTTCCTCTGCCGTCGGTAAATTAAGATAGCGGTTTAACTGCGGTGTCAGAGTGGCCAGCGTAGCCAGCGAGTCGCACTCTGCAAAAACTAACCCTGCGCGATCGCGCGGTGCTGGTTCAAGTCTTTCACCAGGCAATTTAAGTGGAATGACGTCAATAATTTCGGCTGGCATTGCAGAAAACTGAAAGCCGGGGAAAAAGATGCTTTGGCTGCTGGATATGGTATGACGAGCAATATATCGCTGGCGAGGCGGACGACGCAGGGTGAAAGCATTTTTTCGGCCAATGAAAGGATCGACAAAGTGATGGCTATAGGGCACGCCAGTAGAAAGCGTAATCAGGCGGCTATAAAGATCGCCGGGACAGCGTCGCGTCAGCTCAATAAGCCAAAAATCATGGCCATTGGTCATAAACTGCGTGTGCAGCAAACCATCACGCAGTTTAAGCTGGGCAGCCAGCGAGGCCAGACAATCGCTTACTCGATCCTGTATTTTTTCAGTAAGCTGAGTCGTGAGCGAACTGCTATTGACCTGCCATGGATAAACGGTACAGAACTCATCGACAAAAAATTCACAGGCGATTTCACCGTTGCGAATAAAGGCAGAGTGGCTATGCAGCGTTCCCTCAATAAACTGCTCTATTATTGCCTCGCCGCTGCGCGAGGCGAGGCGTGCAGCCTGATACGCGTCAGGCAGCTGCGCGCGCGCGCTGATGCGGCTAATGCCAAGCCCGCTGTATGCGTCAACCGGCTTAACCATTAATGGTAGTGACAGCGTTTCACTTTCCTTCAGTGTGCTGACCGCCGCCGGTACGGGGAAGTGATGGGCCTGCGCCCAGTGACGAAACTGATCTTTTTGGAATAGCACATCACTGATGTCAGGCGAGTCAAAACCGGAAAAGCCGAGTTCCGCCGCAACGCGCGCTCCGGTCAAATAAGAGACGTCAGTGACGCCCGGCAACAGCGCGTCGATCTGATGCTCTCGACAGAGCGCTAATACCTGTTGAACATCAGCGTAATTAATTGGGCAGCTCTCATCAGCGAAGCGATGACCCGGATCCTGCAATTTTGTACCGCACACAGCGGTGCGATAGCCATACTGGCGTAATACGTCGAGAAAGGGCAACGATGCAAATCCCGCATCTAACAACAGCGCCCGCGAGGAGTGAGACATAGCGTCCAACCTTAGCCTGAACAAATTCTGTCGAATATTCTATTCAGCTGGCTAAGGCACCGATGGCTTGAACAAGCACAATTTTAGGCTTAATTCGGCAGTTTCTGACGCTTTCATTGCAGCACCTGTTGAAGGCCTTTTTGTGGTGAGATTGATATAGAACCAGTCGGCTATGGCACAGCGCATTAAACCATTACAGAACCTGCCTGAGCTGCCGATAAGAATAAAAAAGAAAGGTTGCTGATTTGTACTATTTCACACTTCTGGAGTGTCCATGCGCTTCAATTATGACTTGTTACCCGGCGAGCGTTTAACCTTCGACGAGATTGCGCTGCGTTACGCGCAGCAGCATCCCGAGGAGAAGGCGCTCACCGTACGCGGGTTGCTGAGCCCGTCCACCAGCTATCGCACGCTACGCATTCGCGCGGTCTTCGCCAGCGAAGAGAGCAACAGCCCGCTGGAAGATCTGCTGTTTATCTCCGACGACAACGAACGCAAAAACTATCTGCGCCGTTTTGAGCACTACCTGAAGTCGCAGCAGCCCTTTGCCTATTTTCGCCGCAGCGAGGCGTCGCGCGACGCGCTCTGGCAGGTGATGGGCGACAGCCGGGTCTACGCCATGATCGATCCTCACTCCGCCACCGCGCAGAACCTGCTCGCCAGCCGCGGCTATCAGCTGGTGCTGATGCGCGAGGATGAAGATGACGCTTACTGGCAGCTCTTTGACCCCCAGTCGCATCCCTGTTTCCCGCTCTCGCGTCGCATCCAGTTTATGGTGGTGCTGAGCACGCCGCTGCACAAGGCACCAACGGCGGTGATGGCGGGCATGGAGGTGGGGCGTCGTGTGAAGACGCGGGTCTTTCAGCGCGCCAGCCAGGCGGAGTTTTTGGCGGCGGTCAAAGCGCGCTATGGCGGCTGCGTGATGACCGGCACGCGCCTGACCGATCGCCACAGCTGGCCCTGGGTTGAGGCGTGCCATATCGACACGCGGGAGAACGAGGAGGGATCGCTCGCCGACAACAGCGCCGACAACGGCCTGTTTCTGCGCAGCGACCTGCAGCGCCTGTTTATCAATAAACTGATAAGCATCGATGGTGAATCTGGCCAGATCCGTTTTCATCCCGACGCCGAAACCCGGCAAAGCATAAGCCCTTATTATCAGGCGCTTGAGGGGCAGGTATGCGCACTTTGGGACCAGGTGCCGCCCGCCACGCGGCAGCGGCTGCGCGTATCAGCCTAAACGACGCGCAGGGAGCGGAACAATCCGCTCCCTGACATAACAAAAATGAAATAACCTCGCTTTTGCCCGCCTATTCCCCCAATCAATCCCCCTACAGAATTGGATAATCCTGCCGATAACTTCATTAACGCAGGGTAGTCAACGTGAACGATTTCTATACCGCCGAAGGCGTGATGGATAAACATTCGCTCTGGCAGCGCTACGTCCCGCTGGTGCGCCACGAAGCATTGCGTCTGCAGGTACGTCTGCCAGCCAGCGTTGAGCTTGACGATCTGCTGCAGGCCGGTGGCATTGGCTTGCTGAATGCTGTGGAGCGTTACGACGCGCTGCAGGGGACAGCATTCACCACCTACGCCGTGCAGCGCATCCGTGGCGCAATGCTGGATGAGCTTCGCAGCCGCGACTGGGCGCCGCGCAGCGTGCGCCGCAACGCGCGCGAGGTCGCGGGCGCGATGCATCAGGTCGAACAGATGATGGGACGTGCCGCCACCGAGCAGGAGGTAGCCGATCGGCTGAATGTTTCGCTAGAAGAGTACCGGCAGATTTTGCTGGATACCAATAACAGCCAGCTCTTTTCCTACGACGAGTATCGGGAAGAACACGGCGACAGTGCGGAGCTGGTCACGGAAGGGCATGAAGAAGCCAACCCGTTGCATCAGCTGCTGGAAGGGAATCTGCGTGAACGCGTTATCGACGCGATCGAAGCCTTACCCGATCGCGAAAAGATGGTGCTGACACTGTACTACCAGGAAGAACTGAACCTGAAAGAGATTGGAGCGGTACTCGACGTGGGTGAATCACGCGTCAGCCAACTGCACAGTCAGGCGATCAAACGCCTGCGTGCCCGACTTACGGGAGCGCGCTGACGGCCTCAGTTCCTGGCGATCTAAAAATAATAAAACCGGGGACTCAGCAATGGGAGCCAAATCCAAAGCCAGACCTTTAAGCCGTTATCTTAAAGACTACAAACACAGCCAGAGTCACTGTTCACACTGCGGCAAAGTTCTTGACCGCATGGCGTTGGTGTTTCGCGGTCAGATCATCAATAAAGAGGCCATTGCGCGCATGGACCAGATGATTGATGAGCAGCTATGGCTGAAATTACAGCCTGAACTGACCGCGCTGTGCCGTTTCTGTAGTGATATTTTTTGCAATACGCATCCTAATTACTTCGACATTATGGCATTCAAGCAGTATCTGTTTGAGCAGACGGAAATGAGCCACAGCACTATCCGCGAATATGTGGTAAGGCTGCGTCGCCTGGACGATATGCTTAAGGCCAAAAATTTCCCGGCCGACCGCCTGAGCGGCAACAGCTGGCACGAGTGCCTGGAAAACGATCTGCCCGATGCGGGGAATAATAACTACCGCATTGCGCTGCGCAAATATGACCAGTTTTTGGGGTGGCAGCGCAGCTAGCGGCCAGAGAACGGACATGCTGATCGTCTCTGCCCAGGCAGAGACGCGTCAGACGGCAATTCCTGCTCTGACAGGGCGGTTATTATCTTCTGACCGTCTCTTTTCCGCGCAATGCCGGATGATCCCGGCAGCAACTTCTGCAACACTGTAAAGATTACTGTGACAGCCCTGGAGGCCGCCTTGTCTTTACACCTTCTTCATCAGTATCCCCGTCTTGAACTGCTCGGCGCGCCGACGCCGCTGGAGCATCTGCCGCGCCTTTCCGACTATGTCGGACGCGACATCTTTATAAAACGTGACGATGTCACGCCGATTGCTCTCGGCGGCAACAAGCTGCGCAAGCTGGAGTTTCTGGCAGCGGATGCGCTGCGCGAAGGCGCCGACGTGCTGCTGACCGCGGGCGCCATTCAGTCCAACCATGTGCGCCAGACCGCCGCCGTCGCCGCTAAGCTCGGCCTGAAGTGCGTCGCGCTGCTGGAGAACCCAATCGGCACCCAGGCAGAGAACTACCTCAGCAACGGCAACCGGCTGCTGCTGGATCTGTTCGACTGCGAAATCATGCTGGTCGAGGCGCTGGATAATCCGGCGGCGCAGCTGGCGGCGCAGGCGGAACGCCTCGAAGCGCAGGGCTTTCGTCCCTATATCGTGCCGGTCGGCGGCTCCAACTGGCTGGGCGCGCTCGGCTATATCGAATGCGCGCAGGAGATCGCCCATCAGAGCGAAGGCGTGGTCGATTACGCCGCGGTGGTGGTGGCCTCCGGCAGCGCCGGCACCCATGCCGGGCTGGCGGTGGGGCTGGAGCAGCTGCTGCCGCAAACCGAGGTAATTGGCGTCACCGTGTCGCGCAGGGCGGAACAGCAGCTGGCGGTGGTCGACAGCCTGCGTCAGCAGCTGATCGGCAGGCTGGAGCTCACCAGCACCGCGTCCGTCACGCTGTGGGACGACTACTTTGCGCCGCGCTACGGCGAGCCGAACGAAGAGGGCATGGAGGCGGTGAAACTGCTGGCGCGGCTGGAAGGCATCCTGCTCGATCCGGTCTACACCGGCAAAGCGATGGCGGGGCTGCTGGACGGCATCAGCCAGAATCGCTTCCGCCGCGACGGGCCGCTGCTGTTTGTGCATACCGGCGGTGCGCCGGCGTTATTTGCTTATCATCCTTCGGTCTGAGCAAGCGGAAAAAAAACGTTTATACTTCGCGAGTTATTCCGCAGGACCAGGCGTCGCGCACGCGCTGCCTGACGACACACACATCACATACTAATAAATGGGGTAATTATGATTTTTTCTCGTGTTGGTCGCCATCTGGCGATGAGCGTGATGGCGGTGGCGCTGATTGCCGGCGTTAACCTCAAGACGCACGCAGCGGAGAACCTGCTGGCGCAGGTCAAAGACAAAGGCGAGCTGCGCGTCGGGCTGGAAGGCACCTATCCGCCGTTCAGCTTTCAGGATGAGCGCGGCAAACTCACTGGCTTTGAAGTGGAGTTTGCTGAGCAGCTGGCGCAGCATCTTGGCGTGAAGGCCAAACTGCAGCCGACCAAATGGGACGGCATGCTGGCGTCGCTCGATTCGAAGCGCATCGACGTGGTGATCAATCAGGTGACCATCTCCGACGAGCGCAAGAAAAAATATGACTTCTCTACCCCGTACACTATCTCCGGCGTGCAGGCGCTGACCATGAAAGCCAAAGCGGGCACCATCAGCAAGCCGGAAGACCTGGCGGGTAAAAAAGTGGGCGTTGGCCTCGGCTCTAACTACGAGCAGTGGCTGCGCGACAACGTAAAAGGCGTTGATATCCGCACCTATGATGACGACCCGACGAAATATCAGGATCTGCGCTCTGGTCGTCTCGACGCGATTCTGGTCGACCGCCTGGCCGCGCTGGATCTGGTGAAGAAAACCGGCGACACCATGGCCGTAGCGGGCGCGCCGTTCTCGCGTCTGGAGTCAGGCGTTGCGCTGCGTAAAGGCAACGAGGATCTGCTTAACGCCATCAATCAGGCGATCGCCGCCATGCAGAAAGATGGTTCGCTGACCAAACTCTCTGAAAAATGGTTCGGCGCGGATGTGACTAAGTAATGCAGGAAAGCCTCAAACTGGTGCTGGATTCAGCACCTTTTTTATTCAAAGGCGCGCTCTTTACGCTGGAGCTGAGCATCGGCGGCATGTTTTTCGGCCTGCTGCTCGGCTTCGTGCTGGCGCTGATGCGGCTGTCGCACTTCTGGCCGGTCAGCTTGCTGTCGCGCTTCTACGTCTCGGTGTTTCGTGGCACGCCGCTGATCGCCCAGCTGTTTATGATCTACTACGGCCTGCCGCAGTTCGGCATCGAGCTTGATCCCATTCCCTCGGCAATGATCGGTCTGTCGCTCAACACCGCTGCCTACGCCTCGGAGTCGCTGCGCGGCGCCATTGCCGCTATCGAACGCGGGCAGTGGGAAGCGGCGGCGAGCATCGGCATGACGCGCTGGCAGACGCTGCGTCGGGTGATCCTGCCACAGGCGGCGCGCACCGCACTGCCGCCGCTCGGCAACAGCTTTATCAGCCTGGTGAAGGATACGTCGCTGGCGGCCACGATTCAGGTGCCGGAGCTGTTCCGTCAGGCGCAGCTGATCACCTCGCGCACGCTGGAGGTCTTCACCATGTATCTGGCGGCGTCGCTGATCTACTGGGTGATGGCGACCCTGCTGTCGGCGCTGCAGAACCGGCTGGAAAAACGGGTCAACCGTCAGGATGAGGAGGCGAAATGAGCGCCATCGAAATCAGCAAACTGGTGAAGACCTTTAACGGCCAGACGGTGCTGCACGGCATCGATCTTGAGGTGGCGTCGGGCGAAGTGGTAGCGATTATCGGCCCAAGCGGATCGGGCAAAACCACGCTGCTGCGCTGTATCAACCTGCTGGAGACGCCGGACAGCGGCACCATCAAGGTTGGCGACATCGCCATCGACGCCAGGCTGGCGCAGACGAAGCAGAAAGAGCAGGTGCGCAGGCTGCGCCAGCAGGTCGGCTTTGTGTTCCAGAACTTCAATCTGTTTCCCCATCGTTCGGTGCTGGAAAACATCATTGAAGGGCCAGTGATCGTCAAAGGCGAAGCGAAAGGGGAAGCGGAGGCGCGCGCCCGCGCGCTGCTGGAAAAAGTGGGCCTGCAGGGCAAAGAGAGCAGCTTCCCGCGGCGTCTCTCCGGCGGTCAGCAGCAGCGCGTCGCCATTGCCCGCGCGCTGGCGATGCGACCGCAGGTGATCCTGTTCGACGAGCCGACCTCGGCGCTCGATCCCGAGCTGGTGGGCGAGGTGCTCAACACCATTCGCGCGCTGGCGCAGGAGAAGCGCACCATGGTGATCGTCACCCATGAGATGAGCTTTGCCCGCGACGTCGCGGACCGGGCGATTTTTATGGATCAGGGCCGCATTGTTGAGCAGGGCGCGGCAAAAGCGCTGTTCAGCAATCCGCAGCAGGCGCGCACCCGTCAGTTTCTCGACAAATTCCTTAATCAGTAACCCTACGCCTCTTCGGAGGCGTATTTATTTTTCCGCTATCACATCTTTTATAATTCCCTTAAACCATTTGGTGCAAAGTATTTCATTATTATTGCGTTAAAACACCCATATATGGTTTCTCTTCATCAGGTTTACTCCTATTTAGCGTCGCGGCAAAGCATAGCGATATTTCGCTGCGATTGCCGCTTAGTGGTTAACAGCTAACTGAAAAAGCGTGACCAGCGCGAATTGTAAAGAAAAAGCGAAACGAGTAAAGCATTGTTAATTCAGGTCCAGCGCAAAACTTTTAAGACTTTCGCTAGAGTCAGCGGCAATGGGATAGAGAATAATCCCCAGACAATCCTAAAAGCTATATTCCCATATTCTCTTTTCTCTTTTTAATTTCTGACCTACACAGCAGGAGTCGAATCATGAGCCAAAATAAGTCAGATGAAATAGCCTGGGTGAATACCCTGAAAGGCGCCTGTATATTGCTGGTGGTGCTCTACCATACGGTGCTGCCTGGCTTTGAAGGCACGCTTCGCTATCTCTCAGCGGGCTGGATCCCGGCGGAGATGTGGGTTCAGTTCAATACGGTGCTGTCGCCGTTGCGTATGCCCGCCTTCTTTTTCGTTTCCGGTTTGCTGGCCACCAATGGCATTCTCAATCGCCCGTGGAAACAGGTGTTTACCAGCCGTATCACCAATCTGTTTTATCTCTACATTTTGTGGGGCTTTATTCAGTGGTGGTCGATTGTCGGCATCTCTACGGAAATTACCGGCCAGCGGATATCGCAAAACCTCAACGCCGCCTATGCCGGTTCGCTGTTTGAATTTCTCAAGCTGACCTTTATGGCGATGAGCACCTCCTGGTATCTCTACGGGCTGGGCATCTATTTCCTCTGCGCCAAGATCTTTCGCCAGCATAAAGTGGCCCTGCTGGCGGTTGCCGTGCTGCTCAATTATCTGGCGGTAGAGAAAATTATTCCCTTCTGGGGGCCGCAGAGCGTGGCGCAATATTTCCTGTTCTTCCTGCTGGGCGTATTCTGGAGCCCGCTGATGCTGCGCCTGAGTGAATGGCGCCGTGAAAACTGGACGCCCTGGGCGATACTGGCGGCGCTCGCCGGCGTCCATGTTATCTTCGGCCTCGATAAAAGCCTGTTTATGTGCATTATCGCGGTGCTGGTCAGCGTGGCGGCCTGCCGCTGGCTGAATCAGCATTTCAGCATGACCTACATGAACTGGATCGGGCGCAACACGCTGCAAATCTATGTGATCCACCGCATCTTTATCGAGTTCTTCGGCATGTCGGCGATCCTGTTCGCCCAGCGTCACCACCTGTTCGAGCACGCCTGGTTTTCTTTTCTCTGGGCCTGTCTCTATCCGCTGGCGATTGTCGGCCTCTGCTCGCTCTGCTCGGTGGCGGTGTGGTCGCTCACTAATCGCGGTCTCGGCCAGTCGCTGTTTATCTTCCCGACGCTGATCGGGCTGAAACGCCGTCGCGCCGCCGCCTGAATAAAAAAAGCCCCGCGCAGGCGGGGCTGAGTCGATCAGGCGGAGGTTAGCTCTTCACCCGGTTAGCGAAGCTTTTGCGCAGCTTCTGCAGTTTCGGCGGGATCACCGCCATGCAGTAGCCGTTGCGCTGGCCGGCACCGTCCCAGTAATCCTGATGATAGGCCTCGGCGGGATACCACTCTTTAAGCGGCTCGATGGTGGTGACCACCGGGTCCTGATGATCCTGCTGCGCGCGTGCGATGGCGGCGACCGCTTCCGCTTCCTGCTCCGGCGTGGCCGGGAAGATGGCGGAGCGATACTGGGTGCCGATATCGTTGCCCTGGCGGTTAAGCTGCGTAGGATCGTGGGTGGCGAAGCTGATATCCAGCAGGTCGCCATAGCTGACTTTCTCGGGATCGAATCCCACGCGAATCGCTTCTGCATGACCGGTCGCGCCGCTGCACACCTGCTCATAGGTCGGGTTGGGGCGCGCGCCGCCGGTATAGCCGCTTTCAACCGACTCCACGCCGATCACATCTTTAAAAACCGCTTCGGTACACCAGAAACAGCCGCCTGCGATCACTGCGTATTCGATTGCCATAATGCTTAACTCCTGTCGAGGTCGAGAAAGAGAGAGTAGGGACGGCGGCGCGCCTTTTCAAGCCGCAGCGGGCGAGAATCCTCAGCGCGCGGCTAAATCAGCATCTCAGGTTTAAACTGGCCGCTGCGATCCAGTACGCGATCGCCCATGATGGTGAAGCGTCCCTCGCCGGTATAGTGCAGCGTCGGGGGAAACTCCGGCTCGTCGGCCACGTGCGCCTTCACAATCTCGAAGATAAACAGGTTGTAGTTGTCCACCATCGAGTCGTCATAGAGCTGACACTCAAAGCTGGCGAAACACTCGCCGATCAGCGGGGCGTTAACCACGCTGGCGGGTTCGGCGGTGAGATCGAAGGCGTCGAACTTATCCAGCTTGTCGCCGTGGCTGTTGCCGATGGCGACCACCTTGTCGATCAGATCTGCTGAAGGGACGTTAAGCACGCACTGCCCGCTGTCGCGGATCAGCGCATGGCTGTGATTCATGCTGGAGATCATGCAGCCGACCAGCGACGGTGAGAACTCCAGCACCGTATGCCAGCCGAGCGTCATAATGTCGCTGTGCGCCTCAAACTGCGAGCTGAGCAGCAGCACCGGGCCAGGCTCGAGATATTTACGCGCCTTGCTGACCGGAAAGGCGGTTTTGTGCAGACGGTGACTCATGGCATCTCCTTGTGTCGGGGCGATGCCTTTAAGTGTAGAAGCTACAGGTCGATCACCAGCGCTTTACTGCGGCTGCGCGAGCAGCAGAGCGCGATTTGTTGATGCGACGCAGATTTTTCCGCCTCCGACTGCACGGTGTCGCGGTGATCCGCTTCGCCCGAGAGCACCGGTGTCAGACAG
The DNA here is from genome assembly GCF_002077695.1 of Pantoea latae. GTDB lineage: Bacteria > Pseudomonadota > Gammaproteobacteria > Enterobacterales > Enterobacteriaceae > Pantoea > Pantoea latae. The sequence goes on from NZ_MWUE01000015.1 coordinate 79,327, forward strand.
GCGCCGCACAGGCCCATTTCGCAGGAGAGCGGCACGTCGACGCCGTTGTCCAGCAGCACGCGGGCGATGGTTTTGTCCGCCGGCACCGGCCAGCTGGCGCCAGAGGAGGCAAGCGTGACGACAAAACTTTCGTCGCGGCCCGGCGCGGGCAGCGGCGCGGCGGCGGCGAAGGCCTCGGTGTGGATGCGATCCGCCAGCCAGCCCAGCGTCTGCGCCTGCTGCTGCAGGTGCGTCATAAAGCCGTGCGGGCCGCAGAGATAGAGACGCGCGTCGGGCTCGGGCGCGCGCAGCGCCTCGGGCAGCGCGTGACGCGGGCTGTGACCCTCGTCACTGCAGAGGATCTCGCCATAGCCGTGCCGGAACGGCTGCAGCAGTTGGCGCGCAAAGGCCGCGTCCTGACGCTGCTTCACATAATAGTGCAGCGAAAAGGCGACGCCGTCCTTTTCCAGCTGCTGCGCCATCGCCAGCAGCGGCGTCAGGCCGATGCCCGCCGCGATAAGCACCACGCGGCTGGCTGCCACCAGCGGGAACAGGTTGCGCGGGTGGGAGATGGTCAGCCGCTGGCCGAGGCGCAGCTGCTGATGAATATAGCGCGAGCCGCCGCGCGATTCGGCGGCCAGCCCGACGCCAATCAGGTAGCGATCCTGGCGCGCCGGGGATCCGGTCAGCGAATATTGCCGCGTCAGCCCGTTGCCGAGCTGCACGTCGATATGCGCGCCCGCTTCCCAGCGCGGCAGGGGTTCGCCATCCTCGCGCACCAGACTCAGCGCGATGGCGTGGCGTCCCTGACGCGACAGCCCGTCGACGACAACCGTAATCGTGCTCATCTGTTGCTCTCCTAAACCAGGAAAAAGTCGCCGTAGCCCCTTTTTTTCAGGCCGCGACGGTAGGCGATAGAGCTGCGGTCGGCGGGAATATGCGCCTCCAGCGTCAGATCGAGCGGCAGGCGCTCCGGCATCTGCGTCTCGACCATCAGCCTGTCCTCTTCAAAGACGCGGTGGTTGAAGGCGTGCACCTCCTCAACCGGAATATGCAGATCGAAGTTTCGCGCGATGGGCGCGAACATGCGCGTTTTGCGTGCCGAGACCGGCGAGGCGGCATTCATAATCACCAGCCGCGCCGCGTCGGGGAAATGCACCGTCAGGGTGGCGGTAAAGGGCAGATGCATCTCAAAATGGCGCAGCCACTGAAAGCCTTCTGGCGCCTGCTGCTCCGAGTTCGCCGCAAAGTTAGAGACGGAACTCCAGTAATCCACCGCAAAGCCATACTCGGTTTCGATCGGGGAGTAGGGCGGCACCTCCTGATTGTCGGGGTCGGCAAAGGTTTCGCTGTGCACCCAGGCGAAATGCGCCACGTCGAGAAAGCCTTCTACCTGGCGACCGGCAAAGCCAGCGACGTCAAAAGGCGGGCAGGTGATCTGCTGAAACCCGGCGTCCTGCCAGTGCGGCATGGTCGGCAGCGCGGCGGGACGCTCCGCATCCGGCGCCAGGCAGACCCAGACCAGACCAAAGCGCTCCTCGACCGGGAAAGCGGTGAGGTTGAGCTTGGCGGGCACCGGCTGGTTAGGGCTGGAGGGAATGCGGTTGCAGCGGCCCTCCTCGCCAAAGCGCAGCCCGTGATAGGGGCAGATAATGCCGTGCTCGTCGTGAAAGCCCAGCGTCAGCGGCACGCCGCGATGTGGGCAGACATCTTTCGCCGCGACTATCTGCCCATTTATGCGGTAGAGCACCAGCTGCTCGTCGAGCAGCACCGCTTTGGTGGGCGCCGGGCCGACATCGCAGACGCGCGCGACCGGATGCCAGCAGCGCGCCAGCCGCAGCCAGTCATCGGGTTCAAAGGTACAGTGGGCCGGAGGCGCAGGTTGATTCATAGCGGTCACCCTTCAGGGGATAAACAGGATAAGAACAGTGTGGACAAAAAGGAGTGCGGCGATCCATCATCGTTTTTTCAGCAACGTGTTGCGATAAACAGTACAGGTCCCGATGCTTCCTTTTTCTCGCTTTTCCCACTACTTCCTTGAGGTGGCGCGCAGCGGCAGTTTGCGCAAGGCGGCGGAGCAGCTGCACGTCTCCGCCTCGGCGATTAACCGGCAGATTTTGCAGGCGGAAGAGGAGCTGGGCATGCGGCTGTTTGAGCGTCTGCCCGACGGTATGCGCCTGACCAGCGCCGGCGAGCTGCTGCTGGACGACCTGCGGCGCTGGCGGCGCGAGTATCAGCGCACGCGCCAGCGGTTCGATGAAATTCAGGGCCTGCGGCGCGGCCGCGTCACGCTCGGCCTGATCCAGGCGCTGAACGAAGGAGCGATCGCCGACGCCCTGTCGCAGATCGCGCAGTTGCATCCCTGGCTGCGTCTCGACCTTAGCGTGCACGACAGCGCGCAGATCGGCGAGCAGGTGCGGCTGGCGGAGCTGGACGCCGGGCTGGTGCTCGACCCGCAGGCGCAGGCGGGGCTGAGCGTCATCGCCTTTGCCGAGCTGCCGGTCGGCGTGGTGTTGCCCGCCGGGCATACGCTCAGCGCGTGCGCCACGCTCTCCACCGGCCAGCTCAGCGCGGAACGGCATATTATTCCTGGCGCGCCGCTGGTGGTGCATGAACGGGTGGAGATGCTCTATCGGCGGCATAATTTGCAGCCGGAAAACGTCATTACCTGCAACGATATCCGCCTGATTAAGTCGCTGATTAAGCAGGGCAGCGGCATCAGCATCCTTAGCCTGCTGGATGTGATGGACGAGGTGGCGCGCGGCGCGCTGTTGTTTGTTCCGCTGCGCGACAGCAGCGTGCGGCCGCTCACCCTGGCGCTGTGCTGCGCGCCGTCGCGCCAGCTGTCGCGCGCCGCCCAGCAGGTGATCCAGCATCTGACGGGGGTAATCGAGTCGCTGGCGGTGACGGGTTAAGCGCCATTATTTGTCTTAAAATCAGCGAATAGCGCGCAGCGGCGACGCTTTTTGTAAATTAACGTAAAGCGGGAAGGGGGCAGGTTTAGCGAAACCTGTAATTACGCTATAAGTCCTCTACCACGCCAACCTGCTTAGGGCTTCCCCTCACACCATGAAGACGCTGCGACCTCTGCTGATCCTTGTGTTCACCTCCGCATTTCTGCTTGGCGGATGTTCCCGCCACGCCACCGACGCCTCGGCGCAGAATGAGCGTTCGATGGGCGATGAGAGCCTTGGCGACCAGCCCGACCTGATTCCGGTTGTGGCGGCGCTGCATGACCAGATGCACACCTGGCACGGCACGCAGTATCAGTGGGGCGGGACGGAACTCTCCGGCGTCGACTGTTCCGGCTTTGTCTGGCGTACCCTGAAAGATCGCTTTAACCTGCCGATGGACCGCGTCACCACCACGGAACTGCTGAAGATGGGCAAACGCATTGCTCCAGGCGATATGCAGCCGGGGGATCTGGTCTTTTTCCGCATCAACGGCGGCATGCACGTGGGCTTCTATGATACCGATCGTCATTTCTTTCACGCCTCGGTCAGCCAGGGCGTGATCCGTTCCGCGCTCGACAATCCTTACTGGCATCGCGTCTTCTATCAGGCGCGACGGCTGCCGAAAGAGTACAACGCGCAGATCACCCTGAATAAGGGCAGCGGCATGACACTGGCGCGTAAGTAAGCAGCAATCAGCCCGCCTTCTGGCGTAATGCATGTCAGTTAAGCTCATGTTCAGATAAGGCCGCTATTGTCTCTAAATGGCGGCTTTTTTTATATGCGTGTGAGCATGCTGGTGCGGGCCACTGCGCCTCCTCTGCTGCCGGGCCGTCCTCGCGCCGCTGCGCGGTGCCTTCGGCTGCAACGTCGTGCCAGCCGGACCGTTCGGGTACGGCCATCCAGGCCTACCCGAACTGCCTGTCGCATCCCTGCGACCG
>NZ_MWUE01000016.1 GCF_002077695.1 Pantoea latae
CGGTCCTCGCGCCGCTGACGCGGTCCCTTCACGCCATTCGCCTGCCTGACGGACCGGTGGGGATGGAACATCCCTGTTCCAGCCCCACCTTTCGCCCGCATCCCTGCGGGCTCTCCTGGCAGCCTCATTCTGTTCAGCGCTGCGAAATGCCCGCCCCGGAGCGGCACCAGCCTGCTGGCCAGCTTCCGTGTGCGCTGCTGGAAAGGGCCTGATGGAGCAGGCAGCAGCGCTTTTACTGCTGCTCCCTTTTGGGAGGGGGCAAAAGCGGCGCTGCATAAAGAAAGGGCCGCTGATGAGGCGGCCCTTGTTTATCAGACACATTGAGGGGAAAGCACTGTCGCCGTCGCGCATCGCGTCGCGGCGGCGTCAGATTTTTAGAACTGGTAGGTCATACCCACGGCAACCACGTCGTCGTTGTTCAGGCTCAGACGGTTATCGTCGTCCAGCTGGTTGATTTTGTAATCCACGAACGCCGACATGTTTTTGTTGAAGTAGTAGGTGGCGCCCACGTCAATGTATTTCACCAGATCCGCGTCGCCGATGCCGTTTTCGATATCTTTGCCTTTGGTCTGCACGTAGCCGAGCGACGGACGCAGGCCGAAATCAAACTGATACTGCGCCACCAGCTCGATGTTCTGCGCTTTATTCGCCGCGCCCGCGGCCGCCAGACCCGTGGCGCGGTCGGTGCCGCTGAACGGCGTCATGTTGCGCGTTTCGGTGTAGATTGCCGCCAGGTAAACGCTGTTGGCGTCATACTTCACGCCCGCGCCCCAGGAGTCCGCGCGGTCGCCCTGACCGTAAACGCGCGCCTGCTGCTGGTTGGTGCGGTCGGAGGAGGTGATCGCCGACATCACGCTGATGCCGGTGTCGCCGATCGTGTAGCCCAGCGATGCGCCGTAGCCGTCGCCGTTCTGGCGGTTGATGTCGGTGCGTGAGTTGCCGCCGTTAGCGTCGTTGCGGCCCTGGTACTGCAGCGCAAAGCGCAGGCCGTCAACCAGACCGAAGAAGTTGTTGTTGCGGTAAGTCGCGACGCCGGTGGTGCGCTGCGTCATAAAGTTGTCGGAACGCGCCGTGCCGTCGCCGCCAAATTCCGGGAACACGTCGGTCCAGGCTTCGACGTCATAGAGCACGCCGTAGTTGCGGCCGTAGTCGATAGAGCCATACGGACCAAATTTCAGACCGGCAAAACCCAGACGGGTTTTGTTGCCGCTGTTGGCGTCGGAGCCTTCAGAGTTGTTGACGTTGTACTGGTATTCCCACTGGCCGTAACCGGTCATCAGGTCGTTGATCTGGGTCTGGCCCTTGAAGCCGATACGCACATAGGATTTGTCTCCATCCTGGCTGTCCGCGTCGCTCAGGTAGTGCATCGCTTTTACTTTGCCGTAGAAGTCCAGCTTGTTGCCGTCTTTGTTATACACTTCCGCCGCGTGAGCAGTAGAAGTCAGCGCCAGAGCAGATACCACCAATGCCAGTGTACTTTTCTTCATTTGCTATCAATCCCAATGAGTAAAATGTGTTATGCCCCTGAGAAGGGCTTATAAGACAGGGGACGTTTTACCGGGAGTTGATGAAGGTTTTATGACATTTTTTCGGGTTTCTTGTGATGTGCGAACTTTTGGTCTAGCGAATTGTCCGGGGAATTTCGTGCTTTTCCCCGGCGGAGAGTTGGCTTCGCTTGCGACTCCTGATAAAACGTCCCTTCGCAGAAATTTTTTCTTTTTTACTGAAACGGCAGGAAATATGAGCGGCAGTCAGACCCTGGTGGTCAAATTGGGTACCAGCGTCCTTACCGGCGGGTCACGTCGGTTAAATCGGGCGCATATGGTGGAGCTGGTTCGTCAGTGCGCGCAGCAGCACGCGGCGGGCCATCGCATCGTGATCGTCACCTCCGGCGCCATGGCGGCCGGACGCGAACACCTGGGCTACCCCGACCTGCCGCCTACCATCGCCTCAAAGCAGCTGCTGGCTGCGGTGGGGCAGAGCCGTTTAATTCAGCTGTGGGAACAGCTCTTTTCCATCTACGGCATTCATATCGGCCAGATGCTGCTGACCCGCGCGGACATGGAAGATCGCGAGCGTTTTCTCAACGCCCGCGACACCCTGCGCGCGCTGCTGGATAACCATATCGTGCCGGTGATCAACGAAAACGACGCGGTGGCCACGGCGGAGATCAAAGTCGGCGACAACGATAACCTGTCGGCGCTGGCGGCGATGCTGGGCGGCGCCGACAAGCTGCTGCTGCTGACCGACCAGCAGGGGCTGTTCACCGCCGATCCGCGCAGCAATCCGCAGGCGGAGCTGATTGGCGACGTGCATGAGATCAACGACGCGCTGCGCGCGCTGGCGGGCGACAGCGTCTCCGGCCTCGGCACCGGCGGCATGTCCACCAAGCTGCAGGCGGCCGACGTCGCCTGTCGCGCCGGCATCGACACCATTATCGCCGCGGGCAGCCGCCCAGACGTGATCGCCGACGTGATCGCCGGTAAGCCGGTCGGCACCCGTTTCCACGCCATGCAGACGCCGCTGGAGAACCGCAAGCGCTGGATCTTCGGCGCGCCGCCGGCGGGAGAAATCACGGTAGACGACGGCGCGCTGGCGGCGATGCTGGAGCGCGGCAGCTCGCTGCTGCCGAAAGGCATTCGCGAGGTAAGCGGCAACTTTTCACGCGGCGAGGTGATCCGCATTCGCAGCCTGCTGGGCCGCGATATCGCCCACGGCGTCTCGCGCTACAACAGCGACGCGCTGCGTATCATCGCCGGCCATCACAGCCAGCAGATCGGGGAGATCCTCGGCTATGAATACGGTCCGGTGGCCGTGCATCGCGACGATATGATCGTCAGTTAAGGAGCGTTCCAGTGCTTGAAGAAATGGGAAAAGCGGCGCGCGCCGCCGCATATAAACTGGCCGACCTGTCGACCGCTGAAAAAAACAAGGTGCTGCTCGCCATCGCCGATCGCCTTGACGCCGAGCGCGAGGCGATTCTGGCGGCTAACGAGCAGGATCTCGCCGATGCGCGCGCCAACGGCATGAGCGCCGCGCTGCTCGACCGTCTGACGCTCAACCCGCAGCGGCTGAGCGCCATCGCCGATGACGTGCGCAAGGTGTGCCAGCTCGCCGATCCGGTCGGCCAGCTGATTGACGGCGGCCAGCTCGACAGCGGCCTGCGCATCGAACGGCGCCGCGTTCCGCTCGGCGTGGTCGGCGTCATTTACGAGGCGCGCCCCAACGTCACGGTCGATGTCGCCAGCCTCTGCCTGAAAACCGGCAACGCGTCGATCCTGCGCGGCGGCAAAGAGACGTGGCGCACTAACGCGGCGACGGTGCGCGTTATCCAGAATGCGCTTCAGGCATATGGGCTGCCGGCGGCGGCGGTTCAGGCGATTGAAAACCCAGACCGCGAGCTGGTGAACCAGCTGCTGAAGCTGGATCGCTATGTCGATATGCTCATCCCGCGCGGTGGGGCGGGCCTGCACAAGCTGTGCCGCGAAAATTCGACCATTCCGGTGATCACCGGCGGCATCGGCGTCTGCCATATCTATCTCGACGAAACCATGGAGATTGCGCCGGCGCTGGAGGTGATCGTCAACGCCAAGAAACAGCGCCCGAGCGCCTGCAACTCGCTGGAAACCCTGCTGATCCATCGCGCCATCGCCGACCGCTTTTTACCGGCGTTCACGGCGCGCATGGCGCAGGAGGGGATCCCGCTGCACGCCGACGACAACCTGCTGGCGCGCCTCCAGGACGGCCCTGCCCACGTCACGCCGGTAGAAGAGGGCGACTACGACGACGAGTGGCTGTCGCTGGATCTTAACGTCAAGCTGGTGGATGACATGGATGCGGCGATCGAGCATATCCGCGCGCACGGCACCCAGCACTCCGACGCCATCCTGACGCGCAGCACGCAAAACGCCAGCCGCTTTGTGAAGCAGGTCGACTCCTCGGCGGTCTATGTTAACGCCAGCACGCGCTTTACCGACGGCGGCCAGTTTGGCCTCGGCGCGGAGGTGGCGGTCAGTACGCAAAAGCTGCACGCGCGCGGCCCGATGGGGCTGGAGGCGCTGACCACCTACAAATGGGTGGCGTGGGGCAACGATACGCTGCGCCCCTGATCGCGTTTTTATTTAACAAAAAGGGTGTCCGCGACGGGCGCCCTTTTTTTTGACGCCGTTTTTTCGATCCAGCTAATTTTGGAGTTTTCAGGCACCCCGCACGGCGCGCCTGGAGGCAACTATTTTTTCTGTAGGGCGGCCGCATGTTTTTTGCGCATTTTTCTACAGAACATTCCTGAAAGCCGCGCTGCGTCAGGCTGTAAAGGGTTTGAGACTGGCTGCGTGCCCTGCGAAGAAGATAATGATAATTAGCGCTGCTTTACAAAAGCAATTGGGTAGCAAACGGACGGTAATATAAAATGAACTGGTAGCAATAATGAAAATAACATTCAGTATCTCCTCTATGGCAGATTATTAACTAATGGTTAAAAAAGAGAGTACGAGACAAGCTTTTACTGCCAGGCTGATTGCCGCGTGCGAAAGCGCGGGAATTGTCGGACATGGACGAAACAAACAGGTTGCCAGAGCGTTACAGCAGTTGGGGTGCAAAATATCGACGCCGGGGGTCTGGAAGTGGTTTAACGCCCAGTCCATTCCCGATGACAATAATTTGCTGGCGCTAAGCCGTCTGCTGGGCGTACGCGTGGAGTGGCTGCAATATGGAATGGAGAAGCCTGCTGCGTCACTGTCGCTCGACAGCCTCAACGCGCAGCGCAATGTCTTTCGTATTGAAAGCCTCGATATTGGGCAAAAGTCGGCGTCCGGGCTGCATACGCGCGACGAGTTTGTCGAAACCATCCACGCCATCGAGTATGGCGTCGATGAGGCGCGCGTGCTGTTCAACGGCCGTCCGGCAGAAAACATTCGCCTGATCGCCATCAACAGCGATTCGATGGTCGAGACCTTCGCGCCGCGCGATCAGCTGTTTGTGGATATCAGCGTGAAAATTTTCGACGGCGACGGCATTTACATTTTTACGCTGGATAATCAGGTCTACCTCAAGCGTCTGCAGCTGCAGCATAAAAAAATTGCTGTTATTTCAGACAATAAGCGCTATGAAACCTGGTATCTCAATCGGGAGGATGTCGACAGCATGCAGGTGGTGGCCAAAGTGATCCTGAGTCAGGCGCGTCACTACCAGATTTTGGGCTGAAGACCGGCTAAAAACCGGTCCGCGCCAGCCTGTAGAAAAAAATAACTCAGCAAAATTCAAAAATTTAACCAATAGTAAATAAAAAATTAACTGTCAGTGTTTGATAAAGCATAAGAACAGGTTAATAATTTGAGCGTGGACCAACGAAGCACCTTACTCATGGACTGAGCCGCTCTTAAACAATCGAGGCGCTGCACAAGCGCGAATCAAACCATCCAAAGTCAGTGAACTTTGGGATGGGGTGGATGCGCACATGCAGCGTCGTCAGATGCCGCCTTTTTCTCCCTACTCGCGCTTAGCCTGGCTGTTATTACAGCCGGGGCACTGCGCTGTGAGCGTAAAACGCGGTATCCGGGACGGTTCGGCTTGCCGAAAACCCGCGCCTGCCACCCCATCGCCAAAGACTCATTCACAGGAGGAGTTATGGCGATAATACACTATGGCAAAAGCGTATTTGTTGGTAACGCCCGCACCCGCAGGCATCGGCGGCGCCAGCCGCTTAGCAGACTGAAGCTCAGCATCGACCAGGCGCTGGGCTGCGAACCCGAAACCCCCCCCTTACGTCGCGCTGAACGCATTGTTCAGCGCCCGGTGACCTCACGCGTCGATCGGGCGATAACGCCGACACATGTAAACCGTTCAGAACCAGCAAGTTTTGACAACTGCTGCCTGCCGCACGTGCATATCTACGCCGTGCGCTGAACCTGCTCCTTTTCTTGCCTGACCCGCTTTACTTCACCTTTTTCTCCCGTTTCGTCTGGACGGGAATTCTCAACGCACTGTTTAGTCCCGCTGCAGGTTTCGCATGGGGTGACGCTGGGGTAATTCCTGGCACTGATCAGTGCGATTTAACTGTCGCTGTCGCATCGGGAAATCTTTCCCATGCCCGGAAAAGAGGAATGCTTATGAGCCAGATTATTGAAATTCTTAATTTTGAAGAGGGATATGTCGAAGCGCCCTATCTCGACACGCAGGGGTTTCCTACCGTGGCGGGCGGCATTCGCATCGGGCCGAAAGGCGCAGCGCTCAGCAACTACGTGTTCCGCGTGCCGCGTCAGGTAGGGGACGTCTGGAAGAAGTGCATCATCGAGGGCAAAGCGCAGCAGATGCAGAGTCGTCCGCTGCTGCAGCAGGCGCTGGCGAAGTGCAACGACGCGCGCAGTGACGTGCTCTACAGCATGGCGTATCAGCTGGGCGTCGACGGCCTGACCCTGTTTAAAAGCATGCTGAGCGCGGTGGCGGCGGAAGATTACGACAGCGCGGCCAATGCCATGCTGAACAGCCTGTGGGCGCGTCAGACGCCGGGTCGCGCCCGTCGTCACGCCGAAGTGATGCGCAGCGGCACCTACGACGTCTATCGGGGGCTGCTATGAAATGGATGATTTTTATTATCGCCGTGCTGTCGGTCATCGTCGTGCTGCTGATCATGCAGCGCTTCACCACGCTCGAGTTTGTGGCGCACGCGCGCCTGCTGTTTAAAACCTGGTCGGTCTGGCTGGCGTCGCTCGGTTCGATGCTCAGCGCCTGGGTGCAATCCTTTCCCTCGGCGTCGCTGGACGCGTGGAACACGCTGCCGGAAGACGTGAAGTCCATTCTTCCCCACAACTACCTCGGCATGATCGGCGCCTTTATGGTGGCGATGGGCGTGATCGCGCAGTTTGTGCGGCAGAAGAATCTGGTGCAGCAGAAGCAACAGTTAGAGGCGAAAAAACCATGAGTCTATTCACCGCATTGCTAAGCGGCGGCTGGCACTGGCTCGCCGTTATCGGCGCGCTGATTGCCGCGCTCGGCGCCAGCTACTTCGGCGGCAAAAAGATCGGCAAGGTGCAGCAGCAGGCCAAAGCCGATACGGAGAGCGCGCAGAAAGAGGCGGCGCAAACCGCCGCCGTCGCGCAGCAGCAACAACAGCATCGTGAGGAGGCAAGCCGTGTTGCAACCGAAAACAGCAATCTTGATGACGCTGCTGCTCGCGACAAGCTGCAGCAGTCGAAATACAACCAGCCCTGAGCCCGTGGCCGTCACCGATTCGGCCTGCGTGCTTTTTTCCCCGATTTACACCCACGGCGACGACGCGCAGCGCATAGACGTGCGCACCGTTCGCGCCATCAATACCCACAACGACATGTGGGACCAGCTCTGCGGCCAGCCGGCCAAACCTGAAAAACATTGATGCATCAAACCGTTAATATCCTGAGGAGGATACCATGATTGAAGTGAACTCTTTTGCCGAACTGCGTACCACCAAACCCGCAGCTGCAGGCCAGGTCGCCAGCCTGAACCGCTACTACGACAAGGACTCTACCTTCCGTGGCGGCGGCGACTTTATCGGCTATCTCGGCACCACCACGCTGGCAGATGACGGCGGCACCATCGCGGTGGGCGACGGCTTCTACTGGAAGCGCACCATCAACGATCCCGCCGAGCTGAACGTGCTGCACTTCGGCGCGAAAGGGGATGGCTACACCGACGACACCGCGGCCTTTATGCGCATGTACAACTGGACCAAAACCTGGAACGCCAACTGCGTCGCGCTGCCGGTGCGTTTCCCCGGCGGTAAGTTCCTGATCAAGCCTATCGATCTGAGCGCCACGGAAGCGACCTTCTTTGGCCTGCTCGGCGACGACTCGCCGCTCGGCTCGCTGCCGCGCACCACCATTATCTCCGATAAAACCGCCACGCCGGTGTTCAAGGTGAAAGCGCGCCGCACGGTGATCAGCGGGATGGCGTGGAACGGCCAGGCCAGCGCCGATACCGTGAAAAATACCGGCACCATCACCGCCGATCTGGTGAGCAATAACCAGCCGTTCTTTGAGAACACCTGTATCGAAGGGGAAACGGTGAATATTCACTGCTTCCGCGCGCAGAACACCGGCGGCACGGTGTTCAAGCTGCTGGATACGCTCGACAGTAAGTTTGACCAGATCTATACCCTCTACACCTATTCGCGCGTGTTTGATGTGGGCTGGTCAAACTCACCGAAAGGCGTCTGGGACCACTCAACGGCTATCGAGCTGTCCAATGCCAACTTCCAGACCGGCTACGGCGACGCCACGCTCTATATGCCGCGCGTGACCCAGGGGATCCTGCGTAACGTCTGGATCGAGCACACGCGTAACCCCGGCGACCTCTCTGACGGCGGCTGGACCATCGACACGCTGAACATTGAGGATTGCGGCAACCCGTTCAACCTCAACAATGCGCGCGTGGTGATGCGTCAGATCGGTCTGCAGTCAGGCGCCAGGATTTCGCAGGATGCCGCCAGCGGCCGCTGGCTCTCAACTTTCGAGTACGGTTATCGCCGCGATGAAAACCACGGCACCTTTATGACCGGCTCGCTGCGGGTAGGGTATTTCAGCGGTTATAAGGTCACCAACAACACCGACACCGAAAACTGGTATCGCCTGGGCCAGTTCTTTTTCCCCAACGCCAACCAGCAGTGGGTGATTGAGATGATCGGCAAGGGCGACGCCACCTCACCATCCGCCACCGCCACCACGCCGGTGAATATGGTGGGGACTGGTAAAACCTGGATTAACCTGCAGCGGCTGGAAACCGTCTGGGCGGACGCCTGCCATATGGGGCAGCCGGCGGTGAAGGATATCCGCTACAGCCGCGTCGGCACCACCTACGCGGTGGTCTGGGTAAAGCTGGCCGCGAACAGTGGGGACACCATGTTCAACCTGCAATGTACCGGCCCGACGCGCTTCGATGCCGGTTCTTGCTCGCTGTTCCAGTCCGACATGTCGGTGGTGACGGACACTACTAAAATGGGGACGCTGAAACCGGCGGCACGCTTTGGCCTGCATAATGGACTGGCGGGTATCGGCGCCAACGAGAAAGGTGTACTTACGCTCGCGACGACCGCAGGTACGCCGACAAATAAAACCACGCCTTCGGGCTTTGTGCTGATCAATATCAATGGTACCGACCGCAAGGTTCCTTATTACGATTGATGAGAAGCACGTTTTGGCGAGGCTGCGGCCTCGCCTTTTTTTGTTTCTGACGCCTGAACGCGCAGGGCGGCGACGCGGCAGGGCGGTTTTGATGGTCAGATGACGAGAAAAGCAGCATCCGCGCGCTGCGGCTCTTGACGGAGGTGCCGCTTTTTTCTAACGTATTGCCCCGTAGTCCCCACCTCTATGCCGGTGTAGCTCAGTTGGTAGAGCAGCGCATTCGTAATGCGAAGGTCGCAGGTTCGACTCCTGTTTCCGGCAATTCCTCGACAAATTCTGGTCATTCACACAGCTCCATCTTTGATGTCTATGGTTACCGTGCGAAATAGAGCCGACTTTTGGTTAGACAGGCTTCTCTGGCGGTTAAAAGTTAACAGTTGTCAGTTGCGTAAAGAGAAATCTTTATTTTAAGAGGGGTTTGTTACATCAATCTAAGGTCAGCTACGTTCGTGGATTCTCGATTGCCCGTCCAGTTCAATCCTCCCATCACATTCTCGATCATTTCTTTATTTAGCGTTCTCATTACACTCTCCGTGCTTGAGTAGAATATACGTTTATCTAGTTACATCCGTTTGATCTAATTGATTTTATAACGTCATTAAACCGTTTTTTGTAGAGGATATCCCCCTGAAGAAAGGTGACATAGTCATTGTTATTTTCATGAGGAAATGAATCAAGTTCTTTTGAATTCAGTGTATAAAGTCCGCAGGCAGCATAAAGTTTAGCTTCATTAGTGGAATTCTCACCTTTGAATATATTAATAAAGGTCTTTTCTGCCTTGCTATCTTTAATTATTTCCCGATATATTTTCTCACCATCACTGATTTTTCCAACAAATCCGTTCATTCCGATGGAAAAGTAATGCGTTTTCTCTAATTTTTCCTGTTGTGACAGGTGGGCAGACGCACAGGTTGCGCAGCTAAATGTCAATAGCAACACAGTAAAGCTCCGTTTTATAAAGCTCATATAAGATTCCATTTTATCCAGTGATGTTAATTAAATTTCAAAATCTTTTAGTGCAAGGCAGGCAAGATATAAATAACTAATAACCTGGTTTTGCCCGATTTTATATGATCTTTATCAATGCTTGCGCATGGCCGACCTCGCGTCTGCCGACCTAAACCAGACCTCTCCACGCGGCAGAAAAGCGATGCATCCACTACCTCCTCAGGTTAGATTAGCAAAATCAGTCTGTTAATCTATTCACTTACCACGACAGGATACGGATATGTTCGCTAAGCATTACGAGGTTGATGAAAACCATATCGATTTCCAGGGCATCGTCGATGGCCTCTACTACCCCTTCTATATGGAGTGGACGCGTCACGCCTATATGCGCGAGGCACTCGGCATCGACATTGAAGAGGAGTTCAAGCAGGGACGGCTCTACATGGTGCTGGAGTACTCGCTGCGCTTCCGTAAAAGCCTGCAAAAGGGCGATCGCCTGGAGGTCACCTGCGCGCTGGAGAAGAACGAAAAGCGCAACCGGGTTAACTTTGTCCAGCAGATTAAGGTTGACGGCGTGGTGTATGCCGAAGCGACCTTCGTGGCCACCTGCCTGAGCAACGGCAGGCCGAGTATGCCGGACGCGGTGATGAACGCCCTGAATTCCCAGTGATATTTTGCGTGGAGGGCTGAGGCCAGCCCTCTATCTCTCTGCGCCGCGCCCGTGCCTGGTTTCTCTCTGCCCTGACGCCTCGCCCAATTCCTAGCCCGACACCCCACATTTACGCGACAGCGATCACATTAACCACGCTACATTTTTCCCGCTTTTTCGCCCTTTATTCGCTATTCTGCCTGTTTAATCTGGCATCAGAATTTAACAACATTCTGCTCTCAAGCTTAAGAGTGCATTACCGACGGCTAATAATTAAAAAGCGTGTCGCGAATAATCGATGATGAAGGCCGCTTAATGCAATAGCTGCATAAAGATGTCCCGCCCCTGAAAGCACAGCGTTTTCCCTCTTTTCTTACCAGGATTAATCTGAATGCGAAAAGCTATTTTTCGTCGATCGGCGAGGGTGCGCAACGTGCGTAATAAAGCGTAGGTCAAGGTTATTTCTCATTGCCGGGATAATTCTTAATGTAAAGCGTAACGCCCGCTTATCCATCCATTCTGATGAGAAAACAGAGCGGTCATACGGAAATTCCGGTTTCACCTTCTCCCCATTGACGGAATAAAAGCGACACGTAATATCTCTTCATTCAATGCTGCTTTTTTCTTGAGTCTCCCGACCGCCTTTCAGGGGAAAAGAAAAAACGCTCAAGCGATCCCGGTACTAAACGTTTATTGCGGCTATGGCTGCTTATTTTCCCACAGCCGCAACAGGATTTTTCCAGAGGATTTATGGTGACGCTGAACAACCCGTTAATTAGCGTAATCGTGCCGGTGTATAACGCCGAAGAGTCGATTATTCGCTGCGTTGAGAGCGTGCTGGCGCAGCGGGTGCCGCGCGTCGAACTGATCCTGATTGACGACGGCTCCACCGACAGTTCGCCGCTGATGCTGGAGAGCTGGCGCGATCATCCGCAGGTGCGCATTATCACCCAGCGCAACAACGGGGTCTCGTCGGCGCGTAACGCCGGCATTGCCGCGTCGCGCGGCAGCTGGCTGCGCTTTGTCGATGCGGACGATTTTCTGCCCGCCGACGCGCTCAGCCTCTGCCTGGCGCCGATCGATGAACACGTCGGGCTGATTGTCGGCGAGTCGCAGCACTTTACGCCGCAGGGCGAGCCGATTGCGCGCGCATTTCCCGCCGAGGCGCAGCGCGTGCTCAGCGCCCGCGACGCGGTGAACGATCTGCTCTATTTTCATCCGCGTCACGGTATCTGCGACAAACTCTTTAACGGCGAATTAATTCGCGCGCATCAGCTGCGCTTTAATGAACAGATCGCCAATTTCGAAGATCTGCTGTTTGTGATGCAGTATCTTAGCCTGCTCGACAGCCAGCGGGTAATTTGCATCAACAGCGTGATTTATCACTACGTCGAGTCGGAAAACTCCGCCACCCGCTCAGCGGTGCGGGAAAAACATTTCTCTTTCGCGCGCTCCTTTAGCGAAATGCAGCGGCTGCTGACGCGCAGCAACGATAAGTTTTTTTATTTCCTGCTGCTGAAGGTCTCTTCCGCCTATTTATATAAAGCGATTGCCTCGGGCGAATTTAATCGCGCCTTTATTAACGATCATATTCGTCGCTACCGTCAGGCATTTAAATCCTATCTCTCGTCAGGCATGATCGTAAACGGCTGGAGTCTCTACTTCACGCTGTTTTTCTGTTCGCCGCGGCTGGTGTCGCAGCTGCGCAAGCTGGCGCAAAACGCGGCGCGCGGAGCTTCATCATGAAAGAGAAACTAAAGAACTCGCTGTGGATGATCGCCGAAAAGATCATTGCGGTATTTGGCCTGATTTTCGTCACCTCTTTCGTGGCGAAATATGTCGGGCCGACCACCTTCGGCATTATTTCCCTCTCGCTGCTGGTGTTTCAGTTTTTGCAGACGGTGGCCTATATGGGCAGCGACGTGATCCTGCTGAAACGGCTGTCGCAGAATAAAGGCTCCGGCATTCAACTGATGCTCTCCGCGTCGGTGCTGATCTTTACCCTCTATCTGCTGCTGGCGTCGGCGGGCATGGCGATTATGCGTGAAGAGATGACCTCACAGGCGCAGATTTTTATTATCGCCGCCGCCGTCGCCTGCCTTTTCTCCGCCATCGATTTGGTCAACGTCTTTAACGAGGCGATGCTGAATGCGAAGCTGAACGTGATTGCTAACGCCGTTGGCCTGATCGTCAGCCTCTCGATCCGCTTTGCTATCTCCTGGTTCGAGCTGGATCCCGCCTGGCTGGCGCTGCCGATCGTGCTGGCGACCTTTATTCCATTCGTGATCAAACTGGCGCTGTTCCGCCGCTATGAAGGAGCGATGCGCGCGCCGAGCCGTAAACAGCTGAAGGCCTATTCGCGCTATATGCTCGCCTCCGGCGGCACGCTGATCTTCTCGGTGATCGCGGTGGCGCTCTACACGCGCCTTAACCAGTTCAGCGTCAGCTACTTCCTCGGCGTCAAAGAGGCGGGCGTCTTCTCGGTGGCACTCACGCTCTCCGGCGCCTGGGTCTTTTTGCCCAACGCGCTGCTGGCGTCCTTCTATCCCGCCTTTTTCTCGGAGCGCGACCCAAAACGCGCCATCGTTAAAATCCAGCAGCTGCACCTGCTGGTGGTGGGGGTGTCGGCAATGGTGATCGCCGCCGTCGCGCTGCTGGCGCCGCCTTTTATTCACTA
The DNA here is from genome assembly GCF_002077695.1 of Pantoea latae. Taxonomy (GTDB): domain Bacteria; phylum Pseudomonadota; class Gammaproteobacteria; order Enterobacterales; family Enterobacteriaceae; genus Pantoea; species Pantoea latae. The sequence goes on from NZ_MWUE01000016.1 coordinate 13,430, forward strand.
TTTTTACGGCCCGGCCTACCAGGATGCGGTCGCACCTACGGTCTGGCTCTGTCTGGGCGCGATGTTCGGCCTGCTGAGCAGCGTCATGGACCGCTTTATCATCAAATACAACGGTTACGCCTATCTGGTGAAAAAAACCTTTTTCGTGCTGCTGATTTGCCTGGTGTCCTCTGCCGTGCTGGTGCCGCTCTATGGACTAACCGGCGCGGCCTTTAGCGTGATTTTAACCGAGCTACTTTCGTTTACGCTGCTGAATTACTTTTTTGCCGCTCAACCGATGTTCACTATTCATCGCTCTTTTTTCAGTGCTAAAAAAATATGGTTTTTATTAAACGACGCCAAAACCCTCAGATAGTTAAGAGGAATTAAAAATGATTCCAACACCAAAGTTCAGCATTATTATTCCCGCGTGGAATGCGCAGAAGACGCTGAGAAGAACCCTTATCAGCGTGCTGCAGCAAACCTGCGACGCCTGGGAAGTTATCGTGGTCAATGATGGCAGCACCGACAACACCGCCGCGCTGCTGGAGGAGTTTAGCTACCAGCCGAATATTCAGGTTATCCATCAGCCGAATAGCGGCGTCAGCGCGGCGCGTAATCGCGCGCTGCAGCAGGCGCAAGGGGACTTTGTTCTGTTCCTCGACGCCGATGACTGGGTGGACGATCACTTCCTCGCCAGCTTTGCGCAGACGCTGGAAAACAGCCACGGCAGGCCGGTGGATTTAATCGTCGGTAATCTGGTGGACGATCGCATCGGCAGCATCCGTAAATATGGCTATTTTGCGGCGCAGGAGATGCCTTATCTGCTGGGCGAGCTGGAGATGAGCGACAACATCGGCTATCTGCACAACAAGTGCTACAGCCGACGCGTCATTGAGGCGAACGGGCTGCATTTCCTCGAAGGGATCTCCATGAGCGAGGATCTGCTGTTCAACCTGCGCTATTTCAACAGCATCACCAACTGTCAGGTGATTGACAGCGCCGCCTATCACTACGAAAACGTGATGGATTCGCTGTCAAAAAAGCGCGTGCAGTACAACGAACTCAAGGTGCGCAAGCAGTTTCTGACCGGGCTTTACGACACCATCATGCGTAAATATCAGCATCGCGATCTCGACTATTTTCTCAAAGGGGTGTCGAAGCGGGTGCTGGCGCTGGATATGCAGATTGTCACATCGATGTATCACGACTCGTTTACGCACAACGAAATCTCGCGGGAAATTAATGAGATTAAGCGCGGCAAATATTCGAAAGGGATTTTTATCCTGCTGAACCGTAACGAAAAGCTGAAATACATTATTATGAACTTCAACAGCTTTACGGCTTACTACTGTCTTTACGCCCTGTATAAGGCGCGTGCTTTTTGATGGATGTGCTTCATCCGCTACACACCACCGGGTTCAAGGTTTCTGTGGTTTATCTGCGTTAAACCGCTCGGGCGGCCTGCACAAGGCCGCCCGATGCTGACTGACCTACTGCGCCGGACGCAGCGCGCCGGTTTTAAATACGCTCATCGCCTGCGCCATACGCTCTGCCTGATCCTGCAGCGCCTGCGAGGCCGCTGAGGCTTCCTGCACCAGCGCGGCGTTCTGCTGCGTCACCGCTTCCATCTGGGTGATCGCCATATTGATCTCGCTGATGCCGGTGCTCTGTTCGCTGCTGGCGATGGTGATTTCACTCATAATGCCCGCCACGCTCTTCACGCTGTTAACGACTTCACCAATGGTGGAGCCGGCGTGAGAAACCAGCCTGCTGCCTTCCTCTACCTTCGATACGGAATCCTCAATCAGCAGCTTGATCTCTTTCGCCGCCGACGCCGAGCGCTGCGCCAGATTGCGCACTTCGCTCGCCACCACGGCGAAGCCGCGTCCCTGTTCGCCCGCGCGCGCCGCTTCGACGGCGGCGTTAAGCGACAGGATATTGGTCTGGAAGGCGATAGAGTCGATGACGCTGATGATATCGACGATTTTCTTCGACGACAGGGCGATGGCCTCCATCTTCACAATCACCTGTTCCATCACTTCGCCGCCTTCACGCGCCACGGCGGAGGTGTTCGCCACCAGCTGATTTGCTTCGCGCGCGTTGTCGGCGTTGTGCTTCACGGTTGAGGTCATCTGCTCCATCGCCGAGGCGGTCTCTTCCAGCGAGCTGGCCTGCTGTTCGGTGCGCGTGGAGAGATCGAGGTTGCCGCTGGAGATCTGGTTCGAGGCGACGGCAATGGTATCGGAGCCGGTGCGCACTTCGGTGACGATGCTCAGCAGATTATCGTTCATCTGCTGCAGCGCGCGCATCAGCACGCCGGTTTCGTCGCGGCTGTCGATAGTGATTTTCGAGCTGAGATCGCCTGCGGCGACGCGTTCCGCTACCCCGACTGCTTCAGTCAGCGGACGCACGATAGAGCGGGTCAGATAGACGCCCAGCAGAATCGAGGCGAGGATCGCCAGCGCGGCGCACGCCAGGGTGATGGTAATGGCGGTGCTGGCGGCGGCGACGATGCTCTGGCCTTCGCTGCGCAGCTGCGCATCCTGCGAGTTAGCGAACTTTTGCGCGCCCTCCAGGAAGGCGTTCTGCGACGGCGTCATGGTTTTCAGCGCGTAGACGCTGGCGTTTTCGAAGTCGCCCGCTTTGACCAGCGCGATCAGCGCGGTTTTCGCGCTTTCAAACTGCTGGCCCGCCTCAATCAGCCCCTGAATCTTCTTTTTGCCGACGGCGGTAACCTGAATGTCGGCGATGCGGTGCATCGCGGTGTTGGTGCGCTGGGTCGCCTCATCCAGCTGTCCATAGCGTTTGAGGTTTCGGTCGGGATGGGTGGTGTCAATCACCAGACCGCGCAGAAATTTAATTTGATCGTTGACGCCGTCGCGCACGTCGAAGGCGAGGCGCACTTTGACATAACGGTCGTCGACGATGGCAGAAATGCCGCTGTTAATGCTCTGGATTTTGCTGACGGTGGTCACGCCGATGATGATCATCAGCACCACGACAATGCCAAAGGCGATGGCAAGCCGCGCACCGACCTTCATATTTTTTAAACTCCACATCACTCTTCTCCCCGCGTAGACATAAACGTTCCGCTGCAATAGTTAAGTTTTTAACGCCTGTTCCTTAGCTGCCTGTGCCGAACCCTTATGCCGCCAGTCGCGGCGTAAAATGAGAGCTGGCGCACAGGTTATCGGATGTTTCTGTTTTGACTTTAATTTTTTCCTGGCGTCAGCGGCGCTATGCGGCGGCGAAAAAGCGGTGTCAGGCAGAATACATTAGCCAGATAAGAGGTGGTGAGGCGCGAGGTAAACAACCGATTAATCTGGATAAGCGGTTGAAATAACGCCGTTAAGCCGTGAGCGAGCAGGGAAAAGCAGAGAGAGCAAAAGGCGGAAGAGAGAGAGGGAGCGCGCGACAGGCGTCGCGCGTTCAGCGTGGATCAGGGCGCTTTTTCCAGCACGCTGTGGATCACTGACGAAAGCTCGTTGATTTCGAACTTGGCGACGTAGCCGTCGGCGCCGACTTTACGCACGTGATCTTCGTTGGCGCTGCCGGAGAGCGATGAGTGGATCACCACCGGAATGCGCTTCAGCGCCTCTTCGCGCTTGATATTGCGCGTCAGGGTAAAGCCGTCCATCTCCGGCATTTCGAGGTCGGTCAGCACCAGCGCAATCTTGTCGTGGATCGACTCGCCTGCCGCCTGCGCCGCGTCGCTCATCTCTTTGATCTTGATCCAGGCTTCCAGGCCGGTGTTATGCATCAGCGCGGGGATGCCCATGCTTTTCAGGCCCTGCTCCAGCAGCTGACGCGCCACTTTCGAATCTTCCGCCACGATCGCCACCGCGCCGGGCTTCAGCTTGAAGTTGCGCACCGTTTCCGGCGTCGGCTCGACGCCGCGCACCGAGGGGATAACGTCATACAGGATCTGTTCGACGTCGAGCACCATCGCCAGGCTGTTGCTGCCTTTCTCGTCGTCCAGGCAGGCGATGCTGGTAATATTGCGGCCGCCGATGCCCTTTTCAGCGGTATGCACCTGGCTCCAGTCGAGACGCACGATATTGTCCACCGACTCCACGGCGAACGCCTGGGTGTTGCGCGCATACTCGGTGACCAGCAGCAGGTTCAGGCCGGTTTCCGGCGTGCACCCCGCTACGGCCGGCAGATCGATAACCGGAATAAACTGGCCGCGAATATTGGTCATCCCCAGCAGCGGCGAACGCATGCCCGCCGCGCGGGTGATCGGCTGCATCGGCACGATTTCGCGCAGCTTAAACACGTTGATGCCGAACAGCTCCGATTTGCCTTTTGCCTGATCGGTGCCCAGGCGGAACAGCAGCAGCTCAAAGCGGTTCGATAACGCCAGATTCGCTCTTTCATCTATCTCTTTTTGAAAATTATCCATCGTAGGCTCTGCCTTGCTGCCGCCTGTGGCGCGGCAAAAGTGGGTGATAATAAAGTTATCGGCACCACGGGCTAAAAAGTGAGAGAGAGCGGCGTAAAATTGATCGGCCAGGCGATTAGCGATTCTTGTGCCAGGCTTAACAGGTCACAACGGAAAAATTTCATTAAAGGAGCGCACCATGAAAAAAGTCATGACGTTTACGCTGTTAGCGTTGTTGAGCCTGCCGGCGCTGGCTGAAAAGGGCGGTTTTGAAGCGGGCGCCACGCCGCCGCCGCAGAAAAAACAGGACGCCGGCTATAAAGGGTCGGAAGACACCGGACAGACCCATATCAACCAGATCCGCGATTTTCGTCAGGACGGTTACGTGACGCTTGAAGGCTATATTCTGAAGAAAGAGCAGGGCGATAACTATCAGTTCCGCGACAGCACCGGCACCATCACCATTATCGCGCCGACCAAAACCTTTGGCGGCAAAACCTATAAAGCGGACGAGCAGGTGCGCGTCAGCGGCCGCGTGCACGGTAAAGGCGACAAAACGGTGCTGCACGTGACGCAGATTGACGAGCCGTAACCGGCAGCGATCGCAGACGCTTTTCTCTTGCGGCCCGCGCCTCTCCGGCGCGGGCCGTTTTGTCACCTGATCCGCCTGCCGCTTAATCCTTCAGCAGGATCGCGCGTACGCTTTTGCCCTTAATTTTGCCCTGCTTCAGCTTCACCAGCGTCGCTTTGGCTTCGCCTGCCGCGACGGCAACGTACGCATGGCTGGGGGTGATATCGATTTTACCAATCTGGTCGGCGCGCATACCCGCTTCGCCGGTAAGGGCGCCGAGAATATCGCCGGGACGTATCTTCGCTTTGCGTCCGCCGTCGATGCAGAGGGTCATCATCGCCGCCGGCAGCGGCTGCCGTGCCCCTTTTTTCAGGATGCTTGCCGCCAGCCAGTTGAGCGGCTGCTGCAGGAAATCCTCCAGCGCATGGGCGCGCGCCATCTCATCTGGTGCCACCAGGCTGACCGCGCTGCCCTGTTCGCCCGCGCGGCCGGTGCGGCCGATGCGGTGCACGTGCACTTCCGGATCCCACGCCAGCTGGTAGTTGACCACCATCGCCAGCGCTTTGATATCCAGCCCGCGCGCCGCCACGTCGGTTGCCACCAGCACGCGTCCGCTGCCGTTGGCGAAGCGGATCAGCACGCGTTCGCGATCGCGCTGCTCAAGGTCGCCATGCAGCGCCAGCGCGCTGATATCCTGCTGGTTGAGCGCGGCGGCGACATCGTCGCATTCGCGTTTGGTGTTGCAGAACACCACGCAGGAGGCGGGCTGACGCTGCGCCAGCAGCGCCTGCAGCAGCGGCAGCTTTTCCTTCGGGCTCGCCTCGATAAATTCTTGTTCGATAGCCGGCAGCTCGCTGACCTCTTCCGTGGCGACATGCAGCGCGTCGCGCTGAAAGCGCGCGCTGAGCGACGCAATGCTCTCGGGCCAGGTGGCGGAGAAGAGCAGCGTCTGGCGGCTGGCGGGCGTGCGCGCCGCCACCGCTTCCATATCGTCGCGGAAGCCCATCTCCAGCATGCGATCCGCCTCGTCGAGCACCAGCGTGGCAAGCTGATCGAGCTTCAGGGTTTCGCGCTGCAGGTGATCGAGGATGCGGCCGGGCGTGCCGACCACGATATGCGGCGCATGAACCAGCGAGTCGCGCTGCGCGCTGATGGGCTGGCCGCCGCACAGGGTGAGGATTTTAATATTGCGGGTAAAGCGCGCCAGCTGACGCAGCACGTTGCTGACCTGATCCGCCAGCTCGCGCGTCGGGCAGAGCACCAGCGCCTGCGTGACGAAGCGGGTGCTGTCGATATGCTGCAGCAGGCCGATGCCGAACGCCGCCGTTTTGCCGCTGCCGGTTTTAGCCTGCGCCCGCACGTCGCGGCGCGCCAGGATCGCGGGCAGCGTGGCGGCCTGAACAGGGGTCATCTCGGTGTAACCCATATCGTTCAGGTTGGCGATTTGGCTGGCGGGAAGATCGGTAAGGGTGGTAAATGCGGTCACGGGCGGCCTCGGCGGCAAAAAGGTGGTAGAAAAAACGCGCGGCAAGTCTGGCAGAATGCGCGTCGCGCGGCAACCGCGGAAAAGGGTTACCTGAACGAAAGCTTCGCGCCGCAGGCGATTAGGAATAACCCGAAGATGCATGAGAATGGATGTTATCTTTTAATGTTTTCATCCCCGAGCGGACTTTTCGTGCAGTTTACCTACCTGAATAAGGGCCAGCGATAGCTGGATAAATAGCCGTCAGGTAAAGTTAATCTCTTTTAGTATCAGATAATTCCTTTTTTTCTCCTCCAGCAAAACAATTAACCATTAAAAAATCTCACACATGCAGCCGATAAAATAATCACGTTAATTGCTTTATATTTAGCGCGCCATACTTCTATTACAACGACAGTTTGAGGGTTTTCCATTGAGTAATATTGCCCAGGGATCACATGAAGATGTGCTGAAAATCGTTGGCCGCGCAGTCTTAACGCTGCATGTCCACGGTGAAAGCTTATCTGCTGACAAGGTTGTCTCAATGATCGGCTGCTACGCCGAAAACGCAGAACAGAACCAGCAGCCGTTGTTTGCGCTGGCGATGGAGATGATGACGGCGGAAAAGCTGGCGAAGAGCGCGTAATGCTGCTGCCCGGTTTCACCAAGCCTCCTTCTGGAGGCTTTTTTATGGGCGCCGCATGCTGGATTGGTCCTACCAATCAAGGCGCGCTCTTCAGCGTATCTCACAGAAGCGCAAAAATTCCCGCCGTGCGGTTGTCTCTCCATAACAAATCATTAACTCTTTAACCCCATACCGACTTTACTTGCCTGTCTGGTCAGACCAAAACAGGCCAACCGCTTCTGGATGGCGCCATGATCGATCCCACCGCGTCTGCGGCCGAGCACCTGGTGGTGCGGCTGCGACGCTATATAGACCAGCACAAGCTGACGCCCGGCATGAAGCTGCCCGCCGAGCGCCAGCTCGCCGCCGAGCTGGGCGTGTCGCGCTCGTCGCTGCGCGAGGCGCTGCAGCAGCTGGCGAGCAGCGGCCTGCTGATCAGCCGGCGCGGCGGCGGCACCTGGCTGCGTCAGCAGCTGGCGCCCTGGGCGGAACAGCGCATCGTCGCGCCGGTGCGCCAGCTGCTGCAGGACGATCCCGACTACCGCTACGACATCCTCGAAGCGCGGCATGCGATAGAGGCGAGCACCGCCTGGTACGCGGCGCAGCGCGCCACCGAGGCGGACAAAGAGCGGCTGCGGCTCGCCTTTGACGCCACGCTGAAGCTGACGGAGCGTGACGATCCCGACCTCGCCGCGCAGGCTGACGTGCGCTTTCATCTCGCCATCGCCGAGGCGTCGCACAACCTGGTGCTGCTGCAGACCATGCGCGGCTTCTTCGAACTGCTGCAGTCCTCGGTGCTGCAGAGCCGACAGCGCATGTACAGCCAGCCGACCATTTTCGCCCGTCTCACCGAACAGCATCAGCGTCTGCTCGACGCCATTCTCGCCGGCGAGGCGGAAACGGCGCGGCGCACGGTGATGGAGCATCTCGGCTTTGTTCACGCCACCCTGAAAAGCCTGCATGAAGACGAGGCGCGCCAGGCGCGCAGCACGCGTCTGCCAGGCGATGACTCTCTTTAACCGCAAGGAAACCGACCTGTGATTATCTCCTCCGCCTCCGATTATCGCGCCGCCGCGCAGCGTATCCTGCCGCCGTTTCTTTTTCACTACATCGACGGCGGCGCCTACAGCGAGCGTACGCTGCGGCGCAACGTCGAGGATCTCGCCGACGTGGCGCTGCGCCAGCGCGTGTTGAAGAATATGTCCGAGCTGAGCCTGCAAACCCGGCTGTTCGACGAGACGCTGGCGATGCCGGTGGCGCTGGCGCCGGTCGGCCTGTGCGGCATGTACGCGCGACGCGGCGAGGTGCAGGCGGCGCGCGCGGCGGCGCTAAAGGGCATTCCCTTTACCCTCTCGACGGTCTCTGTCTGTCCGATTGAAGAGGTAGCGCCGGCGATTAACCGCCCGATGTGGTTTCAGCTCTACGTGCTGCGCGATCGCGGCTTTATGCGCAACGCGCTGGAGCGCGCCAAAGCCGCCGGCTGCTCGACGCTGGTGTTTACCGTCGATATGCCGACGCCCGGCGCGCGCTACCGCGACGCGCACTCCGGCATGAGCGGTCAGCACGCCGCGCTGCGCCGCTACTGGCAGGCGGCGACGCATCCGCAGTGGGCGTGGGACGTCGGCCTGCACGGTCGCCCGCACGACCTCGGCAATATCTCCACCTATCTCGGTAAACCCACCGGGCTGGAGGATTACATCGGCTGGCTGGCGAAGAATTTCGATCCCGCTATCGCCTGGCGCGATCTGGAGTGGATCCGCGAGTTCTGGGACGGCCCGATGGTGATCAAGGGGATCCTCGACCCTGAGGACGCGCGCGACGCGGTGCGTTTCGGCGCGGACGGCATCGTGGTGTCGAACCACGGCGGCCGCCAGCTGGACGGCGTGCTCTCCTCAGCGCGCGCGCTGCCCGCCATCGCCGATGCGGTGAAAGGGGATATCGCGATCCTCGCCGACAGCGGCATTCGCAACGGGCTGGACGTGGTGCGCATGATCGCGCTCGGGGCTGACAGCGTGCTGCTTGGCCGCGCTTACCTCTACGCGCTGGCGACGCACGGCCAGCGCGGCGTGGAAAATCTGCTCTCGCTGATTGAAAAAGAGATGCGCGTGGCGATGACCCTGACCGGGGCCAACAGCATCAGCGATATCACGCGCAGTTCGCTGGTGGAGGCCGGCGCGTTGTTCAATAGCGCAGCAGACGCGCCGCGTCCGCGTGCCGTTAGCTGAGCCTTGTCTATACTTACTCACTGTCCATCAACAGGAGGAATGCAATGACTATTCACAAGAAAGGATCGGCGCACTGGGAAGGCGATATCAAAGGTAAAGGCAGCGTCAGCACCGAGAGCGGCGTGCTGAGCCAGACCCCTTACGGCTTCAACACCCGCTTCGAAGGCGCAAAGGGCACCAACCCGGAAGAGCTGATCGGCGCGGCGCACGCAGCCTGTTTCTCGATGGCGCTGTCGCTGATGCTGGGCAATGCCGGCCATAAGCCAGAGAGCATCGACACCACGGCCGACGTTTCGCTGGACAAAAAAGGCGAGGGCTTCGCCATCACTAAAGTGGCGCTGACCAGCACCATCAGCCTGCCAGGCATCGACAGCGCTGCCTTTGACGACATTATTCAGAAGGCGAAAGCGGGCTGTCCGGTCTCTCAGGTGCTGAACGCCGAGATCACGCTCGACTATACCCTGAATAATTGATCCAGCAGGTCGCCCTGACGCGGCGACCGCGCTATGCTGGCTGATATCGGTTCGTGCGAACCGCACTGGATGCGCCCTGGGGCGCATCTTTTCTTTCTGCGGAAGGAGGGTAAGCGTGGCGAAATATCTGCCGGCAAAACGACACTGGAAAATGGTGCTGGTGCTGCTCCTTATTTGCGGCGCGTTGATGCTGATCCGCTGGGCAGCGATGATATGGGCCTGAAGGCGTGGATTTGCCGCCACAAGCTGGGCGTATTAGTGATGGTGGTGCTGGCGCTGGAGCTGATCCACTTTCTGCTGACCGCCTCCTGGCTGCCCTGGGTCGCTCACTGAAGCGCCTTACACATACTCACGCTCCTGCTCGCGCCGTTTAGCGCGCACGTCGCTGCGGGCGATGCGGTACGCCTTGCCCGGATCGCCGGCGACAAATTCAAAGGTCGGCGAATAGTAAAACGGCAGCCAGCCGCCGTAGCCGCTCTCCCACTCCCAGCGCACCGGGCAGGGCCAGAGAATGCCGTCATACAACAAATAATAAACCCAGCGTCCAGTCGGACGACGGGGGCGTGGTGTTTTCATGGGGATCACAACGATAATAGTTTAAAACAGCTTATATTTTGAACGCTGATGGCGTCGGCTGCAACGTCTGAACCGCCTCTTTTTCACACAACAGCGTTAACAGGTCTGATTAACGATGGACTTCGCCGCACAGCAACACCACGCCAGGCCGGACTTTATGAATACGATCCGCCATGGTTTCGCAGGCCGCTTTGGTCGGGTAAATCCGCTCCGACACCGGCAGGGCATCACAGGCATCATGGCCGCAGGCGCTCACTAACAACACAAATCCAATCAACATGGCTCGACTCCTTTACACGGTCTCGTTGGCACGGACTGTGATGCTTATGGTCCTTTTTAACGATCCAGTATAGACAAAGGTGTCGGCGCGGCGTTATCAGCCCGAGCGGTAAATCACCTCAGGAGAAAAACCAGGCGGGCAGCAGGGCGATCAGATTGTTGAGCGTATGCAGGAAAATCGGCAGCGCCAGACTATTGCTGCGCAGGCGCGCATAGCAGAGCAGCAGGGAAAAAAGCGTCAGCGCCAGCAGGGTTTCCCAGTGCACATACTGGGTGTGCATCACCGCGAACAGCAGCGACGTCAGCAGCATACAGGCGAAGCGGCTGCGCGGCGCCCACAGCAAAAACGCCTGCAGCAGAAATCCGCGAAACAGCACCTCTTCAAACACCGGCGCCAGCAGCACGGCGGTCAGCAGCAGGATCAGCATCGAATTGCGCCCCTGCTGCGCCTGCTCCACCAGCCAGCCTTCCGGCTGTAAAAACTGCGTCTGCGCCGCCATCAGCACAAACAGCACGAGGATAAACAGCAGCGTCTGGCGAATACGCAGCTCGCCCAGCGGCAAATCGTTGCGACGCTGGCAGTAGAAACGGTAGAGCGGGTAGATCACCGCGAATTCAAACAAACAGAGCACCGGCACCAGAAGACCGTCGTTACGCAGCACGCTGTAGTTGGGAAACAGCGTAATCAGCATCGTCACGAGGTAATAGACCACAAAGCTGCCGACGTAGAACAGCGTCAACGTTACTCTGTCGGGATTGGTGTTCATAGACGGCCCAGCCATTGAAGGAAAGCGCATAGTAGCAACGCGCCCGATCCCTGTCGAGGGAGGCACGCGTACAAACTTAGCGCAGGAAATTCCGCCTTCAGGCTAAAACCGCGCCGCCGCGCGCCGATAACGGCTTAAACCCGTTTCGGTCGTCGGCGCCAGGCCGCCCGAACGCATTTTACCGCTTTGCTGTGAGCGCCCCCTGATGACTTTTGTTCCACCGGAATCGCCGTCGCGTCCGTTTACGCTGGCGGCTGAACATCGCACGCTGCGCACGACGCGCCGCAGCCTGCGTATTTTTTCGCTGCTGCTGGCGGGCGTGCTGCTGCTCTCTGTGCTGATGGTGATCGCCATCGCCCTGAGACAGGATCGCGACGCCACGGCGCACGATCGCCAGCTGCTGAGCCAGGCATGGCAGGCGCGTCAGGATACCATGCTGACGGACGTGCGCGACTACGCCTTCTGGGGCGAGGCGTGGCGCAACCTGCACGTCACGCTGAACACGCGCTGGGCCTGGGAGGAGGAGAATCTGGGACCGGGCCTCTATAAGGAGTATCACTACGAAGGGGTGTTCGTGGTGGATGGCGCCGGCCGCACGCGCTACGCGGTGATCGACGGCAAACGCGCTGACCTGCCGCTGGAGGCCTGGCTCGGCGCGCAGAGCGCCGCGCTGCTGCGCGACGCGCGCCGGCTCGACAACGCGGCGCTGGCGCGCAACGCCGAGATCCAGCGGCAGCCGGCCATCGTGGTGGCGGCGCCCATCTCGATGGGCAAGGTGCCGGGCCTGCCCGACGTGCCGGGGCCGCCGTCGGTGCTGGTGTTCGTTAACCTCTTCACTCCCGCCAAACTCGACGCGCTGGGCAAGATGCTCGACGTGCGTGCGCCGCGCGCCGCGCTGGATACCCGCGACGCCCTGCAGCAGCCGCGCATGACGCTGGGGGTGAGGGAGGGCGCGTCGGTGGTGCTGCGCTGGCAGGCGAAGGATCCCGGTTCGCGCCTGCTGGCGCTGCTGCTGCCGATTCTGGCGGCGATGGCGCTGCTGACCGGCTGGATTACGCGCCGCGTCAGCCGCCATGCGCTGCATAACGCCGTGCTCTCCGATCGTCGCTTCGCAATGCTGACGGTTAGCCAGCAGGAGCTGGCGAACAGCGAAGCGCGCTTCCGCGATCTGGCCGAGGCCGCCTCGGACTGGATCTGGGAAACCGATGAAAAAGGGCGCCTTATCTATCTTTCTTCCCGCTTTCATCGTCTCACCGGCCATCAAATCGCCGACTGGACGGGCGAGCATATCGATCGCCTGCTGACCCATCCCAGCCATTCGCTGGTGGCCTGGCTGATGCGTCAGGAGGAGAGCAGCTCCTCCGCGCCGCTGCGCTGTCAGTTTCTCAGCGCGCAGGGCGAACGGCGCATCGGCCATCTGGTGGCGAAAACCATCTGGCATAACGGCCGCCGCGCCGGCTTTCGCGGCACGGTGTCGGACATCACGCAGGGCATGGAGGCAGAGGCGCGCATCCAGTTTCTGTCGCGTCACGACGCGCTCACCGGGCTCTCCAACCGCATTCAGCTGCAGGAGTTCCTGACGCGTCATCTGGAGCCGCCTCACCTGGCGTCGCCGCTGGCGATCGTCAGCCTCGATCTCGATCAGTTCAAACCGCTTAACGATCACTGGGGCCACGCGGCGGGCGATCAGGTGCTGAATCAGATGGCACAGCGGCTGCAGCGCGGCGTCGGGGCGCACGAGCTGGCGGCGCGGCTGGGCGGCGACGATTTCGTGCTGGTGCTGCAAGAGGGCGACGCCGAGACGGTGGCGCACCGCTGCACCCGACTGCTGCATGAGGTGCAGCAGCCGATTTTCACCGGCCAGCATGCGCACTATCTGACGGCCAGCATCGGCATCGCCTGCGCGCCGCAGGACGCCAGCCATCCCGAGGCGCTGCTGCGCATGTCGGATATCGCTCTGAATGAAGCGCGCGCGGCGGGGCGTAACCGCTGGGTCTGGTACGCCAATAATATGGCCAGCCAGCGCGACCACAAGCGCGATATGGCGCAGCGCATCGAGCAGGCGCTGCGCGACGACGAATTCACGCTGCACTACCAGCCGCGCTATCAGCTGCAAAGCGGCAGGCTGGCGGGCGCGGAGGCGTTGATCCGCTGGCAGCCCGCGGGCGGTCCGCCGATCCCGCCGGATCGGTTTATTCCGCTGGCGGAGGAGAATGGGCTTATCGTGGCGATCAGCGACTGGGTGCTGGCGCGCGCCTGCCGCGACGCCAGCGGCTGGGGCGCGGATCGCTATGTGTCGGTCAATATCTCGCCGGTGGAGTTTCGCACCACCGATCTGGTGGAGCGCGTGGCGCGCGCGCTGGCGAGCAGCGGACTGCCGGCAACCAGGCTGGAGCTGGAGATCACGGAAAACGTTACCTTTGAACATCCGCAGCAGGCGCTGGAGGTAATGCAGGGGCTGCGCGCGCTGGGCGTGCGGCTGACGGTGGATGACTTCGGCACCGGCTATGCGGCGCTCGGCTACCTGAAGACCTTCCCGTTTAACGGGCTGAAGATCGATCGCTCATGGATGAAGGATTTTCCCGAATCGCAGCAGGCGGAGTCGGTGGTGGCGGGCATTATCGCGCTGGCGCACGCCTTTGCACTGACGATCACGGCGGAAGGCATTGAGACAGAAGCGCAGCTCGACCAGCTCAAGCGGCTCTCTTGCGAAGAGGGTCAGGGCTACTTTTTAGGGCGCCCGATGCCGCTGCTGGCCTTCGCTGCGCTTCTGGACAGCACATCTCATACCACACTGATTCGGGCTTAGCGCACTTTGACCGCCACGGCGGTCATCAGAACGGCAAAGCCCACAAAAATTGCCAGTTCCATCGTTTCCTCCTCAGAAAAGTCCTAATAATTTTAGTGGCTGCGCGCGGGGATTTTAGTCAGGACGTGCGATTTATCCTAAAAAATGCGGCCGGGTTCGCCCTTTATCACGGGATGGCCGCGCGGGTGAGGGGCCAAAAGGGGTGAAGCGCGCCGCCGGGCTTTGCTACTCTTGGAGGCAAACTCACCACGTTTATGAGGAGACAACGTGAAACATTACGGGAAAACGCTGCTGGCGCTAGGCGTGCTGGCCTTAACTGCCTGCCAGTCAGCCGGTAAACCTGACGCCGCCGCAGCGGGCGCGGATGCGCAAAACGACACCTGCGGCGCCTCGCAGTATCAGAGCTATGTCGGCAAGCCGCTCAGCGCCGTTAGCAGCCTGCATTTCGACACGCCGGTGCGCGCCATTCCGTGGAACAGCGCGGTGACAATGGACTTTAATCTGCACCGCCTGAACTTCCTCGCGGATAAAAGCGACACTATCACCCAGGTTTACTGCGGCTGAGGCGTCATAAAAAAAGCGACGCATTGTCATGCGGCTGTCATCGCCGACAGCGAGGATAGATTGTGGATAACAGAGATTTCCTCGTCACTCTCAATATGCAATGCTCGTCTTGTTTATTCCCGCTTCGGCGGGAATTTTTTTGCCTATTCCTGCGCGCCCGTTTCCATTAATTGCGCCAGTAGCTGACGATAATTTTCCAGCCGACGCGCATCGCCTTCCACTTCCAGCCGCTGGATCACGCGCGCGATCACCGCTTTATTGGTCGCGGGCTGACCTGCTTCCATTAATTCGCGCAGGATCACCGCCAGCAGATCGGACTCCTGCGGAGCATTCCAGGCGGGGCTGTTGAAATAGTCCACAATCGCACGGCTGGCACTGTTTTGAACTCTCATAACCACCTCTGCTAAAGCGACGGCGTAGCGATCACGAGGCGCGGGCGCAGCGTGAAGACTCAGCGTGATGTTAACTGTGAACCTCGCGACAGGATGCGGCGGAGGCGTTAGCGTGGCCAGGACGGCCCACCGACGTCAGCGAAAACTGGCGTTTTTTTAAACATACAACCGACGCCAGAACTTGTCAGTAACAGGCTGACATATTTTTTCATCGCTGCTGACATTCTGCTGAACTGCCTTCGCTGCGGCGCTGAAAGCGGCTCAGGATCCACTGGCAAAAGGCGTTAACAGCCTATATGCGCCAGCAAAAAGCGCGCGGCGCAGCGGAAAACGGTTTTTTTCATTTCGTGCCATGTTTTGCCGCTCGGCGGCAAAAGGGCGTTGCTACACTGTCGCCTCCCTCTGTTATCGCCAGCTTGCTCATGCCACGCACAATAGAACCCTGGAAAATCAATCTTATCTCGGTCTGGTTCGGCTGTTTTTTTACCGGCCTGGCCATTAGCCAAATCATTCCTTTTCTGCCGCTCTATATCGAACAGCTGGGCATTTCCGGCGGCGACGCGCTCAGCCTCTGGTCTGGATTGACCTTCAGCATCACCTTTGTTATTTCGGCCGCCGTCGCGCCGCTATGGGGCAGCCTCGCCGATCGCAAAGGGCGCAAGCTGATGCTGCTGCGCGCGGCGTTCGGCATGGGGGTGGTGATCCTGCTGCAGGCGTTTGTTACTCAGGCCTGGCAGCTGCTGCTGCTGCGCGCGCTGATGGGCTTAACCTCCGGTTATATTCCCAACGCCATGGCGCTGGTGGCGGCGCAGGTGCCGCGCGACCGCAGCGGCTGGGCGCTGAGCTGCGTCTCCACCGGCCAGATTGGCGGCGTGATCCTCGGCCCGATGCTCGGCGGTCTGCTGGCGGACTGGGTCGGCCTGCGCATGGTGTTTATCGTCACCGCCGCGCTGCTGCTGGTCAGCTTTCTGGTGACGCTGTTTTTGATTAAAGAGACCGGCTACACGCCGGTGAGCAAGAAAGACAAACTGAGCGGGCGCGAGGTGTTCGCCTCGCTCGATAATCCGAAGCTGATGCTCTGTCTGTTCGTCACCACCATGGTGATCCAGATGTGCAACGGCTCGGTTAACCCGATCCTGACGCTGTTTGTGCGCGAGCTGGCGCCGACGGCGGAGAATATCGCCTTTCTCAGCGGGGTGATCGCCGCGCTGCCGGGTATTTCAGCGCTGATCGCCGCGCCGCGTCTCGGCAGGCTGGGCGACCGCATCGGCACCCAGCGCATTCTGCTGGCGACGATGGTGGTGTCGCTGCTGCTGCTGATCGCCATGTCGTTCGTCACCAGCGCCACCCAGCTTGGCGTGCTGCGCTTTCTGCTCGGCTTTGCCGACGGCGCGATGATGCCGGCGGTGCAGACGCTGCTGGTGCGCCACTCGCGCGACAATATCACCGGCCGCATCTTCGGCTATAACCAGTCCTTTATGTATCTCGGCAACGTCGCCGGCCCGCTGCTCGGCGCGGCGGTGTCGGCCGTAACCGGCTACCGCTGGGTCTTCTTCGCCACCGCGCTGGTGGTGCTGATCAACGTGCTGCTGCTGAAGCGGTTTTACCGTCGTCCGCGCACGGTGCTGGAGCCGCAGCCGAAAAGCGCAGCGCATAGCGCCAGCGACGCTGAGTCAACAGAAACTCGGCGCTGACGCTCGGGCTCCAGGAGTCATCGCCGCCGACGCCCATATGCGCCGCGTCCAGATGCAGCCAGCAGCCCGGCTCCGCGCGCAGCAGATGACGGTGCGAGGTCGCGCGCAGCTGTTCGAGGCTGTAGCGGCCCAGCGCAAAGCTAAAGTCGCCGCCGATCCGCCAGTTTTCCACCTCCAGCCGCTGGGTGGCGCCGCGCAGGCCGTTTTCGCTCGGGAACACGTAGGGCGTATAGAGCGCGTCGAGCGGCAGCTGCCAGCGCGAAAACTGCGCCGCCAGCTGGCGGTCAGGGTAGTTCTCGTGCGGACCCAGCCCCAGCCAGGCGACCTGCTGCGGCGCGGCGGTGAGCTGGCAGCGCAGGCCGATGCGCGCGGGCGCGGGCAGACCGGCGGCCTGTTCTACCTCAACCTCCAGCTGCATCTCGCCCTGGGCGTCGATGCGATAGCGCTTGCGGCTGAGAAACGCCAGCCTGTTTTGCGCATACCAGCCGTGCAGCACGTTGACCTGGACCGCGTCAGGCAGCGCCTCAGCGCTTAACTGCTCGACGCGGCTGGTCAGGGCGTCGTAGCCGGCCGCTTTCCAGCGCTCCGACCAGGCGTTGGCATCGACGCGCTCCGCTTCGCTGGTGCCGATATCGTTATCCAGCGGCGCGCGAATAAAGCAGTCCTGCAGCGGCGACAGCAGCATCGCCTGCGCATCTGTCATCCACTGCGTCAGCTCGCCGCTGCGACGGCTAAACAGCCAGCGCTGGCCGCGATGGCGGATGACGATAGTCTCGCTATCCTCTTCCAGCGTCGGCGGCTCGCCGGCGGCTGGCTGCGGCGGCAGCGCCAGCGCGGCGGGCAGCGGCCACTGATGCCAGGCGACGCGCCAGTCGGCAACCGACCAGGTTGTGGCGTCGCGCTGATGCACAGCGACGTTCAGCCAGCAGCTGCCCGTCAGATTCTCCACCGGCGGGATCACAATGCGCTGCGCGCCCTGCGGCGCGATATCCAGCGCAACCTCGCCCTGCGCCACCACCTCGCCCTGCTGCTCGACGCGCCAGCGCAGCACCTCGTTATCGCTGCGGCGGAACAGGAACTCGCTGCTGACGGTGAAGCACCAGGGATCGCCCGCGTCCGGCGCGAACTGAAAGAACTGCTGCGCGCGCTGCGCTTCAAACAGCGCCGGATGCGGCGTGCGGTCGGCAAATACCAGGCCGTTCATGCAGAACTGACGATCGTTGGGCTTATCGCCGAAATCGCCGCCGTAGGCCTGCCAGGGCGCGCCGTTGTCGTCGTAGCGCGTCAGGCTCTGGTCGACCCAGTCCCAGACAAAGCCGCCCTGCAGGCGCGGAAACTGGCGAAACGCCTGCCAGTATTTCGCAAAGCCGCCGAAGCTGTTGCCCATCGCGTGGGCGTATTCGCACAGGATCAGCGGCCGGTTTTCGCCAGGCAGGCCGATCCACTTTTTCAGTGACCATTTCGGCACGGCGGGGAAGGGCTGATCCTCGTCGACGCGCGCATACATCGGGCAGAGAATGTCGGTCGCCGCGCTGTTGGCGCCGCCGCCCTCATACTGCACCGGACGCGTCGCATCGGCGCTTTTCACCCAGCGGTAGAGCGCGTCATGGGTGCTGCCGTGTCCCGACTCGTTGCCCAGCGACCAGATAATAATGGAACAGTGGTTGCGGTCGCGCTGCACCATGCGCGTCACGCGCTCGCTAAAGGCGGCGAACCAGCGCGGGTCGTCCGCCAGGCGGCTCATCGGCTGCATGCCGTGGGTTTCGATATTGGCTTCATCAACCACATAGAGGCCATAGCGGTCGCACAGCCGATACCAGAGCGGATGATTAGGGTAGTGCGAGCAGCGCACCGCGTTGAAGTTATGCTGCTTCATCAGTTCGATGTCGCGCCGCATCGTTGCCTCATCCACCACCTGGCCGCTCTCGGGGTGATGCTCGTGGCGGTTGACGCCGCGTATCAGCAGCGGCTGACCGTTCACACAGAGCAGGCCGTTTTCGATGGCGACGCGGCGGAAACCGACGTCATACGCTTCAACGTCCACCACCTCGCCCTGCGCGTCGAGCAGCGCCAGCGTGGCGCGATAGAGCGCAGGGGTTTCGGCGCTCCAGAGCGCGGGCGCGTCAACCGGCAGGCGCAGTTCGGCGCGTTCCGCATAGTGACCGCGCTCGTCGATGATCGCGCTGCCGAGCGGCTGTTCGAGGGCGCCAATGCGCGCGCCATCGCGCCACAGCGTCAGCCGCAAACGCTGCGTCGGCTGCGGCGCAGCGATGCGCACGCGCGCCACCAGCTCGGCGCTGCGGTACTCGGGGCTGAGCGGCGTCTCCAGCTGCACGTCGGCGAGGTGCGTCGCCGGTTTATGCAGCAGCGACACGTCGCGGAAAATGCCGCTCATGCGCCACATATCCTGATCTTCCAGCCAGGTGCCGTCGCTCCAGCGCAGCACCATCACCGCCAGTCGGTTGGCGCCGCGCGTCAGTGCGGGCGTCAGGTCGAACTCGGCGGGCAGGCGGCTGTCCTGCGAATAGCCGATCCAGCGGCCGTTGCACCAGAGATGGAAGGCGGAGTTGACGCCGTCGAAAATGATCCGCGTCTCGCCAGACGCCAGCCAGCTGTCGTCAACAGTGAATGTGAGCGAGTAACATCCGGTCGGGTTATCGGCGGGAACCGCGGGCGGCGTTGCCGCGATTGGGTACTGAACGTTGGTATAAATGGGGGCGTCATAGCCGTGCAGCTGCCAGTTAGCCGGCACGGGGATGGTGCCGGCGTCGGGCAGGTCCTGCAGCAGCCAGCTGGGCGGAACCGCTTCTGGCTGGCTGAAATAGCTAAAGCCCCACTGGCCGTTCAGGCTGCGCAGCGCCGGGGAAGGCTGCTCGTCGCGCGCCGCCGCCTCGCTGCGCCAGCTGGCGAACGGCGGATGCGCGTCGAGACGATGGTGGCTGGTGACCACCGGATTTTTCCAGTCGCGGCGGGAAAGAATCTCATTCAGTGAAGCCTGCAACAGTGACATAGAAACGCCCTCAAAATGTATTGCGCTCACAATGCGGCTTTTGCCAGCTGCTGTAAAGAGGATCGGCGGCGTCAGCGGTGAATTATGCGCCCCCGATCGGGTAGCAGACGCCGCCGGATGCGATTTTTTTGCCACTTTCGTGCCAGTAAATCGTTAAGCCTGGTATGCAATGGTTAATACCACGCGTAGTCAGAGAATTCTCTCTTGTCGCCTCTTTTGGCCGCTCATACACTCAGCGCGTTTTCCTTCACTCTGAGGTTGTTATGGTACGTATTGTCAAACTTGCCGCAGTCGTGGCACTGGTCACCGCGCTGAGCGGTTGTCTTTTCCCGCCTCCGGGTGGTGGTGGCGGCTGGGGTGGCCCAGGTGGCGGCGGTTGGGGCGGCCACGGTCACGGATTTGCTGACCCGCGTTAATTCCCCCTCACGCTCTTTTATTCAGGGCGAAAAGGTTTACCGTCTCGCTTTATTAACGGCAAAACCTTTCGCCTGTTTTTACTCCCCGCCTTCTCTCCTTTTATTAGCCAAAATCCCGAGAAAAAAGAGCAGGAAAAGCCGCTAAAAACGCTGTTGTTTTATTTTAGCGGGTGATAACTTCGCTCTTTATTTACCCATGGGACAAGGGCATGAAGAACCTTATCGCAGAACTCCTGGTAAAACTGGCGGCAAAAGAAGAAGAGTCAAAAGAACTGGTGGCTCAGGTCGAGGCGCTGGAAATTATCGTTACCGCGATGCTGCGTAAGCTCGAGCCCGAACAACAGCACGCCATCGCCGCCGGTATCGATCACGCCATGCACAACGCGGGCGCCGGTACCAGCAGCGAAGATGCGCTGCTGCTGCGCAACTACCTCGATAAACTCCTGAATCATCCACGCGTCTGATCGCTGCCGCAGTGCGATCGACGCTGCAAATTCGTGCGAAATTTCACCGCTGCCTTTATCGCATGCCAGAATTAACGGGGTTAACTATCAGGGGAGTGCAGATGATGAAAGGGTATATAGCGGCGGTCGTGATGGCCGGTGTGCTGGCCGGCGGCATGAGCGTGGCGCCGGCGGCGGAGAAAACCGCGCAGCAGCAAAAAATGGCGCAGTGCAATCAGCACGCCAGCACGCAAAATCTCAAAGGCGACGCGCGTAAATCCTTTATGAGCGAATGCCTGAAAAAAGAGAGCAAGCTCTCCGGCATGACGCCGCAGCAGATGAAAATGAAAAGCTGCAACGGCGAAGCGGGCGATAAAAAGCTCAGCGGCGACGCGCGTAAAACCTTTATGAGCAGCTGCCTGAAAAAAGCCTGACCCCTGCGTCACACGGCCGCGCGCCGGCTGTGTGACGCTTCCTCTCGCATCATTCACACTTGCTAAAACTTTAAACCGGCTGCTTAACAACGGCTTAGCCGCATTTCTGCTTTTCAGACGCAGGGTTCCGCTTTCCTTTGCCACACTTACTCTTTGTAGGGGTTTGCGCCTGCTCAGCTTGCGCATGTCAATAACGACCAACAAGGAGCCGCGTCATGAACTATCAGCCTGTTATCGCCTTAAACGATCTGCCCGATCGCCAGCCTACCAAAACTAAAATAGCCGACACCGAGATCCTGCTGGTGCGCGACGGGGAAAAGGTGCGCGCGTATCAGGCCAAATGTCCCCATGCGGGCGCGCCGCTGGAGCAGGGCGCCCTGTGCGGCGATAAGCTGGTCTGTCCCTGGCATAAAGCGGTGTTCGCGCTGGAGGATGGCCATATGTGCGAACCGCTGGCGCTGGCCGATCTGAAGCAGTATCCGCTGCGCGTCGAGAATGGCATCGTGCAGGTCAACCCAAAAGCGATGTCATCTGCGACGCCCATCGGCAGCGGCGGCGAGGCGCCAGTCTATGCGGTGCTGGGCGGCGGCGCGGCAGGCAGCGCGGCAATCTGGACGCTGCGTCGCGAAGGCTTTAAAGGCAGAGTGGTGCTGGTGGAGCGCGAGCCGGAAGCGCCCTATGACCGCACCGCGCTGACGAAATTCGTGCCCGCCGGCAAGATGGACATCAAGGATGTGCCGCGCATCCTGAAAGAGGATATCTTGCAGCATGTCGACCGCGTGCAGGGCGAAGTGTCGCGTCTCGATACGCGCGAGCAGCGCATCCACTTCGCCGACGGCGAATCGCTGTTTTACGACAAGCTGCTGATCGCCTCCGGCGGCGCGCCGCAGCGCCCCGAGCTGCCCGGCAGCGATCTGGCGGGCGTGCACCTGCTGCGCTCGCTGAAGCAGGCGGACGACCTGCTGAAAGAGGTCGATCAGAGCCAGCAGCTGGTGATTATTGGCAACAGCTTTATTGGCATGGAGATGGCTTCCGCGCTGCGTAACCGCGACGTCGAAGTGACGGTGGTGGCGCGTCATCCGCTGCCCTTCGCGCGCCAGTTCGGCGAGCAGATAGGCCGCTATTTCCGCGATCTGCACGGCAGCAACGGCGTGCGCTTTGTCGATGGCGATCCGGCGGCGCTGGAAGGAGAGCATCACGTAACCTCGCTGCGTATGCAGGACGGCCAGCGTCTGAAAGCAGATGTGGTGCTGCTGGCGACCGGCATTCAGCCCGCCACCGGATTTATTCACGACCTGTCGCTGCGTGAGGATGGCAGCCTGCTTGCCGACAGCCAGCTGCGCGTCAGGGAGAACGTCTGGATCGCCGGGGATATCGCCAGCTACCTGACGCCGCAGGGGCCGCTGCGCATCGAGCACTATCGCGTGGCGCATCAGCAGGGGCGCATCGCCGCTTTTAACATGCTCGACAAGCGCATGATGTACGACCGCGTGCCCTTCTTCTGGACCACCCATTTCGGCACGCGCTATGAGTATCTCGGCCATGCGGAAACGTGGGATGAGTACCGCTTAATCGGCTCGCTGGAGGAGAAAAAATTTATCGCGCTCTATGGTCAGCAGGGCAAGCTGGCGGCGGTCTTCTCCTGCGGCATGTATACCCTGACGGCGGCGCTGGTGCTGGAGATGCAGCAGCCGATGACGATGGGGCAGGCGCTGGCGCGGGCAGAGAGCGGCCAGGCGTAGCGAGAGCGGGCGGAGCCTGGGCTCCGCCGCGTGCGTTACTTCTTGCTCAGCGCTTCGGACTTCGCCATACACTGCTGCATCGCCTCGATTACCGCGGCGCGGAAGCCTTTCTCTTCCAGCACTTTGACCGCTTCGATGGTGGTGCCGCCGGGCGAACAGACCATATCCTTCAGCTCGCCGGGGTGTTTGCCGGTCTCCAGCACCATCTGCGCCGAGCCTTTCACCGCCTGCGCGGCGAACTGATAGGCCTGCGCGCGCGGCATGCCGCCGAGCACCGCGGCGTCCGCCATCGCTTCGATAAACATAAACACGTAGGCGGGCGCGGAGCCGCTGACGCCGACCACCGAGTGGATCAGATATTCGCTTACCACCGCCGCTTTGCCGAAGCTTTCAAAGATGGTCACCACCTCGTCGATCTCCGGCTGCTCGACCAGCGCGTTCGGCGTGACCGAGGTCATGCCCTCGTTAACCAGCGCCGGCGTATTCGGCATGACGCGCACGATTTTACGGTCGTGGCCCAGCGCCGTCGCCAGCGAGTCGAGCGTTACGCCAGCGGCGATGGACACCACCAGCGCCTCTTTTTTCAGCTGGTTCGCCAGATCTTTCAGCACTTTCAGGATCACGTTGGGTTTGACCGCGCCGAACAGGATATCTACCTCGCGCGCCAGCGCCTCGGCGCTTTCGGCGGCGTGGATGCCGTACTCGCGCGCCAGCGCCTCGTTGGCCTCCGCCTTGCGGTCAAATACCCAGATGTTCGAGGGCGCCACCTGGCCGCTTTTCACCAGTCCGCCGATAATGGCTTTGGCCATATTGCCGCCGCCGACAAACCCAATTTTCTTCTCCAGCATCGCCGTATCCTTTAAGAAAGTTCGAAAATCTTAACGCGTTAGCTTACTTCAGCCAGGATTAATAACAAGTCAGCGAAGAGGAACCTGCATGGCGGACAATGAAAATCAGAGCCGGCACTATCCGGTGAAAGAGAATATGCGATGGCAACGGATTGAGTGGCGCATTCAGCACGCCGGTTTTGCGCTGCTGCTGCTGATCGTCCTCGCCGGCGCGGCGGGGCTATTTTCCAAGGGCTGGCTGAGCAATCAAAGCGTCACCAGCCCGGACAGCCGGCTGAGCGTCGACTACGAGCGCTTTGGCCGGCGCGAAAGTAATATGGATATGACGCTGCGGCTAAAACAGCTGCGCGGCGATTCGTACCAGCTTCAGCTGAGCGGCCCGCAGCTGGATAATATTCAGCTGCAAACGCTGCAGCCGCAGCCGGACGAGGCCTGGAGCACCGGCGACAGCCTGATGCTGCGCTGGCACCGGCGCGCCGATCAGCAGGAGGCGACGGTCTGGATCGGCACCCAGCCGCAGGATTTCGGCCGCTATCGCGTCACCGTCACGCTGGACGACGCCTCAAGCGTGCGCTTTAGCCAGTTTGTTTACCCTTAGGAGATCGACATGGAAACGGTTTTGCGCGCAGCCAGCATGTATCTGCTGTTAATGGTGGTGTTTAAAATCGCCGGACGCCGCACGCTGATGGAGATGACCTCGTTCGACCTGATCCTGCTGCTGATTATCAGCGAGGCGACGCAGCAGGCGCTGCTGGGGGATGATTTCTCCGTGACCGGCGCCGGGCTGACCATCGTCACGCTGATCGTGATCGATATCCTGTTTGGCGTGATGAAAACCCGCTTTCCGCGCATGGAGCGGCTGATCGACGGCTCTTCGCTGATTCTGGTGGAGGAGGGAAAGCTGCTGCGTCAGCGGGCGAAGCGCGCCGGCATCGACGAAGAGGATATTCTGCAAAGTGCGCGCAGCACGCAGGGTCTGGAGCGGCTGGACCAAATAAAGTTTGCCATTCTGGAGAAGACCGGCAAGATCTCCATCATTCCCAAAGAGTAAGGAAAGAACATGGTTATCTGGGTTGATGCCGACGCCTGTCCCAACGTCATTAAAGAAGTGCTCTACCGCGCGGCGGACCGCACCCAAACGCAGGTGACCTTCGTCGCCAACCAGTCGCTGCGCGTGCCGCCGTCGCCCTGGCTGAAAACCCTGCGCGTGCCCGCCGGATTCGACGTGGCGGATAACGAAATCGTGAAGCGGGTAGAGGAGGGGGATCTGGTGATCACCGCCGATATTCCACTGGCAGCGGAAGTGCTGGAGAAAGGCGGCGCGGCGCTTAATCCGCGCGGCGAGCGCTATTCGCCCGCCACCATCCGCGAAAAGCTCACTATGCGCGACTTTATGGACACCATGCGCGCCAGCGGCGTGCAGACAGGCGGTCCGGCGGCCATGAGCCCGCGAGACCGCCAGCAGTTCGCCAACGCGCTCGACAGCTGGCTGACGCAGCGTCGACGCTGAACTCAGACGAAGCTGTCGTCGTCGTCGTTGAAGTCGTTAAAGCTGTCGTTGCCGAGATCGTTGAGGTCGTTGTTGTCCGCGTAGTTGTTGTCCCAGCCGTTGTTCTGGTCAAGGAAACCGCTGCCGCCGCTGTTAAAGGTGTCGAGATTCTCATCCACCTGCGGCAGCGGCGCGTCGGGTTCGTTGATAATGTTGACGATCTCCTCCGGCTGCGAGTGGTGGAACAGGCTGGTAAGCATATCCGCCATCACCACGCCGCCGGCAACGCCGACCGCCGTTTGCAGCGCGCCGCCGAGGAAGCCGGTGCCGCGCGACGGCGCCGCCGGGGCATTGTTGTACTGCGGCTGCTGCTGTTGCGGCGGCTGGGGGGCGTTGCTCCACGCCGACTGCGGCTGCTGAGGCTGTTGACGCGACCCGCCGCCGAACAGGCTCGACAGGAAGCCGCCGCTGCTCTGCTGTGGCTGCTGCTGCTGCTGCGCCACGCGGTTCTCCAGCTCGGTGATGCGATCGTTGAGCTTTTTCATCGCCGCTTCCTGAATCAGAATTGCCTGCGCCATATAGTAGGGCGCGCCGGGCTGCTGCTGCAGATGCTCTTTAATCAGCTGTTCCGCCGCCGCGTCACGCGGGCCGGTCTGGCTCTCGGCCTGTTTCAGACGGCTGAACAGACCCTCAATCAGTTGGTGTTCCTGGCTATACATAATGGCTCTCCTGTTGCGATAAATAAGTATATGGGGGCGGGGCGCGACAAAGTAAAATCCGCCAGGTAAGCAAATGTTGCCGCCGCTTGATTTAACGCGATCTGCACGAAATGCGCAGGGTTAACCGGTTAAAAATAAAGGAATTAGCCACTAAAGTCCGAAAAGGATGCGCATTTCTTGCTTCGCGGGTGGAGGCGCCAGCGGTTTCCAGTTATCATGCGTCGCATTAGTAAGCGATACATCGTCTTATCGAGCCTGCAACGGCGGAGGAACTGCCCAGATGTCTCAACCCATTTACCTGATCGGCGCGCGCGGCTGCGGCAAAACCACCGTGGGCGAGGCCTTATCGCGCGCGCTGGGCTACGCCTTTCGCGACACCGATCACCATCTGCAGCTCAGCACGCAGCGCAGCGTGGCGCAGATTGTGGCGGATGAGGGTTGGGACGGTTTTCGCGCGCGCGAAACCGCGTCGCTGAAAGCTGTGACCGCCCCCGCCACGGTGATCGCCACCGGCGGCGGCATGGTGCTGGCGGAGCATAACCGTCGCTTTATGCGCGAGCATGGGCAGGTGATCTGGCTCAGCGCGCCGTCGCACATTCTGGCGCAGCGGCTGGAGAGCCAGCCCGAAGCGGCGCAGCGTCCTACGCTGACCGGCCGTCCTATCGCCGAAGAGATGGGCGATATTCTGCGCCAGCGCGCGCACCTCTACCGCGACGCCGCCCATCATGAAGTCAACGCCATGCAGAGCCCGGAGCGGGTGGTTGACGACATCCTGCAGCAGCTTTCGCTGGCGCGCGCCAGCTAGCGGCCGCGCTTTTTCCTCAGAATTCTCCCGCTTTCCCGCCTGGGTTGCGCAGCCTGGCTATACTGATCCTCAGACGGGAATCGTCTCGTCGTGTGGAATACGATCAGCCAGGAGGGATTGAATATGCCGACCAGACCACCTTATCCACGTGAAGCGCGCGTCGTCACTGTCGAAAAAGGGCCGCCGGGCAGCACCGTGACATCATGGGAGTTACGCGCCGATCATCCATCGCCTAATACGTTAATTAGCGAGCATACGTCAGAAGCGGAAGCGCAGGATGCAAAAGTCCGTTATGAAGATGTGGAAAAAGAATAGGGCGATCTCTCTGGCAAGGACGCCAGCCAGAATTTAATTCACTCTCTGCTGCGATTTGCTGTTATTAACTGCCTCTCGGCAGCGAAGCTGTTATCCATTCTGCTATTTCTCTTATCTCCCCTATAAAATCATTTCTCTCCGCCGCTGCTCCGGTTATTTGACTACGCCACAGGCTCACTGACAAAAATTGACGCTTGACCCATTTTCCCCCGCGCTTTAGTTTTAACCCATCGACGCAGGAACTCAGTTCCATATAGTGAAACTTTCATTATGACCACACTCGAAAACGCCGCCGCGGTGCTTAAGCTGTTTCAGCAAAAAGGCGTGACGCAGGGCAATCCCGGGCTGACGTTTACCGATGTCGTCGAAGCGCTACGCCTGCCGAAAAGCACCGTGTCGCGTCTGCTGGCCACCATGGAAAGTCAGGGGATGCTGGAGCGCGATGCGGAGAGCCGCTGTTTTCATATCGGACGGGTGCTGCTGTCGGTCGCCGGACATTATCTCTCCGCGCCGCTGGTGGATAGCGCCGCGCCCGCCATGGCGCGGCTGGCGGATCAGACCGGCTGCATCGGCTATATCTCGCGTCTTGACGGTCGCGATCTGGTGGTGATGCGCATGTTTCACGGGCGTCACTTTACCCAGTTGGTGACGCCGCCAGGCAGCCGCATGCTCGCCGCCGCCACCTCAACCGGGCGCGTGCTGCTGGCGCAGCTCAGCGAAGAGGAGGTGCGCCAGCGCTATCAGCCTGACTGGCAGCCGTTACCGCCGAACTCGCCGCAAACGCTCGATGCGCTCTGCGCGCAGCTGGCGGCGATCCGCCAGCAGGGCTGGTCGCTGGCGCGTAACGAAACGCTGCCCGGCATCAGTTCGCTGGCCGTCGCGCTGCATAATAAATTTCACGGCGATACGGTGGCGCTCTG
Source organism: Pantoea latae (assembly GCF_002077695.1). Classification (GTDB taxonomy): domain Bacteria; phylum Pseudomonadota; class Gammaproteobacteria; order Enterobacterales; family Enterobacteriaceae; genus Pantoea; species Pantoea latae. The sequence goes on from NZ_MWUE01000016.1 coordinate 41,371, forward strand.
CCTCTCGTTTCTCTCGCGAGAGGAGGCTCCGGGTTATCCGCCCGCGCTGCTCGACGAATTACGCATCACGGCCCGCGACGTGGCCGAAAAATATGGCGCAACGCCAGACTGAATTCTCTTTTTTATCGGCGCAATACTTTCGCCACACCGGGAAAACACCAGGCCTTCGGGCCTGTTTATTCACACTCACGGACGAAATATAAAAACGACGTAAGCGAGCCTTATTCAGGCTCGCGAAGCGTCATTTCATTTCTACCGGCATTCCTGACGGGGACAGTATGGAGAAGGTTAATCCAGTAAAGCAGGCTGGCGTGGCGATTGTATTAATTGCCCTGTCTGTGGCGGGCGCCATTATTGGCGTGCAGCTTATTACCACCATCGGCGTGACGCCGAACACCTCTATTATCGGCGCGCTGTTCGCGATGCTGCTGGCGCGTATTCCGCTGCAGGCGTTTCGCCGCTATCGCTCGATTGAAATTCAGAATCTCGCGCAGACCGCGATCTCTTCCGCTACCTTCGGCGCGGCGAACAGTTTGCTGATGCCGATCGCGGTGCCCTGGGCGCTGGGTCAGCCGCAGCTGGTGCTGCCGATGTTTTGCGGCGTCAGCGCCGCGATGCTGCTGGACGCTTATCTGCTCTACCGCCTGTTCGATACGCGTGTCTTTCCCGCCAGCAACGCCTGGCCGCCGGGCGTGGCCGCCGCCGAGGCGATTAAAGCGGGCGACCGGGGTGGCCGCCAGGCCTGGCTGCTGGCGGCGGGCATCGTCGGCGGCATCGTCGGTTCAATGCTGAAGATCCCGATGTCCGCCTTTGGCACCGCGTTTATCGGCAATATCTGGGCGCTGGGCATGCTGGGCGTCGGCTTTCTGGTGCGCGCCTATGCGCAACCGGTTGCCGGCATCGATATCAACGCGCTCTATCTGCCGCACGGCGTGATGGTCGGCGCGGGTCTGGTGGCGCTGATCCAGGTGGTGATGGTGATCCGCAGCCGCCGCCACGACGAGCAGAAGGTGAGCCGCGGCGGCAACGAGGTGAAGCGCGCCCTCGGCCTCGGCGGCGTAGGCTACCTGATTATTTCAGCGCTGCTGGCGCTGGCGGGCGGGCTGTGGAGCGAAATGAGCCTGCCGATGCTGCTGCTGTTCGTGCTTTACGCCGCGTTCGCCGCTTTCGTCCATGAGCTGATCGTCGGCATCGCCGCGATGCACTCCGGCTGGTTTCCGGCGTTTGCAGTGGCGCTGATCACCCTGATCGTCGGCATCCTGATTGGCTTTCCACCGCTGGCGCTCTGCCTGCTGTGCGGCTTCACCGCCGCCACCGGGCCCGCCTTCGCCGATATGGGATACGATCTGAAAGCGGGCTTTATTCTGCGCGGCAACGGCGCGGATCTGCAGCAGGAGCTGTGGGGTCGTCGCATTCAGCTGATCGCCGCGATGATCGCCTTTCTGGTCTCTATTCCGGTGGTCTGGTTCGCCCATAACCTCTTCTTTGCGGAAAACCTGCTGCCGCCGGTGGCACGCGTCTACGCAAAAACCATTCAGGCGGGCGCGGAGCCGGGCATCGCCGGCAGCCTGCTGATGTGGGCGATCCCAGGCGCCATTATTCAGCTGATCGGCGGGCCGAAACGCCAGCTCGGCGTGCTGCTCGCCACCGGCCTGCTGATCAATAACGCCATGGCCGGCTGGGCGGTGGTGGTCGGCATTGCGCTGCGCATCGTGATTATCCGCGTATGGGGCGAGCGCGGCCGCTCGCCGATGGAGGTGATGGCGGCGGGCTTTATCGCCGGCGACGCGCTCTATAGCTTCTTTCACTCGCTGTTTGCCAGCGGTAAAAAATAAATAAGGGATCCCATGAGTCTGCAGCAGACGTTACAGGTATTTGAGTTATTCGACAGCGCGCTGGTCGACGGTCAGCAGGTAGTGGATCTGTTTGCCGCTTTCCCCGGCATCACCGCCAGCGTGAAGCGCGTCAGCGGACCTAAAGGGCGCACCGACTTCGTGCGCATCGATATTCCGGGCGCGCAGGGCAAAGCGGGCGGCGGCAGCGCGCCGACGCTGGGCATTATCGGCCGTCTTGGCGGCATCGGCGCGCGTCCGACGCGCATCGGCATGGTGTCCGACGCCGACGGCGCCGTCGCGGCGGTGACCAGCGCGCTGAAGCTGGCGGTGATGCAGAGCAAAGGCGACGTGCTGGCGGGCGACGTGATCGTCACCACCCATATCTGCCCGGATGCGCCGACGCGCCCGCACGAGCCGGTGGATTTTATGGATTCGCCTATCGACGACGTCACCATGAACGATAATGAGGTGGTGCAGGAGGTGGACGCCATCCTGTCGATCGATACCACCAAAGGCAACCGCATTATCAACCACAAGGGATTTGCGCTGTCGCCTACGGTAAAAGAGGGCTATATCCTGCGCGTGTCGGAAGATCTGCTGCGCATTATGGAGATGACCACCGGCCGTCCGGCGGTGACCTTCCCGATTACCACCCAGGATATTACCCCTTACGGCAACGGCATTTATCACCTCAACAGCATTCTGCAGCCCTCAACCGCCACCGACGTGCCGGTGGTTGGCGTGGCGATCACCGCCGAGTCGGTGGTGCCGGGCTGCGGCACCGGCGCGAGCCACGAAGTGGATATCGCGGCGGCGGCGAAGTTTGCGGTGGAAGTGGCAAAAGAGTTTGGCCGCGAAACCTGCCGTTTCTACGACGCAGACGAGTATGCGCGTCTGCTGACGCTGTACGGCAGCCTGAGTCACCTGCGTAAACGAGACTAACAATGACGAAATCCCTGGTTACCCTGACCATTGGTCAGTCGCCGCGCAGCGATATTATGCCGTTGCTGACCGCTTACTTGCCCGACGAGCAGACCGATCATGTCGGCCTGCTGGATGGGCTGAGCGAGGCGGAGATCGCCGCGCGTTTTGCCCCTGACGAGCAGGACGGCGTGCTGGTGTCGCGTCTGCGCAACGGCACCCAGGTGCGGCTGGCGACGGCAAAGGTTGAGCAGGGGCTGCAGGCCAAAATCAACGCGCTGGAGGCGGAAGGCTACGACACCATCCTGCTGCTGTGCACCGGCGAGTTTGGCGCGCTGACGGCAAAAAGCGCGCTGCTGCTGGAGCCGGACCGCATTATTCCGCCGCTGGTCTCCGCCATTGTGCATGACCATCAGGTCGGCATCGTGGTGCCGGTCGCGGAGCAGATCCAGCAGCAGGCGAATAAGTGGCGCAATCTTCAGCGTCGCCCCTGTTTCGCCGTCGCCAGCCCCTATATTGCCGATAACGAGGCGCTGACCGACGCGGCGCTCTCGCTGCAGGAGCAGGGCGCGGACGTGGTGGTGCTGGACTGCGTCGGCTATAACCAGATGCATCGCGACTTTTTACAGAAGCTGCTCGGCATTCCGGTGCTGCTCTCCAACGTGCTGGTGGCCAAACTGGCCGCCGAACTGATTGTCTGATACCGGCGCGATCACAAACCAGGAGGCGAAGCTGCAATTCGCGTGACAGATCAGCGAGTTCGGCTCTACACTGCCAGCTACCTTAATGTGCTGTGAGGAAGTAACATGCTCAATGTTAGTGAGTATTTTGACGGAAAAGTGAAATCTATCGGTTTCGACAGTGCCAGCACCGGCCGCGCCAGCGTTGGCGTGATGGCGGAAGGCGAATACACCTTTGGCACGGCGCAGCCGGAAGAGATGACGGTAGTGAGCGGATCGCTGAAGGTGCTGCTGCCGGGCGAAACCGAGTGGCAATGGTTTGAAGCGGGCTCGGTGTTCAACGTGCCGGGCCACAGCGAGTTTCATCTGCAGGTGGGCGAGCCGAGTTCCTATCTCTGCCGTTACCTGAAAGACTAAAAAGAACGGGCCGCTCAGCGGCCCGTTGCGTTTCTGGGGATCCGAGCGCGGTTTGTTAACGCTGCGCTTCGCCGCCCAGTGCTTCCACCAGATTGCTGGTCAGCGCGGCGAGTTCGCCGGTCATCAGAATAAAGTCGGCGTCGAAACGCTGGGCGAAATCTTCACGATCGATATCGTCGTTCTGCTCGCGCAGCGTCTCGCTGAACTTCAGGCGCTTCAGCGAGCCGTCGTCCGCCAGCACGAACTGGATGCGCTCCTGCCAGTCGAGCGCCAGTTTGGTCACCTGTTTGCCCGCTTCGATATGGTTGGCGATCTCGTCGCACACCAGATCCTGCTTTTTACAGCGGATCACGCCGCCATCTTCGAGGATCGCCTTCAGCTCCGCTTCGTCCATCAGGGCGAAACCGGCGGGCAGATCGCCGGAGCGTACCCACTCGGTCAGCGTCAGCTCGATCGGTTTCTCCAGCGTCAGCGGCACCACCGGCAGCGAACCCAGGCTCTTGCGCAGCAGCGCCAGCGTGTCTTCCGCTTTTTTCGCGCTGGCGCAGTCGACCACGATCAGATTGTTGACGGTATCGATCCAGACAAAAGTCTGGCTGAGACGGCTAAAGGCGCGCGGCAGCAGGCTGTGCAGCACCTCATCCTTCAGGGAATCTTTCTCGGTTTTCTTCAGCTTGCGGCTCTGTTCCGCCTCCAGCTTGCCAATCTTCGCCTCCAGCGCCTGCTTGACCACCGGCGACGGCAGGATTTTTTCCTCTTTCCGCGCGCAAATCACGATCTGGCCGTTGTTGACGTGGGTCAGCGCGTCGCTGCGGTTGCCCATCGGCGACACCCAGCCGGTTTTACTCATATCCTGGCTGCCGCAGGGCGAAAAGGTGTAAGCCTCAAGCTGTTTTTCCATGTCGTCTGCGGAGAGCGGGATCTCCCGGTTCAGACGATAAACCATCATATTTTTAAACCACAACATCACAATTCCTTACCGGGCGCGCGATCTGGCGCACAAGTCGAGAGGTCAGCGCGCATGATAGCGAAACATCGCAGCGGTTTCATTGCCTTTCCCTGACGCCGCTCCTAATGTATCTCTCACCCTGCTGAATAATGAGGAATAACCCGTGCGTATAGGTATTGATTTGGGCGGCACCAAAGTCGAAGTGATCGCTCTGTCTGACGAGGGAATCGAGCTGTTTCGCCACCGCGTGGATACGCCGCGCGACGATTATGCTGCCACGGTGCAGGCCATTGCCGATCTGGTGCGGCTCGCCGAGGCGAAAACCGGCCAGACCGGCAGCGTCGGCGTCGGCATTCCCGGCACCATTTCGCCTTACGCGCACCGCGTCAAAAACGCCAACTCCACCTGGCTCAACGGCCAGCCGCTGGATCGCGATCTGGCGCAGGCGCTGCAGCGCGAGGTGCGCATCGCCAACGACGCCAACTGCCTGGCGGTTTCCGAGGCGGTGGACGGCGCGGGCGCGGGCCAGCCGCTGGTGTTCGCGGTGATCATCGGCACCGGATCGGGCGCGGGCGTGGCGATCAACGGCGAGGCGCGTATTGGCGGCAACGGCAACGCCGGCGAGTGGGGCCACAACCCGCTGCCGTGGATGGATGAAGAGGAGCTGCGCTACCGCGAAGAGGTGCCGTGCTACTGTGGGCAGAAGGGCTGCATCGAAACCTTTGTCTCCGGCACCGGCTTCGGCATCGACTACCGGCGGCTGAGCGGGCAGGCGCTGAAAGGCGCGGAGATCGCCCGACTGATCGCGCAGCAGGATCCCATTGCCGAGCAGGCGATGCAGCGCTACGAAACCCGGCTGGCGAAGTCGCTGGCGCAGGTGGTGAACCTGCTGGATCCCGATGCGATCGTGCTCGGCGGCGGCATGAGTAATAACGATCGTCTCTATCAGACCGTGCCCGCGCTGATGAAGCAGTGGGTATTCGGCGGCGAGTGCGAAACGCCGGTGCTGAAAGCGAAACACGGTGATTCGAGCGGGGTGCGCGGCGCGGCCTGGCTCTGGCCGCTGAAACGTTAAGCCTGGCGCGTCACTGCCGCTGGCCGAAGGCGAATTGCCAGCTCTCCGGCACGCCGACCGGCGGCAGCGGCAGGTTGCGCGCGCTGCTCACCTGCTGCCAGGCGCGCAGGCAGAGCGCCTCGTCGCCTTCGGTGCGCAGCACGCTGTAGCCGCCGTCGGCGCGGCGATGCGCGGAGACCAGGCAGCGCTGGTTGGGATAGCGCGGCGCGACCGTGCTGTTGAAGCTGTCGATCAGCTGCTGCTGCACCGCGTGCAGATAGCGGCACTGCGCGGCGTTGTCGTCGCGGCCGCAGGCCAGATCGCGCGGTGGTTGGTGTTGGCTGCTGCATCCTGCCAGCAGTATGCTGGCGAGCAGCAGCGCGATGCCTGTTTTCATTACGCCTCCTGAGCGCGGGGCAGTTCCAGTTTGCTGTAGCCCAGCCCGTTAATTTTGCGCACCCGGATCTGCACCGGAATACGCTCTTTCATCGCCTCGACGTGGCTGATCACGCCGATAGTTTTGCCGCTGGCGTTGAGCGCATCGAGCGCGTCCAGCGCGGTGTCGAGCGTTTCGGCGTCCAGCGTACCGAAGCCCTCGTCGAGAAACAAAGACTCTATACGGGTTTTCACGCTGACTAAATCTGAAAGCGCCAGCGCCAGCGCCAGACTGACCAGAAAACTTTCGCCGCCGGAGAGGGTGCGCGTATCGCGTGCGGCGTCCGCCTGCCAGGTATCGATCACGTCCAGCTCCAGCGCGTCGCTGGCGCGGCGCTGTAACAAATAGCGGCCGTGCAGCCGGTCGAGCTGGCGGTTGGCGAGCGCCACCAGGTGATCCAGCGTCAGCCCCTGCGCGAAGCGGCGGAATTTATCGCCGCTGGCGGAGCCGATCAGATCGTTCAGCTGGCTCCACTGATCCAGCGCCACCTCGTCCTCTTCGATCTGCGTCATCAGGCTTTGCTGCTGCTGGCGCAGGCGCGCGTCGCTCTGCAGCTGCTGCTGGGCTTCCCCCTGCTGGCGCGCGTTGTCGCGCAGCGCCAGACGCAGCTGCTCAAGCTGCGCCGCCAGCGCGGCAGCGCTCTCGGTCGTCTCTTCGGGCTGGCTGCGCTGATGCGTCGCCCGGCGCTGCTCCAGCTGCTGCTGCTGAGCCTGCAGGGCGTGTCGCTGCCGATCGCACTGCTGAAGCCGAGCGCGCAGCGCGCGCGCCTCTTCTTCATCCAGCAGCGCGGCGCGCAGGCTCGCCTCATCGCCGAAGTCGGCGGCGGCCAGCGCAGCGGCTAACTGCTGCTGCGCCGCGTCCAGCCTCTGGCCGAGGGTTTGCCGACGAGCGTCAAGCTCCGCTGCGCGACCGGCCAGCTGGCTGAGTGCGCTGTGGGTTTTCTGCTGCGCCTCCAGCGCGGCGGCCAGCGCGGCCTCCTGCTGCTGGATCTGCGCCTGCATCTGCCGCCGCGCCGCGGTGACGTCGTCTTCGCCAAACAGCGCCAGCCGCCTGTCGCGCTGCTGCGCCAGCGTCGTTTCGCTTTGCGCGCGCTGCTGCAGCAGCGCGTCAAGCCGCTGGCGCTCGCTTTCCACGCGCTGCTGCAGGCTGACGCACTGCGCCTCGGCGCGCGCCAGCTGCGGCTGCAGCTGGGCAAGCTGCTGCTCGCTCTCATTCCACTGCTGCCAGCGCTGCTGCTGCTGCTGCAGCCAGCCGTCGCGCGCCGCCGCGTCGGGCAGGGCGAGGCCGGCGTCGGCCAGCGCCTGACGCAGCGCATCGCTGCGCAGCCGCCAGTCGCTTTCTTCCTGCGCCAGACGCTGCGTCAGCGTTGTGGCGCGCTCCTGCAGGTTAGCGAGCGTTTGCTGGGCCAGCTGCAGCTGCTGCTGATGCCGCTGCAGCGCCTGCTGATGGCGCAGATGTTCATCTTTCGCCTGCTGGAGCAGACGCGCCGCCGCTTCCTGCTGGCGAACGCGCTGCTGCAGCGCCTGCTCTTCGCGGTTCTGCTGCTGCTGCCAGACGGCCAGCGCCGCGCTGTCGTCCGGGTCGAAGGTGAGCACCAGCTCACGCTGTATCGCCTGCCACTGCTGGCTGAGCGCGTCAAGCCGCTGGGTTTCCGCCGCCAGTTCGTCGCGCAGTCGCTGCTGCTCGGCCTGCGCCTGTTTCAGCGCCTCGCCGGTTTTGATGCCCTCTTCGCGCAGCGCCTCGACGCGCTGCTCCTGCTCGGCCAGCCGCTGCTGATTCTCGCTCAGCGTCAGCGCGGCGTAGCGCGCGACCGCCGGATGCTGGCAGGAGCCGCACAGCGGGCAGGGCTGCTCCGGCTCGAGGCGCGCGCGCCAGGCGGAGAGATCGGCGATATGCTGCTCCAGCTCGCAGATCTTTTTAATATCGGCAAGGACGCTTTTTTCTCGCGCCCAGGCGGCGCGCAGTGCCTGCAGCGAGGCGTCATCCTGCTGCAGACGCTTTTCCAGCGCGGCGAGGCGCTGCTGCCGCGCGCCGATATGCTGCTGCAGCGGCGTCCACTGCGAGGCGAGCACCGCCAGCTGCTGGCGCAGCGGGCGGCTGGCCTCGCTCTGTGCCAGGCTGGCCTGCAGCGCCTGCGGCGGATGCTGCTGCTCCAGATCGGCCAGCGCCTGTTGCGCCGTCTGCAGCGCACCTGCCGCCTGCTGCTCCGCCTGGCTCAGCGGCTCGGCCTGCTGCGTCAGTTCGCTCAGCATCGACTGCTGGCGGCTCAGCGCCTGCTGCTGCTGCTGCTGCTCTTCGCGCAGCGCCGCCAGCGCGCTTTCCCGCTGCGCCAGCTGGGCGAAGCGCTCCTGCCACAGCGTCAGCGACGGCCCCCACTGCGGCAGCGTGCCCTGATCGGCGCGCCAGCTCTGCAGCCGCGCCAGCGTGGCCTGCAGCGCGTCGCGCTGGGCGCTGTCGTTGTGCAGCGCGCGCTCGCTTTGCGTCAGCGTCTGCTGCTGCTGTTCAGCCTCGCGCTGCTGCTGCTGCGCCTGGGCGAGCAGCGCGGCAATCTGCTGATCCAGCGGGATAATCTGTTCCGTCAGCAGCGTCTCCTGCTGCTGCTGCTGGCACAGCGCGGCGTCGCGCGCCGCCTGTAGGGTTTCGCGCTGCTGCTGGTCGCGCTGCACCTGCTGTTCGGCGGCCTGCTGCTGCTGCGCCAGCTGCTGCTGGGTCTGCTGCAGCAGCTGCTGCTCCTGCAGCAGGCTGTCGCGCTGAAGCAGCCGGTCGCGCAGCTTCTCCGCCGGTTCGCTGCGCGCCAGCCGCTGGCGATCCGCTTCCGCATCGCGCCACGCCTGCTCCGCCGCCGCCAGCGCCGCCTGCGCCGCCTGTATCTCGCTCTCCAGCTGCTGCGCCTGCGTCAGCCACTGATGCTGCTGATGCAGCCTGCCGCTCTGCTGCGTCAGCGCCTGCTCCGCCTCGGTCAGCCCGGCCAGCTGTTGCTGCAGCGCCTCGCGCGCGTCGGCGTCGAGCAGCGTCAGGGTGCCGGCGCGGCTGCGCAGGTTCTCCAGCGCCAGCCGCGCCGCTTTGTGGCGCTCATAGATGGCGACGGAGATCTGGCCGTAGATTTCGGTGCCGGTCAGCTCCTCCAGCAGTTCGGCCCGTTCGCCCGGCTTTGCGTTGAGAAAAGCGGCGAACTGTCCCTGCGACAGCATCATTGAGCGGGTAAAGCGCTCGAAGTCGAGACCCGACAGCGACTCGATCAGCTTTAATTTGTCGTTAACCTTGTCGGCGAAAATTTTGTCGTCGACGCAGCGCGCCAGCTCGACGCGCGGCGCCTGCAATTTGCCGTCGGCGGCGCCGCGCGCGCGGTTCTGGCTCCAGAAGGCGCGCCAGGCTTCGCCTTTGATCTCGAACTCCACTTCAGCCAGGCATTCGGCGGTGTCGCGCGTCATCAGCCCGTTTTGCGTCTGCGACAGCACGCCGAGGCGCGGCGTCTGGTGATAGAGCGCCAGGCAGATGGCGTCGAGCAGGGTGGTTTTACCTGCGCCGGTAGCGCCGGTAATGGCGAACAGGCCGTTGCTGGCGAACGGCTCGCTGCGGAAGTCGATAAACCATTCACCTTTCAGCGCGTTAAGATTTTTGAAACGCAGCGTGAGAATTTTCATTCGCTCTCCTCCAGCGACGCGAGGGTGGCGCGGAACAGCTCGTTGAGGCGCGCATGCTCCGATTCTTCGATATCCTCCGCCAGCGCGATGCGGCGGGCGAAGACCTCTTCCACCTTCAGCTCGTTCAGGGTTTCGTTTTTCAGCTGCGCCAGGCTGTGCTGGCGCTGTTCGCGGCTGCGGCGCAGCAGCAGCACCTCGACCGGCAGGTCGGCAGTCAGCGCCTCAACGCGGCGCTGCAGATCGCTGAGAAACTCCTGGGTGGTGACCTCAATATCGAGCCAGACCGCTTTCTCGCCCTGATGATCGGCGAAAGGCGCCAGCTGCGCTTCAATCTCCGCCAGCGAGCCTTTCAGCATCTTCATCGGCTGAAACAGGGGAACGGGCAGCGGCGTGACGGACTGCAGACCGGCGCTATCCAGCTCCAGCAAAAAGACGCTTTTCTCGCTGCCGAGTTCGTCGAAGCTGAGCGGGATCGGCGAGCCGCTGTAGCGGATATGATCGCTGTTGGCGACGCGCTGGGCGCGATGAATATGGCCAAGCGCCACGTAGTCGACCTCAGGAAACGCCGAGGCGGGAAAGGCGTCGAGCGTGCCGATATAGATATCGCGCACCGAATCGCTTTTGCTGACGCCGACGGTGGTGAGATGGCCGGTGGCGATCACCGGCAGCGCCAGCGGATGGGCGCGCGCCGCGTCAACGCTGCGCTGATAGTGCGCGGCGATCGCCTCCAGCAGGCTGAGCTGTTTTTCGCGGCCCGACTGGCCGGCGCGGCTGCGCAGAATATCGCGCGGCCGCAGATAGGGAATGGCGCACAGCAGCGCGCCCGGTTCGCCGGCGCGCTCGCGCAGCAGCAGCAGGTTGTGATCCGCCTGCGGCGTGGTGATCACCTGGGTATTGAGGCAGGCGAGCAGGGCGCGCGACTCGTTAAGGGTCGCCACCGAGTCGTGGTTGCCCGCCAGCACCACCAGCTGACAACCGGTCGGCTGCAGCGCCACCACGAAGCGGTTGAACAGCTCGCGCGCGTAGCTCGGCGGCGTGCCGCTATCAAACAGATCGCCCGCGACGATCAGCGCGTCGACCTGATGCGCCTCAATACGCGCCAGCAGCCAGTCGAGAAAGGCCTGGTGCTCGGCCGCCCGGCTTTTGTTATAGAAAAACTGACCGAGGTGCCAGTCCGCGGTGTGAATGATGCGCATAAAACTCCCTGACGAATCGGTTTGCCGGACGATTATACCGGCTATGGGGCAAAAGCGAAAAAAGCCGCGCCGGCGGTGATAAAGCGGTGTTAAAGCGCTGATTGAGCGGCTATGTTTTTCATAAAAGTGTCATAAATCTGACGCATAATGGCGCCGCATATAACGGTGACAGCGGTCACATCAGCAGGAGTTACAATGGCTAAGCGCATTTTGGTTGTGGAAGATGAAGCCCCTATCCGTGAAATGCTGTGTTTCGTTCTGGAGCAGAACGACTACCAGCCCATTGAGGCCGAGGATTATGACAGCGCGATAGGGAAACTGATTGAGCCCTGGCCAGATCTGATCCTGCTGGACTGGATGCTGCCAGGCGGCAGCGGCATTCAGTTTATCAAGCACCTGAAGCGCGAAGCGTTAACGCGCGATATCCCGGTGATGATGCTGACGGCGCGCGGCGAAGAGGAAGATCGCGTGCGCGGGCTGGAAGTGGGCGCGGACGACTATATTACCAAGCCCTTCTCGCCGAAAGAGCTGATGGCGCGCATCAAAGCGGTGATGCGCCGCATTTCGCCGATGGCGGTGGAAGAGGTGATCGAGATGCAGGGCCTGAGCCTGGATCCGTCGTCGCACCGCGTAATGTCGGAGTCGACGCCGCTGGAGATGGGGCCGACCGAATATAAGCTGCTGCACTTCTTTATGACCCATCCCGAGCGGGTTTACAGCCGCGAACAGCTGCTGAACCACGTCTGGGGCACCAATGTTTATGTGGAGGATCGCACCGTTGACGTGCATATCCGCCGCTTACGCAAGGCGCTGGAACTCTCCGGCCACGATCGCATGGTTCAAACCGTTCGCGGAACGGGGTATCGTTTCTCCGCCCGCTACTAAACGGAGTTGCCACCGTGCTGGAACGACTCTCCTGGAAGAGACTGCTCTCCGAGCTGGCGCTGGCCTGCCTGCCGGCGCTGATTATCGGACTGATTTTCGGCTATCTGCCCTGGCTGCTGCTGCTCAGCGTGCTGGCGGTGCTGCTGTGGCACTTCTATAATCTGATGCGTCTGTCGCACTGGCTGTGGGTGGATCGCACCATGACCCCGCCCACCGGTCAGGCGAGCTGGGAGCCGCTGTTTTACGGCCTCTATCAGATGCAGCTGCGCAACCGGCGGCGGCGGCGCGAGCTGGGCAACCTGATCAAACGTTTTCGCAGCGGCGCCGAAACCCTGCCCGACGCGGTGGTGCTGACCACGGAAGAGGGCACCATATTCTGGTGCAACGGGCTGGCGCAGCAGCATCTCGGCCTGCGCTGGCCAGAAGACAACGGCCAGAACATCCTCAATTTGCTGCGCTACCCGGAATTCTCCCGCTATATTCGCCAGCGCGACTTCAATAAGCCCCTCACCCTGATCCTCAATAACCAGCACCATATGGAGTTCCGCGTGATGCCCTACAGCGAAGGGCAGTGGCTGATGGTGGCGCGCGACGTCACGCAGATGCATCAGCTGGAAGGGGCGCGGCGTAACTTCTTCGCCAACGTCAGCCACGAGCTGCGCACGCCGCTAACGGTGCTGCAGGGCTATCTGGAGATGATGAACGACTCGGTGATGAACGAGCGTTCGCGCGGCAAAGCGCTGCAAACCATGCAGGAGCAGACGCGCCGCATGGACAGCCTGGTGCGCCAGCTGCTGACGCTGTCGCGCATCGAGGCCGCGCCGGCGATCGATATGAAAGAGACCGTGGACGTGCCGATGATGCTACTGCTGCTGCAGCGCGAAGCGGAGACGCTAAGCGGCGGCCGTCATAGCATCCATTTTCATACCGACCCGCACCTTAAGGTGCTCGGCGACGACGATCAGCTGCGCAGCGCCCTCTCTAATCTGGTCTATAACGCGGTAAACCACACGCCCGAGGGCACGCGCATCGACATCAGCTGGCTACGCAACCGCCAGGGCGCGCAGTTCAAGGTGTGCGACAACGGGCCAGGCATCCCCGTCGAGCATCTGCCGCGCCTGACCGAACGCTTCTACCGCGTGGATAAGGCGCGCTCGCGCGCCACCGGCGGCAGCGGACTGGGGCTGGCGATCGTCAAGCACGCCCTCAGCCACCATAACGCGCGGCTGGAGATCACCAGCATTCCCGATAAAGAGACCTGTTTTACCTTTACGCTGCCGTCGAGGTTGATCGTCAGCGCGGGATTACAGGAGAATGCTGTCCATTAATCCTTAATGGAATCGGTTATGCGCGCCTTGCTGCTGTTGCTTTCTCTCTTCACGCCCGCCGTGGTTTCGGCGGCGCCGCAGCCCGAAATGCTGGCCGGCAACCTCAGCAGCGTCGGCTCCGACACGCTGGGCACGCTGATGATGCTGTGGAGCGAGGATTTCAGCGCGCGCGCGCCGGGGGTGAATCTGCAGGTGCAGGCCTCCGGCTCCTCGACCGCGCCCACCGCGCTGGCGGCGGGCGCGGCGCAGCTCGGCCCGATGAGCCGCCCGATGCAGGCGGAAGAGCGCCAGCTGTTTCAGGCGCGCTATGGCTATGCGCCGCTTGCCGTGCCGGTGGCGCTCGACGCGCTGGTGGTGGTGGTCAATCAGCGCAATCCGCTGACGCAGATCGCCGCGCGCCAGCTGGATGCGGTTTTCTCCATCACGCGCCTGTGCGGCGCCACGCAGCAGCCGACGCGCTGGGGCGATCTCGGCGTGCGTCAGCCCGACTGGGCGCGCCGTCCGCTGCAGCGCTACGGGCGCAACTCCGCCTCGGGCACCTGGGGCTTCTTTAAGCAGCAGGCGCTGTGCAACGGCGATTTCCGCGCCGACGTGGCGGAGTTTCCCGGCTCGGCCGCCGTGGTGCAGGCGGTTGCCGCCAACCCGCGCAGTATCGGCTACGCCAGCTTCGGCTTTCATCTCAGCGGCGTGAAGATGCTCGCCGTGGCCGACGCGCAGGGCGAGGCGGTGGCGCCGGACGCCGACTCTATCCGCAGCGGCCGCTATCCCTGGGCGCGCCCGCTCTATCTCTACGTTAACAAAGCGCCGGGCAAACCGCTGCCGCCGCTGGTGGACGCCTTTCTGCATCAGGTGCTGTCGCCCCAGGGCCAGCAGCGCGTCAGCGAGGCGGGCTATCTGCCGCTCTCTTCCGCGCAGCGTGCGCAGGCATTGCAGGCTATTGAGGCGAAGTAAGCGCTAACATGAATTTATTTCATCTCCACTGAATTTTCTTCTGTTGCACACAGGGCGCGCCCGTGTCACTCTCAACGCAGACGTTTAGCCATCCAGATGGCTGCACATAACTTAGCGAAATTATCCCGCGACGTCACTAATCGTCAGGGTGCCAGGAGTAGAGATGACCGCACAGACCGCCCCGTTCCGCGCCGATACCGTCGGCAGTTTCCTGCGTCCAGCCGCCATTAAAAACGCGCGCGAGCAGTATGCCGCCGGCCAAATCGACAAAGCCGCGCTGACCCGCATTGAAGACGAAGCGATTCGCGACGTGGTGAGCAAGCAGATCGCCAACGGCCTGCAGGTGGTGACCGACGGCGAGTTCCGCCGCGCCTGGTGGCACTTCGACTTTTTCGGCGGCCTGGAGGGCGTTGAGCTGTTCGAAGCCGATCAGGGCATTCAGTTCAACGGCGTGCAGACCAAAGCGCACGGCGTGCGCGTGGTGGGCAAGCTCGGCTTCCGCGATCACCCGATGCTGGAGCACTTCCGCTTTCTGCAGAGCGTCGCGGGCGACGCGGTGCCGAAAATGACCATTCCCAGCCCGAGCGTGCTGCATTTCCGCGGCGGTCGCAAGGTGATCGACGAGACGGTCTATCCCGATCTGGCGGCGTACTTCGACGATCTGGCGGAAACCTATAAAACGGCGATCAAAGCCTTTTACGACGCGGGCTGCCGCTATCTGCAGCTCGACGACACCGTCTGGGCCTACCTCTGCTCGGAAGATCAGAAGCGTCAGATCCGCGAGCGCGGCGACGATCCCGAGCAGCTGGCGCAAACCTATGCTCGCGTGCTTAACAAGGCGCTGGAGGGCAAACCCGCCGATCTCACCGTGGGCCTGCACGTCTGTCGCGGCAACTTCCGCTCGACCTGGATTTCAGAAGGCGGCTATGAGCCGGTGGCGGAGATCCTGTTCGGCGGCGTCAATATCGACGCCTTCTTCCTTGAGTATGACAACGAGCGCTCGGGCGGTTTCGAACCGCTGCGCTTTATCAAGCCGGGCCATCAGAAAGTGGTGCTGGGGCTGGTGACCACCAAAAACGGCGAGCTGGAAGATCCGGCGCAGGTGAAGGCGCGCCTGCAGGAGGCGGCGAAATTCGTTAGCCTCGACCAGATTTGCCTCAGCCCGCAGTGCGGTTTCGCCTCTACCGAAGAGGGCAACAGCCTGAGCGAAGAGCAGCAGTGGGCGAAGATCCGCCTGGTGGTCGATATCGCTGGTCAGGTGTGGTAATGCTGTAAACTTGTGCAAACAGGCGCGTAAAACGCGCCTTTTGTGCATCAGGATGCGCACTTACGCTGAAATTTCTTACGCGCTGGAGAAAAAATAAGCACATCATCTGATGCCCTGCGGAGATATATCCGAGATATTCACTGGTTTTGCCCTGTTTTCCGTCATAACCTTCTGGTTTTCCGATCCCGTATTGCCTTTCTCCGCTATAAACGTTCTACTTACGGCCGTTGTCGTATCATCCCACTTGTGAACAGAACAAAAGCAGCTTAATTCACCTGCGCGACACGATTAAGGCAAGCACAATGCGCTGGCATCGTGCGCTAAGTCGTTGTCAACGCGCGGTCTGGGGACAACATAAACCCAACTTCCACCGCAACACTCGTAACAGGCAATACAGTTGTATGACACATCGTTTAACCTCGAAGGATATCCTCGCGCTGGGCTTTATGACGTTTGCCCTGTTTGTTGGCGCGGGTAACATTATTTTCCCCCCGATGGTCGGTATTCAGTCAGGCGAACACGTCTGGACCGCCGCCGTTGGCTTCCTGATCACCGCGGTTGGCCTGCCGGTGATGACCGTTATCGCGCTGGCGCGCGTCGGCGGCGGGGTTGACGCGCTCAGCAGGCCGATCGGCAAAGGCGCCGGCCTGCTGCTGGCCACCGTCTGCTATCTGGCGGTGGGTCCGCTGTTCGCCACGCCGCGCACCGCTACCGTGTCGTTCGAGATGGGCATTGCGCCGCTGACCGGCGATGGCGAGCTGCCGCTGTTCATCTATAGCCTGATCTATTTCGTGCTGGTGATTGGCGTGTCGCTCTATCCGGGCAAGCTGCTCGATACCGTGGGCCACTTCCTCGCGCCGCTGAAGATCGTGGCGCTGACGGTGCTCGGCGTCGCGGCGCTGATCTGGCCGGCGGGCACCACCGCGCCCGCCACGGAAGATTATCAGCGCGCCGCCTTCTCCAGCGGCTTCGTTAACGGCTATCTGACCATGGATACGCTGGGCGCGCTGGTGTTCGGCATCGTGATCGTCAACGCGGCGCGCTCGCGCGGCGTTGAGAGCGCCAGCCTGCTGACCCGCTACACCATTCTGGCCGGCCTGATCGCCGGCGTCGGCCTGACGCTGGTCTACCTGAGCCTGTTTAAGCTCGGCAACGGCAGCGGGGCGCTGGTGGCGCAGAGCGCCAACGGCGCGGCGATCCTGCACGCCTACGTGCAGCAGACCTTCGGCGGCATGGGCAGCTTCTTCCTCGCGGCGCTGATTTTCGTCGCCTGCATGGTGACGGCGGTCGGCCTCACCTGCGCCTGTGCGGAATTTTTTGCGCAATACCTGCCGTTGTCGTATAAAGCACTGGTCTTTATTCTGGGTCTCTTCTCGATGGTGGTGTCAAACCTCGGTCTGAGCCATCTGATCCAGATTTCGATTCCGGTGCTGACGGCGATCTATCCGCCGTGCATCGTGCTGATTGTGCTGAGTTTCACCCTGAACTGGTGGAACAAGAGCAGCCGACTGATTGCGCCGACCATGCTGGTCAGCCTGATTTTCGGCATTATCGACGGCGTGAAAACCACCGGATTGAAAGATATGCTGCCGGCGTTTAGCCAGCATCTGCCGCTGGCGGATCAGGGACTTGCCTGGTTGCCGCCTTCGCTGGTGATGCTGCTGGTCGCGGCGATTGTGGATCGCGTGAAAGGACGCGAGCAGGTTACGGCTCACTCGTAACCGCCACAGCTGTTTACTCTGACCACGGGCTTGCCCGTGGTTTTTCTTTTCACAGGTACAGGTTGTTATGCAAGAAACCAATAAGCTCAAACGCGGACTGAGCACGCGCCACATCCGTTTTATGGCGCTGGGATCGGCGATTGGCACCGGACTGTTCTACGGGTCAGCGGATGCCATCAAGATGGCGGGGCCGAGCGTGCTGCTCGCCTATATTATCGGCGGCGCGGTGGCCTATATCATTATGCGCGCGCTGGGCGAGATGTCGGTGAATAACCCGCAGGCCAGCTCGTTTTCGCGCTACGCGCAGGATTATCTCGGGCCGCTGGCGGGCTATATCACCGGCTGGACCTACTGCTTTGAGATCCTGATCGTCGCCATCGCCGACGTCACCGCCTTCGGCATCTATATGGGCGTCTGGTTCCCAGAGGTGCCGCACTGGATATGGGTGCTGAGCGTGGTGCTGATTATCGGCGCGGTCAACCTGATGAGCGTGAAGGTGTTCGGCGAAGTAGAGTTCTGGTTCTCTTTCTTTAAGGTCGCCACCATCGTGGTGATGATCGTCGCCGGGTTCGCCATGATTATCTGGGGCATCGGCAACGGCGGTCAGCCGACCGGCATCCATAACCTGTGGAGCAACGGCGGCTTCTTCGCCCACGGCGTGGTCGGCATGCTGCTGTCGCTGCAGATGGTGATGTTCGCCTACGGCGGCATCGAGATTATCGGCATTACCGCCGGCGAAGCGAAAGATCCGGCGCAGTCGATTCCGCGTGCCATTAATTCGGTGCCGATGCGTATTCTGGTGTTTTACGTCGGCACGCTGTTCGTCATCATGTCGATTTATCCGTGGAACCAGGTCGGCACTGACGGCTCGCCTTTTGTTCTGACCTTCCAGCATCTCGGCATCGCCGCGGCAGCCTCGATCCTCAATTTCGTGGTGCTGACGGCGTCGCTGTCGGCGATCAACAGCGACGTGTTCGGCGTCGGCCGCATGCTGCACGGTATGGCGCAGCAGGGCCACGCGCCGAAGATGTTTATGAAGGTCTCCGCGCGCGGTATTCCGTGGGTGACGGTGGTGGTGATGATGGCGGCGATGCTGATTGCGGTTTATCTCAACTATCTGATGCCGGAGAAGGTGTTCCTGGTGATCGCCTCGCTGGCGACCTTCGCCACCGTCTGGGTGTGGATTATGATCCTGCTGTCGCAGATCGCCTTCCGCCGCAAGATCGGCAAAGAGGCGGCGAGCAAGCTGCAGTTCGCGGTGCCGGGCGGCATCTGGACCTCGCTGTTCGGCGTGCTGTTCCTCGCCTTTATCATCGCGCTGATCGGCTACTTCCCCGATACGCGGATTTCGCTCTATGTGGGGCTGGTGTGGATTGTGCTGCTGCTGGCGGGTTATAAGCTGGTGCGTAAAGCTTAATTTAGCTACGGCAAGGATTGCCTTTCCGCCTGAAGCGTCGTGCCAGCGCGCCAGGCATAGCCCGATCGCAAAGACGCAAAAAGCGGCATCCCTGCCAGCTCGGCCCGCGCGATTACGCACCTCATCCCTGAGGTGCGCCCGTAGCCGGGCTAACGCGTTGCGTTATTCAAAAACGCTCCCGGCGTTTTTGTCCCTGGCGCGGGACGCTTTGCTCTTCGGGCTTTGCCTGTCACGTATGGATTACGAGCCGTCTGTTTTAGTAGCCTACCAGCGGCTGCCCAGCGCGATTTCCACCCCTTGCGGGCTCAGATGGTTGTTATCGTAGTAGAGCGGCAGCCCTTGCCAGGTCACCAGACAGCCGCTGCGGTTGCATAAATTTTCCCGTAGCGACACCACGCGCACATCGCGCTGTTCATAGCCGCGCAGCAGCCGCGTCAGCGCATCTTCCGGCAGCGAATAGCGCGTGGTGCGTTCGTTCTGCGTCGGCAGCGTTTTCCAGTCGCTTAGCCACTGGCTCAGCTCGCGGCGCAGCGGCATATTGCGGTTGTTGCTGTAGCGCAGGGCATCCAGCGACAGCGACGGCGCGTCCTCTATCAGCACCACTTTTTTGCCCGCCTGCCGCAGCTGAGCGATGACTGCGTCCATGCCCTGTTTCAGGGCGCTGAGGTTGTCTTTGTCAGGGTGGTTGATGTCGCGATAACCGGCGCCGGGCAGAGTTTCAATGCCCGACGCCCAGAAGGCGGTCATCACCACTTCGCTGATGCGATCGCTCAAGAGTTCTTTCATCACCGCGTCATTAAACGCCGCGCACTGCTTCGCGTGCGCGGGCTGCTGGTAGACCGCGCGCGTGACCCCCGCCGCCAGCAGCGGGCAGGTCGCTTTGGTGAGCTGATAGAGCGGTTTTTGCTGCGCCTCGGCGTAGCGCGCGACGGCGGTGCGCATCGCGGCGGCATGGCTGTCCCCCACCAGCGCGACGCCAGGACGGGAGGCGTCTGGCTGACAGCGTTTATCCTGCGACGGCAGGTTAGGGCCGGCATCAAGCAGGCAGGGATTGGTCTGGGCGGCGATTTTATAGGCTTCGCTGCTGATCACTTTGTCATTGACGCGCCAGGTCATGCCGCCGCTGGCCCACAGGCCCACCATCGCCGCCGCCGCGGCCACCGACATTAAGCAGTAGGTAGGGATGACGCTGCGCGGCTTTCTGACCGGACGGCGGAACGGCTGTTCGACATAGCGCCATGAGAGCCAGGCGACGACCAGCGCAAGCGCGCTGACGCCCAGCCCCTGCGAGACGCTGAGCGGGCCGTCGCTGCAGATGCGCGCCAGCGCCAGCAGCGGCCAGTGCCACAGATACCAGGAGTAGGAGATTTTGCCGATAAAGCGCATCGGCGCGTTTTCCAGCACCAGGCGGCTGAGCGCGCCGCGCGCCGCGATCAGCAGGCAGGCCGCCAGCACCGGCAGCAGCGCCAGATAGCCGGGAAAGGCGTCGTTTTTGTTGAGCGTCAGGGCGCAATACGCCGTCAGCGCCAGTCCGGCAAGGGTAAAGAGATTGGCCCAGCGGCCGCTGAGCGGCTGCGGTTTCCACAGCGCTAGCAGGACGCCCGCGCCCAGTTCCCAGGCGCGCGTCGGCAGCAGATAGAACGCCTGCGAGCTGTTTTGCGGCGTCAGCCAGATGCAGCCCGCCAGCGACAGCAGGCTCAGCAGTAGCACTAGCCCCGCCATGGATCGGCGCAGCCTGGCCGCCAGCAGCAAGACAAACGGCAGCGCGACATAAAATTGCTCTTCGATCCCCAGCGACCAGCTCATCAGCAGCGGATTTAAATCCGCCGACGCGCTGAAATAATCGCTGCCCTTGAGCAGAATAATATTCGGCACCGAGAGAAAGACGCCGAAGCTGTATTTCGCCAGCTGGCCATATTCGAGCGGCGACAGCAGGAAATAGCCGATAAACAGCAGGCTGAACAGCATCACCATCAGGGCAGGCGCGATGCGGCGAATGCGTCGCACATAGAACGAATAAAATGAGAACTGGCCGGACGCGATATCACGGCTCAGGATGCCGCCGATCAGAAAGCCAGAGATAACAAAGAATATATCGACGCCCGCGTAGCCGCCGGGCAGGGCGCTGACGCCCGCGTGAAACAGCACCACCAGCAGGATGGCGACGGCGCGCAGGCCATCGATATCCGCACGATAACCCTGTATAGAGCGTGTTTTCATTATCGGATCCCCGAGTATCGATAAACGTATTGAATACCGCTTGTATCGTTAACGCGCCGCCAATAAAGAAATCGGCGAATCCAGTCGCCGAATTAAGCAAAAAAACAAAAAAATAATGATAAAGGGATGATTGACGCCGTTATGTTACGTCAAAAAAGCGCGGTGAAATCATGCCGTCGCGAATATAGAAAAGTTCGCACCGACACTGAAAAAACAGTGCAGCAACGATTAAGAAAAAAAGGGCGACTGATTAGCCAGACTAAAGGCGGGTAACGCGAGCAGGGCGCAGACGCGGAGAGCAGGCAGACTCTCCGCATGGCAAACGCTTTTTACGGGCAATGTCAGGCTTCGGCGACAGCATCCGGCCCGAGCAGCGTGTTAATTTGCGCATAGATAGCCGGGTTGGCCAGCAGCACCGGATTGCCGTTCTTCAGACCATCGTTGGCCAGATAGTCGTTGACGACGCCGCCCGCCTCGCGCATCAGCACGATGCCCGGCAGGCTGTCCCAGGGGTTCATATGCGCTTCGTAGTAGCCGATCAGACGGCCCGCCGCCGCCCAGGCGGTGGTCAGCGCGCCGGAGCCGATGCGCACAAACATGCCGCCCTGCTCAAGCAGCCCCTGAATAACGCCTGCGGTCTGCGCGGCTGGCGTGCGGCTGGAGTTGCTGATGCCCAGCACGCCCTCGCTGAGATGCTGCGCGCCGTGCGCCTGCAGGCGCGTGTCGTTCATCCAGGCGCCGTGGCCGGCGCGGGCGTGAAACAGCTCCTGATGGTTTGGGTCGCACACCACGCCGATCAGCGCCTCGCCGTCGCACAGCACCGCCAGCGACACGCACCAGTTATGCAGGCCGTTAAGGAAGCAGGCGGTGCCGTCGATGGGGTCGACCACCCAAACCCAGCGCGCGCCCTCGACCACGCCGCCGCTCTCTTCCCCCAGCACCGCGTCGTCCGGGAAGCGCTCGGCGATCAGCGTCTTAATCAGCGCTTCTACGTTGCGGTCCGCCTCGCTGACCACATCCTGTAAATCCCGCTTGTGTTCCACCACCAGCTGCTGGCGCTGCTGATACCATGCATAGGCGCGGCTGGCAGCCGCACGGGCGATTTCGCACGCGTGGTGATAACGCGCGTCTGTTTCAGTTTGCGAAGCGGATGACATCCTTTCCCTCTTATGGTTTGTCACGCGGCTGAATCGATCATTCGCCGGAAATAGCGCGCCGCGGACGCGCTATTGATAAGCAGGGTTTCATTAAGCCGTAAATGGGCAGGGCTGGCAAGTCGGGAAAAGCTCAGAGCGTTTTGCTGGTCGCCAGCACCATCAGGCGCGGATAGAAGCGGAAAAACAGCTGCTCCAGCTGGTCGTAGTGCGCGGTGAAGTCGTGATAGGAGTCGCGCAGCGAGGCGAGGCGCGGTCGGCGCTGCGCCATGCCGCTCAGCACGCGCGCCAGGCGCGCCGGTTCGGCGTAGTGTTCAAACCAGCGCTCGCGCCACATCACGGCGTTCAGCGCCTGAAAGCCCTCCGGCGTGCCCGCCAGCTGCGGCACGATGCGCTGTTCGGCAAAGCGCGAGAAGGCCGCCAGCGAGCGATCCGGGCAGAGGCTCTCCCAGTGACGCGCGAGAAAGTGATCCCACACCACGTCGAGCGTAATCGGCGCCACGCGGCGCGTTTCCGCGCGAAACAGCGGACGCGCCTCCTGCACTTCGGGCAGGGCGTCGGTCATCGCGTCAAGACGACGATGCATCAGAATGCCGTCAGCGACCGGCGTCGGCCACTGCTGGTGCGGATTGCCGCGCACGAAATCCGCCAGCAGGTTGCCAAGCAGCGAGCTTTCGGCGAGGTGAGCGAGGTGAAGATGAGCGAGAAAGTTCATGCCGCATTATAGCCAGAAGTGCGAAGGCGCAGCCAGTTGTTCAGAATTGGCCGCTTTTCCGCTAAACTGTGCCGCCTGTTTTTATGCCTGAGTAAGAAGTTAGCCATGCGTGTCGCCGATTTTACGTTTGAGTTGCCTGAATCCCTTATCGCCCACTATCCGCAGGCGCAGCGCAGCGGTTGTCGCCTGCTGTCGCTGGACGGTCCGAGCGGGCAGCTGACGCACGGGGTGTTTACCGACGTGCTGGAGAAGCTCAATCCCGGCGATCTGCTGGTGTTTAACAATACACGGGTGATCCCGGCGCGCGTCTTCGGCCGCAAGGCGAGCGGCGGCAAAATCGAAATGCTGGTGGAGCGCATGCTCGACGACAAGCGCGTGCTGGCGCACGTGCGCGCCTCTAAAGCGCCGAAGCCCGGCGCGCAGCTGCTGCTCGGCGATGACGAGAGCGTCAAGGCGACCATGGTGGCGCGCCACGACACCCTGTTCGAAATCGCCTTTGAAGACGACCGCGCGGTGCTGGATATTCTCAACAGCGTCGGCCATATGCCGCTGCCGCCCTATATCGATCGTCCCGACGAAGAGGCGGATCGCGAGCTCTATCAGACCGTCTACAGCGCCCGTCCTGGCGCGGTGGCGGCGCCCACCGCCGGTTTGCACTTCGACGAACCGCTGCTGGCGGCGCTGCGCGACAAGGGCGTCGAGATGGCGTTCGTTACGCTGCACGTCGGCGCGGGCACCTTTCAGCCGGTGCGCGTCGACAGCATCGAAGAGCATGTGATGCACTCTGAATATGCCGAAGTGCCGCAGGAGGTGGTCGACGCGGTGCTGGCGTGCAAAGCGCGCGGCAATAAAGTGGTCGCCGTCGGCACTACCTCGGTGCGTTCGCTGGAGAGCGCCGCGCAGGCGAGCAAAGAGGCGCTTATCGCGCCGTTCTTCGACGATACGCAGATTTTTATCTATCCCGGCTACCAGTATCAGGTGATTGACGCGCTGATCACCAATTTCCATCTGCCGGAATCGACCCTGATTATGCTGGTGTCCGCCTTTGCCGGCTATCAGCACACCATGGCGGCCTATCAGGCAGCGGTGGCGGAAGCCTATCGCTTCTTCAGCTACGGCGACGCCATGTTTATCACCAAAAATCCGCAGGCGCCGACGGAAAAAGTCGGCGGCTGATGACGTCCGGTTTACGGCGCTGCCGTAAACTGCTTGTTTAACCATCGCATCAGACTGTTTCTCTGATGGAGGCTTTGTGAAGTTTGAACTCGACACAACCGACGGGCGCGCGCGCCGTGGCCGTCTGATTTTCGATCGCGGCGTGGTGGAAACCCCGGCGTTTATGCCTGTGGGCACCTACGGCACGGTAAAAGGCATGACGCCGGAAGAGGTGCAGGAGACCGGCGCGCAGATTATCCTCGGCAACACCTTCCATCTCTGGCTGCGTCCTGGCCAGGAGATCATGAAGCTGCACGGCGACCTGCATGACTTTATGCAGTGGAAAGGGCCGATTCTGACCGACTCCGGTGGCTTCCAGGTGTTCAGCCTCGGCGATATTCGCAAGATCACCGAAGCGGGCGTGCACTTCCGCAACCCGATCAACGGCGATCCGATCTTCCTCGATCCCGAAAAGTCGATGGAGATCCAGTTCGATCTGGGATCGGACATCGTAATGATCTTCGACGAGTGCACGCCATACCCGGCGGACTGGGACTACGCGAAGCGCTCGATGGAGATGTCGCTGCGCTGGGCGCAACGCAGCCGCGATCGCTTCGACAGCCTGGGCAACAAGAACGCGCTGTTCGGCATTATCCAGGGCTCTGTTTACGAAGATTTACGTGATGTCTCAGTCAAAGGTCTGGTAGAGATTGGCTTTGATGGGTACGCTGTGGGCGGCCTGGCGGTCGGCGAGCCGAAAGAGGATATGCACCGCATCCTCGAGCACGTTTGTCCGCAGATCCCGCAGGATAAACCGCGTTATTTGATGGGCGTCGGCAAGCCGGAAGATCTGGTGGAAGGCGTACGTCGCGGCGTGGATATGTTTGACTGCGTGATGCCGACGCGCAACGCGCGCAACGGCCACCTGTTTGTGACCGACGGCGTGGTGAAAATCCGCAACGCGAAGCACAAAGACGACACCTCGCCGCTGGATGCGGAGTGTGATTGCTACACCTGTCGCAATTACAGCCGCGCCTACTTGCATCATCTTGATCGCTGTAACGAAATACTCGGCGCGCGCCTGAATACCATTCATAACCTGCGCTACTACCAGCGCCTGATGGCAGGTTTACGCCAGGCTATCGAAGAGGGTAAATTGGAGCGCTTTGTTAGCGAGTTCTACCAACGGACGGGCAAAGCGGTTCCGCCGTTAAACGTCTGATAATTCTATCAATGAGGGAAATTAAATGAGCTTTTTCATTTCTGACGCCGTGGCTGCCGCAGGTGCACCGTCGCAGGGAAGTCCGTATTCTCTGGTGATCATGCTGGTGGTGTTTGGCCTGATTTTTTACTTCATGATCCTGCGTCCGCAGCAGAAGCGTGCGAAAGAGCACAAAAAGCTGATGGAGTCTATCTCTAAAGGCGACGAAGTGCTGACCAGCGGTGGCCTGGTAGGCCGCGTCACTAAAGTTTCCGAGACGGGCTATGTCTCTATCGCCCTGAATGAAACCAACGAAGTGGTTATCAAACGTGATTTCGTGGCTGCCGTCCTGCCGAAAGGTACGATGAAGGCGCTCTAATATTTACTTCCCTAAGGGAACTGCCGTGTTAAATCGTTATCCTTTGTGGAAGTACGTGATGCTGGTCGTCGTGATTCTCGTCGGCCTGCTCTATGCGCTTCCCAACCTGTATGGTGAGGATCCGGCCGTTCAGATCACTGGCGCGCGCGGCGGCGCCGCCAGTGAGCAAACGTTGGATCAAATTCAGAACCTGTTAAAACAAGAGAATATCCAGAGCAAATCCCTCGCGCTGGAAAACGGCGCCATTCTGGCGCGCTTCGCCAATACGGATGTGCAGCTGCGCGCCCGTGAAGCGATTGTGAATAAGCTTGGCGAGAACTACGTCGTCGCGCTCAACCTCGCGCCGGCAACGCCGCGCTGGCTGAGTATGCTGGCGGCTGAGCCGATGAAGCTCGGTCTGGATCTGCGCGGTGGCGTGCACTTCCTGATGGAAGTGGATATGGACACCGCGCTGGGCAAGCTGCAGGAGCAGAATGCCGACAGCCTGCGCAGCGACCTGCGCGAAAAGAATATCCCCTATACCAACGTCAATAAAATCGCCAACTACGGCGTGGAAATCCGTTTCCGCGACGGCAGCAGCCGCGACGCGGCGATTAGCTGGCTCTCTGGCCGCCATCGCGACATGGTGATCTCCTCTAGCGGCAGCGACGGCCTGCGTGCGGTGATGAGCGACGCGCGTCTCAGCGAAGCGCGCGAATACGCCGTTCAGCAGAACATCACCATCCTGCGTAACCGCGTTAACCAGCTCGGCGTTGCCGAACCGCTGGTGCAGCGTCAGGGCACTGACCGCATCGTGGTTGAACTGCCGGGCATTCAGGACACCGCGCGCGCCAAAGAGATCCTCGGCGCTACCGCGACGCTGGAGTTCCGTCTGGTGAATACCACTGCCGATCCGACCGCTGCCGCCAACGGCCGTGTGCCGGGCGACTCGGAAGTGAAGCAGACGCGCGAAGGTCAGCCTGTTGTGCTCTACAAGCGCGTGATCCTGACCGGTGACCATATCACCGACTCGACCTCGAGCATGGACGAGTACAACCAGCCGCAGGTCAATATCTCCCTGGACGGCGCGGGCGGCAATATCATGTCGAACTTCACCAAGGACAATATCGGCAAGCCGATGGCGACCCTGTTCGTGGAGTATAAAGACAGCGGTAAGAAAGACGCCAACGGCCGCGCGGTGCTGGTGAAACAGGAAGAGGTGATTAACGTCGCCAATATCCAGTCTCGCCTCGGCAACAGCTTCCGCATCACCGGCATCAACAACCCGAACGAAGCGCGTCAGCTTTCGCTGCTGCTGCGTGCGGGCGCGCTGATTGCGCCGATTCAGATCGTGGAAGAGCGCACCATTGGCCCGACCATGGGCGCGCAGAATATCACCCAGGGGCTTGAAGCCTGCCTGTGGGGTCTGATCGCCTCGATTCTGTTTATGGTGGTGTTCTATAAAAAGTTCGGCCTGATCGCTACCAGCGCGCTGCTCTGCAACCTGGTGCTGATTGTCGGCATTATGTCGCTGCTGCCGGGCGCCACGCTCACCATGCCGGGCATCGCCGGTATCGTGCTGACGCTGGCGGTGGCGGTGGATGCGAACGTACTGATCAACGAGCGTATCAAGGAAGAGCTGAGAAACGGCCGTTCCGTTCAGCAGGCGATCCATGAAGGCTACAAAGGCGCCTTCTCCAGTATCGTCGATGCGAACGTCACCACGCTGATCAAGGTCATCATCCTGTATGCGGTTGGTACCGGTTCAATTAAAGGCTTTGCGATCACCACCGCGATCGGTATCGCCACCTCGATGTTTACCGCGATCGTTGGAACGCGCGCCATCGTGAACCTGGTGTACGGCGGCAAACGCATCAACAAGCTGTCTATCTGAGGAGTGCGTTGTGGCACAGGAATACAATATTGAACAGCTGAACCACGGGCGTAAAGTCGTCGACTTTATGCGCTGGGACACGCTGGCGTTTATCATCTCGGGCCTGCTGATCGTGGCGTCCATCGCCATGATCTCGGTGCGAGGTTTCAACTGGGGTCTCGATTTTACCGGTGGTACGGTGATCGAGATCGCGCTGGAGAAACCGGCCGAGCTGGATACGCTGCGTGACGGGCTGGAAAAAGCGGGCTATGCCGATCCTATCGTGCAGAACTTCGGCAGCAGCCGCGACGTGATGGTGCGCATGGCGCCGCTGGATGGTCCGGCGGGCCAGGAGCTGGGCAACAAGATCATCACCATCATCAATCAGACCACGCAGCAGAACGCGACCGTGAAGCGCATTGAGTTCGTGGGCCCGAGCGTGGGCAACGACCTGGCGCAGGCGGGTGCGATGGCGCTGCTGGCGGCGCTGATTGCGATCCTGATCTATATCGGCATTCGCTTTGAATGGCGTCTGGCGCTCGGCACCGTGCTGGCACTGGCGCACGACGTGATCATCACCTGCGGCATTTTGTCGCTGGCGCGCATCGAGATCGATCTGACCATCGTCGCCTCGCTGATGTCGGTGATCGGCTACTCGCTCAACGATAAAATCGTGGTTTCCGACCGTATTCGTGAGAACTTCCGCAAGATCCGCCGCGGCTCCTCTTACGATATCACCAACGTGTCGCTGACCCAGACGCTGAGCCGTACCCTGATCACCTCACTGACCACGCTGGCGATGATCCTGATCCTGTTTATCTTCGGTGGCGCGCTGCTGAAAGGCTTCTCGCTGACGATGCTGATCGGCGTCACCATCGGCACCATCTCGTCGATTTATGTCTCTTCCGCGCTGGCGCTGAAGCTGGGCATGAAGCGCGAGCATATGCTGGTGCAGAAGGTCGAGAAAGAGGGCGCGGATCAGCCCTCTATCCTGCCGTAACGCGCACGCGCGATAATAAAAAAGGGGCTGCCATCTGGCAGCCCCTTTTGTTTGGGCGCGTGGCTTACTGCGGCGGCGCGGCGGGCGCGTCGCCCACCACGTCATGCACGCGCACGAAGCCGATCTGCGACGGCGCGAAGCCGCTCAGACGCAGCGGCACGCTCACCGAGGCGCGCGGCAGCAGGGCGGCCGGCACCTCGATGGTCTGGCTCAGGCTGCTCGCTTCCAGCGGTTTGCCGGTGGCGGGATCCCGCTCGCCCCAGACCACGCGCGCCTGCAGCGCCGGCACCGGCTGGCTGCCGGTCGCGCTGAAGGTGAGCGTGGCGCGCGCGCCGTTCGCTTCCGCCGTCGGGCGCGTCAGCGACAGCCGCAGTGTGCCAAGCTGAGTTTGCAGTTCGACCGGCGTGTTGGCCTGCGGCACCAGCCAGGCGCCCTGCGTCGAGTGGCTGTTGAGCTGCCCCTGGATTTCGATGGCGCCCGCCTGACTGGTCAGGTGACGCATCTGCTGATTCAGCTGGCTCACTTCCTGATGCAGCTGAGTCACTTTCGGGCTGCTGGGCGTCGAGCTACAGCCGCTCAACAGCGCCATCGCGCACGCCAGCGGCGCCCAAACCATCCTGATCATAAAGCCTTCCTTGTACGTTATTTAGGAATACGTAATACCTGGCCTGGATAGATTTTATCAGGGTGCGTCAGCATGGGTTTATTGGCTTCGAAAATCTTGTTGTACTCGTTGGGGTTGCCGTACACGCTTTTCGAGATGGCGCTCAGGGTGTCGCCTTTCTTCACCGTATAGAACTCCGCTTCCGGTGCGTTGTCGGCGGTTTTAACCTGGTCATCGACTTTGGTGATGCCCGCGACGTTACCGGCCGCCACCAAAATTTTCTCTTTCAGCTCCTGAGAAATCCCGTCGCCGCTTACCGTGACGGTGTCGCCGTTAACCGCGACGTTGACTTTGTCGCTATCTGGCAGCCCGAGCTTGTCGATATGATCCTTCAGCTTTTTGCTGGCATCGTCGTGGCCGGACACCGCGTCCCACAGTTTTTCGCCTGCCTCTTTCACAAAGTTGAACAAACCCATAGATATCCTCCAGATGGTTAGGGTGTACGTCGCCTTTCTGACGACAACAGTAAGCATAGACATTTTCTCGCGTCCTCTCCTGCCGCAAGCCAAAAGGCACGCTTATACATTTTGTTGAAAACGCATTCGCGCTACACTGTATGGCTCATTTAGTTAGCGTCAGGAAACGTCATGCACTGCCCATTTTGCTCTGCTGTGGACACTAAAGTCATTGATTCTCGTCTGGTTAGTGAAGGCTCGTCCGTGCGCCGCCGCCGTCAGTGTCTGGTGTGCCATGAGCGCTTCACCACCTTTGAAGTGGCGGAGCTGGTGATGCCGCGGGTAGTGAAAAGCAATGACGTGCGCGAACCCTTTAACGAAGACAAGCTGAGCAGCGGCATGATGAAGGCGCTGGAGAAGCGCCCGGTCAGCGCCGATGCGGTCGAAAGCGCGGTAAACCATATCAAAACGCAGCTGCGCGCCACCGGCGAGCGCGAGATCCCCAGCAAGCTGATCGGCAATCTGGTGATGGACGAGCTGAAAAAGCTCGACAAGGTCGCCTATATTCGCTTCGCCTCGGTCTACCGCAGCTTTGAAGATATCCGCGATTTCGGCGCCGAGATTGCCAGGTTACAGGATTAACCATGACCGATGAACGCTATATGGCGCGCGCGCTGGAGCTGGCGCGGCGCGGCCGTTTTACCACCATGCCGAATCCTAACGTCGGCTGCGTTATCGTGCGCGACGGCGAAGTGGTGGGAGAGGGCTGGCATCAGCGCGCGGGCGAGCCGCACGCCGAGGTGCACGCGCTGCGAATGGCGGGCGAGAAGGCGCGCGGCGCCACCGCTTACGTCACGCTCGAGCCCTGCAGCCACCACGGCCGCACGCCGCCGTGCTGCGACGCGCTGATCGCCGCCGGCGTCAGCCGCGTCGTCGCGGCGATGCAGGATCCCAACCCGCAGGTCGCTGGCCGCGGCCTATATCGGCTGCAGCAGGCGGGCGTTGCGGTGAGCCATGGCCTGATGATGGCGGAAGCGGAGGCGCTGAATCGCGGCTTCCTGAAGCGGATGCGCACCGGTTTCCCCTGGGTTCAGCTCAAGCTCGGCGCCTCGCTGGATGGCCGCACCGCGATGGCCAGCGGCGAGAGCCAGTGGATCACCTCAGCCGCCGCGCGCCGCGATGTGCAGCGGCTGCGGGCGCAGAGCGCCGCGATCCTCAGCAGCAGCGCCACCGTGCTGGCGGACGATCCGTCGCTGACGGTGCGCTGGTCCGAGCTGGACGCGGAGACGCAATCGCTGCTCGACGAAGCGACGCTGCGTCAGCCGCTGCGCGTCATCGTCGACAGCCGCAATCGCGTCACGCCGCAGCACAAACTCATTTCCCAGCCGGGCGAAAGCTGGCTGATGCGCGCCGCGCCGGATGAGCAGCCCTGGCCGGCGAGCGTGACGCAGATCGGCGTGCCGCTGCGCGGCGAGCAGCTGGACCTGGTGGCGCTGATGATGCTGCTGGGTAAAAAGCAGGTGAACAGCCTGTGGGTGGAGGCGGGCGCGTCGCTGGCCGGCGCGCTGCTGCAGGCGGGCGTGGTAGACGAGCTGATCCTCTATCTGGCGCCGACGCTGCTGGGCGACGCCGCGCGCGGACTGTGCCAGCTCCCTGGCCTGCAACAACTGGCTGATGCGCCAGCCTTTTCATTTCGCGACGTGCGCCAGGTCGGCCCCGATCTGCGCCTGACGCTGACGCCGCGCTGAGCGCGGCGGAAAAGCGAGAGCACGCCGCCAAAGAGTGTGATAGAATCCGCCCCCCTGCGGGGCCATAACAAAACCCTGAAAGGATAAGTATGAAAGTTATCGAAGCTGCTGTTGCCACGCCTGAGGCCAATGTCGCCATCGTTATTGCGCGTTTTAACAACTTCATCAACGACAGCCTGCTGCACGGCGCGATCGATGCCCTGAAACGTATCGGTCAGGTGAAAGATGAAAACATCACCGTCGTCTGGGTGCCAGGCGCGTACGAACTGCCGCTGGCAGCCCGCGCGCTGGCGAACAGCGGCAAGCACGACGCCATCGTGGCGCTCGGCACCGTGATCCGCGGCGGCACCGCTCACTTTGAATATGTCGCCGGCGAAGCCAGCTCCGGCATCGCCAACGTCGCGATGACCAGCGAAATCCCGGTAACGTTCGGCGTGCTGACCACGGAAAATATCGAGCAGGCTATTGAGCGTGCCGGTACCAAAGCGGGTAACAAAGGCGCCGAAGCGGCCCTGACCGCACTCGAAATGATTAACGTATTGAAAGCCATCAAAGCCTGATTTTTGTAAGGGGAATTTTGTGAAACCTGCTGCTCGTCGCCGCGCCCGCGAGTGCGCCGTCCAGGCGCTCTACTCCTGGCAGTTGTCTAAGAATGACATTGCCGATGTGGAATACCAGTTTCTGGCGGAACAAGACGTCAAAGACGTCGACATTACCTATTTCCGCGAACTGCTGTCCGGTGTGGCGACCAACAGCGCGTATCTGGATGGGCTGATGAAACCTTACCTGTCGCGTCAGCTGGAAGAGCTGGGCCAGGTTGAAAAAGCAATCCTGCGTATTTCGCTGTTTGAACTGAGCAAGCGCGCTGACGTGCCCTATAAAGTGGCCATCAACGAAGGCATCGAGCTGGCGAAAGTGTTTGGCGCCGAAGACAGCCATAAGTTTGTCAACGGCGTGCTGGACAAAGCCGCTCCACAAATCAGACCCAATCGCAAATAAAGAAAAGGCCAGCTTGCTGGCCTTTTTTCATCAGTAAGCGGAACGCAACCATGTCCTGTGGCGAATTCGAACTCATCGCACGCTATTTCAATCGCAGAACCCGCAGCCGCCGTGACGTCGAGACCGGCATCGGCGACGACTGCGCGCTGATGAGCGTGCCGGAGAAACAGACGCTGGCGATCAGCACCGATACGCTGGTGGCGGGCGTCCACTTTTTACGCGATATCCATCCTGCCGATCTTGGCTATAAAGCGCTGGCGGTTAACCTCAGCGACCTGGCGGCCATGGGCGCCGATCCGGCGTGGCTGACGCTGGCGCTGACCCTGCCGGAAGTTGACGAAGCCTGGCTGAAAGCCTTCAGCGAAAGCCTGTTCGAGCTGCTGGAGTATTACGATATGCAGCTGGTGGGCGGTGATACCACGCGCGGCCCGCTGAGCCTGACGCTGGGCATTCACGGCCTGGTGCCGCAGGGACGCGCGCTGAAACGTTCAGGCGCGAAGCCGGGCGACTGGATCTACGTCACCGGCACGCTGGGCGACAGCGCGGCGGGGCTGGCGCTGCTGCAGCATCATCGCCGCATCGACGATCCGGCGGTGCATGAGGTGCTGATCAAGCGTCATCTGCGCCCGATGCCGCGCATTTTGCAGGGGCAGGCGCTGCGCTCGCTCGCCTCGGCGGCCATCGACCTCTCCGACGGGCTGATTTCCGATCTCGGCCATATTCTCAAGGCCAGCGGCTGCGGCGCGCGGCTCAATCTGGAGGCGTTGCCGCTATCGTCGGCGCTGCGCGACCATTTCGAGCCTGAGCAGGTGCTGCGCTGGGCGCTGAGCGGCGGCGAGGATTACGAACTCTGCTTTACCGTGCCGGAGATGAATCGCGGCGCGCTCGACGTCGCGCTGGGTCATCTCGGCGTGCCCTTTACCTGTATCGGGCAGCTGATGCCGGAAGCGGAAGGGCTGACGCTGCTGGATCACAACAAACCGGTTACCTTCAGCCACAAAGGATTTGATCATTTTGACGCGAAATAAGGATGTGGCGAAGGGTCGCCTGCGGCTGAGCAATCCCTGGCATCTGCTCGCCACCGGCTTCGGCAGCGGCTTAAGCCCCTATGTGCCGGGCACTATGGGGTCGCTGGCGGCGATCCCGTTCTGGTGGCTGATGGCGCGGCTGCCGCAGGATCTCTATTCGCTGATCGTGCTATTGGGCATTAGCATCGGCGTCTATATCTGCCACCGCACCGCCAAAGATATGGGCGTGCACGATCACGGCAGCATCGTCTGGGATGAGTTTATCGGCATGTGGATTACGCTGATGGCGATCCCGACCAACAGCTGGCAGTGGGTGCTGGCCGGTTTTGTGGTGTTCCGCATTTTCGATATGTGGAAACCCTGGCCGATCCGCTGGTTCGATCGCAACGTGCACGGCGGCATGGGGATTATGGTGGACGATATTATCGCCGGCGTGATTTCGGCGGCGCTGCTCTATGGCGCGGGCGTGTGGCTGTCCCCTCCCTTCCCATTGAGCTAATGGCTGCTTTTTAAGCCGCACAATGCCGCTTAGAGCGGGTAGCACGGACAGAAGAGCAAAGCGTCCCGCGGCAAGGACAAAAACGCCGGGAGCGTTTTTGAACAACGCAAAGCGTTGGCCCGTTTACGGGCGCACCTCAGGGATGAGGTGCGTATTCGCGCGGGCCGAGCGCGCAGGGAGGCCTTGAGCGACTTTGCGATCTGTCCGTGCTACCCGCTCAGGCACTTTTCCAGCAGCCTTTAGCCTACCTTTATTCAAATCCCACTACTGGATGCGGCTGATAAACCGTCTCCAGCTCGGCAATCTCCTCGGCGCTCAGATCGACCTCCACCGCCTTTACCAGATCCGCCAGCTGCTCGGCGCGCGAGGCGCCGATAATCGGCGCGGTCACGGCCGGCTTATGCAGCAGCCAGGCGAGCGCCACCTGCGCGCGACTCACCCCTTTCTGCGCCGCGATCGCCTCGACGCGCTGCGCGATGGCCGCATCGTTCTCTTCCGTCGCGCTGTAGAGCGTCTTGCCGAACTCATCCGACACCGAGCGCGCGGTGGTTTCGCCCCACGGACGCGTCAGACGACCGCGCGCCAGCGGACTCCACGGCAGCACGGCGACATTCTCCGCCTGACAGAGCGGGTGCATCTCGCGCTCCTCTTCGCGCTGAATCAGGTTGTACTGATCTTGCATACTGACGAAGGGTGCCCAGCCGTGCTGACGCTGGGTATAGAGCGCTTTGGCGAACTGCCAGGCGTACATGGAAGAGGCGCCGATATAGCGCGCTTTACCCGCCTTCACCACGTCGCTTAACGCCTCCAGCGTCTCCTCCAGCGGCGTCTCGTAATCCCAGCGGTGGATCTGCAGCAGATCGACATACTCCATATCGAGACGCTTCAGGCTGTCGTCGATCGACTGCATGATATTGCTGCGCGACAGCCCCTGCGACAGATTGCTGAGCGGGAAGTAAACCTTAGTGGCGACCACGATCTCATCACGACGCGCATACGCCTTGAGCGCCCGGCCGACAATCTCCTCGCTGCTGCCGTCGGAGTAGCTGTTGGCGGTATCGAAAAAGTTAATGCCTGCGTCGAGCGCCTGCTGGATCAGCGGGCGGCTGCTCGCTTCCGGCAGCGTCCAGGCGTGACGGCCGCGGTCCGGTTCGCCAAAGGTCATACAGCCGAGACAGAGACGGGAAACCTGAAGATCGGTATTGCCTAACTGCGTGGTTTTCATGAAAGCTCCTGCTATGCATTAACAATCGGTTAAGCATAGCAGGAGAGCGGGGCAGGGAATTTACTCGGCGAGCCAGTCGCGGATCTGCTGCTGAATGCCTTGCGCATCCAGCTGATAGTCGTGACGCACCTCATCCTGCGTGCCCTGCGGGATAAACTCATCCGGCAGGCCCAGATTGAGCACCGGCACGCGCAGGCGCTTCGCCATGACCGTCTCGTTGACGCCGCTGCCCGCGCCGCCTTTGATGGCGCCTTCTTCCAGCGTCACCAGCGATTCGTGACTCTGCGCCAGCTCGGCAATCAGCGCCTCGTCGAGCGGCTTCACGAAGCGCATATCCACCAGCGTGGCGTTAAGCGCTTCCGCCGCTTCCGCCGCCGCCGGCAGCAGCGTGCCGAAATTGAGGATCGCCAGCTTCTCGCCCTGGCGCTTCACCACGCCTTTGCCCAGCGGCAGGCTCTGCAGCGGCGTCAGCTCGACGCCGACCGCGTTGCCGCGCGGATAGCGCACCGCGCTCGGCCCATCCTGATAGTGATAGCCGGTGTAGAGCATCTGGCGACATTCGTTTTCGTCGCTCGGCGTCATGATCACCATCTCTGGCACGCAGCGCAGGAAGGCGAGATCGAACGCGCCCTGATGCGTCTGCCCGTCGGCGCCGACGATGCCGCCGCGATCGATAGCGAACAGCACCGGCAGCTTCTGGATCGCCACGTCGTGGATCAGCTGATCGTAGGCGCGCTGCAGAAAGGTCGAGTAGATCGCCACGATCGGCTTATAGCCGCCGATCGCCATGCCGGCGGCGAAGGTCACCGCATGCTGCTCGGCGATCGCCACGTCGAAATACTGCGACGGATAGCGGCGCGAAAACTCCACCATGCCGGAACCTTCGCGCATCGCCGGCGTCACCGCCATCAGCTTCGCGTCATCCTGCGCCATCTCGCACAGCCAGTTGCCGAAAATTTTCGAGTAGCTCGGCAGGCCTTCGGCGCTCTTGGGCAGCGCGCCGCTGGCGGGATCGAACTTCGGCACCGCGTGCCAGGTGATCGGATCCTCTTCGGCGGGCGCGTAGCCTTTGCCCTTTTTGGTCATGATATGCAGGAACTGTGGCCCTTTCAGGCTGCGCATGTTGTTCAGCGTGGCGACCAGCGTCAGCACGTCATGGCCGTCTACCGGGCCGATATAGTTAAAGCCCAGCTCCTCGAACAGCGTGCCCGGCACCACCATGCCTTTCAGATGCTCCTCGGTGCGCTTCACCAGCTCTTTGATCGGCGGCAGCCCGCCCAGCACGCGCTTGCCGCCTTCGCGCAGGCGCGAATAGGTCTTGCCGGAGAGGATCTGCGCCAGACGATTATTCAGCGCGCCGACGTTCTCTGAGATCGACATCTCGTTGTCGTTAAGGATCACCAGCATATCGGGCTTGATGTCGCCCGCGTGGTTCATCGCCTCAAACGCCATGCCGGCGGTGATCGCGCCGTCGCCAATAATGCAGGCGGTGCGACGGCCCAGCCCTTCGCGCTCCGCCGCCGCCGCCATGCCGAGACCGGCGCTGATCGACGTCGACGAGTGGCCGACGCTCAGCACGTCATATTCGCTCTCGCCGCGCCAGGGAAAGGGGTGCAGGCCATTTTTCTGACGGATGGTGCCGATGCGGTCGCGACGGCCGGTCAGGATTTTATGCGGATAGGCCTGATGACCGACATCCCACACCAGATGATCGAACGGCGTGTTGTAGACGTAATGCAGTGCGACGGTCAGCTCGACCACGCCCAGACCCGAGGCGAAATGGCCGCTGGAGCGGCTGACGCTGTCCAGCAGGTATTGACGCAGTTCGTCGCACAGCGCCGGCAGCGACTCTTTCGGCAGAGCGCGCAGCTCCTCAACGGTGCTGGCCTGCGCCAGTGTCGGGTATTTTGCAATATCAAAACTCATCAGAGACTCATTATGGAAGTTATTTGTCGCGTTCAATTATGAAGCTTGCCAGCGCCTGCAATGCTGTGGTGTCTAACGATTGCGCCGCAAGAATGTCCAGCGCGCTCAGCGCCTGCTGGTGAAGCTCTCTGGCTTTCGCGCGGGCGCTTTCCAGCCCCAGCAGCGACGGATAGGTGCTCTTGTCGAGATCCTGATCGGCACCCTGTTTTTTACCGGTTACCGCGCTGTCGCCGACCACATCCAGAATATCGTCCTGTACCTGAAACGCGAGGCCGATAGCGTCGGCATAGGTGTCCAGCGCGGGCAGCGCGGCGCGTCCGCGTTCGCCTGCCGCTAACGCGCCAAGGCGCACCGCGGCGCGGATCAGCGCCCCGGTTTTATGGCGGTGGATCTGCTCAAGCTGCGTCAGCCCGACGCGCTGGCCTTCCGCCGCCAGATCGAGCGCCTGACCGCCGCACATGCCGGCGACGCCGCTGGCGCGCGCCAGCTCGGCGATCATCGCCAGTCGACAGGCGTCGCTGACGCCCGGCATCGGCTCGTCGGCCAGAATAGAGAACGCCAGGGTTTGCAGCGCGTCGCCCGCGAGGATTGCGGTATCTTCGCCATACTTAATATGACAGGTCGGCTGGCCGCGACGTAACGCATCGTCATCCATCGCGGGCAGGTCGTCATGGATCAGAGAGTAGGCGTGAATGCATTCAACGGCGGCGGCGGGCGCGTCAAGGCTCGCCGCGTCGGCGCGCAGCATTTCGCCGGTGGCGTAGACCAGAAAAGGACGCAGGCGTTTACCGCCTAATAATGCCCCATAACGCATGGCATTAACCAGAGGAGAACTCTGAAAGGGCAGCGGCGCTAAAAAGCGCGACAGCGCCGCGTTTACGCGTTCCGGGTAAACGCTCAGCAGGTGAATAAAATCCATTAACTGTTTTCCGGCGTGAAGGCGCTGAGATCGGCGTCTTTATCGTCGCTGAGCAGAATGCGCACGCGCTGCTCCGCCTGTTGTAGGGTTTGTTGACCGTTGCGCGCCAGCTGGACGCCGCGCTCAAACTCATTCAGCGCCTCTTCCAGCGGCAGCTCGCCGCTCTCCAGTCGGCTGACGATCTGCTCCAGCTGCTGTAAGGAGGTTTCAAAACTGGCAGGCTGTTCGGCTTTTTTCGGCATATTCAGTGTCGACTCACGTGTAAGACTTTATCTCGTAATCGGTCATGGTAGCGGAGAGCGTTTGATTAGCAAAATAATCAATGTGACTGCGGTTGCAGAAGCAGTCATCTGACAAAGGTGATATACTCTCGCGCCTCGGATGCGGATGCGCCCTTTAGCCCGCAATATTTGTGATTTTACCAGCTAAGTGCTGCTCGCTCGCACTTATTTGCCCAACGAATTCGTGTCGCCATGAAGTTTATCATCAAGTTATTTCCTGAAATCACCATCAAAAGTCAGTCGGTGCGACTGCGCTTTATTAAAATTCTCACCAGCAATATCCGCAACGTGCTGAAAACCGTTGGCGAAGATATCGCCGTGGTGCGTCACTGGGATCACATTGAAGTGCGTTCCAAAGACGAAGGGCTGCGCGGCGTGATTGTCGATGAACTCACGCGCATTCCCGGTATTCATCACGTGCTGTCGGTGGAAGACCGCAGCTATACCAGCGTGCACGACATCTTCGAGCAGACGCTGGCGCTCTACGGCGACAGCCTGCAAAACAAAAGCTTCTGCGTGCGCGTTAAACGACGCGGTAAACATGAGTTTAGCTCGCAGGACGTAGAGCGCTACGTCGGCGGCGGGCTTAATCAGCATATCGCCAGCGCGAAGGTGCAGCTCAACAAGCCGGACGTCACCGTGCATCTCGAAATCGACGACGATCGCCTGATGCTGATCACCGGCCGCTACGAAGGGCTGGGCGGCTTCCCGATCGGCACCCAGGAAGATGTGCTGTCGCTGATCTCCGGCGGCTTCGACTCCGGTGTCTCCAGCTATATGCTGCTGCGCCGCGGCTGCCGCGTGCACTATTGCTTCTTTAACCTCGGCGGCGCGGCGCATGAAATCGGCGTGCGCCAGGTGGCACACTATATCTGGAACCGCTTCGGCCGCTCGCATCGCGTGCGCTTTGTGGCGATCAACTTCGAGCCGGTGGTGGGCGAGATTCTGGAAAAAGTGGATGACGGCCAGATGGGCGTGGTGCTGAAGCGCATGATGGTGCGCGCGGCGTCAATGGTCGCCGAGCGCTACGGCGTGCAGGCGCTGGTAACCGGCGAAGCGCTGGGCCAGGTCTCCAGCCAGACGCTGACCAACCTGCGCCTGATCGACAACGCCTCCGACACCCTGATCCTGCGTCCGCTGATTTCGCACGATAAAGAGCACATCATCAAGGTGGCGCGCGAAATCGGCACCGAAGATTTCGCCAGCACCATGCCGGAATATTGCGGCGTGATCTCGAAAAGCCCGACGGTGAAAGCGGTGAAGGCGAAGATCGAGGCGGAAGAGCAGCATTTCGACTTCGCTATTCTGCAGCGCGTGGTGGAAGAGGCGAGCAACGTCGATATCCGCGACATCGCCGAGCAGGCCGAAGAGGAGGTGGTGGAAGTGGAAACCGTTGACTCGTTCGGCAGCGACGACGTGGTGCTCGATATTCGCGCCATCGACGAGCAGGAAGACAAGCCGCTGACGCTGCAGGGCACCGAGGTGAAATCGCTGCCGTTCTACAAGCTCAGCAGCCAGTTCGGCGATCTCGATCAGAGCAAAACCTGGCTGCTCTACTGCGATCGCGGCGTGATGAGCAAACTGCAGGCGCTCTACCTGCACGAGCAGGGCTTTAAAAACGTAAAGGTTTACCGTCCGTAAGCTGCGCGCGCCGTCGGCAATCCCCTGTGGGCGCTGCCGACGGCGCGCTGCGCGCTATTCGCTGTAATCGTAGATCCCCGGCGCCAGCACCAGCTGCGACGCCACTTCCGCCGCTTTCTCTTTGCCTGCCAGCAGATCGATCAGCTTGAGCGCGAAATCCATCGCCGTGCCTGGCCCCTGGCTGGTGAGCAGATTAACGCGCGGATCCCACACCACGCGCCGCTCCATCCACTTCTCCGCCGGAATGGTCTCTTTTAAGCCGGGAAAGCCGGTCATATTGCCGACCGGGAAGAGATCGTGCGGCACCAGTACGGTGCCGGCCGCGGCGCAGATCGCCGCGACGATGCGGCCGGAGAGATGGCACTGGCGCACGGTTTCCACCAGCAGCGGACTGTCGCGAAAGGTCTGCGCGCCTGTTAGCCCGCCCGGCAGCACGATGGCCGCATAGTCGTTATCGGCCACCTCCACCAGCGGCGCGTCAGCCAGAAGGCGCACGCCGCGCGAACAGTGGATCTCACGCGTGCCGTCGCTCTCGACGCTGGCGGTGACCACTTGCAGGCCGCCGCGCACCAGCAGATCGATGGTGGTGACCGCTTCGGTCTCTTCACTGCCATGCGCGAGGCAAACCAGTACTGGCATGTTCGCGGTCATAATGGGACTCCTTGCGTTTAACTAACTCATAAAGCCGGGTGTTTTCCGGCAGCGCGATGCCCTGCGCGCGAGCGCGCCGCAGCAGAAAACCGGTAATGTAGTCGATTTCGGTCAGGCGCTGCGCCCGCACGTCCTGCAGCATTGACGAGGTGTTGGCCGCCGTGGTCTCAATCACGTTGTAAACAATGTCTCGCAGGCTGTCGGCGGTAATGTGCTGACCTTCGCGCTCCATCACCCAGCTCAGCTCCTGACAGAGCAGATCGATCTGCTGCGGCCAGGCGCGCAGCGCGCCGTTCTGGCAGTCGTGCTCGACGGTGAGCGGATTGATGACGCAGTTAACCGCCAGCTTGCGCCAGCAGGCGGCGCCGATGTTGTCATGCCAGGCGACGTCCGGCAGCGCCGCGTGCAGAATATCGGCGAGATCGCTCCAGGCGGCGCTTTTCCGATTGGCTGGCCCGATATGGGTGATGCCGCTGGCAACATGCTTGATCACCGTACCGTCACGCATCGCCGCGTGGGTGGTGATGCCGCGCAGCAGCGGCTGGCTGAGACCTTTTAGCTCATCCAGCGTGCCCATGCCGTTGTGCAGCAGCAGCACTGGGCAATCGTCCGACAGCACGCTCTGCAGGTTGCGCACCGCGGGCGACACCTGCGGCGCCTTGAGCGTCACCAGCAGCAGCTGGCTGTCGGCCAGAAACAGCGGATCGTTGGCGATAAAGGTGTGGTTGCTCACCTTGCCCTGGTAATCGATAACGTTAACGGAACAGTAGGGCTGCGGCACGCGCAGCCATCCCTGCACCTCATGGCCCTGGCGTGCAAGCGCGGCGAGCCAGATCTGGCCGATGGCGCCGCAACCCAACACGGTAATTTTCATACTGCCTCCCGCATCCGGGGTTGTCGTTTGTTCTTACTACACAGCGATAAGTATAGCGTTGTGCGCAGCCTGATTTTGTTTAGTGCGGCAAGACGCGTATTATGCATGTCACTTTAGCGTCAGGAGAAGAAGAGATGCCATCTTTCGATATCGTTTCCGAAATCGACATGCAGGAAGTCCGCAACGCGGTCGAAAATGCCAACCGTGAATTAACGACCCGCTTCGATTTTCGTAACGTAAGCGCCAGTTTTGAGCTTAACGAAAAGAATGAAACCATCAAAGTCACCAGCGAATCTGATTTTCAGGTGAAACAGCTGGTGGATATGCTGCGCGAGAAAATGCTCAAGCGCGGCATTGAGGGCGCTGCCCTGGATATCCCGGAAGAGATCGAGCACAGCGGCAAGAGCTGGAGCGTCGATGCCAAAATGAAAAAGGGCATTGAGACAGAAGTGGCGAAGAAAATCGTCAAGCTGATCAAAGAGAGCAAGATCAAAGTGCAGACGCAGATTCAGGGCGAGTCGCTGCGCGTGACCGGCAAGTCGCGCGACGATCTGCAGAGCGCGATGGCGCTGGTGCGCGGCGGCAACCTTGGTCAGCCGTTCCAGTTTAAAAACTTCCGCGACTGATCCCCCCTTTTAACGTGCGGCGTCCTGCGCGCCGCACGCTTTTCACCCAATCCTGCTCTATATCAACACGGCGCCCGGCAAAGTCGCGCACATTTCTTCAGAAGCCTGTCTACTGGAGAGACGAATCATGAAAACGATGAAAGCCGCCGTAGTGAAAGCCTTTGGTCAGCCGCTGGAGATTGAGCAGGTGCCGGTGCCGCAGGTCGGGCCAGGCCAGATCCTGGTGAAAATCGCCGCCACCGGCGTTTGCCATACCGATCTGCACGCGGCGGAGGGAGACTGGCCGGTCAAACCGACGCCGCCTTTTATTCCCGGCCATGAAGGCGTTGGCGAGGTGGTGGCGCTCGGGCCCAATGTGACCCATCTCCGCCTGGGCGATCGCGTTGGCGTTCCCTGGCTCTACTCGGCGTGCGGCCACTGCGAACACTGCCTGGAGAGCTGGGAGACCCTCTGTCTGAGCCAGCAAAACGCCGGCTACTCGGTTAACGGCAGCTTTGCCGAATATTGCCTCGCGGACGCGAATTACGTCGGCCTGCTGCCGGATAACCTTGAATACGCCGAGGTCGCGCCGATCCTCTGCGCCGGCGTCACCGTCTATAAGGGACTGAAGATGACCGATACCAAACCAGGTGACTGGGTGGTGGTGTCCGGCATCGGCGGGCTGGGGCATCTGGCGATCCAGTATGCCGTGGCGATGGGGCGCAACGTCGCGGCGGTCGATATCGACGACGATAAACTGGCGTTCGCGCAGCGTCTCGGCGCCAGCGTGGTGGTTAACGCCCGCAAGGCGGATCCGGCGCAGGTCTGCCATACCGCCTTCGGCGGCGCGCATGGTGCGCTGGTGACCGCCGTTTCGCCCACGGCGTTTGAACAGGCGATCGGCACGCTGCGGCGCGGCGGCACCATGGTGCTGAACGGCCTGCCGCCCGGCAAATTCGATCTCTCTATCTTTGATATGGTGCTGGACGGCATCACCGTGCGCGGCTCAATTGTCGGCACGCGCAAAGATCTGCAGGAGGCGCTCGATTTTGCCGGCCAGCATAAGGTCAAGGCCAGCGTCGCCGTAGAGCCGCTGAGCAATATCAACGACATTTTCAACCGCATGCGCGCCGGTAAAATCGAGGGGCGCATCGTGGTGGATATGTCGCTCTGAGCGGCAAGGTAAAAAGCAAAAACCCGGCGCAGGCCGGGTTTTTTATGCGACGAACGCGCTTAGCTGCTGGCGAGCAGCGCCTCCAGCTCGGGACGGCTGGTGACCTTGCTGTCGATCTTGATATAGGCGCTTTTCTCTTCCGGCACGATCAGCACGGCTGAGACGCCCGGCTGCGCCTTCAGGCGCTGTTCCAGATTCGGCACCGCCAGCGCGTTGTCGCTCAGCACGATGCGCAGGCTGCTGACGTAGGGCGGCTCCTGCATGGTCATGGCGACGAACAGCCAGATCGCGGCGACGATGGCGCCCACCAGAAACACGGTCTGCGCGTCAAAATGACCAAACACCCAGCCGCCGAGGCTGCCGCCAATCGCCACGCCGATAAACTGGCTGGTGGAATAAAGTCCCATCGCCGTGCCTTTGTAGCCCGCCGGCGACTCTTTGCTCACCAGCGAAGGCAGAATCGCCTCCATCAGGTTAAAGGCGAAGAAGAAAAGCTGCACGCCGATCACCAGCGTCCAGAAGTGGCCTTCCGCGCCCCACAGCACAATCTCCGCGATCACGATCAGCCCGACGCAGGCGACAAAGACCCGCTTCATGCGGCGCTTCACCTCGGCGTAAATAATAAAGGGCACCACGCCGACAAAGGCGATCAGCATCGTTACCAGATAGATTTTCCAGTGCTCGGAGGCGGGCAGGCCCGCCTGCTCGAACTGGCCGGGCAGGGCAACGAAGCTGGACATCAGCAGGATATGCAGGCAGAGAATACCGACGTTGAGTTTAATCAGGCGTGAATTGCCGAGCACCTTGCGGAAGCTGCCTTTCACCATGCCCGATTCGCGATTCAGCACGTGGTTAGGGGCATTGGGCACCACCAGCAGGGTGATCACGA
The DNA here is from genome assembly GCF_002077695.1 of Pantoea latae. GTDB lineage: Bacteria > Pseudomonadota > Gammaproteobacteria > Enterobacterales > Enterobacteriaceae > Pantoea > Pantoea latae. Next base: position 85,266 of record NZ_MWUE01000016.1, read on the forward strand.
TGCCCAGCGAGGCGAGGATAGCGATCATCCAGAACAGCGCGTGCAGGCCAAGCGCATGGGTAACGATTGGGCCGATGACCATTGCGATGGCGAAGGTGACGCCAAAGCTGATGCCAATAAAGGCCATCGCCTTGGTGCGGTTCTGTTCACGGGTTAAATCAGAGAGCAGCGCCATGACGGCGGCGGCGATGGCGCCGGAACCCTGTAGCGCGCGGCCCAGAATAATGCCCCAGATCGAGCTGGTGGTGGCGGCGATAATACTGCCAAGAACGAACAGCAGCAGCCCGCCGACAATCAGCGGCTTACGCCCGATGCGATCGGAGAGCAGGCCAAAGGGGATTTGAAAAATCGCCTGCGCCAGACCGTAGATGCCGATCGCCAGGCCGATAAGCGTTTCACTTGCACCCTGAAGCGCCATGCCGTAGGTGGTTAACACCGGCAGGACCATAAACATGCCCAGCATTCGCAGGGAAAATACCGTACCCAAACCCCATGTGGCGCGTCGCTCCACCGGCGTCATTTTATTATCGTTCATTCCAACCTCTGTAAGTTTGCCGCATCTATTTTAGGGAGCAGGGGAGGGCGGGTAAAACAATAGTGTTTAAGAAGTGGTAACAAAAAGAAAGGGCGCGAAATCGCGCCCTTAGCATGCTATTGCCGTGCGGTTTTACCACACATAGGTCAGCAGATCTTTCGACGCCGGGGCCATGAAGTCGACCGACATCATCACGCTCAGCGCGGTGATGGCGACGATAGAGAAGACGAACAGCTTACGTGCCCAAACGCGATCGTTTGAGGTTTTGTAACCTGACAACGCCATTCCCAGCCACCAGACGCTCACCGCCGCCGCGACGACCAGATATTTATAGCCCGCGTAGCCGCCCAGCGTCAGCATCAGCGTGGCGATCATAAACGCCAGAATGTAGAGCGTAATATGATTCTTCGCCACGGAGATGCCTTTCACCACCGGCAGAACCGGGATGTTGGCCGCCTGGTAATCTTTGAAGCGGAAGATGGCAATCGCGTAGGAGTGCGGCATCTGCCACAGGCTAAAGATCGCCAGCAGGATCAGCGCGCCGGCGTCGAACTGACCGGTGACGGCGCAGTAGCCAATCACCGGCGGCGCGGCGCCTGACAGGCTGCCAATCAGCGTCCCGTAAACCGAGTGACGCTTCATGTACAGGCTGTAAATACCGACGTAAACCACGAAGCCCATGACCGCCAGCCACATGGCCAGCGGATTGGCGCCAAAGTAGAGCAACGCAAAGCCAGCAATACCCAGCGCGGTAGCATAAATCAGGCTTACTTTCGCGGAGATGAGGCCTTTAACCAGCACTCGATTCCGGGTTCTCTCCATCTTCACGTCGATATCGCGGTCGATCACGTTGTTAAAAACACAACCTGAGGCGACAACCAGCGATACGCCGATCAGCGAGGCGAGGAACAGGGCGTAATCGATGCTGCCTTTCGAGGCCAGCAAAAATCCGCCGATCACAGAAATTAAATTCCCGAAAATAATTCCTGGTTTGGTTACTTGCAGGTATTGCTTAATCATTACGCGACTCTTTAGCGAACCATCATGTTGTAGTTGAGGTTCCACATAATCCACAGCGAGCCCACTACGACGATCAGAATAATGACCGCCGAGAAGACGATGGCCACCATGTTCCAGCCGCCTTCGGACTTGGTGTCCAGATGCAGGAAGTAGATCAGGTGAACAACGACCTGGATAACTGCGCAGGCAACGACAACGCCCAGCGTCATACCCTGGGATGACCCGCCGCTCATCACCATCCAGAACGGAATACCGGTCAGGATGACAGAGAGGATGAAGCCGATCATGTAGGACTTCACGCTGCTGTGCGGAACAACATTTCCGTTAGCTGAATGACTCATTACATGACCCCCATCAGATAGACAATGGTAAACACGCAGATCCACACCACATCCAGGAAGTGCCAGAACAGGCTCAGGCAGAGGATGCGCGTATGGTTAGTCGACGTCAGTCCACGTTTGGCGATCTGGAACATCAGCACCAGCATCCAGATCAGGCCGCAGGTCACGTGCAGACCGTGGGTGCCGACCAGCGTAAAGAAGCCGGACAGGAAGCCACTGCGGTTCGGGCCGAAGCCCTCTTCGATCAGATGATGGAACTCATAGATTTCCATGCAGATAAAGCCAAGACCGAACAGGAAAGTCAGCGCCAGCCAGCTGAGCACCGAGCTTTTCTTGTCGTGGTTCATGGCGATAACCGCCATGCCGTAGGTGATGGAGCTAAGCAGCAGCAGCGCTGTTTCGCCCAGCACGAACGGCAGTTCGAAGATATCTTTGCCTGACGGACCGCCGGCAGTGCTGTTGACCATGACTGCATAGGTCGCAAACAGGGTTGCGAAGATAATGCAGTCACTCATCAGGTAGATCCAGAAGCCAAAGACTTTATTGGCTCCTGCATCGTGATGCCCATGCTCCGCATGGGCGTCGTGGTGGTGTTTTGTCAGAGTTTCAGTTGACATTATTTCAGACCCGCTTTGCTGATATCGTCAAAGTGCTGCTTTTCGATCTTCTCAATCTCGGCAACCGGAACGTAGTAGTCCACGTCTTCGTCGAAGCTCTTCACAATCCAGGTCACGATCATGCCCAGGAAGGAAAGGCCAGCCAGCCACCAGATATGCCAGATTGCGGCAAAACCGAATACCGTTGCGAAGGCAGCGATCACGATAGCCGCGCCACTGTTCTTCGGCATATGAATCTCTTCATATTTCGCCGGCTGCTGATACGCTTCGCCTTTCTCTTTCATTTCCCAGAACGCGTCGCGCTCGTGGATATGCGGGATAGTAGCGAAGTTGTAGAACGGCGGCGGTGAAGAGGTTGCCCACTCCAGCGTACGGCCGCCCCACGGGTCACCGGTCAGATCGCGGTTCTGATGACGGTCACGCACAGAGACGTAGAACATGGTCAGCTGGCAGATGATGCCGCAGGCGATCAGGCCCGCACCCACAGCGGCGACAACCAGCAGTGAGTGGAACTGCGGATCGATATCCTGGCTCAGACGACGGGTCATACCCATGAAGCCCAGGATGTACAGCGGCATAAACGCAACGAAGAAGCCGATGATCCAGAACCAGAAGGCGCGTTTGCCCCAGGTTTCGTTCAGGGTAAAGCCGAAGGCTTTCGGGAACCAGTAGGTCACGCCGGCCATACAACCGAATACCACGCCGCCGATGATGACGTTATGGAAGTGCGCAATCAGGAACAGGCTGTTGTGCAGCACGAAGTCCGCGCCCGGCACTGCCAGCAGAACACCGGTCATACCACCTACAGAGAAGGTGACCAGGAAGCCCACGGTCCACAGCATGGCAGAGTGCATCACGATGCGGCCCTGATACATGGTGAACAGCCAGTTAAAGATTTTCACGCCGGTCGGAATCGCGATGATCATCGTCATGATGCCGAAGAAGGCGTTAACGTTCGCGCCCGCACCCATGGTGAAGAAGTGGTGCAGCCAAACGATGAACGACAGTACGGTAATGGCGATGGTTGCCCACACCAGCGAGGTGTAGCCAAACAGACGCTTTTTCGAGAAGGTCGCAGTGACTTCAGAGAAGACGCCAAACACCGGCAGCACCAGGATATACACTTCCGGGTGGCCCCAGACCCAGATCAGGTTGACGTACATCATCATGTTACCGCCCATTTCATTAGTAAAGAAATGGAAGCCGAGGTAACGGTCAAGCGTCAACAGCGCCAGGGTCACGGTCAGAACCGGGAACGCAGCGATGATCAGGACGTTAGTGCAAAGAGAAGCCCAGGTAAATACCGGCATTTTGAACAGGTCCATGCCCGGCGCACGCATCTTCAGAATGGTTACGAAGAAGTTGATGCCGGTCAGCGTGGTCCCGATACCGGAAAGCTGGAGACTCCAGATCCAGTAATCGACCCCGACGCCAGGACTGTACTCCGCGCCAGACAGCGGCGGATAGGCCAGCCAGCCGGTCTGTGCAAACTCGCCCACGCCCAGAGAAAGGTTAACCAGGATCACACCGACCGCGGTAAACCAGAAGCTCAGGTTGTTCAGGAACGGGAATGCCACGTCGCGCGCACCGATTTGCAGCGGTACCGCGATGTTCATCAGACCGACCACGAAAGGCATCGCCACGAAGAAGATCATAATCACGCCGTGCGCGGTAAAGATCTGATCGTAGTGGTGCGGTGGAAGTATGCCGGCTTCCCCAGCGGAAGCCATTACCTGCTGGGTACGCATCATAATCGCATCGGCAAAGCCGCGCAGCAGCATGACGAACGCCATGATGATGTACATGATACCCAGTTTTTTGTGGTCGACGGAGGTGAGCCACTCCGACCACAGGTACTGCCATTTACCAAAATAGGTGAGGGCAGCGATGATTGCCAGACCACCAATGATGATCCCGGCAACCGTAACCATGATAATCGGCTCATGGTACGGCACTGCATCCAGTGTTAATTTTCCGAACATCGTATTATTCCTCGGCTCCCGCGGAAGCGGTGTGACTCATGTCCATGCCTTCGTGCTGCGACATGTCCATCTTCCCGTGGCTGGTCATGAACTTAGCGATGACTTGCTTGAACAGTTCAGGATTCGCTGAAGAGAAATATTCCACCGGATGATTTTCGCTTGGCACCGCCACTTTCTCGAAATCTTCCATGGTGGTCAGCGTGTTAGGCGCCGCTTTAACTTTGGCGACCCACTGCTGGAATTCCGCATCGTCCTTGGTTGCAATGGCTTTGAACTTCATACCAGAGAAACCGCGACCACTGAAGTTCGAAGAGATACCGTCGAACGTTCCTGGCTCATTGGCGATCAGGTGCAGTTGGGTCTGCATGCCCGCCATGGCGTAAATCTGGCTGCCGAGCGTCGGAATAAAGAAGGAGTTCATCACGGAGTTGGAGGTAATTTTGAAGCTCACCGGCGTGTTAGCCGGGAAAGCGATCTGGTTAACGGTCGCAATACCCTGTTCCGGGTAGATAAACAACCATTTCCAGTCCAGCGCCACCACTTGGATCTCAACCGGTTTCACGTCAGAGGCCAGCGGTTTGCTTGGCTCCAGCGCGTGGGTCGATTTCCAGGTCAGCACGCCGAGGAAGAGAATGATCAGGATCGGAATGGTCCAGACCACGGCTTCAACTTTGTTAGAGTGTGACCAGTTAGGGCTGTACTTCGCTTCAGTGTTGGATGCACGATATTTCCATGCAAACATCACCGCCATCAAGATTGCGGGAATAACGACGATCATCATTAAGCCGAAGGCTGTCAGAATCAACGAACGTTGCTCAAGTGCAATCTGTCCCTTGGGATTTAACAACGCATTATCGCAGCCACTCATTAACAAAGTGCCTGCGATTAATGACAAAATCCCCAAACTTTTATTGTATTTCCTGAGTCTCATTTAACGACCTCAATGACAAAGGGCTTATTGTCGTTTAAGTGTGCGCGCATTTTACGGGAAGGTTTATGCAGTGTAAACCAGCATAAGGATGTGTCAGCAGCGTGTTGACACCTTTTGCTAAGGGTGTCACAGATGTTGCCTGGGGTGACAAATTATTAACTGCGACAAGCAGTTGGCACTAATATAACAAAAACCGATGAAAGTATCCTTAAAGAAATCAGGGAAAGAATAAACCTTACTTTTGATGCTCAATTATTTAACAAATCTGCATCATTTGTGTGATGAAAATTATACAAAATAATTGCTCACCGGTTTTTAATATATTGGCTAAACGAGCAGTCGCGATCTTAATATTTCCAGGAAAATAACACGCGATGACAAAGTTTAACTTTTGCCGCCCGAAAAGGCGGCCTGATTTACTTTCGTGATGAAATCATACCTGGTGTTAATTACCGCGGCTGGCGCGCCGCGGAGGCGCTGCGCTGCGCCAGCACGTCCAGCGTAACGCCGCCGCACACCGCCAGCGCCAGCAGCGCCATGCCCGCCTCAAACAGCCCGCCAGGCTGGCCCTCAAGCTGCCACCCTCCCAGCGCCTGACAGGCCAGCGCCGTCAGCCAGAGCGCAATAAGCGCGCCGCCCACGCAGAACAGGCGCGTCGTCCAGCGATAGGCGACGGCAAAGCGGGTGCGTGGGAAAAAACGCTCGCTTTTCTGCGCCGCATCAAGCGTGCTGCGGCACAGCAGCAGCAGCAGCAGGCCCGGCAGCGCCGCCAGCACGGTAAAGGCGTAGAAGGTAGGCCAGCCCCAGAGTTCCACCAGCCAGCCGGCCGCCGGGCCGACATAGACACGGCCCACCGCCGAGAGCGCCGAGAGCAGGGCGAACTGCGTCGCGGAGAAAGATTTGTTGCACAGGGTCATTAACAGCGCCACAAACGCCGCGGTGCCCATGCCGCCGCACAGATTCTCGACAAAGACGGCGCTGGCCATGCTCCATAAATGGTGCGGCGTCACCGCCAGCAGCCAGTAGGCGAAGTTCGAGACCGCCTGCAGCACGCCAAAAATCAACAGGGCGCGGAACAGGCTCAGGCGCTGCATCAGCACGCCGCCGTAGAGCGCGCCGATAATCGTCGCCAGCAGGCCGAGCGTTTTGTTGACCAGCCCGACGTCGCCGGCGTTGAAACCGACGCCGCGAATTAAAAAGGTGGTGGTGAGCGAGGCGGCGAAGGCGTCGCCGAGCTTATACAGCACGATCAGGGTGATAAGCAGCCAGGCGTTGTCGCGCTGGAAAAAATCCCGTAGCGGCAGCGCGACCGCGTCGCGCAGGGAGTGCGGCGCGGCAACGCGGCTGTCGGGCTCTTTCGCCATCAGGGTAGCGATCAGCGCGGGCGCCATCAGCAGCGCCATCAGCCAGTAGGTCGCCTGCCAGCCGAGATAGCGATCCGCCAGCCACAGCGCCAGCCCGCCGGAGACCAGCATCGCCAGCCGATAGCCCAGCACGGTAATGGCCGCGCCGCTGCCGCGCTCTTCCGGCGGCAGCACGTCGGTTTTCCACGCGTCGAAGACGATATCCTGCGAGGCGGAGCAAAAGGCGACCAGCACCGCCAGCGCGGCGAGCAGCGTCAGGTCGCGCCCTGGCTGCATAAAGCCCATCGCCACAATCCCGCCAATTAGCGCGATTTGCGTCAGCAGCAGCCAGCCGCGTCGTCGTCCGAGAAACGGCGGGGTAAAGCGGTCCATTACCGGCGACCAGAGAAATTTAAATACGTAGGCCTGACCGACCAGTGAAAAAAAGCCGATGGTCTTCAGGTCGACATTTTCCACCGTCATCCACGCCTGCAGCGTGCCAGCGGTGAGCGCCAGCGGCAATCCCGAAGCAAAGCCCAGCAGCAGTAACACGGCGGCATTTCGTTGGGTGAAGATACGGAGATAATGATTCATGCGGATCCTGAAGCAGTGCCCGGCAGCGCGCCGGGCACAGGGTGCGGCGGATTAGTGCGCGTTCTGCTTAATGAAGTTGTTGATGCTGGTGTCCTGCGCCATGTCGGCGATGACATCGCCCAGCGTCGAGTTCACCGCGTTGGTGATCTTGTCGTTGGTCGCGCTGAACGCGCCTTCTACGCTGTAGGTCTGGCGGTAGTTTTTCACCTGCTTATTGCCGTTTTTCGCGGTGGCGATGATCGAGATATCCGCTTTAGTGGTGATGCTGTAGCGCACATTGCCCTGAGTCACGTCGGCATAGAGGTTGTTCACCACGATCTGCAGGTCGACCGCGCCGTCAGGACCAATCATATAACCGCGCGCGGTCATCTGCTTCTCCAGCACCTCCTGCAGCAGGAAGCGCAGGTCGCGCGATGGCGTCAGGGTCACCAGCTGACCGTCGCGATTCACTTTCGCCAGCGCCTGATCGCTGCGCTGATCGGCGCCGTTAATGCTGACGGTGACGCCCATCAGGCTCGGGTCCTGCTGCGGCAGCTCGATTTTCGGCTGAATGGTCAACGTATTGCTGTTAGTGGCGCAGCCGGCCAAAATGAACGCGGCCAGCAGGGGAAATAACAGTTTTTTCAACATGCTTCTTCTCGTTAATGTTGTGGGTTGGTTTGCAAAAACTGCGGCCATCATAGCACTGCGCGGCAGTGAAAAAAGCCCTGGCCAGGTGTAAATTCGCGGTAAACGCCTTTTTTATCCGCCTGCTCAAAGCGGCCTGTTGATCGCCTCTCTCGCTGCGCTATGATGCCGTCTGGCTTAGACAACCGCGGAAATATTTTCACACATCTGTGCGGTTGCGCCTGAAAAGCTACTAATATTTAACCAGATGGGGCACAGCGCTCGCCATTGAGGAAAAAACAATGATCCGCGAACAAATCGAAGAGAAGCTGCGCCTGGCTTTCCAGCCGGCACATCTGGAAGTGCATGACGAAAGCTACCGCCACAACGTGCCGGCAGGATCGGAGAGCCATTTTAAAGTGGTTATCGTCAGCGATCTGTTTGTCGGCCAGCGCTTTCTGGCGCGCCACCGCGCCATTTACGGCGAGCTGGCCGCTGAGCTGGCGGGCAGCGTGCACGCGCTGGCGCTGCACACCTACACCCTCAAAGAGTGGGAAGGGCTGCAGGATACCGTGCTGGCCTCCCCGAACTGCCGCGGCGCCGGCACCCTCGCCTGAATTCCCCTTTTCTAAAAACGGCCTGCGGGCCGTTTTTTTTCATTATTTAGCGATAAACGCGATCTCCGGCGCAAAAAAGCAGCAAAGCCGTTAAAAAGTGGTGAGTTTCCAGCCTCGACTCACTAGGGCGATGCCGCTATAATGCGGCGTCTATTTTTCCGGAATGTCTTCGGGACGCTTCTGGTGACAGGGATCAGGTTCTCTTAATGGAAGCCGTCCCGGTTGTTGGATACGGCGCATTACACAATGTGTGGTGTCTGAAGTTGACCGAGCACGCGATTTTTTGAGGTAACAAGATGACAGTTTCAGTAGAAACCACTCAGGGTCTGGGCCGTCGCATTTCGATTACTGTCCCAGCTGACAGCATTGAAAGCGCAGTGAAGAAAGAACTGGTGGAAGTGGCGAAAAAAGTCCGTATCGATGGTTTCCGTAAAGGCAAAGTGCCGGCCAATATCATCGCACAGCGCTACGGCGCTTCTGTTCGTCAGGACGTGCTGGGCGAGCTGATGACGCGCAACTTCGTTGACGCCATCATCAAAGAAAAAATCAACCCGGCTGGCGCGCCGAACTACGTGCCGGGCGAGTACAAAGAAGGCGAAGACTTCACCTACGCGGTAGAGTTTGAAGTCTATCCGGAAGTTGAGCTGCAGGGTCTGGACAGCATCGAAGTGGAAAAACCGCTGGTCGAAGTCACCGACGCTGACGTCGACGCCATGCTGGACACGCTGCGCAAGCAGCAGGCGAACTGGAAAGAGAGCGATGCGGCAGCGACCGCTGAAGATCGCGCGACCATCGACTTCTCAGGTTCCGTTGACGGCGAAGAGTTCGAAGGCGGCAAAGCCTCTGACTTCGTGCTGGCAATGGGCCAGGGCCGTATGATCCCGGGCTTCGAAGAGGGCATCGTCGGTCATAAAGCGGGCGAAACCTTCACTATCGACGTGAAATTCCCGGAAGACTACCACGCGGAAAATCTGAAAGGTAAAGACGCGAAGTTCGAGATCGTGCTGAAGAAAGTGGAAACGCGCGAGCTGCCGGAACTGACCGAAGAGTTCATCAAGCGTTTCGGCGTGGAAGATGGCTCAATTGACGGTCTGCGCGCCGAAGTGCGTAAGAACATGGATCGCGAGCTGAAAGGCGCTATCCGTAACCGCGTCAAGACGCAGGCGATCGACGGTCTGGTGAAAGCCAACGAGATCGACGTCCCGACTGCCCTGATCGACAGCGAAATCGACGTGCTGCGTCGCCAGGCTGCGCAGCGCTTCGGCGGCAACGAGAAGCAAGCGCTGGAACTGCCGCGCGAGCTGTTCGAAGAGCAGGCGAAACGCCGCGTTATCGTCGGTCTGCTGCTGGGCGAAGTGATCCGCACTCACGAGCTGAAAGCAGACGAAGCGCGCGTCAATGCGCTGATCGAAGAGATGGCTTCTGCCTACGAAGATCCGCAGGAAGTGATCGAGTTCTACAGCAAGAACAATGAGCTGATGAACAACATGCGCAACGTGGCGCTGGAAGAGCAGGCGGTTGAAGCCGTTCTGGAAAAAGCGAAAGTCACTGAGAAAGCGACCAGCTTCCAGGAACTGATGAATCAGACCTCTGCTGCCTGATCGCTGATTTAACCAGAAGTGCTGAGCCCGCGGCTGCAAAGTCGCGGGCTTTTTTGTTTTTGCGGCGTCAGCGGCGCTATTCGCTTAATAAACCGGCAAATTATTCACGTTGCGCTTTTTCCCGGTTAGCGAATAGAGAAAAGGTTGTTATGCTTGAAACAGCAAGGCAGTATCCCCAGATTGAGGGAGTATGCACAAGAGAGTTAGACTGGCTGATTAACCGTCCTTGAAGGTGTCGGAAACGAAGCGGAGACGCGCGACGCGGGCTCGCTTCAGTGAAAATCGGTACAGAATGTTGCCAATGAACTATATCCAGGAGACGGTAATGTCATACAGTGGCGATCGTGAATTTACTGCGCCGCGCAATGCGCTGGTGCCCATGGTGGTTGAACAGACTTCGCGCGGCGAGCGTTCCTACGACATCTATTCCCGCCTGCTGAAAGAGCGCGTCATCTTCCTGACCGGTCAGGTTGAAGATCACATGGCCAATCTGATCGTGGCGCAGATGCTGTTTCTGGAAGCGGAAAACCCTGAGAAAGATATCTATCTCTACATTAACTCCCCTGGCGGCGTGATCACCGCGGGCATGTCGATCTACGACACCATGAAGTTTATCAAGCCTGACGTCAGCACCATTTGTATGGGCCAGGCCTGTTCAATGGGCGCGTTCCTGCTCACCGCCGGCACCAAAGGCAAGCGTTTCTGTCTGCCGAACTCGCGCGTGATGATCCACCAGCCGCTAGGCGGCTATCAGGGCCAGGCGACCGATATTGAAATTCATGCCAAAGAGATCCTGAAAGTGAAACAGCGCATGAATGAGCTGATGGCGCAGCACACCGGCAAGTCGCTGGAAGAAATTGAGCGCGATACCGAGCGCGACCGTTTCCTCTCGGCGAGTGAAGCGGTAGAGTATGGTTTAGTCGACTCTGTCCTGACGCATCGTGAATAAGACTCATCTGCCCGGCTCCTTACGCTATAGTTACTGGGAAACGGGTTTGAGTTGAATGAATATTGGCCGTGTTCGCACGGCCTGCGCCGTACGCCAGTATGGCCTGAGAACAAGAAGAGGTTAACTGATGACAGATAAGCGCAAAGACGGTTCAGGGAAGTTGCTGTACTGCTCTTTTTGCGGCAAAAGCCAGCATGAAGTGCGTAAGCTGATTGCCGGGCCGTCAGTGTATATCTGCGACGAGTGTGTCGATCTGTGCAATGACATCATTCGCGAAGAGATTAAAGAAGTTGCCCCGCATCGCGAACGTAGCGCGCTGCCTACGCCGCACGAAATCCGCCATCACCTCGATGATTATGTTATCGGCCAGGAAAGGGCGAAAAAAGTGCTGGCGGTTGCGGTGTATAACCACTACAAGCGCCTGCGCAACGGCGATACCAGCAATGGCATTGAGCTGGGCAAAAGCAACATTCTGCTGATTGGTCCTACCGGTAGCGGTAAAACTCTGCTGGCGGAGACGCTGGCGCGCCTGCTGGACGTGCCGTTCACCATGGCTGACGCCACCACGCTGACCGAAGCGGGCTACGTGGGCGAAGACGTGGAGAACATCATCCAGAAGCTGCTGCAGAAGTGCGACTACGACGTGCAGAAAGCGCAGCGCGGCATCGTTTATATCGATGAGATCGATAAAATCTCGCGTAAATCGGACAACCCGTCCATTACGCGCGACGTCTCCGGCGAAGGCGTGCAGCAGGCGCTGCTGAAGCTGATCGAAGGCACCGTCGCGGCGGTACCGCCGCAGGGCGGCCGTAAGCATCCGCAGCAGGAGTTTTTGCAGGTCGACACCTCGAAGATTCTGTTTATCTGCGGCGGCGCGTTTGCGGGCCTGGATAAAGTGATCTCCCAGCGCGTGGAAACCGGCTCCGGCATCGGCTTCGGCGCCACGGTGAAAGGCAAATCGCAGAAAGCGACCGAAGGCGAGCTGCTCTCTCAGGTTGAGCCTGAAGATCTGATCAAATTCGGCCTGATCCCGGAATTTATCGGTCGTCTGCCGGTGGTCGCCACCCTCAGCGAGCTGAGTGAAGAGGCGCTGATCCAGATCCTGCGCGAGCCGAAGAACGCCCTGACCAAGCAGTACCAGGCGCTGTTCAACCTGGAAGGCGTCGAGCTGGAGTTCCGCGACGAAGCCCTGACCGCCATCGCCAAAAAAGCGATGTCGCGTAAGACCGGCGCGCGCGGCCTGCGTTCTATCGTTGAAGGCGCGCTGCTGGAAACCATGTACGATCTGCCTTCGATGGAAGACGTCGAAAAAGTGGTGATTGACGAGTCGGTTATCGACGGCCAGTCAGAGCCGATGCTGATCTACGGCAAGCACGAAGCCCAGGCGTCTGGCGAATAATTCACCACGCCAAGGGTGTTGAAATGATTAAAAAAGGGGAAAATTCTTTCCCCTTTTGTTTTTCTCGCTTTCATGCCGTTGAATGTCGAACGATCATCCCCATATACTCATAATCCTGTGGGTTTAACTGCACGTTCCTGCATTTGCGGTGCCCATCACCTGGCGGACACTAACTAAGAGAGAGCTCTATGAATCCTGAGCGTTCTGAACGCATTGAAATCCCCGTGTTGCCTCTGCGCGACGTGGTGGTTTATCCGCACATGGTAATTCCGTTGTTTGTTGGTCGGGAAAAATCGATCCGTTGCCTTGAAGCGGCGATGGATCATGACAAGAAGATCATGCTGGTTGCCCAGAAAGAGGCGTCAACGGATGAACCTGGCATTAACGATCTCTTCTCTGTAGGGACCGTAGCCTCTGTATTGCAGATGCTGAAACTGCCTGACGGCACAGTCAAAGTGCTGGTCGAAGGCCTGCAGCGCGCGCACATTACCACGCTGGCCGACAATGGCGACCACTTCACCGCGCAGGCGGAATACCTGATCTCGCCGGAAATTGAAGAGCGCGAGCAGGAAGTGCTGGTGCGCACGGCCATTAATCAGTTTGAAGGCTACATCAAGCTGAATAAAAAGATCCCGCCGGAAGTGCTGACCTCGCTGAACAATATCGACGACGCAGCGCGTCTGGCCGACACCGTGGCGGCGCATATGCCGTTGAAATTAGCGGATAAACAGTCGGTGCTTGAGATGTCGGACGTTAACGAACGTCTGGAATATCTGATGGCGATGATGGAGTCCGAAATCGATCTGCTGCAGGTTGAGAAGCGCATTCGCAACCGCGTGAAAAAGCAGATGGAGAAAAGCCAGCGCGAGTACTATCTGAATGAGCAGATGAAGGCCATTCAGAAAGAGCTGGGCGAAATGGACGACGTGCCGGACGAGTACGAAGCCCTGAAGCGCAAAATCGACGCGGCGAAAATGCCGGCCGAAGCGCGCGAAAAAGCAGAAGCCGAACTGCAAAAATTAAAAATGATGTCGCCGATGTCCGCCGAAGCGACGGTGGTGCGCGGCTATATCGACTGGATGGTTCAGGTACCGTGGAACGCGCGCAGCAAGGTGAAGAAAGACCTGCGCAAGGCTCAGGAGACGCTGGACACCGACCATTACGGCCTGGAGCGTGTCAAAGACCGCATCCTGGAATACCTCGCCGTACAGAGCCGCGTCAGCAAAATCAAAGGCCCAATCCTCTGTCTGGTGGGACCGCCGGGCGTGGGTAAAACCTCGCTGGGTCAGTCGATCGCCAAGGCGACCGGACGCAAGTACGTGCGTATGGCGCTGGGCGGCGTGCGTGACGAAGCGGAAATTCGCGGTCACCGTCGCACCTACATCGGCTCGATGCCGGGCAAACTGATCCAGAAGATGGCGAAGGTCGGCGTGAAAAACCCGCTGTTCCTGCTGGATGAGATCGACAAAATGTCCTCCGACATGCGCGGCGATCCCGCTTCCGCGCTGCTGGAAGTGCTCGATCCCGAGCAGAACATCGCCTTTAACGATCACTACCTCGAAGTGGATTACGATCTCTCCGACGTGATGTTCGTGGCGACCTCTAACTCCATGAACATTCCGGCGCCGCTGCTGGATCGTATGGAGGTGATCCGCCTGTCGGGTTACACCGAGGATGAGAAGCTCAATATCGCCAAACAGCATCTGCTGCCGAAGCAGATTGAGCGTAACGCCCTGAAGGCGAGCGAAATTACCGTTGAAGACAGCGCCATCGTCGGCATCATTCGCTACTACACCCGCGAAGCGGGCGTGCGTAGCCTCGAACGCGAACTGTCGAAGCTGTGCCGTAAAGCGGTGAAAACGCTGCTGCTGAATAAAGAGCAGAAGCACATCACCATTAACGGCGAAAACCTCAAGGATTTCCTGGGCGTGCAGCGCTTCGACTACGGCCGCGCCGAAAGCGAAAACCGCGTGGGTCAGGTAACCGGCCTGGCGTGGACGGAAGTGGGCGGCGATCTGCTGACCATCGAAACCGCCTGCGTGCCGGGTAAAGGCAAGCTGACCTACACCGGTTCGCTCGGCGAAGTGATGCAGGAGTCGATTCAGGCGGCGCTCACCGTGGTGCGCGCGCGCGCCGAGAAGCTCGGCATCAACGGCGACTTCTACGAGAAGCGCGACATCCACGTGCACGTGCCGGAAGGCGCGACGCCGAAAGATGGCCCGAGCGCTGGTATCGCGATGTGCACCGCGCTGGTCTCCTGTCTGACCGGCAACCCGGTGCGCTCTGACGTGGCGATGACCGGCGAGATCACGCTGCGCGGTCAGGTGCTGCCGATCGGCGGCCTGAAAGAGAAGCTGCTGGCGGCCCATCGCGGCGGCATTAAAGTGGTGCTGATCCCGGACGATAACAAACGCGATCTGGAAGAGATTCCGGCCAACGTGATTGCCGATCTGGAGATCCATCCGGTGAAGCGCATCGAGGAAGTGTTAGGCCTCGCGCTGGAAAATGCCCCTTACGGCATGCAGGTTGCGACCGCAAAATAGTGATTAGCGACATAAAGCATTAAAAAGCGAAGCTGGCAGGCGAATGAGCGCTTGCCAGCTTTTTTTAGTGCCGCTAATTTAGGGGGCTGCGGAAACAGCGATTAAGATGAATTCCGTTGTTTCGGCTCAACAGGCTTGATATAACGTGCTGCGCATTCGTATCCGGCAGGACGCGCGGATGTGAAGTGAAATAATAAAAGAGGGGATGAAGAGAGTGAATAAGTCACAGTTGATCGACAAAATTGCTGCAGACGCTGACATTTCTAAAGCAGCAGCGGGACGTGTTTTAGACGCATTCACCAGTTCTGTTACCGACGCGCTGAAAGGCGGCGACGAAGTGGCGCTGGTGGGCTTTGGCACTTTCTCCGTACGCGAGCGTGCCGCACGTACCGGCCGCAATCCGCAGACCGGCAAAGAGATCACCATTGCTGCTGGCAAAGTACCGGGCTTCCGCGCCGGTAAAGCGCTGAAAGACGCTGTCAACGCATGACAACGCATCTGTCCGCAGAAGCATTTTCTTCCGTGGACTAGAGGACGGTTCATCCGTTCTCATGTAACATACGGGCACATCAAATTTGATGTGCCTTTTTTATTCGGATCCGGGGATAAATCGCGCTACGACTTGTCTCAACAGGAGTGAAGCTGCCAGGCTAAACGGCAGTTGCGTAACGGCCTTAATCCGACAGGCGTTGCGCCCGAGGTTTACATCCACACTACAGCGGAGCGTTGTCATACCATGATGGACAATTTACGCGCGGCGTCGAATCATGTCGTGCTCAAGGTTATTTTGGGGTTGATTATTCTCTCCTTCGTGCTGACCGGCGTTGGCAACTATCTTATCGGCGGCAGCGGCGATTATGCCGCCAAAGTAAACGGCCAGGAAATCAGCCGGGCGCAGTTAGATCAGGCGTTCAACAGCGAGCGTAGCCGCCAGCAGCAGATGCTGGGCGACCAGTTCTCGCAGCTGGCCGGCAACGACGGCTTTATGCAGCAGATGCGCCAGCAGGCGCTGTCGCAGCTGGTGGACCAGGCGCTGCTCGATCAGTACATCAACGATCTCCATATCTCTATCAGCGACGACCAGGTAAAGCAGGCGATCTTCGCCCAGCAGGCGTTTCAGACCAATGGTAAATTCGACAACGCGAAATATAACGGCCTGCTGAGCAGCATGGGCTTCACCGCCGATCGCTATGCGGAAGCGCTGCGCAAACAGCTGGCCACCCAGCAGCTGATCAACGCCATCGCCAACACTGACTTTATGCTGAAGGGCGAAACCAGCAAGCTGGTGGAGCTGGTGTCGCAGAAGCGCGACATTCGTCAGGCGACCATCGACGTCAACGCGCTGGCGGCCAAACAAACCGCAACGCCCGACGAGATTGCCCAGTATTATCAGCAGCATAAAAGCAACTTTATGGCGCCGGAGCAGTTCCGCGTCAGCTATATCAAAATGGATGCCGCCAGCCTGCAGGCCAACGTCAGCGACGCGGATATTCAGAGCTGGTACGACCAACATAAAGCAGACTATACCCAGCCGCAGCGCAACCGCTACAGCGTGATCCAGACCAAAACCGAAGCGGACGCCGCTGCGGTGCTGGAACAGCTGAAAGGCGGCGCTGACTTTGCTGCGCTGGCGAAAAGCAAATCGATCGATCCCATCTCGGCGCGCAAAGGCGGCGACATGGGCTGGCTGGAGCCGGCCACCACGCCGGACGAGCTGAAAGAGGCGGGTCTGACGCAGAAAGGCCAGCTTTCCGGCGTGATCAAATCGTCGGTCGGCTTCCTGGTGGTGCGCCTGGATGATACCCAGCCGGAGCAGATTAAACCGCTGGCTGAGGTGCGTGACGCCGTGGCCGATAAAGCGAGGCAGGAGAAAGCGGTCGACGCCTTCTATCAGCAGCAGCAAAAGGTGAGCGAAGCGGCGAGCAACGACAACGAGTCGCTGGCCGGCGCGGCGCAGGCTTCAGGGCTGAAAGTAGTTGAGACCGGCTGGTTCAGCCACGACAGCGTGCCGCCGGAGCTGAACTTCGATCCGGTGAAAAATGCGGTGTTCAACGGCGGTCTGACTGGCCAGAACGGCGCGCCGGGCAATAACTCCGACGTGATCACCGTAGATGGCGACCGCGCCTTTGTGCTGCGCATCAGCGAGCATAAACCTGAGGCAGTTAAACCGCTGGATGAAGTGACAGCGCAGATTGCCGACACGCTGAAGCACGATAAAGCCGCACAGCAGGCAAAAGCCCAGGCAGACAAACTGCTGGCCGATCTTAACGCAGGCAAGCTGGATGCGCTGAGCGCGGCTGGCCTGACGCTGAGCGCCAGCAAAACCGTGGATCGCAACAGCCAGGATCCGGTTGCCCAGACCGCCTTCAGCCTGCCGCAGCCCGCTGACAACAAAGCCTCATGGGGCGTCAGCGAAGATATGCAGGGCAACGTCGTGCTGGTGGCGCTGGACAAGGTCAACAGCGGCTCGCTGCCGCAGGCGCAAATCGACGAAATGGTCAAAGGCGTCACGCAGAATAACGCGCAGCTGGCTTTCGAAGCGCTGCTGGTTAACCTGCGCAAAGAGGCCAAAATCAAATATGGCGCAGCGGCGCAAATGCAGTAACGCTCGCAAAAATGTAGCAAGCATTGAAAACCGAAAAGGCCGCCTGCGCGGCCTTTTCCATTTCTGAAAGGTGCCTTTTGCCGCTGCGCCGTCTCTCTGTCACGCTGTGCCTGCTGTCACACACATGGAGGAACACAGCATGACTAAATCACTTTTTACCGCACTCTGCTTCACCCTGGCTTTGGGCAGCGCGCTCGGTTATCCCGCACTGTCGGCGGCGGAACCCGCCACTGACGCGCCGGCGGCGCAGGCCGCGCCTCCCAGCCGCGAGCCGCTCAGCATCAATGACGCGAGCGCCGAGCAGCTGTCGGCGGCGATGAACGGCATCGGGTTGAAAAAGGCGCAGGCCATCGTCAGCTACCGCGAGCAGTACGGCCCCTTTACCGCCATTGAACAGCTGAAAGAGGTGCCAGGCATCGGCAATGCGCTGATTGAACGCAACGCCGATCGGCTGAAACTGTGAGCTAAGACGCAAGCCTGACGCTTTTGCCGCGCGCGCGAGCCGCTTTTGCTACGCTGAAGAGGTCTTACCAGTGAGCCCTTTTGCAGCAGGAGATGTCAGGCATGCAGACCACCATTAAAGTTCGCGGCTATCACCTTGACGTGTATCAGCACGTTAACAATGCGCGCTATCTGGAGTTTCTTGAGGAGGCGCGCTGGCAGTGGCTCGAAGAGGCCGATGCCTTTAGCTGGCTGCAGCAGCAGCAGCTGGCGTTTGTGGTGGTGAACATCAATATCAACTATCGTCGCCCGGCGGTGCTGGGCGACGTGCTGACGATCCATAGCGAAATGACGCAGCTGAACGGCAAAAGCGGCGTGATTACCCAGCGCGTGACGCTGGCGGGCAGCGATACCCTGGTGGCCGACGCGGCGCTAACCTTTGTCTGCATCGATCTGCGCACGCAGAAAGCGGTGGCGCTGGAGAGCGAGCTGCGCGCGCGGCTGGAAGCCTTTTCACCCTGAATCAGCGCCACGTCAGCGAGACGCCGCGCCCAGGGCAGGAGCATAGCCAGCATCAGGATCAGGCTAAACCACTTTTGCTTTTCATCGCCGCCATCACGCCGTCGCGGTCGGCGAGATAGTCGTTCAGACCGCGCGCGCGCAGATGACAGGCGGCGCATTCGCCGCAGCCGTCGCCTTTCACGCCGTTGTAGCAGGTCAGGGTCTCTTCGCGCACCAGCGTCAGGCTCTGCCAGTAATCGGCCAGCGCCCAGGTCTCCGCTTTATTCAGCCACATCAGCGGGGTCTCAAAACGTACTTCGCGCGCCATTCCCAGCGTGACCGCGTGGTTCAGCGCCTTGACGAATTCGTCGCGGCAGTCAGGATAGCCGGAAAAATCGGTTTCGCAGACGCCGGTGATCACCGCTTCCGCCTCTACCTGATAAGCGTAAACCGATGCCAGAGTGAGAAACAGAATATTGCGTCCCGGCACAAAGGTGCTCGGCAAACCGCTGGCGGCGGGATCGTAAGAGGGAACGGGAATATTGTCGCGGGTCAGGCTGCTCACCGCCAGCTCGTTGAGCAGCGTCACGTCGAGCACCTTGTGCGCCCGCGCGCCCAGCTTCAACGCCAGCTCACGCGCGACGTCGATCTCTTCGCGATGGCGCTGCCCGTAGTCGAAGGTGACGCAGTGCACTTCGTCATACTGCTGCAGTGCCTGGATCAGGCAGGTGGTGGAGTCTTGTCCACCGCTAAACACGACAACGGCTCGTTTCATCATAATGTCCTGGTCGAAAATTTTGCGTCTATGGTAATGGCTCTGCGCGTCGCTGAACAGCCTGACGCGGCGCGTCACACCGCCAGCGGCGGCGCCACCCAGGCGCGGCTGAAGTCAAACCAGCCCAGCGTGTTGAGCTGAATGCCCTCTACGCCCGGCGGCGCGAAGATTTGATAGCGATAGTTAAACAGCGGCAGCAGCAGACCGTCATGCATCAATCGATGGTAGAGCTGATGCAGCGCGGCGCTGCGGGCCTCGCTGTCAGCCAGCTGCTGGATGGCCGATAGCTGCTGGCGAAGGGGACGGCTGTTTTCAGCGGGCCATAGCTGGTCAAGCTCCAGCCAACTGGCCAGCGTAAAGATGGGCGCGTCGCCAATCAGCCGATCGCCCATCACCAGATCGGCCTGCGCCAGATCCTCTGTGCGCCGCCAGCTTTTGACATCGTGGAAGGTCAGGATCAGCTCGCAGCCTTCGGCGCGCAGCAGCTGACGCAGCGCCTGCGCCATCTCATGCAGCTCCACCGGCAGCTGATAGTGCAGCGTCAGACGCGCTGGCAGCTGGCACGCCTCTTCCTCTTCAACAAGGGGCACCGGCCAGCCCGGCAGCAGCTCTTTGCTCGGCGTAATCAATCCCTCTTCCAGCGGCAGCTGCGCCACGATGCCGCTTTGCTGCAGCAGGCGGAACAGGCGACGCGCCTGCGCCGGGCTAAAGCCAGCGCGCGGCCGACAGGCAAGGTAGCAGAAGCCGAGGCTGATGCTGCGGCTGACCGGCCGCAGCGACGCCAGATCCGCCGCGTCGCCGATGGCGATCTGCACCGGATGGCGGCAGCTGGTGCCCAGCGCGCGATCGAACAGCGTCGGCGTAATCCAGTACTCCACCGCCTGCATTAGCGGCAGCTGCAGGTGCCAGCGCGCATGGCTCTCGATACGCACCAGCTCAGGGGTAAAGTGCGCCAGCTTCCAGGCGCCGCTGCCGAGGCGCGGCTGCTGCGGATGGGGCAGCAGGCAGAGCTGATGCGCCAGCCGCCAGGGCAGCCAGTGGTCGCTGCTGCTGAGCTGAAAGCGCAGCGCCAGCGGATGGGGCGCGTCGACGCGTTCAACCTGCGCCAGCAGGCGCCGCGCGAGATCGTCCTGCAGAATGCGCTGAAACTGCTCTACCAGCTGCGCGGCCTGAATCGGCTCGTCGCTGTGCCAGAACAGCTGAGGTCGCAGCCAGAACAGCCAGACGCGTCCGTCGTCGCTGCAGTGCCAGTGATGGGCGAGATCGCCCACCGGCTCATCCGCCTCGAAGCGCGTCAGGCCTGAAAAGAGCTGGCGCGCCAGATGCTGCTCGGCGCGTCCGTTGATCTGCAGCGGCGCCACCGATTCCAGCGGGCGATAGTAGGGGATGCGCAGCACCGGCGCGTCGTTTTGCCACTGGCCGCCCATCAGCGGGCGTAGCAGATTGACCAGCCGATCCGGCGCCATCTCCAGCAGCTGCAGCGCTTCGGCGGCGTTGCCCGCCTGCAGCTGCGTCTGCAGCAGCTGTTGCCGCAGCTGCTCCGGCGTGCGCAGAAAGGTGAGCCGCCCGAGCTTTCCGCGCCCCGACTCCCCCTGCCAGCGCAGCCAGCCCGCCTGCTGCCACTGCGACAGCAGGGTGCGCAGATGGCGATCGCTGCAAAAGCAGCGGCTGGCCATCTCGGCCACGCAGGTCTGCTGGGACGCGCCCTGGCTGTGCTGCCACAGGCGCTGAAACTGATTAAGGCGATTAAGCTGGCGCATAATAAACCCGGAAGCGTTTTCAAAAAGTATTCACTATTAGTTCCGGGATTACCAGGCGATAGTGAAGCCTGTTTTTTCAACGGGAGAGAGCAATGGCACGACTCGCCGCATTCGATATGGACGGCACGCTGCTGCTGCCCAGCCATCAGCTGGGCCATCAGACGCTCGCCAGCCTGCTGGCGCTGCATCAGCGCGATGTGCATCTGGCGTTCGCCACCGGCCGGCATCTGCTGGAGATGCAGATCCTGCGCCAGCGCATCACGCTGCCCGCGTGGCTGATCACCGGCAACGGCACGCGCGTGCACGATCTGGAGGGGCATCTGCTGTTCGCCAGCGACCTTTCACCGTCGGTGGCGGAGGAGGTGCTGCACAGCCGCTGGGAGAGCACGGCGACGGTGCACGTTTTCAACGACGACGGCTGGTTTACCGACGTGCCGGTGCCGCAGATGCTGCAGGCGCACGCGCTGAGCGGCTTCGGCTATCAGCTGCGCGACCTGAAAAGCTTTCCCGCGCACCAGGTGACAAAAATCTGCTTTGTTGACGATCACCACGCGCTCCTTCCGTTGCAAGGCCAGCTGGAGGCGGCGATCGGCGATCGCGCCACGATCTGCTTCTCGGCGTGGGACTGTCTGGAAGTGCTGCCGCTCAACTGCAACAAAGGCAGCGCGCTCGCCATGCTGTGTCAGCATCTTTCGCTGACGCTGGCGGAGTGTATGGCCTTCGGCGACGCCATGAACGACCGTGAAATGCTGTCGCTGGTGGGCAAAGGTTTTGTGATGGGCAACGCCATGAGCCAGCTCAAGTCCGCGCTGCCCCATTTGCCGGTTATCGGCCATTGCGAGACACAGGCGGTGTCTCACTATTTAGATCACTGGATGGCGACGCCGCACCTCGCGTATTCCCCCGAATGCTGAGGATTTCCGTGACGCGGACAGGAGGTCCGCGCTTTTATTCCAGCTCGCGCTGCCAGCGGCTGATATCGCCAAACTGCCGCGCCACCCAGCTTTCGTCATAGTAGCTGTCAGGATAGCGCTCGCCGCTGTCGCACATCAGCGTTACCAGCGATCCCTGTTCCCCCCGCGCCCGCATCCGTTTCGCTACCTGCATCATGCCCCAGAAGTTGGTGCCGGTAGAGGCGCCCGGTTTGCGGCCGATAATCTGCTCCAGTTTGCGCATCGCCGCGAGGGTCGCGCCGTCCGGCACTTTCATGATTTCATCAATCACGTCCGGCATAAAAGAGGGCTCGACGCGCGGACGGCCGATGCCTTCGATCAGGCTGCCGCGCGGGCTGCGCAGCGTCGCGTCACGGCTGTGCCAGTAGTCGAAGAACACCGAGTGCTCGGGATCGACCACCAGCAGCTGGGTGGCGAAGCCCTGATAGCGAATATAGCGGCCCAGCGTTGCCGAGGTGCCGCCGGTGCCGGCGCTCATGATCAGGGTATGCGGCACCGGAAAGGGCTCGAGCGCCATCTGACGGAAAATGCTCTCCGCGATGTTATTATTGCCGCGCCAGTCGGTGGCGCGCTCGGCGTAGGTGAACTGATCCATAAAGTGACCGTCCAGCTCGCGCGCCAGCTGCGCCGAGGCGCTGTAAAGCTCGCAGGGATCGGCGACGAAGTGGCACTGTCCGCCGTAGAATTCGATTTGGGCGATTTTACGCTTCGCGGTGCTCGCCGGCATCACGGCGATAAAGGGCAGGCCGAGCAGCTGGGCGAAATAGGCTTCCGACACCGCCGTGCTGCCGGACGACGCCTCGATCACCGGCCTGTTCTCTTTAATCCAGCCGTTCGCCAGCCCGTAGAGAAACAGCGAGCGCGCCAGGCGATGCTTCAGGCTGCCGCTGGGATGGGTGCTCTCATCTTTCAGGTAGAAGCCGATACCGGGATAATCCGCCAGACGAAAGCGAATCAGGTGGGTTTCGGCGGAGCGCTGAAAGTCCGCGTTGATTTCATTAATGGCGTGGCGAGTCCAGTTACTCATGATGCGATTCCGGCAGAGAAGATGCGCTGATTGTAAGGCACGGGCAGGAAAAAGAGGTTGCTTTATCTTCGCTATAATGGCGCCATTGGAGAAAAAAATTCTCCCGGAGGAGCAAATGTTAGATAAAACTGACCGCCATCTGCTGGATCTGCTGCAGCGCGACTGTACGCTTTCGCTGCAGGCGCTGGCGGACGCCGTCAATCTGACCACCACGCCGTGCTGGAAGCGACTGAAAAAGCTGGAGGATGACGGTATCATCCGCGCACGCGTCGCGCTGCTCGATGCGGAAAAGCTCGGCCTGTCGCTCACCGCGTTTATGCTGGTGAAAACCCAGCAGCACAGCCGCGAATGGTATCAGCGCTTCGTCTCGGCGGTGCAGAGCATGCCGGAAGTGCTGGCGTTCTATCGTATGGCGGGCGAGTACGATTATCTGCTGCGCGTTCAGGTGGCGGATATGAAGCGTTATGACGATTTTTACAAACGTCTGGTCAACAGCGTGCCGGGCCTGATTGACGTCACCTCCAGCTTCGCCATGGAGGAGATCAAATACACCACGGCGCTGCCCGTTGCTCCCTGAAGCAAAAGAAAGAGAATAGCTTGTGCGATTATTCAGCCAGTTAAGTTGGTACTTTATTCGCGAGTGGCGGCGCTATCTGGGCGCGGTCACTCTGTTGATCATCATCGCGATCCTGCAGCTGCTGCCGCCGCACCTGGTAGGCGTGATCGTCGACGGCGTCACGCGCCGCAGCATGAGCGGCAGCACTATTATGATGTGGATCGGCGTAATGCTGGCGACCGCCGTGGCGACCTATCTGCTGCGCTACGTCTGGCGCGTGCTGCTGTTCGGCGCCTCCTATCAACTCGCCGTCGAGCTGCGCGAAGATTTCTATCGCCAGCTCAGCCGCCAGCACCCGGCGTTTTACCTGCGCCATCGCACCGGCGATCTGATCGCGCGCGCCACCAACGATGTCGACCGCGTGGTGTTTGCCGCAGGAGAAGGGGTGCTGACGCTGGTGGATTCGCTGGTGATGGGCTGCGTGGTGCTGCTGGTGATGAGCCTGCAGATCAGCTGGCAGCTGACGCTGCTGTCGCTGGTGCCGATGCCGATTATGGCGCTGTTTATCCACCGCTACGGCAACCAGCTGCACGATCGCTTCAAGCTGGCGCAGGCGGCTTTCTCCAGCCTGAACGATCAGACGCAGGAGAGCCTGACCAGCATCCGCATGATCAAGGCGTTCGGCCTTGAGTCGCACCAGTCTGAACAGTTCTCCGCCATTGCGCGCGACACCGGAGCGAAAAACCTGCGCGTGGCGCGCGTCGACGCCCGTTTTGACCCGACCATCTACATCGCCATCGGCCTCGCCAATCTGCTGGCGATCGGCGGCGGCAGCTGGATGGTCTGGCATCAACAGCTCACGCTCGGTCAGCTCACCAGCTTTGTGATGTACCTCGGCCTGATGATCTGGCCGATGCTGGCGCTGGCGTGGATGTTTAACATCGTCGAGCGCGGCAGCGCCGCCTGGAGCCGCATCGGCGCGCTGCTGGCGGAGGCGCCAGCGGTGCAGGACGGCGAGCAGGAGCTGCCTGCCGAAGCGGGAACGCTGCAGGCGGCTATCCGCGAGTTTCGCTATCCGGCCAGCGGCGCGCCGGTGCTGCGTAATCTGCGCTTTACGCTGAAACCGGGCCAGATGCTCGGCCTGTGCGGCCCGACCGGCAGCGGCAAAAGCACGCTGCTCAGCCTGCTGCAGCGCCACTTCGATATCGACAGCGGAGCGATCCGCTACCACGACGTGCCGCTGACCCAGCTGCGCATCGACAGCTGGCGCAGCCGCCTGGCGGTGGTCAGCCAGACGCCGTTTCTTTTCTCCGACAGCGTGGCGAGCAATATCGCGCTGGGCAGGCCTGGCGCCACGCAGGAGGCGATTGAGCGCGCGGCGACGCTGGCCTGTGTGCATGAAGATATCCTGCGGCTGCCGCAGGGCTATCAGACCGAAGTGGGCGAGCGCGGCGTGATGCTCTCCGGCGGACAGAAGCAGCGGATCGCTATTGCGCGCGCGCTGCTGCTCGACGCGGAGATCCTGATCCTCGACGACGCACTGTCGGCGGTCGACGGCCGCACCGAGCATGACATCCTGCACAACCTGCGTCAGTGGGGCAAAGGACGCACGCTGATCATCAGCGCGCATCGTCTGTCGGCGCTGACGGAGGCGAACGAAATTCTGGTGCTGCAGCAGGGCGAAGTGGCTCAGCGTGGCGATCATGAGGCGCTGGCGGCCGAGCCGGGCTGGTATCGCGATATGTATCGCTATCAGCAGCTTGAGGCGGCGCTGGACGAAGACGAACCGGCAAAAGAGGCGCACGATGGCGAAATCTAAACGCTTATGGCCGACGCTAAAGCGTCTGCTCGCCTACGGCAAGCCGTGGCGTAAATCGCTGAGCCTCGCGGTCGGCATGCTATGGATCGCCGCCGCGGCCGAAGTGACCGGGCCGGTGCTGGTCAGCTACTTTATCGACCAGCTGGTGGCAAAACATCAGATGCCGCTGGGCATTGTGGCGGGACTGGCGGTGAGCTTTATTCTGCTGCAGCTGCTGGCGGCGGGGCTGCACTATTTTCAGGCGCTGCTGTTTAACCGCGCGGCGATCGGCGTCGTGCAGCAGCTGCGCAGCGACGTGATGGACGCGGCTCTGCGTCAGCCGCTCAGCGCGTTCGACACCCAGCCGGTGGGGCAGATTATTTCGCGCGTCACCAACGACACCGAAGTGATTAAAGATCTCTACGTGACGGTGGTGGCGACGGTGCTGCGCAGCGCGGCGCTGATCGGCGCGATGATGGTGGCGATGTTTAGCCTCGACTGGCGCATGGCGCTGGTGGCGATGGCGATCTTCCCGCTGGTGCTGACGGTGATGCTGATCTATCAGCGCTACAGTACGCCGATCGCGCGTCGCGTGCGCAGCTATCTGGCGGATATCAACAACGGCTTCAACGAAGTGATCAACGGCATGAGCGTGATCCAGCAGTTTCGCCAGCAGGCGCGCTTCGGCGAGCGCATGAGCGAGGCCAGCCGCGCGCACTATCTGGCGCGCATGCAGACGCTGCGGCTCGACGGGTTTCTGCTGCGTCCGCTGCTTAGCCTGTTTTCAGCGATGATCCTCTGCGGTTTGCTGCTGCTGTTCAGCTTCTCCTCGCCGGGCATTTTCGAAGTCGGCGTGCTCTATGCGTTTATTACTTATCTCGGGCGCCTGAACGAACCGCTGATCGAACTCACCACGCAGCAGTCGATGCTGCAGCAGGCGGTGGTGTCGGGGGAACGTATTTTCGAGCTGATGGATGCGGCTCAGCAGCGCTACGGCGCCGACGATCGCCCGCTGGCGTCGGGCCGCATCGCGCTGCGGCACCTCAGCTTCGCCTACCGCGCCGATCGCAACGTGCTGAGCGATATCAACCTTGAGGTGCCGGCGCGCAGTTTTATCGCGCTGGTCGGGCATACCGGCAGCGGCAAAAGCACGCTCGCCAACCTGCTGATGGGCTACTACCCGGCGACGCACGGCGAGATATGCCTGGACGACCGGCCCATTAGCCAGCTCAGCCATCAGACGCTGCGCCGCGGCATCGCCATGGTGCAGCAGGATCCGGTGGTGCTGGCGGATAGCCTGCTGGCTAACGTGCGCCTCGGCCGCGATATCAGCGAAGAGGCGGTGTGGCAGGCGCTGGAGCGGGTGCAGCTGGCGTCGCTGGCGCGCGCCTTGCCCGACACCATCCATACGCGCCTGGGCGAGCAGGGCAACACGCTGTCTGTCGGGCAGAAGCAGCTGCTGGCGCTGGCGCGCGTGCTGGTGGAGATGCCGCAGATCCTTATCCTCGACGAAGCGACCGCCAACATCGACTCCGGCACCGAGCAGGCGATTCAGCAGACGCTGCGCGCGCTGCGCCAGCACACCACGCTGGTGGTTATCGCTCATCGTCTGTCGACCATTACCGAGGCGGACACCATTCTGGTGCTGCATCGCGGTCAGGTGGTAGAGCAGGGCGATCACGCCGCGCTGCTGGCGCGGCAGGGACGTTACTGGCAGATGTATCAGCTGCAGCAGGCGGGTGATGAACTCGCGTCGGGCAAGGCGATCGCCGCCGTCGACTAGATTGCACCTTTTTTGCGCGCAATTATCAGAATGTTCTGTATCTGTGCACTTCTTTGAGGCCACCAGCACCAAAGAAGTGCAGCTTTTTAACCGCCGCGCCGCGCTTTTCTGAACAGCCGCTTTCGCTCTCCTGACCCGAGCCGTACTGCGCTGCTTTTACCTCTCTTTCTGTCCCTGTTTGTATTCCTGGCACAGCCTTTGCTTCTGTCTCTGCGTGTCTGACGCGACTCACTTGTCTACTACCCGGAGGGGATGCAATGAAGCTGGTTACCGTGGTCATCAAACCGTTCAAACTGGAGGATGTGCGCGAAGCCCTCTCCTCTATCGGCATTCAGGGGCTAACCGTCTCTGAAGTTAAAGGATTTGGCCGCCAGAAGGGCCATGCGGAACTCTATCGCGGCGCCGAGTACAGCGTGAACTTTCTGCCCAAGGTCAAAATCGATGTCGCCATCGCTGACGACCAGCTCGACGAGGTGGTGGATGTGATCAGCAAAGCGGCCTACACCGGCAAGATCGGTGACGGCAAAATTTTTGTCGCTGAGCTTCAGCGCGTTATCCGTATTCGCACCGGCGAGACCGACGAAGCAGCGCTGTAATTTCGGCTACGTAATCTGATGGGATGGAAAAAAATGAATAAAGCATTCACCTTGTTGGGCCTCATCAGCCTGGCGCTGGTACCGTCGCTGGCGATGGCTGCGCCTGCCGTTGCGGATAAGGCCGATAACGCATTTATGATGATTTGCACCGCGCTGGTGCTGTTTATGACGATTCCAGGGATCGCGCTGTTTTACGGCGGCTTAATCCGCGGCAAGAACGTGCTTTCGATGCTGACGCAGGTGGCGGTGACCTTTGCGCTGGTCTGCGTGCTGTGGATTATTTATGGCTATTCGCTGGCGTTCAGCGAAGGCAACGCCTTTTTCGGCAGCTTCCAGTGGGCGATGCTGAAAAACATCGAGCTGAAAGCAGTGATGGGCAGCTTCTATCAGTATATCCACGTGGCGTTCCAGGCATCGTTCGCCTGTATTACCGTGGGGCTGATCGTCGGCGCCATCGCCGAGCGTATTCGCTTCTCCGCCGTGCTGATTTTCGTTGGCGTGTGGGTCACGCTGGCCTATCTGCCGATTGCGCACATGGTCTGGGCGGGCGGTTTCCTGGCACAGGATGGGGCGCTGGACTTCGCCGGCGGCACGGTGGTGCATATCAACGCCGCGATCGCCGGCCTGGTGGGCGCCTATCTGGTGGGCAAGCGCGCCGGCTTTGGCAAAGAGGCGTTTAAACCGCACAACCTGCCGATGGTGTTTACCGGCACCGCGATCCTTTATGTCGGCTGGTTTGGCTTCAACGCCGGCTCCGCCTCCGCCGCTAATGAAATCGCCGCGCTGGCCTTCCTCAACACCGTGGTGGCGACCGCGGGCGCGGTGCTGTCATGGACCTTCGGCGAGTGGGCGGTGCGCGGCAAGCCGTCGCTGCTGGGCGCCTGTTCGGGTTTTATCGCTGGTCTGGTCGCGATCACCCCAGCCTGCGGCTACGTGGGCGTCGGCGGCGCGCTGATTATCGGTCTGGTGGGCGGTCTGGCTGGACTGTGGGGCGTTACCTCGCTGAAGAAAATGCTGCGCGTGGATGACCCGTGCGACGTCTTCGGCGTGCACGGCGTCTGCGGCATCGTCGGCTGTATCCTGACCGGCGTCTTCGCCTCCTCTTCGCTGGGCGGCGTCGGCTATGCCGAAGGCGTCACCATGGGCCATCAGGTCTGGGTGCAGCTGTTCAGCGTCGGCGTCACCATCGTCTGGTCGGCAGTGGTCGCCTTTATCGGCTTTAAGCTGGCGGATATGATTGTCGGTCTGCGCGTGCCGGAAGAGCAGGAGCGCGAAGGTCTGGACGTCAACAGCCACGGCGAGAACGCTTACAACCAGTAAGCCGTCGGGCAAAGAAGAGCAGTGCGCTAAATAATAACAACAGCAACAAGGGGCGATGATTCGCCCCTTTTTTTTTGCCTGCGCGATCTTGCCTATTCGCTGCGCTGGCGCATGACCCCTTCCTGTACGGTAGAGGCGACCAGCACGCCCTGCTGGTTATAGAACTCGCCACGCACAAAGCCGCGCGCGCCGGAAGCGGAGGTGCTCACCACGCTGTAGAGCAGCCAGTCGCTGAAGTTGAACGGGCGGTGAAACCACATCGAGTGATCGATGGTGGCGACCTGCATATCCGCTTCCAGAAAACCCTTGCCGTGCGGCTGTAGCGCGACCGGCAGGAAGTTGAGGTCAGAAGCGTAGCCCAGCAGATACTGATGAATGCGCAGATCGGCAGGCAGGCCGCCGTTGGCGCGGATCCACACCTGACGCACCGGCTCATCGACGCGGCCTTTTAGCGGGTTGTGGATCTGCACCGGGCGTATCTCCAGCGGCCGCTCGGCGATAAACTTCTCCCGCACCTTTTCCGGCAGCAGATGCGCCATCTTCTGCGCCAGATCCTGCTCCGAGGCCAGGGTTTCCGGGCCGGGCACCTCGGGCATGGCATTCTGATGCTCGAAGCCGCTCTCTGGCGCCTGGAACGACGCGGTCATATAGAAAATCGGCTGGCCGTTCTGAATGGCGCTGACGCGGCGCGCGCTAAAGCTTTTGCCGTCGCGCAGGGTTTCCACGTCGTAAATAATCCCTTTCTTGCTGTCGCCCGGCCGCAGGAAGTAGCTGTGAAAAGAGTGGATGATGCGCGCTTCCGGCACGGTCTGTTTCGCCGCATAGAGCGCCTGACCCACCACCTGACCGCCAAACACCTGACGCAGTCCTAAATCCTCGCTCTGGCCACGAAACAGGCCCTCTTCCAGCTTTTCCAGATTTAATAAATTCAGCAGATTTTGCAGCGCCTGGCTCATAGTGCAATCCTCACAAAGTTAACCGGCTCAGTGTGAAAGATCCGACCAGTTGCCGTCAATCAAAGAGTGCGCCGGAGGGCGACAGGAAATATCTGCATTTTATGCCAGGATTAAGGACATAAGGCGAGTGAAACCCTGTACGACACATTCGCAGCCGATAATCATAGTGATCAGATGGAGACGACATCAATGAAACTCTGGCAAGTGGTAAGTGGTATTACCTTAATTGCAGCCGCCGCCGGTTGTGCCGATCACAGCAAACCGGTTCCGGTGCCGACGCTGGGCGCCAGCGCAGCAGGGCAGCAGGCGGCGATCGCGCAGCCTAACGTAAGCGGTACGGTCTATATCCGTCAGCGTATCGCGCTGCCGCCAGACGCGGTGCTGACGGTGACGCTCTCCGACGCCTCGCTGTCGGACGCGCCGTCAAAAGTGCTGTCGCAGCGCGCCGTGCACACGCAGGGCAAGCAGGCGCCGTTCCAGTTTGTCCTGCCGTTTAATCCGGCCGATATCCAGCCTAACGCGCGCATCTTGCTGAGCGCGGCGATTACCATCGACGGCAAGCTGGCGTTTATTACTGATGCCGTGAAGCCGGTGATCAATCAGGGCGGAACCAAAGCGGAGCTGCTGCTGGTGCCGGTGCCGCAAACCGCGCTGCCGACGCAGCCGGGCGCGGTCACTACCGTGCCGTCTACATCACCGACCCAGGTGACGCCATCCTCTTCGGTGCCTGCGCCGACCAGCCTGTAATCGACTCGCAGCGGGGTGTCTTCGCCCCGCTTGTCAGGGTTGCCAGCGATAGCGTGCCAGCTCCACCTGTCCGCTGTCGCTTATCTCTATGCCTTCCTCCGCCAGCGCGTCGCGCTGCCGCAGCAGATCGTCGCCCTGTAACGAGATGGCGCCGTGTCGGTTAATCACGCGATGCCAGGGAAGCTGGCTGCCTGGCGGCAGACGGCGCAAAACGCCGCCGACCTGGCGCGCGGCACGCGGCGAACCGGCGAGCCGGGCGATATCGCCATAGGTGGCAACTTTGCCAGCGGGAATAGCGGCAACGATGTGCCAGATGCGCTGCTGAAAACTCTCTTGCGGATCCATAGCGATGTCCCGGAAGCAAAATGCCACTGTAGCACAGAGAGAGGAGGCGCTGCGTTGATGCGCTGTTCAAGAAAACAACGGTCGCCCGGGCGGCGCTTGCAATTGGCCGGGCCTTCCCTGATAATGCCCCCGCCTTCGAAAGAGGGCTTGTCAATGGAGGCTCTGTTGGTCCTCCCGCAATGCTAACTTGTGAACTCGGTCAGGTCCGGAAGGAAGCAGCCGCAGCAGGTGACGCGTGTGCCGGGATGTGGCTGGCAGGGCCTCCACCACTTTCTCCCCGCCAAAAATCCTCAAGCAACGCTCATAACCGCCATTCCATGGCGAGTTACACATTTATCTGAAACAAAAAGGGCAGGTTGCAGCAAAGGGAAAGGCAAAACAGGCTATTAACGCACAAACTTCCATACCGAGCCGGGCACTTTGTCGTAAAGCTTATTCATCGT
Source organism: Pantoea latae (assembly GCF_002077695.1). Lineage (GTDB taxonomy): Bacteria > Pseudomonadota > Gammaproteobacteria > Enterobacterales > Enterobacteriaceae > Pantoea > Pantoea latae. The sequence continues at coordinate 116,950 of NZ_MWUE01000016.1, forward strand.
CAGTTCAGCCAGACGGTGATCGGCAGCTGAATAGAATACCGCCAGTTCATCATCAGAAAGTTCATACTTATTTTTTTCGATCACGCGCTCCAGCGTGTCGATTGAGCGGCAGCGTCTCAGCCGCATCAAATAATCGGTTTTCGTCAACATTTTATCGTTCATAAATAAACCGGTCTCATGTTTACCTAAATGGAGTGACTGGGTTGCTGAAGGTAAGCACACTCTTCGCTAAAAATATTAAATAAGCGCCGGGCGGAACGCTGCCACCGATTCAAATCTTGTGCATTGATACCGTAATTAGTAAACAGCATAAAGGTATCATCAAGATAGTCGTCGATTTGCGTAATCAGGGCTTCATCTTCAGCATGCTTTATTTTGTAATTCATCGTGAAAGAAGCGATGTGCTCAATCAAATCATTAAGCTGTAAATTGCTCTCTGAAGTCGGGTCGTTAACCCAGCCGTGGTGGCTGTCGGTCAGCGTCGCCATACTTTCATCAAACAGGCTCTCACACAAGAATTTAAGCTGGGCAATATCATGCCGTTTCGGTGAGTACTCGTCCATCTTTTTCCCCTCCATAGCTTGCACGGATGCCGCAGCGCGGCGAGTTTAGGTTAAGCGGCCAGGAAGCGATGTTGAATAGCGGTCAGAGTGAAAGACACATTAAATATACGTCACAATCATTAGATTTGCTCACCTCAATTACCAAATATTACAATTCGTCAGCAGGGGAGGGTTGCTGGTTGTCAATCAGCTCGAACTCAACTCTGCCGGGAAAAACCTGAAACATAACCTGCTCTTCACGCGTAAATGTTTCGTTTAAATCCAGACAAGGACTAAATATATGACCGCTAAATTGATAAAGCATTTTAAAACGATTGCTGGCTAACTTTTCGACAGACTTTATTTTAAAACTCTCAGGAAGTAACTGCGCGTGGGGTGAATACCATTGCAGATCCCCGGCCAGGGGCTGCGCTATTTTGGGAATATTCCGTTGGATAAACGCCGTTAATTCTGGGATGCCTGGGTTATCCCCATCGATATTGCTTTCGAGCTGTAGTGACATATCTTTTTCCGGCTCTCTGGATTGATAAACCGATCATTAGACTTATGCAACCACTTTGCAACAGGCGGATAGACGGTAAAACCTGTCATTGTTATTCGTTTAGCCTTTTTCCTCGCCAAATCAGCGCAATGGCGTATCTCTGCTACCAGCCGTCGCGGCCCGCTGATAACTTTTGAAACAGTTTGCTCTCGCCGCCCGGCTGCAGATAAGGTAGTGTATTGTTATGTTATAACATATTGAGTAGATCATGAATCAAAGTGGAATGCTGCTTTCGCTGGGCGGTCGGGTGGCGGTCGCGCTGCTGGTCATCGCGCTGCTGACGCTGGCGATGGTATGGGGAATGCGTGCGTGATGCGTTTTACCCAACTTCAGGCGGGTTATCAGAAGGTCGCGGTCACCCCGGAAATTAATGCTGAACTCATGGCGGGAAGCATGACGGCGCTAATCGGCGCCAACGGCAGCGGCAAGTCAACGCTGCTGAAAACCATCGCCGGCCTGCTGCGGCCGATAGCCGGTGCGTGCGAGCTAAGTCTGCCGCGCAAAGCGATCGGCTGGATGCCGCAGCGCAGCGAGCTGGAGACGCGCTTTCCCCTAACTGTATTTGAGCTGGTGTCGATGGGCTGCTGGCCGCGCTGCGGCTGGTTTGGCGGCATCGACCGGCAGATGCGGCGCGAAATCCATAAGGCGCTGGAGGCGGTGCAGATGCAGGCGTTCACCGGCGCGCAGCCCGCCACGCTGTCGGGCGGCCAGCTGCAGCGCGTGCTCTTTGCCCGCCTGCTGCTGCAGCGCAGTCCGCTCTGGCTGCTGGATGAGCCTTTCAACGGCATTGACGCGCAAACCGTGACGCTGCTGATGTCGATTCTGCAACGGCAGCAGCAGGCGGGCACCACGCTGCTGGTAGTGCTGCACGATCGTCCGCTGGTTGAGCGCTATTTCAGCGACGTGCTGTCGCTGGATGAGAGTCGGGATCGCCTCGCGTCCGCCTCGCTACGGCGCTTCGCATCATGACGCTTATTCAGCCGTTTATAGAGTTCGGTTTTATGCGTCGCGCGCTGGTGGCCTGTGTGGCGCTGGCCGTCAGCGCCACGCCGCTCGGCGTCTTCTTATCGCTGCGCCGTATGAGCCTGATTGGCGACGCGCTGTCGCACGCGGTGCTGCCGGGCGCCGCTATTGGCTATCTGATTTCAGGGTTGTCGCTGGTGGCGATGGGCGTCGGCGGGCTGATCGCCGGACTGGCGGTGGCGCTGCTCTCCGGTGCGGTCAGCCGCTACACGCCGCTAAAAGAGGACGCCAGCTTCGCCGGTTTCTATCTGGGATCGCTGGCGCTCGGGGTAACGCTGGTGTCGCTGCGCGGCTCCAGCGTCGATCTGCTGCACGTGCTGTTCGGCTCGCTGCTGGCGGTCGACAGCCCGGCACTGCTGCTGGTCGGCGCCATCGCTGCCTTTACCTTGCTGATGCTGGCGACGATCTACCGGGCGCTGGTGATCGACGCCTTCGATCCCGACTTTCTGCGCGCCCAGGGCAGATGGAGCGCCCCACTGGTGCATGGTCTGTTCCTGATGCTGGTGGTGCTCAATCTGGTGGCGGGCTTTCAGGTGCTCGGCACGCTGATGTCGGTGGGGCTGATGATGCTGCCCGCCGCCAGCGCCCGTTTCTGGAGCCGTCATCTGGCCTGGATGCTGGCCATCGCCATGGCGCTGGCGATCGCCGCCGCGCTAATCGGCCTGATGCTCTCCTGGCGTTACTCGCTGCCGGCCGGTCCGGCGGTGGTGCTGAGCGCCGCGCTGCTCTTTTTTCTTTCCATTCTGGCAGGACCGTGCGGCGGCATTCTCCGCCGCCATTAAACAGGGGTATAAATGAAAAGGTTACCAGTAAGTCTGGCGATCGGCGCGCTGCTGATCAGCCCATTATCTATGGCGAACACCGTTAACGCCGTCGCAAGTTTTACCGTACTGGCGGATATCGTGAAGCAGGTCGGCGGCGAGCACGTTCAGGTGAAATCGCTGGTCGGGCCGGATGGCGATCCTCACACCTTTGAACCGACGCCGCAGGACAGCCAGGCGCTGGCGAAAGCGGACGTGGTGTTTGTCAGCGGCCTGGGGCTGGAAGGCTGGATGGATCGGCTGGTAAGCGCCTCCGGCTATAAAGGCCAGCCGGTGGTCGCCTCGCGCGGCGTCTCGACGCGCAGCATGGAGGAAGAGGGGAAAACCGTCACCGATCCGCACGCCTGGAACAGCATGCGCAACGGCGTCATTTACGCTACCAACGTGATGAATGCGCTGATCAAGGCTGATCCGCAGGATGGTGACGCCATTCGCCGCAGCGGCGAACACTATATTCAGCAGCTGCAGGCGCAGGACCGCTGGGCGGAAACCACCTTTGCGGCTATCCCGGTGGCGAAGCGCAAGGTGCTGACCAGCCATGACGCTTTTGGCTATTTTGGTCAGCGCTATGGCGTGGCCTTTTTGGCGCCGGTGGGCTTCTCTACCGAGGCGGAAGCCAGCGCCAGCACGGTAGGCGGACTGATCAAGCAGCTGCAGGCCGAGCATATCCACAGCTATTTTATTGAGAACCAGACCGATCCGCGCCTGGTGAAGCAGATCGCCAGCGCGACAGGCGCGCAGCCGGGCGGCGAACTCTATCCGGAAGCGCTGTCTCAGCCTTCCGGCCCGGCGCCGACCTATATCGCGGCGTTTCGCCATAACGTTGAGGCGATGGCCCACAGCATGCAATAAAAAAAAGGCCGGGGAGTTCCCCGGCCAGCGATCACGACAGGTCCTAACGTTTTTTCTTTCTTCCCTGTACCGCCTTGAAGCGCGGATTTGATTTGCAAATCACAAATACCCGTCCGTGACGACGAACGATCTTGCAGTCCTTATGGCGTTTTTTTGCCGACGCCAGCGAGCTTAATACCTGCATCGTCATTCGCCCCCTTTTTTAAGAAAGCGGCCAAAACGCTGATTAAAGCGCGCGGCGCTGCCCTCTTTAGTGAAATCTTTTTGCTTGCCGGTGTAGTAGACGTGGGAGGCGGAAGAGACGTCCAGCGTCACGTAGGGCAGGGTTTCACCTTCGAACTCGACGGTGCGCTCGGTTTTGATGGTGGAGCCGATTTTGAAATACTTATCGACAGTGGTGTCGTGGAACACGACCGGACGGTAAGCAGGATGAATGTTCGGTTTCATAACGCCTCGCAAATGTTATGTTATAAAGTAACATTATTGTGCGCCTCCTCTTTTGGAAATGCAACCCTGATCCATTCGCTGCCGCCGCCGCCATAAAAAAAGGCCGCTTGCGCGGCCTTTTGTCATTCAGCAAAAATCAGTGTTGATGGCTCTGTTCGGTCGGATGGCCTTTTTCCAGCTCCGCTTTGTTCTTGCCGAAGCGGCGGCGTACCACCACGAAAAACACCGGAACGAAGAAGATCGCCAGCGCGGTCGCCGTGACCATGCCGCCCATTACGCCGGTACCGACGGCGTTCTGCGCGCCGGAACCTGCGCCGGTGCTGATCGCCAGCGGCAACACGCCGAGGATAAAGGCGAGCGAGGTCATCAGGATCGGACGCAGACGCATACGACACGCCTCCAGCGTCGCTTCCACCAGACCTTTGCCTTCTTTCTCCATCAAATCCTTGGCGAATTCGACGATCAGGATGGCGTTCTTCGCCGAGAGACCCACGGTGGTCAACAGACCGACCACGAAGTAAACGTCGTTACTCAGTCCGCGCAGCGTGGTGAAGATTAGCGCGCCGATGACCCCGAGCGGCACCACCAGCATCACCGAGAACGGAATTGACCAGCTCTCATAGAGCGCCGCCAGACAGAGGAAGACCACAATCAGCGAGATCGCATAGAGCGCAGGCGCCTGGTTGCCGGAGAGACGTTCCTGATAGGACATGCCGGTCCAGTCGTAGCCGATGCCCGCCGGCAGCTTCGACGCCAGCTCTTCCATCAGGTTCATGGCATCGCCGGAACTTTTGCCTGGCGCAGCCTGGCCCAGGATCTCCATTGACGGCAGACCGTTATAGCGCTCCAGACGCGGCGAGCCATACTGCCACTTCGCCGACGAGAAGGCGGAGAAGGGCACCATGGTGCCGCTGCTGTTGCGCACATACCACTTGCTGATATCGTCTGGCAGCATACGGTCTTTGGCTTCACCCATGACGTAGACCTTCTTCACGCGACCGCGATCGATAAAGTCATTAACGTAAGAGCCGCCCCAGGCCGAGCCGAGCGTGGTGTTGATATCGGAGAGCGAAACGCCGAGCGCCTGCGCTTTTTCCTGATCGATGGTCAGCTTGTACTGCGGCGTATCTTCCAGGCCGTTAGGACGCACGCCCACCAGCGTATCGCCGTGCTGCGCCACCATGCCCAGCAGCTGATTACGCGCCTCGGTCAGTTTTTCATGGCCGAGGTTGTTCTGGTCGATCAGCTCGAAGTCGAAGCCGGTGGCGTTACCCAGCTCGATAATCGCCGGCAGGTTGAACGGGAACACCATCGCATCTTTAATCTGGCCCAGCGCGCCCATGGCGCGACCGGCGATCGCCGGCACCTTCAGATCGCTGCTGCTGCGCTCATCCCAGGGTTTCAGGCTGACGAAGGCGATACCGGTGTTCTGACCGCGGCCGGAGAAGCCGAAGCCGTTCACGGTAAACACCGACTTCACGCTGTCCTTCTCTTTATTCAGGAAGTAGTCGGTGATCTGATCCATGACCTTCTGGGTACGCTCTTGCGTTGCGCCCGCAGGCAGCTGCGCCTGCGCGAGCAGCAGACCCTGATCCTCTTCCGGCAGGAACGAAGAGGGGAGGCGCAGGAACAGATAAGCCATACCCACCACGATCACCAGATAGATCACCAGATAGCGGCCGGTGCTGCGCACAATATGGCCGACGCTGTCGACGTAGTGGTTGGTGCTCTTGTCGAACAGGCGGTTAAACCAGCCGAAGAAGCCGGTGGTTTTGCCGTGATCGCCTTTCTTGATCGGCTTCAGCATCGTGGCGCAGAGCGCCGGCGTCAGGATCAACGCCACCAGCACCGACAGCGCCATCGCGGAAACGATGGTGATAGAGAACTGACGGTAGATCACGCCGGTGGATCCGCCGAAGAAGGCCATCGGGATAAATACCGCCGACAGCACCAGCGCGATACCTACCAGCGCGCCCTGAATCTGCTCCATCGAGCGTTTGGTCGCCTCTTTCGGCGGCAGGCCCTCTTCGGCCATCACGCGCTCGACGTTTTCCACCACCACGATGGCGTCATCCACCAGCAGGCCGATGGCGAGCACCATACCGAACATCGTCAGCGTGTTTATCGAGTAGCCGAAGGCGCTGATGATGGCGAAGGTGCCGAGCAGCACCACCGGCACCGCGATAGTCGGGATCAGCGTGGCGCGGAAGTTCTGCAGGAAGAGATACATCACCAGGAACACCAGCACGATCGCTTCGAACAGGGTTTTCACCACTTCGAAGATAGAGATCTTAACAAACGGCGTGGTGTCGTAAGGGTAAACCACCTTCAGGCCGGCCGGGAAGGTCGACTGCAGCTTGCCCAGCTCCGCCTTTACCGCATTGGCGGTGTCGAGCGCGTTTGCGCCGGTTGCCAGCTTGATGCCGATACCGGAAGCGGGTTTGCCGTTATAGCGCGCGATAACCTCGTAGTTCTCGCCGCCCAGCTCGATCTTCGCCACGTCGCGCAGGCGAACCTGCGAGCCGTCGGTGTTCACCTTCAGCAGGATCTTGCCGAACTCGTCGGTCGAGGTCAGACGCGTCTGCGCGATGATCGAGGCGTTAAGCTGCTGGTTCGGCGCAGCAGGCGCGCCGCCGAGCTGGCCCGCCGCCACCTGGGCGTTCTGGGTGTTGATGGCGCTGATAACGTCAACCGGCGTCAGCTGATAGTTATTCAGCTTCGCCGGATCCATCCAGATACGCATCGCATACTGCGCGCCGAAGATCTGGGTGTCGCCCACGCCGGTGGTACGGCTGATGGGGTCCTTGATATTCGAGGCGACAAAGTCAGAGATGTCGTTCTGGGTCATGGAGCCGTCATCGCTGACGAAACCCGCTACCATCAGGAAGCTGCTGGAGGATTTCTGCACCTGAATACCCTGCTGCTGCACTTCCTGCGGCAGCAGCGGCATCGCCAGCTGCAGTTTGTTCTGCACCTGAACCTGCGCGATATCGGGATCGGTGCCGGATTCGAAGCTAAGGGTCAGCTGCAGGTTACCGGAAGAATCACTGTTTGATGAGAAGTACATCAGCCCATCAATACCGTTCATATTCTGTTCGATAACCTGCGTCACAGAGTCCTGCAGCGTTTTCGCATCGGCGCCCGGATAAGCGGCACGAATCTGCACCGCCGGTGGAGCAACGTTGGGATATTGCTCGATCGGCAGTTTAAGAATCGATAGCGCACCCGCCAGCATCACGATGATGGCGATTACCCACGCAAAGATGGGGCGATCGATAAAGAACTTAGCCATGTATCAACGGCTCCTGTTAAGACGAAGATTTTTCAGCCTGAGGCTGAGATTGCGCGTTGGCGTCAGATTTCTGCTCGGCGGAGACTTCCTGCGGCGTCACCTGCGCGCCCGGTTTGGCGCGCTGCGTGCCGACGCTGATCACGCGCTCGCCCGCTTTCAGACCCGAGGTCACCAGCCATTTGTCGCCGATCGCCTGCGAAGCGTTGACGCTGCGCACTTCCACCTTGTTGTCAGCGCCGACTACCATCACGGTCGCCTGACCGGTCGGGGTACGCGCGACAGCCTGCTGCGGAACTAGCAGCGCATTCGGGTTGGTGCCTTCTTCCAGACGCGCGCGGACGAACATGCCCGGCAGCAGTTTATGATCCGGGTTCGGCACGATAGCGCGCAGGGTGATAGAGCCAGTGGTTTCGTCAACCGTGACGTCCGAGAACTCCAGCGTGCCTTTTTGCGCCGACTCACTGCCGTCCTGCATCAGCAGAGTAACGCTCGCTTTGCCGTCCACCTGCTTCAGCTGGCCAGATTCCAGCTCCGCGCGCAGACGCATAAACTCGTCGCTCGACTGGGTGACGTCGACATAGAGCGGGTCGAGCTGCTGCACAGTGGCCAGCGCGGTGGTCTGCCCACTCTGCACCAGCGCGCCTTCGGTGACGGACGATTTGCCGATGCGTCCGCTGATAGGCGAGGTCACTTTGGTATAGGCCAGATTGATGCGGGCGGTTTCGACGTTCGCTTTCGCCACCTGCACGGCGGCGGCATTCTGCGCGGCGGTGGCCACGGCGTTGTCGTAATCCTGCTGGCTGATATATTTGGTGCCGAGCAGCGGCTTGTAACGGTTAACCGTCAGCTGCGCGATGCGCGCGTTGGCTTCCGCCTGCGCCAGATCGCCTTTCGCGCTGTCGTAGCTGGCCTGGTAGGTGGCGGGATCGATCTGATAAAGCGATTCGCCCGCTTTAATATCGCTGCCTTCCACGAAATTACGCTTCAGAATGATACCGGAAACCTGAGGACGCACTTCAGCCACGCGATAGGCGGAGGTCCGGCCCGGCAGCTCCGTGGTGATCTTCAGGGGTTCGCTTTTAAGGGTGACAACCCCCACTTCCGGCGGGTGTTGCTGGGCGGCTTGTTGGGATTTATTATCATCACATCCTGTTAACACAAAGCTGCCTGAAAGCATCAGGACGGCCGCCAGAGGCGCTAATCCTCTGTTTTTATTCATAAATAAACCTCTAGTGTCCGATATCAATTGATCAATGGATCACAAACCGCTCAACCCATTGCTGCGCTAAAATCCGGGTCGTGCTATGGTACATACATTCATAAATGTATGTAAACTTGCCAGTTTGTAATAAAAGTCCCCTATGGCACGAAAAACCAAAGCCCAGGCCCTTGAAACGCGTCATCAAATTCTTGATGTGGCGCTTGCGTTATTCTCTCGCCAGGGCGTTTCTGCGACCTCGCTGGCAGATATTGCCGCGGCGGCCGGCGTTACGCGCGGCGCGATCTACTGGCACTTTAAAAATAAAGCCGATGTGTTACACGAAATATGGCTGCGCACCGACGCTGGGCTTGATGATGTGGAACTTGAGTATCAGACAAAATACCCCGGCGATCCACTCTCTGTCTTGCGCGCGATGCTGATCTATATCTTTGACGCCACAGCAAAGGATCCTCAGCGCCGCGCCCTGATGGAGATCATTTTCCATAAGTGCGAATTCGTCGGCGAAATGGCCGCGCTGCAAAATATGCAGCAGAGCCTGCTCACCGAGTGCTATGATAAAATAGAAGATGTTTTGAAAGAGTGCATTGAGGCAGGGCAATTACCGGTGGCGCTCAACACCCGTCAGGCGGCGCTGCTGCTGCGCGGCTACGTCAACGGCATGATGGAGAGCTGGCTGTTTACGCCAGAGAGTTTCGACCTGGCGGCGGCCGCGCCGCAAATTGTCGAGGCCTTTATCGATATGCTGCGCCTGAGTCCGACCCTGACCGGCGCCCGCCAGGGCTACTGACCGGCGGCGCGCTTCTTCTCAAAATCGCGCTGTACAATCGCCAGCGCCGCCAGCACGGTCTCGGTGGGCAGACGGTTCTCTTCCAGCAGCTGGATCAAATCCACCGCCAGTTTCACCTCGTCGGGTGCGTTTTCCAGTGACATTGTCGCTCCTTATATGCGCAGTTTCGCCGCCACCAGCAGCATCAGCAGCGCGCCGGCAATCATTCCCCTTTCAGGCTCCTGAATGCGTGGCGCTAAGTATAGGCGTCAAAGGGCGTCGCCGCGCAGCGAAAGCGCCCAGCTCACCGCGCTGATCGCCTGACGGCAGCGCGCCATGCGGCCCTCCAGCACCTCGAGATCCTGCTTCAGCTGCTGCTGCTGCGCCAGGCTCTCCGCCAGCGCCAGCCGCTGTTCGCGCTGGTCGATCATCGCCTGCAGCCGCCGTTCATATTCGCGATACTCTTCCAGCTTCTGCTGGCGCGGGCTGGCGATGGGGCGTTCGCGGCGCAGGCGCAGCTGCTGCGTGCTGGCTTCGCGCTGCAGAGCGGCGATCTGGTTCACCAGCTTATCAGCCAGCCAGACGCGCTCTTGCGCGTTGTCGCAGGCGCAAAAGAGCTGCAGGTTGCGTTCCGTCTCCTGCAGATAGTCCGCCAGCCGCGTGCCGGCGGTGCTGAACAGCTGGCGATCGAAGCGCGGCGTGCGGCAGCGGCCGTCGGGATGCCGCGCAATCTGCGCCTGAAGCGCCGCCAGGCAGGCGGCGAGACGCTGTTGTGTGGTGGCGTCCGCCATCATCTTTTCCTTATCTGTGCTAACGTAGCGCGGAGGCAAAGGATCCAGGCAAGGCTATGCAACGTATTTTACTGCTCACTCTCGGCTGGCTCGCCATCATACTCGGCGCGCTGGGCATTGTATTACCATTATTACCCACCACGCCATTCGTGCTGCTGGCGGCCTGGTGTTTCGCCCGCTCGTCGCCGCGTTTTCATCACTGGCTGCTGTGGCGTTCGCCGTTCGGCCGCTATCTGCGCCACTGGCAGCGTCATCGCGCCATGCCGCCGGGCGCGAAAGGGCGGGCGATTGCCGTCATGCTGGTGACGTTCGGCGTCTCGATCGGGTTGGTGAATATTCTGTGGGTGCGCGTCATGCTTAGCGTAATGCTCTGCATTTTGCTGCTGATGATGTGGCGTATTCCTGTGGTGGCGGAATCGCCCGACGATCGCGCGCCGCCGCGATAAGGTTGCAATTAGCCGGGCATTTGCTTAGATTTGGGCATCTTCGTGCGTGGCTTCCCTTTTTTTACTCTCTGCGTCTGATTCATTTCGGAATCTGACGCTATGGAAGCTGCGCGATATAAAGTTTTTACCAGGCGTAACATTATGACCGCAACTGCGCAGCAGCTTGAATTCATTAAAGAGAGCATTAAAAGCATTCCGGATTACCCGAAACCCGGGATCCTCTTCCGCGACGTCACCAGCCTGCTGGAAGATCCGCAAGCCTACGCCGCGACTATCGCGCTGTTTGTCGAGCGCTATCGCGATCAAGGCATCACCAAAGTGGTGGGCACCGAAGCGCGCGGCTTCCTGTTCGGTGCGCCGGTGGCGCTGGCGTTAGGCGTCGGCTTTGTGCCGGTGCGCAAGCCAGGCAAGCTGCCGCGCGCCACCTTCAGCGAATCCTACGAGCTGGAATATGGCACCGATGCGCTCGAGCTGCATAAAGACGCCATCAAGCCCGGCGACGTGGTGCTGGTGGTGGACGATCTGCTGGCGACCGGCGGCACCATCGAAGCGACGGTCAAGCTGATCCGCCGCGCCGGCGGCGAAGTTAAAGACGCCGCCTTTGTGATCAATCTCTTCGATCTGACCGGCGAAACGCGCCTGAAAGCGCTGGGCGTCAATTGCTACAGCCTGGTCAACTTCCCCGGTCACTGAGTGACGATGGCCTCGCCGCGCGCGAGGCCAGCAAGTGATAGGCAACGCCCGCCGTCGCTGTTAAACTACTGCAACGATATACAGGGGTTGCAGCGCGTCTGCGCTCATCTTTCCAACCACATCCAGTGATCGAATCCACATGAGCTATCAGGTACTTGCGCGAAAATGGCGTCCCCAGGCGTTTGCTGACGTTGTCGGTCAGGAACATGTCCTGACCGCGCTGGCGAATGGACTCTCACTGGGACGTCTCCATCATGCTTATCTCTTCTCCGGCACGCGCGGCGTGGGCAAAACTACCATTGCGCGCCTGCTGGCGAAAGGCCTTAACTGCGAAACCGGCATCACCGCCACGCCGTGCGGGCAGTGCGACAACTGCCGCGAGATCGAACAGGGCCGCTTTGTCGATCTGATCGAGATTGACGCCGCCTCGCGCACCAAAGTCGAAGACACGCGCGACCTGCTGGACAACGTGCAGTACGCGCCGGCGCGCGGCCGCTTTAAGGTCTATCTGATCGACGAAGTGCATATGCTGTCGCGCCACAGCTTCAACGCGCTGCTGAAAACCCTGGAAGAGCCGCCGTCGCACGTTAAATTCCTGCTCGCCACCACCGATCCGCAAAAGCTGCCGGTCACCATCCTCTCCCGCTGCCTGCAGTTTCACCTCAAGGCGCTGGATGTCGAGCTGATCCGCAACCAGCTCGACTACGTGCTGCAGCAGGAGCAGATCGAGAGCGAGCCGCGCGCGCTGCAGCTGCTGGCGCGCGCCGCTGACGGCAGCATGCGCGACGCGCTCAGCCTGACCGATCAGGCAATCGCCATGGGGCAGGGCGTGGTTGGCAGCCACATCGTCAGCCAGATGCTCGGCACGCTGGACGACGAGCAGCCGCTGGGCCTGATCGAGGCGCTGGTGGACGGCAGCGGCGAACAGGTGATGACGCTGCTTAACCAGGCCGCCTCGCGCGGCGTCGAGTGGGAGGCGCTGCTGGTGGAGATGCTGCGTCTGCTGCACCGCATCGCCATGGTGCAGCTGCTGCCCGGCTCGATCAGCGACGAAGAAGAGAGCCACGCGCCGCGCCTGCGCGAGCTGGCACGCGTGGTGCCGCCCGCTGACGTGCAGCTCTACTATCAGACGCTGCTGATGGGGCGCAAAGATTTGCCGCTGGCGCCCGATCGCCGCATGGGCGTCGAAATGACCCTGCTGCGCGCGCTGGCGTTCCATCCGCAAACGGCGATTGCCGAACCGGCCGCGCGTCCCACCCTGACGCCACAGGCGGAGCCGTCCGCTGCAGCACCGTCGCCGCACGCAGCACCGCCGCCGTCGCACGCCGTGGCGCCGCAGCAGCATGTCGCTGCCGCGCAGCCGCAGATGGCGCCGCCTGCGCCGCCGCCGGAACAGGTCGCGCCGCCGGTTGCCGCGCCGCCCGCCGCCGCGCCTGACGGCTCTTTTTCCGACACCACCAGCCAGCTCCTGCAGGCGCGCACTCAGCTGCTGCGTCAGGGGGCCAGCAAAGCAAAAAAGAGTGAGCCGGCAGCGTCTCTGACGCGGCCGGCCACCTCCGCGCTGGAGCGCCTGGCCTCGGTGACCGAACGCGCGCAGGCCGCGCGTCCGCGCGAGGCGACGCCAGCAAAAAAAGAGGCGTACCGCTGGAAGGCGCAGACCCCGGTCGAAGCGGCGCCGGAGCCGGTGGCGACGCCAAAAGCCTTGCGTTCGGCGCTTGAGCATGAGAAAACCCCTGAGCTGGCGGCGCGCCTGATGGAAGAGGCGCAGCAGCGCGATCCCTGGGCGGCGGAAATCGCCGCGCTGCCGCTGCCGAAGCTGGTGCAGCAGCTGGCGCTTAACGCCTGGAAAGAGCGCACGGAGCAGGGCGTTTGCCTGCACCTGCGATCCAGCCAGCGTCACCTGAACTCCGCCTCGGCGCAGCAGGTGCTGGCGGCCGCGCTAGGCGACGCCGCCGGCCAGACAGTTGAATTGACTATCATTGAAGATGATAATCCTGCGGTGTTGACGCCACTCGAGTGGCGGCAGGCCATTTACGAAGAGAAGCTGGCGCAGGCGCGTCAGTCTATCATTAGCGATACCCACATCCAGACGCTGCGTCGGTTCTTCGACGCCGATCTGGATGAAGAGAGTATCCGACCCGTTTGACCACGCTGCCGCTGTCTCCTGGATAGCGATGCGGCCTTAGCTGAGAGAGAAAACTATGTTTGGTAAAGGCGGACTGGGCAACCTGATGAAGCAGGCCCAGCAGATGCAAGACAAGATGGCCAAAGTCCAGGAAGAGATCGCCGCGCTGGAAGTGACCGGCGAATCGGGCGCGGGCCTGGTGAAAGTGACCATCAACGGCGCGCACAACTGCCGCCGCGTGGAGATCGACCCCAGCCTGCTGGAAGATGACAAAGATATGCTGGAAGATCTGGTCGCCGCCGCCTTCAACGACGCCGCGCGCCGCATCGACGAAACGCAGAAAGAGAAAATGGCCTCTGTTTCCGCCGGCATGCAGCTGCCGCCGGGCTTTAAGATGCCGTTCTGATGCAAACCAGTCCACTGCTTGAATCCCTGATGGAGGCGCTGCGCTGCCTGCCTGGCGTGGGGCCGAAGTCGGCGCAGCGCATGGCGTTTCAGCTGCTGCAGCGCGATCGCAGCGGTGGCATGCGGCTGGCGCAGGCGCTGACGCGCGCCATGTCCGAAATCGGCCACTGCGCCGACTGCCGCACCTTCACCGAGCAGGAGATCTGCACCATCTGCGCCAATCCGCGGCGTCAGCAGAACGGGCTGATCTGCGTGGTGGAGAGCCCGGCGGATATTCACGCCATCGAGCAGACCGGCCAGTTCGCCGGCCGCTACTTTGTGCTGATGGGCCATCTGTCGCCGCTTGACGGCATCGGCCCGCAGGACATCGGGCTGGATCGCCTTGAGCAGCGGCTGGAGAGCGAAAGCCTGAAAGAGGTGATCCTCGCCACCAACCCCACGGTGGAGGGCGAAGCGACCGCCAACTACATCGCCGAGCTGTGCGGCCAGTACGGCGTCGACGCCAGCCGCATCGCGCACGGCGTGCCGGTGGGCGGCGAGCTGGAGATGGTGGACGGCACCACGCTGTCGCACTCGCTGGCCGGGCGTCACAAGATTACTTTCTGAACGCTTGCCGACGTCGTTCGCGACGTCGGCTTGAAATTCTCCGCACCATCCCCACATCAACCTCAACCTTCGTTCAACCTGATCCTGTTGAGGTAACAATGACCATGAAAGGACAAGAGACGCGTGGCTTTCAGTCAGAGGTAAAACAGCTTCTGCACCTGATGATCCATTCCCTCTATTCAAACAAAGAGATTTTCCTGCGCGAGCTGATTTCCAACGCCTCGGACGCCGCCGACAAGCTGCGCTTCCGCGCGCTGTCGGACGCCAGCCTGTATGAAGGCGACGGCGAGCTGCGCGTGCGTCTCTCTGTTGACAAGGACAAGCGCACCCTGACCCTGTCGGACAACGGTATCGGCATGCGTCGCGACGAGGTGATTGAGAACCTGGGCACCATCGCCAAATCGGGCACCAAATCCTTCCTGGAGTCGCTGGGCTCTGACCAGGCGAAAGACAGCCAGCTGATCGGCCAGTTCGGCGTCGGCTTCTACTCGGCGTTTATCGTCGCGGATAAAGTCTCGGTGCGCACGCGTGCGGCCGGCGCGGCGGCGGACGAAGGGGTGTTCTGGGAGTCGGCGGGCGAGGGCGAATACACCATCGCCGATATTACCAAAGCCGATCGCGGCACCGAGATTACGCTGCACCTGCGCGAAGGCGAAGATGAGTTCCTCGACGCCTGGCGCGTGCGCAGCATTATCGGCAAGTACTCCGATCACATCGCGCTGCCGGTTGAAATTGAAAGCAAAGACGAAGAGAACGACACCACCACCTGGGAGAAGATCAACAAAGCCCAGGCGCTGTGGACGCGCAACAAGTCTGAGATCAGCGACGAAGAGTACAACGAGTTTTACAAGCATATCGCGCACGACTTCAGCGACCCCGCTATCTGGAGCCACAACCGCGTCGAGGGCAAGCAGGAGTACACCAGCCTGCTCTATATTCCGTCGCGCGCGCCGTTCGATATGTGGAACCGCGACCATAAGCACGGCCTGAAGCTCTATGTGCAGCGCGTCTTTATTATGGATGACGCCGAGCAGTTTATGCCGAACTACCTGCGCTTCGTGCGCGGCCTGATCGACTCCAACGATCTGCCGCTCAACGTGTCGCGCGAGATCCTGCAGGACAGCCGCGTGACCCAGACCCTGCGTGCCGCGCTGACGAAGCGCACGCTGCAGATGCTGGAGAAGCTGGCCAAAGACGACGCCGAGAAATACCAGACCTTCTGGAAAGAGTTCGGCCTGGTGCTGAAAGAGGGCCCGGCGGAAGACAGCGCCAACCAGGAAGCGATCGCGAAGCTGCTGCGTTTCGCCTCGACGCACAGCGACAGCGCCGAGCAGACCGTGTCGCTGGAGGAGTACGTCAGCCGCATGGTGGAAGGTCAGGAGAAGATCTACTACATCACCGCCGACAGCTACGCCGCAGCGAAGAGCAGCCCGCATCTGGAGCTGTTCCGTAAGAAAGGCATCGAGGTGCTGCTGCTTTCCGATCGCATCGACGAGTGGATGATGAGCTACCTGACCGAGTTCGACGGCAAGGCGTTCCAGTCGGTGAGCAAGGCGGACGAGTCGCTGAGCAAGCTGGCGGACGAAGAGAGCGAAGAGCAGAAAGAGGCGGAGAAGGCGCTGGAGCCGTTCGTGGACCGCGTGAAAACCCTGCTGGGCGACCGCGTAAAAGAGGTGCGTCTGACGCATCGTCTGACCGATACCCCGGCGATCGTCACCACCGACGCCAATGAAATCAGCACTCAGATGGCGAAGCTGTTCGCGGCGGCGGGCCAGGCGGTGCCGGAAGTGAAGTATATCTTCGAGATCAACCCGGACCATCAGCTGGTGAAACGCGTGGCGGATACCCAGGATGAGGCGCGCTTCGGCGAGTGGGTTGAGCTGCTGCTGGATCAGGCGCTGCTGGCCGAGCGCGGCACGCTGGACGATCCAAACCAGTTTATCCGTCGTATGAATCAGCTGCTGACGGCGTAATTAGTGAAAAACGGCCGGTAAAAATACTGGCCGTTGTTTGCTAAAACGGTGCTGTCGCGGGTGGCATGGCCCAATCGCAAAGACGCAAAAAGCGGCATCCCTGCCAGCTCGGCCCGCGCGATTACGCACCTCATCCCTGAGGTGCGCCCGTAAACGTGCCAACGCGTTGCGTTGTTCAAAAACGCTCCCGGCGTTTTTGTCCCTGTCGCGGGACGCTTTGCTCCTCGGGCCATGCCACCCACTCCCTGAGTTGGGTACCCGCCTTTGAGTCACACCTGACCGCGCTTAGCTACCTTTACGCGGATAATTCACGTTCTAAACAGCCCCTACTGCTGCGCCGCCTCGCGCAGCCAGTCGCGAAACAGCGTAATCTCCCCGTCGTTGCGGCGCGACTCCTTGGTCATCATCCAGGTGGCTCGGTTAACGCGCACAAAGCCGAGCGGGGCAATCAGCGATCCCTCTTCCAGCTCCTGGCGCACCAGCAGACGCGGCGCCACAATCACGCCCAGTCCGTTCTTCGCCGCCTGAATGCCGAGCGTCAGATTGTCGAAATGCTTGCCCGACCAGAAATTACCGCGCACGTTGGCGGCCGTCGACCATTCCGCCCAGGCGTGCAGACGCGTATCGACATGCAGCAAGGGCAGGGCGGCGAAATCCTGCGCGCTGCGAAAGCGCGAGGCGAACAGCGGCGCGCAGAGCGGCCCGAGATAGTCGTCGCTGATCAGCGTGGCGTCAATATCGCCATCTGGCGGCTGCTCAAAGCTGAGAATCAACACGTCGACATGCTCGCTGCGCAGCTGATCCAGCTCCAGCTGCGGCTGAAACTGCACCTCAATATCGGGATAGCGCTGGTAAAAGGTGCCGATGCGCGGGATCAGCCACTGCGACAGAAAGCTCGGCGCGCAGGAGACGTTGAGATGGTGACGCATGCCGGTGCGAATGCTGGCGCAGGTGGTGGAGAGCTCGCTAAACGCTTTCTGACAGCTGAGCAGCAGGCGCTCGCCGTGCGAGGTTAACTTCACGCGTCCGTTGGTGCGCACGAAAAGCGGCTTGCCCATCCAGCTCTCCAGCTGGCGGATCTGGTGGCTCACGGCGCTGTGAGTGACGTGCAGGCGTTCGGCCGCCACGCTAAAGCTGCTATGTAACGCCGCCTGGTGAAAATGGTGCAGCGCCCTTAGCGGAGGTAGCCGGGTCATACTCATCCCCTGTGTAAAAACCTAACAGGGATTGTCAGTTTATATCATTTTAAAGTCCAGCCGCATTCCCCTAACCTTGCCCGCTGATTATGGCGGGTTGACTCGCAGGCAAAGCTATGCGTGGTCAGCATTTGCCGTCGTTCCGCCATCACCCGACCGATAACAAGAGAATCACAACGCGATGGCACTTCACCCCTGGGCCGATCGTCCTTCCGAGGCGCGAGACCGGTTACGTACCCTGTTGTCACGCCACTACCGGCTGGAGCAGTACGACTTGTTCTTCGCGCCTTCGCTGCACGTGGCGCGCATCCTGCTGTCGCAGCTCTTTCTGCGCCAGGAGCAGGCGCGCAACCAGACGCGCTACGCCACCCACTTTCCGGTCACGGAACTCAATGTGCTGCCCGCCGTGCCGCTGATGGCGGGCAACATCAATTTCGTCGCGCATATCGAACTGCCTTACGGTCGGGTGCGGCCGCTGCACCTCTGCCAGCAGCAGGGCGTAGTCGACGTCAGCGAAAGCTTCGCCAGCGTGCTGCATGAAGAGGTGATCAACCACGCCCGGCTGTTTGTCGCGCGTCTCGATCGCCATGCCGATCTGCCCGGCGGACTGGTGCTGGTGGCGCTGCGCACCGCCGACTTCAGCACGCTGGTGCGCAGCGAGCTGCGGCTGTTCGAACAGGGGCTGCCGCTCGATACGCCGGTGCTGGCGGCGCTGGCCCGCAGCAAAGAGCAGGGCTGGCGGCCCTATAATCAGGCCAGCGTCGAGGCGATCTCCCTGAGCCTGCCGCTGCCGATCGCCTCCGGCCATCAGGCGGGCCTGCCGTTCGCCAGCTTCGCGCTGTCGCGGGCGCAGCTGGCGTCGCTGGCCCCGGCCAGCGACGTGGAGCTATGGCCGCAGCAGAGCTATCTGCTGGTGCGCGCCAGCCAGCGCGGCGGCGGCCGCAAACAGACCAACCTGACGCCGCAGATCGGCCGGCGCGTGCAGACGCTGTTCAACACCGGCGGCAAATCTGAAAAAGCGCGCTAGCCGCGCCCGCCCGCCGCACGATATGGAGAAACAGGCTGCCGCCGTCCGCACCTTTCTTGTGGAGAGCGGGTCATAATGGTATGGTCTTCGCCTTCTCAGATTGATCAATGCGATTCGCAAGGGGATTTACGCAATGCGTATTATTCTGCTCGGTGCTCCGGGCGCAGGTAAGGGCACTCAGGCTCAGTTCATCATGGAGAAATACGGCATTCCGCAAATCTCCACGGGCGATATGTTGCGTGCGGCGGTAAAAGCCGGCACCGAACTCGGCAATCAGGCGAAAGCCATCATGGACGCCGGTAAACTGGTCACTGACGAGCTGGTTATCGCGCTGGTGAAAGAGCGTATCGCACAGGAAGACTGCAAAAACGGTTTCCTGCTGGACGGTTTCCCGCGCACCATTCCGCAGGCGGACGCGATGAAAGAAGCCGGCATCAAAATTGACTGCGTGCTGGAGTTCGCCGTGCCGGACGAGCTGATTGTCGATCGCATCGTGGGCCGTCGCGTGCATGCGCCGTCGGGCCGCGTCTATCACGTTAAATACAATCCGCCGAAGGTGGAAGGTCAGGACGACGTGACCGGCGAAGCGCTGACCACGCGTAAAGACGATCAGGAAGAGACCGTGCGCAAGCGCCTGGTGGAATACCATCAGCTGACCGCGCCGCTGATCGCCTACTACAGCGAAGAAGCGGAAGCGGGCAACACCGCTTACCACAAAATCGACGGCACCCAGCCGGTCGCCGACGTCAGCAAACAGCTGGCGCGCATCCTCGGCTAACGCGCCTGGGGCTGGCAGTGCCAGCCCCTTTTGCAGTAATTGCTTTTCCCTCTCCCGGTTTCCGCTACAATTTCCCCTGTTTTCACGCATCCCCCGCTATCAAGGACTAACAATGAGGCAAGACAAGCCCGGCGTGTTACTGGTTAATTTAGGTACGCCAGACGCCCCGACCACAGCTGCTGTAAAGCGCTATCTGAAACAGTTTCTCAGCGATCCGCGCGTGGTCGATACGCCGCGCTGGCTCTGGTGGCCAATCCTCAACGGCGTCGTGCTGCCGTTTCGCTCGCCGCGCGTGTCGAAACTCTACGCCTCCGTCTGGATGGACGGCGGTTCGCCGCTGATGGTTTACAGCAAGCAGCAGCGCGAGGCGCTGGCGGCGCGCGTCGACATGCCGGTCGAACTCGGCATGAGCTACGGCAATCCCAGCCTGCAGAGCGCGGTGGATAGCCTGATGGCGCAGGGCGTAACGCGCATGATCGTGCTGCCGCTCTATCCGCAGTTCTCCTGCTCCACGGTGGCGGCGGTCTGGGACGGCCTCTACAGCGCGTTTAAAAAGGCGCGCACCCTGCCGCATATCGACCTCATCCGCGACTACGCCGAACATCCGGCCTATATCGCCGCGCTGAAAGCGTCGGTAGAGCGCTCTTTTGCGACGCACGGCCAGCCGGATCTGCTGGTGCTCTCCTTTCACGGCATCCCGCAGCGCTTCGCCAACGAGGGCGACGACTACCCGCTGCGCTGCGCCGACACCACCGCGCTGCTGCAGCAGGCGCTCGGCCTGCGCGACGATCAGATTATGATGACCTTCCAGTCACGCTTCGGCCGCGAACCCTGGCTGCAGCCCTACACCGACGAAACCATGCAGGGCCTGGCGAAAAAGGGCATTAAGCATGTGCAGGTGATGAGCCCGGGCTTTTCGGCGGACTGTCTGGAAACGCTGGAGGAGATTAGCGAGCAGAACCGCGAATTCTTCCTGCACGGCGGCGGCGAGAAGTTTGAGTATATCCCGGCGCTCAACGCCGATGCCGAACATATCGATATGATGGTGCAGCTGGTCAACGCGCGTCGTTAAAGCCGCGGCGGAGAATATGCTATTATCCTCCGCCTGTTTTTCTGACGGCACCCATCATGAAATTTCCCGGCAAACGCAAATCCAAACACTATTTCCCGGTTAGCGCCCGCGACCCGTTGCTCCATGCCGCCTCGCAGGAGGTGGAAGAGGGGAGCTGGGTGGTCGGCATCGATCAGACGCTGGTGGATATTGAAGCCAAAGTCGACGACGCCTTTCTGGTGCGCTATGGCCTGAGCGCCGGACACTCTTTAGTGATCGCCGACGACGTTGCCGAAGCGCTCTATCACGAGCTCATGCGCGATAACCTGATCACCCATCAGTTTGCCGGCGGCACCATCGGTAACACGCTGCACAACTATTCGGTGCTGGCGGACGACCGCTCGGTGCTGCTGGGCGTGATGTGCAGCAATATTCAGATCGGCGGCTACGCCTATCGCTACCTCTGCAACACCTCCAGCCGCATGGATCTCAACTATCTGCAGGGCGTGGACGGCGCCATTGGCCGCTGCTTCACCCTGATTGGCGATCAGGGCGAACGCACCTTCGCCATCAGCCCTGGGCAGATGAACCAGCTGCGCGCCGAAAGCATTCCCGAAGCGGTGATCGCTGGCGCCTCGGCGCTGGTGCTCACCTCTTACCTGGTGCGCTGCGGCGAAGGCGAGCCGATGCCGCAGGCCACGCTGCAGGCGATCGACTACGCGAAACGCCACAACGTGCCGGTGGTGCTGACGCTGGGCACCAAATATGTTATCGGCGACAACCCGCAGTTCTGGCGCGATTTCCTGCGCGAACACGTCACCATCCTGGCGATGAACGAAGAGGAAGCGCTGGCGCTGACCGGCGAATCGGATCCGCTGCTGGCGGCCGACAGGGCGCTGGAGTGGGTCGACCTGGTGCTCTGCACCGCCGGACCGACCGGCCTCTATATGGCGGGCTATACCGAAGAGGAATTTAAGCGCAAAACCAACCATCCGCTGCTGCCGGGCGCGATTGCGGAATTCAATCAGTATGAATTCAGCCGCGCCATGCGTCAGCAGGCGTGCCAGCAGCCGTGCCGCATCTTCTCTCATATCGCGCCCTATATGGGCGGGCCGGAGAAGATCATGAACACCAACGGCGCAGGCGATGGCGCACTGGCGGCGCTGCTGCATGACATCACGGCGAATAACTACCATCGGCAGAAGGTGCCGAACTCCAGCAAGCACGCGCGCGAGTACCTGACCTACTCCTCGCTGGCGCAGGTGTGCAAATACGCCAACCGCGTCAGCTATCAGGTGCTGAACCAGCATTCGCCGCGCCTGACGCGCGGCCTGCCGGAGCGTGAAGACAGTCTGGAAGAGTCCTACTGGGATCGCTAAGCAGGAAGGGCTTCCCCGGGCGGGGAAGCCGGCAAATCAGATAGGGCACTCACGCACCACCGGACGCTCGGCGATCTCCGCCTCCAGCATACGCAGCATGCTGCTGGCGATTTCCCGTTCGCCCATCACCACGCGCGTCGCGCCGCGCGCCATGATGTACTCCACCTCGTCGTCATAGTGTGCGCGCGCGATAATCTCAATCTCGTTAAACTTCTCGCGCGCGGTGGTGACGATCTCCCCTGACTCGTAGCCATTGGGAATGGTCAGCAGTAGCCAGCGCGCGCAGTCGAGCCGCGCCAGCTCCATGGTATCGGCGCGCACCGCGTTGCCCAGCACCGCCCTGATGCCCTGCTCGCGCAGCGCCTCGACGCGCGCGCGGGAGTTTTCTACCACCACGAAAGGCACGTCCGCCTCCAGCAGCTTCTGCCCCAGCAGGCTGCCGACGCGGCCATAGCCGACGATTACCGCATGATGGCAGATATCCACCGGGATCTGTTTTTCCTCTTCGATCGCCTCTTCCTGCGCCTGCTCCTGGCGGCTTTCGCTTTTCGCCAGGAAACGCTCCAGCAGGCTGAACAGGATAGGGTTGAGCATAATCGAGAGGATCGCCGCGGCCAGCACCAGGTTGCGCCCCTCGCTGCTGAGCAGATTAAGGGAGATGCCGAGCCCGGCCAGAATAAAGGCGAACTCGCCAATCTGCGCCAGGCTGACGGAGATGGTCAGCGCGGTGCGGCGCGAATGGCCCAGCAGCGTCACCAGCAGCCAGGCGGCGGCAGATTTGCCCAGCACCACAATCACCAGCGCGCCCAGCACCGCCAGCGGCTGCTCTACCAGAATCATCGGATCGAACAGCATGCCTACCGAGACAAAGAACAGCACGGCGAAGGCGTCGCGCAGCGGCAGGGTGTCGTGAGCGGCGCGGTGGCTCAGCTCCGACTCATTCAGCACCATCCCGGCGAAGAAGGCGCCGAGCGCGAAAGAGACGTCGAAAAACTCCACCGCGCCAAAGGCGATGCCGAGCGCCAGCGCCAGCACCGCGAGGGTAAAGAGCTCGCGCGAGCCGGTGGCGGCGCTTTTCGACAGGATCCACGGCACCACGCGACGGCCCACCACCATCATCAGCACCATAAAGGCGGCGACCTTGCCGATGGTCAGCAGCAGATCCCACGCCAGCAGCTGCGGGCTGGCGTTGCCCTGTTCCAGCATACCGGCGATGGCGGGCAGCAGCACCAGCGTCAGCACCATCACCAGATCTTCGACAATCAGCCAGCCGATGGCGATCTGTCCGCGCTGGCTGTCAATCAGCTGACGCTCCTCCAGCGCGCGCAGCAGCACCACAGTGCTGGCGGTGGAGAGGCAGAGGCCAAACACCAGGCCGGTCATTAGCGACCAGCCCAGCCAGGCGGAGAGGCCCATTCCCAGCAGCGTGGCGACGGCGATTTGCGCCACGGCGCCGGGAATGGCGATGCTCTTTACCGCCATCAGATCCTTCAGGGAGAAGTGCAGGCCGACGCCGAACATCAGCAGGATGACGCCCAGCTCCGCCAGCTCCGGCGCCAGGTTGGTATCGGCGACAAAACCCGGCGTGAAGGGACCCGCCAGCACGCCTGCCAGCAGGTAGCCGACCAGCGGCGAAATGCGCAGGCGGTTTGCGATCATGCCAAGGAGAAACGCCAGGACCAGTCCCCCGACGATGGTGGTGATCAACGGTGTGGTGTGATGCATGCCTGTCTCCTTGTGTGCAAATGTGTCTGCCTGTAACAATTGAGTTTAAGATAAACAGTGCTTTTTCGCTGGGTTTTTTGCGGGATAATAAGAAAAAAGTTTGAAAATGAGAGGAAAACGAGGTCGAAGGGCTATTTTATCGGGTTTTCGTTAACTGGAGGCGCTATCAGGCAAGTCAGCGAAGCGCATCAATACACTATGCTGCGGCAAAATAGCCGATGGATGCCTTCGATAAGGCAAGGTTGCGCCTAGAAAAAGGCAAAGGTAGCGTGGGCACGGCGTTGGATGCGATTTATAACAGAGAGTATCTTTTGAATATCAAGGTTAAAGCAATTTCAGGGCCAGCGATATCAGCGTTTCATCTTGAGTTAGCCTGCGGAATATGCGACACAGTGGGTCAGCATGCTGATACCACCCGGAACGGGCACTTCATACAATAAGGAGACAGGCTTTGCTGTTATCACGATGGGCCGCCACCGGCCTTGCGCTGCTGGCGCTGGCGCCCGCGCTTTCTCAGGCCGCCGAGGCGGATCGCACCTACCGCTTTAGCATTCTCCATACCAATGATGAGCACGGCCATTTCTGGTACAACGCGCAGGGCGAATATGGCCTGGCGGCGCAAAAAACGCTGATGGACACCCTGCGCTACGACGTGCAGGCCAAAGGCGGCGGGGCGCTGATCCTCTCAGCAGGCGACGTCAACACCGGGGTGCCGGAGTCCGACGAGCTGTCCGCCGAGCCTGATATTCGCGGCATGAACCTGATCGGCTATGACGCGATGGCGCTCGGCAATCATGAATTCGATAACCCGCTCGAGGTGCTGCGCCAGCAGGAGAGCTGGGCGCGCTTTCCTTTTCTCGCCGCCAACCTCTATCAGAAAAGCACCGGCGAGCGGCTGTTTAAGCCCTGGGCGATATTTAATCGCATGGGGCTGAAGATCGCCGTGCTGGGCCTCGCCACGCCTGATACCGCGAAGCTGGCGAATCCAGCGCACTTGCGCGACGTAGAGTTCCGCGATCCCGTTAGCGAGACGGAAAAGGCGGTGGCGGAGCTGCGCGCCGGCGAAAAACCAGACGTGATCGTGGTGCTGAGCCATCTCGGCTATGACGACAACGGCGAGCACGGCAGCAACGCGCCGGGCGACGTCACGCTGGCGCGCAGCCTGCCGCCCGGCACCGTGGCGATGATCGTCGGCGGCCACTCGCACGATACGCTGTGCATGGCGAAAGCCAACGAGCGGGAAAAAGCCTGGCAGCCGGGCGCGGCCTGCCAGCCGGACAAGCAGAACGGCGTCTGGATTATGCAGGCCGGCAAGTGGGGCGAATATGTCGGCCGCGGCGATTTTACCTGGCGCAACGGCGAAGTGGCGCTGGAGTCCTACGCGCTGGTGCCGGTTAACCTCAAGCATCAGATTAAAAACGCCGACGGCAGCGAAACCTGGCTCACCTGGCAGCAGGAGATCCCGAAAAACACCGCCATGATGAAGCTGCTGATGCCTTATCAAAAGCGGGCCGAGGCGCGTCTGAATGTCGATGTAGGCAGCGCACAAGGGCAGTTTAACGGCGAGCGTGAACAGGTGCGTTTTACCCAGACCAATCTCGGCCAGCTGATTCTGCGCGCGCAGATGGCGAAAACCCAGGCGGATTTCGCCGTGATGAGCGGCGGCGGCATTCGCGCGTCGCTGCCCGTCGGCAAGCTGAGCTGGCGCGATCTGCTGCAGGTGCAGCCGTTCGGTAATCAGGTGGTGTCGGTGACGCTGACCGGCACCGAGGTGAAAAAGTATCTCGACGTGGTGGCCAACATTAAACCGGACGCGGGCGGTTTCGCGCAGTTCGCGCGCGTTAGCCTGGTCGCGGACGGCAGCACCGTGAGCGATGTACGCATCAACGGCCAGCCGCTGCAGGAGAATAAAACCTACCGCTTAGCGACCAACAGCTTTAACGCGGCGGGCGGCGACGGCTATCCACGCATCGATACGCACGCAGGCTACCAGAATTCAGGCAGCATCGATGCCGAGGTGCTGCGCGATTACGTTAAAGCCCACTCGCCGCTGAAAGCCGCCGACTACGCGCCGACGGAGACGATTCATACGCTGACGGAGGCGGAGAAAAAGGCGCGCGATAAGCCGCACAAGCGCAGCTATCCGCAGATGATTCTGGCGTGGATCTGGCCATGGGGACGGGAAACGGCGCATAACGCGCCGTAAAATTTCTCTAAAGGCGGCGCTAAACTTATCAAGCCTCGCAGCCCTTACGCCCAAACCAGCGCGGGCGCAGCCTGTCCCAGGCCCAGTTGTAGGCCATGGTGTAGGGCAGGAAAAAGAGGAAAAACGCCACCTCCAGCAGCAGCGCCTGCCACAGGGAGATGCCGAGCATCCAGGCGGCGATCGGCAAACCGATCAAAATAAAGCCGCCTTCAAACAGCAGCGCGTGCAGGACGCGGATCAGCACGCCGCGATGCACCTTGCCCGGCGGACAGATCCTGTCAAACATCGCGTTATAAATCATATTCCACAGCATCGCCACGGTAGAAAGCATGATCGCCAGCGCGCCCATCTCGAACAGCGGCTTCGCCATCGCCCAGGCCGCCAGCGGCGACACGGTCAGGATCGCCAGGGTTTCGAACCCCAGCGCATGTAAAAAACGTTCTTTCAGCGAACGGGTACGCATTGTTAACCTCCATCAGTCAGGCGGGCATTCTGGCAGCCTGCAGTGATAAGATAAAATGATGACCTATCGATAAAAGCGATGGATGAAGATGCGTTATTCCCCTGAATCACTGGAAGCCTTTGTGCAGACCGTCAGCAGCGGTTCTTTTTCTGCGGCGGCGCGCGCGCTGGGCAAAAGCCAGTCCACCATCAGCACGGCGGTCGCCGGGCTGGAAGACGATCTCGGCGTGACGCTGTTCGATCGCCGCGGACGTCAGCCGATCCTGACCGATCAGGGCAGAGGCGTGCTGGCGCAGGTGCAGCAGATTCTGGCCGCCAGCGAACGGCTCGACGCGCTGGCGATCAGGCTGGCGCAGGGCGTCGAGCCGCGCCTGAGTTTTGCCGTCTCGGACTTCTGGCAAACCCAGCATCATGAACAGCTGCTAAAGCAGTTTGACGCACAGTTTCCGGAAATCGAGCTGGAGTGCATGATCGCGGAGGATGCCGACGTGCTGGATCTGCTGCAGGCGGGACGGGTGCATCTCGGCGTGGTGCGCGCGCAGCCGGCGCTGCCGCCCGATATCGCCGTGGCGCGGCTGCAGGTCAATGCGGAGATGGCGATCTATATTCATCGAGACCATCCGCTGGCGCAGCAGCCAAGGCTAACAGAAAGCGCGCTGGAGCAGGTGCGTCAGCTGCGACTCAACACCTGGGTCGAGCCGAACGCGGTGGCGCCGCCGGGACGCGTCTGGTCAGCCCCGACCTATCTGCTGCTGCTGGAGATGGCGGAGCAGGGGTTTGGCTGGAGCGTGCTGCCGCGCTGGCTGGTCACGCAGTTTGGCCATGAGGTGCTGAAAGAGCTGGCGCTGCCGGGCTGGCCGCAGCATATTGCGGTAGAAGCGATATGGTCACGGCGTAATCCGCCCGGGCCGGCGGGGCGCTGGATGATCGATCAGCTCTGCGCCCAGCCGCGCGCTTAGTCGCGTCGGGCGATATCCGCCAGCGTGGCGTCGAGCAGGCGCGCCAGATCCTGCGCCGTCAGTTCCAGATCCAGACCGCGCTTGCCGCCGGAGACGAAAATAGTGGCGAAGTCGGCGGCGGAGCGATCGATCACCGTTGGCAGGCGCTTTTTTTGCCCCAGCGGGCTGATGCCGCCCACCAGATAGCCGGTCACGCGCTGCGCCAGCTGGGGATCTGCCATATCCGCCTTTTTCGCGCCCAGCGCTTTCGCCACCTTTTTCAGATCGAGCTGGCTGGAGACAGGGGTCACCGCCACCGCCAGCTGCTTCGGCTCGCCGTTCAGCGCCACCAGCAGCGTTTTATAGACCTGGCGCGCGTCAAGGTTGAGTTTTCTTACCGCTTCGTCGCCAAAATTTGTTTCGGCGCTATCATGTTCGTAAGGATGAAGCGTAAAGGTGACCTTTTGTTTTTCCAGCAGTTTTACAGCAGGCGTCATAAAAATCTCCTTATAAGAAAAATCTTATTCCTAAATTAAATAAATTAATGGTGGCGAAAGTTTGTGCTTTGCGCGAGAATTGGCTTCGCGCCAGCTGAAAGGCTGAGCGATAACCAAAATGATAAACAAATTCCTCTTTGAAGGGCCGATAGCAATACCGGCCTTCTTTTTTTATTGCTGTAGCAGCGTCGGCAAATTCTCTTCACCGTAAAGATGCAGCGCCCCCACCGCCACCACATAGCGTCCGGCCGGCAGGGCGCGCAGTCGATCGCGCCATTCCTTGTTGCGTCGGGCAATCAGCGTATCGTTTAGCGCCGAGCTAAAGGTTGAAGGCAGCGCGATGCGCGGCTGGCGCGGCGGCGCGTCAAGCCACCAGCTCACCATCATCTGCAGCAGCCGCGCGTTAGTATGCCAGTGCGTCAGCGTATCCTGCAGCAGCGCCATGCCGTCGTCCGGCAGGGATTTCAGCAGCGCGATTTGCACCTCCGCGGCCTCCAGCTCAATCACCGGTTTATTCAACTGCTTCGCCGCCTGCAGCAGCTGATAGTCGATGCCGTAGTCGGGGCGTAATCCCAGCCGCTGCGCCTGCTGCGCCTGCAGCATCAGCGCAATCTGCCAGGCGGGCAGGGTGTCGAGCATCGTCGGCGACAGATGAAGTTCGCCGCATAGCGCCTCAAAACGCGAGCGGTCGTCAGCCGTCAGCCGCCTCTCCAGCGGCTCGCGCGGATCGATGTCGTCAAACGGCGAGCCGCCCTGAGTAATATCCGCCTCGACAATCAGCGCATCCGCCTTTTGCAGCTGCCGCAGCAGCCGCGCGGGCAGCGGCTGCATATCACGCGTGCCCATATGAATGCTGCCGACCAGATGCAGCAGACGATGGTCCAGCCGGATATCCTGGGCGGGCCAGCGATAGCTGGCGGGAAAGAGCCGGCCGATCAGCCCCTGCACACTGCGCCACATGCTGCCTGTCATTCCCTGTCCTTACTCAGTCAAAACGCCATGCTAGCGATTCCCGCCGCTGAAAAACAGGGCAATAGCGGCTATTGTCGTGGCCGCGGGCAGAAGCGCAGCAGCCGGTTGGCGTTGCCGACCACGGTAATCGAGGAGAGCGCCATCGCCGCGCCCGCCACCACCGGGCTGAGCAGCGCGCCGGTCAGCGGATAGAGCGCGCCCGCCGCCAGCGGAATGCCCAGGCTGTTATAGATAAACGCCCCCAGCAGGTTCTGACGAATATTGCGCAGCGTGGCGCTGGCCAGCGCCAGCGCGTCGGCGACGCTGTTGAGATCGGCGCGCATCAGGGTGATGGGCGCGGTTTCCACCGCGACGTCGCTGCCGCCGCCCATGGCGATGCCGACATCCGCCTGCGCCAGCGCCGGGGCGTCGTTAATGCCGTCGCCCACCATAGCGACGCGACGTCCCTGCTGCTGCAGCGCGGCGATGGTCTGCGCTTTCGCTTCCGGCAGCACGCCGGCAATCACCTCGTCGATGCCCGCTTCCTGCGCAATGGCGCGCGCGGTCTCTTCCCGGTCGCCGGTCAGCATCATCAGGCGGTAGCCCGCCTGACGCAGCCGCGCCAGCGCCGCTTTGCTCTCTGGCCGCAGACGATCGCGCAGCGTAATCAGGCCAATGAGTTCGCCCGCTTGCGCCAGCAGCACCGGGGTGGCGCCCTGACGTGACAGCCGCTCGATATCCGGCTGCGCCTGCTGCAGATCGACAGCGTTATCCTGCATCAGCGCCGCGTTGCCCAGCAGCAGCGCCTTGCCGTCGAGTATGCCGCTGACGCCTTTGCCGCGTATTGTACGAAATTGCGCTATCTCGCCGCTGCTCGCCGCGCCTGCCGCCGCGACGATCGCCTGCGCCAGCGGATGACTGGCGTTTCGCTCCAGCGCGGCGGCGGCCTGCACCACCGCGTCGCGCGACCAGTCGCGCCACGTCAGCACCTCATCAAGCTGCGGCGCGCCGGCGGTGAGCGTGCCGGTTTTATCAAACACCAGCGTATCGATGCGGCTGGCGCGCTGCAGCGCGTCGGCGTCGCGCACCAGCACGCCTAATTCGGCGGCGCGCCCGACGCCCGCGATAATCGACATCGGCGTCGCCAGGCCCAGCGCGCAGGGGCAGGCGATAATCAGCACCGTGGTGGCGATCACCAGCGTGTAGGCGATCTGCGGCTGTGGGCCGAACAGATACCAGATCGCCGCGCTGATCAGCGCGATGGCGACCACCACCGGCACAAATACCGCCGAAATGCGGTCGGCAAGGCGACCGACGTCGGGCTTGCTGCTTTGCGCCTGACGCACCAGATGGATAATGCGCGACAGCGCGGTGTGCTGGCCCGTTGCGCGCGCCACAAAGCGCACCGCGCCGTCCTGCACCAGCGTGCCGGCATAGACCTTGTCGCCGACGCGCTTGCCCTGCGGCACCGCCTCGCCGGTCAGCATCGCCTCGTCGAGCCACGCCTCGCCCTCGCTGATTTCGCCGTCCACCGGCACGCGATCGCCCGTGGTGAGGCGCAGCGTCATGCCCGGCTGCACCGCGCTGAGCGGCACCTGCACTTCGCCCTGTTCGCTGACGAGGCGCGCCTGCGCGGGCGTCAAATCGAGCAGCCGCTCAAGCGCTTTAGAGGAGCGCTGGCGCGCGCGCTGCTCCAGCGCGTGGCCGAGGTTGATCAGGCCGATAATCATTACGCTGGCTTCAAAATAGAGATGCCGCGCCTGCATCGGGAAAAAAGCGGGCCAGAGGGCGACGCTAATGGAGTAGATCCAGGCGGCGGCGGTGCCGAGCGCCACCAGCGTATCCATGGTGGCGCTGCCGTTGCGCAGGCTGCGCCAGGCGCTGCGATAAAAATGGCCGCCAGCCAC
Source organism: Pantoea latae (assembly GCF_002077695.1). Lineage (GTDB taxonomy): Bacteria > Pseudomonadota > Gammaproteobacteria > Enterobacterales > Enterobacteriaceae > Pantoea > Pantoea latae. The sequence goes on from NZ_MWUE01000016.1 coordinate 147,633, forward strand.
CACCATAATCAGCAGCGTCGCCGCGCCAATGGCGAGCCACAGGCTGCGGTTGGCGTCGCTGAGCATCATATTGTCGCCGAGCATGCCCCAGATCATCAGGGGCGCGCCGAACGCCAGCGCCAGCGCCGCCTGCCAGCTAAAGCGGCGCATCGCTTTGCGCGCGCTGCTCTGCTGTTTGTCGCGTCGCTCCTGTTCATCCTGCACCGGCTGAGCGTGGTAGCCGGCCGCGTCAACCGCCTCGACCAGCTGCTGCGCAGAGACGTCGCCCATTACCAGCGCGCTGCGTTCGCCGAGGTTGACGCGCGCCTGAGTCACGCCGGGCACCTTCTCCAGCGCTTTTTCCACCCGGCTGACGCAGCTGGCGCAGCTCATGCCGTCAATAAGCAGAAACTGCGCGTTTTCAGGCTGCTGTGCCGGTTGGGTTTCTGCCACCGTTGTCAGCGCCTCCGGCGGCGGCTCTGAAGCTGTCAACGGCTCAGGCTTTGGGTGGCTGTCGCCGTTCAGCGTGGCGTGATAGCCCGCCTCTTCCACGGTGGCAATCAGCGCGGCGGCATCGGCGCTGCCTGTGACCTGCGCCTCCTGCTGGGTGACGCTGGCCTGTTCGACATCATCGCGCTGTTCAAGCGCCTCTTTAACGCGTTTTACGCAGTGGCCGCAGGAGAGACCTTCCAGCGCCAGAGAAATGGTATGAGACATATCAGGCTCCTGTTGTGTTGCCGTTAACAATGCGAGCTTTTTATCACTCGTGTTACAGGCTAAACCTTCCATCAAGGGGAAGGTCAAACTATTTTTAAGAGCACGGGCCGCGATCGATTTTTTACCGGGAGAGCAGAGTGAACATCAGCGATGTGGCGAAAAAAACCGGGTTGACCAGCAAGGCGATCCGTTTCTATGAAGAGAAGGGCGTGGTGACGCCGCCACTGCGCAGCGACAACGGCTATCGCCGCTACAGCGCGCATCATCTTGATGAGCTAAATTTACTGCGCCAGGCGCGACAGGTGGGCTTTACCCTCGATGAGTGTCGCGAGCTGGTGACGCTGTTCAACGATCCGACGCGTCACAGCGCCGACGTCAAGGCGCGCACGCTGCAAAAAGCGGCAGAGATCGCCACTCATATCGACGAGCTGCAGGCGATGCGCATGCGGCTGCTGGCGCTGGCCGACGCCTGTCCCGGCGACGAGAACGCAGAGTGCCCGATCATCAATAACCTGGCAGGCTGCTGCGGTCGTAAAGAGGGAAGGGCGGACTAGCGCGGCCTGATATGCAGCGTAATGCCCTCAATGCCCGTAACGATAACCCTGGCGCCTGCGGGCAGATCCTGGTCAGCCTGCACGCGCCAGCTGCTGTCGCCCAGCTTCACATGGCCGATGCCGTTCACCAGCGGCGCATCCAGCGTCAGCAGCGAGCCGATCAGCTGCGCGCCGCGCTGGTTAAGCGAGTTGGGCTGCTGGCTGCGCTCGCGATGGCGCATCCAGCGATACCAGAGATAGACGCAGACCAGCGTCAACACGGCGAACAGCGAGCCCTGCGCCGTCCAGCTAAAGGGCGCCAGCCACTCCACCACGCCGACCAGCACCGCCGCGATGCCGCTCCACAGCAGGTAGCCGCTGGTGCCGAGCATCTCCGCCGCCAGCAGCAGGCCGCCCAGCGTCAGCCAGAACCAGTGCGGATGGGCGACGATCTCCATCAGCATCAGCGTGTCGACTCAGAGGAGGAGCCTTTCAGCAGTTCGCTGATGCCGGCAACCGATCCCAGCAGACTGCTGGCATCCAGCGGCATCATCACCACCTTGCTGTTGCTGGCTTCGCCGATTTTCTGCAGCGCGTCGGTGTATTTCTGCGCCACGAAGTAGTTCACCGCCTGGATATTGCCCGCGGCGATCGCTTCAGAGACCATTTTCGTCGCGGCGGCTTCTGCTTCTGCCTGGCGCTCGCGCGCCTCGGCCTGCAGAAACGCCGAGGTGCGTTCCCCTTCGGCTTTCAGGATGCGCGACTGCTTGTCGCCTTCGGCGCGCAGGATCGCCGCCTGGCGCACGCCTTCCGCCGCCAGAATATCGGCGCGCTTGGTGCGCTCCGCCTTCATCTGCGCGTTCATGGCGGCGATCAGCTCCTGCGGCGGCCGCACGTCGCGGATCTCAATGCGGGTGATCTTGACTCCCCAGGGATTGGTCGCCTCGTCGACGATATGCAGCAGCCGGGTGTTGATGTTATCGCGCTGCGACAGCATCTCATCCAGCTCCATGCCGCCGAGGACGGTGCGGATATTTGTCATGGTGAGATTGATGATCGCCAGCTCAAGGTTGCTGACCTCATAGGCGGCACGCGCCGGATCCACCGCCTGAATAAAGCAGACGGCGTCGATGGTGACGTTGGCGTTGTCTTTGGAGATCACTTCCTGCGAGGGGATGTCGAGCACCCGTTCCATCATATTGATCTTGCGACCGATACGATCCATAAAGGGCACCACCAGGCTCAGGCCCGGTTGCAGCGTGCGGGTGTAGCGCCCGAAGCGCTCCACGGTCCACTGATAGCCCTGCGGCACGATTTTAACGCCTGCCCATACCGTGACCAGCGCCAGCACGATCAGCGCGGGAATGACTGTCAACATATAACCTCCAGATTGTTAGATAACGGGCCGAGTCGCTTCGGCCCGATGCCGCGGGGGCGACTCAGTAAAGCAGCGAGTAGAGCTGACGGCGATAGCGAGCGGCGAGCGCGTCGCCGGTGCCGAGCGCCGCCAGAATCTCCTGCAGCATTTTACGAACCTGACCCTCACCCGAATTTAAATCACGCTTCAGAAAGCCGAGCAGCAGCTCCAGCGCCTCTTCGTTGCGTCCGACCTGATGCAGCTGTAATGAGAGCTTAGCCGCCAGTTCTGCGTTAGCCGGATCGCGCTCCAGCTGCGCCTGTAGCTGCTGAATTTCCGGCGTATCCGCCGCCTGCTTCAGCAGATCGATCTGCGCCATCAGGCTCTGATAGCGCGTATCCTGATCCTGCAGCGGCACCTTCGCCAGCACCTCTTCCGCTTCGTCGCTGCGGTTCAGGGTAATCAGCACCTCTGCCAGCAGGAAGCCGATTTCGCTCGCCTGGTGACTAAGCTGCCAGGCCTCTTTCAGCAGCGGCAGCGCCTCCAGCGGCTTGCCTTCGTCCATCAGCGCCAGCGCCTGCTGCGCTTTCAGCTCCTCTTCGCGCGGCAGCACTTTTTCCAGCAGCGCGCGGACCGCTTCTTCCGGCTGCGGCCCCTGGAAGCCGTCGACCGGCTGGCCGTTCTGGAACAGATAGACCGTGGGAATCGAACGCAGGCCAAACTGCGACGCCACCATCTGTTCTTTGTCGCAGTCGAGCTTCGCCAGAATAAACTGGCCGGCGTACTCCTGCGCCAGCCGCTCCAGCAGCGGCGTCAGCTGCTGGCAATGTTGGCTGCGATCCGACCAGAAATAGAACAGCACCGGGATCTGCATGGACTGTTCCAGCGTCTGATGCAGGTTGGATTCGTTGATGTCGATAATCGAAGCTTGTGGTGACATGACTAAGTCTCTTGGCAGAAAGTGTTTAAAGAATATGGGGCCAGACGGCCCCGCTTCAAGATGAATTCTCAGCGGCTGCTCAAAATGCGATCCAGCATCCAGCCCGGCAGCACTCTTTTCAGGATGCTCATCGCATGTGCGACCAGCGTCACCGGATAGCGCAGGCGCGGACGCGGGCTCTCCAGCGCGTGGTGCAGCTTGGGCAGGATCGCCTGCGGCGGCAGGGTGAAACGCGCGGCGATGCCGGGATTGCGTACCGGTTTGCCCGGCTCGCCCTGAGTGACGTTATCGGTAAAGCGGCTGTGGATCGGCCCGGGCTCGATCAGGCTGACGCGCACGCCGCTGCCGCGCAGTTCAAGGCGCAGCGCGTCGCTCCAGGCCTCCAGCGCATATTTGCTGGCGGCGTAGGCGCCGCGGCCGGGCGTGGAGATCAGCCCCATCACCGAGCTGGTGTTGACGATACGCGCGTCGCCGCTCGCCTCCAGCGCCGGCAGCAGCCGCATCGTCAGCTGATGGGTGCCGAAAAAGTTGGTGGAGAACTGCTTCTCCAGCTGCTGGCGCGACAGGGTGCGCAGCGGGCCGTAAAGGCCAAAGCCGCCGTTGTTGAACAGTGCGAACAGGCGATGATCCGTTAGCGCGAGGATCTCATCGGCCGCGCGGTCGATGCTTGCCGCGTCGTCGAGATCCAGCGCGACGCCGATAAAGCCCTGCGCGCGCATCTGCGTCACATCTTCTGCCTTGCGGCAGGCGGCGATCACCCGATAGCCGCGCGCCTGCAGATCCTGCGCCGCGACCAGCCCGATACCGCTGGAGCAGCCGGTGATGACAATGGTTTTTTGCATATCTTTACCCATAAAAAGCGCGCGCCCCGGTTACTCGTGCTTAACTAAGGGAGCCAGTTCTTTCGCCATCAGCTCGGCGATAAAGGGCTGCGCATCGGGGTTAGGATGAATGCCGTCCTGCTGCATCCATTCCGGTTTCAGATAGACCTGCTCCATAAAAAAGGGCACCAGAGGAATGTTGTACTGCTGTGCCAGTCTGGGATAGATCCCGCTGAACGCTTCCGTATAACGCCGCCCGTAATTGGCGGGCAGGCGAACCTGCATCAGCAGCGGTCTGGCGTTCGCCGCCTTCACGTCGTCGATGATCTTACGCAGATCCTGCTCGATTGCCTGCGGCGGAAAGCCGCGCAGTCCGTCGTTACCGCCCAGTTCGATTAACACCCACTGCGGCTGATGCTGTTTTAATAGCGCCGGTAAGCGCGCCAGCCCCTGCGCGGCGGTATCGCCGCTGATGCTGGCGTTTACTACTTCAGGCTGCTGCCAGCTGTTGTTCAGCAGGCTCGGCCAGGCCGCGCTGGCCGACATGCGATAGCCGGCGCTCAGGCTGTCGCCTAACACTAATAAGGTGCTCGCAGCGGAGACATGCGACACCAGCAGAAGAACGGAAAACAGGAAAGCGTAATGCCAGCGGAAAACATTCTTGAAGTTCATCATCTTACAAAGTCCGTCGGTCAGGGAGAGCATCAGTTGATCATCCTCACCGGAGTTGACTTCATTGTCAAACGGGCCGAGACCATTGCGCTGATCGGCGAGTCCGGCTCCGGCAAGTCGACGCTGCTGGGCATTCTGGCCGGGCTCGACGACGGCAGCAGCGGCGAGGTCAACCTGCTGGGGCAGCCGCTGCATCAGCTCGATGAAGAGCAGCGCGCCGCGCTGCGGGCGACGCAGGTCGGCTTCGTGTTTCAGTCCTTTATGCTGGTGCCGACGCTTAACGCGCTGGAGAACGTGCAGCTGCCTGCGCTGCTGCGCGGCGAGAGCGACCGCCAGAGCCGCGAGCAGGCGCGCGAGCTACTAACCCAGCTGGGGCTGGCCGAGCGTTTGTCCCATCTGCCCGCGCAGCTTTCCGGCGGCGAGCAGCAGCGCGTGGCGCTGGCGCGCGCCTTCAGCGGGCGTCCCGGCCTGCTGTTCGCCGACGAGCCGACCGGCAATCTGGACCGTAAAACCGGCGACCGCATCGCCGATCTGCTGTTTTCCCTCAACCGCGACTACGCCACCACGCTGATTCTGGTGACGCATGACGAGCAGCTGGCGGCGCGCTGCGACCGTCGCCTGCGGCTGCGCGACGGCAAAGTGTGGGAGGAGCAATGATCTGGCGCTGGTTCTGGCGCGAGTGGCGCTCGCCCTCGCTGTTGATCGTCTGGCTGGCGTTGACGCTGGCGGTGGCCTGCGTGCTGGCGCTCGGCGCCATCAGCGACCGCATGGAAAAAGGGCTGAGCCAGCAGAGTCGCGACTTTATGGCGGGCGACCGCACGCTGCGCAGCAGTTCGGCCGCGCCGGACGCCTGGCTGGCAAAGGCGCGCGAGGAGGGGCTGCGCGTTAGCGGTCAGCTCAGCTTTATGACCATGACCTTTGCCGGCGAGACGCCGCAGCTCGCGGCGGTCAAGGCGGTGGATAACCGCTACCCGATGTTCGGCGAGCTGCAGACCGAACCGGCGGGTCTGAAACCGGCACCCGGCACCGCGCTGGCTGCGCCGCGGCTGATGGCGCTGCTTAACCTCAAGGTGGGCGACCGGCTGGACGTCGGCGACGCCAGCTTGCGCATCGTTGGCGAAGTGATTCAGGAGCCGGACGGTGGCTTTAATCCGTTCCAGATGGCGCCGCGCCTGCTGATCAATCTTGAGGATGCGCCAAAGACCGGCGCGATCCAGCCCGGCAGCCGCCTGACCTGGCGCTATAAGTTCGCCGGCAATCCGCAGCAGCTGGCGCGCTATGACAGCTGGATCCAGCCGCAGCTAAAGGCGGATCAGCGCTGGATCAGCGTTGAGAATTCCGAAGACGCGCTGGGGCGCTCGATGCAGCGCGCCCAGCAGTTTCTGCTGCTCTCCGCCTTGCTGACGCTGCTGCTGGCGATCGCCGCCGTCGCGGTGGCGATGAGCCACTACTGCCGCAGCCGCTACGATCTGGTGGCGGTGCTGAAAACCCTGGGGGCGACCCGACATGCGCTGCGGCGGCTGATTATCGGCCAGTGGCTGGCGGTGCTGCTGCTGGCGGCGCTGTGCGGCGGGGCGCTGGGGCTGGGCGTCGAGGCGCTGCTGATGCAGATGCTGAAGCCGGTGCTGCCGGCGACGCTGCCGCCCGCCAGCGGCTGGCCGTGGCTCTGGGCGATCGGCTCGCTGTTTGTGATTTCGCTGCTGGTGGGGCTGCGTCCCTATCGGCTGCTGCTGGCGACCCAGCCGCTGCGCGTGCTGCGCCGCGACGCGGTGGCCGATATCTGGCCGCTGAAGCGCTATCTTCCGGCGATGGGCGCGGTGGTGGTGGCGCTGCTGGCGCTGCTGGTGGGCGGCAGTAAAATGCTCTGGGCGCTGCTGGCGGGCGTGGCGGCGCTGGCGGGCGTGCTGGCGCTGCTGGGCTGGGGCGCGCTGTTGCTGCTGCGGCGGCTGACGGTGCGCAGCCTGGCGATGCGGCTGGCGATCAACCGGCTGCTGCGTCAGCCGGGCATGACGCTAAGCCAGCTGGCGGCGTTTTCGCTCTCCTTTATGCTGCTGGCGCTGCTGCTGGTGATGCGCGGCGATCTGCTGGATCGCTGGCAGCAGCAGCTGCCGCCGGACAGCCCTAACTATTTCCTGCTCAATATGACGCAGGAGCAGGTGCCGCAGGTGCGCGCTTTCCTCGCCGCGCATCAGGTAAAGCCGGAGACCTTCTATCCCGTGGCGCGCGTGCGTCTGACCTCTCTGAACGGCAAAGAGGCCGATCCAAAGCTGGATAACGCCCTGAACCGCGAGCTGAATCTGACGTGGATGCGCGAGCGGCCCGATCACAATCCGCTGGTGGCGGGCAGCTGGCCGCCGAAGGCCGGCGAGGTGTCGATGGAGGCGGAGCTGGCCGGTCGGCTGGGCGTGAAGCTGGGGGATACGCTGACCTTTACCGGCGACACCCAGGCGTTTAGCGCGACCATCAGCAGCCTGCGCAAGGTGGACTGGGAGAGTTTGCGGCCAAACTTCTTCTTTATTTTCCCGCCCGGCGCGCTGGATGCGCAGCCGCAAACCTGGCTGACCAGCTTCCGGCTGGAGAACGATACGGCGCTGCTGGCGCAGCTTAATCGCGCCTTTCCCACGCTGAGCCTGCTGGATATTGGCAGCATTATGCGGCAGATCGGTCAGGTGCTGACGCAGGTGAGCCAGGCGCTGGAAATTATGGTGGTGCTGGTGACCTTCTGCGGCGTGCTGCTGCTGCTGGCGCAGATTCAGGTGGGGATGCGTCAGCGGCGTCAGGAGCTGGTGGTCTGCCGCACGCTGGGCGCCAGCAAAAAGCTGCTGCGCGCGACGCTGTGGTGCGAGTTCGCGCTGCTTGGCGTGGTCTCCGGCGTGGCGGCGGCGCTGGGCGCGGAAGCGGCGCTCTGGGCGCTGCAGCGCAAGATTTTCGATTTCCCGTGGCAGCCTGACTGGACGCTGTGGCTGGCGCTGCCGCTGAGCGGCGCGCTGCTGCTCTCGCTGTGCGGCGGCTGGCTGGGTGTGCGGCTACTGCGCGGCAAGGCGCTGTTCCGGCGCGCGGAGTCAGCATAAAAAAAGCGGGCCAGGCCCGCTTGTTGGCTGTTACGCTGGCTAATCAGAACTTCTCTACGGCCCAGGCGATGCCGCTGGCGTACTCCGGCGGCAGCATCGGCACCAGCGCCTCTAGCGCCGCCGTCAGCCGCGCGCTGTCGCTGTCGGTCAGGTTCAGATGGCCGACCTTGCGGCCAGGCCGCACCTCTTTATCGTACCAGTGCAGATGCACCAGCGGCTGCTGCAGCCAGTCGCTGTTCAGCGCGGTGCCGATCAGGTTCACCATCACCGACGGCGCGAACACCACCGGCTGCGGCAGCGGCAGACCCAGCACGGCGCGCAGGTGCAGTTCGAACTGGCTGATCGAGGCGCCGTTTTGCGTCCAGTGCCCGCTGTTGTGCACGCGCGGCGCCAGCTCATTGATCAGCAGGCCCTGCGGCGTCACGAAGCACTCCATCGCCATCACGCCGACATAGTTCAGCTCTTGCATAATGGCGCTGAGCATCGCTTCGGCCTGCGCCTGCTGCGCGGCATCCGCCTGCGGGAAGGCGACGCTGGTACGGAGGATCCCCTCCTGATGCAGGTTGTGGGTCAGCGGGTAAAACACCGTGCGGCCATCCTGACCGCGCGCGCCCACCAGCGACACCTCGCCGAGAAAATTGATGCCCTGCTCGACGATGCACTCGCCGTAGCAGTCGTCCGGCAGCGTGTCGGTCTCATCCGCGCGCAGTCGCCACTGACCGCGGCCGTCATAGCCGCCGGTGCGGCGCTTAACGATCGCCAGCTCGCCCAGCGAGGCGAACACCTGCGGCCACTCGCTTTTCGCCGCCAGCAGCTGCCAGGGCGCGGTGGCGAGATGCAGCCGATCGAGCAGCTGTTTCTGCGTCAGGCGATCCGCCAGACGCGGGAAAATATCGCGGTTAACAAAGGCGGGATGCACCGCCAGCTCGCGCGTCAGCGCGGTCTCCGGCCAGCGCTCGATCTCGGCGGTGATCACGCTCTGCGCAATCGGCAGCGCCTCCGGCTCGGCGTCAAGGCCGACCGGGTAAACGGCAATGCCCAGCGGCTCGCCCGCCTGACGCAGCATGCGGCCCAGCTGGCCGTTGCCCAGTACGCAAACCGGCTTCATGCATCCTCCCGCGGGTCCGGGTTATTCAGCACCTCGTCGGTCTGCGCCTGACGCCAGGCGCCGAGGCGCGTCGCCAGCGCCGCGTCGTGGATCGCCAGAATCTGCGCCGCCAGCAGGCCGGCGTTGGCCGCGCCCGCTTTGCCGATCGCCAGGGTGCCGACCGGAATGCCGCGCGGCATCTGCACGATAGAGTAGAGGCTGTCGACGCCGCTCAGCGCCGCGCTCTGCACCGGCACGCCCAGCACCGGCACCAGCGTTTTCGCCGCCAGCATGCCCGGCAGATGCGCCGCGCCGCCCGCGCCCGCGATAATCACCTGATAGCCGTTATCTGCGGCCGTTTCGGCAAAGCTGAACAGTTTGTCCGGCGTGCGGTGCGCAGAGACCACTTCGACATGGAAGGGCACGTCCAGGCTGGTAAGGATCTCCGCAGCGAACTGCATGGTGGACCAGTCACTTCTGGAGCCCATTACAATAGCAATGCGGGCCGGGGCGGCGTTGGATGACATGCGGTCAACTCCTGTGAATAAACAAACGAACCTGGCCGGTCGGTCAGGTAAAGAAGGGCACAGAGAATAGCATGAGAAAGAGAGAAGGAAAACGGTTGCGTCGCCGCGATTCCGGCGCGTTCAGCGAGAATTTAAAAGTCGAATTCAATCAGGCTGACGCCGCTGGCGTCGAGCTGGATCATCGAGCCGCGCTGGTGCCACGCGCCCAGAACCGCGCGCTCGGCGGGCTGGCCCTGTAAGGCAAAACGGTGGATCGCCGGACGATGGGTGTGGCCGTGGATCATCAGGCTGACCTGGTGGCGCAGCATCGTTGCCTCAACCGCCTCGGCGTTAACGTCCATAATGGTCTGCGACTTGTGCTGATTTGCCTGTTTGCTGCCGTCGCGCATGCGCGCGGCGATGCGCTGGCGCAAAGCGAGCGGCAGGGCGAGAAACAGGCGCTGCAGCCAGCGCTGATGCACTTTGGCGCGAAAACGCTGATAGCCGACGTCGTCGGTGCAGAGCGTATCGCCATGCAGGATCAGCACGCGATGACCGTAGCACGCCAGCACCTGCTCTTCCGGCAGCAGCGTCATGTTGCTGGCGCGGCCGTAAGCTTTGCCAAGCAGAAAGTCGCGGTTGCCATGGATAAAGAAGACCGGCACCGGCAGCGCACGCAGCGCGTCGGCGACCTGCTGATGCAGCGGATTGGGATCGTCGTCGCCGATCCAGGCTTCAAACAGATCGCCCAGGATATAGAGTGCGTCGCAGTGCACCGCTTCGCGCGCCAGAAAATGCAGAAAACCGGCGGTGATCGCCGGTTCTTCCTGGCACAGATGCAGATCTGCGATAAACAGGGTGCGCGACATTACTCGCTGACGGTGACTTTCTGGATGACGACGTCATCTTTCGGTACGTCCTGGTGCATGCCGCTGCGGCCGGTAGAGACCGCTTTGATTTTCTCAACCACGTCCATGCCTTCAACCACTTCAGCAAACACGCAGTAGCCCCAGCCCTGCAGGCTTTCGTCGCGGAAGTTCAGGAAGTCGTTGTCAGCAACGTTGATAAAGAACTGCGCGGTCGCAGAATGGGGGGCAGAGGTGCGCGCCATCGCCAGGGTGCCGCGGGTGTTTTTCAGGCCGTTGTTCGCTTCGTTGCGAATTTCCGCTTTGGTGGCTTTCTGCTTCATGCCCGGCTCAAAACCGCCGCCCTGGATCATAAAGCCGTTGATAACACGGTGGAAAATGGTGTTGTCGTAAAAACCTTCACGGCAGTATTCGAGGAAGTTTTGCACGGTAGCAGGCGCTTTATCGTCGAAGGTTTTAATTACGATGTCGCCGTGGTTGGTCTGGAAGGTAACCATCATTCTCGTCCTGTAAAGGTTGTCGTCAGTCGTCTGGTCGTCGCAAAGCGCGCTGACCATTTTAGTCGACGCCTCTTATATCATAAATTCCAATGACGCGTCAGCACGCCCGCGGCGCTGTCGGCACGCTGCCGTCGCGCAAGCGCGAAAAATACGGCACAATAACTGAATAACCTGATAAAAGTGTTTACCGCACACGTCTAAACGGAACTGTTCAATGCTAAAGATTTATAACACCCTGAGTCGACAGAAAGAGGAATTTAAACCTATCCATGCTGGCGAAATCGGCATGTACGTGTGCGGTATCACGGTGTACGACCTCTGTCATATTGGCCACGGACGCACCTTCGTGGCGTTCGACGTGGTATCTCGCTACCTGCGCTACAGCGGCTATCGCCTGAACTACGTGCGCAACATCACCGATATTGACGACAAAATCATTAAACGCGCCAATGAGAACGGCGAGAGCATCGAAACCCTGACCAACCGTATGATCGGCGAAATGCATAAAGATTTCGCCGCGCTGGGTATTCTGCCGCCGGATCAGGAGCCGCGCGCCACGCGTCATATCGCGGAGATTATCGAGCTGGTGGAGCGTCTGATCGCACGTGGTCACGCCTATGTCGCCGACAACGGCGACGTGATGTTCGACGTGCCGAGCGACGCCGATTACGGCGCGCTGTCGCGTCAGGATCTGGAGCAGCTGCAGGCCGGCGCGCGCGTGGAAGTGGCCGAAGTGAAGCGCAACCCGATGGATTTCGTGCTGTGGAAAATGTCGAAAGCGGATGAGCCGGCGTGGCCGTCGCCGTGGGGCAATGGGCGTCCGGGCTGGCATATCGAGTGCTCGGCGATGAACTGCAAACAGCTCGGCGCGCATTTCGATATTCACGGCGGCGGCTCGGATCTGATGTTCCCGCACCATGAGAATGAGATTGCTCAGTCGACCTGCGCCCACGACGGCCCGTACGTCAACTACTGGATGCACTCCGGCATGGTGATGGTGGATCGCGAGAAGATGTCGAAATCTCTCGGCAACTTCTTCACCGTGCGCGACGTGCTGCAGCACTACGACGCCGAAACGGTGCGCTACTTCCTGATGTCCGGCCACTACCGCAGCCAGCTTAACTACGGCGAAGAGAACCTGAACCAGGCGCGCGCGGCGCTGGAGCGTCTCTACACCGCCCTGCGTCACACCGACCCGAACGTCGCGGCGGCGGGCGGCGAAGCCTTTGACGCGCGCTTCCGCGCGGCGATGGACGACGACTTCAACACGCCGGAAGCCTACTCGGTGCTGTTCGACATGGCGCGCGAGGTTAATCGCCTGAAAGGCGAGAACAGCGATGCGGCCAACGCGCTGGCGGCAAAGCTGCGCGAAATTGCCAACGTGCTGGGCATTCTGCAGCAGGATCCCGAGCAGTTCCTGCAGAGCGGCGCGCAGAGCAACGCCGACGAAGTGGCTGAGATCGAGCACTGGGTGCAGGCACGCGCCGACGCGCGTAAAGAGAAAAACTGGGCGCAGGCTGATATCGCGCGCGACAAGCTCAACGAGCTGGGCGTGATTGTGGAGGATGGGCCGCAGGGCTCCACCTGGCGTCGTAAGTAACCTCAACGGAGAGGGCGCGCTGGCGCCCTTTTTTTATGCCGGTTGAAAAGATTGAGATCCACGGCTTTCGTTCGGTGCGCCAGCTGTCGCTGACCCTGGGGCAGTTGAACGTGATCAGCGGCCCCAACGGCTGCGGCAAATCGAACCTCTATAAAGCGGTCAGGCTGCTGCACGACGCCGCCAGCGGACGGCTTGCGGCGGCGCTGGCGGAAGAGGGCGGCATTCAGAAGGTCATGTGGGCGGGCGGCCTGCGGCGCGGCGATCGGCGCCACGATGCCAGACGCCTGACGCTGGCGGCGCAGATGGACGATCTCGACTATCAGCTCGACATCGGCTTTCCGGAACCGCTGGCTACCTCGCTGTTTAACCTCGACCCGCTGGTAAAAGAGGAGCGCATCTGGCTGAGCGGCCAGCGGCGACGGCCCGCCTCCTGCATTATGCAGCGGCAAAATCAGACGGCGTTTCTGCATAACGTCGACGGCGAGCGCGTGGCCTATCCGGCAACGCTGCATCCCGAAGAGTCGCTGTTCGGCCAGCTGGGCGAGCCGCATCGCTATCCCGAGCTGTCGCAGCTGCGCGAACGGCTGCGCCAGTGGCGCTTCTATCATGAATTCGCCGTCTGGCCCGGCTCGCCGATCCGCGCGCCGCAGACGGGTGTGCGATCCCCGGTGCTGGCGCATGACGGCAGCAACCTCGCCGCCGCCTGGGCGACTATCGTCGAGCGCGGCCATCATGAGCTGCTCTATGCGGTGACCGCGCAGGCGTTTCCCGACAGCGAGTTTCACGTTGAGGTGCAGAACGGCCGCTTTCAGATGCAGATGTCGCGGCGCGGGGTGCTGCGCCCGCTCGACAGCGTCGAGTTCTCGGACGGCACGCTGCGCTTTCTTTGCCTGGTGGTGGCGCTGCTCAGCCCAAGGCCGCCGCAGTTTATGGCGCTCAACGAGCCGGAGAACAGTCTGCATGAGGATTTATTGCCGGCGCTGGCGCACCTGATTGCCGAAGCGAGCCAGTTCTGTCAGCTCTGGATCACCAGCCATTCGCCGCGCCTCGCGCATCTGATTGCGCAGCATGCGCCGGTGAATCATATTCGGCTGGAGCAGTGTGAGGGCGAAACGCGTATCGCGGAGGAGTAGAAGGGCGTCCCGCAGGACGCCTCTTTTCAGGCGGTAACGGTGATGCGCTGTCCGGCAAATTCGACGGTCTGGCCGGCCAGGATTTTGCAGCGCTTGCGCGTTTCTACCGCGCCGTCGACGGTGACTTCGCCGTCGGCGATAACGATCTTCGCCTGCGCGCCGCTCTCTACCCAGCCTTCCAGCTTCAGCAGATCGCACAGGTCGACATGCGGGTGTTTACCCAGGGCAAAAGTCGCCATTATGCTTCCTCTTTATCATGGTAAGTTTCGCACGCGTGCAGCGTGTTTTCGATCAGCGTCGCGACGGTCATCGGCCCCACGCCGCCCGGCACCGGGGTGATGTAGGAGGCGCGCTCGGCAGCCGCGTCGAAGTCAACGTCGCCCACCACTTTGCCGCTCTCCAGTCGGTTGATGCCGACGTCGATTACCACCGCGCCCGGCTTAATCCAGTCGCCCGGGATAAAACCGGGTTTGCCGACTGCCACCACCAGCAGATCCGCGTGCTCGACGTGGTGACGCAGATCTTTGGTGAAGCGATGCGTTACGGTGGTGGTGCAGCCCGCCAGCAGCAGCTCCATGCTCATCGGGCGGCCTACGATGTTGGACGCGCCAACCACCACGGCGTTCAGGCCGTAGGTATCGATATTGTAGCGCTCCAGCAGCGTGACGATGCCGCGCGGCGTACAGGGACGCAGCGTCGGCGCGCGCTGGCAGAGACGGCCAACGTTGTAGGGATGGAAGCCATCGACATCTTTATCGGGCGTGATGCGCTCCAGCACTTTGACGTTGTCGATGCCGGCCGGCAGCGGCAGCTGTACCAGAATGCCGTCGATCTCATGGTCGTTATTGAGATCGTCAATCAGCTGCAGCAGCTCGGCTTCGCTGGTGGTGGCAGGCAGATCGTATGAGCGCGACACAAAGCCGACCTCATCGCAGGCGCGACGTTTGCTGCCGACGTAGATTTGCGAAGCGGGGTTTTCACCTACCAGAACGACCGCCAGTCCCGGCGCGCGTTTACCGGCTGCCAGACGCTGCTTTACTTTTTCCGCAACCTCAAGGCGCACCTGCTGCGCAATCGTTTTACCGTCAATAATTTTTGCTGCCATCAGAGAGGAAATCCACTGTGTTGTGTTGAATCGGGGAAAGGCGCCTATTCTGTCAGAAGCGTGAGGCGCTGTCAGGTTCTGAATTATCGCGGGTTGTCTGATTCTTCGGCATACGCGTCGCAGGGTCGGCCAAAAGCGTTGACTCGTTGAGGTCTCGCCGTATAATCCTCGCCATCCCCGTGCGCCCTTAGCTCAGCTGGATAGAGCACCGGCCTTCTAAGCCGTAGGTCACAGGTTCGAATCCTGTAGGGCGTGCCATTTTCTCTTCTGCTGCAGCCTGCTTCACGTTGCGAAATCGCCATTCCCTCGCGTCGTTCTGACGTCCTCATGTTCTTTAGCGCATGCTTTTTTAGAAAGACGGCGTAAAGCCTGTAAAAGCGGTTTGCTGCCCGTTTATAACACTCACTGTTTCCCCCTTTTTCCCGCATAAAAAAACCGCCTTTCAGCGGTTTGCTTTTACGCCAGCCCTTAAACGGGATTGCGATACTCCTCAAAAGAGCGCGGTTTGGGATCGCCCGCTTTACGGTAGTCATCGTCATTTTTCTGACGTTCCGTAATATACATCAGCGTTTCCTGCAGTTGTCGCTGTTCTTCTACCGGCATGGTATTAATCACGCCGCTATCCAGCAGCGCCTGAATTTTATTGATAATTTCCACGGCAAAGCCGAGGAACTCGCTGTTGCTAAGAATTTCATTGCGATACACCTCGCTTACATCCTGCTGCGTTTCCAGGCGCGCTTCCAGATCCTTTACCTGCACGGCGTAGCTGTCGAGCTGGGCCTGAATATCATCCGGTACGCTGGCGCCATTTTCAGCCAGCGTCTTCAGCGCGTTAATCGTATCAATTGCCTGTTGAGCTAAATCTGAAGCAGTGGTCATATCGTCTTTCCTTTCAGGAATATGAAATAAGGAGTGGAACAGGGCGTGTATAGCGAAATCGCGACGACGATAATCAATATTTAAAGGCTCATCGGCTTCGCCTGATTCACTATGAGGGGAGTGTGGCATAGCGATTTTTTGCCGTCTTTGCCGGGCTGTTGTGCTGGCCGGTAACAAGATTTCAGGCATCCTGCCCGAAAAGTAAGGCAGCGGAAGAGCGAGGCAGGCTCTGCGCAGGATGACCGGCGCAGGGCCTGAAACAAAAGGGAAGCGCTACAGGCTCTCTGTTAAGCGCTGCGCCGCCAGAAAAGCGCTTAGCCGGTCGAGGAACATCTCCGGCAGCTCTTCCTGCGGCGAATGTCCGCAGGGCAGCGCCTCGCCGCTCACCTGCTGCGCCCGATCGCGCCAGGTGTCCACCACGTCGTAGAGTTCTCCGACCGTTCCTTTCGCCCCCCACAGCAGCAGCAGCGGACAGGCGATGCGACGGCTGTCCGCTGCGTCATCTTCCAGATCGATGGTCGCGGCGGCGCGATAATCTTCGCAAACCGCATGGATCATCTCGGGCTGCTGATAACAGCGCAGATAGTCGTTGAAAATCGCCTCCGGGGTGGCGCCAGGGGTTTTTAGCTGGCCGTCGAGATGCTTACGCAGAAAAAAGGCGGTGTTGTTGGCGATCAGGGTTTCAGGCAGCGGCGCGGGCTGGATCAGGAAAAACCACCAGAAATAGCGGGTGGCGAACGCTTTATCGGTCAGCGCATACATGGTGGCGGTGGGCGCGATATCGATAAACACGCAGCAGTTCAGCTGGTCGGCATGATCGCGCGCCAGGCGGTGGCCCACGCGACCGCCGCGATCGTGGCCGACAAACGCTACCTTGTCATAGCCCAGCGCGGATATGAGCAGGCTGATATCGTCCGCCATAACGCGCTTCGAATAGGGGCGATGACGCTCATCGCTGGCGGGTTTGTCGCTGTCGCCGTAGCCTCGCAGATCGGGCAGTATCACGCGATATTTTTCTGCCAGGCGCGGCGCGACCTTGCGCCAGGTAAGGTGGTTCTGAGGATGGCCATGAAGCAGTAGCAGCGGCGCGCCCTGGCCACCCGTGGCTACGCGCAGCGTAACGCCGTTGGGCAGCGTGACATCCTGCAGCTGGAATCCTGCAATAAAAGGCGATTCGCCACGTTCCACTATCGGATGCATTATTTTCTCCCTGAAAAGTCAGGATCATCGGTGATGGCGCGCGCATATCGCCTGCGCCAGCCTGCCTGCGTCGGATTGCCGGAAAAAGCGGCTGGCGCTGTCGGCCTGCGGGGTGGCGTGCATGGAACCCACGTTGGTCAATATCGTCAGCGTACAGTCCGCTTTTTCATACCACCATGCGCAGGCGCTAAAGCCCAGCACATTGCCGCCGTGTCCAGAAGCCGTGCCCCAGGCGCTATCGATGTTGAACAGGCTTAACCCCATCTTGTCGTTATCCGCCGGCAGCCAGCGCTGCATCTCCCGCATACTCTGCGCGCAGAGCAACCGCCCGTTTCTCAGGGCGAGCATAAACGTCATAAGATCCTGCGCGGTAGAAAGGATGCCGCCGGCGGCCCACTCTACCGAGAGGTTGCTGGCGGAGACATCGATCAGGCCGCCAGAAATGGGCTTCATATGCGGTGAGAGGCCCGCGTTGCGCAAAAAGTCAGGGTCGAGCCGGTGGTAACGGCGCGCTATCTTGCGGCTGTCTGCAGGGCTATAGCCCTCAAGAAAGGTGTGCTGCAGCGCAAGCGGCTGAAAAATTCTCTGGTACAAAACCGCTTCCAGCTTGCTTTGCGCAATCGTCTCAATTAACAGACCCAGCAGGGTGAAATGGGTGTTGGAGTAGTGGAAGGCTGCTCCCGGCACGAAGCGCGCGGGTTTGTCGCGGATATAATCAAGGCTTTCCGCCGGACGCCACGTTTTTTCCGGCGTGAGACGCTGTCCACGCGCGTCGGCAATCCAGGCCGGTTCATCTTCCCAGCTTCGCATTCCGGCATAGTGCGACAGCAGTTGTCTGGTGGTCGCGCGCTGCGCATTGGCGATCCCCGCGAGCCGCTTCGCGTCCAGCCAGCGTGAAACCGGCGCGTCGAGCGGTAACTGGCCCTCTTCACAGAGCTGAAGCAGCAGCACGGCGATAAAGACTTTGGTGATACTGCCGATGCCAAACGCCGTGTCTGGCGTGTTGCTGCGCTGCTTTTCCACGTCAGCATAGCCCGCAGCCGCCTGCCAGATCGTTTCACTGCCTTTGCCAATCGCCATTGAGAGAGCCGGAAAACGGCTTTCCGTCTGCTGAGCAAGCAACGCATGCAGGGCGTGTTCAGGTAACAGCACGTTTTCTCCCGGTAGGATCGACTTGCGCGCACGCAAATACGTCAGAAGAAAATAGTCAATCGCAGCAGTAAAGAGAAGGGGATTAAGCGCGAGCGCGGCGTTGAGAATAAAATCAACGCCGCGACTAAACTATTATGCGGTCTGCCACTCTTTTTCCACGTCCGCTTTCGACTTAGACAGAATAACTTTATTGTCGTCGACATCTTTTACCCAGCTGAACGGGATAATGTGATGTTTACCGCCCGCTTCCGGATCGCTTTTCGCCAACTTAATTTTGTCATCGCCGTCAAAATGGTCAACAATACCAACGTGTTCGCCGTTAGCGTCAACAACCTGCGCGTGATCTAAAACTTTTGATTTGTCTACCATAGTTCCTCCGTTGAAAATGCAACCTTTCGGTCTCGGGAATAATTCTGCTTCGTGACTCTTTAAGCGTGGCCGTTAAAAGCACATTCGGCAAGTTATTCACAAAATGAAATATCTGCTGTGTTTTTTACAGGCTTAAATAACGTTATCTGTTTTACGCGTTTATTCTGACGCGCGTATAGCCTAATTTAACGCCTGCGCCGCAGGTGCAGCAGGATAAAAATAAGTGAGGCGCGGCAAAGAGTCCTGCAATCGAGACGATTGCCTGTAAAATAGCGTGCTCTCACACAGTCTGGCAGGGCGCGACGCGATATGAAACCGATGACGTTAAACCTCGATCTTCACGATCTCTACGCTTTTCAGGCGCTGGCGACGTGCAAAAGCTTTAAGCTGGCCGCCGAAGCCGTGCACATTTCCCAGCCTGCGCTGAGTCGACGCATCGATAAGCTGGAAACCTCCCTGGGTGTAAAACTGTTTGAAAGAACCACGCGCCGCGTCAACCTCACCCTGGCGGGAAGAAGCTTTGCGCCCAGGGCGCAGCAGCTGCTCAGGGATTTAGAAAGCGCGCTTGCCGAAATCGGCGATATCAACCCGAACCGCGCCGGGCTGGTGACCGTGGCCTGCGTGCCGTCCGCCGCCTACTATTTTATGCCGACGGTAATTGCGCAATTTCAGACTCACTATCCACGCGTGCGCATCAAACTGATCGACGCCAGCGCCGGCGAGGTTTACGACGCGGTGATCTCAGGAGAGGCGGATTTTGGCCTGAGCTTTACCGGTTCACCTCAGCCTGATATCCGCTTTTTACCGCTGGTGGATGAGGCCTATGTGGCCGTCTGTCCGCGTCAGCATCCGCTGGCAGAGAAGAAAAGCGTGACCTGGCGCGAGTTTTATCGCTATCCCTATGTCTGGCTCGACAAAACGTCCGGCAACCGCAATCTGCTCGACCAGGCGCTGGCGGGAATTGTTCCTGAGCGGGCCAGCGTCTGTGAGACGCGTCATGTCACCACGCTGCTGGGGATGGTGGAAGCGGGGCTGGGCATCGCCGCAGTGCCCTCAATGGCGATGCCGAAGTCGGGCCATCCTTTTTTGTCAGCGATAGCGCTGACGGAGCCGACCGTGCGCCGCACGGTCGGCATAGTGAAGCGCACCGGACAGGAACTGCCGCATCTTGCCGGTGAGCTGGAGCAGATGATTATCGCGGCCAACGCCGCGGAAGGTCAGGCGCTCTGCCTGTGACCCTCTGGGCCAGGCCTGGTCGCGTGACGAGGACGGGCCTCCTGCTTATAGAGAAACAGGGTCGCCAGCAGCGCGCACACGGCGGCGAAGCTCATCCACAACCCTGGCGCGGCTTTGTCGCCGGTCACTTCAATCAGCGCCGTAGAGATCGCGGGCGTGAAACCGCCGAACAGCGCCGTGGCCAGGCTGTACGCCAGCGAAAATCCCGCCACCCTGACCGATACCGGCATGATTTCGGTCAACGCCGGGATCATGGCGCCGTTATACAGGCCGTAGATAAATGACAGCCAGAGCAGCACGCCCAGCATGGTGTAAAAGCTCGCATCGGCCGCCAGATATTTCAGGGCAGGGTAGGAGGTGGCGATAGCGATCAGCGCCATGGCGATCAGCACCGGCTTGCGGCCGATACGATCGGACAACGCTCCGCCAATCGGCAGCCAGATAAAGTTAGATACCGCCACCAGCAAGGTTACCAGCAGGCTGTCCGACGCGCTTAACATCAGCACTTTTTTGCCGAAGGTCGGCGCGTAGACGGTAATGAGGTAGAACGCGGTAGTGGTCATCGCCACCATCAACATGCCGGCGATCACGATGCGCCAGTTGCCGAGTAGCGTATGGAATACCTGTTTCATATCCGGATGCTGACGGCGTTCGCTAAAGGCTTGCGTCTCTTCAAGCTTACGGCGCAGGAAAAAGATAAAGGGAACGATAAGGCAGCCGAAGACAAAGGGAATGCGCCAGCCCCATTCGCGAATAGTGCTCTCTTCCATTAATGCATTCAGCGCGAATCCCATCGCCGCCGCCACCATTATCGCCACCTGCTGGCTGCCCGATTGCCAGCTGGTATAGAAGCCTTTTCTGCCCGGCGTGGCGATTTCAGACAGGTAAACCGATACGCCGCCTAACTCCGCGCCGGCCGAAAAGCCCTGCAGCAGGCGTCCCAGCAGCACGATCAGCGGCGCCCAGTAGCCAATTGCCTCATAAGACGGGATCAATACGATAAGAAAGGTGCCCGTCGCCATAATCGAGAGCGTGACGATCAACCCTTTTCGTCTGCCGACTTTATCGATATAGGCACCCAGCACCACCGCGCCGATGGGCCGCATCAGAAAGCCGGCGCCAAAGGCGGCAAAGGTCATCATCAGCGAGGCGAACTCACTACTCGCCGGAAAGAAGGTGTGGGCGATATAGGTGGCGTAAAAGCCAAAGAGAAAAAAATCGAACTGCTCGAGAAAGTTTCCCGAGGTGACGCGCAAGATAGCGCCCGCGCGGGCGCGCAGCGTGTTAGCAGGTACAGAGGTTGTTTGCATAAAAGGCTCCAGCTGATACGTAATGTTAATGATTCATTACTTTGTTGTGATGCAAGACTGGAACAGGAAGGCGCAGTTAATAAGTGCTATTTCCGTATTGATTAATGCATAACACGCATCAATCTGCTCGCTGGATGCAGCGATCCCTGACAACGGCTGGCGAGCGGCGCCCAAAGCTCTGCGACAAGGCGCCGCCGCCGTTGATCAAATTCGTGACCGGCTTCATAGCGCGCGGGTTTTGTTGGCATCCCGGCCGCTCTCAGGCACACTACCCGCAGCTAAACTTACGCCTTACCGAGATTCTGTTCTCTCACCCAACTTTCTCGTGGGTCAGCCCGACAGCGCGACCACCCACATCTTCGACACACCACAAGAGGAATTACCATGGCTACAGGCCCACTGAACGCAGACGAAATCGAGTGGATGGAAGACGTGTTGATGGAGCACGACAGCGAAGACGGCTTGATCGACATCAGCGAGCTGGACGGTCTTTTTACCGCCGCGCTCTCCAGTCCGTCGCCGCTGGCGCTGGACGCGCTGAAGCCGGTTATCTGGGGCGAAACCGCGCCGGAGTGGGACGATCCGGCAGACGAGCAGCGCTTTAATTCGCTGGCGGCGCAGATGATGAATGATATCGCCGAGCGCCTCAGCCGCTATCCGGAACAGTTTGAACCGCTGTTCGGCTACCGCGAGATGGATGGTCGCGAGCTGCTGGTGGTGGAAGAGTGGTGTTTCGGCTATATGACGGGCGTGGCGCTGGCGGAGTGGCCCGCGCTGCCTGCCGAGCTGCAGCCGTCGCTGCAGGCGATTGCGCTGCATGGCGATGTCGACGAGGTGGAAAAACTCGACGGCATGGATGAGATCGCCTATCTGCAAAGCACCGATGAGATTCAGCCGGCGGCGCTGCGCCTCTATAACCACTGGCATGGCAACACCAGCGCGATTCACTAATAAGCAGGGCCGCTTACGCGGCCCTGAGTATGTCAGTGCGGGAGAGAGGGCAGGCATGAATGCCATTTGAGAGAATTCAGCTTCCCGCGCTACTTCTCGACCGCCGCCTCGTCCGACAGCTTTTTCCCTTCTTCGATAAACTCTTCGTCAATCTCTTCGACATTATCGCGGTTATCCTTGCCCGACAGCAGGTTCCAGCAGGCGATAAACAGCGCGGCGATCAGCGGACCAATCACAAAACCGTTAATGCCGTAGATCTCCATGCCGCCTAAGGTGGCGATCAGGATCAGGTAGTCAGGCATCTTGGTATCTTTGCCCACCAGCAGCGGACGCAGAATATTGTCCACCAGCCCGACGATCACCACAAAGAAGCCGACAAGAAATAGCCCTTTCCACAGCGCGCCGGTGGCGAAGAAAAACACCGCCGCAGGCACCCAGATAATCGCCGAACCCACCGCCGGGATCAGCGACAGAAAGGCCATCAGCGCGCCCCACAGCAGGCTGCCGTCGATATCCACAAACCAGAACGCCAGCCCGCCGAGAACGCCCTGCACCAGCGCCACCACCACCGTGCCTTTCACCGTGGCACGCGAGACGGCGGCGAATTTCATAAACAGGTGATGCTTAACGTAGGTCGAGAGCGGCAGCGCCTCCAGGATGAGATGCACCAGGTAAGAGCCATCTTTCAGCAGGAAAAAGAGCAGATAGAGCATAACGCCGAAGCCGACGGTAAAGGTAAAGGTCCCTTTGCCGATCAGGAAGACGCTGCCCGCCATGTACTGACCGCCTTTCAGCGCGAAAGAGGAGAGTTTCTGCTGGATCTGCGTCGCGTTATTCAGCTGATGCTCGGAGAGGAAGCTGCGCAGCCAGCCAGGCAGATGCTGCAGCAGATCGGCGAACACCGTCGGGAACTGCGCCGAATTGGTCTGCAGCTTGAGATAAACGGTGTTGATCTCGACTACCAGCGACGAGGCGATAATCGCCAGCGGCGTAAAGACGATCAGGCAGATAATCAGCAGCGTCACCAGCGACGCCAGACCATTGCGATCGCCCATCTTGTGGCGTAGCCAGGTTTTTAGCGGCGCAAAAATCACCGCCAGAATGGCAGCCCACAAAATAGGCGAGAAGTAGGGCGCCAGCACATCGAAAAACGCCACGGTGACTATCGCCAGGATCAGGATAAAGAAACCGAGTTTTAATCCTTTAACACGCATGCATAAACCTCAGGGTTAAGTGTTGCGGATGAACTATAGAACGCCCGACGAGGTTTGTAATGCCGAACCGTGGTTTCGTTTAAAAATTTAAGCCAGCCGCGTGCGGCAAAGGCGGCGTAGCGTTGTGATAACGGATTTTGCCTGAAATATGCACGATTAACGCATGCTGGTTGAAGCCTGTCGTCAAGGTGTGTAAAAATCCTGCGCAATCGTTTACACCCGCTGCGGTTAGGCGAATTTTTGCTGCGGCCGCCACTCCGCGCTGCCGCTCCGCGGCGAAGCAGGGCGGCGCGGCAATCTGGCCGTCGACGCCATCTCACCGTCGACGGCGTTGACGTACTCAAGACAGGACGGGCAGATGAAAACCACGCAAACCGGTACGCTCACCGCGGCCGCAGAGGCGCCAGCAGAACGCGGCTGGCGCAAAACCGACACCATCTGGATGCTGGGGCTCTACGGCACCGCTATCGGCGCAGGCGTGCTGTTTCTGCCGATTAACGCCGGCGTCGGCGGACTGCTGCCGCTGCTTGTTATGGCGCTGCTCGCCTTTCCGTTGACCTATTACTCCCATCGCGCGCTGACGCGCTTCGTGCTCTCCGGCAAGCAGGCAGGCGGCGATATCACCGACGTGGTCGAAGAGCACTTCGGCGCGGGCGCCGGCAAAATCATTACGCTGCTCTACTTCTTCGCTATCTTTCCCATTCTGCTGATGTACAGCGTGGCGATCACCAACACGGTAGAGAGTTTTATTACCCATCAGCTGGGGCTGGTCGCGCCGCCGCGCGTGCTGCTGTCGCTGATGCTGATTATCGGCCTGATGACGGTGGTGCGCTTCGGCGAACAGATGATCGTCAGGGCGATGAGCATTCTGGTTTTCCCGTTTGTCGCGGTGCTGATGCTGCTGGCGGTGTACCTGATCCCGCACTGGCACGGCGCGGCGTTGCATACCCTGTCGCTGCACCCTGACGGCGGCGGCAAAGGGCTGTGGATGACGCTGTGGCTGGCGATCCCGGTGATGGTGTTCTCGTTTAACCATTCGCCGATTATCTCCTCTTTCGCCGTGGCGAAGCGCGCGGAATATGGCGACGACGCGGAGCGGAAATGCTCGCGCATTTTGGCCTGTTCCCACCTGCTGATGGTGGCGACGGTGATGTTCTTCGTCTTTAGCTGCGTGCTCAGCCTGTCGCCTGCGGACCTGGCGGCGGCGAAGGCGCAGAACATCTCGATTCTCTCTTATCTCGCCAACCACTTTCAGGTGCCGGTTATCGCCTGGCTCGGCCCGCTGATCGCCATTGTCGCCATCACCAAATCGTTCCTCGGCCACTATCTTGGCGCGCGCGAAGGCTTTAACGGGCTGGTGAATAAAATGCTGCACAGCCGCGGCAAAACCCTGGCGCCGGCCACGCTGAACCGCGCCACGGCGCTGTTTATGCTGCTCAGCACCTGGCTGGTGGCGAGCTGGAACCCCGGCATTCTCGATATGATCGAAACCCTGGGCGGGCCGGTCATCGCCATTATTCTGTTTCTGATGCCGATGTACGCCATTCATAAAGTGCCCGCGATGCGCAAATACAGCGGGCAGCTCAGCAATCTGTTTGTGGTGCTGATTGGGCTGGTGGCAATCTCCGCCATTTTCTACTCTCTGGTCAGCTAAGCGTGACGGCCCGTTAAGCGCGGGCCGTTTAGCTTTTGTTTGGTTTTCTTTGCTGGCCGCGTGCTACCGTTGTTGAGAATACGTATTAGTTACCTGAGATCCCTCGCATGAAAAAAACGCTTTTGCTGGCTGGGCTGCTGCTGTCGACGGCGTGCGGCGCCACGCAATACCCGCTGCAGGTCACCGATTTGGACGGCAACGTTATCCGACTCGACCACGAGCCGCAGCATCTGATCCTGCAGGATGGCCGCGACGTGCTGGCGCTGGCGCTGCTGGATCGCGACAATCCCTTTCAGCGCGTCGTCGCCTGGAACAATCTGCCGAAAAAGCAGGACACCCAGACCTGGGATCTGCTGAAGCAGCGCTGGCCGCAGGCGGCGAACATCGTTGATATGGGGTTCAACGATCAGGGGCAGGTCAATCTTGAGAGCGTGCTGGCGCAGAAGCCGGACCTGATGATCGCGCAGCTGCGCGCAAAGTCGGCGCTGCAGCAGTCCGGCGTGCTGGAGACGCTAAAGGGGCTGCATATTCCGGTGCTGTTTATCGATTATGAGCTGCATCCGAAAGAGAACACCGCGCGCAGCGTGGCGCTGCTGGGCAAGGTGCTGAACCGTGAGCAAGAAGCGGGCGACTATACCGCCTTCTATCAGCAGCGCTTACAGCAGCTTGATGCGGCCATCGCGCAGGTGGCGCAGAAGCCGACGGTGTTTATCGAACCGATCGCCGGCAACAGCGATAACTGCTGCTTTACCCATGGCCACAACGGCTGGGGCGGGCTGGTGGAAGCGGTGGGCGGAAAGAATATCGGATCCGCGCTGCTGCCGGGCAACGCGGGCTTCGTCTCGCTGGAGAAGATTATCGCCATGAAGCCGGACGTCTATATTATGACCGGCTCAAAGCGGCCAAATGCAGGCGTGCTGCCGTTTGGCTATAACATCCCCGCGCAGGCGGTGTCAGCCACCTTTAGCGGTCTGCTCAACCGCACCGGCCTTAAGCAGATCGCGCCGGTAGAGAAGGGCCGCGTCTATGGCGTCTACCACCATTTCTATAACCATCCCTATAACATCATCGGGATGGAGATCCTGGCGAAAGATCTCTACCCGCAAACGTTCGCCCGGCTGGATCCCACCGCTGACTTCCACACTATCGTGACGCGCTTTACCCGTCTGCCGGACGCGCCCGTGACCCTGAGCTATCCCTGAACCTGCTGGCCGCGCGTTGACAAAACGCGCGGTTAATTTACCTTTTCACCGCGCCATCTTTCGCTACTCTTAAACCAACTGCTTTTTATTTTGATGCCGTACTTTTCCCCGCGTCTCTAACGCCACCAGCGAAAAAGCTTGCTAAAACCCAAAAACGTGGTGAAATCCGCGCGTTTATTTCGCACCGGGCGCAATAAACCAGGCAACAGGGAGTGCAAAAACAGACTTTTAATTTGGGCAGCGCGGCGTGCCGCCGGAAAAGATGACGCTTTTCCGACGCCAGCGTGCTGCCATTTGGGCTTTGCCCGAGGTGTTTATGACTCCACACACGTTGGCCTCCACGCTGAACAAAAAATTTATCCTTGAGCCGGTGATCTCTCCGACCGGCGGCTTTGTCGGTTTTGAACTGCTGACGCGCTATACGTCGGTGGCGGGTAAATCGCGCAATCCTTTTATGGTGATTGAAAATATGCCCTTCAGCGAGAAGCGCGATCTGCTGTTTGAGCAGCTGAACGCGCTGTCGCCGACCGTCGCGCTGCTGGAGCAGCGGGGCTTATTTGTCAGTATTAATATCGATCGCGATATGGTGCGCATGGTGGAAGAGGATGCGCAGCTGAGCTGGCTGTTCAGTATCGCCAGCGTACTGCGGCTGGAGGTTTCCGAGAATATTGATTTTTCGCACGATGTTGAGGCGCGTCAGGCGCTGCAGCAGCTCAAGGCGCGCGGCATGCACTTTTTCCTCGACGATCTCGGCACCGGCTTCGCCAATC
This sequence comes from Pantoea latae, assembly GCF_002077695.1. GTDB lineage: Bacteria > Pseudomonadota > Gammaproteobacteria > Enterobacterales > Enterobacteriaceae > Pantoea > Pantoea latae. The sequence continues at coordinate 174,457 of NZ_MWUE01000016.1, forward strand.
TGGACGCGCTTTATACCGGCCTGTTCGACGCGGTGAAAATGGACAAACGCTTTTTCTGGGAACAAAAAGAGAAATCTATTTTTCCCGTGCTGATGGCGAATATTCAGCGCTACTGTCCGAAAATTATTGTTGAAGGAGTAGAAAATAAAGAAGATTTGGCGGCGCTGGAACATATTCCGCTTTACGGGCTGCAGGGTTACTATTTTCCTGCGCTGGAAATTGACGAACTGCCTCAGCATTTAAGCCAGGGTGACGCTATTTAAACACGAAGCAGGGCGAATAAGCTGTTTTTTTTCGTCCTGCCTTAACTATTCAGATTGTTATTATATTCGCGCGGGCGCAGGAAGTTAACGTCATAACCTGAAAAGCCCGCGGAAAAACGTAAAGAAAGCGAAAAGAGGCGGGGAAAGGCGTGGTTTTTTTCGCGGCGTAGCGCATATCAGCCCAGATATGACGCCATCCGGGCGCCGAAGCGTCACACTCTTTTAGCGCTGAAATATTTAGCAGGCATATTAATAGCGAAAATAATTAATTTGCTCGTCTGGTCCGACCCCAGACCTGTAAAATGCGCATGCGCTGCTGCATGCGGGAATATTTATCCGCTTTGTTGATTCACGATGAAAATTAACCTCGCGTGTAAACTGACTAATAGAGAAATATCCTAATCTGCGCCATTAATTATGCCAAAACAGAATCATCAGTGTTAAGATAACCGCTCAACACTCGTGATGTGGTGTTGTGTTCTCTAGTTTTTTTCCTTGATTTGGCAAGGATTAGCCGGTATTCGGTATTAAGGAATCGTATTCCCCCGATCGTTTACGATCGGGTTTTTCATTTTCACTCCGCTCTGTAGTCCGCTATTCTGATCTGAAATTTGCTCGCTTCCTGAACTGACGTTTTCCCTTTTTTGCCTGCGCCATATTCAGATCCAGCTCTCTCCACAATTTCTGCCGAGTGTTAAGGAAGCGCTAAGCAGAGTAATAGTCTGTAAGTTACCGATTTTTAAGACTTTAGGAGATGCGGAGCGCCCCCCATATCACCGATAGTACATCTTAACGGCGCGACTCTCGCTGTTGCTACTGGAGGTTATGATGAAAAAAACAACATTACGCGTTATCGCGACTTTTATTGCATGCAGCTCACTGATTTCCACCGTCTCCTGGGCTGATGGCCCGGGCGATCATCACGGCCAGCCGTGGCAGCAGCATGGCGGCGATCGCCATGACGATCGTCACGACGACCGCGGTCGCGGTCCGCAGGGCCATGGACCGGATCGTGACCGCTTCGCCGGCGGCCCGCGCGGCGATCGCCATGACGATCGCGGCCGCGATCATTTTGCCTGGAACGGCCATGACTTCCGTCGCGGTCATCCGATGCCGCCGGAATATCGCGGCCCGCACTATCGGGTAGATGACTGGCGCGCTCGCCGCCTGCCAGAGCCGCCGCGCGGCGAATACTGGTCCTATATCGACGGTAACTACGTGCTGATTGCCGCCGCGACCGGTGTGATCACCTCGCTGATCCTCAGCAACGCCTTTAACTAAACCAGCCTCCGGGGCGGCGCAGGCCGCCCCTTTCTCTCTTCTTCCTGATAAAAACCGGCTGCGCCGATGCGCGCCTGTTCCTCTTTTTTTCACGCTCCCCAGGCTATGCTTTGCTTCTTTCCTTTCGCCTGATAAGGAGTCGCAATGACAGTGGTAAAAATGGTGGCGGTTGATATGGACGGCACCTTCCTTGATGACCAGAAGCAGTACGATCGGCCGCGCTTCATGCGCTGCTATGCAGAGATGAAGGCGCGCGGCATTAAATTTGTCGTCGCCAGCGGCAATCAGTACTACCAGCTGAAATCGTTCTTTCCAACCCTCGCCAGCGACATCGCCTTTGTGGCAGAGAATGGCGCCTGGGTACTGGACGGCGAGCAGGAGCTGTTCTGCGGCGCCTTTTCCCGCGCGGACGTCAATGCGGTGCTCGATACGCTGCAAAACGGCCACTATCCCGGGCTGCGTTATATTCTGTGCGGACGAGAAAGCGCCTACTACTTTAGCGGCGCCGTTGAGGAGCAGTGGCTGAAAAAAATGCGTCACTACTGCCATCGGTTAAAGGCGATTAACACGCTGGAAGAGACCGGCAACGACCGGCTGTTTAAATTTGCGCTTAATCTCTCCGACGACTACGTCGAGCCGCTGATGGCGGATATTCAGCGTCTGCATGAGGGCGCGGCGGCCGCCACCTCCAGCGGACACGGCTCGGTGGATCTGATTGTGCCAGGCCATCATAAAGCCAACGGGCTGAATATTCTGGCGCAGCGCTGGGGCATCGATCATCAGCAGGTGCTGGCGTTCGGCGACGGCGGCAACGACCTGGAAATGCTGAAACAGTCTGGCTTTAGCTTTGCGATGGCGAACGCGCCGCAGCGGGTCAAAGCGGCGGCGCGCTACGCTGCGCCCGGCAACAACGACGCGGGCGTGCTGCAGGTGATTGAGGCGATGCTGGCGGGCGAACCGCCGTTTGCCTGAACGCCGCGCTGGCGAGCTAGGGAGTGACCTGCCACGCCTCGGTCAGCATTGCGCGCATCGCCTGCTGGCTATAGCTCACCAGCGAATTTTTACTGTTGGCGCGCGCCAGAATCCATTCGACATCCGCCTCGCTCAGGGTTTGCGTCTCCTGCCAGAAAGGGACGATCGCCTGCTGCTGTAGCCAGCTTTTCAGGAAGCGCGTCGGCTGCGCGTCCGGCGTGTTGAACAGCTGCTGGTGCAACGCCTGCATCAGCTGCTGCTGCTGCGCATCGCGGCTCTCCGCCAGCTGCTCGAGGAACGGAAACAGCAGGCGGCCGCACACTTCGCCGTGGTGATAGGGTTTGATCGCGCCCAGCTCTCCTGCGAGGCCGTGAATGACGCCCAGCCCGGCGCTGCTCAGACAGACGCCGCCGAGCCAGGAGGCGAGCATCATCGCCTCGCGCGCCGCGTCGCCCTGCGCATCAGTGCGGTTCAGCGCAGGCCACGCCTGCACAAACTGACGCAGCCCGGTCAGCGCCAGCTGACGGCTAAACAGATTGCCTTTGCTGGAGAGATAGGCCTCAAAAAGATGGGTGAAGGCGTCGATGCCGCAGGTTGCCAGCACCTTATCAGGCGCGCCTTTCAGCAGATCCGCATCGAGAATCGCCACCTGCGGCACAAATACCGGATGGCGCAGCGACGCCTTCACTTTGATGTCGAGCTGATCGGTCACCACGGCGTTCTGCGTGGCTTCGCTGCCGGTGCCCGCCGTAGTCGGCACGGCGATCAGCGGCAACGTCACCGCCTGCACCGGCGTATCGCCGACTTTTTCCAGATAGCGCGCCGTCGGCAGCGGATGCTGCATCATGGCGCTAAAGGCTTTGGCGCCATCCAGCACGCTGCCGCCGCCGATCGCCACCACACGATCGACATGGCCGCGCCAGCGTGTGACCCAGGCGTCAATCTCAGCCGGTGACGCTTCATGCGCGACGATTTCATAACCAATAATAAGATCGTTCAGGTCGCTTTTCAGCTGTGCATAGACAGGCCCGTTTAAAAACGAACGCCCGCAAAACAGCAGCGTGGGCTGAGGATCGGCGCGCAGCAGCGGCACCAGCTGACGGATGCTGCCGCGTCCAGAAAGGGTTCGTTGATTACTGTACAGCTCGATCAGATTCTCACTCACCGCGACATCCTTATGTAAAAAGAGAAAACAGGAGTGTAACCAAAAGCGGAAGCGCAACCGCGACAAACTTTCCTGTAACAGGGCGATGAAAAGTTGATCACCTTCGCAAAACAGAAATTCAGCGCAGGCGAGGAGGTGCTTTCCTGACGATGTTACCCTTAACATGTTACTGGTAACAGGTTGTGTCCGACTGTTAACCCGTTTTTCCGATGCTGTACCCAACGTCCGTTTCGGACCTACGATAACAACACGCTGCTGGCCGCTGGCCGGTCTGCAAGCTGGAGAACACCTATGCCATTACTTATTGTGGCGATCGGCGTGGCGTTGCTGCTGCTGCTGATGATTCGCTTCAAACTCAATGGATTCATCGCGCTGATACTGGTGGCGCTGGTGGTCGGCATGATGCAGGGCATGCCGGTCAATAAAGTTATTCTCTCGATTAAAAACGGCGTGGGCGGCACGCTCGGCAGCCTGGCGCTGATCATGGGATTCGGCGCCATGCTCGGCAAGCTGCTGGCGGACTGCGGCGGCGCGCAGCGCATCGCCACCACGCTGATTGACAAGTTCGGCAAGGAATATATCCAGTGGGCGCTGGTGCTGACCGGTTTTACCGTCGGCTTCGCGCTGTTTTACGAGGTCGGTTTTGTGCTGATGCTGCCGCTGGTGTTCAGCGTCGCCGCCTCGGCGCGCGTGCCGCTGCTCTACGTCGGCGTGCCGATGGCGGCCGCGCTGTCGGTAACGCACGGCTTTCTGCCGCCGCATCCCGGCCCAACGGCGATTGCGACGCTGTTCAACGCCGATATGGGCAAAACCCTGCTGTGGGGCACGCTGCTCGGCATTCCGACGGTGATCCTCGCCGGACCGGTTTACGCCCGCTTCCTGAAAAAAATCGATAAACCGATCCCGCAGGGGCTCTATAACCCAAAAACCTTTAGCGAAGAAGAGATGCCGGGCTTCGGCGTCAGCGTCTGGACCGCGCTGGTGCCGGTGGTGCTGATGGCGCTGCGCGCGCTGGCGGAAATGGTGCTGCCGAAAGGGCACGCGCTGCTGCCTTACGCGGAGTTTTTCGGCGATCCGGTGATGGCGACGCTGATTTCGGTGCTGATCGCCATCTTCACCTTTGGCCTGAATCGCGGGCGCACTATGGATGAGGTGATGGGCACCATTACCGACTCGATAAAAATCATCGCCATGATGCTGCTGATTATCGGCGGCGGCGGGGCGTTTAAGCAGGTGCTGGTGGACAGCGGCGTCGATAAATATATCGCCGCGATGATGCAGGAGAGCAACGTCTCGCCGATCTTTATGGCCTGGTCAATCGCCGCCGTGCTGCGCATTGCGCTGGGTTCCGCCACCGTGGCGGCGATTACGGCGGGCGGCATCGTCGCGCCGCTGATTGCCAGCAGCGGCGCCAGCCCAGAGCTGATGGTGATTGCGGTGGGCTCGGGCAGTGTGATCTTCTCCCACGTTAACGATCCGGGCTTCTGGCTGTTTAAAGAGTACTTTAACCTCACCATCGGCGAGACCATTCGCTCCTGGTCGGCGCTGGAGACCATTATCTCGGTGTGCGGGCTGGTGGGCTGTATGCTGCTGTCGTACGTGATTTAACCCATGCCGCCGGGCGCGCTGCCCGGCGGCGGATGTCAGCTGGCCTGCGCGCGAAACGCGGCCAGCTCCTCTTCGGGCATGCCCGCCTGCGTCGCTGCCAGGCAGATTTGCCGCCAGCTGTTGGCGTCCAGCGGGATCCCTTCGCGTTGGCGCAGCGCGCGGTTCATCTCTTCCCATTCTCCCGGCACCTGAATCGGCTCGCTGCCGCTCTGGGGCGATCGCTTCACCCAGTCCAGAAAAGCCTCTGCTTCCTCCTGCATCGCCGGCGCGTTGAACGCCTCCGGGTTGAGGATAATGGTGGTCATGCAGTTATAGATGGCGTCATGGCTGGCGAGCACCGTCTCTTCGTGGGTGGTGCGGCCGCCAGAGAGGGCGCCGCCGAGGATTTCGCACATCGTCGCCAGCGCGTAGCCTTTGTGCAGGCCAAACGGCAGCAGTGAGCCGTAGGGCGCTTCATGCATCACGCCAGGGTGCTGCGTCGGCTGTCCCTGATGATCGATAAGATAACCCGGCGGCACATCGACCCCTTTGTTCCAGGCGACGCGCGTTTTGCCGAAGGCGATGCCGCTGGTGGCGAAATCAAGCAATAGCGGTTTGCCCTGGCGGCGCGGAAAGATGGCGCAGAAGGGATTGGTGCCGAAACGGCGGTCGCTGCCGCCGAACGGCGCCACCATCGGATCGCCCATCACGTTAACGAAGTGAAAAGAGATAAATCCCGCCGCCGCGCACTGTTCGGCCCAGTGGCCGATACGGCCAATATGGTGCGAGTGATGCAGGCCGACCGCCGCAATACCGGTCTGCCGGGCGCGCGCGATGCCTTGCTGCATCGCCTCGAACGCGGCCACCTGACCAAATCCGCCACGGGCGTGAAAGGTCAGCACCGCGCCGGCGTCTTTTTCCAGCACCGGATGCTGATTAAGCTGCAGATGCCCCTGGCTGAATGAGGTCATGTAGCTGGGGATCATGCCGACGCCGTGGGAGTCGTGTCCGGCCAGATTGGCCGCCACCAGGTGATCCGCCACCAGGCGCGCCTCATCAGCGTTGCTGCCGGCGTGCAGCCATATCGCCTGCACGAACGCATGCAGCTGCGTGGGGTGAATACGGGTGAGTTCACTCATCTTGCTCTTCTCCTTTTTGAGGGCACACGGCATCCTGCGGCTAAAAAACCGCCACGGCAAGCGCGGATGTCAAAAAGCGAGAAGGGCCACAATGCGTGGCCCAATGCAGGGGTTAATGCGGCTGTTCAAAGCCGGCTTTGACCATTTGCTCGCGCAGCGCGCGGGTAATTTCGCGATTACCGCCGGTGACGGGGTAGATCACATTGTTGACGACATCATCAAGGTAGTGCTCGTCGAACTCTTGCATGGTGAGCTGTGAACCGCCTTCATCGTTGATAGCGAAAGAGCCTTTGATGTGATCGCCAGCATTTTTCGCCTTAAGGCTGTAGCGTCCCATACTGGTATTTATTGTGCTCATAATCTCTCCTTATTACTCGTCTTACGTTGGTACGCGCAGAGGCCTGCCTTTGCCGCTAAAAGTTTAGCGAGCAACGAGAGGAGAAACGAAGCGCAAGGCGGTTAAAAAAACAACAGCTGCGACCGGCGTCGCAGAAATTGCGTCGGCCTTTCGGCGCAGCCGCAGATCACAGCGGAGGGGAACGGGCACCGGCAAAAACGCAGCGATAAGCTATACTCTTATCCTGAAACGTTTTTTTACTGGCAGAGGAACAAGGATATGAAAATAATTTTGTGGATTATCGCCATCATTTTCATCGTAGGGTTACTGACGCTGACTGGGGTATTTAAGCTCATCTTCTGAATTAACAGGGGCACCGCTCAGGTGCCCTTATTCGTCTCCTTCTTCACACGCGAAACCAGACAGCGGGTTATGGGATCAAGCGGCGTATTCGGCAACAGATCCCGCGCTGTGAGCTTTTTATGACAGCTGGCGCAGCGCGCGCCGTGAAAGTCTGCGTCTGATGAAGGTTCATGGGTAAACGTAAACTTTGCGCTGCCGCAGGCGGTACAGCGAATTTTCATCACCATGTGTATGCTCTCCTTGCCCGAAACGAACAGCAGGCATTCTAACAAATCCCTCCATAAAATTTATCAAAAATACTAAACAATTAATGCGCGTTACCGTTTGGCTTTACTCATTTATTTCTTGTTAATTGCGCAGGGTGATGGTTTGCAGATGGAAGCAGACTTGCATCTGGGCCAGCGACAGCATTGACCTGGCTGAATCCTTTACAGCTGGAGGTTATGACTGCCTGCTTAAGAAAATCCAGCATTTTACCCGCTCGTTTTAGCACCGTTTTAGTTGGGGTGGGCATAATAACGCTCAATATATAGGATTTTTCTTAACCCGACAGGCGCGACCTTTAAGGAGCGAGCCGGTCTGACCGCCGTCGATCAGTACAGGAAAACTGTTGTGAACCGGAAAACTCTGAGCGCCCTTGCCGGAGCGTGCTCCGCGCTTGTTCTCACCTGCTCCGCGCAGGCTGCGACGCTAAGCGACCACCTGCAAAACGGCTGGCAGACCTTCAGCGATAACGTGCAGCAAACCTGGCAGCAGCCGCAGCATAAAGATTTTTATCTGCCCGCTATCACCTGGCATAACCGCTGGACCTACGACGACGATCATATTAATCGCTACAACGAACGCCCCTGGGGCGCTGGCGGCGGTATCTCGCGCTATGACGACAAAGGCAACTGGCATGGCCTCTATTTGATGGCGTTTAAGGATTCGTTTAATAAGTGGGAACCCTTTGGCGGCTACGGCTGGGAGGCGACCTGGCGTCCACTCAGCGACCAGCGTTTTCACCTTGGTGCCGGCTACACGGCAGGCGTGACGGCGCGCCATAACTGGGATTACGTTCCCGTGCCCGCGCTGCTGCCGCTGGCGTCGGTGGGATACGGCCCGGTAAACTTCCAGATGACTTATATTCCAGGCACTTACAACAACGGCAACGTCTATTTCGCCTGGATGCGCTTTCAGTTTTAGCGTCGCGCCGTGAAGGTCAGGGGTAAGGAAGCGTAAAAAAGGGGGAGATTTATCACTTTTTATTCAATTGGCGCTGGACAAATGTCACCGCAATTGCTGTACTAGACGCCGACACAGTTTAGTGTCCATTTTTCATGTAAAGGTAATATAGATGTCCAAGATCAAAGGTAACGTTAAGTGGTTTAATGAATCTAAAGGATTCGGTTTCATTACTCCAGAAGATGGCAGCAAAGACGTGTTCGTACACTTCTCTGCTATCCAGAGCAACGGTTTCAAAACCCTGGCTGAAGGCCAGCGCGTTGAGTTTGAAATCACCGAAGGCGCTAAAGGCCCATCTGCTGCTAACGTTATCAGCCTGTAAGTTAACAGTCAGAATTTCAAAAACCCGCCGCATGGCGGGTTTTTTTATGGCTGGAAAAAGGTGTAACACCCGCCGACCACGCTGCCTAACGCCAGCATCAGCGCCACGGCTTCCTCTATGCTGCGTGGGATCACAACGTTCATTTCACTCTCCTCGACCTGATGCGGTCATCCCAGCTTTACAGACGAAGATTAACGCCGCCTTAATTTCTGATGACGAATTGATGACCTGCTTCGATCTGCGGCGTCAGTCACATAAAAGCCTCGTAACATTATTATAACAACCCTTACTTGCAGCTTTTTTCCCGGCGACGCTATATAACAGAGCGGCAGCATAATCTTCTTCAGGAGGCGGGATGAACATAAGGCAGGCACAGGCGAAAGACAGCTTTGCGCTCAGCGCGTTGCTGGCGGAATTAGGCTACGGCGGCACCGAAAGCTTTATTGGCAAACGTCTGGCGCAGCTCAGCAGCGATCCCGATGAGATGCTGCTGGTAGCGGAGCACGGCACCCAGGTGCTGGGATTTTTGTCGATGCATTTTATCCCGCAGCTGGCGCTGGCGGGTGACTTTGCCCGCATCAGCTATTTTTGCATCGCTGAAGGGGAACGCAGCAAAGGGGTCGGCCAGCAGCTATTGCAACATGCCGAAGCGATGGCGGCGCAGCGCGGATGCGACCGGATGGAAGTGCACTGCCACGCCTCGCGGCTGAAGGCGAACCAGTTCTACCAGCGCGAAGGCTACGTCGAGTCGCCGCGCTATCATATCAAAGATCTGAGCTGAGCCTGGCCTCGCGCCCGGAGGCGATAGCCAGCGCGCTGGCCAGCATCTCCAGCTGCGTCTCCTGCAGGCAGGCGATGCTGACGCGAATAAACTGCGTCGGCCCCAGCCGGCAGCGCTCGCCCGGCAGGACGGCGATGCCGCGCGCCGCCAGGGTGATCATGGCGTACTGCTCCGACGCAACCGGAATGCAGATGCTCAGCCCGTCGCGCAGCGGCAGGGTCAGGCCGTGCGCCGCCAGCGCCGTCAGCATCTTTTCGCGCCGCTGACGATAGATAGCGCGCGCGGCCGCAACCTTCTCCTGCGTGGCGACATCCTGCAATAGCCAGGCGACGCTATCCTGCAAAATCCGGCTGGTCCAGCTGACGCCAAAATTGCGCCACGCCTGGATGCGCCTCACCATCTCGGCGGTGGCAGAAAGCACCGCCAGACGCAGATCGGGGCCATAGGCTTTGGAAAACGAGCGGACGTGGAGCGTGCGCTCGGGAAAAAGGCTGCCGAGACTCCAGGCGGGCGCCGCAGAGAGATCGCCGATGCCGTCATCCTCGACAATCAGCGTGGTGCTCTGTGCCAGCGTTTCCGCCAGCGCGGCCTGACGCGCCGCGCTAATGCTGTTGCCGGTCGCGGAGTGGGTGCGCGGCTGGTAGATCACCATCACCGGCGACTTTTGCAGCAGCGCGGCGAGCATCTCCGGCAGCGGTCCCTCCTCGTCACACGCCAGCGGCAGGATCTCCGCGCCCACGTTATCCAGCATATCCAGCAGCCGCGTCGCGGTGGGATCTTCAATTACTACCCGGTCGCCGGGGGAAACCAGCGTCTGCACCACCAGATTCATGGCGTCAAAGCCGCCGTCCGTCGCCAGAAAGGCTTCGGCGGCATAGGGCCAGCGCGGCTGAATCGCCGCCAGCAGCAGCGGCGAAATCGCCTCGCGCAGATAGCTGTTGAGGTGAGGAGAGCGCAGCGCGGCCTGCAGGGCGGGCTGCAGATCGGGCAGCAGCGTGGGATCGGGCGCGGCCATCGCCAGGTCGGCGCGAATGTTATCGCCGTAGTTGCCGATTTTCTCAAAGCGGATAGGGCGCGGCATGACCGTATTGCCGGACACCCAGACGCCACCGCGCCCTTTGCCCGCCAGCACCTTCTGCTTTTTCAGCTGCGCCCAGGCGGCTGAGACGGTTGCCGGACTGACGCCCAGCTGTTCCGCCAGATCGCGCACCGCCGGCATCTGCATGCCCACCGCAATTTTTCCCTCGCGGATCAGCGTAGAGGCGGCCAGCGCTATCCCCTTTACCGAACGCTCGGCGATGTGCTCGCTTAACCAGATAAGATCGACCGTTTGCGTCATAAGAAAATACTTTGTTCAGTAACAAATTAATGATTGTTCAGATAAGTATTCCCGAATTAGTATCAAATTCAAGCACTATTTGCTGAATAAATCATCGGCGCAGCAGGCGCCTCCTGAATATGGGGCAATCATGAGCAAACTACTCGTCAGACTGGCGGTGCGTGACTGGGACTACTTTACGCCGCTGGCGCTGGGCGACCTGAAACCAGACGGCTTTGAACTGGCTATCGACCGTGTCGGCACGCTGGTGGATAACCTGGCGACCAGCCCCGATTATGACGGCGGCGAAGTCTCCTTTAGCCGCTATGCGCAGGGCCGCGCCCGAGGCGACACCAGCCTGCTGGGGCTGCCGCACTTTCTGATGCGCGGCTTTCGCCAGCGCTGCATTATCACCACCGCCGACAGTCCGCTGACCACCCCTGCGCAGCTCAAGGGCAAACGCATCGGCGTCACCGGCTGGCAGGACTCCGGCAACACCTGGACGCGCACCGTGCTGCGCGAGGCGGGCGTGGAGATTGACGATGCTTACTGGTTTGCCGGCCGCCTGACGGAGGCGCATCCCATCGTCGATCGCCTCGCGGGCTTCGGCCGGCCGGGGCGTATTGAGGCCGCACCGGGCGAGCGTCCGTTGCTGGAGCTGCTGAAAGCGGGGGAGCTGGATGCGGTTTTCACCCCCTTTATGCCGGAGGGTTTCTTCCTGCCGGGCTCAGGGCTGCGTCAGCTTCAGGCCGATTTCTGGCAGGCGGAGCGCGACTACTTCAACCGCGTCGGCTATGTGCCGGGCATCCATATTCTGGCGCTGAAACCGGCGCTGGCGGAGGCGCACCCCTGGCTGCCGCAGGCGCTCAGCGCGCTCATCGACCGCTCCTGGCAGCTCTGGATGCAGAAGCGGGAGAAGTACGCCGACACCACGCCCTGGCTGCTGGACGATTTGCGACGCACTGCGCAGGAATTGCCCGCCAGCTGGAATCAAAACGGCTTTGAGGTTAACAAGAAGATGATTGCCGATTTTGCCGGTGAGCTTTACCAGCAGGGTCTGACAAAAACGCACCTGACGCCGGAAGCGATCTTCCCGGCGGCGAGCAAAGGGGAACTGTAATGAAAGTAGCGATGGGACAATTCGCGGTCAGCCGCGAATGGCAGGAAAACGCGGCTATCTGCCTCGACCTGATGGCGCGCGCCGAGGCGGGCGGCGCCGATCTGCTGGTGCTGCCGGAAGGCGTACTGGCGCGCGATATCGCCGACCCGGATCTGGTGCTGAAGGCGGCCCAGCCGCTGGACGGCCCCTTTCTGACGCAGCTGCTGGCGCAGAGCCAGGGCAGCGCGCTCACCACCATGATGAGCGTGCATGTGCCAGCCGAGGGCGACAAAGCGCTGAACGTGCTGGTGGCGCTGCGCAACGGCGAGATTATCGCCGCCTATGAGAAGCTGCACCTCTACGACGCCTTCGCGATGCAGGAGTCGCAGCGCGTCAATCCTGGCAATGCGATCCCGCCGCTGGTGGAGGTCGCCGGAATGCAGGTCGGCCTGATGACCTGCTATGACGTGCGCTTCCCGGAGCTGGCGCGGCGTCTGGTGCTGGACGGCGCCGAGGTGCTGGTGCTGCCCGCCGCCTGGGTAAAAGGACCGCTGAAAGAGATGCACTGGGAGCTGCTGACCACGGCGCGCGCGCTGGAGAACACCTGCTATATGGTGGCGGTAGGGGAGTGCGGTCCGCGCAATATCGGCAATAGCCTGGTGATCGATCCGCTTGGCGTCGCCATCGCCAAAGCGCCGGAATCTGCCGCGCTGGTCTTTGCCGACCTTGACCCGCAGCGCATCGCGTACGCGCGCAGCGTGCTGCCGGTGCTGGAAAATCGCCGCTTCGCCCGTCCGGAACTAAAAACAGAATAGGCACGCCTGGGAGACAAACCGTGAAAAAGAGTGCAACCGCCATCCTGCTGGCGCTTGGCCTGAGCGCCTCGCTGGCCCATGCCGCCGACGCGATTCCGACGCAAAAAGTCGACCCGGCGCTCCACGATCGCCTGCCCGACGCCATCAAAAAGTCGGGCAAGATGATCTCCGTGAACAACGGATCCTTTCCGCCCTATGAGATTGTCAACGGCCCGCACGCGATGGATGGCGCCTCTGCCGATCTCACCACGGCGCTGGGCCAGCTGCTGGGCGTCAACATCGAGCATGCCACGGTCAGCGGCCTGTCGGGCGTGCTATCCGGCATCAACTCCGGCCGCTACCAGCTGGCTATCGGCCCGATAGGCGACTACCCGGACCGCCAGCAGAAGGTGGACTTCGTCGACTTTGTGCAGGAGTTTGTGGTGTTTGGCGTGCAGAAAGGCAACCCGCAAAAAATCAACGGGCTGGAGGATACCTGCGGCAAACGTATCGCGGTCATGGCGGCGGGCTCGGCGGAGCAGGTGATCCGCAAGCAGTCGGACGCCTGCGTGGCGGCGGGCAAGCCCGCGGTGGTGGTGCAATCCTTTACCGATCAGCCTTCCTCGATTCTGGCGGTGCGCTCAAAGCGCTCGGACGCCTTCTTCTCCTCGCAGGCGCCGCTGACATACTTTATCGAGCAGGCGAGCGGCCAGCTTGAGCTGGCGGGCAAGGGGCAGAAAAACGGCTTCGGCGATATTTTCCAGGGCACGGTGGTGCCGAAAGGGTCGCCGCTGGGCCAGGTCGTGCTGGACGCCTATCAGGCGCTCTATCAAAACGGCACCTATGCCGCCATCATGAAAAAGTGGAAGCTGGACGGCAATATGATCGACGCGCCGGGTTTGAATATGGCGAAGGGGGCAGCTAAATGAGTTCAGCTAACCACGATACACGAGCCAGGGATAAGGCCGACGTGCAGCAGCGCGACGTGGCCTACGCCCGCAGCGCGCCCGCCTGGGGACGCTGGGTCTCCTGGGTTGTGGTGCTGATCGTCGCCTCGAATTTTCTCTGGCTGGTCGCCACCAATCCCAACTTCGAATGGAAGGTGGTGCTGCAGTGGTTTACCGAGGCCTCGGTGTTGAAGGGGCTGGAGATCACGCTCGGCTTAACCCTGGTGTCGATGATCCTCGGCACCCTGCTGGGGCTGCTGATGGCGGTGTGGCGCCTGTCGGAAAATCGGCTGCTGAGCGGCATCGCCAGCCTCTATATCTGGTTTTTCCGCGGCACGCCGCTGCTGGTGCAGCTGATCTTCTGGTACAACCTGTCGACGCTGTTTCCCACGCTGTCGCTGACGCTGCCCTGGACCTCGCTCACCTGGGCCAGCTGGAACACCAACGATCTGATCACGCCGCTGACGGCGGCGATCGCCGGGCTGGCGCTGAACGAAGCGGCCTATATGGCGGAGATTATTCGCGCCGGTCTGCTCTCGGTGGATAACGGCCAGGTCGAAACCACGCAGGCGTTCGGCATGAGCCGCAGCCGCGCGCTGCGACGCATCATCATTCCTCAGGCGATGCGTGCCATTATTCCGCCCAGCGGCAACCAGCTGATCAGCATGATCAAGGCGACCTCGCTGGTTAGCGTCATCGCGATGGGCGATCTGCTCTATTCGGTGCAGGCGGTCTATAACCGCACGTTCGAAATCATTCCGATGCTGATGGTGGCGGTGATCTGGTATCTGTTGATCACCTCGATCCTCAACGTCGGCCAGTCGGCGATTGAGCGCTACTATGCGCGCGGCACGCGCCGCACGGTCGACGTGGCGAAATCCCGGCCTGCCGCGCCGCTCTCTGGCGCACGCCTGATGCAGAAGGAGGATCTATGAGTGCTGTCACGCCGCTGGTGAGCGCCCGTAACGTGCATAAAAGTTACGGCCACAATGAAGTGTTAAAAGGGATCGATCTCGACGTTTTTCCCGGCGAAGTAGTGGTGATCCTCGGCCCGTCCGGCTCGGGTAAATCGACCTTTCTGCGCTGCATCAACCATCTCGAGGATATGAACGGCGGCTCGATAATGGTGGGCGATCAGCAGATTGGCTATGAGCTGAAAAAGGGCATCCTGCATCGGCTCTCGCCGCGCAAAATCGCGCATCAACGCCAGAAGATCGGCATGGTGTTCCAGCAGTTCAATCTCTACCCCCATATGACGGTGCTGCAGAACATTGTCGAGGCGCCGATTGGCGTGCATAAATTCCCGCGTCACGAAGCGATCGCCTATGCGCGCGCGCTGCTGGCGACGGTGGGCTTAAGCGACAAAGCGGACGCCTGGCCGCGTCATCTCTCCGGCGGCCAGCAGCAGCGCGTGGCCATCGCCCGCGCGCTGGCGATTAAGCCGACGCTGATGCTGTTCGACGAGCCCACCTCGGCGCTTGACCCTGAACTGGTAGGCGAAGTGCTGGCCACCATGCGCACGCTGGCGGATCAGGGGCTGACCATGATCGTGGTGACCCATGAGATTGGCTTCGCCAGAGAGGCGGCTGACCGGGTGGTGTTTATGGACGGCGGTGTGGTGGTAGAGCAGGGGCCGCCCGAGCAGGTGATTGCGGATCCGCAACATCCGCGCACCCAGGCCTTTCTTAGCCGTTTTATTTAACGAGGCGTAAACGATCTTACTCTGTTACAGAATCAAGTTGAGGTTAGCGCCGATCTGCGCGTAAATAGCGCTGTTCATTTTTCGCTTAGGTTGAAAGGTAAAGTATGGAAGGTATCAGTATTGCCAAACTGCTGATCATCGGTGCGCTTATCGTACTGCTTTTTGGCACCAACAAGTTACGTTCACTGGGTGGCGATCTGGGCTCCGCAATCAAAGGCTTCAAAAAAGCCATGAAAGATGAAGAACCCACCGCAGCCAAAACAACAGCTGAAGATGTTCCGGCAGAGCGCGTGACTCATAAAGAGTAATGCGTGAGCGATCGAGAGTAAATGTAACGATTTATTTCTCACGGACATAAAAAAACCAGACCTCGCGTCTGGTTTTTTATTGCCCAAATGATGCGCAGCGGCTTACTTCACTTCCAGCCCTTTCGCCTGCATATCGGCGTGATAGGAGGAGCGAACAAAGGGGCCGCAGGCGGCGTGGGTAAAGCCCATCGCCATCGCCTCTTCTTTCATCTCATCAAACTCGGCCGGGCTGACATAGCGCTGAACCGGCAGGTGGTGACGGCTCGGCTGCAGATACTGGCCCAGCGTCAGCATGGTGACGCCGTGACGGCGCAGATCGCGCATCACCTCGACAATTTCCGCGTTGGTTTCGCCGAGGCCGACCATCAGACCCGATTTGGTCGGGATATCGGGATGCGCCTCTTTAAAGCGCTCCAGCAGCTTCAGCGACCAGTCGTAGTTGGCGCCCGGGCGCACCTGACGATAAACGCGCGGCACGTTCTCAAGGTTGTGGTTGAAGACGTCCGGCGGCGTGGCGGTGAGGATCTCCAGCGCGCGATCCATACGGCCGCGGAAGTCGGGCACCAGGGTTTCGATTTTAATCGACGGGCTCTTTTCGCGGATAGCCGTGATGCAGTCGGCGAAGTGCTGCGCGCCGCCGTCTCGCAGGTCGTCGCGGTCCACCGAGGTGATCACCACATAGCGCAGCGCCATATCGGCGATGGTTTGCGCCAGCTTCAGCGGCTCGCCGGCATCCGGCGCGTTAGGACGGCCGTGCGCTACGTCGCAGAACGGACAGCGGCGGGTGCAGATGGCGCCGAGGATCATAAAGGTCGCGGTGCCGTGGTTAAAGCATTCCGCCAGGTTAGGGCAGGAGGCCTCTTCGCACACCGAGTGCAGGCCGTTTTTACGCATCGCCGCCTTGATGCCCTGGATTCGGCTGGAATCCGCAGGCAGCTTGATTTTCATCCATTCGGGCTTGCGTAACAGTTCCTGGCGTTCGGTCACCACGGTTTTTACCGGGATCAGCGCCATTTTATCTGCGTCACGATATTTGACGCCGCGTTCCATCTGAATTGGTTTACTCATAAGTCTGCAGGTTCCGGTCGGATTGCGTGATGAGAGCTTTCGCCTTCAGGCCAGCGGTAAAGCTTTCAACTTTTTTTGATAAAATTTCAAAAATTATATCAGTTCCGCCAGGCAGAAGCAGCCATCCGGCGGCGGGGAAAGTTACAATTTTGTAAATTCGCATGCGCGGTTAAGGCAGCGGCGCGTTTTCCGCCGCCAGCCACTCTACTTCGGCGAAGCCCAGCAGGCGCGCAAAGGCGGCGACCAGCAGCGGCTGCACGTCGGCCAGGCTGACGCCGGGCTGAAACGCGCTCAGCTGCGTCATGCGCATGCCGGCGTAGCCGCAAGGATTGATGCGCAAAAAGGGGGTTAAATCCATCGCGACGTTGAGCGCCAGGCCGTGGAATGAGCAGCCTTTGCGGATGCGCAGGCCAAGCGAGCAGATCTTCTCCTCGCCGACATAGACGCCAGGCGCGTCGGGACGCGCGCGCGCCTCGACGCCAAAGTGCGCCAGCGTAGCGATCACCGTCTCTTCCAGCGCCGTCACCAGCTGGCGCACGCCGATCTTGCGGCGCTTAACGTCAATCAGCACGTACATCACCTGCTGACCCGGCCCGTGATAGGTTACCTGGCCGCCGCGATCGCTCTGCACCACCGGAATATCGCCCGGCATCAGCAGATGCTCGGCCTTGCCGGCCTGACCCTGGGTAAAAACGGCGTGATGCTCCACCAGCCAGACTTCGTCGCGGCTGTCGCTGTGACGGCGATCGGTGAACTGATGCATGGCATCGGAGACGGGTTGCCAGTCGCGCTGGCCAAGCTGACGGATAAGAAGCGTATCTGCTGACAAAACGGCGGTCCGGTTAAGGGGAAAGGCTGAGTATAACGTCGGCAAAGGGCAAGACCAAGACCCTTTGCCGACGCCGGCACTTACAGCACCATGCGCACGATATCGATATTGCCCAGCTCTTCGTACAGGGTTTCCACCTGCTCGATGTGCGTGGCGTTAATGGTGATCGACACCGAGTGGTAGTTGCCTTTGCTGCTTGGCTTCACGTCGGGCGAATAGTCGCCTGGCGCATGGCGTTGCACCACTTCAACCACTTGATCAACCAGCTCCGGCTGCGCCAGACCCATCACTTTATAGGTAAAAGGGGTAGGGAATTCGAGCAGTTCATTCAGTTTGGTTTTCATATTGACTCCGGTGCATAAAAAACAGGCTCCCGCCGAAGCGGGAGCATTATCATAGCGTAGTTATGGTGACGACGTGGCGATTTTTCAACCGCCAGGTCGGTTAGCCGAACCAGTGATGGAACATCAGTTTGATGTAATCGATGATACGGCTGAAGAATCCGCCTTCCTGTACTTCATTCAGCACCACCAGCGGGCGCTGCTCCACGGTTTTACCGTCGAGCTGGAAGTTGATGCTGCCCACCACCTGATTTTTCTGCAGCGGGGCGTGCAGTTCACTGTTGTTCAGCACGTAGCTCGCTTTCAGATCTTTCATGCGGCCGCGCGGAATGGTGAGATAGGCGTCTTTCTCTACGCCGAGCTGCACGCGATCGCTGTTGCCGAACCAGACCGGCTCAGAGGCAAACTCTTTGCCCGCCTTCAGCGGCGCCACGGTTTCAAAGAAGCGGAAGCCCCAGGTGAGCAGCTTTTTGCTCTCGACTTCGCGGCCTTTGAAGGTGCGGCCGCCCAGCACCGCCGAGATCAGACGCATCTGGCCTTCGGTGGCGGAGGAGACGATGTTATAGCCCGCCGCTTCGGTATGGCCGGTTTTGATGCCGTCGACGTTAAGGCTGGTATCCCACAGCAGACCGTTGCGGTTGGTCTGGCGGATGTTGTTAAAGGTGAACTCTTTCTCTTTATAGACCGAATATTCGTCCGGCACGTCGCGGATCAGCGCCTGACCGATCAGCGCCATGTCGCGCGCCGAGCTGTACTGGCCGTCCGCATCCAGGCCGTGTACCGTCTGGAAGTGGGTATTCTGCAGGCCCAGCGCCTTGACGTAATTGTTCATCAGGCCGACAAAGGCGTCCTGGCTGCCGGCGACGTAGTCCGCCATCGCCACGCAGGCGTCGTTGCCCGACTGCAGCACGATGCCGCGCGTCAGCTGCGACACCGGCACGCGGTCGCCTGGCTTGAGGAACATCAGCGAAGAGCCTTTGAACACCGGGTTGCCGGTCGCCCAGGCGTCTTTACCGACGGTGACAACGTCTTCCTGATGGATTTTGCCCGCTTTGACCGCCTGGCCAATCACGTAGCTGGTCATCATTTTGGTCAGGCTGGCGGGATCGCGGCGCGCATCCGCGTTCTTTTCGGCCAGCACTTTGCCTGAGTTGTAATCGATCAGAACATAGGCTTCCGCATCGATATCCGGCACGCCAGGGATCATGGTTTTGAGGTTGACGTCATCAGCAAGCGCTACATGGCTGAGCGAGAAAGCGATCAGTGATCCCACTGTCAGGCGTTTCAGGAAACGAGAAGATTTCAGCTGGTTCATGTTATGGACTACAACATCCGTGAAGTTAGGGTTAAAAAAAGTGACTCATCATAGCAAATGCCTGTTTTACAGGCATCTTGCTTCTGCCTTCGCTTGTTAACAGAGAGGTCCCGTCGCGTTACCGGCGCGCGCTGGTGATAAACGCCGCCTGGCCGTTTGCACTCAGGCGCTGCTGCAGCGCAGCGGCGTCGGCGCGGCTGCTAAAGCCGCCGAGCTGAATGCGATAGACGTTGTTGCCGGCGTTCTCGACCGAGCCTGGCACGCCATATTTCTGCCCGAGGCTTTTCGCCAGCTGCTGCGCACGCGCCGCGTCGTTGATGGCGCCAACCTGCACCACCCAGGCGCCGGCAGAGGCGGCAACCGGGCGGCTGGCGGCAGGCGCGGCGGCCGCAGGGGCGGCAATCACGGGCGCGGCAGCCGGCTGCGGCTCAGGCTCGCTGCCCTCCAGCACGCCGTTCGCCAGCGGCTGCGGCGCGCCGAGGAAGCCGCTGCTGCTGACCGGCGCGCCCAGATTGCCGTTGCTCTGCAGCGTGCTGTTGTCCACGGCGCGAATATCCTGCGCCGGCACCGGCGCGGCAGTCGGTTCGCTGGCGCCGTTCATCACGCCGTTGCCGCCGAGATCGGGCCGTGCGGGCAGGGCGTAGCTCTGCTTCGCCACCGTGGTGCCGATGGTGCCGGGACCCGAGAGCGAGCCGTCCGGCGCCACCTGAATGTAGTCGACGCGCACGCGGGTGTTGTTAGAGATGTTGAGGCGATCGCCCGCCGCACGCGACAGGTCGATAATGCGTCCCGGCATATAGGGGCCGCGATCGTTGACGCGCACCACAATCTGACGACCGTTCGCCAGGTTAGTGACGCGCACATAGCTCGGCAGCGGCAGCGTCGGATGCGCCGCGCTCAGCGCGTCGGGATCGTAGCTCTCGCCCGTGGCGGTGCGCTTGCCCTGCGCTTCGTCGCCATACCAGGTGGCTAATCCCACTTCGCTGAAGTTCGAGGGATCTTTAACGATGCGATAAGATTTGCCGTTGGCGCTGTAATCCTGGCTGGTGGCGGGATTAATCGGCTCATATTTCGGCTCGACGCCCGGAATTTCCACCACCGGGCCGTTATAGGCCGGCTGCGGCGGCGCGGTGTTTTGCGTTTCCGGTGTGGTGGTACAGGCGGTCAAAACCAGTAGTGCCAGAGCAACGGCAGGCCATTCCTTACGCATGTGCAGCCTCTTAGACGCTTTTAGATAACATTTTTCTGTGGGTGTGGATCGACATCACGATGCCAAATCCCGCCATAAGCACGATCAGCGCCGAGCCGCCATAACTCACCAGCGGCAAGGGAACGCCAACCACCGGTAAGATACCACTTACCATGCCAATATTAACGAAAACATAGACAAACAAAATCAGCATTAATCCGCCCGCCATCACGCGGCCAAAGGTGGTCTGGGCGCGCGCGGCGATCACCAGACCGCGCAGGATCAGCAGCAGATAGAGCACCAGCAGGATCAGCACGCCCACCAGACCCAGCTCTTCGGCCAGCACGGCGAAGATAAAGTCGGTGTGGCGCTCCGGCAAAAACTCCAGCTGCGACTGGGTGCCGTGCAGCCAGCCTTTACCGCGCAGTCCGCCGGAGCCGATGGCGATTTTGGACTGAATAATATGGTAGCCCGCGCCGAGCGGATCGCTTTCCGGGTCGAGCAGCATCATCACGCGATCGCGCTGGTAGTCGTGCATCAGGAAGAACCAGAGCACCGGAATAAACGCCGCCACCAGCAGCACCGCCACGCCGATCAGCTTCCAGCTCATGCCGGAGAGAAACAGCACAAACAGCCCCGACGCGGCGATCAGGATCGCGGTGCCGAGGTCGGGCTGCGCCGCCACCAGCAGCGTCGGCATAAAGATCAGGATCAGCGCGATGCCGGTATTCTTTAAGGTCGGCGGACAGACGTCGCGGTTGATAAAGCGCGCCACCATCAGCGGCACGGCGATTTTGGCGATCTCCGAGGGCTGAAAGCGCACCACGCCGAGGTCGAGCCAGCGCTGCGCCCCTTTACTGATATGGCCAAAGGCGTCCACCGCGATCAGCAAGATGACGCAGATAATATAGAGATAGGGCGCCCAGCCCTCGTAGACGCGCGGCGGCACCTGCGCCAGCACCAGCATCATCACCAGCCCCATGGCGATCTGGCCGATTTTACGCTCCATCATGCCGGGATCTTGTCCGCTGGCGCTCCAGATCACGATGGCGCTGTAGGCGAGCAGCGCCAGGATCACCAGCATAAACAGCGGATCGATATGGATACGCGTCCAGATCGATCGTTTCTGCGGGCTATCGTTCATCGACATCGTTATTCACCTTCATAGCCAGGCGGCACAGGGGCCGCATCCGGCAGAGCCGTATTGTTATCGCCCAGCATAATGTGGTCGAGGATCTGTCTCATTACCGTGCCGACCGCCGGGCCCGCGCCGCCGTTTTCCAGAATCATGGTGACGGCGACGCGCGGTTTGTCGTAGGGCGCGAAGGCGGTCATCAGTTTATGGTCGCGCAGCCGCTCGGCAATTTTGTGCGCGTTGTAGGTCTCATTCTCTTTCAGGCCGAAGACCTGCGCGGTGCCCGACTTGGCGGCGATTTTATAGGGCGCGTCGGCAAAGCTTTTATGGGCGGTGCCGTTAGCGCGGTTCGCCACGCCGTACATGCCGTCTTTGGCGATCTCCCAGTAGCCGGAGTGCACGTCACCGATCGGCTCGCCCGGCGGCTGGCGCCACGGCACCATGGTGCGGCCTTCGCGCGTGGCGCGCAGCAGGTGCGGCACTTTCACCACGCCGTCGTTAATCAGGATCATCATCGCCTTGTTCATTTGCAGCGGCGTTGCGGTCCAGTAGCCCTGGCCGATACCGACCGGGATGGTGTCGCCCTGATACCACGGCTTTTTAAAGCGCTTCATTTTCCAGTCGCGCGTCGGCATGTTGCCGGCGCTCTCCTGCGGCAGATCGATGCCGGTGCGATGGCCGTAGCCAAATTTGTTCATCCACTCCGACAGGCGATCGATGCCCATGTCATAGGCCACCTGATAGAAGAAGGTGTCCGCCGACTCCTCCAGCGATTTGGTGACGTTAAGACGGCCGTGGCCCCATTTTTTCCAGTCGCGGTAGCGCTTTTCCGAGCCAGGCAGCTGCCACCAGCCGGGATCGAACAGGCTGGTGTTACGGTTTATCACGCCTGCGCTCAGTGCAGAGACCGCGACATAGGGCTTCACCGTCGACGCGGGCGGATAGGAGGCCTGAATGGCGCGGTTGTAGAGCGGACGGTTTTCGTCGCTCAGCAGCGCCCGGTAATCTTTACCTGAAATGCCGTCGACAAAAAGATTCGGATCGTAACTGGGTGTGGAGACCATCGCCAGGATTTCCCCGGTGCGCGGATCGCTCACCACCACCGCGGCGCGGCTGCCGGTCAGCAGGGTTTCGATATATTGCTGCAGCTTGAGATCGATAGTCAGCCAGATATCGCGTCCGGCCTGCGGCGACTGCTCGTGCAGCTGGCGGATCACGCGGCCGCGGTTGTTGACCTCGACCTCTTCATAGCCGGTGATGCCGTGCAGCACATCTTCGTAGTAGCTCTCGATGCCCAGCTTGCCGATATCGTGCGTCGCGGCGTAGTTGGGCCATTTGCCCTCTTTGTCGAGGCGCGCCACGTCGCGGTCGTTGATTTTAGAGACGTAGCCGACGACGTGCGTCAGGGTAGGGCCGTAGGGGTAGTAGCGGCGCTGATAGCCTTTGACCTCAACGCCGGGAAAACGGTACTGATTGACGGCGAAGCGCGCCACCTGCACGTCGTTAAGGCCGATTTTGACCGGAATCGAGGTAAAGCGACGCGAGCGTTTACGCTCTTTGTCGAAGGCGTCGAGATCCTCGTCGGTAATATCGAGCACCGGGCGCAGATCCTCGAGCGTTTGCTTGAGGTTGTCGACCTTCTCCGGCACCAGCTCCGCCTGATAGATGGTACGGTTAAGCGCCAGCGCGGTGCCGTTGCGGTCGTAGATAATGCCGCGGCTCGGCGCCACCGGCACCAGCTTGATGCGGTTTTCGTTGGAGCGGGTACTGTAATCTTCAAAGCGCAGGATTTGCAGGTGGTAAAGATTGACCACCAGTACGCTGGAAAGCACCAGAATTCCGAAGAAAGCAATTAATGCCCGACGGACAAAGAGTTTCTGCTCGGCGCTGTAATCGCGAAAGGCGTTGCTTTGTAATTTCATCCGCTACTTAAAATGTCGGGGTTGGCCTTACCGTTTATTCACGATGATAAGGATGATTGGCGGTGATGCTCCAGGCGCGATAGAGGCTTTCGGCGACCAGCACGCGCACCAGCGGATGAGGCAGCGTCAACGCCGACAGCGACCAGCTCTGCTCGGCGGCGGCTTTGCAGGCGGGCGATAGCCCTTCCGGACCGCCAATCAACAGGCTGACGTCGCGGCCATCCTGCTTCCAGCGCTCCAGCTGCTGCGCAAGCTGGGGCGTTTCCCACGGCTGGCCGGGAATATCCAGCGTGACGATGCGATTGCCTTTGCCGGTTGCGGCCAGCATCGCCTCGCCCTCTTTTTCGAGGATGCGCTTGATATCGGCGTTTTTCCCGCGTTTTCCCGCCGGGACTTCGACCAGCTCCAGCGGCATATCTTTGGGAAAACGACGCAGATATTCAGTGAAGCCGGTCTGCACCCAGTCGGGCATTTTGGTGCCTACGGCAACAAGCTGCAGTTTCACGCATCAGCTCCAGAGTTTTTCCAGCTCGTAAA
Organism: Pantoea latae; assembly: GCF_002077695.1. Taxonomy (GTDB): domain Bacteria; phylum Pseudomonadota; class Gammaproteobacteria; order Enterobacterales; family Enterobacteriaceae; genus Pantoea; species Pantoea latae. The sequence continues at coordinate 198,395 of NZ_MWUE01000016.1, forward strand.
GCTGGCGGCTCTCTTCCTGCATCACATGGACGATGACGTCGCCCAGATCGACCACCACCCAGTCAGCGGCGCTTTTACCGTCCACGCCGAGCGGCTTCAGGCCTGCGGCGCGCGACTCCTGCACCACGTGGTCGGCGATCGACGAGACGTGACGCGTGGAGGTGCCGGTACAGATGATCATGCAGTCGGTGATGCTGGATTTGCCCTGAACGTCGAGCGCAACGATATCCTGACCTTTAAGATCATCAATCTTATCAATAACGAACTCTTGGAGTGCTTTGCCTTGCAAAAGGTTCCCCTTCAATACGGATAGTGGCGGGCCGGCTGCTGGCCCCGATAGGGCAGCCAAAAAATTAAGCCGCGCAGTATAGCATGTCTTTGCCTGCGCGATATATGCCCGGATCGCGGTTATTTCAGGTAGAGGCCCGCGCGATCGATATAGTCGATCACCGCCGCCGGCAGCAGGCTGTCGCAGGAGAGCCCCGCGCGGCGGCGGCGGCGAATTTCCGTGGCGGAGATATCCACCAGCGGCGTATCGGCCAGCCAGATGGCGCCGGCGGGCTGCTGATGCAGCTGCGCCACGTCGCGCGCCAGATGGGTTTCCAGCCAGCGCTGCATCTCTGGCGACCCCATCTCAGCGGGATAGCCCGGACGCTTGCACACCAGCAGATGGGCGAAAGACAGCAGATCCTGCCAGCGATGCCAGCCTGACAGGTTCAGCAGCGAATCCTGGCCAATGATAAACGCCAGCGGCTGCTGCGGGCCACGCTCGGCGCGCAGCGCTTCCAGCGTTGCCACCGTCCATGACGGCGTGTCGCGCTGCAGTTCGCGCGTATCGATGGCGAACAGCGGCCGATCCTGAATGGCGCAGCGCAGCATCTCGACGCGCTGCGTCGGGCTGGCTTCCGGCTGCGGGCGATGCGGCGGCACGTTGTTCGGCAGCAGCAGCACGCGGGCCAGGCCGGTCTGCTGCGCCAGCGCCTCCACCGGGCGTAAATGGCCGAAGTGCACCGGATCGAAGGTGCCGCCAAACAGGGCGTGAAGGTCAGACACTGGCAAAACTCGCAGGAAAGTGGCGATGACACAGCAGCAGCGACAGGGTTTCCAGCTGTGGCCAGATACGCTGCCCGTAATCCTGTTTCAGGGTTAATTCAATCTGCGCCAGCAGGTGAATGGCGCGCTGCAGGCGAGCGGCGTCGACGCGCTGCAGCGCCTCGGTAAACAGCGCGCGGCGGTTCTGCCAGATGCGCTGCTGATCCATTAAGGCGCGCAGCGGCTGCTGCGCCTGGTGGCGCTGCAGGTGCAGCAGCGTCAGCAGATCGCGCTGCAGGGTGCGCAGCAGGATCACCGGCTCGCTCTCCTCTTTTTCCAGCTGATGCAGGATATGCAGCGCGCGCTTGCTTTTGCCGGCTAACAGCGCGTCGACCCAGTGGAAAGGGGTGAAGTGCGCCGCGTCGCTGACCGCCTCTTCCACGCGCGGCAGCGTGAGCGTGCCGTCGGGCCAGAGCAGCGAGAGACGCTCCAGCGCCTGCGCCAGCGCCAGCAGATTGCCTTCATAGCAGTAGCAGAGCAGCTGGATCGCCGCGTCGTCCACGGAGAGCTTCATGCTTTTCGCGCGCGCCGCGACCCAGCGCGGCAGCTGCGCCTGTTCCGGCGTCTGGCAGGGCACCAGCACGCCGTGCGCGGCCAGCGCCTTGAACCAGGCGCTGTTCTCCTGCGCTTTGGTCAGCTTCGCCATGCGGCAAAGCAGCAAAATATCGGGGTGCAGCAGGCTCGCCAGCTTGTTCAGCTGTTCGGCCATGGCGGCGTTGGGGCCGTTTTCCGGGAACTGCAGCGTCATGGTCTGGCGCTGGGCGAACAGGCTGAGCGACTGGCAGCTGGCAAACAGGCTTTCCCAGTCGGTCTGCGCGTCGAGGGTAAAGCTGAAGTGCTCTTCAAACCCCTGCGCGGCGGCGGCGGCGCGCACCGCGTCGGCGCTCTCCTGCAGCAGCAGCGGCTCGTTGCCGGCTAACAAATAACAGGCGCGCAGCCCCTCACGGAGCTGCGCGCCAAGTTGCTCAGGATAGATCCTGATCATTGCAGAGGCGTAGCGGAAGAGGAAGCCGCCGCGGGCACCGCAGGTTCGCTGGCCGACGCGGGCAGCGTCTCTTTGTGGTTCATCTGCGCCGCATGCACGGTCAGCAGCTTACGCACCAGCTGCTCCGCGGCGCGCTGGCGCATCTCCTGCACGATCATATCCTGCTCGGCATCTTTCGCCAGCGCCGCGTTCGGGTTGTCGAAGAACGAGCGATAGACCGTGGTGCTGATCGGGTAGAGGCCTTTGCCAGGCAGTAGCACCTGTGCCGACACGCTCATCATCAGCGAATACTCCGCCGTAGTACCGCTGATAAACACCGAGGCGGTATCGCGACCCTGCACTTCGCCGCCGAGGCGCAGCGTAGGGATATCGGTGCGATTTTGCTTCGTATCTTCAACGATGGTGACGTTGTTGAGACGCAGCTGCTGACGCACCGTGCGCGCCAGCGGACCATAAGGGTCGCCGCTGTTTACGATCAGGGTTTTCAGCTCGGTCGGCACCTGAGTGGTGCCGCGCGGATGGAAACCACAGCCAGCGGTGATCGTCACCGCCAGCAGGACAAACAGCCTGATAATCAGATGTCGCACAGTTCCTCCTGAACTTAACCTACGACCAGGTTAAGCAGTTTGCCGGGTACATAAATCACTTTGCGGATGGTGACGCCGTCAAGGTACTTCGCCACCAGGTGTTCCTGCGCCGCGCGAGCCTGAACCTGCTCCTGCGTCGCGTCGGCAGCCACGGTAATTTTACCACGGACTTTGCCGTTTACCTGTACCACCACCAGCAGCGACTCTTCCACCATCGCCGCGTCGTCCGCCACCGGCCAGTCAGCGTTGTCTACGCTGCCTTCGCCGCCCAGCTCCTGCCACAGCACATAGCTGGCGTGCGGGGTGAACGGATAGAGCATACGCACCACGGCCAGCAGCGCTTCCTGCATCAGCGCGCGATCCTGCTCGCTTTCCTGCGGCGCGCGCGCCAGTTTGTTCATCAGCTCCATAATCGCCGCGATGGCGGTATTGAAGGTCTGACGACGGCCGATGTCATCGGAGACTTTGGCGATGGTTTTGTGCAGATCGCGGCGCAGCGCTTTCTGATCGTCATTAAGGCTGCTGAGATCCAGCGGCGTGGTCGCGCCTTTCGCCGTGTGCTCGTAAGCGAGTTTCCACACGCGCTTCAGGAAGCGGTTGGCGCCTTCAACGCCTGACTCCTGCCACTCCAGCGTCATTTCCGCCGGCGAGGCGAACATCATAAACAGGCGCACCGTGTCGGCGCCGTAGCGCTCGACCATCAGCTGCGGGTCGATGCCGTTGTTTTTCGACTTCGACATTTTGCTCATGCCGGCGTAGATCACCTCGCGGCCCTGCTTATCGGTCGCCTTGATGATGCGGCCTTTCTCGTCGCGCTCGACGGTGACGTCAACCGGCGAAACCCAGTTGCGTTCGCCGTTGGCGCCGACGTAGTAGAAGGCGTCCGCCAGCACCATGCCCTGACACAGCAGGCGCTTCGCCGGCTCGTTCGAGGTCACCAGACCCGCGTCGCGCAGCAGCTTGTGATAGAAGCGGAAGTAGAGCAGGTGCATGATGGCGTGCTCGATACCGCCGACATACTGATCCACCGGCAGCCAGTAGTTGGCCGCCGCTGGATCCAGCATGCCTTCATCATAGTGGGTGCAGGTGTAGCGCGCGTAGTACCAGGAGGACTCCATAAAGGTGTCGAAGGTGTCGGTTTCACGCAGCGCCGGCTGGCCGTTGACGGTGGTTTTCGCCCACTCCGGGTCCGCTTTGATCGGGCTGGTAATGCCGTCCATCACCACATCTTCCGGCAGGATCACTGGCAGCTGGTCTTCCGGCGTCGGCATTACGGTGCCGTCTTCCAGCGTCACCATCGGGATCGGCGCGCCCCAGTAGCGCTGACGGGAAACGCCCCAGTCGCGCAGGCGGTAGTTGACCTTGCGCACGCCGACGCCTTTAGCGGCCAGCGCGTCGGCGATGGCGTTGAAGCCCGCTTCATGGCTCAGGCCGTTGAATTCGCCAGAGTTGAACAGGGTGCCTTTTTCGGTCATGGCGGCGGCGCTGACGTCCGGCTCGCTGCCGTCCTGATTCAGCACCACCGGCGCGATTGGCAGATCGTATTTGGTGGCGAACTCCCAGTCGCGCTGGTCGTGCGCCGGCACCGCCATCACCGCACCGGTGCCGTACTCCATCAGCACGAAGTTGGCGACCCACACCGGCACCTTATCGCCGGTCAGCGGATGGATGGCGAACAGGCCGGTGGCCATGCCTTTTTTCTCCATCGTCGCCATATCGGCTTCGGCCACTTTGGTGTTGCGGCATTCGGCGATAAAGTCAGCCAGCACCGGGTTGCCCATCGAAGCCTGCAGCGCCAGCGGATGGCCGGCGGCGACCGCGACGTAGGTGGCGCCGAGGAAGGTGTCCGGGCGCGTGGTGTAAACGGTGACCTTCTCTTCGCTGTCGGCGACGTCAAAGGTGATCTCAACCCCTTCAGAGCGGCCGATCCAGTTACGCTGCATGGTTTTGACCTGCTCAGGCCACTCTTCCAGCGTGTCGAGATCGTTGAGCAGCTCATCGGCATAGTCGGTAATTTTCACGAACCACTGCGGGATCTCTTTACGCTCAACTTTGGTGTCGCAGCGCCAGCAGCAGCCGTCGATTACCTGCTCGTTGGCCAGCACCGTCTGATCGTTCGGGCACCAGTTCACCGCCGAGGTTTTTTTATAAACCAGGCCTTTCTCATACAGTTTGGTGAAGAACCACTGCTCCCAGCGGTAATATTCCGGCTTGCAGGTCGCCAGCTCGCGGCTCCAGTCATAGCCGAAGCCCAGCAGTTTCAGCTGGTTCTTCATGTATTCGATATTGTCGTAGGTCCAGGGAGCGGGCGCGGTGTTGTTTTTTACCGCGGCGCCTTCCGCCGGCAGGCCGAACGCATCCCAGCCGATCGGCTGCAGCACGTTTTTGCCGAGCATACGCTGGTAACGGGCGATGACGTCGCCGATGGTGTAGTTACGCACGTGGCCCATATGTAGGCGGCCGGAAGGATAGGGCAGCATGGAGAGGCAGTAATATTTCTCTTTGCTCTCATCTTCGGTCACTTTGAACGTTTGGTTCTCGTCCCAGTGTTGCTGGACGCGGGATTCTATCTCTTCCGGGCGGTATTGCTCTTGCATGGCAGCCTGTGGTCCTTAATGAATAACGCTTAGCTTACTTTAAGATCCGCATAGCATACCCATATGGCTGCCGGTCAACAACACTTCACCGCCCTGATGCGGCGATTTCTCGCGGAAGGCCGCATCCCTTTGCGCGATTCCGATCCGCTTTCCGAAACAACCAGGCAAGCGGCGCAAAGCGGCTAAACTTAAAGCTGGCTTATCCGCGCAGAAAGGAGAACAAAATGAACAAAGTGGCGCAAATTTACCGTGAGTCCCTGGCCGCGCTGACCGAGCGTCTGCGCCACGGCGATCGGGATATCGACGCGCTGGTGACCGCGCGTCGTCAGCAGCTGATGGCGAGCGAGTCCGCAACGCCGGGCGAGATCGATCAGGCGCTGGCGGCGGTTCGCCGCGATTTAGAGGAGTTTGCACGCAGCTATCAGGAGGTGCATCAGCCAGAAAGCGTCAGCGATTCGCTGTTTATGCGCGTGATACGTGAGAGTCTGTGGAAAGAGCTGGCGGATATCACCGACAAGAGCCAGCTGGAGTGGCGCGAGGTGTTTCAGGATCTGCATCATCACGGCGTGTATCAGAGCGGCGAAGTGGTCGGGCTGGGCAATCTGGTGTGCGAGAAGTGTCACTTTACCCGCGCGATTTATACCCCAGAGACGTTAACGCGCTGCCCGGAGTGCGGACACGATCAGTTCCAGCGCCAGCCGTTTGAGCCGTAAGACGATGCGCGCGAGACGATTGTGCTAACGCGGATAAGATGGCCCGATTGCAAAGGCGTTCGGGCCATCTCCTCCACTTGCCAGGCGAATGCGCCGTCGTTCAGTGCTTAACGACGCGCGCCGGGTTAATTAGTGCAGAATTTTCGCCAGAAAATCCTTCGCGCGATCCGACTGCGGATTATTAAAGAAGTCATCTTTACGCGTGTCTTCGATAATCTTCCCTTCATCCATAAAGATCACGCGGTTGGCCACTTTACGGGCGAAGCCCATTTCGTGCGTCACCACCATCATGGTCATGCCTTCCTGCGCCAGCTCCACCATCACGTCGAGCACTTCATTGATCATTTCTGGATCGAGCGCCGAGGTTGGCTCGTCGAACAGCATGGCGATAGGATCCATGCAAAGCGCGCGGGCGATCGCTACGCGCTGCTGCTGGCCGCCCGACAGCTGGCCGGGAAACTTCTGCGCATGCGCGGTCAGCCCGACGCGATCCAGCAGCTTCAGACCTTTATCCCGTGCGGCGGCCTTGTCGCGCTTTAGCACTTTCACCTGCGCCAGCACCAGGTTGTCGATGATGCTGAGGTGGGGAAACAGCTCGAAGTGCTGGAACACCATGCCGACCTTGCTGCGCAGCTGCGCCAGGTTGGTTTTCTTGTTATTCACCTCGGTGCCGTTCACCAGAATATTGCCTTGCTGAATCGGCTCCAGCCCGTTAACGGTCTTTATCAGGGTCGATTTGCCCGAGCCGGACGGCCCGCACACCACCACCACTTCCCCTTTCTGAACTTCGGTCGTGCAGTCGGTCAGCACCTGAAAGTGACCATACCACTTAGAAACGTTTTTCAGGTTAATCATTTAAACCGTCCTTTTTCTTTTTAGATAGCCGACCAACAATGACGCGCTCAGGCTGATAACGAAATAGACCAGACCGGCGAAGAGAACCATTTCTACCTGGGTGCCGTCGCGCTCGCCGATGGTCGAGGCGGTGCGGAAGAAATCGGCCAGGCTCAGTACATACACCAGCGAGGTGTCCTGAAACAGCACGATGCCCTGCGTCAGCAGCAGCGGCACCATGGCGCGAAACGCCTGCGGTAGAATAATCAGCTGCATCGACTGCCAGTGCGTCATACCCAGCGCCAGCGCGGCGTTACCCTGTCCACGTGAGATACTGATGATGCCGGCACGAATAATTTCTGAGTAGTACGCCGCTTCAAACAGCGAAAAAGCGACCATGGCTGAAATCAGTCGGATATCGGTTTTCGGCGACAGGCCCAGCACCTGCTGCAGGAAACTCGGCACCACCAGATAGAACCACAGCAGCACCATCACCAGCGGCACCGAGCGGAACAGGTTGACATAAATTTTGGCGAACCAGCTGATTGGCTTAAAGGTCGACAGCCGCATCACCGCCAGCAGCGTGCCCCAGATAATGCCGAACACCACCGCGGTCACGGTGATCTTCAGCGTAATCACCATGCCGTTAAGCAGGTAGGGCAGGCTGGGAGGAATCGAACTCCAGTCAAACTCGTACATTATTTTCCTCCCAGATTACCCGGCAGGCGCACCTTGCGCTCCACCAGACTCATAATCAGCATGATCACCAGGTTAATGGCGATGTAGGCCAGGGTAATCGCGGTAAACGACTCGTAGGCGTGCGCCGAATAGTCGAGCAGCTTGCCCGCCTGCGCCGCCATATCCACCAGACCGATGGTCGAGGCGATAGCGGAGTTTTTCACCAGGTTAAGCATTTCCGAGGTCATCGGCGGCACAATCACGCGGTAGGCGTTGGGCAGCAGCACGTAGCGATAGGTCTGCGGCAGGGTCAAACCCATCGCCAGACCGGCGTTCTTCTGCCCGCGCGGCAGCGATTGAATGGCGGCACGCACCTGCTCGCAGACGCGGGCGGCGGTAAACAGGCCGAGACAGATCACCGAGGCGGTAAAGAACTGGATATTGGGATCCAGCTCCGATTTAAACCACATGCCGAGCTTTTCGCCCACCAGCTCCGGCACCACCAGATACCAGAAGAAGAACTGCACGATCAGCGGAATGTTGCGGAACAGCTCTACGTAGCAGGTGCCGATCGCCGCCAGCAAGCGGTTAGGCGCGGTACGCAGAATGCCAAATAAGGAACCTACAAAAAAGGCGATAATCCAGGCGCAGCAGGAGACCGCAATGGTCACCTGAAATCCGGACCACAGCCAGCCAAGGTAGGTCGTGTTGCCGAACGGGGCCTGTTCGAGAAAAATGCCCCAGTTCCAGTCGATACCCATAACGAGCTCCGGTAAAAAAGGGTAGCGAAGCTACCCTGAAGATTGATGAACGGCGTCTGTGTGGCCTGCTTCAGGGGAACGACCTGAGCAGGGTGTCTGTCCGCGCCGGGTTTTCAGCAATCGAGAGGGCAGCGAGGCCGCCCTTGTTGTCGTTGTTAGTTCAGTGCTTTGTCATTCGGCGTTTTAAACAGCGCCTGCATATCCGCTGACAGATCGAAGTTCAGGTTCAGGTTCTTCGGCGGGATCGGCTGTTTAAACCAGGTGTCGAACCACTTCGCCGCCTCGCCCGAGGTCTGCGCTTTGGCGATGGTGTCGTCTACCAGGGTTTTGAACTGCGGATCGTCTTTACGCAGCATACAGCCGTAGGCTTCTTTCGACTGCGGCGTGCCGAGGATCTCCCAGTTGTCCGGCTTCTTCGCCTTGGCGCGTTCGCCTGCCAGCAGGGCGTCATCCATCATAAAGGCGACGGCGCGGCCGGTTTCCAGCGTGCGGAACGAGTCGCCGTGATCTTTGGCGCTGATGATGCGCAGATCCATTTTCTTCTCGTCGTTCAGCTTATGCAGCAGCACTTCCGAGGTGGTGCCGGAGGTGACGACCACGGTTTTGCCTTTCAGGTCGTCGAAATCTTTGATGTCGCCGCCTTTTTTCACCAGCAGACGGGTGCCGATAACAAAAATGGTGTCGGAGAAGGCAGCCTGTTTCTGGCGCTCAAGGTTATTGGTGGTTGAGCCGCACTCAAAATCGTAGGTGCCGTTCTGCAGCAGCGGAATACGGTTCTGCGAGGTGATCGGGATCATCTTGACCTGCAGATCCGGCTTGTTCAGCTTCGCTTTAATGGCGTCCACGATGGCGTTGGAGTAAGCCTGCGAATAGCCGACCACTTTTTGCTGGTTGTCATAATAAGAAAAAGGAACAGAGGACTCGCGATGCCCCACGACGATAACGCCATTGTCGCTGATTTTTTTCAGGGTGCCGCCGAGATCTTCCGCCTGGGCCGCGCCCGCTGCTGCTACGCCTGCCAGCAAAAGCGATAATGCCACTTTGCGTATCTGCATGGTCCAACTCCTTCAAGAGATATTGCACAGAATAAAAACTGCGCAGATGTGTGATGTTGTGTGTATTTCCTGCTGCTTTTTATGTTTTCCCGGCGGGTGAGCGCGCTGAGAACAGGCTCTAACATAGCGGATTGTTAACGTTATGAAACGAAAAAGTTTCTCTTTTTGAGAAGTGTTCCGCACCAAATTGAGGCGTCTTTTCAGCGTTGCGCGCTAAAGGTGCGCCGCCTTGCCTTTTTACGGTGCAGCTCGTTCTGCGTTAACCGGTTGCGCCGCTAGCTTTACCGGAAACGGTGTTACAGATAGCAAGCATCGTGCCAGTTAACCGGCATAGCAGAAAATGGGGGGAGAAGGCGAAAAAGCAGGCAGAAAATGGCGCAGCGGCGGCGAGAGGGTTCCCGCCGCCGACAGGAAACGTCAGGCTTTGCGACGCCACAGCGCCAGCAGCGCGGCGGCCAGCGTCAGCAGCCAGACCGGCCACAGGCCGGCATGAGCGTAAGGGGTTTCGCCGGTGGTTGGCGTCACCTTATCCAGCAGCACGTCGCGGGTAAACTGCGGCAGGATTTTCTGCACCTCGCCCTGCGCATTCACCACGGCGGTGACGCCGTTGTTGGTGCTGCGCAGCAGCGGACGGCCCAGCTCCAGCGCGCGCATCCGCGCCATCTGGAAATGCTGCCACGGGCCGATTGAGTGGCCGAACCAGGCGTCGTTGGAGACGGTCAGCAGGAAATCGGTGTCGGGACGGAAGTTGGCGCGCACCTGCTCGCCCAGCACGATCTCATAGCAGATGGCGCTGGTGAGGCGATAGCCCGCCACCTGCAGCTGCGGCTGCAGATAGCTGCCGCGGCTAAAGGAGGACATCGGCAGATCGAAGAAGGGCGCCAGCGGACGTAGCAGGCTCTCCAGCGGCACGAACTCGCCAAAGGGCACCAGATGGTTTTTCTGGTAGCGGTTCATGCTCTGGTAGCTGTAGGGCGTCTTGCCGCCCAGCACGATCACCGAGTTGTAATCGTGATAGCGATTCTGCTCCAGACGGGAATCGACGATGCCGGTGATCAGCGCGCTGCCGCGCTGGCGCAGCTCGCTGTCCAGCGCGTGCAAAAACGGCTGCTGGTTGCTTTCCAGATCGGTGATTGCCGACTCGGGCCAGACGATCAGCGGCGCGTTGCCCATCAGCGGCTGCGTCAGGCCGTTATAGGCGCGCAGCGTGTTAATTAGCTGCTGCGGATCCCACTTCATCGACTGCGGAATATTGCCCTGCACCAGCGCCACCTCAATGCTGCGCGTCGGCTGCGGCTGGGTCCAGTGGATATTACGCAGCGGCCAGGGCAGCGCCAGCAGCAGCAGCGCGGCGATGGCGCTCTTTGCGCTGCGCTGGTGAAGGGCGAACGCCAGCAGGCCCGCGACCATCATCAGAATAAAGGTCAGGGTTTCCACGCCCGCCAGCGGCGCCAGGCCTTTCAGCGGGCCGTCAATCTGGCTGTAGCCGAACTGCAGCCAGGGAAAGCCGGTCAGCACCCAGCCGCGCAGGAATTCGCTCAGCTGCCACAGCGCGGGCGCCGCCAGCGCCAGGCGCCACAGCGTGGCGCGCGGCCAGAAGCGGTTAAGCACGCCGGCGAACAGCGCCGGATAGAGCGACAGATAGGCCGCCAGCAGGATCACCAGAAACACGTTGACCGGGCCGGGCATGCCGCCGAAGGTGGCGATGCTGACGTAAACCCAGTTGACGCCGCTGCCGAACAGGCCGAAGCCCCAGGCGAAGCCGATGGCGGTGGCCTGGCCGCTGCGACGATCCAGCGTCAGCAGCTGCAGGCCGCCCAGCGACAGCAGCGCGGCGGGCCAGAAATCATAGGGAGAGAAGGCGAGGGTGCCGAGGGCACCCGTTAACAGTGCCAGCAACAAACGTACCCGCTGGCGCGGGTAAAGTCGGGCCAAAGACATAGGGTTATTCGTCATCCAGTTGAGGTAACGGCGAATTGTCCGGAATTTTTACATGCACCTGGATGATGCGACGGCTGTCGGCCATGGCGACCTTGAAAAGATACCCGTCGATGTCAATGCTCTCTCCCCGTCCGGGAAGGTGGCCGAATCCCTGCATGACCAGTCCGCCAATCGTGTCCACTTCTTCGTCGCTGAACTGCGTGCCGAACACCTCGTTGAAATCTTCAATCGGGGTCAGAGCGCGCACCGTATAGGTCTGACGGTTCAGCTGACGGATATCGCGATCTTCTTCGTCATCATATTCATCTTCGATTTCTCCGACGATCAGCTCAAGGATATCCTCAATCGTGACCAGGCCGGAGACGCCGCCGAATTCATCAATGACGATCGCCATATGGTAGCGCTGGGAACGAAACTCTTTCAGCATGCGGTCGACGCGCTTGCTCTCCGGCACCACAACCGCCGGGCGCAGCACTTTTTCCATGCTGAACGGCTCTGATTCGCTGCTCATAAACGGCAGCAAATCTTTCGCCATCAAAATGCCTTCAACATGATCTTTGTCTTCGCTGATCACCGGGAAGCGGGAGTGGGCGGATTCGATAATCACGTCCAGGCACTCGTCCAGCGTCTGGTTGCGCTTCAGGGTAATCATTTGCGAACGCGGGATCATGATGTCGCGCACGCGCTGCTCAGCAATATCCAGCACCCCTTCGAGCATGTCGCGGGTATCTTCGTCAATCAGCTCTTTTTGTTCGGAGTCGCGGATCAGCTCCAGTAGTTCGTCACGGTTTTGCGGTTCGCCGTGAAACAGTTGGTTGATAAGCAGGGAAAAGAATCCCTTTTTACTACTGGGTGCATCGCTGTTTTGAGAATGGTCGTCGCTCATGGCGTTATTTTAGAGATCTCTCTGGTGAGGGGATATCGCTGTCGGCGTCCTCGCCGACAGCAGCGTAATCTGAGCCAGCGGCTCAGGCGTCTTCTTTTTCCGAAATGTACGGATCGGGATAACCAAGAGCAAGCATTATCTCCGTCTCCAGCGCTTCCATCTCTTCGGCTTCCTCATCTTCGATGTGGTCGTAGCCGAGCAGATGCAGGGTGCCGTGCACCACCATATGCGCCCAGTGCGCCTCAACGCTTTTCCCTTGCTCCTCCGCCTCTTGCTCAACCACCTGACGGCAAATAATCAGGTCGCCCAGCAGCGGCAGCTCAATGCCCGGCGGCGCTTCGAAGGGAAAAGAGAGCACGTTGGTCGGCTTGTCCTTGCCGCGATAAGTCAGATTAAGCTCATGGCTCTCCGCCTCGTCTACCAGGCGAATGGTGACTTCGCTCTCTGGCTGAAAAGGGGCGACCGCCGCGTCCAGCCAGCGCTGAAACGCGGCCTCGTCAGGCAGGCCGCCGGTCTGTTCGCAGGCGAGCTGCAAATCGAGAATCGCTACGCTCATTTAGGCTCCTGTGCCGCCAGCGCGTCGCGCTTGCGCTCTTCCGCCAGCTTGTCGCGACGTTTTTGATCCGCCTCTTCCCAGGCTTCATAGGCGGTGACGATGCGCGCCACCACCGGGTGTCGCACTACGTCTTCGCTCTGGAAGAAGTTAAAGCTCAGCTCTTCCACCTCCGACAGCACCTCGATGGCGTGGCGCAGGCCTGATTTGGTGCTGCGCGGCAGGTCGATCTGCGTGACGTCGCCGGTGATCACCGCTTTGGAGTTGAAGCCGATACGGGTCAGGAACATCTTCATCTGTTCGATGGTGGTGTTCTGACTCTCATCAAGGATCACAAAGGCGTCGTTGAGCGTGCGGCCGCGCATATAGGCGAGCGGCGCGACTTCGATAACGTTGCGCTCCATCAGCTTTTCCACGCGCTCGAAGCCGAGCATTTCAAACAGGGCGTCATAGAGCGGACGCAGGTAGGGATCGACCTTCTGGCTCAGGTCGCCAGGCAGGAAGCCGAGCTTTTCGCCCGCCTCTACCGCCGGACGCGTCAGCAGAATACGGCGGATCTCCTGGCGCTCCAGCGCATCCACCGCCGCCGCCACCGCGAGGTAGGTTTTACCCGTACCGGCCGGGCCGATGCCGAAGGTAATGTCGTGGTCGAGAATATTGGCGATGTACTGCGCCTGATTCGGCGTGCGCGGCTTGATAACGCCGCGCTTGGTCTGGATATGCACCGCTTTGCCGTAGTCCGGCACGCTGTCGGCGGTCTGCTCCAGCACCCGGCTCTCTTTAATCGCCAGATGGATCTGCTCCGGCTCGATGTCCGGAATGACGCCGCGCACCGGCGCGGTGTCGACATAGAGCGTGCGCAGAATATTTTCGGCGGCGTTAACGCAGAGGGCGCGGCCCACCAGCTTGAAGCTGTTGTCGCGACGGTTGATTTCGATGCCCAGACGACGCTCAAGCTGTTTCACGTTGTCGTCGAACGGACCGCACAGGCTCATCAGCCGGCGGTTATCAGCCGGTTCAAGGGCGATTTCACGAGTTTCGATATTCAAACGAATCCTTTGGGTCACTCAGGGCCAGTTGGAATGGGTGTCTGATGCCGTATTGGCTAACGACGGCACTTTAAGGAATTATTTATGGCATGTCGCCAGGGCGCAAGCGTTGCTAAGGATATTTGGGCAGCGCCTCCAGAAACCAAGGGCGCGCAGAAGAAAAGGGCGGCAGCGCTGCACGCGCCGCCGCAGAGGAAAACAGCTCTCAAGGCTGGAAGGTGCCGACGCCGATCTCGTTCTCTTTGCGCGTGCGCGCGATAACCGATGCCGGGCTTTCGACGATGCGCAGGCCCATCTCCTCCTCGGTGCGCACCACTTTGCCGCGCAGCGAGTTAGTGTAGACGTCGACGATTTCGACATCGACAAACTTGCCGATCATCTCTGGCGAACCTTCGAAGTTCACCACGCGGTTGGTTTCCGTGCGGCCTGACAGCTCCATTACGTTTTTACGCGAGGTGCCTTCCACCAGGATGCGCTGCACGGTGCCGAGCATACGGCGGCTCCAGGCCATCGCCTGCTGGTTAATGCGATCCTGCAGGATGTAGAGGCGCTGTTTTTTCTCTTCTTCCGAAACGTCGTCCGGCAGATCCGCCGCCGGCGTGCCGGGGCGCGCGGAGTAGATAAAGCTGAAGCTCATGTCGAAGTTGACGTCGGCGATCAGCTTCATGGTCTGTTCGAAGTCCTGCTGGGTTTCGCCCGGGAAGCCGATGATGAAGTCGGAGCTGATTTGAATCTCCGGGCGCGCGGCGCGCAGCTTGCGGATAATCGCCTTGTACTCCAGCGCGGTGTGGGCGCGCTTCATCAGCGTCAGGATGCGATCCGCGCCGCTCTGCACCGGCAGGTGCAGGAAGCTTACCAGCTCCGGCGTGTCGCGGTAGACCTCGATAATGTCGTCGGTGAATTCGATCGGATGGCTGGTGGTGAAGCGAATGCGGTCGATGCCGTCAATCGCGGCCACCAGACGCAGCAGTTCGGCGAAGGTGCAGATTTCGCCGTCGAAGGTCGCGCCGCGATAGGCGTTGACGTTCTGTCCCAGCAGGTTCACTTCACGCACGCCCTGCGCCGCCAGCTGAGCGATCTCCAGCAGGATGTCGTCGCAGGGGCGGCTGACCTCTTCGCCGCGCGTGTAGGGCACCACGCAGAAGGTGCAGTATTTGTTGCAGCCTTCCATGATGGAGACGAACGCGGTCGGGCCTTCCGCGCGCGGTTCAGGCAGGCGGTCGAATTTTTCGATTTCCGGGAAGCTGATATCGACGATCGGGCTTTTGCTGCCGCGCACGCTGTTGATCATTTCCGGCAGGCGATGCAGGGTCTGCGGGCCGAATACGATATCTACGTAGCTGGCGCGCTGGCGAATATGATCCCCTTCCTGCGACGCCACGCAGCCGCCGACACCGATAATCAAATCAGGGTTGCGCTCTTTCAGCGTTTTCCAGCGGCCCAGCTGGTGGAACACTTTCTCCTGCGCCTTCTCGCGAATGGAACAGGTGTTGAGCAGCAGAACGTCCGCCTCGTCAGCTTCCTCGGTCAGCGTGTAGCCGTGGGTGCTGTTCAGCAGGTCGGCCATCTTCGATGAATCATATTCATTCATCTGACAGCCCCAGGTTTTGATATGCAGTTTTTTCATTGTCGAACTAGCCATTGATTCAGTGCAGTGAGGTGCAGGGCGCGTATTGTAATGCTTTGACGCTGTTGTGACCAGCGCATAGCCGTCATACTTCCCGCGAGGGCGCGCAAAGTCTGAACATTATCCGCGCGCTGGCCGGGCTTTTCTGTCGGTCAGGCGTTTTTCCGGTACACTTTGCGCCAGTTAACCCGCCTCTGAGGCGGGCAGAGATCAGAAGGAGATGAGCAATGCAGGATAACCGCTTTGATGTGGTGGTGGTGGGCGGCGGCATGGTCGGCGCGGCGCTGGCGTGCAGTCTGGCGCTGCAGCGGTTTCGCGTCGCGGTGGTGGATCGCGCGGAGCCTGCGCCTTTCGACGCCAGCAGCGATCCCGACGTGCGTATCTCCGCCATTGGCAGCGCGTCGGTTGGGCTGCTGAAGCAGCTGGATGTCTGGCCGCGCGTCGAGGCGATGCGCTGCGCGCCCTATCGCAAGCTTGAGACCTGGGAGTGGCAGACGGCGCACGTCAGTTTTGACGCCGCGTCGCTGGGCCTGCCGGAGCTGGGCTTTATGGTTGAAAACAGCGTGCTGCAGCGCGCGCTGTGGGAGCGTATGGTGCAGCTCGATATTGCATTACGCTCTCCTGCGACGCTGGCCGATTTGAGGCAGGAGAATGGCGGCTGGCGGCTCGATTTAGGCGACGGCGAAGCGCTGCATACCCGGCTGGTGGTGGGCGCCGACGGCGCGAATTCGCAGGTGCGGCAGATGGCCGGCATCGGCATTGACGGCTGGAGCTATGCGCAATCCTGTTTGCTGGTTAGCGTGACCTGCGAGCATCCGGCGGGCGACGCCACCTGGCAGCAGTTTACGCCGCACGGCCCGCGCGCCTTTTTGCCGCTGTATGACAACCGCGCCTCGCTGGTGTGGTATGACGCGCCGGCGCGCATCCGTCAGCTGCAGGCGATGGGACTGCCGCAGCTGGAGAAAGAGATTGCAGCGACGTTCCCGGCGCGGCTGGGGCGTTTTAAAGCGCATGCGGCAGGCGGTTTTCCGCTGGTGCGGCGGCATGCTCAGCGCTATGTGCTGCCGGGGCTGGCGCTGATCGGCGATGCGGCGCACACCATTAATCCGCTGGCGGGGCAGGGCGTTAATCTGGGCTATCGCGACGTCGACGCGCTGGTGGAGGTGCTGGTGGAGGCGCGCGGCAATGCGCAGGACTGGGCGTCGGAAAGCGTGCTGCGCCGTTATCAGTCGCAGCGTCGTCGGGATAATTTGCTGATGCAGAGTGGGATGGATCTGTTCTATTTCGCCTTTAGCAACCGGCTGCCGCCGCTGAAGTTCGCGCGTAATCTGGGGCTGATGGCCGCTGAGCGGTCGGGCGTGCTGAAGCGCAAGGTGCTGCGGTACGCGCTGGGATTGTAGGTAAGAGGCAGGCGCGGCTGCGAGTGTCGTGCGCGGCCGCCGCGCCTCTCCCCGATCGCAAAGTCGCTGTTCGTCATCCATGACCGCTCGGCCCGCGCAGATACGCACCTCATCCCTGAGGTGCGCCCGTAAACGGGCCAACGCGCTGCGTTGTTCAAAAACGCTCCCGGCGTTTTTGTCCTTGTCGCGGGACGCTTTGCTCTTCGGGGAGAGGTGCGCCAGCCGATTAACAGCTGCGTTGCGGTTTGAAATAATGTTTGCCAGACGACAAAAACAACAAAGCCCGCAAAAGCGGGCCTGTTGTCAATTTGGCTGGGGTGCAGGGATTCGAACCCCGGAATGCCGGAATCAGAATCCGGTGCCTTACCGCTTGGCGA
>NZ_MWUE01000017.1 GCF_002077695.1 Pantoea latae
CAGCAGCGTGGCGCTGACCATCGACCAGGCGAACGACAACGTGGGCAGCATCACCGGCCCGGTGGCCAACGGCGGGCTGACGGACGACGCGACGCCGGAGCTGCAGGGCACGACGTCGCCAGACGCGGTGGTGACGGTGCGCGACGCGGCGGGGACGGTGCTGGGCAGCAGCACCGCAGACGCCCAGGGCATATGGACCTTCCAGCTGGCGGAGCTGGCGGACGGGGAGCACAGCTTCACGGCCGAGGTGACCAGCGCGGCGGGCAACCGCAGCGAGGCGACCTTTAGCCTGAACATCGATACCACGCCGCCTGAGCCAGTGGTGATCCAGCAGCTGCAGGATGATGTCGGCACGGTGCAGTTCACCGCTTCCGTGGCGGGCAACGTCACCGACGATCCGGCGCCGACCTTCAGCGGCACGGCGGAAAAAGGCGCGCTGGTCACCCTCTATGACAACGGCGTGCTGCTGGCGACGGTAAAAGCCGATGACGTGGATGGTAGCTGGAGCTACACGCCAACCACTAATCTGCTGGAAGGCACGCACGGCATCACCGCAACGGCCACCGATGCGGCGGGCAACGTCTCGGCGCTCAGCGACAGCTGGAACTTTATCCTGGATATCACCGCGCCTAACGTCGGTATCTCTAAAAACTCAGAGGAGTCGCTGAGCGGCGTGACCGAGCCGGGCGTGATTGTGGTCGTCATCGATAAAAACGGCAGCGAATATCGCACCACCGCCGATCAGCAGGGCAACTGGGTGATTGCGCCCAACCCAATCGCGGCGGGTGAATCGGGCCAGATCTACGCCATCGATCCCGCGGGCAACCAGGGCGAGGCGCTGGCGTTCCAGGGATCGGCGCTGGCGAGCTACGATCTGCTGAACGAGAGCGCCCAGGTGAACAGCACCACGGCGGGGGACCAGCTCAACCCCTCCACCGTCCGGCTGGCGGACGGGCGCATCGTGGTCACCTGGCAGGGCGCGGGGGTCTCGGGCACCGAGGTCTACATGCAGCTCTACGAGGCGGACGGGGTGCACAAAATCGGCACCGAGCAGCAGGTTAACCAGCGCACCAGCAACAACCAGGACAGCCCGCAGGTCATCGCCCTGGCGGACGGGGGCTTCCTCATCGTCTACGAGTCCTACAACAACGGGCTGGACAAGGACAACGACGGGGTGATGGCGCGCCGCTACGGGTCGGACGGCCAGGCGGTGACGGACGAGTTCCAGGTGAACACCACCTACAGCGGGGCGCAGAACCGGCCGGGAGCGATGGCCACGGCGGACGGGGGCTACGTTATCAGCTGGGAGAGCCAGGGCACCAGCATCGTGCAGCGCAGCTACGACGCGGACAATAACCCGACCAGCGCCGAGGTGACGGTGGCGACCGGCAGCAGCATGGGCGCGTCGGGCGGGCCGGAGATGGCGGCGTTCACCGACGCGGCGCACGCCGGGATGTACATCACGGTGTGGAACGCGGCGAGCGGGCCGGGCGACACCAGCAGCACGGGCGTGGTGGGCCAGGTGTTCGCGGCGGACGGCACCCCGCTGGGCGGAAGCGTGCAGATAAACACCACCACGGACAGCGCGCAGAACTACCCGGACGTTATCACCCTGAGCGACGGCAGCGTGGTGGTGTTCTGGGACAGCAGCGACAGCGGAGCGAACGGCTCGGACATCCGGGCGGTGCACTACCGGGTGGACGCGACGACCGGGGCGCTGACCCTGGCGGGCAGCGGAGACTTTATCGTCAACAGCTACACCAGCGGCAAGCAGTACAAGCCGGTAGGGGTGGCGCTGGAGGACGGAGGCTACCTGCTCATCTGGGGCTCGGAGGGCGGGGACGGAAGCGGCTCGGCCATCTACGCCCAGCGCTTCGACGCGAATGACAACCGGGTGGGCCGGGAGTTCCTGGTGAACACCACCACCAGCGGCAACCAGGGCAGCGGCGGAGACTCGGTGGACGCGACCCACATCCTGGACGCGGCGCTGACGGCGGACGGGGGCGTCTACGTCACCTGGCAGTCGGACAACGTGGACGGGTCGGGCACCGGCATCGAGGGCATCGTCATCGACGTGGACGCGGCGTTCTACTCGGAGTACGCGGTGAACAGCACCACGGCCGGGGACCAGACGGTGTCGTCGGTGGCGAGCCTGCCGGACGGCGGGGCGGTGGTGGTGTGGCAGTCGGCGAGCGGCGACGGGTCGGGGAGCTGCATCCGGGCGCAGCTGCTGGACGCGAAGGGCGAGCCGGTGGGGGCGGAGTTCACGGTGAACAGCACCACGGCGGGGGACCAGCTGACGCCGCAGGTGGCGGTGCTGGCGGACGGAACGGTGCAGGTGGTGTGGAGCACCGACTCGGGCGCGCACATCAAGGGCCAGGGGCTGACGTACAGCTACGACGCGGCGGGGAACGTCAGCGGGCTGGCGGCGAGCGGGGCAGAGTACAGCGTCGACAGCAGCACGGCGGCGAGCAAGATGCGGGTACCGGTGATTGCGGCGCTGGAGGACGGGGGCTACCTGGTGGTGTGGGAGGCGAGCCTGAGCGGCAGCTGGGTGGTCTACGGCCGGCAGTACGACGCGGACGGCACGCCGGTGACGGGGGAGACGGTGCTGGCCACCACCGGGCTGAACGCCAACGCCCTGATCGCCGAGTGGGAGCCGCTGCCGTCGGTGGCGGTGCTGGAGAACGGCCAGGTGGCGGTGACCTACGCCATCAAGGCGACCGGCTATGACGTGGGCGTGTCGGTTTACGATCCGTCAGCTCACCTCGTCAGCAGCAGCTTCGTGGCGAACCAGACCCTGACCGGCAATCAGGCCTCATCGGCGGTGAGCGCGCTGGACAACGGCAACTACGTGGTGACCTGGGACTCCAACGACACCAGCGGGCCGGATCAGAGCGGCTACGGGGTGTGGGGCCGCATCTACGCGGCGGGCGGCACGGCGCTGACCGACGAGTTCCTGATCAACACCGCGACCGCCGGGGATCAGCACATGGCGCGCGTGGTAAGTCAGGCGGACGGCAGCTTCGTGGCGGTGTTCCTGTCGGCGACGGACACCGCGCCGGGGGCGGGCACCAGCGGGATCTACGCCCAGTACTTCGACGCGGCGGGCAACAAGGTTGGGCAGCAGATGCAGATCAACCAGCTGACCTACGGCGAGCAGGTGGAGGTTGACGCCACCTTCCTGGCGGGCGGGCAGCTCTACGTTACCTGGACCGACAAGGGAGTAGGCGACGGGGACGGCTCGGCAATCAAAGGCCGTCTGGTAGATCTGAACGAAACCCTGGGGCTCACCGCGGAAACGGGCGCGACCCATATCGCGTATCAGCCTGCGCAGTACGATCTTAACGGTACGGACGGCAGCGATATTCTGGATGCGCGCGGCGCCAGCTCCGTAGATGCCAAAGAGGGCGACGACACCATTGTGATCAACAGCACCAGCTTCACCAGTATTAACGGTGGATCGGGTTATGACACGCTGGTGTGGGACTCAAATAACGATTTTGATATAGGCGCGGTATCGGCCAAAGTCAGCGGCATTGAAGCGATCCATATGGGCAATAATACGGCGCAGACGTTAATTATCAGCGCCAGCGATGTCCTCGACCTGACCAGCGAAAATGGTGAGCAGGCGAATACATTGCGTATTACCGGCGATGTGGAGAGTGAAAACCTGAATAAGACGATTGATACCGTAAATATCGGCAAATCGGAGTGGAGTGTCTCAAGCGCTCAAACAGAAAACGGCGTTCAGTACGATGTCTATGTGAATAACGATGACAATACGGTCAGGCTGTTAATTCAACAGGGCATGAACGTTATTTAACGCTACGAGTGGGCGGTGGCGTCTGTCACCGCCCTTTTTCACACCTGCGCAATCCAGATAGCGCGCACGGCAGGGCCTTTTATGCAAAATCGGGAAAGAGATCATTCAGAGTAAAGTTATAAATATATAAACTTAAGCAACATAAAAAACTAAATATATACATATTGCAGAATTAACGTTGGAAAATGAGACTCTGGCGATTAAAACATAACCTGTCGCTAACCGATTCACGCGACTGAAAATAATAGCCAGCTCATTTCACTTGTTATTTAGAGTTAACCATGAAAAAAACACAATTTGCAGTAAAGGCGAGCGGTTCGTTGCGTCGTTTAATAATGGGGCTGGTGTTATTCAATCCATTATTAAATGCTCATGCGACCGAATTTCTCGAAATGATCCGCATGACGGCGGATCATCCAGCGGTTCGCTCGGCCACTTCATCCGGCACCGGCGCATATTATGATATTGAGCAGGCGAAAGCCGCCGATGGATTACAGGTCAGCACCGGCATCAGCGCGGTTGGCTATTCCGGCCAGCCGGGCTATGAAAATAACCTGCTGTCGCCGCACGTCTCTGTCAGTAAATTACTCTATGACCACGGCCGCACCGATGCCAGCGTGGCAGGAAAAGAGGCGGCCTGGTCTAAACAGCAGGCGCAAATTAACGTCACGCGGGAAGAGTTAAATCAGCAGGTCTTGTCGCTGTTCACCACCGCCGTTACCAATGCCCGCGTGGTTCTGGTGCTGGATAAAGAGATTGTGGCACTGCAGGATCTGCTGGGACGGGTGCAGAGCATCGCCCGCATCGACGCCGGCCGCGCGTCGGAGATCAATCAGGTGGCGACCCGACTGAACGCCGTGGTCGCCAGCCGCGAAATGTACAACACCAGCTGCCAGCAGGCGCAGGCGCAGCTCGGCACGCTGCTCAATCAGAAAGTCAGCCTGGACCACGCTTTGCCCGACCTGAAAAAAGCGCGCCTGCTGCCCGCGTCGCTGCAACAGGCGCAGCAGGTGCTGATGGATAATCCCAGCTGGAAGCTCTCCCATTTTGTCAAAGAAGAGGCAAAAGCCGCCGTTGAACTGGCGTCGAAGTGGAATCGCCCAAAGTGGGCTGTCCAGCTCAGCCTGGACAGCCCGAAACGCAACGGTGAAATGGAGCCCTTTAAGGCGGTCACGGTGCAGCTCAGCAGCGATATCAACCTGTGGGACGGCGGCGCTGGACGCGCCGCTACAAAGGCCGAAACGCAACGTCTGATCGCCGCTGAGGCGGATCAGGACGCGACGCTGCGCGCCTTACAGCAGCAGCTTGATCAGCTCTGGATCTCGCTGCCGCTGCGCGAGCGGCAAATCGACGCGCTGCACCGCCAGTCGGAATCGGCGCTGAAAACCTGGAAAGCGGGCGAGGTGCAGTTCTTCGCCGGTCAGCGTCCGTTGACCGATCTGATCTCCTTCGCGACCGACTATTACTCCAGCCTGGCCTCATACCACGAACAGCAGATGCAATACCTCGCGGCGCAATGGCAGATCGTCGCCGCGCTCGGCAAAACCAGCGAGCTGGCGCAGCGCGTAGGATCCCTGCCGGCCAGTCCGATTGAGGACGTGCGCTAACGCCCGTTAAACATGCCGTCTGTACAGCGCCGCGCGTTTGCCGCCGCGCCTGCAGGGATAAGCCGTCCAGAGGAAAAAAACCGTGACTGACATTCATCTTGAGCCTGCGGGCTCCGAACTCAACGCCCACAAAGCGCCGGCGGCCGCCAGTCCGCCGCCGGGTATGCAGGCGTCGCTGCTGACCGCATTACAGCGCGCGCTGCGCCTGTTTGACGTGCGCATCAGCCTCAACACCCTTGGGGCCAATATGCCGGCCTTCCCGCCGCATGACGCCGCCGGGCAAAATCAGTGGGCGCTGCGCGCGCTGCACAGCCGCGGCGTCAGCGCGGCGTGGCAGCAGATCGACCTCGCCGACATCAAAAGCTTCGTGCTGCCTGCGGTAATGCGGCTCGAAACCGGCTACTGCGTGCTGACGCGCTGCAGCGAAGAGCGCTGCGCCATTATCGATCCGGCACTGGGCGAACGGCCGGTAGAGGTGGCGTTCGCCACGCTGGCGCAGCACTACCCGGGCGAGCTGCTGCTGCTGCGCCCGACCTCCTGCCTCGATCGCCGCGCCGATGACCTGGTGCGCGTCGGCGAGGGGCACTGGTTCTGGCACACCCTCTGGGGGTTTAAGCGCTACATCTATGAGGCCGCCGCGCTCTCTGTGGTGATCAATCTGCTGGTGCTGGCGATGTCGATCTTCACCATGACGGTCTATAACCGGGTGCTGCCCAACCAGACCTACGT
Source organism: Pantoea latae (assembly GCF_002077695.1). Lineage (GTDB taxonomy): Bacteria > Pseudomonadota > Gammaproteobacteria > Enterobacterales > Enterobacteriaceae > Pantoea > Pantoea latae. The sequence goes on from NZ_MWUE01000017.1 coordinate 6,163, forward strand.
CACGCTCTGGACCATGGCGATCGGCGTCACGCTGGCGCTGCTGTTCGAGCTGGCGGCGCGTCTGGGGCGCGCCTGGATCACCGATCGCGCCGGCAAAAAGATCGACCTGGTGCTCGGCGCGCAGCTATTTCGTCATGTGCTGCAGGGCAAAATGGCGAACCGCGCGCAGTCGAGCGGCGCCTTCGGCAATATCATGCAGAGCTTTGACAGCGTGCGCGAACTGACCACCTCCGCCGCGCTGACCACCGTCGCCGATCTGCCCTTTGTGCTGCTGTTTTTACTGGTCATTCATATGGTGGCCGGGCCGCTGATGTGGTGCGTGATCCTGATCCTGCTGATTATCGTGACGATGGTGCTGCTGATGCAGCTTCCCTTAAAGCGCCAGGCTGAAGAGTCGATGAACATTGGCAGCAACCGATACGGGCTGGTGATTGAGTCGCTCGACAACCTCGAAACCATCAAGGTGCTGCGCGCGGAAAACCTTGTCGCCGCTAAGCACGACATCGCCAGCGTGAAGCTGGCCTCGGTCAATATGAAGTCGCGCTTTCTCGCCACCATGGGCTCCAGCATCATCCAGACCACGCAGCAGTTCGGCACGGTGATCCTGCTGGTCTGGGGCGCCTACCTGGTGGGCGACGGCGAAATATCGATGGGCGGCATTATTGCCACCATGACGCTGATGGGACGCGCCATTATGCCGATCGCCACGCTGGCGGCGCTGGGCTTGCGTATCCAGCAGGCGAAAACGTCGCTGACCATCCTCAATAAGGTGATGGCGGCGCCGAGCGAGCGCGATAAAGAAAAAGTCTATGTGCAGCTGCCGCCCGGCAGGCAGATGGATATCGAGTGTCAGGACGTGACGTTCCGCTACAAAGAGGATCTGCCCGCCGTGGTGGAGAAGCTGAACGTACGCTTCCGCCAGGGCGAGCGCGTCGCCATTCTGGGCAAAATGGGCAGCGGCAAATCCTCGCTGCTGCGCCTGCTGGTCGGGCTCTATGCGCCCACCTCCGGCACCCTCTCTGTCGCCGGCGTCGATATTAGTCAGGTCGAGCCGGGCGAGCTGCGCACGCGCATTGCGCTGATGAATCAGGAGCCGCGCTTTATGTTCGGCACCCTGCGCGACAATCTGGTGATGGGCGCGCCTTACGCCAGCGACGAGGAGATGCTGAAAGTCGCGAAAATTACCGGCGTCAGCGATATCGTCGCCGCGCATCCGATGGGGTTCGGCATGCCGGTGAGCGAGCGCGGCGAGAATTTTTCCGGTGGTCAAAAGCAGGCGATAGCCCTCGCGCGCGCGGTGCTTTCGCAGCCGGACGTGCTGCTGCTGGACGAGCCGACCTCCGGCATGGATATGGCATCTGAGCGGCAGATCCTGCAGGCGCTGGTGCCCGCGATGGCGGATCGCACGGTGATTATCGTGACCCACCGGCCCGCAGTACTGAAATATGTCGATCGCATCATCGTGATGGATGACGGCGTCAAGGTGGCGGATGGTCCACGAGAAGAGATCCTCGCCCTGCTGAACAGTGGGAAAATTCCGGCGGCATCGGTGCTGCGCGCCGCCGCCCGGCCCGCCGGCGTGGAGATTAGCGCAGAACGCCCGCGCCCGTCTGATGAGGTGGCAGCATGAGCGATATTTCACACCAGACGAAACATCTGCTGGAAAACGGTGCCAGCGAGATCGTGTTGGCGGCGCGTCAGGATCGCTGGGAAGGCTGGCTCTATATTGTCTGGGGCGGCGTGGCGCTGATGGCGCTGGTGCTGCTCTGGGCGGCGAACTTCAATATCGAAGAGGTCACCACCGGCTCGGCCAAAGTGGTGCCCAGCTCGCGCGAGCAGGTGCTGCAGAGTCTGGAAGGCGGCATTTTGCAGGCGCTGCTGGTGCACGAAGGGGACACGGTCGAGAAGGGCCAGGTGGTGGCGAAAATCGACCCGACGCGCGCGCAGGCCTCTTTTCGCGAAAGCGCCAACCGGCTGCTGGCGCTAAAGGCGCAGGCGGCGCGCCTTGAGGCAGAAGCGACCGGCCAGCCGCTCGCGTTCCCGCCGGAAGTGATAGCGGAGCCGGAACTGGTGGCGCGCGAAACTGACGCGTGGAAGCTGCGTAAACGCGCGCTGGACCAGTCGATTGCCGGTTACATGAAGTCAAAAACCCTGCTGCAAAAAGAGCTGGCGATGGCGCGGGAACTCTCCGCCAAAGCGCTGTTGTCGCGCAGCGAAGTGCTGAAGCTGGAGCGTCAGGCGAACGACACCGAACTGCAGATCACCGAGCGGCAAAACCGCTATCGCAGCGAGGCGAACGATGAGCTGTCAAAAGTCGACGTTGAGATGGCCAGCCTGCAGGAAACGGCGCTGGGCCGTCATGACACCCTGGAGCGCACCGAGGTGCGCACCCCGGTGCGCGGCATCGTGAACAGCATCAAAATCAATACGGTGGGCGGCGTGATCCAGCCCGGCGCCGCGATTATGGAAGTGACGCCGCTTGACGATCAGCTGCTGGTGGAAACGCGCATTCGCCCGTCCGACGTCGCCTTTCTTGCGCCGGGTCAGGAGGCGATAGTGAAAATCTCCGCCTACGACTACTCCATCTATGGCGGACTAAAAGGGCATGTGCAGAGCATTAGCCCTGGCGCGCTGAAAGATGATGAGAGCAAAGCCGCGCGGCGGCCTGGCGTCGACGACACCTACTATCGCGTAATGGTGCTGACGGAAAATAACACGCTGGTGAAAAGCGGCAGCCAGGCGCTGCGGGTGATCCCCGGCATGACCGCCACGGTCGATATTCGCACCGGCGAGAAGAGCCTGCTGCAGTATCTGCTGCGGCCGTTGCTCCGCGTGCAGGAGGCGTTCCGGGAGAAATAATAAAAAAAAGCCAGCGCACGCGCTGGCTTGTTTCTGCATCACTTCAGAACAGTGACATGGTCGACGTCAATCTCGCTGTGTCCGTCGTCGCGATCGACTTCCCCCGAAACCCGTACCTTTTTACCGATCAGGTAATGGTCGTCGTCGTCATCATCCACGTCAATACGAATGCGTCCGGTTGCATCCTGCAGCCAGTAGTGGTCGTCATCCGCGCAGCCGGTGATGGTGCCGGTCAGCACCACATGGCGATCGTCACGCATTTTTTTCGCTTCCGCGACCGTCACCTCCTGGCGCGCCAGCGCCGGGGAGGAACAGAGCAAAGCCAGAATAACTAACGCTGATTTTTTCATTTCATACTCCTTTTGTTGAGGTAAACAGCCACTTCCTGGTGTTGGCCGCCAGTTAAAAACTAAAACGGTAGCCGGCGTTGAGCAGGCGCTGATCGAAGCGGCTACCGTCTGTGATATCCGCTTCCATAAACAGGGTGTGGTCGCGCAGCTGCGTGCTGACGCCGACGCCGTTATTCCAGCCGGTGCCCTGGAAAGAGAGTTTTTCGCGCGAGCCGTTCAGCGCGTAGGCGGCGTGGCCCGCATACTCGCGCATCGCGCCCGTTTTGAGATAGGCGTTCAGCCTGTAGCCCGGCTGGCTAATCGCATACCCCGCCAGCACGCTGGCGCGCGCCTGTAACGAGCGGTAGTCCGACAGCTTGATGTCGAGCCCGTTTGAGGCGTGAACGGCGGCGTTATCCTGGTGCGCCAGGGTAAACTGCAGCTGCGGCTCCAGAAAGAGGCCGTCGCGGCCGGAGAGGCTGAAGCGCTTTCCCGCCTCTAGCGAGGCGCTGATGCCGGAGGAAACGCCCTTGCCCGAGACGCGGTTGCCCTGGGTATCCAGCACGCTGAACTGATTTCTCAGGCGGTTGATTTTGGTGACGCTGTCGAGATAGAACCCGGCGTCGCTGATCCAGGTGGTATAGAGGCCGAAATAGGTTGACTGCATCGTGCCGCTGCCGCCCTGGTAGCCGGACGAGCCGTGGCTTGCGCCCATAAAAAAGCCCAGATAGACCGGCATCTCGTCGGCCAGCCGTTTATCCACCCCAAACTGATAGCCGCTGTAATTCAGACTGAACTGGCTGAGCTTGCCGCTGGCAAAGCCGTCAAAGCGGCCGCCTGTGCCGCGCAGCCAGACATTGCCGGCGCGCTGGCCCTGGCGTACGTCGCCCATACGCTGCAGCAACGTCTGCGTTTCGGCGTAGTTCATCAGATAGCCGATATTCAGGAAATTCGCCCCGGCGCTGGCGCTGGTGCTGATTACCGGGGTCGGTTTGCTGTTACTGGGCGGCGTCACGGCGGGCTGTTCCGCGGGTGCCTCCTCCTGGGGAGGAGGGGGCGCGACTTCCTCTTTATCAGACGGCGTCACCGGTTCGACGGGTGTGACCTCCGCTTCATCAGGTGGCGTCGCCGGTTCGATCGGCGTGACCTCCGCTTCATCAGGTGGCGTCGCCGGTTCGATCGGCGTAACCTCCGCTTCATCAGGTGGCGTCACCGGTTCGATCGGCGCGGCATCCTCTTTATCAGGCGGCGTCACCGGATCCACGGGCGTGACCTCCGGCGCTTTATCGTCGGGAACCGGCGCGGGAACCACCTCTTCTTCAGGGGCGATATTGGCCGAAGCAAGCACCCAGTTGGTGCCCTGCTTGTTAACGCGATAGACATAGCCGCCCAGCTCAACGTCTGCATTGCTGGTAAAGGTGGCGGCGCCGTCCGGGGTTTCTACCACTGTCAGAACTTCATCGCCGCGGGTCACGGCGCTGCCGCGGTTTTTGATCGTCAGCCCATAGCTACCGGCGCTGCTGCCCGTCACCATGATTTTGTCGCTGAGATTATTGACGCCGTCACCGTCGCCGACGAGGTCGGTTCGCAGCGTAAAATCGCCGCTGCCGCTCAGGTTCGCCACGGTGAGCGTCGTGCCTGGCGCGTTATCCGCGGCGGCGGAAAGATCCACCTGCGCGCGGTCAAGCTGCAAATTATCGAGGGTTGAGCTGGCGGCGACGCGCCATTCGCTGTCGCTCAGCCTCACGTTAAGGTGACCCTGATCCTTGCTGTCGATAAGGGCGCTACCGTACCAGCGCGACGCCGGGGCAAAATCGAGATCGATTAAGCCGCCGACGGAGATAACGCCTCCGGTGATATCCATCTTGCCCGTGGCGGTAATGATGCCGGGCGCGCCTGCAACATAGGGGGTTGCCAGGGCAACGCCCTGCGGCGACCCCACATCGATCACCGTCTCGCCGGTTAAATTCACTGCGCCGTTGCTAAAGGCATAGACGCCGTAAGCATCCGTTGAGGTGGTGATGGTCAGCCCATCGCCGTTAATCACGCCGCCCTCATAGGACTGCAGGCCCATGCCGCGCACGTGGTCAACCGTGATATCGCTGTTGCGAAGAAGAATGGTCGAGCCGGCAGACTGTGCGGAGGCGCCATAAAGCCCGGTGGTGCTGATGCTGTTGCGGTTGTCTTCGCTTCCCAGAAAATTTAGGGTGACGTTGTCATCCATCGCCACCAGCGCGCCAGCGTTTGCGGTGACGACAACCGAGCCCGGGCCAAGGGTGGTGATGCTGTTCTCGCGACCTTCTATCGCCGGCGACTTGAGGCCAGTTGTTTTGATCGTCAGCGCATCGGCGGTCAGGTTGCCGCCAACGCTCCAGATGCCCGGCGAATTGATGCCGCTGGTAAGCAGCTGCGAATGGCTGCCCAGATCGGCCCGGCTATTAACCTGCATGTTGACGGCAGTAGAGTGGTCGGCAAGGGTTATCACGCTGAGCGCGTCGGCCACCAGGCTAGCGTGCTTACCGTTTGCCTCGCCAACCAGGTTATCGACCCTGACGCCGTGCGCGTCGACGCCGTTGGTTTCAATCAGGCTGCCGTAGCCGATATTCGCCGTGCTGCCATAGCCTGAGATATTGAGGCCAACCCCGTGATTACCCGTTATCGAAATGTGCAGGTTATCGGCCAGCAGCGAACTCTGGCGAATCATCATGCCAGAAGCGTAACCGTCAGCGCTGCTGACCACGATGGCTGACGAACCGGTACCCAGGTTAAGGCTATTGTTTGCGCCAAATACCTCAAGAGCCGAGGCGTGCTTGCCGGTCGCATTAATGGTCAGTCTGTCGGCGTTAAGCGAGCCGTTGGCGCCGAAGATGAGGATGCTGTTAACGCTGCCGGTGGGATCGGTTATGTTGAGAATGCTGCCGGTGCCCAGGTCGATTTTCGGCGTATAGGGTAGCGGAATGAGAATGCCGTACATCGTGGCGGCGTACCTGGCGTCTCCATTAAGCGTCGTGCCGTCTGTCAGGGTGATCACATCGCCGGACTGGCTGCCGATCACCGCCGCACAGGTCATAATGGGCGTGGCGCTTACCCCAAGCGTCATAATGACGACTTTTGCGAGTCTACTCAGCTTAAAAGCGTTATTCATAGCGGTTATTTTCCCCAAGGCGTAATTGTGCTGTGTGTAAATGAAGAGTGTTAAACGTGTTTTATTGCCGGTGCGATTCTTGAATGATTATCTCCGGCTAACTTATTTTTTATTTGCAGGATGGAATTGCAGAGGAATTATGCCGCCGGAAAATAAATGATGTAAAGGAAGCTAAATTAATAGCGTTGCTTTTTTGTTATAATTGTTTATCTGAATTGGCTACTTGATTCAGCAGCTTAGGCTGCATCTTAGGTTGTCATGTTGCTTGATTTTACATGCGATTCTTTTTTGGAGTGGTTTTTTTGCGGCCAGAGTGGCAATAAACGCAATAAAGTCATTAGTGTTTATTAACCGTTACAGGTGTCATTAATAAAATTACGATGTGATAAGGTGTTTTAAAAATAGCGCATCGTTGTCGATTAATGAGAAACGTAACGCGCCTGTTTTTACCCTGTCAGATAAATATCCCAGGCTAAACTGAATAAAGACCTAACCGGAGCTGACCGATGAAAATGAACCCTCATATCGCTAATACCGCCGTGATCGCGGCCAGCCTGCTGCTGGCCGCCTGCGCACAGCACGCCTCCTCACCGCGGTTGAACATGCACAATCCCGCAGCCGACTGGTGTCTGCATTCCGGCGGCAAGCTTTCAGAAGTCAGAACAGAGGCGGGCGTCACCGGCTACTGCACGCTTCCTTCCGGCGAACTCATCGAGCAATGGGCGCTCTATCATCGCGACCATGCGAAAAAGGGATAACGCTTTCTGCCTGCCGCGCATATCAGGGCGCTCGCCCTGATATCACCTTCTCTGATATCTAAAATCATCTTTGCTCATTTCTCTTATATTCATGCCAGTGAGATGCTGTGCCTGTCGCAACATACAGCCGCGACTATGCTGTACGTTTCGCACACAACCTATTCAAGAGGTGAATCATGCAGGCTTTAACCTTAACCGCGCCGGGTGGACTGGATAATCTGACGTTAACCACGCTGGCCGATCCCGGCGAACCGGGCCGTGGCGAAATCCGTGTAGCGATCCACGCGACGTCGCTCAACTACCACGATTTGCTGGTGGCAGAGGGCGCTATTCCTGCCGCGTCGCAGCGCATTATGATGGCGGACGGCGCAGGCGTTGTTGAAGCGGTAGGCGAGGGCGTCAGCGAATTTCAGGTCGGCGATGCGGTAGTGTCGTGCTTTTTTCCGCAGTGGGCAGATGGCCTGCCTTACAGCGAGGTGGCGGACTTTACCCGCACGCCGGGCGATGGCGCTGACGGTTTTGCCGCCGAGGTGGTGGTGCGTCCCGCCAGCGCCTTTACCCTGGCGCCAGCAGGCTGGAGCCACGCCGAGGCGGCGACCATCACCACGTCTGGCCTGACCGCCTGGCGCGCGCTGACAGGTGATGCCCAGATTAAGGCGGGTGACACCGTGCTGGCGCTGGGCACGGGCGGCGTCTCGATCACCGCGTTGCAGATTGCCAAAGCGATGGGTGCGCGCGTCATTATCACCTCCTCTTCTGACGAGAAGCTGGCGCAGGCGCGCGCGCTGGGCGCGGATGAAACCATTAACTACCGCACTCAGCCCGACTGGGGCAAGGCGGTGCAGGCGCTGACCCACGGCAAGGGCGCGGATGTGGTGATCGAGGTCGGTGGGCCTGGCACGCTGGCGCAGTCGATCGAGGCGGTCGCCGTTGGCGGACATATCGCCCTGATCGGCGTGCTGACCGGTCGTGAAGGGGTGGTCCCGACATCGCTGCTGATGGCTAAGCAGGCAAAAATTCAGGGTCTGATCGTCGGCAGTCGCCGCCAGCAGCAGGCGTTCGTCGCCGCGCTGAATCAGACAGGTTTGCGCCCGGCGATCGGCGAGCGCTTCAGCGGGCTAACCTCCCTCGCCGAGGCGTTTGCTTTGCAGCGCAGCGGCGGGCATTTCGGCAAAATCGTCGTTGAATGGTAAATATTCAGGAACCCCTAATGAAACTCAATGCAATCAACTGGCCCGAGGAATTTATTCCGGGCTTTACCGATAACTTTTGCTCAAACGAAGTCATTGTCGCCGGACTCAGCGCGCAGGATATCTGGCCGCTGCTGGTCACGCCGTCGCTGTGGCCCAGCTACTACGCTAACTCGGCCAACGCGCGCTTTTACGACAACAAAGGGCCGGAGCTGGAGCAGGGTGTGCGCTTCTACTTCGAGACCTTTGGCTTTCCGGTGGAGTCGCGCGTAACCGAATTCGCGGCGCCGACGCACGGCGAGCCGGGACGCGTCTCCTGGCACGGCTGGGCGGGAGAAGAGGGCGCAGCGGATCGTCTGGATGTGCTGCACGCCTGGCTGGTGGAAGATCTCTCAGAAAACCGTGTGCGCATCCTGACGCAGGAAGCTCAGAACGGGCAGCCAGCCCGAGAGCTGGCAAGCGCGAAACCTAACCCGATGATCAATGGTCATCAGGACTGGCTTGAGGGTCTGGTGGCCGCGGCCGGGGCGAAAAAAGCAGGACGAGGATAAACTCCGCCAGGGAAAAGGAAACCGCCCCAAAGGGGGCGGTCGCCTGGCTTACTTGCCTGCTGTGTTGATGACAACAGATATGGAGTTACCGGAAATTTCCCAGTTTCCCTTTCCTGATGACAGCAACGCACCAGATACAACGATTACAATACAGATGTACCGTTTCATTGTGCGGTCCATGCAAAGACCGCTTCACGACACCACCACCGGAGATAGCGCCGCGAATGCAAGCACTAGGTTGTGCTGGCGTTTACGGCCGTTGGACATCCTTCCCTGAACCCGGTGCCCGCTTGCTAAGGCGGCGGGAAGACCCGCCGGAATTGTATACTGTTTGGCCACAACAGAAACTTGACACCCGATATAAAGCGGAACACTATATCGGCACTAGGTTGTGCTGGCGTTACGTTGGTAACGCAGCCCTGCTGGCAAGGCCGCTAACCTGGCCAGCACAAAAAAACCGCCGTTAAGGCGGTTTTTTTGTTTGGGTCGGCTACTCAGCCAGCCTGCTCTTTTCCTGCCTTCAAACGATTACCCAGGGACCGCTCGCTGCCGTGCGACCTGATTAGCCGCGCCGTTCCGCCACTGAGGCCTAACGCTGTCGCCGACGCCTGGGGCAAGATGGCGCAGGCCGTTATCTCAACGGCGACGGCCTGTCGCGAGAGAGCCCGGTTGGATCTCTCGCGGCAGCGCTGCAATAATCTGATCCCACCCCGTTTATCAAGGAGAGAGCTATGACCGTACCCGTGGTCGCCATTTTTATCGCCAAACCCGGCAGCGAAAGCGAGCTGGAAGCGCTGTTTCGCGGCGTTATCGACACCACGCTGCAAGAAGAGGGCTGCATCAGCTATCAGCTGAACCGCGATACCGACAATCCGCGTCGCTTTGTCTGGACGGAAGAGTGGCAGTCACAAGCGCTGCTGGATCAGCATATTCGCGCCGCGCATATCGTCACGCTGTTTGACGCCATTAAGCCGCTGATTGAGCGTTCCGACGTCATCGTGCTGGAGAAAGCGGCAGGCGGACAAGCCTGACCCTGAGCAACGAGCAGGCGCCAGCCTGCTCTCTCTGTTCAGACGATGTGAAAATCAGTTCACCAGCCGCCAAATCTCCTGCGGTATAACGGTGTAAATTCTATTCATGATCAGTTCCGCCTTGCGGTGATCGTAAGCGCCTTCAAAGGAAGAGAGATCGGTCGAGGGTATTTTCTTCCGCATATAGCTGGTGACAATATCCAGAATATCGGTAGAAGGACAGCGTCTGAAGGTCATCAGATAGTCAGATTTAGTCATTAGTTATTTTCCTGGTGGGAATGTCCCTGAAATAAAATGGCTTGCGCCATGAAAAAATTAATAGTTCACCTTTATCCCTGAATGAGCAGGGTTATTTCCCTGACTAAAGGCGGCGCAGAGATAGAGAAATACCTTTTGCCCTGAACGTTATAAATAGTGCGGCGAGAGAGATCAACCCCGGCGAGAAAAGGAAGTTTAGGGGAAAAGAGTTTGGGCGGAGGCAGGAATAACGCCCGCAGAATAATTAACATGCTGTAATGCAAACGCTTTCGTATAAGGCGCCGCTGGCGGAATATTTTTAACGCTAACCAGTTTCTAACAATCTGGAAGTGATTATCTAACGGAAATTGTCACAGAGAACCTGATAAGCGTCGCTGGTTGAAGGCCGGTTTAGTGATTTCTGGCAATTTTCGGCAACCTGACAGCTGTTGAAAAAGCGCTGCTCCTGCTTTTTTAGCCCGATTTCCTGAAGCAATAGTCGCGCACGCTATCCCACAGCAGGTTAAACGCCAGCGCGTAGGCGAGAAAGAACAGCACCAGCCCGCACTCCAGCCTGAGCGCGTCAGACAGCGTAATCGCCAGCCACCAGGCGGCAAAGGGAATAAGCACCAGCAGCAGACCCGCCTCAAACGCCAGCGCATGAAGGCAGCGCGCCACCAGCCCCTTTCGGAAGCCGAGTCGCGCCTGCAAAGCGTCAAACAGCCAGTTAAACAGGTAATTCCACCCCATCGCGACCGCTGAAGAGACCAGCGTTAATACGCCGGACTGCGCAGGCGCAGCGGCGGTGAACCGCATCAAAATAATAAATACCAGAATGTTGGCGACCACCTCAAATATAACGGCGTGCATTGCGCGCTCCAGGCGAGAGCGATGTAGGGGCGGAATCTGACTCATGATATTTCTCGTGGGTGACAGCAGCTGCGACGGCGTCGCGAAAAACAACCGCGCTGGATTAGCGCCAGGTGGCCAGATAGTGTAAAGCAAAATAGTTAAATGAAACCTCTATCCTGGTCAGAAAGTTACAGGCAGGTGTAACCTTTGATTTTGATCAAATATCTCTTTAGCAGGCTGCAACACGTTGATAAAAAATTTAGCTGCTCAGGTTTAAATTTAACGGCATCGCAGCGTTATTTTCTTCAGCCACGGGGGCATTCAATGAAAAGCCATCAGTTCGGTTATGGCCAAAAAGAGATATGGTGGTTAGTGCTATTGCTATGCACCGGGTTTTGGGGATGCGTCAGTGTATTAGCGTTTTCATTAACGTATTAAATTAAGTGAATAGCTACAGGCATCCGATATTAAACGCACGTTAATGCTTTTTAACGCTGACGCTTTGCCTGTGCGTGGCCCGGCCGCAGCGGTAATGTCCGCTGCGGCGAGGCAGTCCCGTTAACCGGGATAGATGCCGCGATCCTGACGCGCCATCAGAATACGCTCACAGGCGACAATATAGGCGGCGGTGCGCAGCGAGCAGGCCTTCTCGCTGGCCTTATCCCAGACGCTGCTCATCGCCTCCGTCATGATGCGATCCATGCGCAGATTGATCTCCTCTTCGCTCCAGAAGAAGCTCGCCATATCCTGCACCCATTCGAAATAGCTTACCGTTACGCCGCCGGCGTTACAGACCACATCCGGCACCACAATCACGCCTCTTTCCGCCAGCCTGTCGTCCGCTTCCGGATAGGTCGGGCCGTTTGCGCCCTCCAGCACCAGGCGACAGCGTAGTTTTTGCGCGCGTTCCAGCGTGATTTGCCCCTCCAGCGCCGCAGGAATAAGAATATCCATCGGCACCTCCCAGAACGCCTCGCTGTCGATTTCCTGTGCCCCGGCAAAACCCGCGATTTTACGATGACGGGTTTGCCAGTCGCCGAGCGCCGCCAGATCGATTCCCGCTTCATTGTAGAGCGTCGCGCTGTGATCCTGGATTGCCACCACGCGCGCGCCCGCTTCGGCAAACAGACGAGCGGCTTCGCTGCCGACGTTGCCGAAGCCCTGCACGGCGACGCGGCTGCCCTCAATGCCGATCCCCGCGCGCTGCGCCACTTCCCGGCCGGTGATAAAGACGCCGCGGCCCGTCGCTTTCTCACGTCCCAGCGAGCCGCCAAGATGCACCGGCTTGCCGGTCACGACGCCGGTCACGGTGGTGCCCTGATTCATCGAATAGGTATCCATGATCCAGGCCATGACTTTGCCGTTGGTGCCAACGTCCGGCGCGGGGATATCTTTCTGCGGCCCGATGATAATGCCGATCTCGCTGGTGTAGCGGCGCGTCAGACGCTCCAGCTCGCCTTCCGACAGCGAGAAAGGATCAACCCGGATCCCGCCCTTGGCGCCGCCATAGGGCAGATTGACCGCGGCGCATTTAATGGTCATCCATGCGGAAAGCGCCATTACCTCATTGAGGTCGACGTCGGGATGGTAGCGAATACCGCCTTTGCCCGGTCCGCGCGACAGGTTGTGCTGCACCCGATAGCCTTCAAAATGACGAATGGTGCCGTCATCCATCTGCAGCGGAATATCGACAATTAATGCGCGTTTGGGATGGCGTAACGTATCTGTCCAGCGCGCCAGTTCGCCTAAATAGGGCGCCACGCGATCGATTTGTCGCAAATAAGTGGTCCAGGCGGAGGCGCTGCTTTCTGACGCGTAAGATAACTTTTCCATAAAAAACCTTATCGACAGTGAGTCGTTTAATGTGTAGGGACAATAAGGTAAATCCCGGTTGGATTAACGGCAGTAAAGCTAACATTAATTTCCGTCGTGTCTATTTTTCGCCAGCCTGAAAAAAACAAAACGACGCATCAGGGCGATACGCATATGAATAATTAATCAACTTTTCACCGCCTCTTGTAGTGCATTTTTATGCATTTAATATGCAGTCAAAGTGCATAAAGCAGATTTTTATCAATTTTTTCAGATCTTTGAAAGGGGTCAAAAAGTGAATAGAATGAATCCGTGATGTGTTGACTTTGTTACAGGGGGCGGCCAGTATCACTCTCACTTAAACGGAAGAGACAGGTTTATTTAATCTACATTCACGCAAAATCGGCATGACTATCTATTTCATGGCCAACATCGATCGCGACGCATTAATTAATCGCGCGGATTAACTTCGCCGATAAATACGACGATCTGTTGCGCCGATATTCCCTTTTTCATTTCAGGAGAAATGACAATGTCTGCACGTCCTCATCGTGACGATTTCGATAAATATATGGTGCCCTGTTTTTCACCTGCGCCGTTTATTCCGGTAAAAGCCAGCGGTTCGCAGGTCTGGGATCAGCAGGGCAAAACCTATATCGATCTGGCTGGCGGCATTGCGGTTAACGCGCTGGGGCATGCCAACCCCCACCTGGCCGAAGCGCTGAAGGCGCAGATCGACCGACTGTGGCATATCGGCAACGGCTACACCAACGAACCGGTGCTGCAGCTGGCGAAAACCCTGGTGGAGTCTACTTTTGCCGACAAGGTCTTCTTCTGCAACTCCGGCGCGGAAGCCAACGAGGCGGCGCTGAAGCTGGCGCGCAAAGTCGCCGCCGATCGCCACGGCAAAGGCAAAAGCGAAATCATCGCCTTTCAAAACGCTTTCCACGGCCGCACGCTGTTTACCGTGACGGTCGGCGGCCAGCCAAAATACTCGGCGGACTATGCGCCGCTGCCCGGCGATATCACCCATTTGCCCTATAACGATTTACAGGCGGTCAGCGACCATATCTCTGAACGCACCTGCGCCGTGATCGTCGAGCCGATTATCGGCGAGGGCGGCGTCCGTCCAGCCGATCCCGCTTTCCTGCAGGGACTGCGTCAGCTCTGCGACCGCTATCACGCCACGCTGATCTTTGACGAGGTGCAGACCGGCGCCGGGCGCACCGGTTCGCTTTACGCCTATCAGCACTACGGCGTTGAGCCAGATATTTTAACCAGCGCCAAAGGGCTGGGCGGCGGCTTCCCCATCGGCGCGATGCTGACGCGCGACGCCTGGGCGCAGGCGTTTCAACCCGGCACGCACGGCACCACCTTCGGCGGTAATCCGCTGGCCGCCACCGTCGCCAGCAGCGTGCTGGCGCAGCTCGACAGCGCGCTGCTGGAAGGGGTGAAAGCGCGTCACAGCTGGATCGTGGCGCGGTTAGCCGCGCTGACCACGCAGTATGGGGTGTTCAGCGATATCCGCGGCGCAGGCCTGCTGATCGGTGCCGAGCTGGCGGCGCCCTACCGTGGCAAAGCCAAAACCCTGACCAACCTGGCGGCGGAAGAGGGCGTGATCGCCTTGATCGCCGGGCCGGACGTGCTGCGCTTCGCGCCGGCGCTCAACATTTCCTACAGCGACCTGGAGACGGCGTTTGCGCGGCTTGAGCGCGCCATCGTCCGTTTCGTTGGCTAACAGAGGAGAACGCCTGTGCTGTTTCGTCCGGTACAAGAATCCGATCTGCCCGACATCCTGCGGCTCGCGGCGCGCGCCGGCGTGGGAATGACCTCGCTGCCCCATGACGAGGCGCGCCTGCGCGCGCGTATCCGCACCAGTATCGACACCTTTGCGGGACGGCTGCCGCGTGCGCAACAGGGTTTTCTCTTTGTGCTGGAGGATCCGCTAAAGGCGCGCGTGGTCGGCATCAGCGCGATTGAAGTGGCGGTCGGGCTGAATGAACCCTTCTATAACTTCCGTATTCAGCGCAGCGTGCGCGCTTCCCGCGAGATCGGCGTCTATAAGAATCAGGAGCTGCTGCACCTCAGCTATGACCACACCGGCCACAGCGAACTCTGTACCCTGTTTCTCGACCCGGACTATCAGGTCAACCGTAACGGTCTGCTGCTGTCGAAAGCGCGGCTGCTGTTTATCGCCGCGCACCGCCAGCTCTTCTCCTCCCATCTCTTTGCCGAGATGCGTGGCGTGGTGGATGAGCAGGGCACCTCGCCGTTCTGGGACGCGCTGGGGCACCACTTTTTTGAGATCCCTTTTTCCGAAGCCGATCGCCTGACCGGCACCGGCATGAAAACCTTTATCGCCGAACTGATGCCCTCATGGCCGATCTATATCTCGCTGCTGCCCGCCGCGGCGCAGCGCGCAATCGGCGAAGTGCATCCGCGCACCGCGCCCGCCAGAGCGATCCTGGAAAAAGAGGGTTTTAGCTGGCGCGGCTCTGTGGATATTTTCGACGCTGGCCCGGTGCTGGAGGCGGAAACCGACGCCATTCGCGCCATTCGTGACAGCCGCATCGTTACGGCCGGACGCGCCGGCGAAGCGCTGGCTGAATGCCGCGCGCCCTGCATCGTCGCCCGCGACGATTTCGAACATTTCCGCGCGGTGCTGGTGCAGCCCGCCGCCGACGGCCGTTCCCTGTTGCTTAACGACGCCCAGCGCCGCGCGCTGCAGGTCGGCGAGGCTGACAGGCTGCGTCTGGTTTCCCTTAATCCTGAAGAGAATGCGTTATGAGCCATGCAGCACACTTTATCGCCGGCGCGTGGCGCCAGGGCAACGGCCCGCGCCTGACCAAATATTCCCCTGACGACCAGCAGATCCTCTGGCAGGCGCAAAGCGCCGACGACAATGACGTCAGGCTGGCGTGCGACGCGGCGCGCGAGGCGTTTCCCCGCTGGGCGCGTCTGTCGGCAGAGGCGCGTATGGCGATCGTCACGCGCTTCGCCGCCTGCCTGACAGAGGCAAAAGAGCAGCTGGCCGCGCTGATCTCGCAGGAGACCAGCAAGCCGCTGTGGGAAACCCGCACCGAAGTTCAGGCGATGATCGGCAAAGCGGCGATCTCGCAGCAGGCCTGGGCGCAGCGCACCGGCTTCAGCGAAGTGGCGATGCCCGATGGCAAAGCGCAGCTGCGCCACAAGCCGCACGGTGTGATGGCGGTGTTCGGCCCCTATAACTTTCCCGGACATCTGCCGAACGGACATATTATTCCCGCCCTGATCGCGGGCAATACGCTGGTATTCAAACCGAGCGAGCTAACGCCCGCCACGGCGGAGCTGACCCTGCGCCTCTGGCAGCAGGCTGGCTTGCCGGATGGCGTGCTGAATCTGGTGCAGGGCGGGAAGGAGACAGGCAAAGCGCTGCTGGAAAATACGCAGATCGACGGCGTGCTGTTTACCGGCAGCGCGGCGGCGGGCTTTCACTTCCACCGCTACCTTGCCGGTCAGCCGGAGAAGATGCTGGCGCTGGAGATGGGCGGCAACAACGCGCTGATTGTCGACGGCTATAGCGACCTCGACGCCGCCGTGCAGCTGGTTATCCAGTCCGCTTTTATCTCGGCTGGCCAGCGCTGCACCTGCGCTCGTCGCCTGCTGGTGAAACGCGGCGCGCAGGGCGACGCGCTGCTGGCGCGGCTGGTGGAAGCGAGCGCGCAGATCCGCGTCGGCCAGTGGAATGCTGAGCCGCCGCCCTTTATGGGCGGTGTGATTTCGCTGCAGGCGGCGCAGGCGATGCTGGAGGCGCAGCAGAGGCTGCTGGCGCTGGGAGGAAAAAGTCTGCTGGAGATGCGCCAGCCCGAGGCGCAGGCGACCCGTCTGACGCCCGGCATTATCGATATTTCCGGCATTGAGGTGCCGGACGAAGAGTACTTCGGCCCGCTGCTGAGCGTGATGCGCTATAGCGACTTCGACGAGGCGATCCGGCTGGCGAACAAGACGCGCTACGGCCTGGCGGTCGGGCTGGTCTCGCCGGACGCCACGCTGTTTGAACAGCTGACCGAGGCGGCGCGCGCCGGGATCGTCAACTGGAACCGCCCGCTGACCGGCGCCTCCAGCAGCGCGCCTTTTGGCGGCGTCGGCGCCTCCGGCAATCACCGTCCCTCCGCCTGGTATGCCGCTGACTACTGCGCCTGGCCGATGGCCTCGCTCACCAGCGACGTGCTGACGCTGCCCGCCACGCCGGCTCCGGGCCTTCCTTTCTGATACTGAGGTTTCTATGTCTGGCTATGAAGCAAACTTTGACGGGCTGGTCGGCCCGACGCATCACTATGCAGGGCTGTCGGTGGGAAACGAGGCCTCGCTGCACAACCGCGACGGTTTGTCGAACCCGCGCAAGGCGGCGCTGCAGGGATTAGCGAAAATGAAAGCGCTGGCGGATCGCGGATTTGTGCAGGGGATTTTGCCGCCGCAGCCGCGCCCCAACATTGACGCGCTGCGCGCGCTCGGCTTTAGCGGCAGCGACACCCAGGTGCTGGCGCGCGCGGCGGCGACGTCGCCGCATCTGCTCTCCGCGCTCAGCTCCGCCTCGTCGATGTGGACGGCGAACGCGGCGACGGTATCGCCTTCGGCGGACAGCGCCGATGGCCGGGTGCATTTCACCGTGGCGAATCTCAACAACAAGCTGCACCGCTCGCTTGAAGCGCCGGTGACCTCGGCGATCCTGCGTGCCACCTTCAACAACGACGCTCACTTCAGCCATCACCACGCACTGCCGCAGCAGGGCGATTTCGGCGATGAGGGTGCGGCTAACCACAACCGTTTTTGCGGCGACTACGATCGACAGGGTATTCAGCTGTTCGTCTATGGCCGTCGCGCCTTCGGCGGCGGCGTCGCGCCGCAGCGCTATCCGGCGCGTCAGACGCGAGAGGCGAGCGAAGCGGTGGCGCGCCTGCATCAGCTTCATCCCGACTACACCCTGTTCGCTCAGCAGAACCCCGCCGCCATCGACAGCGGCGTGTTTCACAACGATGTGATCGCGGTCAGCAACCGCCATGTGCTGTTTCACCATCAGAGCGCGTTTGTCGATCAGGATCGTCTACTGGCGCAGCTGCGCGAAAAAAGCGCCGCGCTGGGCCTGCCGTTTGAGAGTGTTGAAGTGCCGCAGGATCGGGTCTCGCTGCAGGATGCCGTCGCCTCCTATCTGTTCAACAGCCAGCTGCTGAGTAAGCCAGACGGAAAAATGATGATTGTGGTGCCGGAGGAGTGCCGCCAGCGCGAAAACGTCTGGCGCTATCTGAACGAGATGACGACGCGGCCTGGCTCGCCCATCGACGAGATCCAGCTGTTCGACCTGCGCGAAAGCATGCGCAACGGCGGCGGGCCCGCCTGCCTGCGGCTGCGCGTGGTGCTGAACGAGGCGGAGCGCGCCGCCGTCAACAGCGGCAGCCTGATGAACGACGCGCGCTATCAGCAGCTGACGCGCTGGGTGGAAAAGCACTATCGTGACCGGCTGCACAGCCGCGATCTGGCCGATCCGCAGCTGCTGCGTGAGGTTCGCCAGGCGCTGGACGAGCTGACGCAGATCCTGACGCTGGGGAGCATCTATGACTTTCAGCGCTGAGAAGAGCGAGGCGATTATCGAGGCGCTGCTGAGCTGCCGGCTGCGCGACGCGCGCTTTCCTGCCGCGCTTGAGGCGAGCTGGCTGGAGGAGGGAGTGCTACAGCTGCTGCCTGCGCATCCCACGGGGGCGGTGGTGATCTCCGCCGGCATCCACGGCAATGAAACCGCGCCGGTGGAGATGCTGGCCGCGCTGCTGGCGTCGCTGATGGCGGGCGAACAGCCGCTCAGCCAGGCGCTGCTGCTGGTGTTTGGCAATCCGCCCGCGCTGCGCGCCGGGAAGCGCTATCTGCACAGCGATATGAACCGGCTGTTTGGCGGCCGGCATCGCCATGCCGTGCCGGGCAACGAGAGCCGTCGCGCGGCGCGGCTGGAGCAGGCGACCGCCGCCTTTTTTCAGCGAGTGGAAGCGGAAGGCGACCTGCCGCGCGTGCACCTGGATATGCATACGGCGATCCGCGGCTCGCGCTTTCCGCAGTTCGCCCTGATCCCTTTCCATCAGCACCGCTACGGCGCAGCGTTTTACACGCTGCTGGCGGCCTGCGAGCTGGACGCGGTGGTGCAGCATACCGCGCCGGGCGGTACCTTCAGTCACTACCTGAGCGACGCCTTCGGTGCGCAGAGCTGCACGCTTGAGCTGGGCAAAGCGCGGCCGTTCGGGCAAAACCCGCTTAGCTGCTTCGCCGCCGTCGACAGCGCGATCCGCGCGCTGCTGGCGGGCAGCGCGCTGCCCGCCAGAAAACAGCCGCCGATGCGTTTCTTTACCGTGGCGCAGAGCATCATTAAAACCAGCAGCAGCTTCAGGCTCAATCTCGATCCCTCGGTAGAGAATTTCACCCAGCTTCCGGCGGGCTTTGAGATCGCCTGCGAGCACGACAAAAGCTGGCGCGTAGACGACGTCGCACCCTGGATCCTGTTTCCCAACGCCAGCGTTGCGCCGGGTTTACGCGCCGGTCTGCTGCTGAAACCGGACCTTTCGCCTCAACACTGAAGGAATTGCCATGACCGTTAAAGAACCGCATGCGCCGTCAGCAACCTCTTCATCCTCACAGCTGGAGCGGGGGCTGAGCGAGCGCCATATCCAGATGATCGCGCTGGGCGGCGCGATCGGCACCGGGTTGTTTATGGGCGCCGGAAAGAATATCGCCGTGGCGGGCACCTCTATCCTGATCATCTATGCGCTGGTCGGGTTTTTTATGTATATGGTGATGCGCGCCATGGGCGAGGTGCTGTTATCGAAACTCGACTACCGCTCCTTCGCCGATTTCGTGGCGGATTATCTGGGGCCGAAAGCGAGCTTTTACCTGGGCTGGTCCTACTGGCTGAGCTGGGTCGTCACCTGCATCGCCGACGTGGTGGTGTGCGGTGGCTATATGCAGTACTGGTTTCCTGAGATGTCCGCCTGGATACCGGCGCTGATCACCCTCGGCATTCTCTGCATGTTCAATCTGCTGTCGGTCAAAATGTTCGGCGAGGCGGAGTTCTGGTTCGCGCTGATCAAGGTGATCACCATTGTCGCACTGATTTTTACCGGGATCTGGATGGTCGCCACCGGCTGGACCTCGCCGGACGGGGTGCAGGCTTCGCTGCATCACCTCACCGACTCGGCGGTGTTTTTACCCCATGGGGTGACGGGGTTTCTGGCTGGTTTTCAGATTGCCATATTCTCCTACACCGGTATCGAGCTGCTCGGCACCATGACCGCCGAAACCCGCGACCCGGAGAAAATCTTGCCAAAGGCGATCAACGCCATTCCGCTGCGCATTATCATCTTCTATATGCTCTCGATGATCGTGATTATCGCCGTGACCTCCTGGGCGGCGATTTCGCCAGACGTCAGCCCGTTTGTCACGCTGTTTGACAAGGCCGGGCTGCCCGCCGCCGCCGCGATCATTAACTTTGTGGCGCTGACCTCCGCCATGTCTTCCGCCAACAGCGGCGTCTACTCCAGCACCCGCATGCTCTACGGCCTGTCGGTAGAGAAGCACGCTCACTGGCAGTTTCGCATTCTGTCGCGCACCACGCGCATTCCGGTGCGCAGCCTGCTCTTCTCCTGCTTCTGCATGCTGAGCGGCACGCTGCTGCTCTTCCTGGTGCCAAACGTGATGACGCTGTTTACCATCGTCTCAACGCTGGCAGCGATCCTGGTGATCTACAGCTGGGGCATGATCCTGGTGGCCTATCTGGCTTACCGCAAACAGCGTCCCGAACTGCATGCGCAATCTCGCTTTAAAATGCCGGCGGGTATCGTGATGAGCTGGCTTAGCCTGCTGTTTTTCGCCTTTTCGGTGGTTATTATGGTGTTCGACCCCGATACGCTGGCCGCGCTGTGCGCCATGCCGTTCTGGTTCGGACTGTTGTGGGTGGTCTGGAGAATAAAGGCGCGCAAGGCAGAGACGCTCAGCGCGATACGCAGTTCCTGAGCCGTTAAAAAAGAAAACGCTCCTTGCAAGGAGCGTTGCTAATCAATTAGCAAAAATTAACCATGTTTGTGAGAATAAAGGTTGGGTGCCTTTATAAACGTATTACATCACGGTTCGCTTAAATGAATTATCAACCCATATCTGACAGGTGGGCCTGTTTTTTTTGCAGGTAAAAGCGAAATAAAAAAAGCGCCCAGCGTATGGGCGCTAATAAAGGAAGGTTACTCAAGGTATGGTTTATTCGTCGTGGCGCGCAGAAACCACATCGTCCTTTTTACGCTTTTCATTCTAAACCTTATTTAAACCGATCTGTTTTTGCCGCAATAACAGGCGGAAAAAGTAAAATAACTCTCCGCCGACGTTATAACAATGTTAACAGCAGACGTAGCCTGCATCGGGGCGGACACAGCGAAGGGAAATAGCCACTAAAAGCGAAACGGGGAGTCCGTTATGCCTCGCTGACGATCGCGCAAGCCAGCTGCACCCGCAGAGAAAATTGATATAGATCAACCGATTCCGGCCGCCTGCGGCAGCGGCTGCCGCAATGGCCGATGTTGAGCCGCTATTTAGGCTTAATGGCGCATACTATCCCCAGGTTAAAGCATGTTTTGCTAAATGCACAATGGATGAAAACTGTCATTTTGAGGGAGCTATTTTTGGTTAAGCTGGAAACAATGCAAATGCGATTCTCTCACAAGCTGACGGGCCTGCTTCTGTTTTTGATCCTCTATTGTTCAGCGGGCTATCTGGTCTGGCTGATACTTATCAAATGGCACTCTTTGTTGCGCTTTATTTTCCACTAACGACTCTAATCGTTAATACTCCTAGCGATAATCGTGACTACAGGTTTCAAATATCACTCTGTAAACCAGCTGTGCCAGATGCGAAAACCAGTTGCCGTAGCCATCGGGCGTTTTCCTGATCAGGCACTCTGCCGTGTCCAGCATAACGCGCGCGTGAATTTTATAAATAATAAAAAGTGAAAAAAAGAGCCCAGCCAAACCCCATGCGAACATAAAGAGGCTGACTTTTCTCGAAAAATAATACATTTACTGACGATCTCAATGGTAACCGGCGGAAACGCTGACGCTTATATTACCATTTCGATGAGATGAATTTATGACGCTTAGCAGGCTGCGAAGGAATAATCGGGTCTATTATGCGAACCGGATTAGGAAAAATATTACTTTAACCATTTTTTTTAACCTTTCGCGCACGGCAGGCACCACCCACCGCGGCGTGACGCGCGCGGAGGGGGCCTTTTTGCGTGGCTATTCGTTCGCCAGCACGCGCTGGCGCACATCCTCGGGATAGCCCTGATCAAAGGAGGCGTGGCGATGGCGCGCGGCCTGCAAGGCGTCGAAGACGACTTTCGCGCCTTTGCCGGCAACGTACTCCGCTTCGTCGTAACACTGCGGCAGGCGGATCACGCGCTGATCCTCGAATACCGCCCGGCGATCGACCGGATGCACGCGCGTGGAGAGCGCCCAGACCACTTCACGCAGGTTAGTGGGATCGAAGTCATCATCAACGACATACACCTTCGGAATAAACACCATCGCATCGGTTTTAAACAGTATCTCGCCGATACGCTGCGCCAGCTGTTCGCTGCTGACGCCTGGCAGCTGCTCGCGCCAGGTTTGCGGCATGACCACCAGCAGCCAGTGCACCGTAGAGTCTTCTGGGATCCAGGCGGTTTTGACCGGCAGATCGGCCTGGCGTAGATGGGTCAGCGCGTCGGCCGCCAGGCCGATAGCCCACAGCGTATGCGACTCATCCGTCGGCCGTCCGGTCACCGACATCGGCCAGATGGGAGCCTGACGATGGGTAATAACCTCAACGTGAAAGGTGGGCTGAAGCGAGGAGCCTTCGCCGAGGTAGCCGCCATATTCGCCGTAAGGCCCTTCCGGGCAGTCGCGTTTGATCGAGACATGGCCTTCGATCACAATCTCAGCGGTCGCCGGCACGTCCAGATCGACGCTTACCGCTTTTACCACCGGCACCGGCTCGCCCGCCAGGGTGCCGATATAGTCCGCTTCATCGGCGTGCGCCGGGATCGGAATGCCGGAGACGCAGGAGATAGCCGGCGCCGGGCCCTGCACCAGCGCATAGGGCATTGGTTCGCCGCGCGCCACCCACTGCGTCCAGATCTGGCCGATATGCTGGCTCGGCACAATCAAGCCGACCATCCGCTTGCCGTCCACTTTCATTACGCGCGCGATAGACCAGTTCACCCATTCACCGTCGGGCGTTTTCACAATCAGCGTTCCCCAGGTGTTGGCATAGCGGCCGCCATCCTGGTCATGGGCGAACGGGATGGGAAAGCGGTCTAGCGTCGCCGCGTCGCCGCGTAAAATATGCTGATGACAGGGCGCCGCGTCGGAGGCGACGCGGACCGGCGGGATCCCGGGCTTCAGGCGGGCGGCATAGAGCGCCTCGATGATTTCCGGCCCGGTGGATGCCGGCGGCAGCCCGAGCGACATGGCGACGCGCGCATAGGGCATATCGCGACGTGAAGAGAGCGCGGCCGGCGCGCCGAACAGCCGAAATCCCGCGGCGACGCCTGCAATCCGGTGGAACAGCGGCGCGGGTGACTGCTTTTCATAACTGCGGCGCGTTATCGCACTCGGCTCGAAATCGCCGTCGACCTGGCGCTCGACATGCAGAATGTCGCCCATGGCGTCGAGGGCATCGATATAGCTTCTTAAATCGCCGAAATAGTGCATCAGATTTTCCTTTAAACCGGGACAGAGGGGACGAGACGAAAACTCCTGTACACTGTGGAACGTCTACCTTTGCCAACAGGCGCGCCGCCAGCAGAGGTCTCATTACCGAATCGGACAGTAATAGTTTGTAATCAAACTGTTCGTGTTTAAACTATAATTTTGCCGTTACCGGGAGTCAAGCCAGCCGATGTCACAAAATGCCGACTTCATTCACGCCGCCCCCTTGTGGCCGCACGGCGATTGTTCCTTAATGCATCTGGTGCGCCGCGCCGGCCAGCACTCGACCACCTGCTGGAGCCAGTGCGTCGATACCGGGCTCTCCGCCGTGCAGTACGCCATTCTGGTAGTGCTGGCAGAGGAGAGCCGCTGCGATCAGCAGACGCTGGGCAGCCGCGCCGGCTTTGATAAAGCCACCGGCACCTACCTGATCGACCGGATGAGCAAAAGCGGATTGATCAGCGTGGAGATCGATCCCGCCAACCGTCGCCGCAAACAGGTGTCGATGACGGCGCAAGGCGAAGCGATGCTGAACCGGATGACTGAGCAGGCGAAAAGCGCGGAAAAGATGATCGCCGCTCGCCTCGATAAGCAGGATATTGCCGACCTGAAACGCTTGCTGAGCAAGCTGGGCGGCGTGCAGGAACCTGAAAACCATGCCACAGCAGACGAACCCTGAGATAAACGCCGAGCCGAAACCCGATCTCACCGTCGGTTTTCTGCTGATGAACCGCTTTACGCTGGCGTCCGTGGCGGGCCTGGTGGAGTCGCTGCGCTTCGCGGCGGATGAATCCTTTTTCAGCCGGCAGATCTTCTGCCGCTGGCAGTGGATGACCTGCGACAACCAGCCAGTGACCGCCAGCTGCGGCCTGCCGGTGGCGCCGACCGCCGATCTCGATTTCAGCCGCCGCTGGGACTATTTTGTGGTGGCGGGCGGGCTGCTGGAGGAGACGCGTCAGTCACCGCCGTGGCTGCTACAGGCGCTGCGCGAGCTGCACGGGCGCGGCGTGCCCATCATCACGCTGTGCAGCGGCGCCTTTGTGGCGGGCAACGCCGGCCTGCTGGACGGTCGCCACTGCGCCATCCATTTCACCACCCGCGACGAGTTTCGGCTGCGTTTTCCCAAAGCGATTCCGGTCATCGATAAAACCTACATCAAAGATGGCGGCATCATTACCTGTCCCGGCGGCACCGCCATCGATCTGGCGGCGGATATCATCCGCCAGCACTGCGGGCTGGTGCGCTCGCAGAAGGTGCTTAAGTATCTGCTGGTGGAGGAGCCTGCCGCGCCGGTAAAAAAACCGCAGCGCAGCGTCAACGAGCCGGATGTCTATGAGAACGAGCTGGTGAGTAAGGTGATCGAGTTTATGAAGCACCATCTCGACTCGCCCACGCCGCTGGCGGAAGTGGCGCAGTTCGCCGGAGTGACGTTCCGCCAGCTCAACCTGATCTTCGCCAAATGTACCGGCTATTCCGCCGCGGTCTACTGGCGGCGCATGCGGCTGGAGCAGGCGCGTAAGCTGATGGCGGACTCCAGCAACAGCCTGAACGCTATTGCCGCCGCCACCGGTTTCGCCGACGCGTCTCATCTTATCGCGTGGTTTCGTAAACAGTACGGCGAAACGCCGAGTTCGTTCCGTAAGCGCCGACGCGACGTTGAGCGGCTGATTAAAGAGTAAGCCGGGGCGGCATCCGCCCCGGTGGTGTCACCAGGAGCTGCGCTTCGACAGGTTGCCGCCTACCCTGGGCTGCGGCGCATCCAGCGATGCGGCGTCTTCCAGGTTGCGCGCCGCCGTTTCCGGCGCCAGGAACCAGGAGACCAGCAGGCCGAAAAAGGTAATGCCCGCCGCAATATACATGGTGTAGCCGATGCCGATAGTTTGCAGCGATATCGGAACCAGCCAGGTGCCGACGGCGGCGCCGACGCGCGACATTGAAGTGCCGACCCCGACCGCAGCCGCCCGGATTTCCGTCGGGAAGATCTCGTTTGGATAAACCAGCTGCAGCACCTGCGCGCCGCCGATAAACAGGGCGTAGGCGCCAAACATCAGCAGGATCACCATCGACGGCCCGTCGCGCAGCAGTCCCAGCAGCAGCAGCGCCAGGCCCGACCAGAGAAAGCTGTGCAGCAGCAGTTTGCGGCGTCCCAGCGAATTCACCAGCCGGGTGGCGATAATGCAGCCGACGACAAACAGCAGCGTAATGGCGATCGAACCGTAGGAGGCCCAGTTGCCGCTAAGGTGCAGCGCTTCCAGCACGCGCGGGGCAAAGGCGTAGACGGCGAACACCGGGATCACCGAGCAGGTCCAGAATATGGTGACAAAGGCCATACGCTTGCCGTAACCCGAGTGCAGCAGGCTGCCGAACGACAGGTTCTGACACTCCGCCTGCTGCGGCAGATTATGCAGCCCGAAGTCGCGGCCATAGACGCGCTTAATTATCGCTTCCGCCTCGTGTTCCCGACCTTTGCTCATCAGCCAGCGCGGGGATTCCGGCGTGCCGAGACGCACCAGAAACAGCAGCGCGCCGATCACGGCGGTGCTCGCCAGCGTCAGGCGCCAGGCGTCCGGTCCGCCCATATTCAGAATGGCTTCGCCGGTAAGGTAGGCCGCTGCCGCGCCGGCAAACCAGAGGATGGTCAGCGTCGCCAGACAGGGGCCGCGATAGCGTTTCGGTAGAAACTCCACCAGGAAAGCGGTAGCGACCGGATATTCGATGCCTACCGCCACGCCGTTAAGAAAGCGCAGGGCAAACAGCATTTCGCCGCTCTGCACCCAGTACTGCGCCAGCGAGCAGAGGATAAACAGCGTCGGGCCAACGAAATAGAGCACGCGTCTGCCGAGCCGGTCGGTCAGCGCGCCGCCAATAAAGCCGCCGAAGAAGATGCCGATCAGGGCGGATGCAGCGATAAGTCCTTCCCAAAAGGCGCTCAGGCCAAGCGCAGGCGAGACCTTCGTCATGGCGATGCCGATAATGCTCAGCACATAGCCATCAACGAACGAACCGCCGCCGGAACGTACGGTAAGCAGACGATGGAAACGGCTAAGCGGTACATCTTCAACAGAAATGTGATTAGACATCACAGGCTCCTCTCTTTTCACCAACGCATTCACGGCGGGCTAAGCCGAAAAACGGCCGCAGGGTACCAGCCCCGTTAAATGCGTCAGGAGTCGGAATTAATATAAGATGTGAGATAGTTAATAAAAAATTATCCGGCAGGCTATTCGGTTGCCGATAAAATCAATCTGTCAGTTTGGTAACGTCATAGAGTATTTCCTCCGGCGCAGGGTAAGCGGTTATTTATATTTTTATTGTTATTTAAAAAGAGGAGGGCAGCGCCCTCTCACGTCAGGGTTACGACGCCTCGCGCGTCACTTTTTTACTCTCGGGCGAGCGGGTTGACCACCAGCAGATCAGCGAACCCAGACTCACCATCGCTGTGCCCTGCCAGAACGCCACCGTCAGGTGCGAACTCAGGATAAAGGCGGCCAGCACGGAAGAGATAATCGGAATAAAGTAGGAAGCGGCCGCCAGCAGGTTAACGTTGCCGTGCAGAATGCCGGTGTTCCAGGCGGCGTAGCCGAAACCCATCGCCATCGCAGCCAGCGCCAGATTGAGCAGCACCAGCGGCGAAACGGCGAAGGGCGGCTGCGGCGACAGCAGGAATTTGGCCCACAGGGTCAGCGCGGTTAATATAAAAAACAGCGTAATGCCGTTACAGCCGTTGGCGATTTTTTTTGTCACCACGCAATATATCGACCAGATGACCGCGCCGCTAAATGCCAGCCCGTAGCTCAGCGGGTTATCCATAATATTGTTGCCGATTTCGCTGACTGAAAACGCGTGGTCGCCCCCGAGCACACGACATATTCCTGCCACGGCCAGCAATACGCCGGGAATAATCAGCGGGCTGGTTTTTTGCCGGTTGACGATAACCGCCAGCACGATGGTCATGCTCGGCCAGAGATAGTTCACCATTCCGACCTCAATCGCCTGCCGGCCGTTATGGGTAAAGCCGAGCGACAGCGACAGGCAAAGTTCGTAAAGGACGAATAAGAGGCTGCCGACCACCAGGTAGCGCCGGGGAAAAGCGCGCAGACGAGGAAAGCCCAGGGTAAACAGCAGCAGGATGGCGCTGCAGCTGTAGATCAGCGCGGCACCGCCTACCGCGCCGAACCCCTCGCTCACGCTTTTTATCAGTCCAACAATCGCGCTCCACAGCACTATGGCGATCAGGCCTATGAGCGTCGCTTTCTTCTGGGTCATCACCCGCTTCCTCTGTGTCAGCCAGGCCCGCTTATCGATGCAACCGGTAGCCTGTTAAATTCAGGTTAAAACTAGCAACAAACCTATGCCTCCTGACCACGGCTGTAAATATGTCTCAGCGGGTCAGAATACGGGAATGTGATCGTTATCTGAATTCATTTAGAAAAATATTACGCGAGTAAATTTAATTTAATCAGTTGTTTTTTATGATTAAAATATTCATGTTGCGTAAAAATGTCCTACCTATGCGTATTTCCTTTGTATTTTTTATGTATGCAAATTTTTGCCTCCGATTGACCTGCCTCTCCTGCCTATGCAAATTGTTAATCATCGCAACCCGTCAAGGTTGTATGCGGACCTGAATAGTACCCTGGAGGCTACTGTGTTGACATTTGAAGGCATCTATACCCCGGCTATTACCCCTTACGCCGCCGACGGCAGCATCGATTTCGCGGCGTTTGCCGACGTGCTGGAGTCGCTGATTGAGGCGCGCGTGCACGGCATTATCATTGGCGGCTCAACCGGCGAATACTACGCCCAGAGCGCTGAAGAGCGTCTGGCGCTGGTGGAGCATGCAAGTAAAGTGATTAGTCAGCGTCTGCCGCTGATCGTCGGCACCGGCGCCATCCGTACTGAAGACGCGGTGACGTTTGCTACCCATGCACGCGACCATAAAGCAGACGCCATTCTGGTCACCTCGCCGCCTTACGCGCTGCCGACCGAACAGGAAAACGCCCATCACGCCCTGACCATCGACAAAGCCGCGCAGCTGCCGATCATGCTCTACAACTATCCGGGCCGTATGGGGATCAGCATGGGCGAAACCTACTTCCGCGAAGTGACGCGCTCCGCCAATGTGGTGGCAATTAAAGAGAGTTCCGGCGACTTTAACAACCTGCATCTGCTGGCGTGCCAGTTCCCGCAGATTGCGCTCTCCTGCGGCTGGGACGATCAAGCGCTGGAGTTCTTCGCATGGGGCGCGCGCAGCTGGGTCTGCGCCGGCTCGAACTTTATTCCGCGCGAGCACGTGGCGCTTTATGAAGCCTGCGTGGTGGAAAAAGACTTCGCTAAAGGGCGCAAAATCATGGCAGCGCTGATGCCGCTGATGAATTTCCTCGACGGCGGCAAGTTTGTGCAGTCGATTAAGTACGGTTCAGAGCTGGCCGGGCTGAAGGCGGGTCCGGTACGCGCGCCGCTGCAGGCGCTGGAAGAAGAAGAGCAGGCGCAGCTTAAAGCGGTTATTGAGAGCGTGAAGCGTAACGTGGCTGCGGTCACCGCATCGTAAGGAGTGGGCATGAGTCATATAGCAACCCTGAGCGACGCCGAGCGTATCGCCGCCGCACTCGCCCTGCCGAATAATGCTTTTATCAACGGACGCTTCTGCGCGGCGGCATCGGGCGACAGGCTGACCACGGTTAACCCTGCGACCGGCGAGCCGCTGACGCAGATTGCCGCCTGTGATATCCGCGACGTTAACGCCGCCGTTGAGGGCGCGCGCGCCGCCTTTGAGGCGGGCAGCTGGCGACTGGCGCATCCCGGCGAACGCAAAGCCGTGCTGCTGAAGCTGGCGGCGCTGATGGAACGCGAGCTGGAATCGCTGGCGGTGCTGGAAAGCCTCGACAGCGGCAAGCCGGTCAGCGAATGTCTGGCGGTAGACGTGCCGGAGACCATCCACGTGCTGAAGTGGCACGCAGAGGCGATCGACAAACTGTACGATCACAGCGCGCCGACCGGCAATGGCGCGCTGGCGCTGGTGGTGCGCGAACCGATTGGCGTTGTGGGCTGCGTGCTGCCGTGGAATTTCCCGCTGCTGATGCTCGCCTGGAAAATCGCGCCGGCGCTGGCGACCGGCTGCTCGGTAATAGTTAAACCCGCCGAGCAGACCTCGCTCACCGCGCTGCGCGTGGCGGCGCTCGCCGTCGAAGCCGGGCTGCCGGCCGGCGTGCTGAATATTGTCACCGGCACCGGCCAGGCAGTCGGCGAGCCGATTGGCCTGCATGCAGACATTGATATGGTGAGCTTTACCGGCTCAACCGCCACCGGCCGACGTTTTCTGCGCTACGCCGCAGACTCTAACCTGAAGAAGGTGGTGCTGGAGTGCGGCGGCAAAAACCCGGCGGTGGTGTTTAACGACGCCGAGGATCTCGCCAGCGTGGCGGCGAACGTGTTGAACGGCGCATTCTGGAATATGGGTGAGAACTGCTCGGCCACTTCGCGCCTGCTGGTGCAGGAAGAGGTGAAAGAGCGTCTGTTGGGGCTCATGGCCGAGCAGCTGGCGGAATGGCCGATGGGCAATCCGCTCGATCCGAAAAATCGGCTGGGCGCGATGGTCAGCGCCGAACATTTCAGCAAGGTGAGCGGCTATCTGCAGACGGCGCGCAGCGAAGGGCTGCGCATTTTGCAGGGCGGCGGCACCGAGCAGGGCGCTTACGTACAGCCGACGATTATCGACAACGTGACGCCAGAAAGCGCGCTGTTCCGCGAAGAGATCTTCGGACCGATCCTGTGCGTGACCAGCTTTAAAACCGAAGCAGAAGCGATCGCGCTGGCGAACGACACCGACTACGGCCTGGCGGGCTCGGTCTATACCGGCAGCCTTAACCGGGCGATCCGCGTGTCGCGCGCGGTGCGGGCCGGCACCGTGACGGTGAACTGCTTCGGCGAGGGCGACGCGACCACGCCGTTCGGCGGCTACAAGCAGTCCGGCTTCGGCGGTCGCGATAAATCGGTTTTCGCGCTCGATCAATATACCGAGCTGAAGACGCTGTGGATTGACGTTCCGGCGCAGGACGCCTGAACGAGCGATAAAAGCTGCCTGGCCTGCGCGGCAGGCAGCCTGATGGGGTGATTATCACTATGTCAGCGAATCAACAGTTTCCTTTCGCCGCGTTACATCATGTCGATGTCCGCGTGCATTTTTACTTCTGCCTGCTGGTCGCGGTGGGTCTGTCGCGAAAGCAGGGACGAATTGGCTCCAACCGGCAAAAAAATGCGTTCATTATGAAGTGGCTTAAGCGGGCGCGTGACAACGTGACGTTTCAGCGTGCCGCCAGCGAAGAGATCAGCTGGCTGCGTAGCGAAATTCTTCGCCATCATCCCGACCGCGATCCCGAACCGATGCTGCAGCTGATTTACCAGACCGCCAGCAGCATGCAGCCCTGAAAATCAGCGATTTTCAGCCTGAAAATCGCCAAAAAAGATGTTACGGGTTTCTTGTGTAATATACTGAAAATAAACAGCTAAATTTTCGTTTTAGCCCCGTTTTTCATAAAAAATCGACCATGATTATTTTTGCTGTTACCCCGCTTTTTCTGTAGGTTAGTGCGCGTTGCCGCGGATGCTGTTCGTGGCGTTTTGTCTGTTATCAGTCATGGTCCGGGAGGCGGCATTGAGATCGGGAAAAACGGCGCTGTATGAAGATTTAAAACGGCTCATTCTCACGATGGAGCTTGATCCAGATGAAGTGCTGGATGAGTCGAGCCTGACGGCACAGTATGGGCTGTCGCGTACGCCGGTGCGCGAAGTTTTCCAGCGCCTGGCGGGCGAAGGCTACCTTGAAATCGTCGAGAAGCGCGGCGTGCGCGTGATCCCCATGAACCATGCCTCGCTGCGCAACTTTTTTCTGGTGGCACCGATGATCTATGCCGCCACCGGGCGTCTCGCGGTGCAGAACTATAAACCCGCGCAGCTCAAGGCGCTGAAAGAGACGCAAAAGCGTTTTCGCAAAGCGGTGCAGACGCATGATGCCGCCGTGCTGGTGCTGGAAAATAACCGTTTCCATGAAATCATGGGCGAGATGGCCGCTAATCCCTACCTGCAGCCCAGCCTGGGACGGCTGCTGATCGATCACTGTCGTATCGGCCACACCTTTTACCGTCCGCAGAACGGCGATATGGAGCACCGACTGCAGCTCGCGGCCGATCACCACGACGCCTTTATCGCGGCAATAGAAGCGCATGACGAACAGGCGGTGGTGGATCTGGTTTTCCAGCACTGGGAGCTGTCGCGGGAAAATATGGAAATTTTTATCGCACCGCAGGGGTTGAAAGCGGACCATCTGGTTTAAATTTTTAAGGAATTTATCAACGTTTAGCTGGCAGTTTTCGCTGCCGGCCGGTTCACGCTCGCCGTGCGAAAAGGGCGCGTAACCGACCTTGTTCGCCTTGCTTTCTCCTCCTTTTTTGCCCCGCTGAACACTTTTTTTCAATTTTGCGATACCGAACGCAAATGGCTCGTCAGGCCGTTGACGAACACCCTCTGCGCTTCATATTTTATACATAGTGTATACATAAAAAATACAAAACGTTTTCATCTTCTCATCTCT
Source organism: Pantoea latae (assembly GCF_002077695.1). GTDB lineage: Bacteria > Pseudomonadota > Gammaproteobacteria > Enterobacterales > Enterobacteriaceae > Pantoea > Pantoea latae. Next base: position 38,268 of record NZ_MWUE01000017.1, read on the forward strand.
GTTTACGTGGTTTGGCGGCTTAACCCTGTTAGCCGAAATAAACGGGTTCGTCGGGTCTCGCTGGCGAACAGCCCTACGCAAATGTACTGGAGTAACGGAATTGCAAAAGATCACTTCTTTACCCGCTGACGATTCCATGCCGGGATGGTTTCACACCAGTCCGGCGCGAACCCCGCGCCCTGAGCATGTGGGCCAGAAAAAAGCGCGCTGGGGGATCGTCGGCGCCGGTCTGACCGGGCTGGCGGCGGCGCGTCAGCTGGCACTCAACTTCCCTGACGACGAGGTGGTGCTGATCGAAGCGCAGGAGGTGGGATATGGCTCTGCCGGGCGCAACGCGGGTTTTGCCATTGACGTTCCTCACGATATCGGCGCGAAAGATTATATCGGCGACGTCACCATCGCGAATCGGGTGCTCAGGCTGAATACGCTGGGGCAGGATTATCTGCGTCAGATCGTGCAGGAGAACAACATCCAGTGTCAGATGTCGGCCTCCGGCAAATACCAGGCGGCGGTCGGTGAGCAGGGGATTGCAATTCTGGAAGCCTATCGCCGCGGGCTGGCGAAAATCGGCCGCGACGCCGAAATGATCGCCGGCAAGGATCTGCCCGATCACATCGGCACCTCCTACTACAAACAGGCGCTGTTTATTCCCGGCACGCTCCTGCTGCAGCCTTCGGCGCTGGTGAAGGGGCTGGCGGATAACTTGCCCGCCAACGTCACGCTTTATGAAAATACGCCGATCACCTCGGTGGACTACGGCAATACCATTACGCTGATGCATGAGCGAGGCGCGATTACGGTCGATACGCTGATCCTTGCCAATAACGGCTTCGCCTCCCACTTTGGGTTTCTGCAGCGCCGCCTGCTGCCAACATTTCTCTATGGCAGTCTGACGCGCCCGCTCACCGAAGCGGAGCAGGCGGCGCTGGGTGGCAAACCGGTCTGGGGCGTGATCCCGGCGCATCCGTTCGGCAGCACCATTCGGCGCACCGTCGATAACCGCATTCTGGTGCGCAACAGCTTTAGTTTTCAGCCGGACGGCCGTCCGCGTGAAAAACATTTGCGGCAGTTTATCGAAAATCACCGCAAATCCTTTGAGCGCCGTTTTCCGATGCTGCCGCAGGTCGATTTTGAATACACCTGGAGCGGCGCCATCTGCCTGTCGGAAAACCATGAAGGTTTCTTCGGCAAGCTGGCGCCCAACGTCTACGGCGCGCTCTGCTGCAACGGTCTGGGCATTACGCGCGGCACCGCCACCGGCAAACTGCTGGCCGATATGATTGCGGGCGAGCGCAATGAGCTGATCGATTTCCTCACCGCCTCGCCGGGTCCGAACCTCACGCCGCGCGAGCCTTTCCTGTCGGTCGGCGTGAATTCAGTGCTGAAATGGGGCCAGTTTCGCGCCGGGCTGGAGGTGTAACCTCCGCCGCGCGCCGATCTTTGAACTACCCTTACTCCTTACCGACAAAGGAGAACAAGATGGCAGATGCAATACTGATCGACACGCTGGAGTTCGGACCTGAGGATGCGCCGGTGCAAAAATATGAGATTTACGGCGACGATGAAAAAACACCGACCTACGCGCTGATCTATCGCCAGCACGACGGTGACTGGGAGAAGCTGGACGACAGGCTCACCTTTGCGGCCCGGGATGAGCAAAAAGAGGTCGCCGTGGCGATGGATTACGGCTCTGGCGATAGCCTGCCGGAACTGCGCGATCTGCCCGCCGAAGCGCGCGAACACTGCGAGCGCCACTGGCAAAACAGCCAGCATTAACCGACGCCGGGCGCTGTCCCGGCTTTTTTTCGCCCCCGACGTGCGGCTTTTCTGCCTGCGGTTCCGCTCGCAATATCTCACCCTCTGAACTTAACTCAAACTACGTTGATAGCCTGTTAGCGCCTTACAGGGGGATCATTTGGCTAAACAATCGCAACCTGAAACCGCGACGGAAGTTGTAACGCTGCGCCGCTGGATATCCGTTGGGCGTCCCGCCGCCGAGCTTTTTGCGCTCTGGCTGGAGCCTGACACCTTGCCTCGCATCATGAGCCACTTTGCCACCGTGACGCCGGTTAACAAAAGCGACGCGCTGTGGCAGGTCGACGGCCCACTCGGCAAGCACTATTCATGGGAAAGCCGCATCGTTGAGGCGCAGCCGGGCGAGATTATCGCCTGGCAGTCGCTGGATGGCGCGGATATCCCTAACGAAGGCGAACTGCTGATGCGCCCGGCGCCGGGCGAGTGGGGCACCGAACTGGCGCTGACGCTGCGCTTTACCCCGCCGGGCGGCGCGCTGGGCAAAAAGGTCACCACCTTTTTCGACCTGCTGCCGAAAGAGATCGTCAGCAAAGCGCTGCACCGTTTTAAAAGTCTCGCCGAAACTGGCGAGATCCCTACGCTTGACGGCCAGCCCGCTGGTCGCCATGCCGACCGTCAGGATAAGGAGAAATAGATGCGCGCACTCTGCTGGAATGGCGTAAACGATCTCAGCGTCGAAACGGTGGCCGATCCCGGCCTGCTGAATCCCCATGACGCGATTATTCGAGTGATCCTGACCACCACCTGCGGCTCCGACCTGCACGTTATCGATGGTCTGATCCCAAGCATGCGCGAGGGCGACATCCTCGGCCATGAGTTTATGGGCGAAGTGGTCGAAGTCGGCAGCGCGGTGAAGCAGATCCGTCGCGGCGACCGCGTCGTGGTACCCTCGTTTATCTCCTGCGGCTCCTGCTGGTACTGCCAGCATCAGCTTCCTTCCTGCTGCGACAACACTAACCCGCAGTGGGAGAAGGGCGAAACGGTGCTCGGCCATGCGACCGCCGGCATCTACGCCTATAGCCACGCCTTTGGTGGCTATGCCGGATCCCATGCCGAATATGTGCGCGTGCCCTTTGCCGACAACGACTGCTTTGTGGTGCCGGAAGGGGTCACCGACGAGCAGGCGCTGTTTCTCTCCGACGCCGCGCCGACAGGCTATATGGGCGCCGATTTTTGCAATATTCATCCGGGCGACACGGTAGTGGTCTGGGGCTGCGGCGGCGTCGGTTTAATGGCGCAGCAGAGCGCCTGGCTGATGGGCGCGCATCAGGTGATCGGCATCGATCGCTATCCCGAACGGCTGGCGATGGCGCGCGACTACGCCGGCAGCCTGACGCTCGACTACACCCAGATGGATATCAATGAGGCGCTGCTGGAGCTAACGGGCGGACGCGGTCCAGACAGCTGCATCGATGCCGTCGGTATGGAGGCGCGCGGCGAGGGGCTGAGCCAGGTGTACGACAAAACCAAACAGCTGCTGCACCTGGAAACCGACGTCGGCGCCGCGCTGCGTCAGGCGCTTTACGCCTGCCGCAAAGGCGGCAATATCGCTATCCTGGGCGTCTACGGCGTAATGGACAAATTTCCGCTTGGGCTGATGATTAACAAAAGCCTGACCATCCGCACCGCGCAGCAGCACGGCCAGCGCTACATGCATCGGCTGCTGGAGCATGTGGCGAAAAACGAGCTAAATCCCGCCTTTATGGCGACGCATCGCTTTTCGCTGGAAGAGGCGCCGCTCGGCTATGAGATGTTTAAGCATAAGGAAGATGGCTGCGTGCGCGCGATATTCGCGCCCTGATGTTAACGCCGCTCTTTGAAGTCAGGCGCTGCATGTGAGACTTGCTTTGCGCTGTTTTTCGTGAGGCAAGTCTCAAATTTATTCCAGGCAAACGGGCTGCTGTTTGCACCTGGCACCACGCCACGCCTGATATTCATTATTTCAGTAAGGATATCAGGCGTGGGCTGTAATAAATAGATTGCTCTGCAATACCTGGGGGCTGACGTTCGTTAGAACGAAATTCACGCTAAGAGAATATGGTAAGGAAAGATAAGCAAAAAAATCCTTATTAGATCCTTTTTTTTATGAGAACCTGACTTTTCACAGGTTTCTAAATTAGGCTTGTCATTAATTCCATTCCTCGTCAATCATTTTATTTTTCAGGTAACCCCATCTCGACCGTTTCAAGGGATTTGAGCATATAGGGTGTGAAATCGACTTCTTTTCCATCGATGAATTTGAGCATCGATCTTGAACCACAGAAAGCATAATAGCTTTTGTCTTGTATCAAACAGAATGACAATTTTTTCTTTACCCCTTTGTGCTGTTCCTGCATGGGAATGTTTCGGTTTATTACCGCATAGCCACGGGCGTTGACGGACTGGATATTATATAGATCCAGAGGTTGCAATTCACTCAAGTTTTTGATGCCATAAAATTCCAAAGAACGCTGTGTTTTTTCCCTGCTCAGGGCGTACTTTTTCTTTTTCCACAGCCCTGTTTTTTTATCAAGGTAGATCCATTCAGGCAGGACTTGTCCCGGTCCGTATCCGTTGCTGATGACATCAACAGAGAACAGACAAAGCCATAGGCTGGGACCTGATGGCGGATATTTATTATGTTCAGATGGGTAGAACATTTTTAATAAAACAATTCCGCAGCCTGCCATATCCGCCAGGTAGTCATATTGATGTAACGTTTGTTGTTGAAAAGCTAGATCACTGAAATTGTCTGGAGTGGCAATCTCTGGCGTTATTTTTCCAGAAGAAAAAAAAGGGATTGTCGCCATCAATAATAACTTTTTCATCAACCTCTCCTTAGTTGGTTTGACTCATAGATTGTTATTACTTTCCGATAAAGCAGGCCTGATATCGGGGTCTAACGCTTAATAGAACAAAAATGCAAATTAAGTGATTTTGGTAAGCTAAGACAAGCAAAGATTTTTTAGATTCTCTTACTTATAAAGCCCCATATTTTCATATGGTTATGAATTATTCTTGTGAGAAATTTTATTTACTGTTGATCATTTGATTTTTCAGGTAACCCCATCTCGACGGTTTCAAGGGATTTGAGCATATAGGGTGTGAAATCGACTTCTTTCCCGTCGATGAGGTTAACTATTGAACCAAAACCGCAGAAAGCAGAATAGCTCTGGTTTTGTATCAGGCAAAATGACAGTTTTTTCTTTACCCCTTTCTGTTTTTCCCGCAGGGGAATATTACGGTTTACTACAGCATAGCCACAGGCGTTGACGGACTGGATATTATACAGGTCCAGAGGCTGTAACTCACTCAGGCTTTTGATGCCATAAAATTCAAGGGAACGCTGTTTGCTTTCCCTGTTCAGGGTATAACTTTTCTTTTTCCACAATCCTGTTTTTTTATCAAAATAAATCTTTTCAGGAAGGACCTGCCCCGGTCCGTATCCGTTGCTGAAAGCATCCACAGCGAAAAGACAAAGCCAGGATGTAGATGGTGGGTATTTATTATTATCGGCTGGGTGAAACAATTTTAGTGAAATTATTTTGCAGTCAACTGCATCTGCCAGGTAGTTGCCTCTGTGTAATGTTAACTGGTCGAAAGATAATTTACTGAAGCTGTCTGGAGTGTTAATTTCCGGTATAATTTTTCCAGAGGAACAAAAAGGGATTGCCATCAGCAGTAATAATTTTTTCATCAAGCTCTCCTTAGCTGGTCTGACTCATAGATGGATCTTTCTTTCTGGTAAAGCAGGCCTGAACTCGGGGTCTAGGGTCAATAGAACGAAAACGCAGACTGAGTGATTGTGGTAAACTAAGAAACAACTTTTTAAATGCTTTTTCTTATGAGAACTCTGGCTTTTCATAGGCTTCTAAATTAGGCTTGTGAGGAATTCCAGTTACCCTCAATTATTTTATTTTTCAGGTAACCCAATCTCGACCGTTTCAAGGGATTTGAGCATGTAGGGCGTGAAATCGACTTCTTTTCCGTCTACCAGGTCGATCATCGATCCTGAACCACACAAAGCAAAATAGCTCTTCTTCTGTATCAGGCAGAATGATACTTTCTTCTTCACCCCTTCCTTTTTTTCCCATAATGGAATATTGCTGTCAATAACCGCATAACCCTTGGCATTGACGGACTGGATATTATACAGATCCAAAGGCTTCAATTCGCTCAAGCTTTTGATGCCATAAACTTTCAGTGATCGTTGGTTTTCTTCTCTATTTCGGTTGTATTTTTTCTTTTTCCAAATTCCTGCTTTTTTATCAAAATAAACTCTTTCAGCAAGCGATCTATTTGGTCCGTATCCGTCATGAAGCACATCTACAGCATACAGACAGAGCCAGGCATCAGATTGTGGATATTCTTTACGTTCAGGAGGGTGAAACATTTTTAATGAAATCACCTTGCATCCTGATGTACTTGCTAGATAATTACTTGATATAATTTGATTAAATGATTTTTCATTGAATTGATCCGGTGTAGTAATCCCCGGTGTTATTTTCCCTGAGGAAAAAAAAGGAATTAATGCCAGCAGTAATATTTTTTTCATCAGCCTCTCCTTAGCTGGTCTGATTCGGGTTTTTCGTTAACAGGGTTATTATGTCTGTCCGGGAATTTCTGCTCGGTGAGGACGGCTATCGCGCTGCCGTAGACGCAGCAGCGGGTATCAAAACCATTTAGCCCTTGATATTCAGTGTTGTTAACTTGGTTTGGCAGGTTAACGGCGGCGCTGGCCCGCCAGAAAGCCGGGCTGCGGTAGTATATCTTTATCCCGCTGCGCCGGGGAATGACACTGCAACGCTCCAGTACGTGCTCCGCATCAGCATAATGCGCCATATTCATTGAAACCCAATAAAAACTGGCACTGCTGGCCGCCTCGTGCAGGTCGCTGCTGACGTTATTCCGCCACCGGATAATGTCCTCAGGAACATCATTTTCCGCATCAGACAGATGATTTTCGGTATAACGAATGTTCCGATGCGAATACAGGCGGCTGTATTCATTTATCAGGGAGGTCCTGATATTTTCCGGGCAGATTCGTCCCCTGAAGCTGAAATAATTAAAGTAGTTTTCAGGGTTAGTCAGCTGTAACAGGCCGCGCCCGTACCACGGATAGTACCAGATGTTGTAGCGTCGAATGACCTGATGCGTGCGTGGGTCTGTTTCCGTGTAGCGGTATCCTTCCTCCATCGACCCGAGCCAGCCCGTTTCCTGAATGCCGTTCCCCAGAAAACAGGCAATGCGCAGCGGGGTGGTTATCAGGTGTTTCTGCATTGTCCTGTTTATATGCGTGCGGATGTTGTCCGCAACGCTGCCTGCGCCGTCCCGCCAGGTGATGGGCTCCCAGCGGTAATCATTTCGCCCGGCCGTTCTTAAGGCGTTCCGGGGAACAAGCTGCTTCAGCTCAGATTTACTGAGCCAGCAGCACTTGCGAAAATGGGTGATAAAAGCCACAGGGTGGAAATGCCACAGCCTGCCGGTGCCAGGTGCGCCCGTGTCAAAGCACAGCGCTGATGCATGGCTTTTCAGCCGGCCGTAGTCCTCTTCAGACATGGGCGGGACATCGGCGGTACCGGTTCTGAGCCAGGCATAGCGCTGGTCAAAGGTGGCGGCATTCCATTCGATCGGGAAATGGCAGACCAGGCGGCTGCTCAGGTTGCTGAGGCCCCCGTTTTCCCGTAATCCGGCAATAAGGGGAGAGTTACACTGGCTGTTGTTGTCCGTGTCATCGTCCACCATTCGCCACCCCGTCCAGTGCGGAAAGTCGGCATCGCTGAATTTTTTGATGTCGGTAGAGGCCAGGTTGACCATGCCCGTTCCGCCGGGAAAGCTGACGGTACGCCACAGGGGGGCATCAGCAGGCATCAGGGTTTCATGTCCGGTGCTGATGACCCGGCCGAAGCGGAGCAGCTCGAACCCGGCAGACGGATTCTGCGGGTACAGACGTTTAGCTGTCCGGTACAGGTTGTATTCATATTTCAGATATGTCTCGGCAATGGAATTGTCTGCCGGGCTGGCATCAGTATTGATTAGTGGCTCTCCCACCGTGTCGAAAAGTACCTCCGTGATGGCGTTCTGCCTGCGGGTGACCATCGTGCAGTCACCCTTTCCGAAAGTCATGCTGACAAACAGCGGTTCCGTACTGGTATGAACGGCATTCAGGTGGTCTGTGTGCGGTGAGGCCGCGTCAGGCACAGATGCGTAAAAGCATGTACCAGGCGGCAGATAAAAATGGATGTCGCCGTAAACGGTGTCGGTTCTGCCGTCACGGGAGATATCCAGCTCGGGGGTTGTGCGCCCGGTCAGCTTCAGCATGTTCTCGTCGTCACAGAACACCTGAAAATGAAAGCCACTGGTTTCGCTAACCATGCCACTTTGCCCGATGCGGTCCTTGCGCCAGACTTTTGCTCCAGCCCTGATGGCCGGGTCCAGTCGGTCCATGAGATGCATGTACAGGGAGTAATATACAACGCTGCAGTTTTCCCCGATATCGGTCTGATGCTTTAGCAGGACATAGCCGTCATCGGTTCTGCCATCATAATTCAGCGGGAACGTATCGCGTTTATCTGTGGAGGACGGAGAACGAAAAGAAACCACTTCCCCGTCTGCAATCGCCCGGACAAACTCTATGGGGTCATAGCCTTCTTCGCGACGGTCGGTGTGAAGAACATGCACACCGCCGTGCCATGACGCGTGCCGGTTGATCGGAAAATCCCGGTTAATATCCACGGGCATCATTCTGCTGACCCACGATGCGTCAGTTTCTCCGGCGTTGCGGGGACGGACAAACGGCGGGCTGATTATCATGCTGACTTCCTGTCGGGTCTGAAAGTAAAGAGGCCGCAGGGTAACGCACTTTTATTTATACAAACCTTGATGACGGACAGGGAAAGCGTCAAATCATTATGCTTCGCCCAGGATTTCTGCGGACAGTGAGGCAAGCAAGGTCGGGCTGCCGGGGTATTGCCGCCGCACCGTGGCTCTGCTGATGAAGCGTCAGTACATTGCTTCTGTCGATGGTGCACCTGTGGCCAAAGCGGATACCTTTCAGCCTGGCTTTCTGTCGGCTCTCACTGGTACGTTTCAGTATTCTCCGCCGCTCGGCCAGCGCGACGGTAGACGTGCTACCAGGTATAGAAGAAGGAAAAAGCCTGCATTTACGTACCTGACTACGACGCGAAAATGGAGGCTGAAAAATCTATCGGGTTAAAGATTTATCAGATAACTTTGAGCACAGGATCTTCGATTTGAGGGTAAGGAATGATTAAGCTCACGGGCCGTTTACTGTGTCACAACGCGGAAGAGACCGAACAGGTGCGCCGCTATCTGCCTGAACATATCAGGCTCACCAGGGAAGAGAGCGGATGCCTCTCTTTTGAGGTCAACGAGACGGACGATCCGCTTATCTGGACGGTTGAGGAGCTGTTTGCCAGCCAGCAGGCGTTTGACCTTCATCAGGCGAGAACCAAAGCCTCGCTCTGGGGCCAGCAAACCCAGGCGATCGCCCGCGAGTACCGCGTCGAGGAGATCGCCTGAAAGGGAAGCGGCCGCTCAGGCCGGTTCCCTTTTTTACGTTTAGCGTCAGGCCGTGGCCGCGACGGCCGCTTTCGCTTCGATAAAGGCCACCACGGCGCGCGTCACCTCGGCGGTGTTGGCCGTGCCGCCGACGTCCGGCGTCAAAATGCCGCGCACGCAGACCGACTCCACGCCCTCCATGATCAGCGCGGCGGCGTCATGCTCGCCGAGGTGCTCCAGCATCTGCGCCGCGGTCCAGAAGCTCGCCACCGGATTGGCGATGCCTTTGCCGGTAATATCGAACGCCGAGCCGTGAATCGGCTCGAACATAGAGGGAAAGCGCCGCTCGGGATCGATATTGGCGGTCGGCGCAACACCCAGGCTGCCCGCCAGCGCGCCGGCAAGGTCGGAAAGAATATCGGCGTGGAGGTTGGTGGCGACGATGGTATCCAGACTCTGCGGATGCAGCGTCATACGATGCGTCATGGCGTCGACCAGCATTTTATCCCAGCTCACGTCAGGGAACTCCTGCGCCACCTCTGCGGCAATTTCGTCCCACATCACCATGCCGTGACGCTGGGCGTTGGATTTGGTGACTACCGTCAGCAGCTTGCGCGGACGCGACTGCGCCAGACGGAAGGCATAGCGCATGATGCGCGTGACGCCGACGCGGGTAAAAATCGCCACTTCCGTGCCGACCTCTTCCGGCAGTCCGCGATGAGCGCGGCCGCCGTTGCCGGAATATTCCCCTTCCGAGTTCTCGCGCACGATCACCCAGTCGAGATCCCCTGGCCCGCAGTTGCGCAGCGGCGGCGTAATGCCCGGCAGAATCTTCGTTGGACGCACGTTGGCGTACTGGTCAAAACCCTGACAAATCGGCAGGCGCAATCCCCAGAGCGTAATATGGTCCGGCACGTCAGGCGCGCCGACCGCGCCGAAGTAGATCGCGTCGAAATTTTTCAGCGTTTGCAAGCCCGTTTCCGGCATCATCACGCCGTGCTGCTTGTAGTAATCCGACCCCCAGTCAAAGGTTTCAAAGGTCAGTTTCAGCTGCGGATCCTGCCGCGTCAGCGCCTTAAGCACCTCGATGCCGGCTGAGATCACTTCCGGGCCGATGCCGTCGGCGGGAATGGCGGCGATAGCGTAGTGTCGCATGGTGTTTCTCCTGAATTATTAATGGCTATGTGGATAGGGCATCTCTGCTGGACGCGGCTTTTTTGCCTGGCCGGCGAGCAGAAGAACAATCAGTGCCGACAGCGCCAGCAGCGCTGCGACGAAATAGAGTCCCCAGGCGTAGCTGCCGGTTTGCTGCCGGATAACGCCGATCATCAGCGGGCCGACAAAGCCGCCGAGGTTGCCGATGGAGTTGATGACGGCGATGCCGGCCGCGGCGGCTGGCCCGCTCAGAAACAGCGTCGGCATGCTCCACAGCGGCGGTTTCGACGCGCTGATGCCGACGGTGACCAGCGTCAGGGCGAGGATGACCGCCAGCAGCGTGGTGACCTGGCCCGCCAGCACCAGCCCGGCGGCGGCCAGCAAACAGGCGGCGATCACGTGCCAGCTGCGTTCGCGGGTGCGATCCGAATGGCGCGCCCAGAGGATCATGCCGATCACCCCGAGTACCGCCGGGAAGGCGTTGAGAAAACCGGTTTCCAGCGACGAAGCGCCGAAGCTGTGAATAATCTGCGGCGACCAGATGCCAAGGGTGTAGAGGCCCGCCGACGTGCCGAAGTAGACCAGCGCCAGCGCCAGCACGCGCTTATCCGCCAGCCCGCGCCAGGCGCTGCTGTGGTGCTCAGCCCCCGCGCGCGACGCCTCTTCCGCCTGTAGCGTGGCGCTGAGCCAGTCGCGCTCCTCCTCGGTCAGCCATGTCGCTTTCGCCGGACGATCGGTCAGCCAGAACAGCACCACAACGCCGAACAGCAGCGCGGGGATCGCCTCCAGCACGAACATCCACTGCCAGCCGGCAAAGCCGAGCAGGCCATGCATCTGCAGCAGCGCGGCGGACACCGGCGATCCGAGCGCGGTGGAGAGCGGCGCCGCCGCCATAAAAATGGCGGTCACCTGCGCGCGCTTCGCCGCCGGAAACCAGTAGCTGAGATAGAGAATAATGCCGGGGAAAAAGCCCGCCTCCGCAACGCCGAGCAGAAAGCGCAGCGCGTAAAAACTGTTGGTGCCCTGTACCAGCGCCATACAGCCGGAAACAATGCCCCAGCTGATCATCACTCGGGCGATCCAGATACGGGCGCCGACTTTATGCAGAATTAAATTGGAGGGGACTTCAAATAAAAAATAACCGAGAAAAAAGATGCCCGCGCCGATGCCAAATACCAGCGGCGAAAAACCGAGATCCTGATTCATGGTGAGCGCGGCAAAACCAATATTGACGCGATCGAGAAAGGCGATGAAGTAGAGCAGCATGATAAAGGGCACGATGCGCAGCGTAACTTTACGCATCACCCTTTTTTCGAGGTGATTAGTCATAGTGAGATGCTCCGATTGGTGTAGGGTGTTATTTTTTTGTAATCGGGTTCAGTATGCGGATTTGCCTGGTCAGATCATTACGGCTGGATTATATAAACTATTTGAATAATGCAGAGGCGCGAAGAAAGTGGATATAAATCAGCTACGTTGTTTTGTTGCGGTCGGTCAGGAGCTCCATTTCGGCCGGGCAGCGCAAAAAATGGAAATGATGCCTGCGTCACTTTCTCGCTTTATTCGGCTGCTGGAAGAGGAGCTGGGAATTCGCCTGCTCAACCGCTCGACGCGCAATGTGGCATTAACGGCAGAGGGCGCCATTTTTTTTGAAGAGGCGAGCCGGTTAATCGAACAATTCGATGCGCTGGCGCGACGCTTTAAAGGCGGATTGAAAGACGATCGCCGCACGCTGCGTATTGGCGCCATCGACAGCGCCGCTCGCGGCATTGTGCCCGCCCTGCTCAACTTATTTGTGCCGCGCCACCCGCAGATGGATATTCATATTATCGAAGACAAAACCATTAATTTACTTCCCAAACTGAAGTCGGGCTGGCTGGACCTTATTTTTATTCGCGCGCCGCACAGTCTCGACGCGTCGCTCGAGGTGCGCTTTATCGCTCAGGAAAGCTGCGTGCTGGCGGTGCCGGTCAGCCACGCGCTGGCGCGTCATGCGGCGGTGACGGTGGAGGATTTCAGGCATGAGCCGATGATCGTGGCCGAGCGTCGCGCTCGTCCGCACAGCCATGAGCTGACGATGAGTCTGTTCAGACAGGCGGGATTAACGCCGCATATCGCGCAGTTCGCCGAAGAAAAACAGACGATTTTAAGTCTGGTCGGCGCCGGTCTGGGCGTCGCCATCGTGCCGTCGTTATATAAAGATATGAATAGCGAAAATGTCCGCTTTATTCAGCTGACCTTGCCGCCCGCTATTAAAGGACTGCCGCTGAGCATGGCGTGGCAAAAAGGAAACCAGGACGCGCGCGTGGCGGAAATGATCGCCTTGCTGAATGAAAATGAATCAATTACCGACCATTTATAGGCATCGTTAAAATAAACCGGGCGTCAAACCGCCGCTAAAATCGCCTGTCGCGACAAACAGGCAACATATTTCCAGAAACAGACAACCCCGCTTTCGCTTAGCCGTCTAGACTTAATCGACTGCACACCACAATTCATCCCCTCATAACGTGCATGACGTCCCCTTTTAAACCCCGTTAAATACTGGAAAAGAGCTATGTCTGAAAATTTACGTTTGCAACTGGAGATCAACGGGCAGCCGCATACGCTGCTGGTCGATCCCCGCGTCACGCTTCTTGACGCGCTGCGTGAGCATCTGACGCTCACCGGCACCAAGAAAGGGTGCGACCAGGGTCAGTGCGGCGCCTGTACGGTGCATATCAACGGAAAACGCGTGCTGAGCTGCCTGACGCTGGCGGCGCAGGCCAACGGCCAGTCGGTCACCACCATCGAAGGGCTGGCGCAGCCGGACGGCTCGCTGCATCCGGTGCAGGCGCGCTTTCTGGAGCATGACGCCTTTCAGTGCGGCTACTGCACGCCGGGACAGATTATGTCCGCCGTGGCCTGCATCGACGAAGGCCACGCCGGCTCCGCGGACGAAATCCGCGAATATATGAGCGGCAATCTCTGCCGCTGCGGCGCCTATCCCAACATCGTCGACGCCATTCAGCAGGCGGCGGCCGATCTCAGCAAGGAGGCGACATGAATCCTTTCGACTATGTCGCCGCAGGCAGCGCGGAGGAGGCGCTGCGCCAGAAACAGCGCGACAGCAGCCGGTTTCTGGCGGGCGGCACCACCCAGATCGATCTAATGAAGTGCGACGTCGAACAGCCCGCGGCGCTGATTGACATCAACGCGCTGACAGAGATGCGCGAGATCGCCTTTAGCAAGGAGACGCTGCGCATCGGCGCGCTGGCGCGCATGAGCGAGGTGGAGAATCACCCTGAATGCCGCCGCGTCGCGCCCGCCATCTACGACAGCCTGTGGCAGGCGGCCTCGCCTCAGCTGCGCAATATGGCGTCCATTGGCGGCAACCTGCTGCAGCGCACCCGCTGCGTCTATTTTCGCGATCCGCACACCTTCTCCGCCTGTAATAAACGTCAGCCCGGCTCAGGCTGCGCCGCGCGCGACGGCGTCAACGGCAACCATGCCATTCTCGGCACCAGCGAGAGCTGCATTGCGGTCTATCCTGGTGATCTGGCCGTGGCGCTGACCGCGTTCGATGCGGTGGTGATCGTGCGCAACGCCGCGCAGCGCGAGCGCCGCATTCCCATTGACGAGTTCTACCTGCTGCCAGGCCAGACGCCGCATCTGGAGCATGACCTGGCGGCGGATGAGATGATCGTCGCGGTGGAGCTGCCGCTTACCCCTGCGCTGCACCATTCCCATTATCTGAAAGTGCGCGACCGCAGCTCATACGAGTTCGCCGCCGCCAGCGCGGCCGTCGGCATCGAGCTGGATGGGGATCGCATCCGCGATCTGCGCATCGCCGTCGGCGGCGTGGCCACCAAACCCTGGCGCGCGCGCCACGTGGAAGGGGCGCTGCGAGGCCAGCCGTTCGACGAGGCAATCCTGCGACGCGCCGCCGAGCTGGTGGTGCAGGACGCCGAGCTGCTGCCGCAAAATCAGCATAAAAAACTGCTGGCGCCGCGCGCCATCGCTCGCGCGCTGATGAAAGCGGGCGGAATGGCTTAACCGGCCGAACAGAGAGGACAGTGAATGGATACGGCAGAAAAAAGTTATCAGGCGCTGGGCGAAAAGCGCGAGCGCGGCGACGGCACGGTTAAGGTGACCGGACAGGCCACCTATGCTGTGGAGCACCAGCCGGAAAATGTGGTGCACGGCGTGGTGATCCAGTCCACCGTCGCCAGCGGCCGCATTATCCGCATGGAGACGGAAAAGGCGCGTCAGGCGCCGGGCGTGCTGGCGGTCTACACCCATCTCAACAGCCTGAAGATCAACAAACCTACCCGCATTGCCGACGGCGGCGCGGCGCAGTCTACCTATACGCCGATTCAGGATGAAAGGATCATCCATAACGGCCAGAACATCGGGCTGGTGGTGGCGGAAACCTTTGAGCAAGCGACCTGGGCCGCCAGCCTGGTGGAGACCGAATATGAGACTGACGAAGCGCTGATTTATCCGGACGATCCGCGCGCCGAGCGCAAAGAGAACAGCGCCACTAATATCGACCTCGGCGACGCGCATCAGGCGATGGCGCAGGCAGAGGTGAAAATTAAAGGGCGCTACGCCACGCCGCGCGAGTATAACGTGCCGATGGAGCCGCACGCCTGCATCGCCAGCTGGCAGGATGAGAAGATGACGGTCTGGGAGCCGAGCCAGTGGGTAATGGGCGCGCAGACCGAGATCGCCGAGTGGCTGGGCATCGACGTCGGCCAGGTGCGCATTATTTCCCCCTACGTGGGCGGCGGCTTCGGCTCTAAGCCGGTGCCTTATACCCACGTGGCGCTTGCCTGCGTCGCGTCGCGCGCGCTGGGGCGGCCGATTAAAGTCTCCCTGACGCGCCCGCAGACCTTCACCGGCTTAGGCGGCCGTCCGGCCACCATCCAGAATCTGGAGATGGGCGCCACGCGCGACGGCAAAATCCTGGCGATTATCCACGACGGCCTGAGCGATACCTCCTTGATCGATACCTTCGCCGAGGGCACCAATAAAGTAACGGGGCGGCTCTACGCCGTGCCGAACGTCTATTCGCGCCACTACGTCGCGGCGATCAACACCGTGACGCCGGGCTGGATGCGCGCGCCGGGAGAAAACCCGAGCGCCTTCGGGCTGGAGGTGGCGATGGACGAAATGGCCTGTGAGCTAGGCATCGACCCGCTGGAGTTTCGCCTGCGCAACTGGGCCGATCACGACTATCAGCTCAATGCGCCCTGGAGCACGCGCCGTCTGAAAGAGGCCTACGCCGCCGCCGCCGAGGCGTTTGGCTGGGAGAAACGCAGCATGGCGCCACGCTCGATGCGGGAAGGGCGCGAGCTGATCGGCTGGGGCATGGCGACCGCCACCTATCCGGTCAGCCGTTCGCCTGCTGAGGCGAAACTGATTTTCCACAGTGACGGCAGCCTGGTGGTGCAGAGCGCCGGCGCGGATATCGGCACCGGCACCTATACCATTCTGGCGCAGACCGCCGCCGAGGTGTTGCAGATCCCCTCCAGAAGCATTCGCGTTGAGCTGGGTGACACCGATCTGCCGCGCGCCGGCGTGGCGGGCGGCTCGCAGCTGGCGGGCAACCTCACCGCGGCGGTGCACAAAACGGCGGAGGCGATGCGCGAGAAGCTCTTTACCCTGGCGACCGAATCGCCCGGTTCGCCGCTGTTTCAGGCGGCGCGCGACGGCCTGGTGCTGCGCGACGGCGCGGTCGTGGTGAAAAATCAGCCCGAACGCGCGGTCCGCTACGACCAGCTGGTGAAGCTGAACGATTCGCTGACCCTGTCAGTGCTCTCCGGCACCTTCTCTCAGGATGAGAGCGAAGAGGATCGCGATGAGGCGGTGCATTCGATGTCGAAGATGACGCGGCCAGAGGCGTTTTCCGCCCACAGTTGGGGCGCGCAGTTCGTCGAAGTGCGGGTAGACGAAGATTTCGGCACCGTGCGGGTCAAGCGAATGGTCTCCGCCTTTGACAGCGGCCGCCTCTATAATCCGCAGCTGGCGCGCAGCCAGTGGATCGGCGGCATGGTGATGGGGCTGGGCCAGGCGCTGCTGGAGGGCGGGGTGATCGATCCGCGCAACGCGCGGGTGATCAACAACAACCTGGCTGACTACCTGATCGCGGTAAACGCCGACGTGCCGGAGATCGTCACCATCGACGTTGGCGAGCCTGACCACCACGCCACCCTGATGGGTGGTAAAGCGGTCGGCGAGCTGGGTATTGTGGGCATGGCGGCGGCTATCAGCAACGCGGTCTATCACGCCACCGGCAAACGCGTGCGCGATCTGCCTCTGTCGCTGGATAAGCTTATCGACTAAACCAGCGGGGCGGTGCGCACTGCATCGCCCCTTGCCGCTGCAAGCGCAGACTTTTCCCCGCTATTAGGTTGACATCAATTTAATTTGATTCAATATTATCACCGCCGAAACGGATTGCGCCGCGTCACGTTTTGCGTCGTTCTCCAGAAACCAGATTAGATGGCGACATCATGAACGAAGAATTACCGCAAACCTGCGGCGGGGCCGAGGAAGGCAATGCGCCCGTAACAGTGGATCAGTTTCTCTGTTTCGCACTCTACTCCGCGTCGCTGGCGATGACCAAACTCTACCAGTCGCGGCTGAAACCGCTGGGGCTGACCTATCCTCAGTACCTGGTGCTGCTGGCGCTGTGGGAGACCGACAATGTCACCGTGTCGGCACTGGGCGCGCGCGTTCATCTTGATTCAGGCACCCTCAGCCAGCTGCTGAAACGGCTGGAGCAGTCGGGGCTGATCGAGCGCCGCCGCGATGTCGGCCACGACGAACGCAGAGTGTTGATCACCCTGACGCAGGCGGGGCAAGAACTTAAAACCGCGGCCGCTGGCGTGCCGGCGGATATGATTTCCGTGATGGATACGCCGATTGAGGAGCTGTCCGATTTGACCGGCAGAGTCGCGACCTTGCGGCAGAAGCTGATTAAGGCGACCCCCTGATCCACCGGACATGACGAACAGAGTGCCATAATGACCCGTAGGGAAGATGACGTTGTGATCACTGAAAAAACAGAGAGTCTGGACGATATTCACGCCGCCATCGGACAGGTGGCCGCGTTAATGCTTCAGGCGGGTCGTCCCCTTGAACTGGCCGCGCTCAGCGCGCAGCTGAAACAGCATGCCGCGCAGTCGGCAGATGCGCGATTAAAGAAAGAGTATGAAGGTGCGGCGCGCTTCGTGGCGGAAAAAATGTAGACCTGACGGCTTGCGGCGTCAGTGAACGGTGCTGTCACTTTCGGGCGCGGCGTTACGCGGGTCGGCGCCGGGCAGCTCGTCGATGGCGCGCAGGCAGGCCTGTTTTCTAATGGCGCTGCGCTCTGAGGCCGCCATCGCCAGTAACTTTGCCTTTACCTGTTCAGCGTAAACCGGCGATCCCTGCTCTAACAGCGCCATAATAGCTTCGCCCATCAGAATATTGGCCAGCTTGTCGTCGTGGTTTGTGCTCATATTGTCATCATATCTTTAGAGGTGGATCTATAAGTCAGGCTGAAACGCCACTCTTGTTTTATTATGCGCTGGCCAAAGCCATTAGCCCGACAACCTTTCCGTTAGTCTCCCTGCGCCGAGCAAGCTTATCAATTTTAGCGTCTGTTTGCCTTTTGAATTTTTTTAACCGCCCTGGGCGCGGTTTCCTTATGTCGCTGCGCCAGCCCGCCTTGCAGGCTCCTTCACAGGCGGGCTGGCGTCGAGGCAGCTTAAGGATGCGCCAGCGCGTCGCTGCCCGCGGCGGCAATCGCGATCTCATCCGGGTTTGCCGTGCCGCTTACACCCACCGCGCCCACCACGCGATCGGCGATTTTCACCACCGCGCCGCCACCCAGCGGCACCACGTTGGGCAGCGTGGCGATCGCCGGCTCGTCGCCGTTGGCGCGCGCCATGTACTTGTCGGTAGCGGTGCGATAGAGCGCTGCCGCCCGTCCTTTTTTAATCGAGGAGTCGATACAGCCCGGCGGCGCGTTATCCATACGCGTAAACGCCAGCAGCTGACCGGACTGATCCAGCACCGCGACGCAGACCTGCGCGTTCAGCGTCTGCGCCTGCTGCTGCGCGCGGGCGATAATGCGCTGCGCATCGCCCGCGTCGAGGATGGTTTGCGTCTGCGTGGCGCCGGCCGTGGCGCTCAGCAAGGCGGCCAGCGCGCAGAGGGTGCTACAGAGGGCGATTTTCATGTTGACTCCTTTTATGGGAACGATAGCGCCACAGCGCCAGGCAGAGCAGCAGGATCGCGCCTGCTGCTATCCAGGGCGCGCGCTGCAGCCAGGGGGAATGACGAGGATGCCGCAAGGTTTGCGTCACCTGCTCTTCGCTGATGTGCTGGTCGGCGACGCCGAACTGCGTTGAGACATAATCCAGCAGGCGCGTCAGCTCGGCGCGGCTCATCTGGCTGGAGAAGGCGGGCATAAAGGCGTGGCCCGCCGCGGTGGTGCGGTCGACGCCCTCAGCCACGGTCATAATCAGGTTGGCAGGATTAGGGTTCATCACCGCCGAGGTGCCGGTCAGCCTGGGAAACGTCGGCGGCGTATCACGGCTGCCTTCGCCTTCCGCGCCGTGACAGCTGGCGCAGGCCGCGTTGTAGAGCTGTGCGCCGCTCATGCGCTCGCCGCCGATCGCTTCGTGAAGCGTGGCGGCGGGCCCGGTTTCAACGGGTGTCAGCGCGCGCGCCGGGGCAGCGCGCGGCACGGTCGTCGCGGCGGCTGGCTGGCCCAGCGTCATCAGATAGCGCGCTATTGAGGCTCGGTCGCTGTCGGTCAGGCGGGAAAAAGAGTTCTCGACAGCGGTGCCCATTTCGCCCGCCGCCACGGCTTTGCCCGGCAGCGAACCGCTCTTCAGATAGCTTGCCAGATCGGCGGCCGACCAGTGAGAGAGATGCGCCTGCGTCAGGTCGGGCGCCTGCCAGCTGCCCACCTCGCCGCCGCGCAGGAAAGCGTCGCTCTTCTCCGCCATCATCAGGTTGCGCGGCGAATGGCAGCTGCTGCAGTGCCCCAGCGTTTTGACCAGATACTCGCCTCGCGCCTCGCTGCTCTCATCCGCGCTGGCGCTGGCGAGATCCTCCCGCGTCAGAAACAGCGCGTTCCAGACCGCCATCATCGACCGCATCGAGAAAGGAAACGGCAGCTGCGTGGCGGGCACGGCATGATCGTCTGCGGGCACGGCGGTCATAAACCAGGCGTAGAGCGCCGCGATATCCTCATCGGTCAGCGAGGCGAAGGCGGTGTAGGGCATGGCGGGATAGAGATAGCTGCCGTCGCGACGCCGCCCCTCGCGCATCACGCGGCGAAAGTCCGCCAGCGAGTAGTCGCCGATACCGTTCACCCGCGACGGGGTGATATTGGTGGCGAAGATATCGCCCAGCGGCGAAGAGATGCGATAGCCGCCGGAAAACGCGTTGCCGTTGTCGGGGTTGCGATGACAGGCGGAACAGTCGCCCGCGATGGCCAGATACTCGCCGCGTTTAAGCGTGGCGCTGTCGGGCTGCGCCTGCGCCAGCGCAGAGAAAAACAGCAGAAGCAAAGTCGCTGTTCGCATGTTCACAGCTCCTGAATCAGCGTGTCGGCCAGACGGAGCGCGAGCGCGATGCCCGTCAGGGTCGGGTTAACGGTGGCGGAGGTCGGCATTACGCCGGTAGAGGCGATAAACAGATTGGCGTGATCCCAGCAGCGACAGTGCGCATCGACCACCGAGTCACGCGGGTTATCGCCCATAATGGTGGTGCCCATAATGTGGTACTGGTTACGCCAGCCGGTCGGCGCTTCGACCATCTCACCGTTGAACGCCATCAGAAAATTGGCGAAATCGCGATAGGCCTGCGGCCGCATGCCGCGCACATAGCTGTCGAGCTGATAATTAACCTGCAGCGTCGGCAGGCCGGCGCCGTCGCGCCGCGTGGGATGCGGGATCACCCGGTTCGTCGGGCTGGGCAGGGTTTCGCTCATGGTGCTGATGTTCATGACGCGTGAGGCGCGGTCGCGTATCGCCGCCTCCAGTTCGCGTCCCATCAGGCCCTGCTTCAGCAGGGAGGGCGTGACGTCGATATTTGGCACCAGGTTGCGCAGCGAGTAGCGGATGGCGGAGTGCTGCGCGCGACTCGGCTCATCGCGCCGCGTGACGATGCTGCCATGTTGCACCGAGCCGCGGCCCGTCCACAGCGGTTCGTCAGCCAGAAACGTCATGCTCAGGCCGGTGTGATCCATCAGGTTGCGGCCGACCTGATCGGAGCTGTTCGCCACCCCAGACATCAGTAGCAGCTTGGGGGTTTCCAGCCCGTGCGCGGCCACCACGAACGCCCTGGCGCTCAGGCGCACGTCGCTGCCGTCAGGTTTGCGGTAGTGCACCGCGACGATCCGGTTGCCGGCGCCTTTCTCCAGCTTCCAGGCGACCGACTCGGTGCGCAGGTCGACGCCCCGCGCCACCGCTTTATCCACGTGCATATCCCCGGAGTACATCGCTCCAATAGGGCAAACCGGCTCGCAGTTATTGTTGCCGGCGCAGGCGGGGCGACCGTCATAGGGACGCGACACGCGCGCGTGCGGCTCATGGATCACCTGATAGCCGAGCGGGCCGAGTTTCGCCTGCATACGCTGCACCATGTAGGGCTTCGCTTCCGGCGGCAGGGGATAGGGCGCGGAGCGCGGCGGCCAGGCGTCGCGTCCCTGACCGCTCTGATCCTCCTCTGCCGTGCCGACCACGCCCGCTTCGCGCTCCGCGCGCAGGTACCAGGGCTCCAGATCATCGTAGGCGATGGGCCAGTCGCGGCCGACGCCGTAAACGCTTTTCAGCTTGAAGTCGTTGGGCAACAGCCGCCAGCAGGCGGACGCCCAGTGGCGGGTGCTGCCGCCCGCCACTTTCAGGAAGCTGGTGACATAGTGAAAATCGTCGTCGCCCTGCGCCTCGATATAGCCTTCGCTGTAGCTGTTGGGCGCCCAGGGCAGGTTAGGGTAGGGGGCGCACCAGTTGCGCTTGCTGGCGCTGTTGCGATAGTTGTCGACCACTTTCCAGCGCGGGATATAGGGGCCCGCTTCCAGCATAATCACCGACTTGCCCGCTTTCGCCAGCTGATATGCCGCGTTAGCGCCCAGCGCGCCGGAGCCGATAATCACCACGTCGGCGTCAAACTGGCTCATGCGTCACCGCCTTCGCCGCGCGTCAGGCGCTGCGCGTCCTGCCAGGTCCTGGCGCGACCTTCGACCATCGCCAGCCACGCGGGCTGCGGCTCGGGAATATGCGACGCCGCGCGCGGCGACGCTTTGCCCCAGACATGAATATTGGCCGGCATCGGCGGCGCCGTGACGCCTTCCGGCACCGCCTGCCAGTAGTCGCTGCCCCGCTGCGAATAAGAGGGGCGCGGCGTGACGTCGGCTGTGGGTTCATACATCAGCGCAGAGAGAAAGCTGACGAAGTGCGCATCGTCCGTGGCGCGCGTGGTGGCCGGATTGCCGGTATAGCCTAGGTACCAGGGAGTGATAACGGCGAGCGCGGTTTCCACATCCTCGTCGGAAAGTGCCGCCAGCCGTGCCTCGGGAGTGAGGTCGCCGCTGCGCCCCAGCCGTTGCGCCAGCCGGGTCAGCCGTGAGGAAAAATGCGGGTTCTGGGCGGCGAGCAGCGCATAGAGCCGCTGGCTGATGGCCGCATCCAGCTGCTGTCGCCCGGTTAACATCTGACTGACCACGTGAAACGTCTCGGCCGGTTCATCGGCAAACAGGGCCGATGCGCCGGTAGCGGGCACGCTTATGATGATGCCTGATGCAAGCATCATGCGCAGAAAGGTACGCCTGTTCATATTGGCTCCGGGTAGGGCAGGTAAAAGAAAATAACGACTTTTTATTTAAATTGAGACGCGCTTATTGTTTTTGAAAAAAGATTTAAGCCAGTTATCGACGCTCCAGTCGCCGGCGCCGTGAATAAGCAGCATTAAAAACCCTGCGCAGCAGGAGATATTTTTTAGCCAGACCATCAGGTGCGCATGTGAATATTCAGGATAAAATAACAGGGCGGAAGTAACAGAAAAGACAGCCAGAAATGCACTGATAAAACGCGTTACAAATCCGAGAGTTATACAGATGCTTCCAGCAATTTCCAGCAGGATAACCCAGGGTAAAAAATAAGCCGATACACCATGCTCGCGCATGAAAATTAAATTCTCTTCATAGCCCGTTATTTTATCGAGGCCGGAGGTGAAAAAAAGTCCGACCGCAAACAGGCGCGATAATGCCCAGATGCTGTTTTTTACTTTTCGCATTTTTATTTATTAGGGGTAAGTGTTCTTATTTTTAAAATAGGCTTTGTCCAGAAAGTTTTTTTTGACATTTTGTGCGGTGAGTAATTTCACCGCGTCAGAAATACGCCTTACCACTGCCAGCGTTTTTCAGCCAGATCCACCAGCAGACGCGCGGCTGGGGAGAGCTCGCTGAGCGAACGATATTGCCAGCCGAAGGTGCGCGGCATCATCACCAGCGGCAGCGGGATTTCCACCAGCGCGTGCTGCGTCATATCCTCCTGCAGCAGCCGCCGCGAGAGAAAACTCAGCAGGTGGGTCTGGGCCAGCACCTGACGCAGCGGCGACAGCGTATTGCTTTCCATCTGCACGCGCGGCGGAGCGTAGCCGCCGCTGCGCAGACGCTGCTCCAGCCACTGGCGCGTGGCGACCTGCGGCGACGGCAGCAGCCACTGAAAGCGGTCCAGCTGCTCAGGCGTGGGGTGCACGCCCGCCAGCGGATGAAAACTGCTCGCCGCGACCACCACCGGATCTTCCGTCAGCGGCCGGGTGACGAACTCATGATTGTCGTCAGGCAAAAAGCCGAGGATCAAATCCAGCTTGTTTTCCCGCAGCCGCGACTGCAGCAGATCGTTCAGGCCGACCTGCACCTCCAGCACCACCGAAGGGGCGTGCTGCAGCAGCTCGCGCGTCAGATTGGGCAGCATGAATTCCGCCGCGGTCGCGGCTACGCCGAGGCGGATCACGCCCGCCGCGCCCGATCCCAGCGCCTTGAGATCCTGCTGTGTGACCTGCATCAGGTGCAGCACTTTTTGAGCACGTTCACAAAGTAGCAACCCCGCTTCCGTCAGTTTGATACCGCGCCCGATCTTCAAAATCAGCCGCGTCGCGCACGATTTTTCCAGGCGCTGTATGCATTTGGTCAGCGCGGGCTGGGTGATACCAAGGGCTTGCGCGGCTTTGCCCAGATGCGCCGTTTCGCGCACCACCAGCAGGTAAGTCAGATCCTTCAGCTCCATTTATTCCTCTCAGGAATCGATTAATAAAATAAGCGGAATACTATTTATCGTTTCATCCTGCCAGGCTAGATGAAAATTAACAAGGGAGTAACACATGAGCTGGACTATTCTGATGACCGCGCCTGTTCTGGGCGCCGGAGGCGAACGCGCACTGGCGGAAGCGGGGTGCGAGGTGCACTACCTGCGCGACAGCCAGGATGCGGCCGAGGTCGAGGCGCTGATGGCGCGCATCCCGTTCGACGCGGTGATTTCGCGCACCGTTACCCTCAGCCGCACGGCGATTGCCGCCTGTCCGACGCTGAAGGTGATCTGCAAGCATGGCGTCGGCGTGACCAATATCGACGTGGAGGCGGCGACCTCCTTCGGCATTCCGGTGTTCACCACGCCCGGCACCAACGCGCAGTCCGTGGCGGAGCTAACGCTGGGCCTGATGCTCAGCGCGGCGCGGCGCATCAGCTGGCTTGAGCAGGAGATCGCGCAGGGTCGCTGGACGCGCAACGGCAGCAGCATGGAGCTGAGCGGAAAAACGCTGGGTCTGGTGGGCATGGGCGAGATTGGCCAGCGCGTGGCGCGCATCGCCCGGGCGATGGGCATGCGGGTGCGCTTTTACGATCCGGCGGCGCAGGTGCAGGACCTCTCGCCCGATGAGCAGGTTGAATCCCTCGACGCGCTGCTGGCGCAGAGTCAGGTGCTGAGCCTGCACTGCCCGGTCAACGCCGCCACGCGCCAGATGCTGAACAGCCGAACGCTGGCGCTGCTGCCGGCCGGCGCGCTGGTGATCAATACCTCGCGCGGCGAACTGATTGACGAAGCGGCGCTGGACGCGGCGTTGCGCAGCGGTCAGCTGTTTGCCGCCGGGCTCGATACCGTCGCCGTGGAGCCGCTGCCCGCCGATCACCCTTTCCGCAGCCTGACTAACCTGGTGATGACGCCGCATATTGGCGGCTCCACTCCGGAAGCGCTGGATAAGGTCGCCCTCTTCGCGGCGCGCCAGTGTCTCGACTTTCTCAAGGGTGCGGCGGTCGATCCGCGCACCTGTGTTAACCGCGCGGTACTTAAGGAGCATTCATGACCCCATCTGACACCTGGCCAGCCGGCTACTTTATCGGACAGCGCGATACGCTGCCTGATGCAGAGACTATTGACGCCTTTCGCCGCCTGCCGGTACCCAATATCGGCGACTGCATGGGCCGCTCCTGCGGCGCGCTGGGGCTGCAGGCCTGGCATAACGATCCGCAGCATGTGCTGTGCGGCCCGGCGCTGACGGTGAAGGTGCGTCCCGGCGACAACCTGATGATCCACAAGGCGATTGAAATGGCGCAGCCAGGGGATGTGCTGGTGATCGACGGCGGCGGCGACCTGACCCAGGCGCTGATCGGCGGGCTGATGCGCACCTCCGCCATCGCCAAAAAAATTGCCGGCTTTGTGATCGATGGCGCCATTCGCGACGTCAATGAGTGGGCCGAAGGCGGCGTGGCGCTCTGGGCGCGCGGCAATACGCTGCGCGGTCCGAGCAAAGAGGGGCCAGGCCAAATCAACGTCACCATCCAGTGCGCGGGCCTGGTGGTGAATCCAGGCGATCTGATCGTGGCCGACGCCGACGGGGTGATCAGTATCCCGCAGTCGCAGCTGGCTGCGTTGCTGCCGCGCGTGCGCGAACATGAGCAGCGCGAAGCGCGCATCCGTGAAACCAACCGCAGCGGAACCGCCGATCCCGAGCGTTTCAACGCCGTGTTGCGCGCCAAAGGGTGCCCGCTGTAAAGGAGAGGAAAGATGAAAAAAGGCACCAGGATAATGTCGCTGCTGGCGGCAATGCTTGTGACTGGTCAGGCCGGCGCGCAGGATCGCCTGCCGGTGACGCTGCCGACTCAACAGGATAGCCGACTGCAGCAGGTCGAGACCTCGCCGCGCGTCTGGAATGGCGTCACCGTCAGTCCTGAAGGGCGTATTTTCGCGTCGCTGACGCAGTCGGAAGGGGCGGGCCCGCAGCTGGTCGAGGTGAAGAACGGCCAGCTTGAAGCCTGGCCCGATGAAGAGTGGAACCGCTGGGATGCGCAGCATCCGTCGCAGCATTTTCTGCACGTTAACGCGCTGCGCTTTGGCCCGGACGGCGACCTCTGGGTAATGGATGCCGGCAATAAAGGCATCGGAACCGGCGATAAGGCGGTGGAAGAGGGCGCTAAGCTGGTGCGCATTGATATTCACAGCCGCAAAGTGGTGGCGAGCTACCTGTTAAAGGCGCCGACGCTGAAAGCGGAAAGCTATCTCGACGATGTGCGCTTCAACGGTGATTTCGCCTATATCACCGATCCGGGTGCGGTGGGCCTGGTGGTGCTGAATCTGAAATCGGGTCAAAGCTGGCGCGTGCTGGATAACCATCCGCTCTCGATTGACCATCAGCCTATCTATGCAGATGGCAAAAAACTCTTTCTGCGCGACGGCCGGGAAAAGCGGGTCGGGCTGGATCAGCTGGAGGTGTCGCCAGACGGTAAATGGCTCTATTACCAGGCGATCCCTGGACCGATGGCACGCATCGAAACGCGCTACTTGAATGACGCCTCGCTGTCGGGCGACGAAGTGGCGCGCCATGCGCAAAAATTTGTCGACACCTGGAGCACGGGCGGCACGGCGATAGACGCGGACGGCAATCTTTACGCCTCGGATATCAATACCCGCGCGATAAAGCGCATCACGCCGCAGGGCGAAGTCAGCACAGTGGTGCAGGATCCGCGTCTGGTCTGGATCGATGCGATGTGGATTTCGCAGGGCGCGCTGTGGATGCCTTCCGCGCAGATCAACCGCACGCCAGCGACCACCGGCGGAAAGCCCTCTACCGTCGAATACCCGGTGAAACTTTATCGACTCAATTTACCGCTGCAGCCTTCGCCGCGCGATCATCATTAATTAACCGGCCCGCACGCGCGGGCCCAATAATAAACAGTCGGCAAGAGAGAAATAAAATTTTTCTTATTAAGTTTCACGCCTGTTTATTATCACCCGACGTCATTTTAAATTTATAAAAAACATGAATCAGCGCACAGTGACGACCTTCTTACTGGTTGCTTAAGTTGCTGTTTTTATGAAATATAGTGACTTACTAATAATAATTGCTTTGGCTGTTTCCTTTTTAAATTCCGATACGTTTCCCGTTTGTCGCTGACAAACGCGCAATGTCCCTGCAACAGGATAAAACTATGCTGCTGATCGTCAGTCTGCTCATGATAGCGCTGTTTATTGGTTTATTAATGACCAAAAAACTCTCCGCGCTAACCGCTTTAATTATCGTGCCGACCTTTTTTGCGCTGGTGGCCGGCTTTGGCGCCGAAACGGGCGATATGGTAATAAAAGGCTTGCGCACCGTTGCGCCGACCGGCGTGATGCTGATTTTCGCCATGCTCTATTTTATGAGCGTGACGGATGCAGGCATGTTCGATCCGGTTATCCGCCGCATCGTCTCGGCGGTCGACGGCGATCCGGTAAAGATATTTACCGGCACCGTGCTGCTGGGGTTCCTGGTGGCGCTGGATGGCGACGGCGCGACGGTGTATATGATCGTGCTCGCCGCCTTTCTGCCGATTTATCAGCGCGCGGGATTGTCGACGCTGAAAGTCGCCTGCCTGCTGCTGCAGTGCACCGGGCTGGGCAATATGCTGCCCTGGGGCGGTCCGACGGCGCGCGCGGCCACCGCCGTTCATGCTGAAACCAGCACGCTGTTCGTTCCGCTATTACTGCCGCTGCTCGCCTGCGTCGTCTGGACGTTTATCATGGCGTGGATACTGGGACGTCATGAACGCAAACGTCTCGGCTGGCATCCTGATACGTCGGAAAAGCACGATATCGTATTAGAGGAGAAGCCCTGCGTCCCCTGGCGTTTCTGGACCAACTGGGCGCTTACCGTGGCGTTGATTACCCTGCTGGTGCTGGATATCGTGCCGATGGCCTACCTGTTTATGCTGGCGACGGCGATCGTGTTTCTGGTCAACTTTCCCCGTCTCAGTCAGCAGCAGGAGCAGCTGGCGCGGCATGCG
Source organism: Pantoea latae (assembly GCF_002077695.1). Taxonomy (GTDB): domain Bacteria; phylum Pseudomonadota; class Gammaproteobacteria; order Enterobacterales; family Enterobacteriaceae; genus Pantoea; species Pantoea latae. Next base: position 66,037 of record NZ_MWUE01000017.1, read on the forward strand.
CCCGCCATCCTCGCCGTTGCCAGCTTGATTTTCGCGGCGGCGGTGTTTACCGGCATTTTCGCCGGGACCGGCATGGCGAATGCGCTGGCGCAGGCGATTGTTAATATCATTCCCGCCGCGCTGGGGCCTTATCTGGCGGTGATCACCGCCCTGATCAGCGTGCCCGTGACCTGGCTGGTCTCCAACGACGTCTTCTATTTCGGCATGCTGCCCGTGCTGGTGCAGGCGGCGGGCCATTACGGTATCGCACCGGTGGAGATGGCGCGCGCCGCGCTGGTGGGACAGCCGGTGCATATTTTAAGCCCGCTGGTGGCCTCGACCTATCTGCTGGTGGGGATGCTGAAGCTCGATTACGCGCAGACGCAGCGCTTTACCCTGCGCTGGTCATTTATCACCAGCATGGTGTTTTTCGCCAGCTGTTTGCTGCTGGGCGCGTTTCCTTTTTATCAGAACGCCGGTTAATAGCGGAATCCCGGCCGAGGCCTGACAGCGCGATGCTGTCAGGCCAGTCTCAGGGGATCAGCTGGCTGCTGCGCATGGCGTCGAGATGCGCAATCAGCACCTCGTCGGAACGTTTGATCATGCCGTTAAAGCCCGCCTGACGCGCTTTGGTGACGTCGAAGATCGCATCTTTCTCAACGTGAAAGATAAAGTCGCCGAAGCCGCCCAGCGCCAGCCGATCGATATCGCGCTCTTTGAGCTGCGCCCGGTCGGCAATCGACGCCCAGAGCGGCTTAAGCGCGCTCAGACGCTCGCTCAGCGAGATCGGCTGCGCTTCGCCGACCGGCACGCCGAACCACTCAGCCAGCTTCGGCCAGACGTGGCTCCAGCGGAAAACGTCGCCGTTGGTGATGTTAAAGGCACCATATTTTTCCTGTTCCGCCGCCCAGATAGCACTCTGGCCGAGAATGCGGCTGTCGGTGATATTCACCAGCGTATTGCGCCACGCCGCGTCGGGACCCGGAAAATGCAGCGCGGTGCCCGATTCACGACACAGCGTGCCGTAAACGCCAATCAAATTGCCCAGATTCATCGGCGAGCCGAAAGAGTGGCCGATGACGATATCCGGGCGCAGCGCCGTCCAGCCAATACCCGTTTCGTCGGCGATTTTTTTGGCATAGTCTTCATGCCGGAAATAGAGGTTTGGCGGAAAATGGCGGCTGTCCTCTTCCCGCGCCGGCGTGCGGTAGACGCCCAGGTGGGCGCCGTAAACCTTGCCACCCTGAATGAAAATAATCTGCTTCAGCGACGAGCCAGAGGCGCGCACCGCCGCGATGAGGTTTTCAAACATCAGCGCGTTGATATCCGCCTCTACGCCGGGGCTGGCATCCTGGCGCAGGGCGGCATAAAAGATATGGGTGACCGATTCAAAGGCGTGACGGTGGCGGTTGAGATCCTCTGAAGAGGACAAGTCGGCGCTGAGATGGGGCGAAGCGTGCGGGCTATGCGGTGAGCGGCCCAGCGTAGTAATACGCCAGCCCGCCAGGTGAAAGGCGTCATGCGCGGCAAAGCCGACAACGCCGCTGGCGCCCACCAAAAGAACGTGCCTGTTGCTCATTTTTCTCTCCGTCTGAATTCAGCATAGGGACCCTTAATCGTAGAAGCCTGTGCGAAAACCAGCGGAAAATAGCGTCAGGACGACTGACGCAGAAACGCCTCCGTTAACCGCACCCAGTAGGTCGCGCCGGTGGAAATACAGGCGTCGTTAAACTGATAGAGCGGGTGGTGCACCGCGTAGTCGTTCTCGCCGGTTCCGGTTCCCAGCCAGATATAGCATCCAGGGCAGGCCTGCAGCATAAAGGCGAAATCCTCGCTGCCCATCACGCTTTTTACCTGTTGCGGGTCAGCCACGCGTTCGGCGCCGAAGGTGTCGCGCGCCACCTGCAGCGCAAAGGCTGTTTCCGCCGCGTGGTTGACGGTGACCGGATAGCCGAAGTCGGGCTGAAGGGTGGCGGTGACGCCGAAACTTTCCGCCTGAGCGCGCACCAGCGTCTCAATGCGTGCCTTCACCGCCTGGCGCACCGTTTCGCTGAAGGTGCGCATATTCAGCTTCAGCACCGCGTGGTCGGGGATAATATTGTGGGTGGCGCCGCTCTGCAAACTGCCGACCGTCACCACCGCAGCATCCTGCGGATCCACATTGCGCGACACAATGGTCTGTAGCGCCATAATCATCGCCGCGCCGGCAACAATGGGATCGATACAGTTTTCCGGCGTCGAGCCGTGGCCGCCTTTGCCCTGCAGGGTAATGGTCATACTGTCGGACGAGGCCATCAGCGCGCCGCTTTTGGTGACGAACGCGCCAGCGGGCAGCAGCGGCATATTGTGCAGGCCGAAAATCGCATCGCAGGGAAACAGGGTAAAAAGGCCATCCTCCATCATGCGTCGTGCGCCGCCGACCGACTCTTCGGAAGGCTGAAAAATAAGATGCAGCGTGCCGGAAAAAGGGCGTTTCTCCGCCAGATAGCGCGCCGCCGCCAGCAGAATGGCGCAGTGACCATCATGCCCGCAGGCGTGCATTTTGCCCGGTACCGTGCTGCGCCAGGGCAGATCGGTCAGCTCCTGCATCGGCAGCGCGTCCATATCAGCCCGCAGGCCCAGCCGTTTGCCGCCGCTGCCGTTTTTCAGGGTGCCGACCACGCCGGTGCCGCCCAGCCCGCGATGCACTTCATATCCCCACGCCGTCAGCAGCTCGGCGATACGCTGGCTGGTGCGATACTCTTCAAATCCTAACTCCGGGTGCTGATGAAAATCGCGACGAATGGCGATCATCTCTGCTTCATGGTCGAGGATCTCTTTGATCAACATACGCTCTTCTCCAGGTTTCAGTCGTCGGTATGGACGGCCCGCTCGCGCCAGGCCAGCAGCGCCGCCAGCGAGACGACGGCGCTAAACAGCAGATACCACGCGGGCGCCATCGCCTCGCCGGTGACGTTCAGCAGCCAGGTGACGTTGAACTGCGCGAAGCCGCCGAACAGCGTGACGCCGATGGCATACACCAGCGCCATGCCGGATGCGCGCACCCGGCGCGGAAAGGCTTCGAGGATCAGCAAAAAGAACGCCACGGCGCTAATGTTGGCCAGCACCTGATCCGCCGCAATCAGCAGCAGCGTCAGCGCCAGCGACGCGCCCTGTTGCAGCGTGGCGAAGATGGGCCACACCAGCAGCATCGAACCCAGCGCGCAGATGAGCAAAACCGGTTTGCGGCGCGGCACTCTGTCCGCCAGCTTGCCGGCAAAAAAGGGCACGATCAGCGTCAGCAGCGCGGCGATCAGGCTAATCCAGTAGGAGGCGGCGGCGGGCAGGCGCAGCGTGTTGACCATATACGCCGGCATGTAGTAGACGATAAGGTAAAAGGTGGTGGTGCTTTTCATCACCAGCAGAATGCCCAGCAGCAGCGGGCGGCGATGCGCGCGCCAGATTTCGCGCGCCGGCGTTTCCTGCCGGGTTTCATGTATCACAGGCAGTTCAGTCAGGTGGCGGCGGATATAGATCCCCACCGGCATAATCGCCAGACCGATGATAAACGGCACGCGCCAGCCCCAGGCGTAGAGCGCTTGCTGGCTAAGGGTGTGAGTCAACAGCGCGCCCAGCGCCGCGCCGACTAACGCGGCGCCGCCCTGGCTGGCCATCTGCCAGCTGACCCGCACGCCGCGCTGCGATTTATCTCCCGCCTCCATCAGCCAGCTGGTGGCCGCGCCCACTTCGCCGCCCGCCGAAAAGCCCTGCAGCATGCGCCCGATCACCAGCAGCAGCGGCGCCCATAGCCCCACCTGCGCATAGGTGGGGGCAAACGCCACCAGCATCACGCCGAGCGCCATCAGACTCATGATCAAGGTCAGGGCCGCTTTGCGCCCGTTTTTGTCCGCGTAGTGGCCAAGCATCAGGCTGCCGAGCGGACGCATAATAAAGCCCACCGCAAAGGTCGCGACGGCCAGCAGCAGCGAGGCGGAGTCGCTGCTGGCGGGGAAAAACAGGTGGCCGATGATCACCGAGAAAAAGCTGTAAACGGTGAAGTCATAAATCTCCAGGCCGTTTCCCAGCGTTACCGCCAGCAGCGATTTAGCCTGCTGGCTGCGCCTGAGGGGCTGCGCGTCTGGCGTCAAGGCGAGCGGCGCGGCGATCTCCGCGTCGGTCGAGGCATAGCGGACAGTCTGTTTCATCGGCGTGTCCTTCCGGTAGCTGAACGGGGAAAAAAGCGACAGACTGCACTATTGCCATAATATAAATACATATCAACTATGAGTAATTGTTATGGGCCAGGTTATGTTTGCTGTACCTTAACAGGGCGTTTTTTGCACCATTTCAGCCCGCTAAAGAGGGAGCACCATGAGGATTAAGCTGCACCAGCTGGACGTGCTGCTGGAGGTGGCGGCGCAAGGCAGCCTCAGCAAGGCGGCGCGAACGCTACACCTGACTCAGCCCGCCATCAGTAAAACGATTCAGGAGATTGAGTCTGAAATCGGCATGCCGATCCTCGATCGCAGCTCGCGCGGCGTAACGCTGAACGACTATGGTCAGGTGCTGCTGCGCCATGCGCGCGATATCGATCGCTCTCTGAGCCAGGCGCGGGAAGAGATCGACAGCCTGCTCGGCCAGTCGCTGAGCCAGCTGCGCGTCGGGTTTACCTCTGCCGCCGCGTATGGCCCCTTTACCACCACGCTGCTGCATTTTCAGCAGCGCTTTCCGACGGTGAAGCTGATTGCGATGGAGGCGCGCCCGCATCAGCTCTATGAGGCGCTGGAAAATAATCGCATCGATCTCGCCGTTATCTCCGCCACCACCGGCATGCGTATCGCCCCGATGTACTGGGAAATATTGTATGCGCTGGGAAATACCCTTATCGCCGGGCGGCATCATCCTGTGACGCACCGGGTCGCACTGCGCCATCTGCTCGACTACACCTGGCTGGACTGGGACGAGCCAGGAGAGCACTCGATTCTGGCGCAGGTGTTTCGCCGCTATAACCTGCCGCTGCCCAGCCAGATCGTTCATTGCTCATCGCCGTGGATTATGGCGCGCATGCTGGATGAAGCGCCGATGGTGAGCATGTGGACCTCTGTGCGCCTGCGCTTTCCCGATTATCAGGAGCGACTGCGGCCGCTGTCGCTCAAAGAGGTGCTGCCGGCGACCAGCATCGGCATCCTTTGCCCCGATATCGGGCGTCTCTCCCGCGCCGGGCACGCCTTTATCGATATGCTGCGCGTCAACAGCCGCGACTGGCTGCAACAGCGCGAGGCGCATGAGATGGTGGTCAGAGAGGAGTAATGCGCTGACGCTGAATAGCGCGCTGGATATTGACTTTCAGCCAGTCGGAAGAGGCTTTTTTGCCGCTTCTTTTATGCGAGTAGATTTTCACCGTGAAACGGGGCGCGCAAAAAGGCAGGGTAAACGCCTTTACCTGCGCGACCTGCATCATGGTGTCGGCGACAAACGAAGGGATCGCCATCAGTAATTCGCTCTCCGCCACGATAAACGGCGAGCCGAGCATCGAAGGCGTTTTGATAACGATGCGGCGCGTCAGCCCCAGGCGCGCAAGATGGCTGTCCAGCAGGCCCTTTTTTTCATTCCACGGCGTCACCACCAGATGTCCCGCCGCCAGATAATCTTCCAGCGTCAGGCTGCGACGGCGGGCGTGGCTAATCACCACAAATTCATCGCTGAACAGCGCAATTTCATCCAGATCGGGATGGCTGACCTCATCCGGCTCGCTAAAGCTCAGCGCCAGATCGATTTCCCCCGCCAGTAGCTCGTTGAGCGCCGGATTGTTGGGAAGATGGCAGAGTTCAAAAGCGATGCCTGGCGCGGTTTTTTGCAGCTCGCTGATCAGGCCGGGAAAGACGCACCAGGCGGTGTAATCCGTAACGGCGATGCGAAAGGTTTCCTGGCTGGTTAAGGGCTCGAATGGCTGCACCGGGCTGAGGGTGTGATTAAGGGCGGCCAGCGAGGCGGCGATATGGGGCGCCAGCTGGTGAGCATAAACGCTGGGGCACATTTTATGCCCTTCACGAAAGAAAAGGGGATCCTGAAGAAAGTCGCGCAGCCGTGTCAGGGCGTGGCTCAACGCTGAGGTGCTCATTGAGAGCTCTGCCGCCGCCAGCCTGACGGAACGATGTCGGTAAACCGCATCAAAAACCGGCAAGAGGTTAAGATCGAGACGCCTCAGCACATGATGCATGAAATTCACCTTTCGTTGATTTTATTGCACTTAATTCATTGAACGATACCGTTTATCGTTACGCTCATCAAACTGTGCAGCGAAGAGAATGTTTATGAGCGTTATTATTCGACAGGCGGTCCCGGATGATACTGATGCGATCTATAACATGATCAACGGCTTATCCGTCTACAGCGAGGCGCCGCTGGAAAACCTGCCGGACATTGAAGAGATGAAAAACTCGCTCTTCTCTTCGAAAACCGGCGCAGAGGCCTGTATTTGCGAAGTAGACGGCGTGATTGCCGGCTACGCGGTGATCGCCATGAGCTATTCCACCTGGTTAGCGCGCTACAGCCTGAACATGGAGGATCTCTACCTGCTGCCCGACTATCGCGGGCGCGGCGCGGGGAAGGCGATGCTGCAATATCTGGCTCAGGTTGCCCTCGACAGGCAGTGCAGCCGTATTGAGTGGAACGCGCTGGAGTGGGACAAATCCGCAAAGGACTTTTACACGAGCATCGATGCGCTGCCGCTGAACGAGTGGGTTCGCTATCGGCTGGACGGCCCCGCGCTGCAGCGGTTTGCATCCAGCGACCTTCGTTAAGCCTCGCCGGTAAATGCGTGAAACTGTCTAAGGGCAGGGGCGCGTATCCTGTAAGTTGGGGGCCTGTCTGGACGTTGCGGAATCCCTTCAATGAACGATCTCTTTTCTCTGCTGGCGCTGGGATCGGCGCGAGCCATTGGCGCGGCCATTGCGGCCGGTGAGCTGACCTCGCTCGCGGCCACCGAATGGTATTTAAGCCGCATCGAGCGCGTTAACGGCGGCGCTGACGGCCTCAACTGCGTCAGAAGCCTCTCCCGTCTCGCGCGGGAGGAGGCGAAACGCGCCGATGCCGAACGGGCGGCTGGCTACATCAGAGGCCCGCTGCACGGCGTGCCCTGGCTGGTGAAAGATAATGTCTTTACGGTGGACGGCAGCTTCGCTTCAGCAGGCGCCCGCGCGCTGGCGACCTTTCTGCCGCCGGTTGAAGCGACGCTGGTGGCGCGTCTGCGCGACGCCGGCGCGGTGCTGCTGGGCAAAACCAACCTGACGGAATTCGCTGACTTCGTATCGGATACTATGCCTGCTGAATTCAGCGGCGCCGGCGGCGTGGTGCGCAACCCGCTCGGCCTGCCCTATGGCAGAGGGCAAGGCTCCAGCGTGGGTTCGGCGGCCGCTGTCGCTGCGGGCCTGTGCGGTTTCGCTATCGGCTCTGAAACGCAAAACTCGATTCAGGCGCCGGCCGTTCACAGCTCGGTGGTCGGCTTCAAGCCTACGGTTGGACGCGTCAGCCGTTACGGCCTGATCCCGCTGGTTCCCAGCCAGGACTCGCCGGGACCGCTGACGCGCACCGTCGACGACGCGCGGCTGGTCTATCAGGCGATGGCGGGAGCGGACATGAAAGATACGGCGACCCTCGCCGACTTTCCGCTTGAATACCCGCGCGCGGGCACGCTGCAGGGGGTACGCATCGGCGTGCCGCGCCGGTTTATCGCCGACGGCGCCCTGATCGACAGCCGCAAGGCGATCTTTTCACAGCTGCTGGCGGCGCTGGCGCAGGCGGGCGCTATTATCGTCGATCCCTGCGACCTGCCTTCGGCGGAACAGCTGCACCAGGTGCGATCCTGCGTATTTCGCAGCGAATTTAAGGCCAGCCTGAATAGCCTGCTGGCGACCTTTACGCCGTGCGGGATGAGGTCGCTGCGCGACATTATTCACTGGAACCAGGCGCATCCAGAGGCGATTCCCTATGGGCAGTCTCTGCTGGAGGCGGCCGAGGCGGCGCCGGATATCCTCTCCGCGCACTACCGCCGCGATCGCCGTCAGGATATTGCGCTCAGTCTCGATGCAGGGATTCTGGCGGCGCTCAATGCCAGCGGCGCAGATGTGCTGCTCGCGCCGGGATCGGCCGCGGCTAAATGCACCGGCAAGGCGGGCGCGCCGGTGGTGGCCATCCCTGTCGGACAGGATGCGCAAGGGCTGCCGTTTGGCGTGACGCTGTTCTGCGCGCCGGGCGAGGATCTCAAGCTGCTTGAGGTGGCGCAGGCGGTGGAGGCCGCGATCGGCCAGCGCGTTTTGCCCTCCTTTTGAGGCTGTGTTGATCGTTAGATAACGGGCCCGCAGGCTTATCCAGTCTGCGGGCAATAGAGCGGCCCTTAAAACGCCCGGCTTAGCCTGATATAACCATTGAATGGTACTGAGCATTCATCGTTGTTAAACAGGCGGGAGACAATAATTTACTGAATTCATAACAACCTCTTAACAGCTTGTTGGTTGCACGGTTAAACTGTACAATTCAACCGACAAATACAGCAGAGGAAACCCTGATGATTACGATTTCCATGAGTGAAGCGCGCCAGTCGCTTCGCACCGTACTGGATCAGGCGCAGTCGCAGCCGGTAACGATAACCCGCCGCAGCGCGCCGGATATGGTGCTGCTTTCCGCTGCCGACTATGCCGTCCTCCAGCAGGCCCGCTTCGAACTGGCGATGCAGAAGATGCGCGGCAACGACACCAATCAGGCGGTATATAAGGCGCTGGCCGACAAGTGATCTTTTTTCTGGAGCTGGCGCAGGTGGAAGCGCTGCATGATGACCAGATCGAGCGTTACGGCGGCCTGCCGGGTGTGCGTGACCGTGGCGGCCTGGAGGGTATGGTCGCCCGCGTTCAGATGCAGCACTATTACGACAACGTGTCCGACCTGTTTGAGCTGGCCGCCGCTTATCTGCTGGCCGTGTCGCGAGGGCATTGCTTTTCGGATGCCAACAAACGCACCGCGCTGGCGTGCGCTGAAGTCTTCCTGCTGATGAACGGTATCGACCTGACGTTTCCGCCAGGGCTGGAGGATTACATCGCGGAGTGTGCGCAGGGGCTGCATGACCGGCCGGAGGTTGCTGGACGGCTGCGGCAGCTCGCGGCACCCTGAAACGAGAAAGCCCGCTGATGCGGGCTTTTTTAATCCATGACGGATGGCGAATGAGAAGACGTTTGCTGATGATCGCTGCGATTACTGGCGGCAGCCCTTATTCCGGGGCAATCAAATAACGTGCCACCGGCATCTGCTCCGCCTGATGAAAAGCATAAACGCGCGTCTGAATCTTTTGATCGTTCATGGTATAGCGTTCAAGCTGGCGCAGATGCTCCATCCAGGAGCCCACCACAAAGGTCTCCACGAAAATACCCGGCTGAAGAATATCTTCGTATACCGCCCAGTTGATGGCGCCGCCGCGATGGCGCACGCGGCGCATCTCCTGCATGCAGAGCGTAAAGTCATGCGCGTCCTGCTGGCGGATCTGATATTCATAGCTCACTCTGACCGGCCCGCGATCGTGATGAATATCGAGCGCCGGAACGGACTCGCCCATCTCGCTGACGTCCAGATTGAGATCGGGATCTTTATCCAGCCGCCAGCGCAGCACGGTAAGCGAAGCCAGCGCCATGCCCAGCGTCGCGACGCAGAGCGAAACCGGAATGCCGTAGCGCGACGCCAGCTGCCCCCAGATGGCGCTGCCTAGCGTCATCGAGCCGAAGAACACCGTCAGATAGACCGCCAGCGCGCGCGCTTTGACCCATTTCGCCGCGCTACGCTGCGCGCCGAGGTTGAGCGTGGAGAGCACGGCAATCCAGGCGAAGCCGGTGAAGAACTCACAGGCGTTAAGCAGCCAGAACTGGCGGATAAACGCCAGCGCCAGCATGGTAGCAGCGAACAGCAGGCTGGCCAGCACCATCAGCCGATCGGCGTTGAAGCGTTTACGCAGCCGCGGCAGCAGCACCGCGCCGCAGATGGCGCCCACGCCGATAAAGGCCAGCATGATGCCGTAGCCGCCAGGACCCAGCCCCAGCTCGCGGCGGGCCACTAAGGGCAGCAGCGCCCAGCCGGCGCTGCCGAAGAGGAAAAAGGCGACGGTGCGCACCAGCACGTTGCGCAGCACCGGCGCGGCGTGCACGTAGCGCAGCCCGGCGCGCACCGCCGCGAAGAAATGCTCTGGCGGCAGACGCTGCACGCTGGGCGCCTCTTTCCAGCGATAGAGCACCCAGGCGACGCCGAGCACCGACAGCGCGTTGAGCAGAAACACCATCCACGGCCCGGCGAACGACAGGATCAGGCCGCCCAGTGCCGGACCAATGGCGCGGCTGATGTTGATGCCGAGCGAATTAAGCGCAATCGCCGGCCCCAGCTCCCGCTTGCTGACCAGATCCGGCACGATGGCCTGGAACGGCGGCGAACTCATCGCGGCGCCCGCGCTCATCAGAAAAGCAGCGATCAGCAGCACCAGCGGCGTGACGTGCCCGGTAAAAGAGAGCGCGGTCAAACCGGCGGCGGCGATAAACACCCACAGCTGCGAAAACAGCAGGTACTTGCGCCGATCGACGATGTCGGCCAGCACGCCCGACGGCAGGGCGAACAGGAACATCGGCAGGCTGCTGGCCGCCTGCACCAGCGCCACGCTCAGCGGATCGGCGCTCAGCGTCAGCATGGTCCAGTTAACCCCAACGTCATTCATCCAGGAGCCGATATTGGAGACCACCGTCGCGATCCACAGCATACGAAACACCGGCTGCCGCAGCGGCTGCCAGGGCGACGCGGCGGCAGCAGGCGGGCTATCCTCGCCCGGCGTCACATCATGAACATCGTTAACCTGCGCCATGAGGTACCTCTGCGGGCGCGACGGCGCCGAGTCGCCACTGGCCTGGACCGGTTAACGCCAGCGTGGTGAAGATAATCAGCAGCAGCCAGCCAAACTGGCCCTCCGCGATGCTCCAGCCGGGATGCACCGCCAGCATCGCCACCAGCAGCACGCCGATAATCGGCAGGCAGGCGAGGCGGGCGAACACGCCAGTCAGAATAAATAGCGGGCAGATGACTTCGGCAAAAATAGCCGGCAACAGGCTCATCCAGGGACCGAGGCCGAAGGGATCCTCGATACGCGTCAGTTCTTCGCTGAAGTGGAACACCTTCGGCAGGCCGTGCACGTACAGCAGCAGCAGACAGCCGGTGAGGCGCAGGAAGAACAGCCCCGCATTAACGCGGGGCGGCTGAGAAAAAGCGCGCGTCATGATGATTAAAACGCGAAGCAGCTGCAGCCGAGCGCGCCCCAGAAGGCGTTCTCCTCGGACACCGGCAGGTTGGCGCCGCGCGCCACGTCATGAGCGTGGCTGTGCACGCCGCACGGGCCGCTGCACTGGTGCGGCATCTGCTGCATGCCGACGCGCGTCGCCGCCGTCGGCGGCGCGCTGCGGTAGTGACCGGGCACCTTCACCACCGGCGACCACTCAGGCAGCACCGGAATAGAGGGCGGCGCCTCGCCGCTGAAGGAGCCTGCGGCATAGACAACGTTGCCGTCCACCAGGGTCAGCACCGACTCAATGCCTTTGATCTCCTCTTCCGGCACGCTGAAGTAGTCTTTGCTCAGCACCACCATATCGGCCAGCTGGCCCGCTTTGATCTGCCCTTTTTTGCCCTGCTCGCTGGAGAACCAGGCGCTGCCCTGCGTCCACAGCATCAGCGCGGTGTCGCGATCCAGACGCGCATTGACGTCATACATCTGCATGCCGCCAACGGTGCGGCCGGAAACCAGCCAGTAGAGTGCGGTCCAGGGGTTGTAGCTGGCGACGCGCGTGGCGTCGGTGCCGAGGCCAACCGGCACGCCCGTTTCCAGCATGCGCGCCACCGGCGGCGTATGGCGGGTCGCTTCGATGCCGTAGCGCTCGGCGAAATATTCGCCCTGGAACGCCATACGGTGCTGCACTGCGATGCCGCCGCCCAGCTCTTTGATACGGTCGATATTGCGCTGGGTAACGGTCTCGGCGTGGTCGAAGAACCAGTGCAGGCCGTTGAACGGAATGTCGCGGTTAACTTTTTCGAACACGTCCAGCATGCGGCTGATCGACTCATCATAGGTGGCGTGCAGGCGGAACGGCCAGCGGTGCTCTACCAGGTGGCGCACCACGCGCTCCAGTTCATCCTCCATACCCGGCGCCAGATCGGGACGCGGCTCAAGGAAGTCCTCGAAGTCGGCGGCGGAGAAGACCAGCATCTCGCCTGCGCCGTTATGGCGGAAGTAGTCGCTGCCCTGGCCTGGCGTCAGCATATCGGTCCACTTCTCGAAATCTTCCAGCTCGTGGCCGGGTCGCTGCGTAAAGAGGTTATAGGCGATGCGGATCGTCATCTGCTTTTTGGCGTGCAGTTCGGCGATCACCTCATAGTCTTCGGGATAGTTCTGGAAGCCGCCGCCGGCGTCGATAGCGCTGGTGAGGCCGAGACGGTTCAGCTCGCGCATAAACTGGCGCGTCGAGTTGACCTGCTGCTCCAGCGGCAGTTTCGGGCCCTTCGCCAGGGTGGCGTAGAGGATCATCGCATTGGGACGAGCGATCAGCATGCCGGTCGGATTGCCGTTGCTGTCGCGCTGGATCTCGCCGCCCGGCGGGTTGGGCGTATCTTTGGTGTAGCCCACCACTTTGAGCGCCGCGCGGTTGAGCAGGGCGCGATCGTAAAGGTGCAGCACGAATACCGGCGTATCCGGCGCGGCTTCGTTGATTTCGTCCAGCGTCGGCATACGGCGCTCGGCGAACTGAAACTCGGTCCAGCCGCCTACCACGCGCACCCACTGCGGCGACGGCGTACGCAACGCCTGCTCTTTCAGCATGCGCAGCGCGTCGGCCACCGACGGTACGCCTTCCCAGCGCAGCTCAAGGTTGTAGTTAAGGCCGCCGCGGATCAGGTGCAGGTGCGAGTCGTTCAGCCCCGGAATGGCGGTATGACCCTTCAGGTCGATGACTTTGGTGCCTTCGCAGTGGTGTTGCATCACGTCCGCCAGGCTGCCGACTTCGAGAAATTTGCCGTCGCGGATCGCCACCGCATCCGCCACCGGGTTTTCGCGGTCGACGGTGTGAAACCTGCCGTTGGTGAGAATGACGTCGGCTTTACCAAGGGTAACCATAGGATCTCCTGAATTGAGTTGCCCGCAGCGGAAGGAGCGGCCGCAGACAGAGAGTTGTCCTGCGCTGTAGGCAGGATGCTGGGATAGCGGGATTATGATCGCGAGACGAGAAGAAGGTCTAGTTATACAAAGGGATAGGTATACCTTTGTATAGGTATACCTTCGTATAGTTATACCTAAAGATAATAGTGCGGCAAAAAAAAGGTTCCTACACTGCGCTCAGACAGTGACCGACCGGCAGCGCGATGAGACGCCATCCGGCCAGCAGGGTGGCTGTTAATTGACGCCGTTAAATTTTTCCCCGGAACTCAGCAACATTAACCTCAATGGGCACAAACATGACCAACCGCAAACTTGAAGTACTGACGCCGCAAAACTGCCAGATCATCTTTATCGACCAGCAGCCGCAGATGGCCTTTGGCGTGCAGTCTATCGATCGCCAGGTGCTGAAAAACAACGTTGTGGCGCTGGCGAAAGCGGCCAAAGTCTTCAATATTCCGACCGTACTGACCACCGTCGAAACGGAAAGCTTCTCCGGCAACACCTTCCCGGAGCTGCTGGACGTGTTCCCGGGCCAGGACATCCTTGAGCGCACCTCAATGAACTCCTGGGATGACCAGAAAGTGCGTGACGCGCTGGCGGCCAACGGCAAGAAAAAAGTCGTGGTGTCAGGACTGTGGACCGAAGTGTGCAATAACACCTTCGCGCTGTGCGCCATGCTGGAAGGCGACTATGAAATCTATATGGTGGCGGACGCCTCAGGCGGCACCACCAAAGAAGCGCACGACTACGCGATGCAGCGCATGATCCAGGCGGGCGTGATCCCGGTGACCTGGCAGCAGGTGATGCTGGAGTGGCAGCGCGACTGGGCGCACAAAGAGACCTACAACGCCGTAATGGACATCGCCAAAGAGCATTCAGGCGCCTACGGCATCGGCGTCGATTACGCCTACACCATGGTACATAAAGCGCCTTCTCGTCAGAAAAGCGAGCACCGTACCCTGGCGCCGGTTCCCGCCAACGTCCGCTAATCTGTTCAGCTGGCCGGCACGTAACGGGCTGGCCAGCCATGCATACAAGGAGGACCCATGAGTCCTTTCGTCATCTCTCTGGGCGCGGGCGTGTTGATCGGCCTGGTTTACGCGCTGATCAAAGTGCAGTCTCCGGCACCGCCGGCGGTGGCGCTGGTGGGGCTGCTGGGCATGATCGTTGGCAGCACGCTGGGCGGCAAACTGTTTCACAGCGAGACGTCCGCCGCTGTCCCGGCGCAGACGCAGTCCGCTACCGGAGAGCGGCGGGCGACCTCGCCGCTAACAGCGAAACAGGCGGGATAACCATGCTGAAAACCTATGCTATTTCGCTGGCGGCAGGTGCGCTGGCCGGCTTTATTTATGCCCTGATCGACGTTAATTCGCCCGCGCCGCCCATTATTGCGCTGCTAGGGCTGTTTGGCATGCAGGTGGGTGAACATCTCCTTCCGCTGGCGAAACGCCTGATTCATCGTCAGCCGGTTAACCTGCGCTGGTTTCGTCACGAGTATCACCATAAAATCGGTGACACGACCCCGCCCTCAGGTGACAAAGCCTCCTAAGGAAGCGCCTCACGCAGGCCTGAGCTTTATGAAAGGAAAACAGCATGCAGCTGTCGCAGCGCATTGTCGTCGTTGATGATGAACGTTCTGTCCGTAGCGGTCTGACTAATTTACTCCAGTCCGAGGGGTATCTGACCCAGGATTTTGAGTCGGCAGAATCTCTTCTCCTTGATGAAGCAGCGATGGCGAATGCCGCGCTTTTTATCATTGATGTGCAACTGAAGGGCATGAATGGTTTCGAGCTTTTCATTAATCTGACCCGGCGGCTGAAAAACCCGCCGGGCATTATTATTTCCGGCAACGGCGATGAGAACATGCTGCGCTACGCCATCAATCTCGGGGCGATCGCGTTTTTACCCAAGCCTATCGAAATCGACGCCCTGTTCGAGCATATCCGCGACGAGTTTGCCTCAAGGGGCGCACGTCAGTGAGCGCCTCTTCGCCGGAATTAGACGCAGACGAGAGCGATGGCTATCCGCTGTCGGATGAGTTTTGCTTCAGCCCGCTGGCGCAGGAGGGCAGTATCGACTGGCTGCTCGGCCGACACGCGGCGACCGGGGAGAGCGTGGTGCTCGCCACGGCAGCGAACGAGGCGGCGGTTTTTCAGGTCACGCAGCTGCTGAAGAATAGCTGGGATCTGCGCCACAGGCTTGCGGAAAGCTGGGCGCTTAAACCGCTGCGGCATACGCATTATCAGGGGCGCTACGCCCTGGTCTATCGCCTTTTTCACTACCGCACCCTCGCGGATGTGATGTGTACGCCGCCTGGCTCTCTGACGGAGTTTCTCTCGCGCGCGGTGATGCTCTGCGGCACGCTAAGCATGATGCATCAGCAGGGGCTGGTGCACGGCGATATCAAGCCCGCTAACTTTTTATATGGCGACGACGGCCGGGTGCGGCTCGGCGGCTTTGGGCTCTCGGCGCCGGAGAGCGACCTGCTGCAGCAGACCGGGCTGCCTTTTGCAGGCGGCACCCTGGCCTATATGTCGCCTGAACATACCTCGCGCTCGCGCCATCCGGTCAGTCGCGTTAGCGATCTTTATAGCCTCGGCATCGTACTGTATGAGCTGTTGACCGGCCGACTGCCCTACGGCAGCGCGGACGGCGGCCAGGCGGAGTGGGTGCATCATCACATCGCCTCGGAAGCCTTGCCGCCGCATAGCCTGCGCCCCGACGTTCCGCTGGTTCTCTCCTCTCTCTTGCTGCGGCTGCTCGCCAAATCCCCGGAGTACCGCTACCAGACGGCGGAGGGCGTGCTGGCGGATCTGCGACGCTGCGCGGCGACGCTGATGCCGGACGGCATGATCGACGCGTTCGCGCTCGGGCTGCAGGACGCGCAGCCCGCTAGCCTGGCACCCGATGCCCTCTGCACCGACCACCCGCAGGCCGCCGATATCCTGGCGGCGTTCGACGAGGTCAGCCGCAGCGGAAAGCACAGCCTGGTGGCGATAGGCGGGCCGCCGGGCGCGGGCAAATCCTCTCTTATTGCCTCGGCGCTTAAGCTGCTGCGCAACAAGAACGCCCTGCTGACGGTGGTTAAAGCGGATCAGCATTCCCCGCTGTTGCCCTATGCGGTATTTAGCGCCGCGTTTAAAACGCTGGCGCTTCACGTGCTTGGCCTGCCGAGCGAGGAGATGACGCGCTGGAAGTCGCATATCGCGCGTCTGCTGGGAGAGTACGCCGGGCTGGCGGTCAGTCTGGTGCCGGAGCTGGGCATACTGCTCGATCGGAAAGCGGCGCCAGAAACCCACAGGTCGACGCTTGAGGCGAAAAATCGCTTTGAGCGCGTGGCCTGTAGCCTGGTGAAGGCGTTTACCGCGCCCGGGCGTCCGCTGGTGATGCTGATCGATGACGTGCACTGGGCCGATCGGGCGACGCTGCAGCTGCTGCAGAACCTGCTCAGCCTGAGCGAAGATATCCCGCTTTTGCTGGCGATCACCCATCGGGACAGCGTCTCGCTGCCCTGTCCGACCATCGCCGACAATTTGCGGCGCATCCGCGCCTGCGCCGCGCGCATCACCGATATCACGCCTGAACCGCTGACTGAAAAAAATATCGCGGGCTGGCTGGCGGGCATGTTTCATACCCGCAGCGCGGCGACGGCGGAGCTGGCGCAGATGATCCACGAAAAAACCGCCGGCAACCCGCTGGCGACGCAGGAATTTTTTCGCCAGGCGCTGCGCGAAGGGCTGATTACCCATACGGCGCCGTTTCGCTGGAGCTACGATCCCGACGCGTTAAAGAACCGTCACTATACGGCGAACGTCGCTGCCAGCCTGTTGCAGCATCTGACCACGCTGCCGCGCCCGACGCGCCAGCTGCTGGGCAAATTAGCCCTGCTGGGCAGCGCGGGCGAACGGGAGACCATTGGCAACATTCTCGCGCTCTCGGCATCCGCTATCGCGGCAACGCTGCTTCCGGCCGTGTCGGCAAGGCTGATTGCGCTCAATGGCGCGGGATACGCCTTTATGCATGACAGCATGCACGAGGCGGCGATTAACCTGCTAAGCGACGAGGAGAAAGATCGCTTTCACCTCGCCGCGACGCGCTATTACATGCAGGCATCCAGCCCCGATATGATCCATGCGCTGCTGTTCAGAGCGGCGCATCACCTGCTCGCCGTTAACGATCTGGCGCGGCTGACGCAGGAGGCGGAAAGGTTCAGCCAGCTGCTGCTCAGGGCGAGCCGCCGGGCGAAAACCACCGGCGACTATCTCTCCGCGCTGCGCTACCTGCAGAGGGCGCGCCTGCTTAACAGCCGCGCGGCGAGCGCGGAAAGCGGCGAGTTTTTGCTGGAAGAGGCGGAGTGCGAATTTCTCAACGGCAACCTGCCGGCCGCGCTGGCGCTAAGCGCCCGAATAGAAGCCTCTCCCGGCGAGATAACCGATAAAGCCGAAGCGGCCTGCTTGATCGCGGAGATCCACATGCGCCAGTCGGACAGCCAGCGGGCGCTGGAAACCGCGCTGGCCTGGCTCGCGAAGTTCGGCATCGAGCTGAACCGCCATCCCGATCAGGCGGCGTGCGACGCGGCCAGGGCGCTGCTGAAAGAGGACGTGGGTAAAAACCCTTACGCGCGCTTCCGCTCTCTGCCGCTGGTGAGTTGCAAAAACAGCGAAGCCGTGATGAATCTGATGGCCAGCGCCAGCACCTTCGCGGCCTTTATCAATCCCCGGCTGCATTTTCTAATCCTGTGCCGGCTGCTTCATCTGACGCTGGCGCAGGGTTTGAGCGGCGCCTCCACGCTGGCGCTCTCCTGGTACGGCGTGGCGTGCGGCGACAGGTACGACGAATACAGCCGCGGCTTCGCCAGCACGCTGCTGGCGCGCGAGCTGGCGTATAAACACGATTTCACTGGCTTTAAAGCGCGCACGCTGCTGCCGCTCGATCAGGTCAGCGTCTGGACCATGCCGCTGAGCTACGCGGTGGAGCGGGCGAAGGCGACCTTCGACGTAGGCGTCGAAACCGGTGACCGGACCTCGGCCTGTCTGGCGCTGCGCCATATGGTGATGAACTATCTGGCGCGCGGCGATCACCTCGATGGGGTGCATACCTCACTGACGCGCGGGATGCTGTTCGTTCAAAAGGCGCAGTATCGCGACGTGGAAGTGATCCTGGCGATGCAGCTCGATTACGTCCTTTTCCTGCGCAAGCCGGCAGAGGGCGGTTTTTCCGGCGACAACTTTACGCCGCCGTCGCTGGCGCAGCGTGATCCGCATAGCGTCGGCGCCCCCCTGTACCTGATGCAGTTCTGGTCCCTGCTCTATAAAGGTATGGCCCACTTCTTCGCGCAGGAATATAGCGCGGCGGCGCTCTGTTTCAGCGAGGCGGCGCCGTTGACCGAGCGCATCCCTGGCCATGTGCATATGCTCGACTTCCATCTCTACAGCGCGCTCTCACTCACCGTGCCGCGAGAGACGGGCAGCATGGATGCGCCGTTGCGTCTGCGCCTGCAGCCGCATCTCGACAAAATTGCCATCTGGTCGAACGAAAACAGTAAAACCTTTGCCGACAAAGAGGCGCTGCTGCGCGCCGAGATGCTGCGCCTCGAGGGCGCGACGGCGCTGGCGGCGGAACAGTTTGAGAACGCGATAGCGCTGTCGCGCGAAGGGCAGTTCCACTCGATTAACGGAACGGCGTGCGAGCTGGCGGCGCGGCTGGCCTTAGACCGGGAGATGGCGTTTGCCGGCGAAGCCTACCTGAAAGGCGCGCTCGCCGCCTGGGAGCGCTGGGGCGCGGGCGCCAAGGTGCGCCAGCTGGAAACGCGCTATCCTGCGCTGGCTAAACCCGACCCCCAGAGCGCGCTGAGCACGCTCTCCTTTGAGCCGAGCGCGGTGATCAGCGACCTGCAAAGCATGGTGACGGTGATGCGCGCGCTCACCGAAGAAATTAACCTCGATCGCCTTATTCATACGCTGATGATGCTGCTGGTGGAGCGCGCCGGCGCGCAGCACTGCATGCTGATCCGGCTGACCGAGGGTAATATCCCGGAAATTCAGGCGCGCGCCTCGACCACCGTCGAAGGGGTAAAGGTGCGCATCGTACGCGAGCTGCCGACCGCCACCGATCTGCCGCTGTCGGTGCTGTCGGCGGTGATCCGCACCGGTCAGGAGATCCGCACCGGCAAGCCCGACGCGTTCAGCCCGTTCAGTCAGGATAATTACCTTGTCGCCTCAGGCGCCGCGGTAATGTGCGTGCCGATGTTCAGACAGGCGCAGATGGTCGGCGTGCTCTATCTGGAAAATCGTCTGATGCCCGACATCTTTACCGCCGATCACTCCAGGATCGTGGCGATGCTCGGCGCGCAGGCGGCGGTTTCGCTGGAGACCGCCCGTCTCTATGCCGAGCTGGTGGATGAGAACATTCAGCGACGCAAAATCGAAAAGCAGCTGCGGGCCAGCCAGACTTCGCTGATGCTGGGTGAGAAAATCAGCCATACCGGCACCTGGCGCTGGCATGTCGAGCCGGATATTCAATATATCTCCGATGAGTACAAGCGCATTATGGGGCTGCCGGAGGCGCAGGAAACCACCTCGATGGCGGAGTTTCAGCGCCGGGTTCATCCGGATGATATCGTCAGCCTGAGAGAGAAGATTGAAAACTGGGTGCGAACCGGCGATGTGATGCAGGCGGAGTTTCGTATCGTCCGGGATGACGGCGAATGCCGCTACATTAAGGGCATCGGCGAGCCCAATGAAAACTGGCCGGAGGTGGCGGAATATTTCGGCACGCTGACGGACATTACCGCGCAGCGCCACGCGGAAGACGCGGTCAGGATCGCTCAGGCGGATCTCGCCCGCGTGGCGCGCGCCACCACGGTCGGCCAGCTGACCTCTTCTATCGCCCATGAAATCAATCAGCCGCTGATGTCTATCGTCTCTAACGCCGGCGCCAGCCTGCGGTGGCTAAAGCGCGAGCCGGCACATTTGCAAAACGCCAGCCACAGCCTCGACGAGATCATTCGCGAAGGGCGCCGGGCCGGCGATATTATCCGCGGGCTGCAGGCGCTGACGCGCAACCAGACCGCGGAGTTCGCCTCGGCCAGGCTGCACCATATCGCGCGCGACATCCTTGTGCTTTCGCGCCTGGAACTGGAGCGCCGGTTCGTTGCGCTGGAGCTGGATCTGGCGGCCAAAAACGATCGGGTCTTTTGCGAGAGCGTGCAGATTCAGCAGGTACTGCTTAACCTGGTGATTAACGCCATCGAGGCGATGAGCGATAACAGCGGCACGCGGCTGTTACGGCTCTCTTCCTCGCATCCCGCCAGCAATCTGATCCGCATTGACGTCGCCGATAACGGCACCGGCGTCTCAGATGAGGTGATCGGACGCATCTTCGAGTCGTTTTATACCACCAAGGCGGAAGGCATGGGCATGGGGCTGACCATCAGCCGGGAGATCATCAGGCGGCACGGCGGCGAACTCAGCGCCGAGAACCGCCCGGAAGGCGGCAGCCTGTTCTGGTTTACTCTGCCGCTGGAAGAGGGGAAATGAAGGCGCTCCCGCTCCTGCTCGACGTAGCGGGAGCGCTACCCTGGCGACGGCCAGGCGTCGTTCAGCAGACCCAGCCGTTCCGCTATCCGCACCAGCTCAGAGGCGGAGCGCACCTGCATTTTCTCCATTACCCGGCGCTTGTGCACTTTCGCCGTGATCTCGCTGATCCCCATTTCGGCCGCAATCTGTTTATTCAGCAAGCCTCTGATAATCAATAGCATCAGCTCTTTCTCACGCGGGGTCAGCGACGCGTAGCGCTCGGTGAACAGCCGTTTTTCCTGTGAGAGCGCCGCGCTTTTCTCCGACAGAGCGAGCGCGTCGGCGACGATGCGTAGTAAATCGTCCGGCATGACCGGCTTGGTGAGAAATTCAAACGCGCCCGCTTTCATCGCCCGTACCGTAAGCGGAATGGTGCCAAAGCCGGTGAGAAAAATGGTGGGAATAGCGTGACCGCGTTCGGTGAGATCAAGCGAAACGTCAAAGCCGTCAAGCCCCGGCATGTTCAGATCGACAATCAGGCAACAAGGCGTGCGGTAATCCGTCAGGTTTAAAAACGCGGACGGAGAGGTAAAAGTTGAAAGGGTATAACCTTCGGCGCTCAGAAGGTTGTGCAGCGAACTGATGACCGATTCATCATCATCAACCAGATAAATTGTTTTATCCATAAAGACTCATTTTGACTCTTACGAGTTCTGTTTTTTACAGGCGGTTAAATATAACCTGAAAGCAGGGCTGGTAGAATCGGCAATTGTTCTCTGCTGGCGGCTTTATTATCTTTCTGTGCGATTTCATCCGATGGTCTCACTTTCCTTTCTGGCGGGCTATAAATCCCTGACTGCAATATCTCCCTTTTCTAAATATAAGAATTTACTCTGAGACTCTGCCGCACTTTTTTAACGTTAGCAGGAACAGCCCTACCACAATGAGCGCCACGCAAATTTTAACGCTGTTCATCACCCTCTCCTTAATCGCGGCCGCAGAAACTGATGCCTTCTCTGCGGCCAGCCACATCATTTAATCAACTCAGCGGAGATATAGGCGCCGTTGGTAAAACGCGCGCTGGTTATTTTATAAGAGGCACCCGCCTGTTTCGCCTGCTGCGCGATGGCGGCTTCGGCGGCATCCAGCGTTGCGCCGCTGGCGGTAATGCTCTGCGCCAGGCCTGAGAAAGAAACCAGCATAAAGGCAGAGGTGATGGCTAATTTTTTGATGATTTTCATGGTCGTCTCCAGTCGATTTAAAGGTTGTGATGGCGCGTCTGGCGCCGTTGAGATAAATATTATGCCGCTGACGCCACATTGAGAAGAGCGCTGGCGTGGTGAAATAAATCAGAATTTTTGAACGACTCAGGAGCCGGTGCATCGGCCAAAAGACTCGGGAAAAATCTTTTGCAATTATCTCTTGGTATAACTATCTGTTTGTATACCTATCCTTTTGTATAACTTCCTTTTTTACGCCGCTGCCTCGATACTCTCTTCTCTCTTTACCACCGGTTCGGCTGGCCGTCTGTTCCACAGCGTTTGTGACAACGATGGCTTTAATGGGAGCGGCGATGAGCACCGTTAATTGTGCTGAAAAGCGTGTCAGCACGCGACGTGACATCATGGACGCGGTTATCAACGATATTCTTCCCTGGATTGAAGAGAATCTTTTTGATGAATCTCTGAGGATCAAGAGCGTGACGGCGCGCAGTGGTTACGGTCACTGGCATTTTCAGCGTCTGTTTCGCCAGCACACCGGCATTAATCTGGCAACCTATATTCGGGTCAGGCGTATTATCCGCGCCGCGTTCTCGGTCGCCTTTTCGGATAAGCATATATTTGATATCGCGATTGAGAATGGATTTTCCAGCCAGCAAAATTTCAGCCGAACATTTAAAGAATATTTAAATCTGTCGCCGATCTTTTTTCGCCAGGCCTGTTCAGGGCAAGAAGCGGCCTTTAGACAATTAACCTTAGATCTGCATCGGGATTACGCTTTTCTGTTTTTCAGGTAGCTGCCAGCGGCGGCAAAAACAGCGCTGGCTGTCAGATTTAACCATGGGGATGTTAGCTGACCGGTTCTACCGGGAAAGTTGTCGTTCATCCCGAAGAGGAAGCAATGAAGGGACATATGTGGGCGCTGATGGCGTCTTGCGCGCTGCTAACCGGGCCGGTCAGCGCTGCGGAAATTTATAATACAGCGGGTAACAAACTCGATCTCTACGGGCTGGTGTCAGGGCTGCGCTACGTTAGCGACGATAAAAGCCAGGACGGCGACCAGTCCTATATGCGCATCGGTTTTAAAGGGCAGACACAAATCTCCGATCTGCTCACCGGTTACGGCCAGTGGCAGAGCCAGTTTAATGCCAGCCAGCCGGAAAGCAGCAGCGGTGCCATGTTTACGCGCCTCGGTTTTGCCGGCATTAAGGTAGGTGATTACGGCTCGTTTGACTATGGCCGCAACGTCGGGGTGCTGTACGACGCGCTGAGCCAGACCGATATGGAGCCGGAGTTCGACGCGCAAACCTATAACACCGATCAGTTTATGTTTCGTCGCGGCAACAGCCTCGCGACCTGGCGCAACAGCGACTTCTTCGGTCTGGTGAAAGGACTCGACTTTGCCCTGCAGTATCAGGGTAAAAATGCGGGCGGCGGCGAGCCAGGCGGCCGCGACGTGCTGCGTCAGAACGGCGACGGTTATGGCCTGTCGGTCGCCTACGCCTTCGGCGAAGGGTTTAGGGCGGTGGGCGCCTACAGCCGCTCCGATCGCACCCGTGAACAGAATGAAAGCCCCGGCATTATGGGACGCGGCGATATGGCGGAAGCCTGGTCGACGTCGCTTAAATATGACGCGCACCGGGTTTATCTGGGTGTGATGTACACGCAGGCGACTAATGCCTCGCGCTTTGGCAGCCGCCTCGGTTCAGGCATCTACGGCTACGCCAACCAGTCCGCTCTTTTCGAAGCCTTTGCGCAGTACACCTTCGACGCCGGATGGGCGCCATTTATCGCCTATAACCAGGCGCGGGCGACGGATCTGGGGCAGGCGGGCAACGGAAGGCGCTATGGCTCACAGGATCTGGTGAAGTTCGTCGACTTTGGCGGCTCCTTTTTCTTTAACCGCAACATGCTGGCCTACGTCGATTACAAGCTTAACCTGATCGATCGCAGCGACTTCTCGCAGGCGGCTGGCGTATCAACGGATGACATTCTGGCGGTCGGGCTGGTGTATCAGTTCTGAGCCGTTATTGCGCGCAGAGAGAACCGATCTCTCTGCATCTTTAAACCGTCCTGACGCGCAGGTATCACGATGTTACAGACTTCTGTTCAATCGAGCGTGACACCCCGGTTTTCCGGTCACCCTTTTGACGCCTCCCGGCCACAGGTTACGCTCAGCCTGAACCAGCGCCGCAGCACGCTGAACCTGTTTA
The DNA here is from genome assembly GCF_002077695.1 of Pantoea latae. GTDB lineage: Bacteria > Pseudomonadota > Gammaproteobacteria > Enterobacterales > Enterobacteriaceae > Pantoea > Pantoea latae. The sequence goes on from NZ_MWUE01000017.1 coordinate 90,167, forward strand.
TTCCCTCCTCACTGCACGATGGCAAGGGAATATGGATCGCCAGCGGCGTCGCTGCCCGCGCGGGCGTGCGCGACGGGGCGGTCTTTAGCGTGATTCAGGCGATGATCGCGTGGATAGAAGATCATCTGGATCAGCCGCTGTCGGTCGACGCTATCGCCAGCCGGAGCGGCTATTCCGTCTGGCATTTTCAGCGCAAGTTCGCCCAGTTTACCGGCCTGAACGTCTATGAGTATGTGCGCATCCGCCGCATCATCGCCGCCACTTTCGCCCTGACCACCACCGACAAGGGGATCCTCGAGATTGCCGTCGAGAATGGGTTTAACTGTCAGGCCTCTTTTACCCGCACGGTTAGGCTGTTAACCGGCTATACGCCGGGAAAAATCAGGCGACAGTTCAGCCATCATCCTCAGCAGTGGATCGAGATGATCAAAACGGTGATCGCCCCGCAGCCGCTCGACATTGCCTGCTAGCCGAGTGGTGCGTTATTTGCGCTTATCGCCTGATAACAGTGGCGATAAACGTATATAGGGCACCATTTAACCTTCAACACTGACCGGGATACCTATGAAATCAAAAATGAAAGCCATTGCGCTGCTGCTGGCGATGCAGACAGGCGCCGTCTAGGCGGCGACAGCGGAAAACACCCCTGCGCCAACGGCGGGCGTCGCCGCGTTTCTTAAGGCGTTAAACAGCGGCGGCGGCAAGCCGATCGAGCAGCTTTCGCCCGCGGCGGCGCGCGCGGTGCTGACCGGCGCGCAGAAGGGCGCCACGCTGCCGCCGGCCAGCGTGTCGGAAAAAACCATCGAAGTGCTGGGCAAGCCGCTGACCCTGACCATCGTAAAGCCTGAAAATACCTCCGGCACGCTGCCGGTATTTATGTTCTTCCACGGCGGCGGCTGGGTGCTGGGAGATTACCCGACGCACGAACGTCTGGTGCGCGATCTGGTTAACGGCTCCGGCGCGGCGGCGGTATTCGTCAACTATACCCCTTCGCCGGAGGCGCATTTCCCGGTGGCGATCACCCAGGCATACGAGGCGACGAAGTGGGTGGCGCAGCACGGCGCGGAGATTGGCGTAGATGGCGCGCGTCTGGCGCTGGTCGGCAATAGCGTCGGCGGCAATATGGTCGCCTCGGTGGCGCTGCAGGCGCTGCGCAACCATACGCCCGCCATTCGCTATAGCGTAATGCTGTGGCCGGTGACCGATGCGGACTTCTCTGACGCCTCCTATAACCAGTTCGCCGAGGGCCACTTCCTGACGAAAAATATGATGCGCTGGTTCTGGGACAACTACACCCAGTCACAGCAGGATCGCAATAATATTCTGGCTTCGCCGCTGCGCGCCAGCGCCGCCCAGCTAAAGGGGCTGCCGCCGACGCTGATCCAGACCGCCGAACTCGACGTGCTGCGTGATGAAGGCGAAGCCTTTGGCCGCAGGCTGGATGCGGCTGGCGTGCCGGTCACGGTCACGCGCTACAACGGTATGATCCACGACTACGGTCTGCTGAACGCCCTCAGCCAGGAGCCGACGGTACGCACGGCGCTGCAGCAGGCGTCGTCGGAGATCAGGCTGCATCTGGAAGCGACGCGCTAAAAAGGCGACCCGCCGCGCTGTTAACCTGGCGCGGCGGGTTTACTGCGCCTGAACGCAAAAAAGGCCGCCTTGCGGCAGCCCCTTCTGGCAACTCCTTTTGCGACCATCCTTATTTAGTCAGTTGCGCCGTCATATGCACCTGATTGCCCGCATAGGCTTCGGTGATGCTGTAGCCGGTGCCGGCCATTTTCGCTTTGGCGGCGATTTGCGCTTCGGCGCCGTCCAGCGTGGAGGCGGTGGCGGTAACGGTCTGCGCAAAGCTGGCTGAAGAGATCAGAGAAAGGGCGGCAACTACAACGAAAGTTTTGATGGTTTTCATGGTCGATTCCTTAAAGTTTAGTTTAATGTGTGAGGCGTTTTGCCTCGATGGAATGCATACTAAACCTGCGGAGCCGTGCTGAAAACCGGATAACATTGCTGAAAGACTTCAAAAAAATTGAATGAAAGCTGGCGCACTTTCGCCTTGCCGAGGAGCCGGTCAAGGGATGCGGTTAGCGAGAAAGGCGCTGAGGCGCCGCCGGGCTGTCCACCGTCGCAGAGATAAACGCGGGATGCGAGTGCATCAGCGCGGTGATCCCCTTTAGCTGCTCGCGCAGCAGCGCGTGAAGCTGACGGATCGCCGGGGAAAACTGTTTGCGATGCGGGCAGACCAGATTAAGCGGCACGCTCTCGCCAGGCTGCTGCGGCAGTATCACCTCCAGCCGTCCCGCCAGCACGTCGCTGCTGACGTCAATCCAGGATTTGTAGGCCACGCCCATGCCCGCCACCGCCCAGCGCCTCACCAGATCGGCATCGTCGCACAGCATGCGGCTGCTGACGGTAAGCTGACGCTTCATGCCGTTTTCCGGAAACGACCATTTATCGTAGACCTGCCCGTTAAGGGTAAAGAGCAGGCAGTGATGTGCCAGCAGATCGTCCAGCTGCGCGGGCCTGCCGAATTGTTGCAGATAGGCGGGCGAGGCGACCAGCACGCGGCGGTTATCCTCCGCCAGCGGCAGGGCAACATAGCTGCTGTTCTCCAGCCTGCCGTAGCGAATGGCGATATCCACCGGATCGCGAAACACGTCGCTGACCTGGTCGGACAGCGAGATGCGCAGCGAAATGCCGGGATGTTTTGCACAGAAGGCGGTGATCGCCGGCAAGATAATGTTGCGCCCGATATCAGAGGGAATGGCCATTTTTAGCTCACCCTGCATTTCATCGTCGCTGCCCTGCAGCCGCTCCGCGCCCGCCTGCAGGATAGCCAGCATCTCCTGCGCGTAGGGCAGCCAGGCTTCGCCTTCGGCGGTGAGGCGCAGGCTGCGCGTCGAGCGGGCAAAGAGGCGTTTATTCAGTTCGCGCTCGAGGCGATTTATCGCCGCGCTGACCTGACCGGGAAGAATATCGGCTTCGCGGGCCGCGCTGGAAAAGCTGCCCAGCGCGGCGGAACGGACAAACAGCGTAACATCTTCAAGACGAATCATGCAGACTCCGGGAGGCGCAGGCAAAGCCGGTCGATGCCGAACGCGTCACGCCGGCCAGAATGCCTTTTTTGTAACAGAAACAGCGGTCTTGCGCCACCGGGCGAGACCACTCGCCCGGCTCTCCCGGCGCTTTAGCACTCCACCCACGTCGCTCCCGCCTCTGCCGAGCGCACGCAGTTCTCTACCCAGCGCACTCCGGCCAGGCCGGCATGCACGTCGGGATACCAGAACGAGCTGAGAAAGGCGGCGTCGCCGCGATCCGTCGCATCCATCGCCAGCGCGAAACGGCGATAAAGGTTGGACCAGGCTTCGAACAGCCCTTCCGGGTGGCCGCCGCCGATGCGATCCTCCTCCAGCGCGCGCGGCGCGAGATAGCCCATGCCCCGCTCAAGGATGCGCACCGGTTCGCCCTGCACCTCATAGCGCAGCTGATTCGGCTGCTCATCCCACCACTCCAGGCTCGCGCGGGAGCCGACGATACGAACTTTTTGCCCGTGCATCGAGCCGCAGTTGACGGCAGACGCCCACATGCTTCCCACCGCGCCGTTGCTGAACTCCATCAGAACATAGGCGTTATCCTCCAGCGGCGCGCGGCTGGCGATAAAGCTCTGGCGGGCGCACAGCAGGCGTTTCACCTCGAGTCCGGGCACCATAGTTTCGGCGATAAAAAGAGGGTGAGTCGCCAGATCGCCCAGCACGTAGCTGGGGCCAACAAAACGCGGATCGACGCGCCAGCGGGTGCTGGGGTTTTGCAACTCGACCGCTTCGTTATGGAAGCCGTGGGCGAACTGCATGTTGATAATGCGGATATCGCCCAGCTCGCCTGCGCTGATCATCTCGCGCGCCTGCTGGATCAGCTGATGGCCGGCGTAGCCATAGGTGACGCCGACGATCTTTTTGCGCTCGACGCTCAGGCGTTCCAGCTCGTCCGCCTCCTGCGCGGTAAAGCAGAGCGGTTTTTCGCACACCACATGCAGGCCGGCCAGCAGCGCCGCCCGGCAAATGGCGAAGTGCGTGTTGTTCGGCGTCGCCACGGAGACGGCCTGTATGCCGTCCGGCCGGGCGGCCTCCCCGGCAAACAGGCTTTCGTAGTCGGGATAGCAGCGATCCGGCGCTACGCCAAGGGCGGTGCCGAACGCCACACCGCGCGCCGCGTCGATGTCAAAGGCGCCCGCCACCAGAGTAAACGTATTGTCGCGCAGCGCCGCCGAGCGGTGGATATAGCCAATCTGGCTGGTGCCGCCGCCGCCGACCATGCCCCAGCGCAGCGAGTGTTCGAGAGGTTTGATGCCGTTAATCATTGTTTTCTCCTCAAAATCCAACCGATTGCAGATAGTGCAGACTGGCCGTGACGTCGCGCAGGCTGGTGTCGGCATCACGCGGATCGCGCTCCTGCTCGATGGTGATCCAGCCCTGATACTCACGCTGCCGCAAAAACTGACGTATCTGCGGATAGTCAATGGCGCCGCTGCCAAGCGGGCACATCACGCCGCGCGCGCAGGCGGTGAAAAAGTCGAGCCCGTCGGCGATGGCGCTGCGCCACACCGCCTCGTTGATATCCTTGAAGTGCAGGTAGTCGATGCGCGCCCAGTATTTATCCAGCGCCGCCAGCGGATCCATGCCGGAGTAGTAGAGGTGGCCGGTGTCGAGGCAGAGACCGGCGACAGAGTGCGGAATGTCCTGAACCAGCTGCGCCAGCTCATCTTGATACTCGATGCATCCGCCGGCATGAGGATGAATAACCGGCCGAACGCCATATTCGTTCCAGGCGATCTCGCTGAGCAGCGTGATGTGTTTCATCATGGTTTGCCAGTCGGCGGCGGAGAGGCGCGGCGCTTTTTCCGACTGTCCGGCCAGGGCGGCGCGCTGCGGATTGCCGAAGTCGATCAGCACCAGATAGGGCGCGGGAACATTCTCGCCGTGTATCGGCTCGGCGCGCGGCACCGCGCTGAGATTGCGGCAAATCTGATGCGTCAGCGCCATCATCGTCGGGAAGTTCTCTTCGCTGACCAGATCGTCGAAAATGGTGCCGGCCACCAGCGACAATCCCTGCTGGTTAAGGGCATCCGCCAGCTCATCCGCCTGGGTGGGAAGATAGCCCCAAGGGCCGAGTTCAATGCTTTTGTAGCCAGCCTGCGCCGCTTCATGCAGGACTTTTTGCCACGACGGCAGCCAGGGATTGTTAGGGTCGTCTACACCCCAGCTGCAGGGCGCGTTGGCGATCATGATTGTCATAAGGTTTTCTCATCAGGTTGTACAGAGGGATGCGAGGCATTACCCGGCGTCAGGGAAAAGCGGTCAAGGACCAGCTGCTCCATTTTTTCCAGCGCGACGCCTTTGGTTTCCGGCAGGTATTTGCGCACAAAGCCCCAGGAAATCAGGCAGCACACCGCGAAAATCAGCAGCGGAAAGCCGCCCCTGAAATGGGCCATCAGCCAGGGGTTTTCATTCATCATGGGAAAGGTCTGGCTGACCAAAAAGTTGGCGATCCACATGGCGCTGATGGAGAAACCCATCCCCGTCGCGCGCAGCCGGTTGGGAAAAATTTCGCCAATCACCGTCCACACCACCTGCGCCCAGGTGGCGCCGAAGATCAACATAAAGCCGAACAGGCCGATAACGGACGCCATGCCCTGCGCGCCGCTATAAAACGGGACGAAGGTGAGTGTCAGACAGAGCGCCGCGCCCCAGGAGCCCACCGAAAGTAAAATTTTTCTTCCCAGCCGATCGATCAGCGCCATCCCCACCAGCACACCGATAAACTGCATAACGGCCAGCCAGATCGTCATGAACATCGCTTCCTGCATGCTGCCGGTGATATTTCGCAGCAGCGAAGGGCCGTAATACTGAATGACATTAATGCCGGTCAGCTGGTTGAACAGCGCCAGCCCCACGCCGATCACCAGAAAAACCAGGTTCTTTTTGGTAAAGCGCACGGCTTCGCGCGGTTGCCTGACGTCGGTGGCGGAGGGCAAGGAGGCTTTGATTTCCCGCAGAACATTCTGCGCATGGGCGGCGGATGAGATCCGGGTCAGGGTTTTCAGGGCGCGATCGTCGTGGCCTGCCATCACGTTCCAGCGCGGGGTTTCGGGAATAAAGCTGACAAAGATAAAAAACAGAAAGCAGGGCACGAAGGCGGAGCCCAACATCCAGCGCCAGCCGGATTGACTCAGCCACTCCGGCGAGGCGTCTCGGGCGATAAGATAGTTGGTCAGCAGCACCAGCACCTGGCCGCCGACGCAGCAGATCATATGCATCGTCATGGCGCGCCCGCGGTAATCTTTCGGCGCCACTTCGGCGATATAGACCGGAGAGACCACCGACGCCATGCCGATGCCCAAACCGCCGAGGATGCGAAACAGCACGAAGAGTTTGAAATCGGGCGCCAGCGCCGTGCCGATGACCGAGGCGACAAACAGCACGGCGGTCAGCAGCAGGGTTTTCTTACGCCCGTAGCGATCCGCGCACTGTCCCGCCACCAGACATCCCACCACGCAGCCGATAATAACGTTTGAGACCGCCCAGCCGGTTTCCGCTGGCGACAGGCGATAGTGCTGGCTCAGCGGCTCAATGGCGCCCGAGATAACCGACGAGTCGTAGCCGAGCAGCAGTCCGCCCAGCGCGGCGACGCAGCAGACCGACATAACATAGGCGATATTATGGCGCTGTTGAGAGGGTGGCATAGAGTTCTCCTGCAGTGTGAAGTGCAGGCAGTATCAAACAAACATTTCATTCGCAACAACTATGAATATTTCATTTTCTGATATCGATCATGATTTATTTTTATCATAAAATGATAGATATCTATCTTTCAGGCGGCGCGTCTTTTACATGTTTTCGCGCGTGATCAGCTCGAAAGGCACGGTGATGTTGACTGCATTAAGGTTCGGCTCGCGCAGATCGTTGATAAAGGCGTGCACGATGGTCTCGGCCAGTTGATTCAGCGGATGGCGGATCATCACTTCGATATCGCCGTCGATGAGCGCCAGTTCGCCATTGGCGACAGGTCCGTGACACAGCAGCCTGATGTTGCGCCTGCCGCTCTCTTTAATGGCGGCGATCACGCCCTCGATGCCGCCACAAGGGGCGTAGATCATCGACAGGTCAGGGTGTTGGCTAAGCAACGCCTGCGTCGCTGCGTAGCCACCCGCCTCGCTTTCATGGGTTTTCAGCGGCTCCAGCACCACGTAGCCGTTGTTGTTTTCGCGCAGATAGGAGCGGAAGCCGATTTCGCAGCTCTCCTGACAGCTAAAGCGATGGTCGCCGAGCAGCACGCCGATCACGCCGTTTTTATCCAGCAGGCGATGAGCGAACCAGCCGGCGGTGCGGCCCGCTTTTTGGTTGTCCAGCCCGATATAGCCGGCATGGCCGCAAGGCGAAAAATCGGAGAACAGGGCGTAAACCCGCACGCCGGAAGCGGCGATTTTTTTGATGGTGTGGCGTATCAGAGGATGATCGAGAGCCACCACGCCGATGATATCGACCCGCTGCGCCAGCGACTCAAGCGCAAGCACCATGCGCTCCACATCCTCAATATCGAACCCTAAAAACTCAGGCGCGGGATGCGCGCGTTGCGTGGCGGCACGGCTTAACGCCTCGGCGAAGGTGCGATAAAAAGAGTGATCCTGCGATAGCAGAATAAACCCCATGCGCGCCGGAGGCGTGCTGGCGTCTTCTTCGCGCAGCAGGGCTTTAAACAGCTCTTCGCCATAGCCGAGGCGCTCCGCCGCCTGCAGCACCTTTTTACGGGTTCCATCCCGCACCGGCGCGCGATGGTTTAACACCCGATCCACCGTCGCGACGCCGACGCCCGCTTCTCTCGCAATGTCAGACATAGAGGGCTTTTTCATGTTATTCCCCTTTAATGATAGATAACTATCATGCTACCTGAAATCGGGCGGCGGGGGAAATCGGCGGCCGCTGGCCTGCGCCAGCGGCAAACCTCTGACCTCAGCGTATTGAGGTCAGGGCGTCGCCTCCACGATCACCGCGACGCGCTGACCGGCGCGCACCGCCGATCCCGGCTGCACGCCAATCTGCTGGATCACCCCGTCGCAGGGCGCGGTCAGCGGGATCTCCATCTTCATCGACTCCAGAATCATCATCACCTCGCCCGCGCGCACCTTGCTGCCCGCTTTCACCGCTATCTGCCACAGATTGCCCGAAATAGCGCTTTCCACCGCCTGTTCGCCCGGCCGCAGCGGCGGCTCGTCCACCGCCTCTGGCGGGCTCTCCTGGCTGTCGAAATGCGCCTGGCCGCTGGCGATCCAGCGCTCGCGCTCGGCGTTAAAGGCGCGCTGCTGATGGTCGCGGAACGCCGCGATGCTCTCCGCCTCGTTTGTCAGGAACTGCTGATACTCCGCCAGCCGCAGCGTGCCGTGCTCAATGCGCAGCGGATAGCGGCCAAGGGGGAAGTCGCGGCGGATCTGCAGCAGCTCCTCCGCAGAGACCGGATAAAAGCGCAGCTGGTCGAAAAAGCGCAGCAGCCAGGGCTTGCCGTCGAAATCGGCGACGTCGCGATAGCGATTCCACATCTGCAGGGTGCGACCGACGAACTGGTAGCCGCCAGGGCCTTCCATGCCGTACACGCAAAGGTAGGCGCCGCCGATGCCGACCGAGTTTTCTGCGGTCCAGGTGCGGGCCGGGTTGTATTTGGTGGTGACCAGACGATGACGCGGATCGAGCGGCGTCGCCACCGGCGCGCCCAGATAGACGTCGCCCAGCCCCATGACCAGATAACTCGCGTCGAACACCGTGTTCCACACCGCCTGTTCGTCGGTCAGATCGTTAATGCGGCGGATAAACTCCAGGTTGCTGGGGCACCAGGGCGCGTCGCGGCGCACCGTGGTCATATATTTGTCGATCGCCTGGCGACAGGCGGGATCGTCCCATGACAGCGGCAGATGGACGGTACGTGTCGGCACCTGCAGATCGTCGCTGTCGCACACCGCAAGCCAGTGGCGCTGCACCTGCTCAAGCAGCGTCGTCAGCGGCAGCCGCTCCGGCTGAAAATGGAGCTGCAAAGAGCGAATGCCGGGCGTGAGATCGATAATGCCGGCAAGCGCGGCGCGCTCCAGCGACTGCATCAGCGCATGAATGCGAAAGCGCAGCACCAGATCCAGCTCGGCGTCGCCCGCTTCCAGCAGCAGATGGGTGTCGCCCGACAGGCGCGCGACCAGGCGCTTGTCGCGCTCGCCGCAGCTCATCACCACGGGTGAGACCAGCGGGGCGGGCTGCCAGTCAACCTCGGCCGCCGTCAGGGTGTCGCTCTCGACGCGGCGCGCCTGCGCCAGCCGACGCGCCGTCGCCAGATCCACCGCGACAAAGCGCACCTTGTCGCCCGCTTTCAGCTGGCCGAGATGCCAGAGATCCGCCTCAATCACCGTTACCGGGCAGACGAAGCCGCCGAGGCTGGGGCCATCCGGCCCGAGGATCACCGGCATATCGCCGGTGAAATCAACGGCGCCGACGGCGTAGGGGTTGTCATGGATATTTGAGGGATGCAGGCCCGCTTCGCCGCCGCTGTCGCGCGCCCAGAGCGGTTTAGGGCCGATCAGACGGATGCCGGTGCGGCTGGAGTTAAAGTGCACTTCCCAGTCGGTGGCGAAAAAGGTGGTGATATAGGCGTCGGTGAAAAACTCCGGCGCGCCGTGCGGGCCATAGATCACGCGCAGGGTGCGCAGCGCGTCGAGCGAGGTGTGCAGCGCGGCGGGCAAGGCTGCGCCAGTGGCCTGATGCGCGGTTTCCGCCAGATGAAGCACATCGCCGCTGCGCAGCGCTCGCCCGGCATGGCCGCCGAACTGCCCGAGGGTAAAGGTGCTTTTGCTGCCAAGATAGTCGGGCACCTGAATGCCGCCGCGCAGGCAGAGATAGCTTCTGACGCCCGCGCCCGTGACCGCGCCCATTCTGAGCGTGGATCCCGCCGTAATGGGGAAAACGGTGTTCATCTCCAGCGGCGTGCCATCCAGCGTCGCACTGACTGGCGCGCCGCTGATCACCGCCAGCGCGTCGGTGTTAAACAGGAGAGCGGGTCCGTTCAGCGTCATCTCCAGCGCCGCGTCGCCTTCAGCATTGCCCAGCAGGCGGTTGCCGAGCCGCAGGGCGCGGTCGTCCATCGGCCCGGAAGGTGGAACGCCCACCGCCCAGTAGCCGAGACGACCGGGATAATCCTGCACGCTGCTCTGGGTGCCTGCGCTCAGCACCTCGACGGTGGCCGCGCGGTAGGTCAGCTGCTCCAGACAGCGCGTCCAGGGACGGGCCTCGCTGAAGGGCGCGAACGCCAGAATCTGCAGCAGATAATGGCGGTTGGTTTCCACGCCGTAGAGGCGCGTTGACGCCAGCGCCGCCGACAGCGCGGCGATGGCGCTGTCGCGGTCCTCGCGCCAGGCGATGACTTTCGCCAGCATCGGATCGAAAAAGGGCGGCACCTCGCAGCCCGCCTCGATCCAGCGGTCGATGCGCAGCGCGTCGCCGTCGGCGGCGGGGAAAACCACCTCGGTCAGCAGGCCCGGCGACGGCTGGAACTGGCGGCCAGGATCTTCCGCATAAATACGCGCCTGGATGGCGTGGCCGCGCGGGCGCAGCCCGGCAATCAGCGTGCGCAGCGGTGGCAGCTCGCCCGCCGCCAGCTCAATCATCCAGCGCACCAGGTCGACGCCCCACACCTGCTCCGTGACCCCGTGCTCGACCTGCAGGCGGGTGTTGACCTCGAGAAAATAAAAGCGCTCGGCCGCGCTGTCATAAACAAACTCGACGGTGCCCGCGCTGCGGTAGCTGACCGCCTGGCCGAGCGCCACGGCCGCTGCGCACAGCGCCTCGTCCATGCCCGCCGGCAGGCCGGGCGCCGGCGTTTCCTCGATAACCTTTTGATTGCGGCGTTGAATTGAGCAGTCGCGAACCCCCAGCGCGATCACCTCGCCCTGGCCGTCGCCGAAGATCTGCACCTCCAGGTGCCGCGCGTGGGCGATATATTTCTCCAGAAACACCCCGGCGTCGCTGAAGTTGTTCTGGCCCAGCCGCTGCACCGCGTCGAACGCCTCCGTCAGCGCCTCGGCGTTGTCGCAGACGCGCATGCCGATGCCGCCGCCGCCAGCGGTGCTTTTCAGCATCACCGGATAGCCGATCGTTTCCGCCGCCAGGCACGCTTCTCCACTGTCGGCCAGCAGCGCCGTGCCTTCCAGCATCGGCACGCCGTGCGCTTTCGCCAGCGCGCGGGCAGTGTGTTTCAGCCCGAAGGTGCGCAGCTGCTGCGGGGTCGGCCCGACGAAGGCGATGCCCGCCGCTTCGCACGCTTCGGCAAACGCCGCGTTCTCCGATAAAAAGCCGTAGCCAGGATGGATAGCGGTGGCGCCAACGCGACGCGCCGCGGCGATAATTTTCTCGATCGCCAGATAGGTTTGCGCCGCCGCGCCCTCGCCGAGGCTGATCGCCTCATCCGCCTCGCGCAGGTGCAGGCTGCTGAGATCGGCCTCTGAATAGACGGCGACGCCCTGAACCTGCATCGCGCGCAGGGTGCGAAGAATGCGGCAGGCGATCGCGCCGCGATTGGCAATAAGCAGTTTGCTGAACATAGCATGCACTCGCATTTTGGCGGGTCGTCCCGCAAAAATTCGTTTTCCCTGAGGTCGTCCTCAGGGCCGGCCGGATGCCTGGGGCGGGCGCGGAAGAGAGCGGGTTACACCAAAAGAGAAGACGGGCAGCGTGTTAATTCCATACCAGCACCTCGGCCGGCGTCGGGTTCCAGCCGTTGCAGGGGTTATTCAGCTGCGGGCAGTTGGAGATCAGCACGATGACGTCGCAGTGGGCGCGCAGCTCGACATATTTGCCCGCCGCTGAGATGCCGTCCTCAAACGTCAGCCCGCCTTCCGGCGTGACCGGCACGTTCATAAAGAAGTTGATGTTGGCGCCGATGTCGCGCTTTTGCAGGCGGCCGTCGTGCAGGCAGGCACAGAGGAAATTGTCGCGGCAGCTGTGCATATAGCGCGTGTCCGCGTGGTAGCGCACGGTGTTGCTCTCCTGCGAGCAGGCGCCGCCCAGCGTATCGTGGCGTCCGCAGGTGTCCGCCACGATGGTCAGCAGCGGATTGCCGAAGCAGGAGTAGAGCACGCTGCCGGCGCTAAGATAGGCGTTGCCCTGACGACGCAGGGTGCGCTGCGCATCGTAGCGTTCGCGCGGCTCGCTGGCGTGGTAGAACAGGGTGTCGATCGCCTGATTGCCTTCGAGGTCGACCAGGCGCAGCGTCTGCCCCTCTTTCAGCTCGAACAGAAAGGGTTCGCCAGCCGGGATAACGTGGCGGAACAGCGCATCCGCCGGATTGAGATTACTGGTGACAAGATTCATTGCTGGCTCCTGTTAGCGTACAAACTGCGCGGTATTGGTCAGCGCGCGCACATTTTCCGGACGGGTATGCAGCGCCTGAAGCGCCGCCTGCTCGCTGTCCGCCTGATACCAGCTGAGCTGCACCGGGCGCGGCGCATAAACGGCGGCGGGATCGAGCGGATGCGGCAGCGCCGTCAGGACGATCAGCACATCCATGGGCGCGAACAGCTCGACAACGCTGCCCGGCGCCGCATGGTCGGCGCAGAAGGTGAAGCGGCCGCTGCTCTCTACCGTGACCTTGCTGAAAAAGTTGACCACCATCAGCAGATCCTCCTGGCGCAGATCCCATTTGCCCATCTCCACCAGCAGGTTATCGGTGCCGTTGCGGTAAAAGGCGTTGCGCAGATCCTGATAGCGGCCGGCGCCATATTTTTCCTGGGTTTCCTGCGCGTTCAGCACGCCGCCGAACGGATCGTGCCAGCCGCAGCTGTCGACCAGAATACCGGCCAGCACGCGTCCCATATCGGAATAGAAGCAGTGTCCGGCCGTCAGGCGCGCGGTGTGCTGGCCCTTCAGGGTGTCCGGCAGATTCAGCCTTTCGCTCTTTTCATGCGGATTGAGCATCATCATGCTGACGTTGCCGCCGCCTTCAATATCGGTCATGCGCAGGATCTGCCCGCGCCGTAAAATAAACGACGTGTGGCCACCGCCCGGTACGCGCTCTTCGCGCAGGGAAGGGGCGGAGTGAAAAAGTTGCGTCATCGTCTAACTCCTTAGTGCGTACACATTGCTGTCGCCGCTGGCGGATCGCATCTGCGACAGGCGGGTTTCATTGAGGGGAATGTCATAGGTGATGCGCGCGCCGTACGCGTTGGGCGCCTGCGGATCGTGGCGCACCTTATCGAACACCAGCAGCCGGGTGCCCAGATTGAAACCCTCGGCCAGGTCATGGGTCACCATAAACACCGTCATGCGGGTTTCGTGCCACAGCTGCAGCAGCAGGGTGTGCATCTCTTTGCGAATGCCAGGATCGAGCGCGCCGAAGGGTTCGTCCAGCAGCAGCACACGCGGCTGCATCATAAAGGCCTGGGCGATCGCCAGCCGCTGCTGCATGCCGCCGGAAAGCTGAGCGGGATACTTATCCAGCGCGTGACTCAGGCCGACGCGATCGAGCATCTGCGCCGCCTGCTCGCGCGCCGCCTGTTTCCGTCGACCGAACAGGCGGCCCAGCAAGGGCGACGCCGGCAGTTCGAGGCCGATCGCCACGTTATCCAGCACCTTCAGATGCGGGAACACCGAGTAGCGCTGGAAGACCACGCCGCGATGGCGATCCGGTTCGGCGCTGAGCGGCGCGCCGTCCAGCGTAATTTCGCCGCGGCTCGGACGCTCCTGACCCAGCAGCAGGCGCAGAAAGGTCGATTTGCCGCAGCCGGATGCGCCCACCATCGAGCAGAACTCCCCGGCGTTAACCTGCAGGTTGATCCGCTCCAGCACGGTATGGTCCCCGTACTCCTGCCAGAGATTGTTGATGGTGATAAAGCTCATGCCCGACCTCCTTCCGCCCAGGGAAAGCAGCGTTTGTGCAGCTGGCGCAGCGTCAGATCCATCAGCCAGGCGAGCAGGGTGATCCAGATGACATAGGGGATAATGACGTCCATCGCCATATAGCGGCGCACCAGGAAGATGCGGTAGCCGAGGCCGGCGGTGGCGGAGATCGCCTCCGCCGAGATCAGGAACAGCCACGCCGAGCCGAGCAGCAGACGCAGCGAGGTGATTAACCGCGACAGCAGCTGCGGTAGCACCACGCGCAGCACCAGCGTCCAGCTGTTGGCGCCGAGGGTTTGCGCCTTGATAAACAGCTCCGCCGGGATTTCACGCGCGCGCTGCTCCAGATCGCGCGCCAGCATCGGCGTGATGCCGATAACGATCAGCATCACCTTTGACAGCTCATCCAGACCGAAGACGATAAACAGCATCGGCAAAATCGCCAGCGGCGGGATCATGGAGATCACCGTCATCAGCGGCGACAGCGAGGCGCGGATCAGGGGAAAAACGCCCGCCATAATGCCGATGCTTAGCCCGAGCAGCGCCGAGATGGCCAGGCCGGTCAGCAGACGCAGCAGGCTGTAGGCGGTATCCGTCCACAGCAGGTAGTCGCCGCTGCGCTTATCGGGCGTAAAGGCCATGCGCTGCACCGCGTCCAGCATCTGACTCAGGCCGGGCAGCAGCTTGTCGTGCGGGTTGGCCTCCAGCCGGACGGCGGATCCCATAAACCAGGCGGCGGCAATCAGCACAAAGGGCAGCAGCAGCAGCAGGATCTGCATGCCCTGGCGGGGATGGCGATTGATATGTCGCATAACTCTCTCCGTTGCCAGGCGTTAGCGTTCGCCCGCGGCGGCCATCTTCAGGAAGCTGTCGTCAAAGCGCAGTTTGATATTGCCGCTATCGCCCTGCGTCACGTTGCCGGGAAAGCGCATGCCGATGGCCTCGGCGCTTTGCGCCCCTTCGCCCAGTAATCCTTTGTCAAAAGAGAATTGCGCCACGCGCTGCATGATGTGCGGCAGATCGGCGGAGGTGACGAAGGTGAGCGCGTCGGCCGGCGTCCAGAACAGATGGGTGGTTTTAAGCTGCGCCCGGTAGCCTGCGAGGTCGGTGCCGGCGTCTGCGGCCATGGCGCTCAGCACCGCTTCATCGCCCGCCTGCATTTTGCTCATCATCTCGAACCAGGCGCCGGTGAGCGCTTTGCCCAGCGCCGGGTTATCCGCAAGGGTTTGCGTGTTGACGACCATCAGGTCGATCAGTTCGCCCGGCACCTGAGAAGAGCTGAACACTTCCGTGGTCTGCTGCGCGCTTTTAATGGCGGAGAGCTGCGGATTCCACGCCACCGCTGCCCGAACGTTGTCCGTGCCAAAGGCGGAGACGATATCCGCATCAGAGGTGTTCACTACCTGCACATCCTTCTCCTGCAGGCCCGCTTTCTCCAGCCCGCGCACCAGCAGATAGTGTGAGACAGACAGCTCCGGCAGATAAACCTGCATGCCCTTGAGATCGGCCAGGGTTTTGCCGCCGCCCTTTAACACGATGCCGTCGTTGCCGTCGGAGTAGCTGCCGGCGATCAGCGCCGTGCTGTCAACGCTGCCCGCCGCCGGGATGGTTAACGCATCCATGTTGGTCATGGTGCAGCCGTCGAACTGGCCGGCGGTGTACTGGTTAATGGATTCGATATAGTCGTTGAGCTGGACGATATGGATTTTGATACCGTATTTATCGGCCCATTTGTCGATGATTTTTTCGTTGCTGATGGCGCCCCATGGCATCCAGCCGGCGTAGATGGTCCAGCAGACAGTGAACTCTTTTTTTACCGTCGCGAAAGAGGGGAAGGTGGTCAGCAGCGCCAGCGAGAGCGCGAGGGAGTGGAGCAACGGACGTATTTTCATCATTGACCTCTGGGTTGGCACAAAAAAAGCAGGGGCAGCGCGACACCACAAGGTGCTGCTGTCTCCCGGGCTTTTATCCCGCCGTGTAACCTCGTCGAGGTCGCCAGCTCTCGGACCAGACGTTCACTTAGGTGAACCGGAACCCTAGCCAGCTATTGTTTCAAACACAGATTGTCTGTTGCGCTGCGTAATGCATGGAATAAGCAACTTGTGTGCCAGGAAAATAACAGTGATTT
Source organism: Pantoea latae (assembly GCF_002077695.1). Lineage (GTDB taxonomy): Bacteria > Pseudomonadota > Gammaproteobacteria > Enterobacterales > Enterobacteriaceae > Pantoea > Pantoea latae. The sequence goes on from NZ_MWUE01000017.1 coordinate 106,214, forward strand.
TTCATATGGTTAATTTGAAGTTGCGGCGGGGACACACCATAACGAGGCGCGGATGGCGGGCAGTGCACCATCAGCGGGCGTCAGCCAGAGGCCGCGCACTTTTACGATCCACTTCAAACTATCAGTAAATCCTTTGGGTAACGGCAAAAATTCAGTTGCCTGTTTGATCCACTCTATCGAATAGTGAGTAGAACGTTTTAGTAGAACGTTCTACTCACAATAACAGCACCTAAAAAGTGTCTTCCAGGGTCTTAAATCGGGGAAAGCAGCATGAGTCTGTTCTCAGGATTGATCAAATCGTTATCAAAATTGTCGATGATAGGTCGCGCTTTGATGCTGCCTATCTCGCTGCTGCCTGCCGCTGGCCTGCTGCTGGCGTTCGGCGACAAATTTCATTTGCCGCTGATGATGAACGCCGGAGGCGTGATCTTCGATAATCTGCCGATGCTGTTCGCCATCGGCTCGGCGGTGGGGCTGGCGTCTGAGTCGGGCATTGCGGCGCTCTCGGCGGCGGTGTCGGTCTTCGTCACCAATATCACCATCGGCACGGTGATGGACATTACCCCGGAAATGGCGTCGCAAGGGGGAAAATATGTCATGGTGGTGGGGATCCCGACGCTGCAAATGGGGGTGTTCGGCGGCCTGCTCTGCGGCATTCTCGCCGCCTGGTGCTATAACCGCTTCCACACGCTGCAGCTGCCTGAGTTTCTCGGCTTCTTCTCCGGCAAACGCTTTGTCGCTATCGCCACCGCCTGTTTGTCCTTTTTAATGGGGCTGCTGCTGCCCTATGTCTGGCAGCATATTCAGTCCGGCATCGACGCGCTATCGGTGATGGTGAACGGCGACAACCAGGCGGCGTCTACCTTTATCTTCGGGCTGGTGGAGCGCGCGCTAATACCGCTCGGCCTGCATCACATCTGGTATCCCTCGTTCTGGTACTCGTTCGGCGACTACACCACCCATGCCGGGCAGGTTATTCATGGCGATCAAACCATCTGGTTTAAGATGCTGGAAGAGGGCGTCAAATCCTTCAGCAGCGACACCTACCAGAACGCCGGTAAGTTTATGCAGGGGGAGTTTCCGCTGATGCTGTTCGCGCTGCCCGCCGCCTGTCTGGCCATGTATCACGAAGCGCACAGCGCCAATAAGAAAATCGCCGCCGGGATCCTCTTTTCCGCCGCGCTGACCTGCTTTTTAACCGGCATCACCGAGCCGGTTGAATTTACCTTTATCTTCGTGGCGCCGGTGCTCTACGTCTTTAACGCCATCATGGCAGGCCTCGCCTACATGATGATGTACCTGCTGCATGCGCATATCGCGAAATCCTTCTCCGCCGGCTTTATCGACTACCTGTCGTTTGGCATCCTGCCCTCTTTCAACGGCTACCAGACCCACTATCTGAACGCCGTGATCATCGGCGTGCCGATGGGGCTGATTTACTACTTCACCTTCCGCTATGTGATCCGCCGTCTGGATATCAAAACCCCAGGACGCACCCAGATCACCGCCAGCGTGAACGATAAATCGGATAATGAGGTCGCCACGGAAATCATTGGCTTGCTTGGCGGGGCGCAAAATATTCATACTGTGGGATCCTGTATCACCCGCCTGCGTCTCGACGTGGTGAAAAGCGAGCTGGTGGATAAAGATGGCCTTAACGGCGTGGGCGCGCGTGGCGTGGTCTTTATCGGTGATACCGGCATTCAGGTGATTTTCGGCGCCCGCGCGCAGTTTATCGCGCAAACCATGCAGACCATGCTGGCGAAATAACCATTATCTCCAGCGTTCGCTGGAGATAAGACGCAGAGAGCAGGATGAGCCTTTCAGGAGCAGGTTTGAAAAAAGTCAGCATCATCGATGTCGCCAAAGAGGCGGGCGTATCCGTCTCTACCGTCTCGCTGGTGCTGCGGCAAAAAGGCAAGATCTCTGAGGCGACCATCACAAAGGTGCAGGCCGCGATTCAGCAGCTCGGCTACGTGCATAACGTGGCGGCGGCGAACCTGCGCGCCAGCACCTCTAATCTGATCGGGCTAATCCTCTGCGACTTCAGCGACAGCTACGCCATCAAAGTGATGGCAAGCATCGTCATGTCGCTGGAGAAGCAGGGGTTTATGGTGTTTCTTGGCCAGCCGCAGGATAACCGTGACGGCCTGGAACGCTGCCTGCTCTCTTTTCATCAGCAGGGCGTGGCGGGCGTGATTTACCTCACCTCCGACACCCGGCACGGTGCGCTGCCGGCACCGCTGCGGCAGTGCGCGCTGCCGCTGGTTGTCGTCTCCCAGACGCTGATCGACGAGGCGTGCAATCTGGTGATGCGCGACAACCGCCAGGCTGCCGCGCTGGCAACGCGCTATCTGCTGGAGCGCGGGCACCGCAATATCGGCTACATCGGCGGAGAGGCGGACTGCCTGCTGCGCCTGCAGCGGCTGCAGGGATTTCGCGCCAGCCTGCAGCAGCACGGCATTGTGCTGAAGGAGGAGGCGTCGCCCGCCTGCAGCGAAGATACCTTTGCCGCCAGCCAGGCGACGCGCCAGCTGCTGGAAAAAAACAACACTTTTACCGCGCTGCTGTGTCACTCGCCAACGGCGCTGATCGGCGCCATTAGCGGTATCCATCAGGTCGGACGCACGCTGGGCAAGGATCTGTTTCTGACGCAGCAGGTGGCGCTGATGGGCTTTGAAGATATGCTGCATGTCAATCTCACCTCGCCGTCACTCTCTTATGTCTCCTCCGCCAGCGAAGAAACCGGCCGACAGGCGGCAGAGCTGATTATCAGTCAGGTTAAAACGCCCAATCTGCCGGCACAGCGCATTTTGCTGAGCGGGGAGCTGGTGGTGCGGGAGTCGGCGTAGGAAAAACGGCAAAACCTGCCGCCGCAGCGGCAGGCGCGTTTTAGAAGGAGATCATCTTGCCTGGGGCAATTTTGGTGCTGATCCCTAACAGGGTTTTGGCGAGCGGGATCGCCACCGGCGCCAGCGCGCGGCCTATCATCAACGGCGTGTGCTTGATGGCGGTCAGCATAGCAAAATCTTTATTGGCATTGAGGATATCATCTTTAATTGCTTTGCCGATCCTGACGGTTTGCGCGATGCCATGACCACTCCAGCCGTGCACCGAATAAATATTGCCGTTTCTGCGGCAGTCCGTCGCGCCGTTCAGGGTCAGGTCAGTGGTGCCGCTCCAGGCGAAATCGAGCTGGATATCTTCTCTGTCGGGAAAAACGGCGCGAATACGCGAGGTTAAATAGTCGACGGTTTTACTGTCATCCCAGCGCAGCCCGGTTCCCTGGCCGCCAAAGAGTATCCTTTCATTGCGCACCGGGCGGTAATAATCGATTTGCAGCTGCGTATCGTAAACCGGTTTGCCCGTTGGCAGTAAGGTTCGCGAACCGCCTTCCACGGGCGAGGTCACGCCGACATAGGTATAAAACGGGATCGTCGTTTCTCTGTTTTCGTCGAGCAGCTTATGGGTGGCGTCATGTACCGCAATCACCACCCCTTTTTTCGCGTTGATCACCCCTCCCGGGGTGATAACGCGGGTGCCGCTGCCTGTTTGCTCAATCTTAATGACCTCGCTATGTTCATAGACGCTGCCGCCATTTTTCACGAAGCCATAAACCAGCCCGCGATTCAGGGCCAGTGAGTGCACCTGACCGCCCAGATTATCCAGCACGCCGCCATAATAGAGATCGGAATTGATATGCGCCTGTAGCTCATAGCTGCCAAGCACGTCGACATTATCCTCTCCGAGGAATTTCCTGGCATCAACGCCCTGTACCAGCGCATTCATATGGCCAGGATGAACGGCGGCGGTAATATGGCCGTGATGACGATCGAAATTTAAGTCGTAACGGCAGGCTATTTCGTCAATCAGCGTCATCGCTTCGGTTGAGGTAAAGTGCCATAGCCGTTTCGCCTCTTCGAAGCTGAGATTCTCGATCATGGACTCCGCTTCCCAGCGCGCCAGGCCGGGCGTGAGCTGTCCGCCATTGCGTCCTGAAGCGCCAGAACCGATGGTGTTCTTTTCCAGCAGGATGGTATCGATACCCGCTTCAGAAAGATGCAGCGCGGTCGACGCGCCAAGCAGTCCGCCACCGATCACTACGAGTTCACACTCTTGCTCTTTTGTTAAAGAGGGGAAGTCGATCCAGGGGGCAAGTGTCGACTCGTAGTAATTTGCTGGGTTTCCAGGATCGCTGATTTGCGTATCATCTTTATTTCTGACCCAGTTCCAGTCTCCATCGGGATCGGCATGGCTGATCATGGAGGTTTGCGCGTCAGATATTAATTCAGGTTTGATTAATTTTTTATTTCCACTCATACATTATCTCAGTTAGTAGAATTTACCACAGGCAAGGTCACTGTGAATGCAAAACAGGGTTATTCAGAAATAGCGATCTCTTTTTTGGTGACGTTACAGTAAACAATCCAGCCCAGGCCCAGAGTTGCCCAGGTGGCGCCTAATATAAAGGCGTCAAAGCTCAGATTAACCCACATCAGGGCGACGCAGCCCAGCCCTGCCAGCGGCAGGAGTATATTGCAGAAGATTTGCCTGATGCCGCGGTTATCCTTTTCCTTAAAGGCAAAGTGGATAATGACCGACAGGTTGACGGCGCTAAAAGCCACCAGCGCGCCAAAGCTGATGAGCGAGACGGCCGTATCAAGCTGAATAAATATCGAGGTCAGCGAGACCAGGCCGATCAATAAAATACAGTAGACCGGGTTATTATTTTCCGGATGCAGATAGCCAAAAAAGCGGTGGGTTAACTGATTATTTTTCCCCATGATATGCAACAGTCTGGCGGCGCTGGCATGGGAAGCGAGAGCCGAGGCGAAAGTATTTAGCAATATCGCAATAAGAAACAGCGTTTGAAACAATTTGCCGCCAACATTTAACACAATTTCCGGCAGCGCTTCCATGGGATTCTTAAAATGGGAGTTGTCCGGGAAGTAAAGCTGAATAAACCATGCGGCGACAAAGAAGATGCAGCCTCCGCTCAGGGCGGTGTAAAACACGGCTTTGGGTATGGTGCTGACCGGGCTTTTGGTTTCATCCGTCAGCGTGGTGACGGCGTCAAAGCCCAGAAAGGAGAAGCACAGCACCGCCGCGCCGCTTATCAAGGGGATAATGCTGGTGTGCCCATTGAATAAGGGTTGCGTGGTGTAAAGGTGGCTGTCGCCATAATCCCTGAGAATGTTGTGGATCACGAAATAGATAAACACACCCATCAGGATCACCGGAATGCCGACAAAAATAAAGTTGGCGTTTGCCAGCGTTTTGATGTTGCAGCAGTTAACAAAGGTCACCAGTGCGGTAAAAACTAAAATAGAGAGCCATACCGGCACCTCTGGCAACAGAGTCTGTAAATAGATCCCGGCCAGCAGTGAATTAATCATCGGAAGGAAAACATAATCCAGCAGGGAAGACCAGCCGACGATAAAGCCCGATTTATCGCCGCACACCTTTTTAGTATAGGTGTAGGCCGATCCCGACGAGGGGTGCAGGCGAACCATTCTGCCATAGCTTATTGCCGTCAGTAATACCGCTGCCAGCGCTAACAGATAGGCAAGTGGTACGCGTCCTTCTGTTATATTTGACACGATACCAAAAGTATCAAATACCGTCATTGGCGTCATATAGGCGATGCCGATAATCACAACCTGCCATAATGACAGGCCGGCCTTATTGGTCTCTTTTAATCTCATGGCAATCTCTCACTCAGACGTTCAGTTAGATGACTTTTAACCTCTGCTGCATGGAAAAAATTAAACAGATGCCTGGCCTTTAACGGGCGGCGGCTCAGCGTGTCCCGTTCAGGCTTTTTATCATCCCTGCTGTTCTTCTTTGATAACCACGTTATCGCCCGCGTGGCTAAATCCGCGAGAAGAGTCGTAGCGAAAACTCCCTGCAATTTTTGTAGCGATATTTACCCCAGTCACAGGATTTTTATAGCGAGCATCTTCTGGCTGGATCCGCCTTTACTCGCTGCGTTATCTTGAGAATTATCTTAAACATCCATCTCTTTACTAACTGGGTAATCAAATGGCGTAATCCAGTGGGGTAATATATAAAACATAATATTATATATGTATATGCTTAGTGTCACAAAAATGTTAAATTTCTTTTATCTTAATGTTCTGTAAGCTTTTTTAGCTGGCCAACGAAACCCATCGCTTTAGGATGATTAATAAATTTAAATTCAATCAGTTAGGTCGTTTGTAAGGGAAGGCGTGCGTGAGAGGATAAACAGCAGCCGCTTTGCTTAAGCGGCTCCAGAATGAGAGCAATAGACCTATGTCGCCGCGTTGATCAGCGCGGCGAGTTGATGAAAACTGGTTTTGATTTCGCTTTCTTCCATGCTGGCAAACCCCAGCAGTAATCCTGATAGCTTTTTATCGCTGGCATAGTAGCTCGACAGGGCGCGCACCAGAATGCCCTGCTCATTTGCGCGCTGCGCCAGACTGACATCATCAACTTCTGCAGGTAACTGCATAATCAAATGCAGTCCGGCATTGCTGTTGTACTGGCCCAGAAAACAGCTGCCGAGTTTTTCACTGATTAAATTCACTAAAATTTGCCTGCGTCGGCTGTATAGCTGACGCATTTTACGTATATGAGCCGCGTAATAGCCTTCCCGGATAAAGTCCGCCAGGGCAGCCTGCGTCAGCTGATGGCCGCCGCGATAGAGTTCGCTATGCATTCTTTTTAGCGGCGTTTTCAACTGCTCTGGCAAGACCATATAGCCGAGCCGCAGCGCCGGATAGAGGGTTTTACTGAAGGTGCCCACATAGATCACCGGGCTATTAGCCTCCAGGCCTTGCAAGGCAGGAATAGGCTGGCCAGCAAAACGGAACTCGCTGTCATAGTCATCCTCGACGATCCAGCTTGCGGTTTTTCGTGCCTGCGCCAGCAGTAGCTGCCTGCGGCTCAGGCTCATCACCGAACCCAGCGGATACTGGTGAGAAGGGGTAACAAAGATCAGCCTGGGCGGCTCGCTCTCTTCACCGTCGGGAACCAGGCCCTGTTCATCCACCGGCATGGTGACAATCTCGACGCTGTTCATACGGAGAATATTTTTAATACCCCAGTATCCCGGCTCCTCCGTCCAGGCCTTGTCTCCAGGGTTGCACAGCGAACGCGTCACCAGGTCGAGCGCCTGATGAATGCCTTCGGTGATCAAAATCTGATCCGGCGTGCACTGCACCCCGCGCGCGGTGCGCAGATAATCGGTCAGCGCAGCTTTAAGCCGCTCTGAGCCGCCCGTGGTGTCATAGGTCAACAGTTCGGGAGAGAGCTGACGAGCCTGGCGATCGGTGAATTTTTTCAGCACGCGATGCGGGAAATTCGCCACGTCTGGCACGCCGGGTAAGAACGCGCCCCATTGCCTGGGGCTCGCGCTGGCATGCTCCAGCAGCTGCAAGCCGCGCGCCGAAAGGGGTGAATACTCCTCAACAGTCGCCTCCTGGTTTCTGATGGCAGGCCTGCACTCTAAATTATCCAGCACGCTGTGCGTCACGAATGTCCCGCTACCGGTACGGGATGAAATATAGCCCTCTGCCTGCAGCTGCTCATAAACCCGCAACACCGTATTGCGCGACAGCGTCAGCTCCTCAGCCAGATCGCGCGTCGGCGGCATGCGCGAGGAAGGGGTCAGATTACCTGACAGGATAGCGTCACAGATGGCGAGATAGAGTCGCTTGTGCAGCTTCTCTTCGGCGCGGTTAAAAAATGCTTGTCTGATCACATCTCCGGCAAGTGAGCGCATTTGGATCCTGTAAATAAAATGATTTGGCTCTCGAATAAGGTACCAAACGCTGACAGATTGTCTCCCGTACTTCAAATAAATTTGGATAGAAGGGGCTTACAATGGGTAATCACAATCTTCAGCAGCGTCGTCTGAATGCCACTCCACGCGGAGTAGGCGTAATGTGCAACTTCTACGCCAGCTCAGCAGAAAACAGCACCCTGACGGATGTCGAGGGCAATGAATATATCGATTTTGCGGCGGGCATTGCGGTGCTGAACACCGGCCATCGTCATCCTCGTCTGGTGGCGGCGATGGAGCAGCAGCTCAAGGCTTTTACCCATACCGCCTATCAGATCGTCCCCTATGAGAGCTACATCTCACTGGCGGAAAAAATCAATGCTGCCGCGCCTGTTGAAGGCGAGCTGAAAACCGCGTTTTTCTCCACGGGTGCGGAAGCGGTAGAGAACGCGGTGAAAATCGCGCGCGCCTACACCGGACGGCCTGGCATCATCGCCTTCGGCGGCGGCTTCCACGGCCGCACCTATATGACCATGGCGCTGACCGGCAAAGTCGCGCCCTATAAGAAAGGCTTCGGTCCTTTCCCTGGCTCGGTTTTTCACGTGCCCTATCCGTCAGAACTTCATAACGTCACCACCGCCGACACCCTGATCGCCATCGAGCGCCTGTTTAAGGCCGATATCGACGCCAGTCAGGTGGCGGCAATTATCTTTGAACCGGTGCAGGGCGAGGGCGGGTTCAATGTCGCACCGCCGGAACTGATCGCCGCTATTCGTCGCCTCTGCGATGAGCATGGCATTGTAATGATCGCGGATGAGGTGCAGAGCGGCTTCGCCCGCACAGGCAAGCTGTTTGCTATGGATCACTATCAGCATCAGGCCGACCTGATGACCATGGCGAAAAGCCTGGCGGGCGGTATGCCGCTCTCTGGCGTGGTGGGCAAAGCTGAGATCATGGACGCGCCTGCGCCAGGCGGCCTGGGCGGCACCTATGCGGGCAACCCCATGGCGGTGGCGTCAGCGCACGCGGTGCTGGATATCATCAAAGATGAACAGCTCTGTCAGCGTGCCGACGCGCTGGGCGAGCGTCTGCGCGTGGCGCTGCGCGACTGTCAGGAATGGTGCGCTGAACTGGCTGAGATCCGCGGGCTGGGCTCGATGATCGCGGCTGAATTCTGCGATGCGCAGACCGGCGAGCCTTCCGCCGCCGCCGCGCAGAAAATCCAGCAGCGGGCGCTTGAGCAGGGGCTGCTGCTGCTGACCTGCGGCCAGTATGGCAACGTGATCCGCTTTCTCTATCCCTTAACCATTCCCGACGCCCAGTTTGACAAGGCGCTGAAGATCATCGCATCTGCGACAAAAATCCAGGAGGCATAGAGGATGAAACTAGACAATCCGGCACTCCTTATCGAGAAAAATCTGGTAGAAGGCCAGTGGATCGGCGCCGATTCGGGCGCGACACTGAGCGTAAAAAATGTCGCGACGGGCGAAGAGATCGCCAGCGTGCCGCTGCTGGGCCGTGCAGAGACGCAGCGCGCTATTGCTTATGCGGAACAGGCGCAGCGCGAATGGAAGCGACGCACCGCAACCGAGCGCGCGAAAATCCTGCATCGCTGGGTGTCGCTTATTGAGGAAAGCCGCGAGGATCTGGCTCGCCTGATCACCGCAGAGGGCGGAAAACCACTGGCGGAAGCGCGAGGCGAAATCGCCTACGCCGCCTCGTTCATTACGTGGTTCGCCGAAGAGGCGCGGCGCGTTGACGGCGCGGTGTTGCAGCCGGTCAACGCGTCGCAGCGTTACGTAGTGACGAAGCAGCCTGTCGGGGTTTGCGCGGCCATCACGCCGTGGAATTTTCCCGCGGCGATGATCACGCGCAAAGTGGCGCCCGCGCTGGCCTCGGGCTGCGCCATCATTGTCAAACCCGCAGAGCAGACGCCGTTAACGGCGCTGGCGCTTGCCCGGCTGGGCGAAGAGGCGGGGCTGCCAGCCGGCGTGCTTCAGGTGGTGACGGGCGATCCGCGTGCAATAGGCGAGGAGCTTTGCCAGAACCCGACGGTGCGCAAACTGAGCTTTACCGGATCTACCGAGACCGGCCGCACCCTGATGGCGCAGTGCGCGCCCAGCATTAAGAAGTTGTCCCTCGAGCTGGGCGGCAACGCGCCGGTTATCGTGTTTGACGACGCCGATCTCGAGCAGGCTGTCGCCGGCATTATGGCCTCGAAATTCCGCAACAGCGGCCAGACCTGCGTCTGCGCGAACCGAATCTATGTGCAGCGCGGCATTTACGCCGCGCTGTCAGATGCGCTGGTCAACGCGGTCAACGCGCTTAAGGTGGGCAACGGTCTGGATGAAACCATTAATCAGGGGCCGCTTATTGATGAGAGAGCGATGAATAAAGTGGAGTCCCATATCCATGATGCGCTTGAGAAAGGGGCCACCCTGCTGACAGGAGGAAAACGCCATCCGCTGGGGGGCAATTTCTTTACGCCAACGGTGATCGGCAATGTCGACCAGTCGATGCGTTTTGCCCGCGAGGAAACCTTTGGCCCGGTGGCGCCGCTGTTTCAGTTCAGCACGGATGAAGAGGTGATTCAGTATGCCAACGAGACGGAATTTGGTCTTGCCGCTTATATCTTTACCCGCGACGCCCGACGTCAATGGCTGGTTCCCGAGGCGCTGGAATATGGCATGGTCGGCGTCAATACCGGCCTGATCTCTAACGAAGTCGCGCCGTTCGGCGGCATCAAGCAGTCCGGGCTAGGCCGTGAAGGCTCGCGCTTCGGCATGGATGAGTATCTCGAAATTAAATATGTTTGCGTCGCTTTGTAATTAATCTGCCGTAGTACTTTGCTCGCATGAGTCGCGACGATATTGATTATCGTCGTTTTTTTTGCCTTTAAACCGCCGTGAAGCGCTGTTAAGGAGTCTGAATGAACACCCTGTCCTTTCTCAATAGCCATAAAGATTCTGCATGGTCGATTTTTGTTACTCAGGTGGAGCGCGTTCTTCCGCATCTGGGCGACCTGACCTTCTGGGCGTCAACCCTGACGCGTCCCAAGCGCGCCCTGATTGTCGATATTCCGCTGGAAATGGATGACGGAAGCGTCAGGCATTTTGAGGGCTATCGCGTGCAGCACAACCTCTCTCGCGGGCCGGGAAAAGGTGGGGTGAGGTTTCACCCGGACGTGACGCTGGAAGAGGTGATGGCGCTTTCCGCCTGGATGACGGTGAAATGCGCCGCGCTTAACCTGCCTTTCGGCGGCGCCAAAGGCGGCATCCGCGTCGATCCCGCCTCGCTGACCAAAAAAGAGCTGGAGCGGCTGACCCGACGCTATACCAGCGAAATCGGTTTAATTATCGGGCCGCAGCAGGATATTCCCGCGCCGGACGTCGGCACCAATGCGCAGGTGATGGCGTGGATGATGGATACCTATTCCATGAACGTGGGCGCCACGACCACCGGCGTCGTCACCGGAAAGCCGGTTCACCTGGGCGGATCGCTGGGACGCGTGAAGGCAACCGGTCGCGGCGTGTTTGTCACCGGGCGCAAGGCGGCAGAACGTTTACATATCGACGTCAGCCAGGCGCGTATCGGCGTTCAGGGCTTCGGCAATGTCGGCAGCGTGGCGGCTCAGCTGTTTGCGCAGGAAGGCGCCAGCATTATTGCCGTTCAGGATCATTCCGCCACGCTGGTGAATGAACAGGGCATCGATATAGCGGCGCTGATCGCCTGGCAGCAGGCGCGGGGGGAAATCCGCGGCTTTGCCGGCGCTGCCGAGGTTGACCACGACGCATTCTGGACCCTTCGTTACGACATCCTGATACCGGCCGCCCTTGAAGGCCAGATCACTGCGTCGCGCGCAGAACGACTCGACTGCCGGCTAGTGCTGGAAGGCGCCAACGGCCCGACGGTGCCGCAGGCGGATGACATTCTGCGCGAGCGCGGCATTACGGTGCTGCCCGATGTGATCTGCAACGCAGGCGGGGTGACCGTTAGCTACTTCGAATGGGTGCAGGATTTTTCAAGCTTCTACTGGTCGGAAAACGAAATTTATCAAAAGCTGGACGCCATTATTCTCAGCGCGTTCGACTATGTCTGGAACAAGTCTCTTGAGCTGGGCGTGTCGCTGCGCACTGCTGCCTATGCCATTGCCTGTGAGCGCATTCTGATTGCGCGCGAAGAGCGCGGCATCTATCCCTGATTTCCGGCCCGCCGCGCGGGGCTGCTGCCGCTGATTAGCCATCAGGTAATGTTTAACAAAACTGTGACATACGCAATATACATATAACTTATTATGTTTTATAAATTACTCTCTATCGCCTGCGATTATGCCATTAAAGAGAACGACATATGGAACAGACACCTGAAAAAAATCTCTATAATAATCAGCCCGAAAGCAAAGAACAGTTCAACAGATCGATTGGGCTTATCTCTAACTTTGCGCTTGGGTTTACCTACCTTTCACCGCTAACCGCCGTTTATTCGCTGTTTGCGCTGGCCGTGACGCTGGCCGGTCCGCCTGCGGTCTGGTGGATCCTGATCGTCGCCTGCGGGCAGCTGCTGGTGGCGCTGGTGTTTGGCGAAGTCGCTTCCCAGTATCCGATCACCGGCGGGTTATATCCCTGGGCAAGGCGTTTATGGGGAAAAAAATTCGCCTGGATCGCCGCATGGATCTACCTGTGGGCGCTGGTGGTCACCATTACCTCGATTGCCGAATACACCTCTACCTTTGTCGCCTCTCTGTTCCACTTTGCGCAAACGCCGCTCAATCTGCTGATGACCTCCGTCGTGTTGCTGCTGATGATGATGGGCGTGAATATGTCGGGCACCAAGAACCTGGCGCGCGTGGCGAAGATCGGGTTCTGGTGCGAAATCGTGAGCGTGATTGCGCTGGGCATCTATCTGCTGATCTTCCATCGTTCTCAGCCGTTTTCCGTTATCTTTGACTCCATGGGAGTGATGGCGAAAGACGGCAGCTACACCACGGCGTTTATGTCCGCCGCGCTGATGGGGCTGTTTATGTTCTTTGGTTTCGAAGCCTGCGGCAACGTGGCGGAAGAGGTCAAAAATCCCGGCAAAAAAATCCCGCTGGCGATGATCCTCAGCATTGTTTTTGGCGCCATTTCCGCCGTGATTTCAGTGATGGGGTATCTGCTCTCCTCGCCCGATCTGATCGATATCGTCAACGGTAAAATCGCCGATCCTATCCCGGCCATTCTTAACGAAGCGCTGGGCAGCACAGGCGCCACGATATTTATCGTCGTCGCGATCGTTGCGATGCTCTCCTGTATCCTGTCGCTGCAGGCGGCGCTGAGCCGTCTTATCTTCTCGTTCTCTCGCGACAAAATGCTGCCGGGCAGCGAATGGATGGCCAAAATTTCCAAAAACAGTGTGCCGGACAACGCCATGCTGGTCAGCTGCATCCTGCCCGTTATCATCTGCGTCTGGGTCTACTTTCAGCCGGATAATCTGTCGCGCATTACCGCGTTTGCCGTGATCGGCATTTACATCTCTTTCCAGCTGGTGGTGTTGGCGGCGTTGCGCCAGCGTCTCAAGGGCTGGAAGCCAGCGGGCGAGTGGACGCTCGGCTCGTGGGGCGTGATCGTCAACCTGTTCGCGCTGCTCTATGGCCTGTGTGGGATTTGGCTGCTGGCTCAGCCAGCCGACGGCGACAGCTTCCTGGATCGCTGGACGGTGCTGGTGGGTCTGGCGGTGGTGCTGATTGCCGGCCTGCTCTATATGGCTGTCGCCAAACCCTTTGGGCGCTCCAGCGCGCCAGAAAATGACGCCATTGAATATGCCAGCAAGCTAAGGGCGGAAGAGGGCGTCTGATAGCCCGGCGCCTTTGCAACCTTAAGCCGTAGCCTAAAGCGCTACGGCTTTTTTATCTGCTGTGTGGCAGATGACGCATGGCATCCTGCGAAGGGTGCAGGACGCCAGGGAGCACAATGCCGTAATCCGTCTCACGGTAATAAATGACGTGGCTCTCACAGGGAAAGCTGAGAATGCCGTCGCCGAGATCGTTACTGCGGTTCAGGCCTGGAGAAGGTTTGCGGTCGAGAATTTCTGTCATGGTCACGCGCAGTGACTGCGCGTAGAGATCGGCAACTTCCTGGCCCCAGCGCCGATGTGGGTAAGCGCGGATAGAACGGATCTGGCTCCGCGCTTCTTTGGTATAGCGTTCCGTCATCCCTGATTCCTATTCTCCTGCTTTTTCCAGCTCGTCCGCCGTTAGCGGGCTGACCAGAGAAGGGTGTAGCTGTTCTGGTCAATCATTTGCTGCTCGTCCGCTTTGAACAGTTCGCCAATGCGCAGGCGAGGATTAGTCGAGAAAATGATCCGGCCGTCTGGGTTGGTCAGGATGATCTTCTCCTTGCCGCAGAGCGGTAATAGCTCCTCTTCAACCCGGCTGACGAGGATATCGAGCGCCGCGACGCCCAGCACTTTATCGTCGATGACAACGGGCACGGCGGCGGTCAGCGTCAGCGAGGTGTTGCAGATATAGTCGACGTAAGGGCCGTGGATATAGGCTTTACCTTCGGCGACCGGGGTTTTAAACCATTCGAAGGTGCGAAAATCGAGCCGCTGCTGCGTGGCCTGGTCAAGATCGAGACTCACCTGCTTTAGGCCTTTATCCTTTTTGTACCACCACTCAAGCAGCCAGTACTCCCGCACCGCGCCGGCGCTTTCTATATGGCTGGCAAAACCCGCCCCGGAGCAGTAAAGGTTGCTATTGAGAGTCTGTTTGATATGCGACTGAATCGCGGTTTTAACGCCGGGCTCCAGTAATATCTCCGGCCGGCTCTCCTTGAGAGATTGCCGAATCTCATCTGCTAATAAACCAGTACTCTCGACAGTGGAGTGAATGATGTCGTCAATTTTACGGGTTAGCGCGCTAAGGTGCTCTGCGTGATTCATTTTCTACACTGCCTATACGGTTATTATTCAGAGTGGTAATTCATTTTCTTTTCTAATAAATATTCGGTAAAGGTATCAATAAGCTGTGAGGCAGCCTGAACCGCCGTCTGTTCTGAATGGGAGGCCAGCGCTTCTGTCAGCACAGCATAGAGCGCGATCACCTCGCGATGAATATCGCGCGAACGGTAGAGCGCGGCGACTAAAGAAGCCCATTCCGCCTGCAGTTGCAGCTCCTGGTTGGCGAGCCTTGCCGACTGTGAGCTGGCCGCGATGGCCAGCAGACAGCGCATATCCGCCTGGGTTCGCTGCTCTGGCGTTTCCGCTTTTGCCAGCACGTCGGTAAATTCCAGTAAGCGATTCAAATCCGTCTGGGTCATCCTGCGCGACGCGAGTCTCGCGCTGTGACTGATTATCGCGCTGTGCATTTCGCCCAGATCGGCGAGGTAATCCGTGCTGATGCTGCGGAAGGGATGAAGATTCTTGCCCGATTCGGGAACCGTTTCACAGACAAAACTGCCGCCGTTGCGGCCGCGCACCGTGTGGATCAGTTCGTTCGCGCGTAGGGTGTTTAACGCTTCGCGGATGGTAATGTGCGAGACACCCATCATCTTTGCCAGATCCGACTCATTGGGCAGCTGTTCATGCGGTTCAAGCAGGCCGGTAACAATGGCATTGGTAAGACGCTGAACGATCTGATCAGAACGACTGGCCTGGCCAATAGGGGCGAATATAACCGCGTGAGTAATCATAATCTTCTCTGAAAGTCCCTTATACAGGGCGCCATACTTAGCATAAACAACCCGGGCACGGAAGAAGTAAATACCGTCGAGTAATTGTTAAAAGATGCAGAAGAGAGCGCCCGATTTTCCCCTTCTTCTTAGCTGATGCCCTCCAGCACACAGCCCCATTATCAGCGGGAAGCAGACGCATGCCCGCCGCTTAGCGAACGGATTGTAATCGATTTGTTAGAAATGCGATGCGCTTCATGTTGTCAGGACGCGATGATTGAATGTTCGCCTCATAATATATTACATAATATCTTTTATGTATTAATGCGAGCGGAGAAGGCGATGCAAACCCTACAGCACTTTATCAATGGGCAGTATGTATCAAGTCAGGGAAGTGATTTTTTCGATCTGGTCAGTCCGGTTGATGGTGAAATCTATGCGCAGTCGCCCAACGGCGGCAAAGCGGAGGTCGATCTTGCCTACGCTGCGGCTGAACAGGCGTTCATCGTCTGGAAAAAGTCGACGCCGGCTGAAAGACAAAAAGCGCTGCTTAAGTTAGCCGATGAAATCGAGAAAAATATCACCCGCCTGGCGGAGTGGCAGAGTAAAGAAACCGGGCAGCTCAAACATTTTATTGAGAAAGAGGAAATCGCCGCGTCCTGCGACGCTATCCGTTTTTTTGCCGGGGCCGCGCGCTGTCTTGAAGGCAAGGCGGCGGGCGAGTACGCCGCCGGATTCACTTCGGTTATTCGGCGCGAACCGCTGGGCATTGTCGGCCAGGTCGCGCCCTGGAACTATCCCTTTATGATGGCGGTGTGGAAAATCGCGCCCGCGCTGGCTGCCGGCAATACGGTGGTTCTGAAGCCGAGCGACACCACGCCCGTCAGCACGCTGCTCCTTGCTGAGCTAGCCGCGCCGTTTTTCCCCGCCGGCGCGTTTAACGTGGTGCTGGGCAAGGCTGAAACCGGCTCGCTTGTGGTATCAAATCCAGTCGCGTCGCTGGTTTCCATTACCGGATCGGTGCGGGCAGGGCTACAGGTTGCGGCCTCAGCCGCCGCCAATCTCACCAAGGCGCATCTGGAGCTGGGCGGTAAGGCGCCGGTTATCGTCTTTGCGGATGCCGATATGGCCAAGGCCGTAGAGACAATTACCACCGCCGGGTTTTTCAATGCCGGTCAGGATTGCACCGCGGCAACGCGCATCCTGGTTGAGGACTCGGCCTATGAGACGTTTCTGGAAAAACTGGTCGCCAGGACGCGTGAAATCAGGTTCGGCACGCCTGACGATCGCGACGCCCTCTACGGCGCGTTAAACAGCCGCAATCAGCTTGATCAGGTCAGCGGTTTTATCGCGCGTCTGCCCGCTCACGCCAAAATTGAAACCGGCGGCCGTGCGGGAAAAGGACCGGGCTACTACTTTGAGCCCACCATTATCTCCGGGCTTGAACAGCATGACGAGGCGATACAGCATGAGGTGTTTGGGCCGGTGATGACCATCCAGCGCTTCTCTGACGAAGCGGACGCCCTGAACAAAGCCAATGACGTGGAGTATGGGCTGGCGGCAAGCGTCTGGACCCGCCACCACGGCCGCGCGCAGCGTTTCAGCATCGAACTCGATTTTGGCACGGTGTGGATCAACAACCATATCCCGCTGTGCGCGGAAATGCCGCACGGCGGCTTTAAAAAATCGGGCTATGGCAAGGATCTCTCATCGTACTCACTGGATGAGTACACCCGCGTAAAACACATCATGTGCGACATCAACCACTAAAGGAAGCAAGATGAAATCGATCCAACTCGCTGCGCTCTCTCTGGCGCTGATCTCTTCTGCTGTGATGGCGGAAGCATCGCCTCAGTCCGTGGTCAGCAGCTATATGGCCGCATGGAATGCCCATGACGCGTCGCAGGCCGCGCGTTATCTGGCGAAAGATGTCGTTTATTACGATGCCGCCACCGGGTCGCCGGTCAAGGGCAAGGAGAGCGCGGAAAAAGAGGTCATCGGCGCGTTTATCCGCGCGGTGCCTGATTTGCAGTGGAAGATGACCAGCCAGCCCGTTTATAACAAGGATACCATCGCTTTTCAGTGGCAGTTTTCCGGCAAGAACTCGGGCGAATGGGCGGGCGCACCGGCAACCAACAACAACATCAAGTTTGAAGGGGTCAGCTTTATCAAAGTCGTAGACGGGAAAATCACCTGGCAGGGCGACTATTATGATTCCAAAAAGCTCGAGGCTGAGCTGCAAAAAAACTAAACCTCAAGCCTACGGGTAAATGCTTCTCCACGTCTGGGCGTGGAGAAGCATTAACATTACCTGTTCCGATTGCTCTCGCGTCCGGCACCACGCCCTTATCCGTATGCCCTTATCGATTATTTAAGGTTTGCGACAGGGCAGGGATCTCGCTCAGCCCGGCGCCTTTGATTTTCATCTCCAGCTGAACGTTGCGGTGTAAAACAATACTGACCGCGGCCAGCAGCGCCGGCAGCGCAAGAACAAAAAAGATCGCTGACTGCCCTGGAAAGGCGCCCATCAACAGGCCGCCAGTCGATGAACTCAGGATGGCGCCAGTGCGGCCGATACCGTGCATCCAGCTGACGCCGGTGGCGCGGATTTCGGTTGGATAGTAAGCGGGGGAATAGACCTGCAGGCCATTTTGCGCGCCGTTAATGCACATGCCCGTAATAAAGATAATGACGCCAAGCGCCACGCCGCTCAGGCCTGCCAGCCCCTGAATAATCAAACAGGCGCAGCCGATAAAATAGACCACACCGATCACCCATTTTGCCCGCAGTTTGTCCATCAATGCGCCGACAATGATGCCGCCCACCGGGCCGCCCAGCTGGAATAAGCCGGCAATAATAGCGGCCTGTTCCAGCGAAATGCCGCCAGAACGCATAATGGTCGGCAGCCAGCCATTGAGCAGATAGATCACGAACAGACCCATAAAATAGGTCAGCCACAGGATAATGGTGCCGCGCGCAAAGCCATGACGAAACAGTTCTGCAATGGTGCTTTTACGCTTCACGCCGGGAGAGTTAAGGATAAAGGCGTGATCGGCGGTGAAATTTCCGCCCATGCGGTTCAGCAGGGCGGCGATCTGCGCGCGCGGCGCTTTGCGCACCACCAGGTTAAGCGCCGATTCCGGCAGCAGCCAGCCAATGAACGGCAGCATGATCAGCGGCAGCGCGCCGCCGAAAATCAGCACCGCAGGCCAGTGGTAATGGGCAAGCAACCCGGCCGCGATAAAGCCGCCCAGTCCAGAACCGATATTAAAGCCGCTGAACATCAGCGTGATCATCACGCCCTTGCGGCGCTCAGGCATATATTCAGAGAGTAAAGTCACGCAGTTCGGCATCACCGCGCCCAGCCCTAGTCCCGCAATAAAGCGCAGCAGCGCCATCTGCGTGGGCGAGCCTGCCCAGGCGCAGGCGAGACTAAAGGTAGAGAAGATCAGCACGGAGAGTAAGATCACGCGCTTGCGTCCATATCGGTCCGACAACGGCCCGGCGATCAGGGCGCCCAGCGCAACGCCGAACATCGCCGCGCCCAGAATGGGCCCCATGGCGGAGCGGCTGATGCCCCAGTGTTCAATCAAAGCCGGTGCCACAAAGCCCATCACGGCGGCGTCATAGCCGTCGAACATAATAATAAT
Source organism: Pantoea latae (assembly GCF_002077695.1). Taxonomy (GTDB): domain Bacteria; phylum Pseudomonadota; class Gammaproteobacteria; order Enterobacterales; family Enterobacteriaceae; genus Pantoea; species Pantoea latae. The sequence continues at coordinate 125,275 of NZ_MWUE01000017.1, forward strand.
CAGGCATAGCACCAGCACGCGCCATTGAAAGGATGAAACCGGCCGCGCATCAATCCACGTTTTAACGTTGATCAGGTTGTTTGCTGTCATTGGGTACGCTCTCTTCTGTGCTGCATACGGCAGCTATCGTTGTGGTGAGAGGAAGGTAACAATCAGCTAACACGTTATGCGCGGCGCAAAGGCCTGTCTGTTTAAAAAGGCTTTTAGTGGTATGAGTTACGTTTATATTGTGATGGGATTAACACAGGCAGCAGAGGAAAAAAAAGGCGTCAGAGCGCGGCACTGGCTCATTCTGACGCACAACCCGACAGGATGTTGTATGAATTTCGTTTAGGCTATTTCTTTCATTATTTCGTCAATGCAGTTCAGCAACGCCCTGGCGGCAGGTGAGTGCAGCGCGCCCTGACGGAGCGTTAAGCCAATTTCCCGCCGCGTATCGGGCAGATTAAGCGTCAGCGGTATCAATATGTTGGCCCCTAATTCATATTCAAGCTGATGAGATGAAACCGCCGCCACCATATCTGACTGCAGCAGCACGCCCCTGACGATAGCCAGATCGCCGCTTTCAACCACCGGCTGCGGCGCAGGCATGCCGAGTGCCTCAAAGGCGCGCTCCAGTAAATAGCGGGCTGGGCTGTTTTCTCGGGGCAGGAGCCACTGCGTCTGCGCCAGATCATCCGGCGTCAGCAGACGACCGGCCAGGGGATGCTGCGGTCGCGCCACCAAAATCAACTCTTCATCGAACAGCACCTGATTTTGAATATCCGGAACGGCGTCGTTCTGGCGAAGCGCGCCGAGAATAAAATCGATATCGCCGGCACGCAGCTCGGAAACCAGCGCGCTGAACGCGCTTTCGTTGGTGACGACTTTAACGCCGGGATAGCGCTTCACCATCTGCGTAATCGCCTGCGGCAGCAGGCTGCTGCGGCACAGCGGCAGGGCGCCAACGTGCACGGTGCCGGTGAGTATGCCCTGCTGTGCCGCGAGATCTTCCGGGATATGACGGATTTCATTCAGCGCCCGGCTAATGAAGGGCGCGATCTCGCGTCCGGCCGGCGTAGGCATCATGCCTTTCGGCGTGCGCTGAAACAGCGCCAGACCCGCGCCCTTCTCCAGCACCTTCAGTGCCGCGCTGACCGCTGGCTGGCTGATGCCGAGCGAAACCGCCACGCTCTGCGTGTGGTGAAAACGTCCCAGCGCAAGAAAGATCTGTAATCGTCTCAGGTTGAACAGCCAGATGGGTTCCGCCTCTTCACGCTGGCTGTCACGCTGCTTCAGCTTGCTCAGCAACAGGGGAATATGATGCAGCTCCTGAATCGCCCGCCGGGCGCGCGGCAGGACACATTTTCCCATCTCCGTCAGCAGCATGCCGCTTGAGTGCCGTTCAAACAGCGGCGTCGCTAAAGTGTGTTCAAGATCACGGATTGAACGGGTGATCGCCGACTGCGTGCGAAACAATTTGTCAGCTGCATCGGAAACGGTGCCGCGTTCCGCAATCATGCAAAACGCACGTATCTGCATGATTTTAATCATATAATCCTGAGATTTTATTTTCATTTTCGCGCTGGGTATTTTGCAGGGTGAATCACAACATAAATAAAAATCATAGCTCGCGCAATGAAAGGCATTATCCGTCCCTTCTACACCATGTCAGGATGAAAAAAACGGCAAACGCAGGATATGACGATGGAAAAGATGGCGAAAAAAACCGGTTTAGTGGTCAGTGCGCATTCCGCTGATTTTGTCTGGCGCGCAGGCGGCGCGATTGCGCTGCATGCTGCACAAGGCTATGACGTACACGTGGTCTGCCTGTCATATGGCGAACGCGGCGAATCGGCGAAGCTCTGGCGTAAGGGCAACATGACGGAAGCCCTGGTCAAGCAGAAGCGCCAGGAAGAAGCTGAAGCAGCGGCGAAAATCCTCGGTGCCAGCATTGAATTCTTTGATCTTGGCGATTATCCATTGCGGGCTGACAAAGAGACGCTGTTCCGTCTGGCGGATGTGTTTCGCACGGTGCAGCCGCACTTCGTCCTGACCCATTCGGTCAACGATCCCTATAACTACGATCATCCGCTGGCGGCCAACCTGACGCAGGAGGCGCGCATTATCGCGCAGGCCGAAGGCTATCGTCCGGGCGAACCCATTATCGGCGCGCCGCCGGTCTACTGTTTCGAGCCACATCAGCCCGAGCAGTGCAACTGGAAGCCTGACGTGCTGCTGGATATCACCTCGGTCTGGGACAAAAAATATGCCGCGATACAGTGCATGGCGGGACAGGAACACCTGTGGGAATACTATACCCGCGTGGCCCTGCAGCGCGGCGTGCAGGCAAAACGTAACGTCGGCATCGCCTCGCCGAAGGTGATCAGCCACGGCGAAGGCTATCAGAGCCTGTTTCCGCGCGTCACGGAGGATCTGTCATGAGCCATGTGAACAGAAAGGGCGTGGTCGTCACCCGCATCCAGCGCGCGGCGAGCAGCTTAATGGCCGACTTTGCGCGCTATGGCGTCGCCACCACCCATGAAGCGCAGGGGCGTAGCGGTTTGCTTGACGTGCGGGTGCGTCCGATTCAGCAGAACCGGGCCATTGCCGGCAGCGCCGTCACCGTGCTGGTCTCGCCCGGCGATAACTGGATGTTTCATGTGGCGGTCGAACAGTGTCAGCCAGGCGATGTGCTGCTGGTGGCGCCTACCTCTGACTGCCATGACGGCTTTTTTGGCGACCTGCTGGCGACGTCGTTACAGGCGCGCGGCGTCGTCGCGCTGGTCGGCGACATCGGTATTCGCGACAGCCAGACGCTGCGCGACATGAATTTCCCAGTCTGGTCACGCGCGGTCTGGGCGCAGGGAACGGTAAAAGAGACGCTGGGATCGGTAAATGTGCCGGTGATCTGCGCGGGCCAGCTGATTAATCCGGGCGATATCGTGATCGCCGATGATGACGGCGTGGTGATTGTGCCGCGCGAGCAGGCCGCAACGGTGCATGCCGCAGCGCAAAAGCGCGTCGATGCGGAGGAGGGCAAACGCCAGCGCCTCGCCGCCGGCGAACTGGGGCTGGATATTTATCACATGCGGCCGACACTGGCGGCAAAAGGGCTGCGCTATGTGGCGACCCTTGATGAACTGAAAGACGCCTGACCATGAAACAGACCACAATACCCTGCGTACTGATGCGCGGCGGCACCTCGAAAGCCGCCTGTTTTCTGGAGACTGACCTGCCTGCCGATGAAGCGCTGCGCGATCGCGTTTTGCTGGCGGTGATGGGCTCGCCTGACCGCCGTCAGATTGACGGCATCGGCGGCGCCGATCCGCTCACCAGCAAAGTCGCCATTATTTCTGCTTCAGCGCGCCCGGATGCCGATGTCGACTACCTGTTTGCGCAGGTGAATGTGGATAAAGCCGTGGTGGATTATGGGCAAAACTGCGGCAACATTCTGGCTGCGGTTGGCCCGTTCGCCATTGAAAAAGGGCTAGTGAAGGTGCAGGGCGCCACGACGCGGGTGCGCATTTTTATGGTGAACACCGGCCAGATTGCCGAAGCCGACGTCGCCACGCCTGACGGCGCGGTGGAGTATGAAGGCGATACGCAGATTGACGGGGTGCCCGGATTTGCGGCTGAACAGGTGCTCAGTTTTCAGGATATTGCCGGATCCAGCTGCGGCGCTTTGCTGCCAACCGGCAACGCCTGCGATCGCTTTGACGGCATCGCGGTGACCTGCATCGACAACGGCATGCCCGTGGTGCTGATCAGGGCGGCGGATTTGCAGCGCACCGGGCTGGAAACGCGCGAGCAGCTGGATCAGGATGAGGAGCTGAAATCACGTCTGGAGTCGATCCGCCTGCAGGCGGGACCGCGCATGAACCTCGGCGACGTCACCCATCGCACCGTGCCGAAAATGACCCTGATTGCCGCGCCGACCCAGGACGGCGCGCTGACCACGCGCACCTTTATCCCTCACCGCTGCCATGCTTCGATTGGCGTATTAGGCGCGGTCAGCGTGGCGACCGCCTGCCTTATTCCCGGCGCCGTCACGGAGGACGTGGCGCGCATCAGCGACGCCCGCGCGCAGCGGCTGGCGGTAGAGCATCCCACAGGGCAGTTCAGCGTGATGCTGACGCGAGACGCCGCCGGGAATATCACCCACAGCGGCCTGATCCGCACTGCGCGACTGCTGTTTGACGGCCGGGTCGCGGTGCCGGGCTCGGTATGGTTAAAGGATTAAGGAGAGCTGAATCATGCGCATTGCGATTATCGGGTTTGGCGAAGCGGGACAGATTTACGCGCAGGATCTGGGAAAGGTTGCGGATGTGCGTGTCTGGGACAAGAAGTTTGATGGCGCGCAGGCAGAACATTTGCTCGGCGTGGCGGCGAAGTTCGCCGTGCAGCCCGCCCGTTCGCTGGCTGAGGTGCTGGAGGGCGCGCATTTAGTGCTGTCGCTGGTCACCGCAGGCAATGCGCTCGACGTCGCGCAGCAGGCAGCACCGCTACTGGCGGCCGGCCAGTATTTGCTGGATTTCAATTCCGTGGCGCCCGAAACCAAGCGTGCCGCTGCGCAGGCGGTTGCCTCAGGCGCCGGCGACTATCTGGACATTGCGGTGATGGCGCCGGTGCCGCCTGCACGGCTGGCCACGCCGTTACTGGCTGGCGGGCAACATGCCAGTGATGTGGCGGCCACGCTATGCGAACTCGGCTGTCACGCGCGCGCCGCGAGCGAGCGCATCGGTGACGTGTCAGCCATTAAGATGTGCCGCAGCGTGATGATTAAAGGGCTGGAGGCGTTAACCACTGAATGCCTTAGCGCCGCGCAGCGCTACGGCGTGGAAGAGGCGGTGCTGCGTTCGCTGCACGCCAGCTTTCCGTCGCTGGGATGGGATCAGCAGCTGCCGCACTACCTTATCAGCCGCGTGGCGGAGCATGGCGTCAGGCGCGCCGAAGAGATGGGCGAAGTGGTGAAGACCCTGCAGGATGTGGGCGTGTCCGCGGCCATGAGTCGCGCGACGCAGCAGGTGCAGGCGTCGCTGCCGGCGCAGATGGCGACGCACGATCTGCGCTACAGCGATTTGACCCCGTTTATCTGGCAGGAGGCGCTGGACAGACTGCAGCCCAAATAAGGGCATTAAACACCGCAATGCCGTTGAGGTACTCTCCTCAGCGGCGCTGGTTTTCCCCCTGACGCGGGCCGGGCGCCCGCATCGTCGATTTCCCTCTCCCTGTAACGCTCTCAAACTAACCACTCTTTCCTTCCCTGTTCACACGCTGCCCGCCTGAGGCTGCTAATGGACGCCTGTCAGCCTGTTAACGCGGTCACAATATAAATGAAACTCATACCTTTTGCGTGAAAAGCCACTGATCGCCCGGATAAAAGGCAGTTACCTTATCCCTTAATAACGATGAAACATCGATACCTTTACCTGTACTGGAGATTTTCATGGCAAATCAACTTCCTGAGCCTTGTTACGATATTGCTCACCTGGCGCACGTTGAGATTTTTACGGACAAATTTGAAGAAAGTCTCCACTTCTTCGTCAACGTCTATGGCCTGACCGTCTCGGCTCAGGATGAGGATCACGCATGGCTGCGCGCCTGGGATGATTACGAATTTCATACCCTGAAACTGACGCGTCATCATACAACGGGTGTCGGACACATTGCCTATCGCGCCAGCTCGGAAGCGGCGCTGATGCGACGCGTGGCCGTCATTGAGGCCAGCAAATATGAGGTGATCGGCTGGCAGGAGAACGATCAGGGCCACGGCCGCGCCTTTCGCTTTATGGATCCTTTCGGGCATGTATTTGAGATTTATTACGATACCGTGCGCTATCAGGCTGAAGCCGCCGAGCGTCCATCGCTTAAAAATTTAGCGCAGCGCTACCATGGGCGCGGCGCTTCGCCTCGCCGCCTCGATCACCTTAACCTGCTGGCGGCGGACGTCAGTGAATTCAAACTGTTTATGGAAACCTGTCTTGGCTCGCGGGTAACGGAGATGATCCAGCTGGATAACGGCCGTATTGGCGGCTGCTGGTTCACCATCAACAATAAAACCTACGACCTGGCCTGCACCGAAGAGCATGGCGGCGGCAACGGCCGTCTGCATCATGTGACCTACGCCACCGACACCCGTGAGGACATTCTGCGTGCGGCGGACATTTTCCTTGAAAACGGCGTCCATATAGAAACCGGGCCGCACAAGCATGCCATTCAGGGCACCTTTTTCCTCTATGTCTGGGAGCCGGCGGGCAACCGCGTTGAGCTGGCCAACTCCGGCGCGCGCCTGATTCTGGCGCCGGACTGGGAAACCATCGTCTGGACCGAAGCGGAGCGTAAAAAAGGGCAGGCGTGGGGACTAAAAACCATTGATACCTTCCACACCCACGGCACCCCGCCAGTGGCCAAAGAACACAAAGAATAATAACGGCTCCGCGGGCGGCGCAATCTCACCCACTTTTTCAACATCCAGGCGACAGGTGAATAATGAAAACGGGATGGTACGGTGAACTGAATAAGGACGAGAAAAAAACATGGTGGGCCTGTCTGGGGGGATTCACCCTGGATTCCATGGACAGCACCATCTATTCGCTGGTGATGCCAATCTTACTCAGCCTGGCCATTTTAACCAAAGCCGAGGCGGGCATTTTAGGCTCTGCGTCGCTTATCGGCAGCGCCCTGGGCGGCTGGAGCGCGGGCTTTCTCGCTGACCGCTGGGGCCGCATACGCGTGATGCAGCTTACCGTGCTGTGGGTCGCCTGTTTTACCGCGCTGACCGCGCTGTGTGGCGAGTTCTGGCAGTTTCTGATCGTCCGTTTCCTGCAGGGGCTCGGCTATGGCGGGGAAGTGGTGGTCGGCGGCGTGCTGATAAGCGAGGTCATCCGCGCCAGCTATCGCGGCCGGGTAGGCGCCTCTATCCAGAGCGGCTATGCGCTGGGCTACGCTATCTCGTTAACCGTCCTGCCGATCCTGCTTTACTTTTTTCCGCAGGAGCTGGCGTGGAAGCTGTTCTTTCTGATCGGCATCGTGCCGGCCATTCTGGTCTGGTTTATTCGCCGTCTGGTGCCTGAGTCGCCCGTCTTTACTCAGCGCTCGCCGCAGCAGCAGAAGCGTAAGATCACCGAGATCTTTCAGCTAAAGCACCGCCGCATTACCGTTACGGCGACCCTGCTGGCCAGCGGCATTTTTGGCGGCGCCTATATTATGATCACCTGGCTGCCGACCTATCTGCGTATGGAGCTGGGGCTGCCGGTGGTGTCGATGTCCGGCTATTTAGCGATAAATATTCTGGGCTCGCTGGTCGGCCCTTTTATTTATGGTCGATTAAGCGACAAGTTTGGCCGCTGGAAAACCATTATTCTCTTTTTGCTGTGCCAGATCGGCGTGGTTAGCGTCTATATGTTTGCCAGTATCAGCCTTGATATCACGCTGGGGCTCGGCTTTTTGCTGGGAGCGCTGCAGGGCGGCCTGGCGTCAGGCTTAACGCCTGCTTTCTCTGAACTCTATCCCACGCAGATCCGCGGCAGCGGCGCGGGATTCTGCGCCAGTTTTGGCCGCGGATTCGGCTCTTTAATGCCCGCGCTGGTCGGCATCGTCTCGAGTCATATCGCGCTGGGTTACGCGATGGGCGCGCTGGCCATTACCTCTTACTGCGTCGCTATCATGGCGGCGCTGTGTCTGCCCAACGCAACGGGCGTGGATCTGGCGCAGGTGGAATAGCGCGTATCGGTGCAGGATTTCTCAGGTTTCCAGCGCGGAAAGGATGACGGTTTCCGTTTTCTCTGGGGTAGAGCGGCGCAAAACCCCTGATGAGGCTACCGTCGCGGCCGTTCAGGAACCTGGGGAAGTTCCATTTGATCCGCTCGCCAGGCACGCCGCGCAGTGCCTGTTTCAGACACCTTCACTTTTATAGTGTTGATTACGCTTCAGGATCGCCTGCCAACGCTGAGCGTGATGGCTGATGTTTGAAAGCATGCGCATCCATGGATACCTGGCAGGAAGCACTGCACATCTTCGCGCTACATCACGCGCAGGCAGACAGGCTGCCTGCGCAGGCAGCAGCGCTACGCCTTTCTGAACCGGCGAGTTAAGGGTTTTTCGATCTCGACAATCAGGAACATCACAAAGCCGATGACGAAGGTGATAACCCAGTAGCGGAAAGGCAGCGCCGCCGTGCCAAACAGCATCTGCATCACAGGCGTATAGATAATAAGCAGCTGCAGCGCCAGCAGCACCGCGCTGACGACCCAGATGCCTTTATTGAGCAGCAGCCCTTTATTCAGGGAGAAGCCGTTGGAGACGCGGCAATTCAGCATATAAAACCACTGCGCGGTGACCAGCGTCTGCAGTAGTACGGTGCGAATAAACTCGGGCGAATAGCCGCGCGGTTGCAGCCACGCCTCAAGGACAAAGGCGCTGACGGCAATCATCGAGCCGACGAAGATCACGCGCCAGATAGCAAAGCCATCCATCACGTGCAGCTTTGGATCGCGCGGAGGACGCCGCATGATGTTCTGCTCGCCCGCCTCAAAGGCCAGACCGAAAGAGAGCGTGGCAGAGGTCGCCATGTTCATCCACAAAATCAATACGGGCGTCAGTGGGATCAGATTGCCAGCGAGCAGGGCGATAATGATCAGCAGCCCTTGCGCCAGGTTAGTGGGCATTATAAACAGAATGGTTTTCTTCAGATTGTCGTAGACGCGGCGTCCTTCGCGCACCGCGCTGGCGATAGTGGCGAAATTGTCATCGGTTAGCACCATATCCGCCGCTTCCTTGGTCACCTCTGTTCCCTTGATGCCCATCGCGATGCCCACATCTGCCTGCTTCAGCGCCGGCGCGTCGTTCACGCCATCGCCGGTCATGCCAACAATCTCTTTTTTCTGTTGCAGCGCCTGCACCAGGCGGAACTTATCTTCCGGGCTGGTACGGGCAAAAATGTCATAGTTCTGCGCCGCTTCACTAAGCTGCTGTTCGTTCATCTTCTCCAGCTCGCGGCCGGTGATCGCCGAGGCGGCATTACCGATGCCCAGCATCTGGCCAATGCTCATGGCGGTTTGCGGATGGTCGCCCGTGATCATCTTGACGCGAATGCCCGCCTGCAGACAGTCTCCAATGGCGGTAATGGCCTCCGGCCTCGGCGGATCCATCATCCCGGCAATCCCTAACAGGATTACTCCCTGTTGCAGATCCTGGTGCGTAAGTTCGCGCTGCCCAGGCGTCGCAGGCTTCCATGCCGCCGCCACCATGCGCAGCCCTTCTCGCGCATACTCTTCAATTTTCGCTTCCCACCAGGCGAGATCCAGCGGCTGCAAACCATTTTCCGTCTGCTGCTGCTGGCACAGTCGGAACAACACGTCGGGCGCACCGGTAATCAGAATGCGCTCCTCTTCGCCGATGCGATAGAGCGTCGACATGTATTTATACTGCGAGTCGAACGGGATTTTACTGCGCAATTCGCTGGTCACGGCGGGCAACTGGCCTTTGGCCGCCAGCACTTTCAGGGCGCCCTCGGTTGGCCCGCCGGTAATACGCCAGTATCCATGCTCATCTTTGACCAGCTGGCTGTCGTTGCAGAGATCGATGGTGCGCAAATAGTGCGCCAGCAGCGAGCCGGGTACGACGGCAGTAGGATCAGGTCGATCGATTTCGTGGATGTTGCCGACCGGTTCATAACTGTCGCCGCTCACCCGGTAGATGCGATCGGCGTGAATAATGACCTTAACGGTCATCTCATTCATCGTCAGCGTGCCCGTTTTATCTGAGCAGATAACGGTCATAGCGCCGAGCGTTTCCACGGTCGGCAGCTTACGGATAATCGCCTGCTGGCGGGCCATGGTCTGCACACCCAGCGACAGGATAATGGAAATTATGGCGGGAAGCCCTTCGGGCACCGAGGCAACGGCGAGGCTGATCAGGGAAAGCATCAGCTCAGAAACCGGCATATCGCGGAACAGCAGGCTGAATACAAACAGCGCGGCCATCATTGCCAGAATGATCAGGAAAATGGCCTTGCCCAGCTTGTCCATCTGCACCAGCAGCGGCGTGCGATGTTTTTCAATGTCGGACATCATCTGGTTAATATGGCCAAGCTCGGTATCGCCGCCGGTGGCGACCACCACGCCCTTGCCGCCGCCTGAGCTGACGGTGGTGCCGGAGAAGAGCAGGTTGGTGCGATCGCCCAGCGGCAGTTCGCCGGTCAGCGCATCCGTTCCTTTCTCCACCACCGTGGATTCGCCAGTAAGAATTGCCTCTTCCACGCGCAGATTGTGGGCTTCGATAACCCGCAGGTCGGCCGGAATGCGATCGCCCGCGCGGATGACCACCACATCGCCGGGCACCAGCGCCGTTGTAGGCAGCGTTTCGTGCTGGCCCGCGCGGATGACCACCGTTTCGCTTGAGAGCATATTACGGATGCTCTGCAACGATTTTTCCGCGTTGCTTTCCTGAATATGGCCAATCAGGGCGTTCACCACCGCGACGCCGAGGATCACCAGCGTATCGACCCAGTGCCCCATGACTGCCGTCAGCACGGCGGCAGCCAGCAAGACGTAGATCAAGACATCGTTAAAGTGGGCTAAAAAGCGCAGCCAGCCAGGCTTGCCCTTTTTCTGCGGCAGGGCGTTTTCGCCGTAACGCTGCAGGCGCGACGCCGCTTCGGCGCCGCTTATGCCGTCGGGCGAGCTTCCTGTATTGGCCAGCGTTTCTTCAATGGAAAGCTGATACAAGGCGCTTTCTGGTTTAGCTGTATTCATCGCTTTCTCCTTAAATCCTGTTCAGGAATTAAAGGCAGTGATATTCCGTTATTCACACATTCTGATTAAGCAAAAAGCGGTAGACGCTAGCCTTTTGCCTGTGATGGCGCTCGCTTATAGCTGAAATATAAGTGATTAATGTTTGCCTGGCGGAATAAAGCCATTTATTTCCGTAGCGCGAAAATGAAAAAAGAATGAGCGCTATAAAAGTAGCACAGGCCTGAGAAATATATTCAACCAATCATATAGCAGGCGATTTAACAGTGACTGAATAAGCCGGAAAGCTTTAAGTGCCGGGTGTGCATCCCTTTATTTTGGTGTTAAATCAGCTGGTTGTATTTTGAGCGAATGCGTTATTAATTTTGTTAAAGAGCGGATTATTGCGCATAGGATAGTCTAAAAATCTGATATGTTAGTATTATTTAGCATTATATTCTATGTATTGTAGGGTAATTAGCGCTTGAATAAACTTTACATTTGGCAATTGCTGCGTCTATTCTCATTCGGAGACAGTTAAATCTATGAATCACCAGTGCCATTTCTGGCGCTGGTGGTGATTTCCTGCGACTGGGGTTTAGGGAGGCATTCATGCCCGTTTATAGCCTGCTTCGTCTGACGCTATTCGTTGTTCTGGCGATTGTGATTAGCTCTGCGGTAGGTTTATTCACCTATATGGTTGTTTCCGCGCTTGGTGAATAAATTAACCCTTTAATAATTGTGCCGACAATTAAATCGTTGTTGCTGGGGGTATAACAGTGACTCGCTATTTCATCTTCACCCTGACCTTTGTTATTTTCTTAACAACAGCTTGCGATCAAAAACAGACGGAAACCGTCGCCGCGCCGCGCATGGTGAAAGTGGTTGAGGTAGCCGCGTCCGACGAGGCGCAGCAGCGCGTTTTCCCGGCGAGAATAGAGTCCGGCGATTCAACTGAATTATCCTTTAAGCGCGCGGGCCAGATTGAATCTCTGCCCGTGCGTCAGGGCATGCGCGTGGTGCAGGGCGACGTCCTCGCCAGCCTCAACGCGCGTGAGGCGCAGCAGCGGGTAAATGAGAGGCGAACCGCCGCCACACTTGCGCAGCGGCAGTTCGCCCGCTTCCAGAGTCTGGCTGGACGCCAGGCGATTTCGCAGGCGGAGATGGACGTACAGCGCGCCAGCCGCGACGCGGCGGAAGCCGCGCTGAACATCGCGCGCGAAGAGCTCAGCCAGATGACGCTGACCGCGCCTTTCGACGGCGTGGCGGCCGTGGTGAATATCCGCAATCACCAGGTGGTGGCCGCCGGCCAGTCTGTGGTCACGCTGAGCCGCAACGATCTGCTCGACGTGGTGTTCAACGTGCCAGAAAACCTGTTTACCGCCCTTGATATGCGCAATATGGCCTACCGGCCGGTGGTCCGTATCAACGCGCTGCCCAACCGCACCTTTCAGGCTGAATACAAAGAGCATACCGCCAGCAGCAACAGCGCGACCCTGACCTGGCAGGTGATCCTGACCCTGCCGCGTCCGGCCGATTTTCCCGCGGTTGGCGGCGTCAGCGGCACCGTCACCATCGACCTGGCGAATTTGCCGGCTGGCGTGCGCCGTCAGGCGCTGGTGGTGCCGGTGGAAGCACTATTCAACCCGGACAACAGCCCACGCAATACGCCTCACGTCTGGGTGGTGCAGGGCAGCGGCGACGCGCTTCATGTGGAAGATCGTCAGGTTGAGGTGGGCGAGGTCACCGATGGCGGCGTGGCGATCCTCAGCGGCCTGACGCCGGGCGAAAGGGTGGTTGCCGCCGGCGTAAACGAACTGCATGCGCAGCAGCCGGTGCGCATCTGGACGCGCGAGCGGGGTCTGTAATGGATATCTCCCGGCAGTTTATCGACAACCCCGTTCGCGTCTGGCTGGCTATCCTCTTGTTGGGTGTTGGCGGCCTTTTCGCGCTGCTGAATATTGGCCGGCTGGAAGATCCCGCTTTTACCATCAAAACGGCGGTGGTCATCACCCACTATCCTGGTGCCTCCGCCCAACAGGTTGAAGAGGAGGTCACGCTGCCGCTGGAAAACGCGCTGCAGCAGCTGCCCTATCTCGATAACGTTAGCTCGATCTCCTCGAACGGCCTGTCACAGATCACGGTTAATATCGCCTCGCACTACCATTCTGACCAGCTGCAGCAGATCTGGGATGTGCTGCGGCGCAGAGTGGACGACGCCGCGCGCGCGTTTCCACCCGGCGTCGCCGCGCCCTTTGTGAATGATGATTTTGGCGATGTATTCGGCTTTTTCTTTGCCATCGACGGCAAGAGTTTCAGCAATGACGAGCTGGTGCAGTATGCGGAACAGCTGCGCCGCGAGCTGGTGCTGGTACCGGGCGTGGGCAAGGTCGCCATCGGCGGCGCGATTTCGCCGCAGATCAATGTAGACGTGTCGCTGACGAAAATGGCGGCGCGCGGCATGACGCTGGCGCAGCTCTCCGCCGCGCTGGGCCGCCTCAACGTGGTATCGAACGCTGGCGAAATCCGATCCGGCATGGAATCGATCCGCCTGCATCCCACCGGCGAGTTTAACAATCTTGCCGAGCTGAGCAATCTGCTGGTCAGTCCGTTGGGCAGCACCGCCGCCACGCGATTAGGGGATATCGCCACGCTTTCTCGCGGCCTCAGCGAGTCGCCTTCCAGCATCTACCATGCCAACGGCCACCCGGCGATCGCGATGGGCGTCTCATTCGTCGCCGGAGTTAACGTCATCGACGTGGGTCGCGCGCTGGCCGCCCGGCTGCAGCAGATGTCGGCGGAAAAGCCGGCGGGCCTGCATATCAGCGTGTTCTACGATCAGGCGGCGGAAGTGGCGCAATCGGTGAGCGGCTTTATCGCCAACTTTTTAATGGCGCTGGCGATTGTGGTCGGCGTGCTGCTAATTTTCATGGGCCTGCGCAGCGGCATTATCATCGCCCTCTCGCTGGCGCTTAACGTACTGGGCACGCTATTGATTATGTACCTGCTGGGCATCGAGCTGCAGCGTATCTCGCTGGGCGCTTTGATCATTGCCCTGAGTATGCTGGTAGACAATGCCATTGTGGTGGTGGAGGGCGTGCTGATCGCGCGCCAGCAGGGATCGCCGCTGGTGACGGCGATGAACCAGGTGATCCGGCGATCCGCCTTTCCGCTGCTGGGCGCGACCGTTATCGCTATTCTGGCCTTTGCGCCTATCGGACTGTCGCAGGATTCCACAGGCGAATACTGTAAATCGCTGTTTCAGGTGTTGTTGATTTCGCTGATGCTGAGCTGGATCTCCGCGCTAACTCTGACGCCGGTGCTGATAAAACGGTGGCTGTTCAGCGCCCGCGCGGTGCCGCCGGACGCGACGGCGGCGTCGCCCTACGACGGCGGCTTCTACCGCCTCTATCAGCGCATGCTGAACAGGCTGCTGGCGCGAAAAAGCGTCACGCTCTCGCTGATGGTGCTGCTGCTGGCGCTGGCAATCTGGGGCTTTGGCGCCGTGCGGCAGAATTTTTTCCCTGCCGCAAATACGCCGCTGTTCTTTGTCGATCTCTGGCTGCCTTACGGCACCGATATCAATGCCACTGAGAAGATGGCCAGCGAGGTGGAAAAAAGCATCAACGGCCGGCCTGGAGTGCTGACCACGGTGACCACCATCGGACAGGGGAGCATGCGTTTTATGCTCACCTATAACGGCCAGCGGCAGTACAGCAACTATGCGCAGATCATGGTGCGTATGGACGACCAGCGCAAAATCGCAGCCTTCACGCGCGAGCTGGACATTTCCCTGGCGCGCGACTATCCGCAGGTGAACGCCAGCACCCACCGCGTGATGTTTGGCCCCTCAGGCGGCAGCGCCATCGAGCTGCGCATTAAAGGCCCCGATCCCGATCGCATGCGGCATATCGCCAGTCAGGTGAGCGCGATCCTCGCCGCCGACCCGGCGACCGACAGCGTGCGCAGCGACTGGCAAAACCGCAGCAAAGTGATCCGCCCGCAGTTTAACCCAGAGCTGGGCCGCGAACTGGGCGTGGATAAAAAAGAGGTCGACGAGGCGCTGGAGATGAATTTCAGCGGCAGCCGCGTAGGGTTGTATCGCGAAGGGGCGGATCTGCTGCCGGTGGTGGTGCGCCCGCCGGTCAGCGAGCGGCACGACGTCAATCATCTTAATAATGTGCTGGTGTGGAGCCAGAGCCAGCAGCGCTACCTGCCGCTGAGCAACGTCGTCGCCGGATTTGCGCTGGAGTGGGAGGATCCGCTGATCCTGCGCCGCGATCGCAGCCGGGTGCTCACCGTGATGACCGATCCCAGTCCGCTAAGCCAGGATACCGCCGCCGATATTCTGGCACGGGTCAGGCCGGACATCGAACAGCTCAGGCTGCCGCATGGTTACAGCATCGAATGGGGTGGCGATGCGGAAAGCTCCAGCGAAGCGCAGCAGGGCGTTTTCTCTACCTTGCCGCTCGGCTATCTGGTGATGTTCGCGATCACCGTGCTGATGTTCAGCTCGCTGAAAAACGCGGTCGCCATCTGGCTGACCGTGCCGCTGGCGCTGATTGGCGTAACGCCCGGTTTTCTGCTGACCGGCATCCCCTTTGGCTTTATGGCCCTGATCGGACTGCTGAGCCTGAGCGGCATGCTGATACGCAACGGCATTGTGCTGGTGGCGGAGATTGAGCAACAGAAGCAGCTGCGGCCGCAGCATGAAGCGATCTTATACGCCGCTACCTCGCGCCTGCGGCCGATTCTGCTGACTGCATTCACCACGGTGCTTGGCCTGGCGCCGCTGCTGCGCGACGTCTTTTTTCAGAGCATGGCGGTGGTGATTATGTTCGGCCTGGGCTTTGCGACCCTGCTGACGCTGCTGGTGCTACCGGTCATCTACGCCTGTTTCCATCCGCAGCGCGCGTCGGCCGCGCCATGAACGCCACCGGGCTGAATATGATCAAAACGCTGGGATGCATGGCGGCGGTGACCTTTTTCACCCTTTACAATACCTGGGACCGCTACGATTACGATTATCACTGGCTGCTTGAGTTTCTGACCTTTATCTCCACGGTCGCCACACCGCTGTTTTTTGTCGTCGCCGGTATTATCGACGCGCGCGCCGAACGGCAGCGTCGCTGGCCGCTGAGGAAGATCGGCAACGTTGTGCTGGTGTTTCTCTTCTGGATGGCGGTTTATTACCTCTGGGAGCCTTATCAGCGCGGCTATCTGATTCAGCCGTGGTTTCTCCTCGCTTTTCTGGTGATTTACAGCCTGCATCCGCTGATCCTCTGGCTCAGCGCACATCGCCGCCTCTTCTGCGCGCTGGTGTTTTGCCTGCTGCTGCTCTCCTACTGCTACGATCTGCTCGCCGTGCTCAGGCCGCAGAATCCGCTTTTTGCGCTGGCGCCGCAGTATCGTCTCTGGACCTGGCTGCTGTTTTATCTGACCGGTCAGCTGTTGAGCGATGCTCGCATCAGCGACTGGCTGAACCGCACCCACGTCAGCCGTGGCGCTATTTACGCGCTGCCCTTTACCTATCTGTTCACCTGGTTTTATGAAAAACACTTTTTCTTTGCTCTGTTTAAGGCGGATCGCAACGCCTTTATTTTGACCGGCTCGCAGATCTATATCCTGGTGGTGGTGCTGGTGATTGCGGCCAGCCGCGTGCGCTTCAGGCGAGATGCGGCGTTGAAAGAGCGGATCATTGCGACCATCAGCAAAACCATGACGGGTGTGTATATCCTGCACTACTCCGTATTTGATTTTTTGTCCGCGTTTGTGCCGATTACGTCGCTGGCTATTAAGCTGACGCTAATCCTTTTTACCTTTGCCGTGTCGGTGTTGCTTGCCCGCTTATTGCTGGCAAACGGCCTGTTGAAAAAGGTTATTACCCTTTAACAGGCTCAAATTAAAAGCCGTAGCGAAGCCAGGCGAAAAGGACATTGCCGTTATTGTGCGTGCCGGGAATATAGGTGAACTGCAGGTTGACGCGCTTATAACCGGCAGAAAAGAGCGGAAGAACAATAGGCAGCGGAACATAATTGGCAAAGTCGTCGCGCGCCGTTATGCCTGCGGTTAATCCCAGCCCCAGCCGAAAATCGCGCTGTTCGTCCAGATACCACCCCTTTTCCCAGCCGTAACCAATAATGGGTTGCCATTCATTATGGGAGTCTTTAAAAGCCATAGCGTAGAGCGCGCTCCAGTTGCCGTCATCATCATAGCGCGATACGCCAAAGCCGCCGCCCCAGGGCGTTTCATTATAGTTATCCGTTTTATCTTTATCGTAGGCGAAGCGGGCATGCCAGCTGATAAGAGGAAGATAAATATCGGTGCGCTGGGGAGATTGCGCGGTCTGTGAGACGTCGTTTTTGAGCCAGCTCCAGCCATCGTGCAAGGAGGTGGCGGCGCTGGCAAACGGCAGGAGCAGCATACAGGGCAGACACAGAGCCAGAGAAACGGTTCGCATGTTGAATCCTTCCGTCAGGTTACTGAGGAAAACAGAGCAGGCCCGAATGATCTGAAACTCAACGCTAAGATTGTTGAGTTAATATTATAGTTGTTTTGCTCGGACATATTCGGCTGCGGCGCGCCGTTTTGCCGCTGATAACCAGCTACTTTGCGGAGACCGCACGCCGATGAACCAGAATTGGGTAAAATCGATGGCTCCCATTGCTCAGGGCATTATGCTGCTGGCATCGCTGACGCTGGTGCTGATTGGCCTTCACCTGGCGGCGCCGCTGATCAATCAGGTGTTGCTGGCGCTTTTTCTGGCCGCAATGCTCGATCCGCCCATCAGCCGGCTGGCGCGGCGCGGCATCCCGCGCATTATTTCCTCGCTGCTGCTGATTGCCATTTTGCTGCTGGCGATCGTGATTATTGCCATGTCCGTCAGCGCTTCGGCGCCGCACCTGATTCAGTTTAGCCGCCTGACGCAAAGCCTTTTCATCGACAAGCTGCACACGCTGGTAGAGCTGCTTGGCCAGATGGGCATTGTGTTGACCGTTGATGAACTGCTTAATTTTGTCGACGCCGGCGGCGTGGTGCGCGTCGTCACTGCCCAGCTGTCGCTGATCCCGGGCATGCTGTCATGGTGGCTGATGGTTTTCCTGATGCTGCTTTTCATGCTCTATGAGCTGCCGCTGCTGAATCACTTTCTGCGCGGCAGCGAACGTCACAGCAAACTCTATCAGGCGCTGGAAGAGGGAGTGCAGAGCATTATTATTTACGCGCGGATGAAGACGCTGACCGGTCTGCTCGGCGGCGCGATCGTCTGGGCGGCGGCGGCGCTGCTCGGTTTGAAATTCGCCTTTCTCTGGGCGGTGCTGATGTTTATCTTCAACTACGTTCCCGTGCTCGGTTCATTCCTCGCCGCCATCCCGCCGGTTATCCAGACGTTTATTGTGTTCGATGCGCAGATCAGCCTGCTGAGCGTGGTGTTCTTTGTCTTTCTTAACCTGTTTCTGAGTTCGGTGCTGGAGCCGCTGATGCTGGGAAGACAGTTGAACCTGTCTCTTACCGTGCAGCTGCTGGCGTTTTTGTTCTGGCAGGCGGTGCTGGGTTTGACCGGCGCGGTGCTGGCAATCCCGCTGACCTTTCTGCTGAAAAAGATCTGGCAGGCGGTTTCTCAGCGTGATGAAGAATAGGGGTGGGCAGGAGCGGGAAGTTTTTAATGAGGCACTGAACCAGCTGGCCCTACTGATGGCTGCGGAATTCATGACCGGCAGTAGATGCATGCGCTGGTAAACTATATGCTGCAGGGGGGTGAAACTGCGGATGCAGGTGCCTTTATCCGCGAACTGGCGCAGCGGGTAACACAACATAAGGATGATCTGATGACGATTGCACAGCGGCTTGAACAGAAAGGCTGACAGGAACGACGGTTGGAAGGCCGGTAAGAAGGTTTACGCGAAGGCGTACAGGAAGCCAACATGAAGATCGCCCGCACTTTGTTAAAGAACGGTATGGACATTCAGTCTGTTATGAATGTGACCGGTCTGTCTAAGGAAGATTTAAGCAGGCTCGTTAATGAGTGATCTGGATTTCAGGTACCAAGTTCATTGCCCATCAGAGACCAGCCTTCGTAATAAGAGACAGGAAAAGCCAGGATGTTTGCATTCGAATGAACTAGTTTCGTAAGAAACTCAGAAACGGCCCGCACACGCGGGGTATGAGACAAATCAGAATGGGTAACTAGCCATAGCGGATAGTCGATATCAGAGGGGATATCCAGACAGACTAAGCCACGGCGGTTAGCTACAAAATGAGGGAGCAAGGCAATACCAGCACCGGCATTTACTGCTGCGACATGAGAGGCGAGGGAGGATGTTTCCAGAATGAGAGGTTTACCATCCAGTTTATCCTTAAGCCACTTTGCCGTTGGCAGATGTGATTGTTGTTTTGTCCAGCCGATAAAGCGTCCCTGAGTATAAAGTTGTTCCTGTGAAGCGAATTTATTGTTATCGATAAACTCTTTACTGCCATAAAGTCCAAACCCCATCACCCCCAGCCTTCTGACAGTAACATTTCCCCGCTCTGGTTTAACCAGTCGTAATGCAATATCAGCATCAACCTGATGAATATTAACGATTTTACTGTCAGTGACTATTTCCAGATTCAGGTATGCATGATTCTCCTGCAACTGATATAGCGCAGGTAAAATAAGTTCATTGGCCAGCATTTCTGTGGTCGCAAGGCGTACAGATCCAGCAATTTCTTTTGGTTCTGTAGCTCGGGAAAAAAGGCTTACCACAGATGCTTCAATCATTTCTGCCTGAGGCAAGAGAGCTTTACCTTCAGTAGTCAATTTATAACCTGACTGATGATGAACAAAAAGCCGCTGCCCAAGTGATTCCTCAAGTCGCTCAACCCTACGACCCACTGTCGCTATACCCAATCCAAGAGCCTTTGCAGCATTTCCTAAAGTACCTGAATGAGCAACGGACAAAAATACATGAATATCATCCCAGATAAGCTTTCTGTAAATTTTATTTTTCACAAATGAAAAATCACTTTCCATATTTAACTATTTTCATGTCATTAAGTGAACATCTATTATACATACATAGAGCAGTAAGTGTAGCGAAGATAACTTTGCAGCATATTATGCTTTTTAATTACCTGAGCAAAAGTCAATTAACATCTAATTGTTATTGCTGACAAATAAATACTCTTAACATGATAAGGTAGATAATACAAATGACTTTAAAAAGAAAGGTTTTGGTAACAGGCGGAGGCGGTGGAATAGGCGCTGCTATTGTTAAGAATCTGCTAAAAGACGGGCATAATGTTGCAGCTGCTGATATTGATTTCAGTGCTTTTTTAGACTCTCACCCGTCCTTGATTAAACTAAAACTTGATTTGCGTAATGACCTAAGTTGTCGGGGAATCATTAACGAAACAATTAAAGTTTTTGGTAATATTGATACGCTTATTAATGCCGCAGGAGTTTGTTATGGTGGGGATCCTGAAACAGCTGACGTAAATGAATGGGATGAAACATTCAACGTTAACGTCAGAGGGATGTTTAGATTAACCCAACTGGCACTGCCTTACCTTAAAAAATCTCCGCGGGCTGATATTATTAATGTTTCATCAATATGGGGGACAGATTACAACCCGAATCTTCTTTCATATTCCTCTTCAAAATTTGCTGTTGAGGGATACACAGGTGGTCTCCGTAACTGGGCATTTACACAAAATATTAGAGTAACATCATTGCAGGTTGATAAAGTGGACACCGGATTTCGCAGAAACTTAGGCCCCAAGGGTGATTTCCCAGTTGAGCAGCTTAAAAAAATGCTTACACCTGATGATGTATCAGATGCGGTATGTTTTGTACTTAATATGCCATCTACAGGATGCGTATCTTCAATGCGACTCGATGCTCCCTTATGGTATCAGAATAATGAGGATTAAAATAAAATGAAAATCTCTCCGAAAACTGCGGCATTATTAACATTACTGGCAACTTTTTTCTGGGGGTCCAATTTTCAGGCTACCAGAGTGGCAATTTCTACTGTGCAACCATGGTCAGCATCAGCTGAACGTTTTCTCATAGCAGTGATAGCAATTTTCATTTACATGTCGTTTAAAAAATTAGTGACGTACAATGCCCTAAAAAAGAATATCGTGGCATTTATTTTTCTCGGTGCTATTGGTGTGGCAGGATTTAACGGCGCGCTTTTTGTTGGCTTACAAACATCCAGTCCGGTTACAGCGGCGTTGATTATGGCCACAACACCTATTTCAGCCAATTTACTTGAGGCAATAATTAGCAAAAAAATGCCACAATTAATAAGACTTTTAGGTATGCTGGTAAGCTTGTTTGGAGTGTCGATGGTGATATCAAATGGGGAGGTAGTAACAGGTGGGACATTAAATTTCTCTTACGGTGATATTATTATCTTTGTCGGTAGTCTCGGCTGGTCTGTATATACTGTTGGAACCCGAGCAATGGTGACGGACTCGACGCCACTGGAAACCACTGCCTGGACAATGTTCTTCGGTGCGTTACTCCTTACAGCAATAGCCTTTATGTATGAACAGCCTTTCAGTTCGCTCGCCGCAGCAACAATGGCTAGTCATCTGGCAGGGTTATATATGGGAATTGCAGGCTCTGTTCTCGCCTATTTATTCTGGGTAATTGGTATTTCTATTCGGGGGCCGGGCAAAACATCAGTATTCTTCAATTTTGTTCCACTGTTTGCCATTCTGGTACAGATAATGTCAGGTACAGTACCAGGTATCATTCAGATAATTGGTTCAATCATCACCATCTTCGGTGTGCTACTAGGCCAAGGTCAGTTATCGGGCTTATTAAAAAAGCAAGTTTTGGTGTAGCATTTATTAAGTGACAATCGATTCTTTAAATAAACTAACTTTTTTAACGGAGTAATATTATGTCTGCTAAATATATTTTAATTTCTACTTACCCACTCAAAACCGGCATTGAATTCAATGATATCAAAAATATCCCACGAATTCAGAGGGGCAAACAATTCTATCTCTCAGAAGAACTCGATGTTGAGGAAATTGTTGAATTGAGAGCATATAATGATTTTAACGAAATTTGTAAAGATGAGGAGCTTCTTGAATCCGATTTTAAATCATTTTCACCATATTTGGCAGGGGACATTCGTCGAGAAATTCTAAAATTTGTTGAGAGCCCAATCCCAAATGAAAATATTCTTCCAAGAAGCCGGTACATGCAGTTGCGACATGTTGAAGTTCCACCTGAAAAATATGAAGCCTATCGTGCATGGCGCGCGGAAACTATCTTTAAAGTCGTTCACGACAATAAAGTAAATATCAAAAGCTTTGAGTCATACCACTCACTTATCAGTGGCCAACCGGGAGTAATGTTTGTATCGGCTTTTGATGTTGATAAAGATGTATATGTTGAAGCGTTTACTAATGAACGCTATAAGAAAATTATTCGCGAAGCAGATAGCTATATTACAGATTCGAACGGCGGATTGTATACTCGTATTTATCGAGCCATCAATCATTAATGTAAGGGGAATAAGATGATTAGGAAAATGATGGTTGTAGGAGATAAATTTGTAAATTTTACACAACATGAAAATGTTGTCACTGTTGCCCAACTAGAAATGCTGATAAAGATCCCTTCAAATGTTATTAGTGATAATACTGAGTTTATTCCCGGGCAGGGGATCTGCCAAGACTCTCTCAGTACAATTGTTAAGAACCGCAGCACAAATGAAAAAATTAACCTCAATAGTCTTGTAGGTTATGCATCTGAAAAAAAGAACAGTTATTCCCATAAAAAGTTGAAAAGCAATACACTTATTGGGTCATGCAGTCAAATAAGTAACAGTATGTTTTCACTTCCTCTGATTATTAACGAGAACAGTGAGCTCATGTCTGATCATCAAACAGGTCAGCATGTGCAGGGTATGATTCTGGTGGAGGCAAGTCGGCAAGCATTCATTGCAGTAACAGAAGAGTTTTTATGACTGAAAATAGAGGTAATTCGTATTATGTGATCAATAATATGAATATTGATTTTCATAACTTCATGTTTCCGCTGCCTGCAACAATCCATTATGAAGTAACGGAAAAGGATATAAATGACCGGAGGGCCCGGTTTAACGCCATTATCAGCGTCATTCAGGATGGGAAATTGTGCTCCAGTATGTCAGTGCGTTTCACTGTCTACCCTTCTGAGGTTATAAGCTCAAGGGAATCAGATCTGGCAGCAATAGCACTCAGCAGTGTTCTTAACAACTCAGGGATGGGTTACCTACAATGACAATGCACGGCCAGAACTACCGGCTGGCCGTGACCACGCAGGGGCCCTTATACCCCCCTGCGGAGGTTATGGACGCCGACGGAAACTTTATCGTTATTGGTCAGATAATCCGTGAAAAGGAAACAACCTGGGGAGCAGCTATTGTTAGCAGTAAAAGTCCGCTTCCACCGTACGGACAATTTCTGCCATACACCATCGTAAAAGAACTTGAAGATGCGGCAGAACAGTCACTGAAGAAAATCGTTCTTCATACACTACCGTTACCTCTGCCTTCAAACAATTATCCAATGTTGTTTGCGCCAGAACAATGCCCTGAAGCTTTTAAAGTAGTCAGGGAACGGCTCCCTCTACATGAGGGGTATATTGCAGATTACCGAAAAAATGATGGACGAAGAAAACTACCAGCAATAACTTTAGCTGATTGGCTCAGGGCGAGTGGGGAACTGGCGGTCACCCTCTCAGACGATAAAAAGAGCGCAGTCTTTAACTTCAGCTTCAAAAACCTTGTCCCCCACAGTATTTACACGGTAATGAGTCTTCGTGAAAAGGATCTGGCTGTAAAAGCTCCAAGTCGGCCTGGCCCACTCGGTATTCCTAATGTATTTGTTACTGACGCAAACGGGGATGCGGAATTTTGGGCTGAACTTCCGGATCCTTTTCCGCCAAAGACTGAAGACAGCAACCGAATTATCAATGTCGTCGTGCTCTTTATGAGTAGCCAACAGAGTTATGGTGGCGCAATCGGCTTACACGGCTTGGGAGGAGATATTCACGCTCATTTAAAACTCAAAGCATCAGGATTCTGTGAACTCACTACAGTGGCCTAAGCATGAAAATGAATATTTTATTAATGGAGGTATGATATGAAATCAGTTGCAGCGTTTTTTGATGTTGACAATACTCTTATTAAAATAAAAAGCATGTTTCATTTTTACAAGTACTGGTGTGATCTAAGATCCGCTCTTCATGAGTATCATCAATTTACTAATCTTTTCTCGCACGCATCTCAACAACAAACCTCTCGTGAAGAACTTAATAGAATGTACTATCGTCAATTTAAGGGGGTCGATATAGAAGAGTTGAATGTTGCTGGAAAAAAATGGTTCTCGCAATTTTTTAGTGACTCAAGTTTACTTATTAATGATACAATTTACGCATTAAATGAACATAAAAAAAACGGCTATGAGACTGTTTTTGTCTCAGGCTCTATGCTTCCTCTATTAAGTCCACTGGCTGAAAAACTTGAAGTGGATACAATTATCTGTACCACACTTCTGCACGATAATGGTGTGCTGACAGGGTATATTGGGTCTCCTCAGATAATAGGTGAGGGTAAGAAAGAAGCTGTACTCTCATACCTTCATCAGACTGGTATCGCAGCGGATAACTGTTATAGCTATGGAGACGATATATCTGACATACCAATGCTGTCTATAATCGGTAACCCCGTATGTGTTGGCGGCTTGTCACCGCTTGCAGATTATGCCTGTAGTAAAAAATGGAATATTATCAACTAGCATCATTAAAAACTTTAAAAAGAAGTAAGAGCGCATAAAGTTTATTTATGCGATATATGAAATATACTAAATTATTTGCGAGATATTACTGCGCTGTATTAGCAACATCCAATTGCATCAAATTATCTCATTGCGGCTAATTAATTAGCTCACTAATACAAGGAAGATTTTATGAAAGAAGTAGTTGTTGTTGCAGCCAAAAGAACTGCAACCGGTAGTTTTCAGGGATCGCTGGCTACTCAGCCAGCAACCACTTTAGGTGCATCGGTTATCAGAGCATTAATTGAAGAAAATAATATTCCTGCTGAGGAGGTTGAACAGGTCATTATGGGGCAGGTTTTAACCGCAGGCTGTGGTCAAAACCCGGCACGCCAGTCTGCATTGCTCGCAGGATTACCTGTGTCAGTTAACGCACTAACTATAAATAAAGTGTGCGGCTCCGGGCTTAAAGCGGTGCATCTCGCTATGCAGGCTATCCAGTGTGGAGATGCGGAAATGATCATCGCCGGGGGACAGGAAAACATGTCACTTGCCCCCCACATTCATACAAATTCCCGTACGGGACAAAGACTGGGACATAGTGAGATCAAAGACTCTCTTATTCATGATGGTCTCTGGGATGCTTACTATAATATTCATATGGGTATTACTGCGGAAAATGTCGCTAAAGAATATGGTATTAAACGAAGTCAACAGGACGAATTTGCTCTGCAATCCCATCAGCGCGCAAATTTAGCTCAATGTAACGGTTTTTTTAATAACGAAATCGTCCCTGTAGAATGCTTACAGAAGGGAAAAGAAAGTGTATTCTTTGATAAAGATGAAGGGATCAGAGTAACCAGCCTGGATAAATTATCCTCTTTGAATCCAGTTTTCAGAAAAAACGGTAGCGTTACAGCAGGTAATTCCTCCACCCTTAATGATGGAGCAGCAGCAATTCTCCTTTGCAGTAGAGAAAAAGCTTTGCAACTTAATTTACCTGTCATAGCCATTCTGGGTAATTTCAGCAATACAGGTATTTCTCCGGATATTATGGGGGCTGCGCCTATACAAGCTATCCAGAAATGCCTTAAGAAGCAGAACTGGAAGGCTTCTGAGATTGACGTTCTTGAATCTAACGAAGCCTTTGCAGCACAAGCGTTGGCAGTATTGGATTCAGTAGGAGTGCATCCTGAGAAAGTTAATCCATCAGGCGGTGCTATTGCCTTAGGCCATGCAATAGGAGCATCAGGATGCCGTATTTTAGTAACATTGATCCATTACATGAACCGAAACCAACTAAACAAAGGCATTGCTGCATTGTGCATCGGTGGAGGGGAAGGTGTAGCACTTGCTGTTACTACAAACTACTAAAAAATAAGCCACTCACTGACCCTCTGGAAGTTAATGTTCCGGAGGGTTGTATACTCTAGCAATACAGATGCCTTTATTGAGCAGCAGCCCTTTATTCAGGGAGAAGCGATTGGAGACGCGCCAATTCAGCATTTAAAACCACTGCGCGGAGACCAGCATCTGCAACAGAACGGTGCGAATAAACTCGGGCGAATAGCCGCGCGGTTGCAGCCAAGCCTTAAGTAGAAAGGCGCTGACGGCAATCATCGAACCGACGAAGATCACGCCAGTCATGGTGGGAACCGTCGATCTGTATGAGTTCTCCGAAGCAGTCACGGCGGTAGCGCGGCCGGTAAACCCGTGGTTTGCGTCTGGAATACGGAAGCCAGAGACCGTCAGCGATCATCCATTTCCTGAGCGTTTCTACAGAAACGGTAATATCGTGGCGCTCCCTGAGTTTTTCAGCGGCCAGCGTGGGGCCAAAATCACTGTAGTTTTCGTGTAATAACGCCATTGTTCTCAGCTTCAGTGATTCAGGCAGCCTGTGATTACCGGAGCCACCACGGCGCAGACTGACAAGACCCGTAGCGCCTGCATCTCAGAAACGATTTACCAGCCGCTAAACCTGACGTTCAGTTAACTTTAACCGGACAGCAGCATCACGGCGACGCATACGCTTTTCGACAACGGCCTGAATAACGTTAACCCGGTTTAATTCTTTATCTGACATGGTCACTAACATCCGGATGTCCTTGCTGCAGAGAGGTTTTATCCTTTATGCCGTAGAAGGTGACATCTCTAAATGGGAGAAAAGTGACATTACTACATTGGTGTTACACTTTTGGTGCGCACAATACTATTTATGTTAAATAAAGAGTTGTTCCTGTTATCAAGACCGGTAATTTAGTCTTATTCCTCTCAGTTAAACAGAAGCTAACGCTTTTCAGGTGATCAGTCTCACCTTCTACGCAGCGGTTTAGGCCGAGCGTGCGGGCAAGCACTGATGGGATTATAGGGTAGCCAGTAGTAAGTATACTTTCAGTACAGTCGCAACGCGACAGTCGCCCGGAGTTTGATACGCTGCTCCGCTGGTCAGACCCGAATTGACGGCGGCTGAAAGTAACTCACCGATGAATTCATGCTTGCAATGAATACGGATTTTTTTAAGCTAGCTGCCTGAAAAATTGAAAAGGATATTCTATGAAAGGTATTTTAATTGCATCTTTGAGCGGCTTGCTTCTGGTGGGATGTGTACAAAAAGATCCCCCCAGGACTCTTTATCAGGACGCAACCGGTGAAACAGCTAAACTGCGTGTTATTGGGTTCACAGATTACACGACTCTACATCAGATAAAATCGTGTACAGAATCAACTGATTTAGGTTATTTACGGCCCGAGAAGAATGAGGATCGTAATCCTCCACGCATAGTGGATAAAGGATTCAAAAAGGCTGTTCCAGCCCCTGCCAATGTGCCTCTGGACTATCAGGAACGCTACATCCCTACTCAGGGATGGCTTGATATTCGGTCAGCTTTATTCGCCAGTGATGGTGGGATCTGTACATTACAGACGCACTGGTTTAAGCCTGAAAAAGATGCACTGTACGAAATGCGTAACCGGTTGAATAAAGAAGGTAATATTTGCTCTATGGAGTTTGTTAAAGTAGACCATACAACAGGAAGCGCGGAAAGGGTCAAAACTCATACAAAAGTTGCCGAATTTCTACCCTGCCAAACAATAGCCAATTAGCAGCTATACAAACATATCTTTTAAAAGGCCCGGTACGCCGGGCTTTAACGTTTGATTTGACGCGTCTGGTGTCTTCAAGCTTTTAGCTGATTCGGGAATATGTGGGTTTACCGAATGCCCGCAGAAGGGCTTAAAAAACCGCCTGGCGGGTCTAATCTACCAGCTCTTATCAGGGCTACTCTTTGTAACAGAAC
The DNA here is from genome assembly GCF_002077695.1 of Pantoea latae. Taxonomy (GTDB): domain Bacteria; phylum Pseudomonadota; class Gammaproteobacteria; order Enterobacterales; family Enterobacteriaceae; genus Pantoea; species Pantoea latae. The sequence continues at coordinate 153,044 of NZ_MWUE01000017.1, forward strand.
CGCCGTGTACAGTGGCATCAATAGCATTGCGACAATCTTCGGTGCCGCGCGGATTGGAAGCTTTTCTGCATTCCTCAAATTTAGCGGTACGCTCTTTATCATGCGCTTTATACCAATCAAGGCTTTTAGCATCTGCATCGCAGCCGGTAAGCAGTATGGTTGCCAGCAGGCTCAGTGAAATCAATTCCGCTTTCATCAAATCTTCCTTTTAGTGAGTGAATCCCGGGAGCAATTATAGTCCCGCAGCGCGTACCGTTGTACGGTTCGGCTGAATCAGGGTTTTACCAATTGGCGGAAAAAAGAAAAAAGGCCGCATTTTGTCGACAAAAAATTAGGGGGATAGATGGAATGCGCTTAGGATCTGACTTGTGCCGGAAACGGCATCTATGAGGCGAAAAAAAACCTGTTTGGTAAACCAAGTTAATTTTCTGTACCGAGCGCGGCGGGTGACCGCTGCCGGTACGGTGCTGCTTGTACCTGCTAACTACCGGTGCGCGGCGTAGGGGGGTAACCCAAAAGCACCTGCGGCGTGTGGCGCTCTCCGATAAGTCTGACTACTTTCCTTTTCGCACAATTAAATGCTCCAGCACCTAAAGGCTCCCTTCCCTACAGCCAGAACTGCGCCCGAATTTTTTCACCATCGGTAAAGCGGCTAAAGCGGAACGGATGGGCATCAACCGATGGCGCGCGATTCAACACCAAATCCGCCATCAGCTGCCCGGCGCCCGGCGCGATGCCAAATCCGTGGCCAGAGAAACCCGTCGCCAGAAAGAGTCCCGGCACCGGATCAACCGCCGAAATCACCGGGATGGCGTCTGGCAAGCTGTCTATCATGCCGCCCCAGCTTTGCGCCACCGGCAGCGGCGCCAGGCTGGGGATCAGCGCGCTAATTCGGTCACGGATTAACGGGATCATGCCCGCATCGATAGTGGGTTCGAGCACGCGCAGAACTTCATAAATTGACCGTTTGTCAGCCTGCCCTGGTTTCCAGTACAGCGCCTCTTCCAGAAACCGTTTTCCCGCACGCAGCTTGATGGCTTTGCGCTCATGCCAGAACGCCGGCATAAACTGCGCGCTAAACCGCAGAGAGTCCGGCGTAATGTCTGCGGTGCTGATGGCGGACGTCGCCACGGTCAGGCCACCATCCAGTCGCTTGCGCATCGCGACGCTGCCAAAGCTGACACAGGCGCCGGGATCAAAATCGATGGGACGCGTGCGCAGCACGCTAGAGAGCACCTTCAGCTGCGGCAGAGAGACGCCCAACCCTTGCAGCAATAAACGTGACCAGGCACCACCCGCCACCACCACTTGCTGACAGCGGATCGCGCCATGTTCCGTTATCACTTCGCTCACCTGCCCAGCCGAGCGCTCGATGGTGCGGACGGCGCAATGTTGCTGCAGATTCAGCCCCAGCGCCATTGCCGCTCTCGCCATCGCCGGTGCGGCCTTCTGCGGCTCGGCGCGTCCATCCAGCGGCGTGAACATCCCGCCAGGGTAGTCGCCCTTTAGCTGCGGCAGGTGCTGAAGTAGCTGGGCTGGCGATAGCATCTCACTGTGAATGCCATACTGCCGCGCTTCGTTCACCCAGCGCTGATGCAGATCACGCTGCTTTTCACTGCGCGCCGCATACAAAATACCGCAGCGGCGAAAGCCGGTCTCTCGCTGCACGCGCTCGTTCATGCCTTCCCACAGCTGCATGCTGAGGTTGATTAACGGCAGTTCACGCAGATCGCGCCCGGTACGTCGGCACCAGCCCCAGTTTCGGCTCGATTGCTCCGCTGCGACAGTGCCTTTTTCCAGCAGAACGGTGCGAATGCCCTGCTCCACCAGCGACAGCGCGGTCGCCACGCCGATAATTCCGCCGCCTATCACCACCACCTCTGCGGAAGCAGGAAAGCGCGCTGATGAAGGTACTCTGTCTACGCCTGGGCCCATGACCGGATCCTTGTTTAGTAATTATCTTCTACCGTCCAGTTCACTGGAATTTCAGCGATGCTGGCGGTGTTAGGCAGCTCGATGACGGTGCGAATTAAGTGCGCAAGATCTTCCGGCTGGGTCATTTTTTCAACGGGCACATCGCTTAACGCGGTGCCCATGTCAGTGGCAACAAAACCTGGACAGATCGCGGTGCAGCGAATGTTATGGTCATCGCCGATTTTGCGCAGGCCATGGGCCAGCGCCAGCGCGGCATATTTACTCATCGCATACAGGCTGGAACGCTCACCCTTTACGCGTTTGCCGGAGAGTGAAGACATCATAACGATGCGGCCTGCGCCACTGGCCTGTAAGTGTGGCCACGCCAGACGGCTCAGGCGCATAGGTGACTTCACGTTCACCGCAAAGGTGCGGTCGAAATCGTCGTCGCTGGCGGCAAGGATGGATAACGGCAGCATGATGCCCGCGTTGTGGATCAGCGCGTCAATGCGGCCGAACTTTGCCACTGTCGCGTCGACCCAGGCCTGCTCGGTGCTGGCGTCGAGGGCGTCAAACTGGCACACAAGCTGGTTCTCGCTGTCGCTGAGGGCGACCTCCGCAGGGGTGCGGCAACCCAGGCTGACAGCCCAGCCGTGCGCCAGCAGGTTGGCGGCGATGGCGGCACCGATGCCGCGGCTTGCGCCGCTGATCATGGCCACTTTACGGGTGCTTTTACTCATCATCTCTCCGGTGTATTCATAACGTTGTGGCCTCTACAGTGAGGCCCTGAGCCGCGTATCCAGCGGGCTGATCAACGGCGCTATCGCCGCCACTTCCTGTTGCAGCAACGCGACATAGCGCTGTTGCACCTCGGGGTTGAGTCGAGGCGAGAGGAAAGTCATCCCCAGCGAGCCGATCACGCCCGCGCCTGAAACAGCGATCGGCACGGCAATCCCGGCGATGCCGGGGATCAGCTCGCCGGGATCGACAGCAAACCCCTGTTCCGCCGTCTGCTGGAGCTTGTTGGCGAGCTTCTCGGCCGCCAGCTGCGGCCAGTTCTCTAATCGGGCGCGATTGCGGGCAACAATCTCCTGCTGCTGGTCGGGATCGAGAAAAGCCAGGATGGCCAGGCTGCCTGGACCCAGCCCCAGCGGCACTGCGCCGCCAACGGATCCGGTCAGGGTTTGCATCTGATACTCGCTGTCGTAACGGTCGATACAGACTGAATCATCGCGATCGCGCGCCATCAGCATCACCGTTTCGCCTGTCTGCTGGCGCAGACGCTCCAGCGCAGGCTGGAACTGTCGGCGCAGGCCAGGACCGCGAGCGGCCTTCGCACCATACACCAGCAATTTCGTCCCCAGACGGTAGCACTTATCCCCATGCACCTTCTGCAGCAGCTGATGCTCCACCAGCGAGTTGAGGATGCGGTGACAGGTCACCTTGTTCAGCCCGGAGGCCTCGCCAAGCGCTTTCAGCGTTGCCCCTTCACTGCCTGCATCGGCGACCAGATCGAGCAGCATCACCGCGCGGTCGAGTAGCTGAACCCCGTTTTTCCCTGCATTTTCGCTCATCGGCTTTACCTGTCTAGTTCCACATTGTGAAACTAATCGTCATAAGATTTCAGTATGTGGTTTTTCGTTGACTAATTTTCTAGCAGATTTCATATTCGATTGACAAGTGAGCAACGTGATTTTTCAAAAAAGAGTGACTCACCTTCGCTTTGTAACACACCTGCAGATTCATCCTGACCAAGGAAATTATTATGAAAAACCATCGCATACGTCTGTTCACTGCCTCAATGCTGTTACTCGCTGCGCCCGCCATCACCCACGCCGATACCCTGTCCGATATCAAAGCGCGCGGCGTCCTGACCGTCGGCGTGAAAAACGACTATCCGCCCTACGGCTTTATGGATAACAACGGCCACACCGTCGGATTTGAAATCAGCCTGGCGCGCTATATCGCCAGCCAGCTGCTCGGCTCGCCGGACAAAATCAAACTGGTGCCGGTCAACGCCTCTAATCGCATGCAGTTCCTTAACTCCGGACAGATCGACATGATTATGGCGACACTCGGCATCACGCCCGAGCGCAAGGGCCAGATTGATTTCTCCAACGCGTATGTCTCTGCCGCCGGCCCCTCTGTTCTGGCGCGTAAAGAGGTGAAGTTTACCCAGTGGGCGCAGCTGAAAGGACAGAAGGTGTGTGGCGTGCAGGGTTCCTATTTCAACAAGACGGTGACGCAAAACTACGGCCTGCAGCTGGTGAACTTCGCTGCCCTGCCAGAAGCGTATCGCGCTCTGCAGGACAACCGCTGCGTCGCGATGGTGTTTGATGACATGTCCCTGCAGAAGAAGCTGAAAGAGCCAGGCTGGAGTCATTATAAAATCGCCGTTGCGCCCTATGAGTTCACGCCAATGGCTGCGGGACTGCGTAAAGGCGATGAGCAATTTCGCGAGGCGGTAAATCAGGCCATTGTGAAAGCGGAAGGTGAAGACAAGCTGATTGGCTGGGAGAAAGAGTTCGATATGTCGCCTTCGCCATATATTGCTCAGCAGGCCATTGCTGCCCGCGGCGCCACGAAGTAAGCGCAGGAGAGTATCGATGTTCGGACTCGATTTCTCGTGGCTGCTGGACCCAACCTATCAGCAGTGGCTGATACAGGGCGTCCTGCAAACGCTGGAGCTGGCGGCGATCTCCTCGCTGTTCGCCATCCTCATCGGCCTGCTGGGGGTGTACGGTCTGATGCTGCGGCGCGCCTGGCTGGACGCCGGCATCGAGCTGTTTGTCGAGCTTTTTCGCAACACGCCGCCGCTGCTGCAGATGCTGTTTTTTTACTTCACCCTGACGCAGATAGGCTTCACCACGCTGGATCCGGTGACCGGGCTGCAGATACCGATGATAAGCGCCTTTATGTCGGCAGGGTTTTCGCTCAGCCTGTTTGGCGGCGCGCTCTGCATCGAAGCGTTCCGTTCCGGCTTCGATGCGGTGCCGAAAGCCACGCTCGAAGCCGCGCGCTCGCTGGGCTATAGCCGCTGGAGCATGTTTCGCCATGTGCAGATGCCGGTTGCCGCACGTATCTGCCTGCCGCCGCTGACCAATGTGCTGACCAACCTGTTCAAAACCACCTCGCAAGCCTCGGTGATTACCGTTCCCGAGCTGATGTACGCCGCCGGGCAGATCTACAACGACACGTTCCGCACGCTGGAAGTGATGCTGTTTATTTTGCTGGTCTATGTGGTGCTGGTTAGCCTGGTGGTGTGGCTGATCGGCCGGGTGCAGCGGGCGTTGGTTTATCCTGGCTACGGAGCATAAGCGGATGAGTGACCTCCTCTACCTGAAGCGCAAACAACAGACCCGCCGCGCTTTTCTGCTGGTGGCTCTGCTGATCCTCGCCCTGAGCATCATGAACGATCAGGGCGGTCAGTGGCATCAGGTCTGGCAAAAACTGCCGCTGCTGCTGACGGGATCGATGAATGGCTGGCCGCTCAACGGCGGTTTTATCCTCAATATCTTTATCGGCATCGCCAGCATGGCGATCGCCACCCTGCTGGGGCTGTTCCTGGGCCTGATGATGCTGGCAAAACGGCGCTGGCTCAGCCTGCCTGCGCGCGCAGTGATGAATTTTCTGCGCAACGCGCCGTGGCTGGTGCTGCTGTTTGCGATGCTCTATCTGCTGCCGTATCGCGTAGAGCTGTTGGGCTGGCACTTTACCTTATCCCCGCTGTTCAAAGCGATTGTAGGACTGAGCCTGCCAACCGCCGCCAATTTCGCCGAGGTCATTCGCGGCGCGGTGAACTCGGTACACAGCGGACAGTGGGAATCGGCCCGCTCGTTAGGCTACAGCCCGTGGCAGATTTACCGCATTGTGATCCTGCCGCAGGCGCTGCGCCGCATTATTCCCGGCTGGATGAACCTCTACGCCCTGCTGGCCATCTCCACCGCGCTGGCGACGGTCACGGGCGTGCAGGAAGTGGTCACCTTATTGCGCACCACGCTGGCGACCGAAAGTGAAGGTTCGCTGGTCTACTTCTACATCACCGTGCTGCTGATGTTCTTCTGCTACTGCTATCCGATTGCGCTGCTGGCTCGTCGGCTGGAAAACCAAACCAAAGGGGATGCAATATGATCGATCGCGCTACGTCCCTGATCGAGCTGGACCATATCCATAAATCTTTTGGCAACACCGAAGTGCTGAAAGGCATTTCGTTACAGGTCAATAAAGGCGAAGCCGTGTGCATCATCGGCCCTTCCGGGTCGGGAAAGTCCACTATCCTGCGCTGTATCAACGGCCTGCTGCCCGTTGACGAAGGGTTTATTCGCGTGGGCAACCATCGGGTGCACGAACTGCAAAATGAAAAAGCGATGCGGCCGCTGCGCCATCAGGTGGCGATGGTGTTTCAGCAGTACAACCTGTTCCCGCACCGGAGCGTGCTGGATAACGTCATGATGGCGCCCATGCAGGTGCTGAAGCATGGGCGTGAAGAGGTGCGGGAACGCGCGCTGCGGCTGCTGAAAAAGGTGCGGCTGGACGGTAAAGAAGATCGCTATCCGGGCGAGTTATCGGGCGGGCAGCAGCAACGCGTCGCCATCGCCCGCGCGCTGGCCATGCAGCCGGAAATTATTTTGTTTGACGAGGTGACCGCCGCGCTCGATCCGGAAACCGTAAAAGAGGTGCTAAACACCATCCGCGAGCTGGTGGACGAGGGGCTGACCTGCCTGCTGGTGACGCATGAAATGCGCTTTGCCCGTGAAGTGTCGCACCGCGTCTGCTTTACCGATAAAGGCAAAATAGTGGAGATGGCGCCGCCGGCCCAGCTCTTTGATCATCCCCAGGACGCGCGCACGCGCGAGTTCCTCGGCCAGGTTTTGTAACGGAGTCAGAAAACATCATGTCCGATCAGGCAATTTTCACTGAAGATTTCAAAACCAGCCCGTACTGGTGGGATGACGCGCCACCTGAAACCTGCCGCGATCCGCTCCCCGCGGAAGCCGATATCGTCATTGTCGGCTCGGGCTTTGCAGGACTGAATGCGGCGATTGAACTGGCGCGCCACGGTAAAAAGGTGGTGGTGCTGGAGGCCAACGAGCTGGGCAGCGGCGGCAGTACGCGCACCGGCGGGATGATCAGCAGCGGGCAAAAACTGGTGGTGGGCGGAGCGATTAAGGGCATCGATCCTGAACTGTTCCAGCGCATGATCGCAGACTCGATCGCCTCGTTTGCGTTTATCCAGGCGCTGGTGGAGCGTGAGCAGCTGGACGCCGATCTCTTTATTAGCGGGCGCTATTTTGGCGCGCACACGCAGAAGCAGCTCGCGAGCCTGTATAAGATGGGCGATATTCTGCATCGCGTAACGGGTGTCACGGTGCATAACATCGACCGCAGCAATCAGGATGCCATTATTGGTTCGACCTTCTACCATGGCGGCATACTGGTGGATGAATATGGCGGTGTGCATCCGGGAAAATATAACCGCGCGCTGCGAGAGCTGGCGCGTAAATTGGGCGCGCAGCTCTTTTCGCATGCGCGCGTCACCGGCGTGACGCAGCAGCTGAGCCATAAAACGGTTCTTACTGAACGGGGAAGCCTGCGCGCGCAGCAGGTAATTTTCCTGACCAACGGCTACACCGACAGCAAGGCGACGCCGCGTCTGGCGCAGCGCATTGTTCCGGTGAAAAGTTACCAGATCGCCACCGAGCCTCTTCCCGCCGAGCTGATCGCCAGGCTGATCCCGTCGGGTCGCATGATCACAGACAGCCGCCGCGATTTGATTTATACCCGTCCGTCGCCAGATGGCACGCGGCTGCTATTTGGATCGCGTCCCGGCATCATGGACTGTGATGATAAGACCGCCGCCCGACGCATTCGCAAACGCATGCTGGCTATCTGGCCTGAGCTGGCGCCTTACCGCATCAGCCATGCCTGGAGCGGATATGTGGGCATGACGTGGGATAAAACCGCCTACGCGGGCGAGATGGACAATGCGCGATTTGCGGTAGGCTGCAACGGTAATGGTGTTGCGCTGATGAGCTGGCTGGGTTATCGCGCCGCGCAGAAGCTGCTGGGTACGGAGCCGCGTCCGCTCTCGTTTGAACGCAATACCTTCCGCCCTATTCCCCTTTATAACGGCAAACCCTGGTTTTTGCCGTTCGTTACCGGCTGGTATCGCTTCAGAGATGCGGTTGATAAGGCGCAGGACAGAGGGTAACGCCGTTGCATAAGGGTGTCAGGCTAATGTAACCCTGAATAAAACGCCCTTCACCTTATGCGGCGTTACTGCCGCTACAAATCGTTTTATGCTTTTAAATGCGTGCAGAAAGAAGCTGTCTGGCAGGATAAACACGCGGGTTGCTGACGTTGCTGTATGTGGTAACCAGCACAGGTTTGTTCAGCCACTAATCCTAAACCACAAATGTGGCTATGAAGATTTCCTGGCCCGATTACTTTAAAGACAACGTTCGCTGTGGGTGCGAAGCAGGCAACGTGCTCTCTTTGCCAAATAACTTTTCCCGCAGTGTTCCTGGCCGGTAAGACGTCTGCGCCAGCCCGCGTTTTTGCAATACCGGCACTACATGCTCAACCCACTCGTCCCACCAGCCCAGGGTCGTGACAGGAACGACGTTAAAACCATCTACGCCTGCGTCAGCAAACTGCTGCACCCTATCAGCAATCTGCTCCGGCGTGCCGGCAAAACGACCGGGAAGTAATGCATGTTTCAGCAGGTATTCACGCCAGGTCAGGACTCTGCCCTGGCCATAATCGGCGTCTACGGCGATACGAAACTTTGAACGCATATGCTGGCTGAACTGCTCCTGACGACTCAACTCCGTCAGGGGCGTGTCGGGATCGATACTGGAAAGATCAATACCTGAACCGCCGCTGTAAAAGCCTTGCAGTGCATTAATATCGATGTTGTCGAACAGGTATTGCTGTTTTCGTTTCGCCTCTTCCTCCGTAGAACCAATGACGGTCGAGAGCATCACCAGCTTTTTTAAATCCTCTGGCTGGCGACCATAATCGACCACATTCTGATTCAACGTAGCAATGTCTTTCTTTGCGGTCTCTGGTGTCTGCGAAGGCAGAAAGGTCACTTCTGCATTGCGTGCGGCAAAATGGCGTCCTGCTTCAGAGTTACCCGCCTGGAAGAACACCGGGCTGCGCTGCGGTGACGGTTCAACAATGTGAGGCCCTTCAACGCGATAGCGCTTACCGACGTGATTGATCTTATGAATTTTATCGGGGTCAAAAAAACGGTTAGTGGCGGGATCGTGCACGACCGCGCCCTCTTCCCATGAAAGTTCCCAGAGCTTATAGACGACATCCAGATATTCCTGTGCCCATTCATAGCGATCGTCATGGGCGACGATGTCGCCGAAACCGTAATTACGAAAGCCGTTCGAGAGATAAGAGGTCACGATATTCCAGCCGATGCGGCCATGGGTAAACTCGTCCAGCGATGAAATCTGTCTGGCAAAAGAAAAAGGATGCGCCTGAATAACGTTGCTGGTCACGACCAGGCCCAGATGCTCGGTCACCATCCCGAGTGCCGACAAAATAGTAATAGGGTCGGGCTCAGGAAACTGCGTACCGGCGCGGATGGTGGTTTTGCCCTCGCCATAGTCAATATCATAAACGCCAACCACATCAGCGATAAACAAGGTATCTAAGCACCCTTTTTCCAGCGTTTTTACCGTTTTTACATAGGCATCCAGTTTGTTATACCCATACTGAATCTGCCCTTCCGGCGTACGCCAGTAGCCGTGGCTGTGATGGTTAGGGGTCAGATGCAAAAAGCCGTTGTAGATCAGTTCACGTGTCATGTTTGCTCCATTTTTACTGTTCAGGCGAAGTCAACCGCACCCAGCCGGGGCAGCGAGGAAAGTAGCGTTTGGGTATAGGGATGACGCGGTCGATAGAACACCTCATCGGCGCTGCCCTGCTCAACGGCCCTGCCGTTTTGCATAACCAGAACCCGGTCGCTCATATGATGGATCACGCCAAGATCGTGGGAGATAAACAGATAACTCACGCCAAGCTGCGCCTGCAGGTCGCTGAGCAGATCGAGGATTTGCGCCTGGACTGTGACATCAAGCGCTGATACCGCTTCGTCTAGCACGATCACTTTAGGGTGTGTAGCGATAGCGCGGGCAATGGCTACGCGCTGACGCTGGCCGCCTGACATACGGGCAGGCCGCTGGTGCAAATGCTCGGCACGTAAACCAACGGACTCCAACAGGCTGACTGCTCGATCATCAGGGCTTTGCGTGGCGGGATAGCGGTCTAGTGATATGGCATCCCGCAGAATATCGGCGACGCGCCAGCGCGGATCGAATGAGGAGAGTGGGTCCTGATACACCACGGAAATCTGACGGCGAATGGCCTGCTTTTCAGCCGTAGACGCATGACTCCAGGCCTTACCGCAAAACAACACCTCACCGCGATCGGGCGATTCCAGCGCCAGCACGATACGTGACAGCGTCGTTTTACCTGAACCCGATTCCCCTACAATGCCCAGCGTTTCACCGTGTCGCAGGCTGAATGAGACATCATCAACGGCGGTGTGGCTGCGAAAACGCTTAATAATATGGCGGGCATCAAGCAGCACCTCATTTGCGTCAGCAGCGGCCGCAATCGGCTGCGGTACTAAGGTCGGCTTAATGTCGGAAAGTCGCTGCCCTTTGGTATGTTCACTGGGAATGGCTTTGATCAGGCCCTGCGTATAGGTATGACGAGGCTGGCTTAATACTTCCTTTACCGGACCCGCTTCGACAATACTTCCGCCCTGCATCACTAAAATGTGGTCAGCAATCTTCGCCACAACCGCCAGATCGTGACTTATCAGGATGATGCTGGTACCTCGATCCAGCATCTGTCTCAGCACCTCCAGTACCTGCGCCTGTACCGTAACGTCCAGCGCCGTCGTCGGTTCATCGGCGATCAGGATATCCGGATGCAGGGCGATGGCCGATGCTATCAGGGCACGCTGACGCAGGCCGCCTGACAATTCACCCGGACGCTGGCTGGCCCGGCGTTCAGCCTGCGGAACGCCAACCTCTTCCAGTAAGGCATGCACTTTTGCCTGTCGGCTGGCCCGCGTTCCCCACCCGTGCAGTGTTAACGCCTCAGCGATCTCTTTGCCGACCGGACGCAGCGGATCAAGCGAGACTAACGCATCCTGAAGAATGAAACCCACTTTGCTGCCGCGTACCCGTTGCCACCAGCCGTCGCTGCGGTTTAATAATGTTTCCCCCTGTAAGTCGAGCCGATCGGCCTGCACACGAAGCTGTTCACCTGCCAGGCCGACCAGCGATCGTGCCGTGACGCTTTTGCCTGAACCCGATTCGCCAACTATTGCAATACACTGGCCACGATAAAGGTCGAAGCTGACCTGCCTGACAATATGGCGTGGCACAGCGCTCTCGCTGTTCGCCCAGACATTCAGATTCCTCACCTCGATCATTTTTTGGCTGAAGTGGTGTGTACTGCTCATAACGTGTTATCTCCTTCAGCACGCTGCTGAATGTAGCGGCCAATCTGAGTAAATGAGAGCGCTACTAGCACGATGGCAATTCCCGGCAATACTTCCAGCCACCAGGCAACCGTCACGTTAAGTTTTCCTGCTTCAAGCAGCGCTCCCCACTCCGGAGACGGCGGTACCACCCCTAATCCTAAAAAAGAGAGGCCAGAAGCCCAGACCACGGACTGGCCAATTCCCAGCGCTACCAGCGATGAGAGCGGGCGGAAGACATTGGGTGCAATATGTTGCATAAAGAGGGTTCGTTCAGAATGACCGAGCGCCCGAGCCGCTTCAACATAGCTGGACTGGCGTATTTTTAAGGTCTGTGCACGAACCAGGCGCGCATAGCCCGGCGCAGTACCAATGCCGACGGCGATCAGTAAACTGCTGGCAGAAGGTCCGAGCAGCGCCACAAACAACAGCGCCAGCAGTAACGTGGGAAAGGCCAGCAAAATTTCCAGCAGGCGATTGACCGTTTCAGCGAGCCAGCGTGGACCCAGCGCAGCGCTAAAGCCCAGCAGAACGGCACCGCACAGCGCAATGGCCATCGCCCCGATACCAATCAGCAACGACTGACGCGTTCCCCAGATAATTCGACTGTAGAGATCGCGGCCAATGTCATCTGTGCCAAGCCAGTGCGCCAGAGACGGCGCGTCAAGCGCACGATAGAGATTGGTGGTGAACGGATCGTGCGTGGCCAGCAGAGCCGGCGCGATCGCCGCGGTCAAAAAAAAGAGCGCTACGATCGCAGAAAGGATGGCTGAAACCGGGATAACTGCCGTGACATCGCGTAGCTGACGCCACAGTGTACGCTTCGCTTTTAGCCCGGCGTAATCGGACAGGTGTGTCGTCATGATCGACCTCGCAGTCTGGGATCGACAAGCAGGTAAACCAGGTCGACCATCAGGTTGATAACGATATAGAGGAAACTGATGAGGATGACGATGCCTGAAACCAGGGCAAAGTCCTTGTTGCTGACCGCATTCACCAGAACATTGCCCAGCCCCGGACGCGCAAACACCGCTTCGACCAGCACTGCGCCTGAAAGCAAATTGCCGATAGCCCAGCCGCTCAGCGTGATAGCAGGAATTAACGCATGGCGTAAAACATGGCGAAACCGTACGCCCGCCAGGCTCATGCCTCGCGCGCGCGCAGAAAGAACAAACGGCTCCTGCATGCTGCGCTCGAACTCATCCCGAAGCGTGTGTCCAATAAATCCCGCCAGAGGAATGGCCAGCGTGACAGCGGGCAGTACGGTACCTAAAAGACCCGCTCCGCCGACTACAGGAAACCAACGCAGATCAATAGCAAACACGATCAACAGCAGAATACCGATCCAGTACTGTGGCAGCCCGGCCATCACCGTTTCGACCGCAGCCCCCAGGGCGCCCAGACGGCGGTTGCGCCCCGCCGTAAGGAGCGTCCAGGGAATAGCAATCATCCAGGCAAGCAGCAAAGCCGCAATGGCTAAGGTAAAGGTAGGAAGCAGCTGTTCAGCGATGATATGCGCTACTGGGCGCTGTAATTCGAAGGAGGAGCCTAAGTTAGCGTGCAGAAGCTGCCAGAAATAATAGAGATACTGTTTCCCTATCGGCTTATCAAAACCATACAGGGCATTGATCGGCGCCAGCTCTTCAGGCGTACGTTCAATCACCTGACCAGAGGTTATATTCAGCAGGATAGTCGCGCGATCCCCTGGCAGTATTGAGAGCACGAGAAAGGTCACCGAGATGGTGCCCCACAGCACAAACAGGGCGGAGCCGAAACGGAAAATAATTTTGCGCCACAGGGGCGCAGCCCCGCTGTGGGCGCTTTCCTCTGGTGTGGATGGGATGACGCTCATGGCTTCTCCTTCACGAAATAGGCATCGTTAAAGTTCAGCAATCCATTGCCCTTGTCCTGCCATAGCCCGCGAACCGCGTTAGAAATGGCAACGTTATAGGTAAAGTTGTATCCCCCGACCGCAATCGCCTGATCGTCAAACCATCTCTGCAAAGCATCAAATTTCTGCTGGCGCACCTGCGGATCGGGTTCACGCTGCGCCGCCAGAATTTGCGCTTCGATGCGCGGGTTATTAAAAAAGCTGGTGTTATTGCCGTTAAACGCGCCGTTAAGGGCGTGGTTGTAAACAATGTCGAGGATATTGGGAGAGGGCCACACCCAGTAGCCGAAGCTGATTTCCTTATCCGCAGGACGCGAACGTGCCCCGGCAAATCCCTCTGTTTGCGTGAGGGGAATGAGCACAAGCTTGATCCCTACCCGCTTCACCTGATCCTGCACCGCCTGCAGCATCAGCGCGCCTTCCTGGTCAATAATGGCCTGAATATAAGGCAGGCGGGCTTCCAGTACGGTGCCCTGTTTGACCCTATAGCCATCCGCATTGCGACCGGTCCAGCCTGCCTCATCCAGTAGTTGATTCGCCCTGGTGACGTTTAATGAATAGCGATCGTCCACGTTGAGATAAAGCGGCGTACTTTTACTCAGCGAGCCATTGCCTTCATACGGCACCGCGCCTTTGAACACCGTTTTCACGATCTGTTTGCGGTCCAGCGCATAGGCAAAGGCCTGTCGTACTCGCTGATCGGTAAAGGGGCCGCGCTGAACATTAAAAGAGAACGCCTGCGGCCGGCCCGTTGCGACATACGACAGGGTCTGATAGTGACGCTGCAATTTTTGCCACTGCGCTGAGGGCGGCTGATAGATAGCATCTGCTCCGCCGCTGACTAACGCCCCCCAACGTGTCGTGGCGTCAGGAACAAATTTCCATTCCAGATGTTTGATATAAGCGGGACCATTGTGGTGTGCGTTCGGCGGTGCCCAGTGGTAGTCATCATTACGCACAAAGCTGATCCCTTCTCCCCTTGCCCAGCGTGCAACTTTCCAGGGGCCGGTTCCCACCGGCCGCAAACATTTTTGTTCGCTACTATTGTGCGCCAGGGAATCAGGAGACTGGAAACCATAATGCCCATTGCTCAGCACGTTATAAATTTCAGGGTTTGGCTCAGACAAATGCAGCGCAACGGTATAATCATCGATCCGGGTAAATCCGGTCATATAGGTAAAACCGTGCCAGCCGATCCCTTTTTGCCAGGCAGGATAGTTCGCAATGACAGCATCAGCATTAAACACATCGCCATCAGTAAATTTCACATCATGGCGCAAAGTAAACGTAATGGTTTTACGGTCAGGTGATTCACTCCAGCTTGTCGCCAGCCAGGGACGAATAGTCCCGTTATCGTAACTCACTAAATAATCAAACACCTGACGGGATAAATAAGCCTGCTGCACCCACCCGCCCCCCAGGCAGGGAGGCTCCTGCTCATGCAGATAAATCAATGTATTATCGCTGTAGGAGGGCTGCTCAGAAACCGTTATATTACCCTCTGCCCATGCGTTATTATACAGCGTCATCTGTGCCATGATGACGCATAGCGGGATGAGTAACCTCGGTAAAGGTATTGGGTTCATTTAGCTCTATATTTCCTGGTAAAAGACAACCATTCACTCCAGCATCAGATCGCTTTATCTTTCGCTGAACATCGTCACCCGAAGGCATTTATGCTTTTTCGAATAGCAGCTGAATAAATCACACATTTAATGCAGGGCAAATAACAATAGTGGCAGTTAATATGAAAAAGCGCTTCATCAGTTCCGGATACTGGAATAACCTCGTCAGCGGCGGGTTGTGAAATAACTTAGAGAAAAAAACATTAAATAACGGAATTGGGCGATGACATGATGTTTTAACTTCAACAATGATACTTCACCCAATGGAGAAGTGTAGAATGTCACAAATCGAATTAGGCTGGGGCGCCGGGCCGTCAGCAAAATATGAACAGCTGGCGGAACAGTTTCGCCCGCTGTTTCACAAAATCAGAGCCGGAGCGATCGATCGTGAGCTACGGCGCCAGCTGCCTGTAGAAGAGATCGGCTGGCTCAGGCAAAGCGGTTTTACGGCGTTACGTCTTCCTGAAAGCGCAGGCGGCCACGGCGTCACGTTGCCGGAACTCATTAATTTGCTTATTGAATTAGGTGAAGCGGACTCAAACCTGGTTCAGGCGATTCGCGGTCATCTGGGGTTCGTGGAAAATGTGCTTAACAGTAATAGCCGTTCGTTTCGTGACGCGTGGTTACCGCGTCTGAGTCGTGGCGAGATAGTGGGTCCGGCATGGAGCGAAACCGGAGATGTCCGTCAGACGGCTTTCTCGACGCGTATCCAGCGCAGCGGTGATGGCTGGCGGCTGAATGGTAAAAAATTTTACACCACCGGCTCGATTTTTTCAGACTGGATAGATATCGGGCTTACCGATGATAACGACAAAACGGTGTCAGTCACCGTCTCACGAACCGCACAAGGCGTCACCGTGCTTGATGACTGGAATGGCTTCGGTCAGACCCTTACCGCCAGCGGGACGGCAATTTTTGACAATGTCGCTATTGACCAGAGCGACATTAACAGAGAGGAACGTTTCAGATACGCCCCCGCGTTTTATCAGCTTATCCATCTGGCTACCCTTGCGGGTATTGGGCGCGCGCAGAGCAGTGAAGTGGCCAGGGAAGTTGCCTCACGTAAGCGGACCTACAGCAATGGCAACGCCCCCCGCGCAGCGCAGGATGCTCAGATTTTGCAGGTCGTTGGACGTTTACGGGGTGCGGCCTACAGCAGCAGCGCGATAGTCTTGCAGGCCGCCGAAGCACTACAGCGCGCGTTTGAGGCAGAGATAAACGGTGATGAACAGCAGGTGCTTCGCAGCGTTGCTATGGCTGAACTCGAAGTATCTCAATCGCTTAATGTCGTCACGGATCTGCTGCTCAATAGTTCCTCCACGCTATTTG
This sequence comes from Pantoea latae, assembly GCF_002077695.1. GTDB lineage: Bacteria > Pseudomonadota > Gammaproteobacteria > Enterobacterales > Enterobacteriaceae > Pantoea > Pantoea latae. The sequence continues at coordinate 169,314 of NZ_MWUE01000017.1, forward strand.
ACGCATTAGGGGCCTCAGGTACGTTAAAACCATTGGCTTTAGATCGGTTCTGGCGCAATGTGCGCACCCTTTCTTCACATAATCCGCGAATTTATAAAGATCGTATTGTGGGCGATTTCGCCGTAAACGGTACGCTGCCACCTGAACAGTGGCGTATTGGTGTGGCGGACAGCTCAGAGAATAACGATGGCAGTCAGTAGATCAAATATCAACTCCATATACACCATAGGCTGATTTCGCGCCGCGACCCTGGCTAAGTGACGAAGCATATGAAAATCGTATACGATAAAAAATTACTGAAAAACGCTTAACGAATAAAAAACAAATTATATTTATATCAATAATATAATCGCATGATGTGAAATTTAGCACGAAGGCCGAATCGGCCTGCTAAACCCTGCCTACCAATCAAACGCATTGACACTTTTCAGATCGTATACGAAATTGCGGTGAAACAATCCCGTCAGGATTTTCACCATGAAAACCGTTATTACCTACCCTGGAATAGATGCCGCCGACCGCCCAATGGGCCCGGCTCCGCTTTCTCCGGCGGTGCTGCATGAACCCATGCTGTTTATCTCTGGTCAGGTAGCGATCGATCCCTACAGCGGCGAGATTACAGGCAACGATATCGCCAGCCAGACGCGGCAGGTCTTAAAGAACGTCGGCGCGCTGCTGAACGAAGCGCAGATGACCTTTGATAACGTGGTACGCGTAACGATTTACCTTACCGATCTCAGCACCTTCAGCGAAATGAACGCCGCCTACGGCGAATTCTTCCAGTTTCCCTTCCCGGCGCGCGCCACGGTCGGCATTCAGCTTAACCATCCCGACCTGCTGGTCGAGATGGAAGTCACGGCGATGCGCTAATGCATATTCATATCGAAAATGACGCCAGCGCCCCGCCAGCCCTGCATCTGTCACGGGAAAGGCTGCAGCAGCGTCTGGACGCAGAGCCAAAACTGCGTAGCCATTTCACGCTGACGGAAAACAGCGATCCCGCACAGACCGCGACGTTCCTGGCTAACTGCGATCTGCTGTGGAGCGGCCGCAAGCTGGCGCTCGATACCTTCAGCACACCGCGTCTCAGCTGGGTACAGGTGATGTCGGCTGGCGTGGAGCAGTGGCTGGCGCACTGGCCGCAGGGCGTGACGTTGACCAACGCATCCGGCGTCCACGGCGATAAGGGTGCGGAGTTCATCCTGATGGCCGCGCTGATGTTCAACTTTGGCATTCCGGGCTTTTTACAGGATCAGGCTCAGCGCCTGTGGCGCCCCTCGTTCGGTGGCTGCGCGCGCGGCAAAACCGTGCTGATGCTCGGTGTAGGCGGCATTGGCGCCGCCGCCGCCAACCTGCTGACCGCGCAGGGCTATCGCGTAATCGGCGTTACGCGCAGCGGCCAGTGCGAGGCCGATGTGGCGCGCTGCATTCGCACTGATGCCATCGACGAGGTATTGCCGCAGGTGGATGTGCTGGTATCGACGCTGCCGCTGACGCCGCAGACGGAAATGCTGTTCGATCGCCGCCGCCTCGATCTGCTGCCGGCCCGCGCCGGCATCGTGATTGTCGGCCGTGCCGCCGTCTTTGACTACACCGCGCTGCGCGACAAGCTGTGCGCCGGGGAGCTGGCGGGCGCGGTGCTGGATGTCTATCCGCAAGAGCCGCTGCCCGTTGACGATGCGCTGTGGCATACGCCGGGCGTGGTAATGACGCCGCACTGCAGCCTCGACGATCACAGCGCCTACCTGGAGGGATGCCTGGAGGTGTTTATCGACAACCTGGTGCGTTACCGCAGTGGCGAACCGCTGCGCAACCAGGTTGATGTCGCAAAAGGGTACTGACGTAACAGCAGCAAAAAAAACCGTAAGACGTTCATAAAACACAAGGTCATCGCTTACACATTCACCCGCACCAGGAGAACCTTATTATGAAATTTGCCCGCATCGCCCTGCTTATCTCTGGCATCACCGGCACGCTGCTGGCTGGAGTCACCAGCGCCCACGCCGCCAGCACCGATCCCATTACGCCTGGCGCCAGCGACTTTGCCGCGATGGCGCAGTGCAAGGCGCTGCAAACCAAATATCCCTCGCTGAAAGGCAAAGAACTGGTGGTGGGCCTCGGCGGCTACACCAAAGGTTTTGAAGCCCCTTCAGAGAAAGATCCGAGCATTATTGAGGGTCTGGATCCCTCACTGTTTGAGCGCATCAGCAGCTGTTTGGGGGCAAAACACAGCTATCAGACCGGTTCGTTCAACGTCCTGCTGACGTCTATTTCCAGCGGTCGCGCGGATATCGGCCCGATGCTGTACGTCACCGATGAGCGTCTGAAACAGATCGCGTTTGTGGCCTCTATGCAGGTGCAGGACGGCTCTATCCTGGCAAAAGGCAATCCCAAAAACATTCGCAGCGTAGACGACCTGTGCGGCAAAACGGTGGCGGCCGCGGCGGGCTCCTATGAAGCTAACAAGCTGGTGCCGGAGCAGAGCGCCAGATGCGCCGCCGCAGGCAAGCCGGAAGTCAGCATGCTGATGGTGCAGAACACAGACAACAGTATCCAGGCGGTGAAAAGCGGGCGGGCGGACATTTACCTGACCGAAGCGGGATCCGCCATCGCCATTGCCAAAGCCGATAAAACGCTGCAAAGCGGCTTTACCGTCGACCTGCCCATTATGGTCGGCTTCCCGATCGCTAAAGACAACGCTACGCTGCGCAGCGCGGTGCTGGATGCCATGAAGGTGATTCAGGAGAGCGGCGCACAGAAGAAATTGCTGGATTACTGGGGTCAGGGCAGCGCGGCTGAACGTCCGGTGGTTGAACGCGGTTAATGCATACACTCAGCCCGGTCGCTGGGTTGCCGCATCGCGCGCAACCCAGCTGATGACGTTGAGGGAGATAACGCTTTGGATGATTTTCTTAAGTACCTGACCTTTCCCTACCTGTGGGAAGGCGCCGTCATCGCCCTGCAGCTGCTGGTCGGGGCGCTGGCGGGCGGCATTTTGATTGGCTTTTTCCTGGCGTTGGCCAGTACCTCAAAGCACTGGTTTATTCGCGTGCCGGTAAAAACCTACATTTACCTGCTACGCGGCACGCCGGTGCTGCTACAGCTGATCCTGCTTTACAACGTCCTGCCCGAGTTCGGCCTGCGTTTCAGCCCTTTCACCAGCGCACTGCTGGCGCTGATGATCAATGAAACCGCCTTCTGCGCGGAAATCATCCGCGGCGGCATTATGGCCACCGATCGCGATCAAAGCATGGCGGCGCAGGCGTTTGGCTATTCGCGCACCAAAGAGATGATCCATGTGGTGATCCCTCAGGCGCTGCGCGCCATTCTGCCGACGATGGGCAATGAAACGGTTGGCCTGTTGAAGTCCACCTCGCTGGCCTCTGTCGTGGGCGTCAACGAACTGACCATGCGCGGCCAGGCGATCGTATCGCAAAACTTCCTCTTTATTCCGGTGCTGGTGGCCTCCGGCGGCATCTATCTGATCCTCTCTACGCTGCTGGCTGGCGGTCAGTGGTGGCTGGAGAAATTCTATAACCTTGATGAGCGGGCGCGTCGTGCCCGTGCGCGTCTGGCAACGCTGCCGTCGGATGCCGAGGTGATGGTGATGCAGCTGCCGAAGCGCCGCTGGGACACGCAAACCGCCGCGCCGGTGCTGGAGGTGGACAAGCTGTGCGTGGAGTACGCCGGTAAGGCGGTGCTGAAGTCTCTGTCGCTTACCGTGCGTCGCGGTGAAGTGGTGGTGCTGCTGGGCCGCTCCGGTTCAGGTAAAAGCACCCTGCTGAAATCGATTCTGGCGCTTACCCCGCGCAGCAGTGGCACCATCCAGACCGAAGGCCACTTTATGGGCAGCGACGAACACGGCCGCGCGCTGGCGGCGCGGCACTTACCGGCTAACCGCGCTAAATCCGGCATTGGCATCGTGTTTCAACACTTCGCGCTGTTCGATCACCTGACCGCGCTGGAAAACGTAATGAGTATTCTGCTGCGTGTACAGGGCGCTCAGCCAGAGATCGCTCGCGCCAAAGCGATGCGCGCACTGAAAATGGTGGGACTGCAGGATTTCGCGGCGTCTCTGCCTCATGAGCTATCGGGCGGCCAAAAACAGCGCGTCGGCATTGCCCGTGCGCTGGCGGCGGAGCCACAAATTTTGCTGTTCGACGAACCGACCTCAGCGCTCGACCCCGAGCTGGTGCGCGAAGTGAATCAGACCATGCGTAACCTGGCGCAAACCGGCATCACCATGATCATCAGCACCCATGATATTGCCTTTGCGGCAGGCGTGGCGGATCGCGTGGTGTTCCTGCAGAACGGCACCCTGATTGAAGAAGGGCCGCCGGCGATTTTGCAGAACCCGAAAACGCCCGCTTTCGCCACCTTCCTCGAACATGAAAACGCCACGGAGGCCCAGCATGTCCATGCATGATAAACAGGCGCGCGAACGTCTTGGCGATGCCCTGTTTCGTTATATGCAGGGTCAGCCAGCCGATGCGTTAGCTGACGAACCTGACGCTAATCAGCAGGCGCTGCGTCGCTATCGCCTGTTGCCGCGCATTTTGCAGGGCAATACCACCATCAGCACGCAGACCGCGCTGCTCAGTCAATGCTGGTCGGCGCCGCTGGGCGTAGGCGCGTTTGCAGGCGATCGCCTCTTCCATGAAGAGGGCTTACTGCCCATCGCGCGCGCCTGCAGGCGTTTGCAGCTGCCGCTGGTGATCTCCGAAGAGACCGTGACACCGCTGGAGCAGATAGGGGCGGCGTATGAACGCTGCTGGCTGCAGCTGCGCGCCGCGGGCGACGTGGGCCGTATTAAGGCGTTAATCGATCGGGCGGCGCAGGCCGGGATGCAGCATATCGTCCTGACCGTGCTGGCGCCGGTCCATCCCGTAGCGGGTTTGCAGCCTGGCGGATTCTCGGTTGGCGACGCATTAAAACAGCGCGGCTGGCGCACCATCGGCGGCTCAGAGCCGGGCGTGGCCGCCCTGCCCGCCTTTCCGGTGTGGCGCTGGCAGCAGATTAGCGAGGTGGCCGCACACTGTGCCGCGCGCCGTCTGCCGCTGTGGCTGAAAGGCATTTTGCATGCTGAGGACGCGGCGCAAGCGGCGCAGCATGGCGTCAGCGGCATCATCGTCTCCAATATTGGCTTGCGTCAGAGCGCGCGCTGGGCAACGCCGGTGGATCAGCTTGCGGATTTACAGGCCGCTACGCCGCTGCCGCTGCTGCTGGACGGCGGCGTGCGCTGCGGCAGCGATGCGGTGGTGGCGCGCTGCCTGGGCGCCACATTATCACTCAGCGTGCGGCCGGTCGTCAGCGCCCTGTGCGCCGGCGGCGAAAGCGCGGTGTTCGATCTGCTTTCCGGCTGGATCAATGAGGTGAGCGCCATTAGCCACTGGTGCGGCGTCAGCGAGATGGCGGCGCTCAACCGCACTTTTATCAGCGAGGTGGACAACGGATGCATCGGTTAACCTTCAATCAGGGCGATGCCAGCGAATCACGTATCTATTACTGCGCCCATTATCTGGCCGACAGCCTCGGCTTCTTTGCCGCCGAGCAGCTGCAGGTGACCTTCACCACCAGCGCCTCGGGTGGTCATACCGTGCAGGGCGGTCAGGTGCCTGCCGTGTTGCGCCGCGATGCCGACCTGACGCTGGGCGGACCCATGGTGGTGATGAAGCATTTTCAGCAGCACGGCGCGGAACTGCAGTGCTTTTGCGCCTCGGTGGCGGCCAACCCCTGGTTCCTCGCCGCCGCGCAGGCGCAGCCTGATTTTAAGCTGCATAATTTACGCGGTAAGCGCGTGCTGGATGTCGGCAACGTCGGCACCGCCACGCTCACCTTTCGCTGGCTGCTGGCGCAGCACGGTTTGCAACATCAGGTTGAGGTGATCGCAGGAAGCGGCGATCGTGCGCAGGATTTCGCTGCTGTTGCCGCTGGCGACGTCGATTATGCGCTGCATGCCATGCATATGCTGGCGCCCGCCATTGCCGCCGGCGAGTTACGCAGCGTTGCCAGCCTCGCCACCCTGTGCGGCAAGGTTCCCTGGAGCGCCTATATCGCCCGTGCCGACGTGCTGGCGGCAAAGCGCGAGGCGTTTGCCGCCTTCTCACGCGCCGTGAATCAGGCGCTGGCGTGGATGGCGTCGCATGAGGCCATCGAGCTGGCAATGCACGTTCAGCGCTACTATCCCGGTTACCCGCCAGAGGCGCTCATCGCCGGATTAGCCGCCTATCAGCAATCCCAGGTTTTTGCCCCGGACAGCCAGATCCCGCAGGCCGAGTTCAACCACTTCAGCCAGCTGCTGCGTGATATCGGCTGGCTCGATCCTTCCCAGCCCGTGCCCTATGACGCGCTGGTGACGCAGGCAGGAGTAGAAAGATGAAAACATTGATTATTAATGGCCTTGTGGTGATGGAAACCCGCGCCGAGGCAGCCGATTTACTGATTGAACACGGCAAAATCAGCGGCGTGCTGGCACCAGGCGCCATGACTGACGGCGTGGATGAAATCGTGGATGCGCAGGGCCTGATTATTCTGCCCGGCGCTATTGATGTGCATACCCATTTCACCGGTTCCCATGACTTCCCGCAGCAGGAGCTGCGCGAGGGAACGCGCGGCGCGGCGGCCCACGGCGTTACCACCATCGTTGAAATGCCGCACTCGCTGCCGCCCGCCACCACGCTGGAAAACTTTACCGCCAAGCAGCGCTGGCTGGCGGAAAACTGCTCGGTGGATTACGCCATGTGGGCCGGCCTCGATGGCCAGAACCTGCAGCAGCTGGCCGCGCTGGATCAGGCAGGCGCGCTGGCGTTTAAAGCTTTTCTGTGCAGCGGCGCGGCCAGCGGCGAAGCGACCGACGAGAAAGGTTTGCCGCGCCTGGATGACGATGGTCTGCTGCGTGCGATGCGCGAGCTGGCAACCTTTGACGGCCTGATTGGCGTTCATGCTGAAAACCACGACATCCTCACTGGCGCCGGTCGCGAACTGCGCCGCGCCGGACGCAAAGACATGCGTGCGCACGCGCAGGCTGGCCCGGAAATTGCCGAAATTGAAGCGGTGGGACGCGTGCTGGCCGTGGCAGAAGAGACCGGCGCCCGCTGCCACATCGTGCACGTTAGCTCCGCTCGCGCCGCGGAAACCATCGTTGCTGCAAAAGGGCGCGTTCGCGCCAGCTTCGAAACCTGTCCGCACTATTTGCTGCTGGACGAGGAAGATCTGGTGCGCATTGGCCCTAACGCGCGCTGTGGTCCACCGATTCGCCCGCGGCCGGTGGTCAACGCGCTGTGGCAGGTGCTGCTGCGCGGCGATATCGACATCATCGCGTCCGACCATTGCCCCTATACGCCCGCGCAAAAACAGGCGGGTGAAACCAGCATCTGGGAAGCGGGCATGGGGCTAACCGGCGTGGAAACCCTGAGCCCGATGTTTTTTAGCGCGGCGCATCTCGATCGCGGCCTGCCGCTGACCGAGTTTGCCCGTATGACCGCCAGCGGCCCGGCCAAAGCCTTCCAGCTGTGGGGAAAAAAAGGGGCGATTGCGCCCGGCTTTGATGCCGACCTGGTATTTTACGACGCGCAGCAAAGCTGGACGGTGGAAGGCGGGAAGTTTCAGGGGCTGGGCAAGTGGAGCGCATTTGAAGGGATGCGCTGTCAGGGTAAAGTGGTGCGCACACTTATTCGTGGCGTCACGGTGTACCAGGATGATCGCATACAGGTTGAACCCGGCTTCGGTCAGTTCGTGACGCGACAGGCAGCAACAGGACAATAACCATGGCAGGAAAACCCGCAACCCTTCGTCGCAAAAGCAGCGCCTCGTCGGCGCCAGAAAACGCCGGCGACGCGCGCTGGCAGGCGCGTCCGCGCACGTTAGTCGATCATGCCGTCGACGCCATTCTTAGCGCCGCGTCGCGAGGCCTGATTTTGCCCGGCGACCGCATTGTCGAGCCAGATCTGGTCACCCGACTCGGCATGAGCCGCGTGCCGATCCGCGAAGCGCTGCGCATTCTGGAGAGCCAGGGCATCGTCACCAGCGAGCCGTACAAAGGCATCCGACTGATGGAGATCTCCCATCAGCGGCTGGAGCAGATTATCGACGTGCGCGTCCCGCTGGAGACGCTGGCCTGCCGCCGCGCCATTGAAGCCGGGCGCAATGGCGCCGGGCAGCTTACGCGGCTCTATCAGGGCGTGGCGCAGATGCAATGCATGATGCAAAGCGATGATGTCTATGGCTTCGCCTCGGCGGACACCGACTTTCACCGCACGCTGTGCAGCTTTGCTCACAACCCGGTGCTCAGCAACCTGTGGGAGTCGATTGCCCGCCAGCTCACGGTGATTTTTGGCCTCTCCACCCTGGGCAAATCAATGAGCGACATCATTGAAGAACATCAGCGGCTGATCAACGTGTTCGCCGAGGGCGATATTGCGCAGATGACCGACGAGATTGAAAACCATATCCGCATTCAGGCTCTGGATGTGGACTACGAAACCTTAATTACCCAGCGCCGGCAGCAGCGTTCCGCTGAGGACTGATGCCTTGTTGATTGCCTTTCTACCAGGAAAACCACAATGAAGATCACCAACGTTGAGGCGTTTTATCTGCGTCTGCCGGTTATTGAGCAGCGTACAGACAGCTCTCAGGATGCGCTGCTTATTAAAATCACCACCGACGCGGGCGTTATCGGCTGGGGTGAAGTTGACGGCAGCCCCTATGTCACCAGGGCCATTATTGACGCGCCCTATTCGCACACCATGGTCACCGGGCTAAAGTCGCTGTTGATCGGCGAAAACCCGCTGGAGACCGGCCGGCTGTGGAAGAAAATGCACCGGGCCACCATCTACTACGGCCGCAGCGGCGCGGTGCTGCAGGCGATGGCCGGCATTGATATCGCCCTGTGGGACATCAAAGGCAAAGCCCTCGGCAAGCCGATTGTCGAACTGCTGGGCGGTGCGCTGCGCGATAAGATGCGCGTCTACTCCTCCAACATGTTCCAGTACAGCGTGGACGAGACGGTGGCGCGCGCGAAGCACGCCATCGACACCGGTCATAGCGGCGTGAAATTTGGCTGGGAGCCGTTTGGCACCGATGAGGCGCTGGATCTGCGCTATCTTGAGGCGCTGCGCGCCGCCATGGGCGACAGCATCGATCTGATGCTGGATGTCGGTCATGTCTGGGATGCGAAAACCACCGTGCGCCGCAGTCAGCGCTATCAGCATCTCAACCTGTTCTGGATCGAAGAGCCGCTGCATCCCGATAACTACGCCGGTTACGGCCAGGTGTCCGCCGCGTGTCAGCAGCATATTGCCGCGGGCGAGCAAGAGTGTTCCGTGGTGGGCTTCCAGCGTCTGATCGATGAGGGCGGCATCGATATCGTGCAAATCGATCTGACGCGCACCGGCTTTACCCAGGCGATGGAGATCGCCAGCTACGCGCACAGCCGTGGGCGCAAAGTGTGCAACCACAACTTCACCACCGACATCAATACCGCCGCGTCACTGCATTTTCTGTGCGCCATTGAGAACGCGCTGGTGATGGAGTATTGCGTTGAGCCAGGGGAAATCAGCCGCTCGCTGGCGAAAAACCCGGTGCGCATCGCCGACGGCTACGCATGGTTGCCGACCGAGCCTGGCCTGGGCGTAGAGCCTGATGAGGCGGTGATCGAGAAGTTTCTCGTGCGTGGGTAGCGAAGCGACAGGCGCTCAGGCGAGGCGCTGCGCGCGGACGCTTTCCAGAAAAACCTGCATCGCCTGCGAGAGATGCCGGTTGTGGGGAAAATAGAGAAACAGCCCCTGCGAGGCGACGCTCCAGTCGTCCAGCACCTGTATCAGCGTGCCCGCAGCCAGATAGTCGCGCGCATAAAGCTCAGGCAGATAGGCCACGCCCTGCCCGCGGCTGGCGGCCTGCGCCATCAGGACGCTGTTATTCAGCATCAGGCGGCCGGGCACCGCCAGCGACAGCGCTTCATCGCCGCGGGCGTACTCCCAGGCGTAGCGTTTGCCGCTTGGCAGGCGCTGGCGGATACAGCGGTGCTGCATCAGCTGTTGCGGTGTCGACAGCGGCGGCGCCTGCTCCAGATAGGCTGGCGAGGCGACGGTCAAAAAGCGAACCGGACCGCTGAGTCTGACGGCGACCATATCCTGCGGAATGTCTTCGTACAGCCGTATTCCGGCATCAAATCCCTCGGCGACAATATCACTCAGCCGGTTGTCGACCACCAGATCCAGTTCGATGCCGGGATAACGCGCCATAAAGTCAAAAAGCACCTTTTCCATCAGCAGCGCCAGCGCGGCGTCGCTGCCGTTAATGCGCAGCGTGCCGCCCTGCTCGCTGCCCATGGCCGTAACGCTGCTCAGCACATCGTCCATCTCCTGCTGCAGGGGCAAAACGCGCCGGTAAAACGCCTTGCCCGCCTCGGTCAGCGCGACGCTGCGGGTGGTGCGGTTAAACAGCGTCACCTGCAGCTGCGCCTCCAGCGATTTCAGCGCATGGCTCAGGCTGGAGGGCTTCATCCCCAGCAGATCGGCGGCGCGGCGAAAGTTTTTCTGTTCCGCCAGCGTCAGAAATATCTGCAGCTCGTTCCACGAGGGTCTTTTCATTGATGGCTTTTCTTCACTAATGCATGCGAATACAGGGGTATTAATCTAACAGCAAAGGCGACCTATGCTGCTTATATCTTCACTGACAGGAGCCTTTTATGAGCAAGACATGGTTAATTACCGGTACCTCCAGTGGCCTCGGCCGACTGATGACGGAACGGCTGCTGGCCAGAGGCGATCGCGTCGTCGCCACCCTGCGCCAGCCTGAAACGCTGCACGCGCTGCACGGCCGCTATCCTCAGCGGCTGCACCTGCTGACGCTGGATGTCACGGATAGCGCGCAGCTGCGCGCGACGGTCGCGGCCGCTTTTGCCTGGGCGGGACACATCGACGTGGTGGTCAGCAATGCCGGATATGGCCTGTTCGGCGCGGCGGAGGAGGTCAGCGATGCGCAGATAGCGCGCCAGCTCGCCACCAACCTTACCGGCTCGATACAGCTTATCCGCGCCGTGCTGCCTTTTCTGCGCGCGCAGGACGGCGGGCGCATCATGCAGGTTTCCTCCGAAGGCGGACAAATCGCCTACCCCTGCTTCAGCCTCTATCACGCCTCGAAATGGGGGATCGAGGGTTTTATCGAGGCGGTGGCGCAGGAGGTGGCTGAGTTTGGCATCGATTTTATCCTGGCAGAGCCCGGCCCCACCGGCACTCAGTTTGCCGCCGGCCTTGACCAGGCAGAGGCGATGCCCTGCTATGAGCAGACCGCTGCCGGCAAAATGCGCCAGGCGTTAACCTCAGGAGCGTTCAAAATCACCGGCGACGCGGGGAAAACCGTGGATGCCATGATTGCCTGTGCGGATGAAGAGAAGCCGCCGTTCAGGCTGCCGCTGGGCAGCACCGCCTTTTTCCACATTCGCCAGGCGCTCAGGGAGCGGCTGGATGCGCTGGAGGCGTGCGAGCAGCGAGCCTGTTCAACCGATGTGCAGTGAAGCGCGCAGCGGCCGGGATATGAAAACACCCGCAGCGGTTTATCCGCTGCGGGTGTCTGAGTGGCGGCTCGGCAGCGCGCGCCGCGCTTTCACATTGGCGTAACAGAGGCGTTATTCAGGCAGCGCGTAGACCACCACCTGGTCGCCCACCTGATCTTTCAGGATGGTATTCCCGCCCGCCACAAAGGCGACATACTGGCGCCCTTTGTATTCATAGATGGACGGGTTGGCGACTGCAGGCGCCTCTACCTGATCGGACCAAAGCTCTTCCCCGCTTTCCAGCGAGTAGGCGCGCACCTTCGCGTCCATCGACGCGCCGATGAAAATCACGCCGCCAGCGGTGACCGCCGGGCCGCCGATAGTCGGCGATCCCCAGCTTTCCGGCATAAAGAAGCCGTACTGCTGCGAGGCACCCACCGGACGCCGCCATTTCACGTCGCCGGTGTGCATATCCAGCGCCACGATTTCGCCAAACGGCGGCTGCCAGCACGGCATGCCGAGCCAGTTATTCGCCACGTTCAGGCGCATACCGTAGGGCGCGCCATCCTGCGGCGCAAAACCGCTTTCATTGCCCGCATTCTTGTCCGCCTTGTCATAATCTTCGCGGCTGTAGAGCTTAACGTACTGCACGATGTGCGAGGTGTTCACCACCGCAATCTGGTTCTGTGGATCGAAGGCCACGCCGCCCCACTGCACGCCGCCGGCGCTGTCGGGATAGGTTAACGCACCTTCGCCTTTGGTGGTCGGCGGCGTGTACATCCCTTCATAGGTCAGCTTGTCCCACAGCCGCGAACACTGGCCGGCGCCGACGATGTCCGCCAGCTTCCAGATCGCCGGCTTTTTCGACTGATCCAGCAGCGGTGCCGGTTTGGTCGGGAAAGACTGGGTAGGTGAAAGCTTCTCGCCCTGCACCGAGCCGTCGCCCTGCGGAACCGGACGCTCTTCTATCGGCCAAACATCCTCGCCGGTCAGGCGGTTCACCACAAACAGGAAGCCCTGTTTGGTGGCCTGAACCAGCGCCGGGATCGGCTTGCCGTTGACGGTAATGTCCATCAGCGTCGGCGCCGAGTTGATATCGTAATCCCAGACGTCGTGATGCACCCACTGACGTGACCAGACCACTTTGCCGGTGTTGATGTCCAGCGCCGTGGTTGAGGTGCCAAGCGGGATCGCATCGACGCGGTTGCCGCCCCAGTAGTTAGGCGAAGGCGAAGAGACCGGCAGATAGACTAATCCATGCGCTTCGTCGGCGGACATATGGGTCCAGACGTTGGCAGTGCCGGTTTTCTGTCTGATGTCGGCCGGGATCGCGTCGAAGGTCCATTCGCGCGCGCCGGTTTCGGCATTCAGGGAGAAGACGGTGCCAGGAGGCGCTTCGGCGTAGGCCCAGTCTTTGCCGGCCCAGCCCAGGATCAGGTGATTGCCGACCACGGTAGGCGGCTGCAGCAGCGACAGCGGAAATTTCGCATTCAGGGTGTTCCACTGCTCGACGTTAAGCACCCCATGATCGGCAAATTTCTCGCACGGCTTGCCGGAGTCGGCGTCCAGCGCATAGAGTTTGCCGTCAACGGTGCCCATATAGACGATTTTCTGACAGGCCTGGCCAGCAACGGGATTTTTCGCCTGCCAGTAGGAGACGCCGCGATTTTTCAGCACCGGCTGCGTCAGCGCTTCGCGCGGGGCTTTGGTGTCGTAGTGCCATTTCTCTTTACCGGTGCCGGGATCGAGCGCAATCAGCCGGTCAAACGGGGTGCCGATGTAAATCGTCTCGTTGGCGAACACCGGCGTGGCGGACCAGACGGTCGCCGGCGTTTTGCCTTTGCCGTCGGACACATCGCCAGTATGGAATTCCCAGACCTTCTCCAGCTTGCCGACGTTTTCCGCGGTGATCTGCTTCAGCGGGCTGTACTTCTGCGCGTTGAGCTGGCCGTGGAAGCTGTCCCAGGTCGCGGTTTGCGGCACCAGCGGCGACGCGACGCCGGCTGCTGAATCCACCTTCTGACCCTCATGCGAGGAAGAGGCCTCGTTGGTGGTATGAGTTGTGCCAGGCGCCTGCTGATCGGCGGCATCCACGTTCAGCTTCTCCTGCGTGCCCTGAGAGGCTTCAGTCGCTTTATCCTGCGCCTGAACGGCGAGCGGCGTCATCAGCAGCGCGAGCGCCGTCAGGCTGACTGTTATCAGCGGAGTATGTTTCTCGTTATGCACGGGCTATTCCTCAGGCTCTGGCGTGTTGGGGGTGGCGGGCGGGACGACGACCAATAAGGATCAGACCAATCAGGCCGAGCAGCATCGCGGCGGTAATCACGCCCTGATGCAGCAGCAGGGCGGCAAAACCAATGCCGACCAGCACGAACAGGGTCACGATGCCCCAGAAAATGCGCGCGCCGCGTCCTGAAGAGGCGCGGAGAATCAGCGTCAGCACGGCCAGCACCACGCTGGCGATAGCGACGCCCAGCGCGCCGATGGTGCCGGTAACGCCGGTCAGCGGCGTCAGCCAGGCATAGAGCGCCAGCGCAAAGCCGATCGCGGCCGCCAGCAGCAGTAGCAGAGTGCCGAGGCGTGAAGGTTGAGAGTGCGGCATACCAGCAAATCCCCTGAGTGAATGAAAAGATAAACCTCGAATGGTCTGGCCGCGCGGCGCGCGGATGCAGACAAACGCGGAGAAGTATAGATGAGGATTATTCATCCGTTGCCGGACGCCGGATAAATTCACGTGCGCCTCAGCACGGCCTCAGTCAGCAGCAAACCGTCCCGCTCAGCGCGCCAGTAAGCGTTATGACCTGAGCATAATTAATGTATTATGCCCTTCTGTTTACTTGCCGTTTACATTGATGCCCCTTTTATATGCGTAAAAAAAATCTGGGCGCTTCCGGCGTCTCTCTGTTAACGACGCCGCTTGGCAAGAACATGGCGGTGTTTCTGCTGGTCACCAGCCTGTTCGTGATCGCCATTAACGGCTGGTCTTTATGGAACTCCTGGCAGCAAACAGTCGGCGAGAAAAACGACGATGCGCGCAACCTCTCGGTTTCGCTGGCGAAACAGGCTGAGGATGCGTTTCTGCAGGTGGACATCACCCTGGCGGATGCGGTTCGTCAGCTCAGGCAGCGCGGCAACGATTACGCCGCCACGCCTGAGTTTTTGCGCCAGCTAAAAGAGCAGCAGGGTAAGCTGCCGCAGCTGCATGGGCTGTTCGTTTATGACGTGCAGGGGCACTGGATCGCCTCTTCCGGCAACTTTGTCCCGACCAACGCCAGCAACGCCGACCGCGCCTACTTTATCTGGCATCGCACCCATAACGACACCAACCTGCTAATCGGTCGGGTGATCCGCAGCCGCTCTACCGGCGATCTGGTGATCCCGGTTTCCGTTCGCCTTAACGACAGCCAGGGGCATTTTGCCGGCGTCGCGCTGGCGACCGTGCGGGTCGACTATTTTCGCCAGCACTACAGCTATTTCGCGCTGGGCAACAAAGACACGCTGGGCCTGATCCTCGCCGACGCCTCTGCCTTATATATCCGTCCTTTTCCTGACAATGTGATCGGCAGAACCCTCTCCACCAGCCCGCTGTTTAAAACCGAGCTGAAGGCCGCCTCCAGCGGAAATGCGACGTGGCGTTCGTCGCTCGACGGCATCGTGCGCGTCTTTGGCTACGCCCGGCTTGAGCGTTATCCGCTGATCGTCACCGCTGGTTACGATCTCGATAATATTCGCCGGGAATGGATGGCCGCGAACCTGATCAACGTGCTGCTTAACCTCGCCTTACTGCTCGCCATCGCCGGTATGGGGTTCCTGCTGCTGCGCCAGGTCGGCACCAACGTCAGGAATCAGATTGAGTTGACCTATGTGCGCGACGAGCTGACCAATATCAATCACACCCTGCAGTCGCTGGCGCTGGTGGATGGCTTAACCGGCCTCGCCAACAGAAGGCAGTTCGACGCGCTGCTTGAACAGGGGCTGCTGCGCTCGCTCAAAACCGGCGACCCGATCTCGCTGGTGATGATCGACATCGACTGTTTTAAGCGTTTTAACGACACCTACGGCCATGTGGCCGGCGACGAATGTTTGCAGGATGTCGCCTGGGCGCTGAAAAACAGCGTGCACTTTCACGGCGACGTGGTGGCGCGCTATGGCGGCGAAGAGTTCGCGATTATCATGCCGAATACCGCGGCCTCCGAGGCGAAAATCGTCGCGGAACGGGCGGTGCGAGCGGTGATGGATCTGGGCATCGCGCATGAGAGCACGGAGGTGCCGGAGGGGATCGTCACCATCAGCGCGGGCTACGGGGCGCTGGTCTCCGAAGGAAAACCCGCCGAAGCGGAGCAGCTGAAGAAAGAGGCCGACCGCGCGCTCTATCAGGCCAAGCGCAACGGGCGAAACCGGGCCAACGGCCCGGCCTGAAGCGCGCGGAGGCGCAGTTTATAGCATGCCGTAGATCAGCGCTGACACGGTAAGCAGGCCGCCGATAATAACGATCAGGGCCATTGGGCCTCTCAGCGTCTGCAGTTCAGTTCGCGTATACACCAGCCAGGCGGGAATAACGAACAGGAAGATGGCGATAAGTGGCCCGCATACGGTTTCGATCAGCGCGATAACGTCGGGATTCCAGTAGGCCACCGCCAGCGACACTGCGAACATCAGCGCAAAGGCAACGGCTTTTGCCCGCTTACGCCCTGCCCCATCCTTCACGCCAGCCGCGTCGCCGATCAGCGTCGCGAAGGTTTCAGCAACCGGCAGACAAACCCCGAGAAACGATTTCGTCATCGCCACAATGGCGATAAAAGGCGCCACGAGAAATAACAGATCGGCGCCGCCGTTCCCGGCCATCACCGACAGCACATTCAGGTTTTGCGCTTTGGCCGCCACAAAGGCTTCGCGCGGCATACTCAGCATACAGCTCAGCACGAAGAAGATAATGCTGAAGAAAATGGCGCAATAGGCCAGACGGACGACGCCTACCGCTTTCCTCTCGCCGCCGTTGCCTTTTTCCAGATAGTAGGAGGATAAAGGCGAAAGCATCGGCGCCGAGCAAAAAGAGAAAGTGATCAGCGGCAGCGCCAGCCAGAGCGCTTTAAGAGACTGGCCGGCCGGCGCGTCGGTGGTTTCGCGGATGGCGTGGGTGAGATTGGCAAGATGCCATGCCGGGATCTGCATCAGGGCGATCAGCAGCAGAGAGAGCGCAAAAGGAATAGCCAGCGTGCTCATGGTGCTGACAACGCGGTCACGGCCTTTGCTAAGCACAATAAACAGCAGCGACACCGCAATAAACGCGAGCACCGCGCGGTTCAGCGCGGCGAAGTGCAGGTGCGCGGTAAAGTAGTTGTCTAGCGCGTTGACCAGCGACACCACGTAAACCAGCGTCACCGGAAAATGGGCGACGCAGAAAAAGATCTTGATGCCCTGGCGCCCTTTGGGGCCAAAGAATTTGCCAAACAGCGGAAGAGCGGCGTTGTCTGTCTGGTTATCCCGCATAAAGATGCGGCAGATCAGCACATGCGGGATCAGCGAGAGCGGTAAGCCCAGCAGCAGCATGATAAAAAATACCAGCGGTCCGCGCGTTCCCACTTCCACCGGCAGAAAAAGCGTCCCTGCGCCCACCGTCGTGCCGTAGACACCCATCATCCAGATGGTATCTTTCCATGACCACGAGGGTCGGTTTGCTACTGCGTTTTCAGTTCTTGCTTCAATATTCATTATTTAGACTTTGCGTGACGAATTATTCAGATGTTGGCGTGCCGAAATGCATGACTGTTGTCTGGTCGGGTGCCAGGCCAGACAGATAACAAGGCGGCAGATTGTCTGGTAAAACGGCGAACAGGCCAAATGATTTCGCCTATTAAAGGGCATAACGTTGTCGTTCTGGAGAGGTTGCGACGCCAGAGAGGCGATGCCGCTAGAGCGTGGTTCTGTTGCCCGCCTTATCCTGCTCGAAAATTTTATGCTTCACCAAACGGTCGCGCAGCCAGGTTTGCGCCTTCCCCGCCTGCGCCTGTTTAGACCAGAGCAGATCAATGCCCACAATCCAGTCGGTATGGGGATACTCTTTCTGTCGCAGCTCCACTAGCGTGCCTGCGCGCAGTTCGCGATCGACGAATTCCCGCGGAAGCGACGCCCAACCCAGCCCGGCCAGCGCCGCCTCCAGCATCGCGCTGTAGCTCTCCACGCGCCAGAGCATAGGGCTGTCGAGATATTCCGTGGTGGCAATTTTTTTCTCCTGGGAGCCAAAGGTGATATGCCGCCAGCTGTGCAGATCCGCAAACGACACGGGAATGCGCTGCGCAAGAGGATGTGCGGCGCTTACCACATGCACCATGACCACTTTTCCCAGCTGGGCGAACTCAATTTTCTCGCTGTCAATGGAATGAGAAAGCGCAATGCCTAAATCGACCTCGCCGTTTTTCACCATCGCCTCGACATCGCCGCGAAACGGCTCTTTGATATGGATATCGACCTCAGGAAAGGTCATAGAGAATTCATATAGTACGGGCGCAATGGTGACATAGGGCAGTTCAATGGCGAGGCTGACATGGCTTTCAATCTGCTGGTTGAAGGCGGCCACGCGTTGATCAAACGCCTGGCATCTTTCCAGTATGGTTTTGACATACTCCCGCAGCACCTCGCCTTCCGGCGTAAGCCGCACCTGCCGCGGCGTTCGTTCGAACAGGCTCAGGTTGAGTTCCAGCTCCAGATTGCTCATCGCCATGTTCACCGAGGACTGCGATTTTCTCATCTGACGTGCGGCCGCTGAGAAAGAGCCCGATTTGGCCACCTGCTCAAACGCCATAAGTTGTTCCAATGAATATTTCACTATTCCCCTACCTTTCAGTTTTTCTGAAAACAGCTCGCTTACTTGTATCACTTTTTTACTTATAGAGTGAGTTTCCTGCGGGTTAACCGTGTGATGAGGGGGATTTATGGAAACGTTGATGGCAGATAAAAAGCAGGACCGTGCGCTAAGCGTCAGACGCATTGCGTCGCTGGGCTTACAGCATGTTCTGGTGATGTACGCGGGGACGGTAACGGTGCCGTTGATTCTGGCGTCGGTCATGGGCTTAAACGGGGCGCAGACGGTCACGCTGGTCAACGCCTGTCTGTTGACCTCGGGACTCGCCACGCTATTGCAGTCGGTGGGCCTCGGCCGCTTTGGCGGACGGCTGCCGCTCATTCAGGGGTGCTCGTTTATCGTGCTGGCGCCGATGGCGATGATTGGTCAGCAGTATGGCATTACCACGGTGTTCGGCGCCGCCATCGCCTGCGGGCTGTTTACCGTGATCGTCGCGCCGCTCTTTAGCCGGCTGATCCGCTTTTTTCCGCCCATCGTTATCGGCTGCGTGATCACCATTATCGGCATCTCTCTGATGCCCGCCGCCGCTATCTGGATCGGCGGGGGAAACCCGGATGCCCCTGACTTTGCCAGCCCGTCTCAGCTGCTGCTGGCGCTGGCAACGCTGGCGATCACCCTGCTTTTCTACAGCAAAACGCGGGGCGTGATGCGCAACTTCAGCATCCTGGCGGGTATGCTGGCGGGCACCCTGATCGCTTTTGCCGCAGGCATGACCGATTTCTCCGCCGTCACGCACGCCGCCTGGCTCGGTATCAGCATGCCCTTCTCTTTTGGCCTGCCGGTGTTTTCACCCGTGCCTGTTTTTGTCGCCTGTCTGGCGATGATCATCGTGATGACAGAGACCACAGGCAATGTCCTGCTGATAGACAAGCTGATGGGGCGCGCCACCACGCCGCAGCGCCTTGCCGACACCCTGCGCGCTGACGGCCTCTCTACCCTGGTGGGAGGCTGCCTTAACAGCTTTCCTTACAACGCGTTCTCGCAGAATGCCGGGCTGATTATGCTGACGCGCATCACCAGCCGTTCTGTGCTGGCTGCCGCGGGCGTGATACTGGTGTTACTCGGGCTGTTTCCTAAGCTGGGCGCGATTATTGCCGCTATTCCGCGTCCGGTTCTGGGCGGCGTTGGCGTGCTGATGTTTGGCATGACGCTGGCGGCCGGCATTCAGCAGCTGAAAGAGGTCAGCTTTGATAATGACAACACGATGCTGATTGTGGCGGTATCCATCAGCGTTGGCGTGATCCCCATGGCCTTCCCGGCGCTGTTTCATGCCCTGCCCGCCTCGCTGAGGCTGATTTTTAGCAGCGGCATTTTTATGGGCGGTTTTACGGCCGTGGTGCTGAATAGCTTACTGAACGCGAAAAAGGAGAAAAGAGATGCGTAAGGCGACGGATATTCAATTTTTGCGACTCTCTAACGACGTGGGCAAACGCGCCATCGCCCTGGGCAATCACCCTTTCGGCGCGGTGCTGGTGGCGCCCGATAACGAAACCGTCCTGTTAACCCAGTGTAATATCGACACCGTTAATCATGCCGAGTCGACGCTGGCCCGCATCGCGGCCAGTAATTTTACCGCTGACTACCTCTGGACGTGCACGCTCTATACGGCCGTCGAGCCCTGCTGCATGTGCGCGGGCACGATCTACTGGGCGAATATTGGCCGCGTGGTGTATGGCATGAGCGAAACGCGCCTGCTGGAATGCACGGGAAATCATCATGAGAATCCGACCATGACGCTCTCCGCCGCCACCGTTTTTGCGCACGGGCAGAAAAATATCACGCTGGTCGGGCCGGTTGAGGAGGTCGAAGAGGAGACGCTGCGGCTGCAGCAGGCATTTTGGCAGACGAGAAAATAATGTTCAGCGTTACGCTGGTACCGGCGCCAGCGTGACGCGCGCCGGATCTGTTTAGCCGCTCCTTACCATCCTGCCGCTAAGATTTCTTATTGAATTGCCATACAAAATGTTATTTGCACCCTGACGCGTTCTCTGTAACTCTGCATATAACAAAAGAGTTTAATTCTATATGTAAATTATGAATAACGTTATAAGAGGGTTGGCTAATGAGCACGTCAGCGCAGCACAACATTAATCTCTTCTGGTTTTTACCCACCCACGGCGATGGCCGCTACCTGGGCACCACGCAGGGCGCAAGAGCGGTGGATTTACCCTATTTGCAGCAGGTTGCCCTGGCGGCCGATCAGCTGGGCTACTATGGCGTGCTGATCCCGACGGGAAAAAGCTGTGAAGATGCCTGGATAATCGCCTCGGCGCTGGCGCCCATGACCAAAAATCTGCGCTATCTGGTGGCTGTGCGTCCAGGCCTGCAACCGCCAGCCCTGGCGGCACGCATGGCCGCCACGCTGGATCGCCTGTCAGAAGGCCGTCTGCTGATTAACGTGGTGACCGGCGGCGATCCGGTAGAAAACCGGGGCGACGGCATTTTTCTCAGCCATGCCGAACGCTATCAGGTCACCCGCGAGTTTCTTGACGTCTACTCGCGCCTGCTTAAAGGCGAAAAGGTCGATTACGCCGGCGAGCATATCCGCGTTGAAGGCGCCGAAATCACCTTTCCGCCGGTGCAGGAGAACGGGCCGCCGCTTTATTTCGGCGGCTCCTCTGAGGACGCTATCGAGGTGGCGGCAAATCAGATCGATACCTATCTGACGTGGGGCGAGCCGGTCGAACAGGTGGCTGAAAAGCTGGCTGTGGTGCGCCAGCGGGCACAGAAGAAAGGGCGCACGCTCTCCTACGGTATTCGGTTGCATGTGATCGTGCGTGAGACGGAAGAAGAGGCCTGGGCGGCGGCGGATCGCCTGATTGCCCATCTTGACGATGAGACCATTGCCGCCGCGCAAAAGATCTTTGCGCGTATGGACTCAGCAGGCCAGGCGCGGATGAGCGCGTTGCACAGTGGGTCGCGCGAGGGATTGCGTATTGGACCAAACCTGTGGGCGGGCGTCGGGCTGGCGCGCGGCGGTGCCGGCACCGCGCTGGTGGGCAATCCGCAGCAGGTGGCGGATCGCATCCGCGAATATCAGGCGCTAGGGATTGAAAACTTTATCTTTTCCGGCTATCCGCATCTGGAAGAGGCGCACCGCTTTGCCGAGCTGGTCATGCCGCTGCTGCCGCATGCTTCTCACGCCACGAAAAAACAGCGCGTCGTTAACACCGGCCCCTTTGGCGAAATCCTCGCCAGCGGCGAAACAGGCAAAAGGTAGCCTGGAGAGCGTGCCGGCGGGCCGGCGATCGCCAGCCCGCCGGCGTTAACGGTGATTCAGCCGGCGCGACAGGCGATCGCCGCAAAACTGCAGCAGCGTTACCAGCGCCACCAGCACCACGATTACCGTTACCATCACCTGCATATCGAAGCGTTGATAGCCATAGCGATAGGCCAGATCGCCCAGCCCTCCCGCGCCGATAGCGCCTGCCATCGCTGATGCGTTGATCATCGTCACCAGCGTAATGGTAAAGCCGCTCACGATGCCGGGCCGCGCCTCCGGCAGCAAAACGTGCCAGATAATATGCAGGCGATGGAAGCCCATCGCCTGCGCCGCTTCGGTCAGCCCTTTATCCACTTCGCGCAGGCTGACTTCGGCGATGCGGGCGAAAAAAGGGGTCGCCGCCAGGGTGAGCGGCACCACGGCCGCCCAGACGCCGTAGGTGGTGCCGACCACCCAGCGGGTGAAAGGGATCAGGGCGACCATCAAAATCAGGAAGGGAATCGAGCGGAACAGATTCACCATCCAGCCGAGAACGCGATGCACCGTCGGGCTGGGAAAGAGATCGTCCCGCCCGCTCACCACTAAAATTACCGCCATCGGCAGCCCCAGCGCGAACGCCAGCAAAGAGGAGACGCCGACCATCAGCAGCGTGTCCAGCAGGGCGTTCCACAGGCGATCAAGAGCCAGTGACATAACCTAATACCTCCAGTCTGTCGGCAAAGTTCGCCAGCTGACGCTCGGCGAATTGCGCCTCATGTTTTGCATCGAGCAGCAGCAGCAGCTGGCCGATAGGCTTGTTTTGCACCCATTCGATCGCGCTGTAGAGCACCGTGATCTCTCCCGGCGCCTGCGCGCCCAGGACGCCAAGATCGGGGTGCGCGCCCTGTCCGTTGTAGCGCAAACGCACCAGCGGGCGCGAATAACTGTTTTGTCGCTGTGCGCTGAGGCGCGGGACAATCTGTTCCGGCACGCTCTGAAAATCAGGGTTGAGCAGCTGGCGCGTGGTCTCCTCGCGCGGATCGCTGTAAACCTGCCAGACGGGCCCGCGCTCAATGATGTTTCCCTGGTCGATAACCGCGACGGTGTGGCAGAGATCGTGCACCACATCCATCTCATGGGTAATCAATACAATCGTGATGTGACGCTGCTGGTTGATCTTTTTCAGCAGGGCGAGAATGGCGCGCGTGGTCTCGGGATCAAGCGCCGAGGTGGCCTCATCGCACAGCAGCAGTTCGGGATCGTGAACCAGCGCGCGGGCGATGCCGACGCGCTGTTTCTGTCCGCCGGAGAGCTGAGCGGGCCAGGCGTGCTGGCGCGCCTCCAGTCCGACCAGCGCCAGCAGCTCATCAACTTTGCGCGCGCGCGCGGCCGCAGGCACGCCAGCCACTTTCAGCGGCAGCTCAATGTTTTGCCGCACCGTTTTGGCGGAGAGCAGGTTGAAATGCTGAAAAATCATGCCGGTGCGGCGTCGCCACGCCACCAGCTGCCGCGCGCTGAGCGCGCTGATATCAATGCCATCAATCACCACGCGTCCGGCGCTGGGATCCTCCAGCCGGTTGAGACAGCGGATCAGCGTGGATTTGCCCGCGCCGCTGCGGCCGATAATGCCGAAAATCTCGCCGTGCTGGATGGTCAGGCTGACGTTATGCAGCGCATCCACCTGCTGACCCGAATAGCGTTTACTCAGGGCGTCAATCGTCACGTGGGTTTTTCCGCCGGCGTGTGTCGCCACGGCAGGCGCGGCCGCCCGCGCGTCAGGCACGATCAGGCTGACCATGATTACTGACTCCAGCCTGGCTGATAGAGTTTGCCGTAGAAGCTGTCGAGGCTGGCGCGCACCGCCGGCGAATGCTGATAAATATCGACAAATTTCGCCAGTCGCGGATCGTCCTGATGTCCCTGGCGGATGACAAACTGAATCACATATTCAGGGTGCTCCAGCCCATCAAACAACAGCGCTTTTTCCGGATCGATGGTTTTGGCCAGTCGCAGATAGTGCGGATAGCCCTGGGCCAGGTCGACCTCTTCCAGCGAGCGAGAAAGCTGCACCGCTTCGACCTCGATGATTTTGAGATCCTTCGGGTTGCTGACGATATCGTCTACCGTGGACTTCAGCCCGGCGCCCGGCTTGAGGGTAATCAATCCCGCTTTCTGCAGCAGCAGTAAGCCGCGCGCGCCGTTGATCGGATCGTTGGCGATAGCGACGGTTCCTCCCTGCGGCACCTGGTCGATGGCGCTGTGCTTTTTCGAGTAAAGCCCGATGTTGTTGATGATGGCGGGCGCGTAGGCCACCAGGTGGAAACCACCTGACTGATTGGCGTTCTCGAGGAAAGGCTTGTGCTGGAACAGGTTGACGTCGATGTCACCATTTTCCACGCTGACGTTGGGCGCGGTCCAGTCGGTGAACTCCACCAGCTCAACAGCCAGCCCGCTTTTTTTCGCTTCGGCGACGGCGGTTTCCAGCGGCGGCGCAAACGCCGCCGTGGTGCCCACCTTAAGCGGGCCTGAATAGTCGGCGGCGGCGGCTGCCGTGCAGAGCGTCAGCAGGGCGCCGCCCAGCGCGGCGCGGAGTGGCTTAGAAAATGTCATGGTTATTCCTTGAGGTTAAATGCATCAACGCGGGCCTGCAGCATGCCGCCAGCGCGCCGCAGGATGGCGGTCAGGCAGGCGGTCATACTGGAAGATTTTTTTGCGCAGCGAACCCGGCTGATAAGCCGTTTTATAGCGGCCGCGCTGCTGTAGCTCCGGCACCACCAGTTCGATGAAATCGCGGTAGCTTTGCGGGTTGAGGATGCGCGTCAGATTAAAGCCGTCGATATCGCCTTCATCCATCCAGTGCAGCAACGCGTCCGCCACCTGCGAGGGATTGCCGATAATCAACGGGTAGCGGCTGCCCATGGCGTGCTGCTCCAGCAGCCGACGTCGCGTCCAGCCGCTATAGGCTTTGCTGACCGATTCGATGGCGCGCGTTTCGCCGGTCTCGATCGGCGTATCTAAATCGAAGGCCGCGAGGTCGACGCCAATCGAACTGGAAAAATGCGCGATGCCCGCTTCCGGGCTGGCATATTCCAGATAGCTGCGGTACTTCTCCTGCGCTTCGCGCTCGCTCGGCGCCACGATCACGCCGACGCCCATAAAAATGCGCAGATCGCTGGCATGGCGTCCCGCCTCGACCGCCGCATGACGCAGCCGCTGCGTCTGCTGGCGCATCGCGCTGGGCGTGCTGGCGTTAACGAAGGTGCATTCGGCATGACGTGCGGCAAAGCGCAGGCCGCGCGCGGACGAGCCGGCCTGGAACAGCAGCGGCGTGCGCTGCGGCGAGGGACTGCTGAGGTGATAGCCCTCAACCTGATAAAATTCGCCCTGATGGTTAATCGCATGGATCTTGCTGGCATCGGCATATAGCCGACGCCGCCGATCGACCACCAGCGCATCCTCCTGCCAGCTGCCTTCCCACAGCTGATAGCTCACGTCGAGAAACTCATCGGCCTGATCGTAGCGTCGGTCATGGGCGAGTAGCTGAGTATTGCCCATCGCGCGGGCGGCGCTGTCGAGATAGCCGGTGACGATGTTCCAGCCGATGCGGCCCTGGGTCAGATGATCGAGCGTCGACAGACGTCGGGCGAAGGGAAACGGCGCCTCGTAGCTCAGGTTGGCGGTGACGCTAAAGCCAAGATGCTGCGTCACGCCCGCCATCGCCGACACCAGCATCAGCGGATCGTTGACCGGCAGCTGAATGGACTCGCGCGCGGTGAGTTCGATGCCCTGTTGATAGACGTCATACACCCCCAGAATGTCGGCGATAAAGATGCCGTCAAACAGCCCGCGCTCCAGCAGGCGCGCTAAATCCGTCCAGTAGCTCAGGGTGTTAAACTCCACCGAGCGATCCTGCGGGTGCGTCCACATGCCGTGATGAATATGACCGACGCAGTTCATATTAAACGCGTTAAGCAGAACCTGTTTGCCGCTCATAAGGTGCCCCGGCGCGGCGGCAGGACGCCATTCAACACGTAATTGCCGATAGCGGGATATTTCCAGCGCACCGGGTCGTGCAGCGTATGGGTGCGGGCGTTGCGCCAGTGACGATCCAGGTTGTATTCGCGCAGGCTGGCGCGCGAGCCGGCAAGCTCGAACAGCAGATTGCCCGCTTCAAGCGCAATGTCGGTGGTCCAGGCGCGCGCTTTCGCCACCTCGATAGAGGCCCGCGCGACGCTCTCCTCGCTGGGAGAGTGCTGCGCGACGTCAACCGCCGCGCCAGCCTGTTCCAGCAGCGCGTCGCCTGCCGCCAGGCGAGCCGCCAGACGCCCTGTGCGGTCAAGCGTTAACGGGTCGTCGCTGGCGCGCTCCACGCCGCTGTCTGGCCAGGGGCGCGCGCGCTGACGCAGGAAGTCGAGCATGTCGTTAAAGGCGGCCCGCGCAATGCCCTGGTCGATCGCCGCATGGAGAATTTGCGCAAAGGGCCCGAGGGCGGTGGGACGTTCAAACGCGGTCTGAAACGGCACTCTGTCTTCAGCCGCAACCGGCACCTGCTCGAATGCGACGCTGCCGCTGCCGGTGGTGCGCTGGCCGAAACCGCTCCAGTCATCCGTTACCGTCACGCCGGGCTGATGACGCGGCACAAACACCAGTTCTTCTTTGTCCTCTTCATTACGCGCCGCCGTAGGAATGCGATCGGCAAAGAGCGCGCCGGTGGCATAAAATTTTGTCCCGTTGAGATGCCCGTCGCGGATCGCCGTGCTGCGCTGATGCGCCGCGCGTGAGTGAAATTCCGCCAGCGCGTTGCCCAGGTGCACGCCCGCCAGCACTTCACCATAGAGCCGTCGCTGCTGTGCGTCGCTGCCGTTAACGCGCAGCACTTCCAGCGCGTAAAAATGATTTTGCGGCACCTGGCCAATCGCCGCGTCCGCCTCGCTGAGCGTGGTGACGATCGCCGCTAGCGTGGCGGTGGAGAGCGCGATGCCGCCGTAATCGCGAGGCACGGTGATCGCGCCTAATCCAGACTGAAAAAGCTGGCGCAGTTCGCTGTCCGGCAGCAGACGCTCACGATCGCGCTGCGCCGCGCCCGCGCGAAACTGCTGCGCCAGCTGTTGCGCCACATCCAGCGCCTGCTGTTCGCTCTCAATGCGCGCGGCAGGCTGTTTTGGTTGGACCTGAGTCATGCTCTCTCCTTAAATCCAGGCGTGGCGCGGCGGTCGGGTCGCGTTAAGGTAATAGTCGCCGATGGCATGGGTCTTCCAGCGCACCGGGTCGTGGAGCGTATGCGTGCGCGCGTTGCGCCAGTGGCGATCCAGCCCGTGCTGCAGCAGCGTGGCGCGGCTGCCGCCCCACTCCAGCAGCTTTTCGCTGGCGCGCAGCGCGATGTCGGTCGTCAGCACCTTCGCTTCCGCCACGGCGATGGAGGCGCGCGCGCTGTTTTCTGCGGTAATGGCGAGCGGATCGATAGCGTCAAGCACCCTGGCGGCGCGCGCGAGCAGCGCATTGGCGGCGCTCAGTTCGGTGCTAATGCGGCCGACATCGGCAAGAATGTAGGGATCGTCAGCATTACGTTCGACGTTAGCGTCAACCCAGGGACGAGAGCTGCTGCGGACAAACTCCAGCGCATCGTCCAGCGCGCCCTGCGCGATACCCGCGTCAATGGCAGCCTGAATGAGTTGCGATACGGCGCCGCGCAGCGTGGGCTTCTCTTCAGAGGGCAACGGGATCAGCCAGTCGGGATCGACGGCCACGTTGGCCAGCCGCACGGTGCCGCTGGCAGTGGTGCGCTGTCCCATGCCAGACCAGTCATCGATAATCTGCACGCCTTCAGCGGGCAGCGGTATAAACGCCATTGCCGGCTGGCCGTTTTCCTGCTGCGCGGTGGTGACCAGAATGTCAGCGAACAGCGCGCCGGTTGAGTAGAATTTCTCGCCGTTCAGGCGTATTCCCTGCGGCGTGGCGGTCAGCCTGGCCTGCACATCGCGCGTATGGCGGCTGTTTTTTTCCGGTCCGCCGTTGCCGAGCCGCTTCCCGCTCACCACCGCCTGCAGCAGGTTTTGCTGCTGCGCAGGTGAGCCTTCGCCCAGGATGAACTGAATCAGCCCAAAATGGTTTTGCGGGATTTGTCCCAGCGAAGGATCGCTGGCTGAAATCAGGCGGAATACTTCCGCCACGGTTTGATAGCTCAGTCCGCCGCCGCCAAAGCGGCGCGGTACGCTAATGCTGCCCAAACCGCATTGCGTAAACTGCTCCAGCAATTCTTCTGGATAAACGCGCTGTTGATCGCGAATCCGCGCGCCAGCTTTGGCCTGTTCAGCCAGAAAACGCGCCGCGTCGAGCGCTTTTTGATTATCGGTCAGCACGGCTGCCTGACTTATGTCGGGATCGTCGACGTGTGGTTTCATGGTTTTTCCCGTAAAAGAGAGGACAATCAAAATAAACAAACGCTTATTTGTCTGTCGCAATAAAGTGTGAAGTGACGGGATAATAAGCCGCTAATTCAATTCAGGTAAATAGCGTGGATATTACAAATAGCGCAAAGAAAATCTGTTTTTGTGCTATCTGGCTTCTGCACTGAAAGCAGGTGTGTTATTTCAGCAAAAATTAAGAGAAAGAAGAGGGAAATGGCGGCTTATGATTAAAATGGCATTGCTTTTTTGTTTTATTAAAATGAGCCTGCGCCTTAATGAATAACAACCCGCGACGCCGTCTGATAACGTTGCAGGTTGTTATTTATTCCATAGCGTTTCACACATTGCGCTACTTTATATCGTGCGGCTTTGTCGCTTTGCCTCACGGCGACAGCGCTCAGAGCAGTACTGCACTTCCTCCCAGCACTTCTCCCATTTTTTTCGCCAGCTCATCGGCTTGTGGCAGTATTTGCAGTAGCGCGCCGGCAGAGCCTGTTTGTTTCCTTTAAAACCACTCATCTTTCTACCCTCCTCTCTCTGGCGACGCCCTGACGCTGAGCCGGCTCCCGCTCCACCATATGATCAGCGCCGCCAGGGCGATTATACCCAGCACGGCAAAAGCGATACTGTAGGAGTAACGGGCGGCAAGGGTGCCTGCCAGCGCCGGGCTTATCGCGGCTCCCGCGCCCTGCAGCAGCATAATAACGCTCTGCCCGGCATTGGTGTGCCCGCTGCCCGCCAGTACGCTAACAATATAGCCCGGCACCGCAACGCCCAGCAGGCCAGCGGCCAGCCCGTCGAGTATCTGCACCGGGATCATGGCAAAGGGGCCAGCGTATAGCGAAGCGAGCGCGGCGCGCAGCGGCAACACCAGCAGCGCCGCCGTAATCAGCAGCCTGTATCCCGATTTTTGCGCGCGGCTGGCGGCGAACAGCGCGACCGGGATCATGACGCACTGCGAAATGACCACGGTCGCGGCGGCATAGACGCCGACGGTGGCCGCGTCATCGTGGGCGGCGGCTCGCATACTCAGCATCGGTAAGAGCGCGGCATTGCCCAGATGAAACAGCAGCAGCGTCAGACCGCTGATGATAATAGCGGGATGACGCATCGCTGACGTCAGCCGCGGCACGTTATGCGCCGCTTCGTCGTCGCTTAATCCGCGAGCGAGACGATGGTTAATCTCGCCCGGCTGAATAGCCAGTACGCAAAGCGCCGCGCACAGCGCCATAGCGGTCATCAGGATAAAAACCGCGCCCAGGCCCCAGTATCCCACCGCAATGCCGGCGATCGCCGCCGCTGTCATATTGCCGCCATGGTTAAAGGCCTCATTTTTCCCCATCTGACGGCTAAACTGCTCCGGCCCGGTCAGGCCGAGCGTGATGCCCGTCAGTACCGGCGCGATAAACGCGGCCGCGATGCCGGTCAGGATCTGCGAAAAAAGCGCGATCCACGAGTCGGGAAAAAACCAGAGCAGTAAAGTTGCAAGAGTAATCGTCAGCGAGCCGGCGAGCAGCAACCGCCGTTTCGCGTGGGTGGCGTCCGTTATCAACCCTGCGGGGAACGTCGCCGCCAGCCCAGCCAGACCGCCGGCAGACATTACCCAGCCGATGGCGTCTGCGCGCCAGTGATGTTGCGTGAGAAAGATGCCTAAAAAAGGCCCTAAACCATCCCGCACATCCGCCATAAAGAAGTTCACCAGGCAGAGCGCCTGCAGCGATCGCAGCTTCATCATGCTCCTCGTCATTGTGTTAAGAGCCGCCCGCTGCGGTTCCCGCTGCGTTTAATCCTGGCACGGAAAATGACCGACCGCTAACGCCAGTCAAATATATAAAATAAGTTAATAGATTGGATGATTTATTATTCCCGGTTAAGGCGTGGATATTATATAAATAAAACTAAACTGAGTGCGGGATTTTCTTATATTCCTGGTTAGTTACATTTTAAAAAGTACGGCGATGTCGCAGCGGTTATATAATCAGCTTCTGTTAAACGCTTTTCTCTCGCTGACCTGTTGCTTCTGGTTTATTTATCAGGGGGCTGTATGAAAATAATCGTAAGCGGGCAAGGTTATCCCGAAAAACGCAATATCATTGTGAATAAACAGCACGCCTATATTAATTTCAGATATAAAAACCTCTGGCTCTATCTTAACAAAATAAAACAGACGTTCGCCCGCTCAAACAAACTGTTTATCTTTCGTCCCTTTGGCCTGTTAATGCCTGAAGATAGCCAGATTATTCATCTGTTCAACGAGGTGGCCAGCACGCGCAAACCCTGGGTGTCTACTTTTGAAACCGAGCTGCCCAGGGTGCTCCCCGTGCCGGGCTTGCCTAAGTTCAGCAATCCGGAATTAAGTAAACAGCTCAGGCTGGTCGCCGCGCCGCAGTGTGTGGCGATAGTCGCGATGTCGGAGGCGGCAAGGCAGATTCAGCTCAAACTGCTGGCCGCGTTTCCAGACGAGGCGGCGGCCATCGTGCCCAAACTCCACACGCTTCATCCACCCCAGCCGGTGCTGTATGACGGCCCACGGCAGCAAGAGGACAAGGTGATTTTTACCTTCGTCGGCAATGAATTTTATCGTAAAGGCGGCGCGGAGGTGGTGCTGGCGTTCAGCGAACTGGCTGATGAAGGATTAATTGATGCCGACAGCGTGGAAGTGAATTTAACAGGCAACCTTAACCATCGATACAATTTCGCCCACGGCAACTATCAGGATGACGCCTCCTTTTTTCAGCAGATTGAAAGCCTGTTAAGCGCGCATCCCTTTTTCAAACACACCGCTTCTCGTCCTAATGACGAGATGATTGCGTTATTTAAGCGCGCTCATGTGGGGCTGTTACCCAGCTGGCAGGATACCTATGGCTTTTCGGTGCTGGAAATGCAGGCGTGCGGCTGCCCGGTTATTTCCACTAACGTGCGTGCGCTGCCCGAAATTAATCCTGCTGAGGCGGGCTGGACTATTGCCTGTCCCCTGAACGATATGTTTGAACTTTCGATACGATCGGCCGAGGAGAAGTCAGCCCTGAGACGTTTGCTGGTGACGCAGCTTAAGGCGTACGTTGTGGCGATCATCGCTGACAGCGCGTCTGTGGCCTCCCGTTCCCGCTGCGCCGTAGAACGCATCCTGACGCACCATCATCCGGTTCGCTTCCAGGAGCAGCTTAACGCCATCTATGCGCTCGCTGATGAGGTGGCTGACCGTCACGCCAGCCAGGCTTAAGGATACGCCAGCGAGATCCAGCGACGCCCCGCCAGCATCGTCAGGGCGATAATGGTCAGGCCCGCCGCGAGATGCATCAGAAAATCGATGGCGTGCAGGTGGGTGTCGTGGCAGAGCGACAGCAGCATCGATGACATACAAGCGATGCCGCATCCCGCCAGCGCCAGGCTTTTGCCCGGCCTGAGCGAGCGCGTGCGGTAAAGGCTGACAACAGAAATCACCATCATGGGCAGGCTGGCGGAGAGCATAAACAGATAGCAGTGAATGCCTTCGCCAAAGCGGCCCGCGCCGGCGGCCGGATGGGAAAAGGAGAGATTTCCCAGATTCAACGCTAGCCAGACCAGCGCCAGCAGCCAGAGCCATCCGGTTTTAGGCGGCGTATGGCCGGCGATGCTAAGCCTGAAGGCGCCGGAGATCGCGCCGATCCCAAGGATAAATGAGAGCAGCAGCGCCATCATGGCGGGTAGCGCGCCAGGCTGCGACCAGTCGGTATAGCGGCTGTGCCAGGCCCAGCTGCTGAGTGCGCCGCACGGCAGCACGGCGGCGACCCAGCCGGCGACGCGCCAGCGGGTGGGCCAGATGCGTCTCACCGGCCGCGCCGAGGCGCTAAGCCGATCGATAAGGGGGTCATGATTTCTCATGTTTACCGCTTCCATATTTACGAAGGTTGAGCATCGCGCGATGCAAAAGCGACTTCACCGCGGCGAGAGAAAGATTATTTTCCGCCGCCGCCTGCGCCAGGCTCTGTTCGCGCAGATGGACCGACTCGACAATCTCTCGCTGCCGCGCCGGCAGGCTGCCCAGACAGTCGGTTAATTCATCCTGACCGGCGTTGAACTCCGCAGGCTCTGCGGGGTGGACGTTCAGCGCATCCTCATCCTGCACTTCCTGATTGCGACCGCGCTGACGCAGCGCATCAATCGCTCTGGCCGAGGCAATGGCCGCCACCCACGGCAGCACCGGGCGGCGCGGATCGTAGGTGTGGCGCACGCGATGAATAGCCAGCAGCGTCTCCTGAATCACGTCCTCTACCAGCGCGTCGTCGGCGATTTTTTGGCGTACGAAAGCGCGGATGGCGGGCACCATCGCTTTTAGCAGCTGGTTGTAGGCCGCTTGATCGCCGGCCTGCGCACGGGCCATTAACGCTGGCCAGTGCTGCGCGCGCGCGTCAGTCGCCGGCATTGCCCGTCTGAAAAGCGCGGGCGATGCGGCGGATCGCCTCGTTATTCACTCATTACCCTGTTCACGTTTTTTTCCCCTTTTCCGTCGCCTGCTCCAGCGCGGAAATCACGATGCGCGGCGTCAGGACCTGTGGCAGCACTACCGGTTTGCCGCCGTTGGCGGGATAGACCACGTAGAGCGGCAGGCCGCCACGGCCAAAGTCGCTCAGCGCCTGTTCGACATCTGGATTGTACTTCGTCGAGTCCGCCACCATGTAGATGGTGCTGGTGCGCGCCATCGCCGACTTCACCGCCTGGGTCGACAGCGAGGTGCGGTCATTCACCTGACAGGTAATGCACCACGACGCGGTAAAGTTCACCAGAATCGGTTTGCCCTGCCCTTTAATGGCGTCGACGTTCTGCGGCGTCCAGGCGACAGCGGCGGCGGCCTCGGCGCTTTCCGCCTCTTCGGCAGCGGGCGCGGCGCTCTTCAGGTTAAGCAGCGGCGGCACGATCAACAGCACAAAAACGGCGGTCGCAAGATGCAGCACCCAGTGACGCTGCCCCATCATACGGCGTTTCTGCGCCATACCGTAGAGCCAGGCCGCAAAACTCAGCAGCAGACAGCAGCCCAGTATCGCTGCCAGCGCAGCCGAACCCGCCTGACGCTCCAGCACCCAGATCAGCCAGCCGACGGCGCCCAGCATGGGAAACGCCAGCCCCTGCTTCAGGGTCAGCATCCAGGCGCCAGGCGCGGGCAGCACGCGCGCCAGCAGCGGGAAAAAGGAGATAAGGGTAAAGGGCGCGGCGAAGCCGAGCGCCAGCGCGAAAAAGATCACCACGCTGACCGCCGGCGGCTGCGTCAGCGCATAGCCCACGGCGCTGGCCATAAACGGCGCGCTGCAGGGCGTCGCCACGATGATAGCCAGCGCGCCGGTCAGCGCCGAGCCCAGCAGTCCACCGCGCCCGCCGCCCACTTCGCCGACTCGCTGGAGCGTCAGGCCAACCTCAAACAGGCCGAAAAGGTTCAGCGCCGACGCCAGCATCACCAGAATCAGCAGCGCGATCACCAGCGGAGACTGCAGCTGAAAGCCCCAGCCGACCGACGCGCCGCCGGCGCGCGCCAGCAGCAGCACCGCCACCAGCGCCAGCATGGTGATCACCACGCCAAGCAGAAACGCCACGCCCTCGGCGCGCGCCTCGGCCGGTTTATCGTGATGGCGGATCAGGCTTAGCGCCTTCAGCGAGATCACCGGGAAGACGCACGGCATCAGATTAAGAATGAGGCCGCCCAGAAAGGCGGCGGCAATGGCTGTCAGCATAAGAGACTCGCTCGGATAAAAGGTTAAGCCGGATTGGCCTGGCGATATTTTTTCACTGCATCCATCGCTTTCTGGATATGCGCGTCCGGGTTTTTATCGGTGTAGCTGAGCAGGATTTTTCCATCCGGGGCGATCACGTAAGAGGTGCGATCGGAGAGCGTCTTGCCTTTGAAATCCATGGTGCTTTTATATTCCGCCGCCACTTTCGCGCCTGGATCGGCCGCTACGGTGAACTTATCGCGGCACTCCAGCTGCGAGAACTTCGCAATCTGATCGGTGTTGCCAGCGGTCACGCCGATCACCGTCGCGCCCTGCTTGCTGAACTCCTCGGTAGCTTCGGCGAAGTCGTGCGCTTCCAGCGTGCAGCCCGCGCTAAAGGCCGCCGGGAAGAAATAGAGCACCACCGGCCCTTTTTGCAACGCCTGTTGCAGAGAGAAGGTGGTCGCTTTACCCGCCAGAGCGGCGTCGAGTTTGAAATCGGGCGCTTTCTCGCCCACCTGCAGCGCGGCGAAGGCGCTGGTCAGCGGCAGGCTCAGGGCGAGCAGCGTGGCTGCCGTCAGCGTTTTCAGATTCTGTTTCATACGCATACTTCTTCTCTCCATTGACGATCGGGCAGGTTGCCTGATGAACGTAATAAGAGTTTCGTTCGCGGTGGCAAAAAGGTTTCGCTGCCGGGATATTTTTTTTCGCTGGCAGTAATATTGCGCTGGGACAGGGCTGGCGCGCGGGGCTGTGATACTATCCGCCGAAGGGATTACCGTCAGCGGAGGCCACATCAGGATGAAGAACAACCCTACGCCCACGCCGCATGACGCGGTGTTCAAAACCTTTCTCTCGCACCCGGATACCGCTCGCGATTTTATGACGCTGCATCTGCCGCCTGCGCTGCTGGCGATTTGCGACCTGGCGACGCTGAAGCTGGAGTCCGGCAGCTTCGTCGAGGATGATCTGCGTCCTTACTACAGCGATGTGCTCTACTCGCTGAAAACCGCCAAAGGAGACGGCTATGTGCACGTTCTGATCGAGCACCAGAGTTCACCGGACAGGCTGATGGCGTTTCGTCTGATGCGCTATGCAGTGGCGGCAATGCAGCGCCATCTTGACGCCGGGCATAAAACGTTGCCGCTGGTGATCCCGGTTCTGTTCTATCAGGGCAAGCGTAGCCCCTACCCCTGGTCGCTGAACTGGCTGGACCTGTTCCGCGAGAAAGAACGCGCGGCTGAACTCTATGGCGGCCACTTTCCGCTGGTGGACGTGACGGCGATTCCAGACGAAGAGATTATGCAGCACCGCAGCATGGCGGCCTTAACGCTGCTGCAGAAGCATATTCGTCAGCGCGACCTGCAGACGCTGCTCGACCAGCTGGTGACGCTGATGCTGACGGAATTTATGACCGGACAACAGGTGATGGCGCTGATAAACTATATGCTTCAGGCCGGTGAAACGCCGGATGTAAAAGCGATGCTCCATGAACTGGCACAGCGCGTGCCGCAACATGAGGATGAACTGATGACCCTTGCACAACAGCTTGAGCAGATAGGCCTGAAAAAAGGGCTGGAACAGGGGCTGGAACAAGGACTTGAGCAAGGTCTTGTGCAGGGCCGCCAGCTTGGAGAGCTGGAAGCCAGCCTGAAAATTGCGCGTAACCTGCTGAAAAACGGCATGGACGTCGCCTCGGTGAAGAAGATGACGGGCCTGTCGGAAGACGATCTGAAGCAGATCAGTCATTAAGCGGATGCCGGCTACCTGCGGGTAGCCGGCCGAGCGTTATGCTGCACTTTCCCGCCCATCTGACGCGCGGTTACTTGCTTAACTGCTTCAGCAGCTGTGCCGCCGTGGCCGCCGAGGAGCCCGGATTCTGGCCGGTGATCAGCTGGCCGTCCTGCACCACATACGAACCCCAGTCTGCGCCTTTGGAATAGAGGCCGCCTTTAGCGATCAGCTCGTCTTCCACCAGGAACGGCACGATATGGGTCAGGCCGACGCCCTCTTCTTCGCTGTTGGCGAAGCCGGTGACTTTTTTGCCCTCAACCAGCGGACGGCCTTCAGCGGTTTTGACATGACGCAGCACGCCGGGCGCATGACAGACCAGCGCCACAGGCTTACCGGCTGCGATAAAGGCTTCAATCAGCGAGATGGAGTGCGAGTCCTCCGCCAGATCCCATAACGGGCCATGACCGCCCGGATAGAACACGGTGTCAAAATCAGCGGCGGAAACGCTATCCAGACGCACCGTCGTGGCGAGCTGCGCCTTAGCCTCCTCGTCCGCTTCGAAGCGGTGCGTCAGCTCGGTCTGAAAGTCAGGCTCGTTGCTTTTCGGGTCCAGCGGCGGATTTCCGCCTTGCGGCGACGCCAGAGTAATCTCAGCGCCCGCATCTTTGAAAGCGTAATAAGGGGCGGCCAGCTCTTCCAGCCAGAAACCCGTTTTACGTCCGGTATCGCCCAGCTTGTCGTGTGAGGTTAAAACCATCAGTACTTTCATCGTCGTTCTCCGCATAGTGAGTATGTCGTGATTAATAGTAGACCAGTCGTCTAGATTGTGCCGCTAAAAAAAGCCGTTTCCGGCTGGCTGCCTCGTTAAGAGGCAGCGTTAAGATGCTGCTGCGTTAGCTGCATGGCGGAAGCAAAAGGCTGCTTGTTGCGCACAATTTTTACCATCACGCTGGCGCCTAGCCAGAGTTGATAAAGATTTTCCGCCACCACGCCAGGTGCCTGCTGAATATGCAGAGAACCTTCCGCTACGCCCGCTTCAATCGCATCCGTCAGGCGCATCACAATCCCGGCGGTGCCTTTTTCCAGCGTATGCCGCATCGCCTCGGAGAGATCGGCTACCTCGGCGCCCAGCTTGACGGCCAGGCATTTACCCTGGCAATCCTGAAAGGACTGCGTCTCCTGCCACTGCTGCCAGTAATGCATCAGGCGTTGCTGCATCGTACAGTTGGGCTGAGCCAGCGTCTTATCCATATTCGCCAGATAGTCGTCGAAATAACTTTCCAGCATGGCGACGCCAAAGGCATCTTTCGAACCGAAGTAGTGATAGAAAGAGCCTTTCGGCACGCCCGCTTCGGTCAGAATTTCATTGAGTCCGACAGCCGAGTATCCCTTGCTGGCCATGATACGCTGGCCGGTAGCGAGGATATGCTCGCGAATGTCTTCTCTGTGTTTGTTAGTGACTGTGTTCATGAGAGGTAAGATAACCCTAATTAGACCGGTCGTCTAGAATTTAACGGCATTTTTTTGCGTCAAGCTTATCACGTCTCAGGATGAAAAATTAAACCGTTTAATAATCAACAGGCTAACTATGACATTCCCCGTGAAAAAAAACGTTATCTATACGATTTATCAGGGATGCGCAGGCGATCATAACGATCTGGCGCGGCCTGGCGCGCGTGCTGTCGGCACGCTGCTGGCGCAGCGCGGCGGCGAAACGCCGGTGATTATCGGCTCTCCCGCTGCCGCGACGCCGATGGGCTGGCGCGAGGCGCTAAGGGTCGCGCTGCCGGATCTGCAGGCGATGCGCGCCCATGCCGACCTGCTTTTCCGTTCCGGCGCGGTGTCGGTCGCCGCCACCAGCCGCTGCGCCGTCTCGCTGGCCACGCTGCCCGCGCTGGCGCAGCACCGCCCTGACGCCTGTGTGGTGTGGTTCGACGCCCATGGCGATCTCAACACGCCTGAATCGTCGACCTCTGGCTTTCTCGGTGGGCTGGCGCTGGCCGGACCCACGGGGCTCTGGGCATCCGGTCTGGGCAGCGGGCTGCGTTTTGCGCAGCTGGTGCTGGTGGGCCAGCGCGATCTCGATCCCTTTGAACAGGCACTAATCGCCCGACATCAGATCCCGGTGATCGCGCCCGGCCCCGATGTGGCAGTGCGACTAGAGGCGGCCGTAGCCGGTCGGCCAGTTTACCTGCATCTGGACTGCGACGTGCTGGAACCCGGTATTGTACCGACTGATTACCGCGTCGACGGCGGCCTGACCCTGGCGCAGCTCTCCGCCTGCTGCGCAGCGCTGACGCGCAGCGAATTTATCGGCATTGAGATCGCAGAGTTTCAGCACGTCTGGCAGCCGGGCGGCACGCCCGTCTCGCCCGGCCCCCTGACAGAGGCGCTAATGCCGCTGCTGCGAGACGTTTAGCGCCCTTTCTTCTTGCGTCCGGGCTGGGTAAAGCGTTTGCGATTGCCGGCGCGATCGTCGCTTTTCTTCGGCGCGCTGATAGCCGGCTTTTTCACCGCGCTGCTCTTCGCCGGCGTTTTTTTCTTCGCAGGTTTCTCTTCGGAAGAGGAGTTCTCGATCAGCTTAAACAACTCGGCCAGCTCGTCATCGGTCAGATCGCGCCATTCGCCCAGCGGAATGCCCTTCAGATTCACGTTCATAATGCGCGTGCGCTCCAGCTTCGTTACCTCAAAGCCGAAGTGCTTGCACATGCGGCGGATCTGTCGGTTCAGCCCCTGCACCAGCGTAATGCGAAACACGAAAGCGGACTCTTTTACCACTTTGCACTTCCTGGTTACCGTGCCGAGCATCGGCACGCCGGCGCCCATGCCAACGATAAACTCGTCGGTGATCGGCTTATCCACGGTGACCACATACTCTTTCTCGTGGTTATTGCCGGCGCGCAGGATTTTGTTAACCAGATCGCCGTTGTTGGTGAGGAAGATCAGCCCCTGCGAGTCTTTATCCAGGCGACCAATAGGGAAGATGCGTTCGCTGTGGTTGACGAAGTCGCGGATGTTGTCGCGCTCGCCCTCTTCCATGGTGGTAATAATGCCGACCGGCTTGTTGAGCGCGATCAGCACCAGATTTTCCTCGCTGCGAGGCTCAATCAGCTGGCCGTTTACCTTGACGCTGTCACCCGGAAAGACCTGCGCGCCGACGGCGGCGCGTTTGCCGTTGATAAACACGTTGCCCTGTTCGATATAGCGATCGGCGTCGCGGCGCGAACAGATACCGCTCTCGCTGATGTATTTGTTCAGGCGTGTGGATGCGTTAAGCAAGGGAAACCTCCAAAAAGCGCGGACTATACAATAATCTGGCGGGTAAATCCTGCGCTTCCTGCAGGTTAGCCCGTTCTCTCTGCCTGCCGCGTTTAACATGACGGCAGACTGCGCTTATGTAGCATATTCCCGCCGGCTTTTCTCGCTTTCCCAATAGCAGGCTTGCCGACGCCATCACAATTTCCGATGACCCGTCGCCTTGTAACTTTTACCGCTGCATGACAACATCCGTACATGTATATACATGTGTTGTCACGGTTGTGAATCAAGGGCAGATAATTATTAACAATTCAGCGTAAGCGAGGCCACCATGTCAGCGGAATTTCCGGCAACAGAGCGTTCGGCAGCTGAAAGCAAACCGCTTTCCGAAACCCGATCGATTGATTTTATTCCCCATCGCGAGCGCCACGGCCATCCGTTCAGCCAGTTTACGCTCTGGTTTGGCGGCAATCTGCAGATCACCGCAATCGTCACCGGCGCGCTCGCCGTGGTGCTGGGCGGGGATGTGGTGTGGTCGATCGTTGGGCTGCTGGTCGGCCAGATTATCGGCGCGGCGGTGATGGCGCTGCATGCTATACAGGGACCGCGTCTGGGCCTGCCGCAGATGATCACCAGCCGCATCCAGTTCGGCGTATACGGTGCGGTGATCCCGCTGGTGCTGGTGTGCATTATGTATATCGGCTTTTCCGCCAGCGGCACGGTGCTGGCCGGCCAGGCGATGGCGAAGCTGCTGCATATCAACAACAGTGCCGGGATGATCCTGTTCAGCCTGATTATCGTCGTGATTGCGGTGCTGGGCTATCGGGTGATCCACAAGCTGGGCAAGGTGGCGAGCGTCATCGGCGTGCTGGCTTTCCTCTATCTGTTTGTGACGCTGCTGTCGACCCACGATCTGGCGCAGGTCTGGCAGAACCGGCATTTCACCCTTTCGACCTTTCTTCTTGCCGTCTCGCTCTCTTCTTCCTGGCAGATCGCCTTCTGCCCCTATGTCTCGGACTATTCGCGCTACCTGCCGGAAGAGGTTTCCGCGAAGCGGCTGTTTAGCGCGGTGTTTTTCGGCACCGTGCTGGGGACGCAGGCCTCAATGACGCTCGGCGTCATCGTCGCGGCTATTGCAGGCAGCGCCTTCTCCGGCAATGAAGTGGGCTATATCGTGGGTTTAGGCAGCAGCGCCACCATGGCGATGGTGATCTATTTCGCCATCTGCTTCGGCAAGATTACCTTTACCACGCTCAACGCCTACGGCAGCTTTATGTCGCTAACCACCATTGTTTCTGGCTTTAACCGGCAGACCGCCCTGAGCCAGCGCGGACGCATTAGCTTTGTGGTGCTGATGGTGGCGATCGGCTGCGCCATTGCGCTGATCAGCGAACCTGCGTTCCTCAAGGCGTTTACCCACTTTTTGCTGTTTCTGCTGGCGTTTTTCGTGCCGTGGAGCGCCATCAGCCTGACCGATTTTTATCTGGTCACCAAAGGCCATATCGACATTCCTGCGCTCTCGCAGCCTGACGGACGCTACGGGCGCTGGAACTGGCCGGGTATCGTTACCTATTTTGTCGGCGTGCTGATCCAGTTGCCATTTATCGACAACCCGCTGCATCACGGATCGCTGACGTGGATCTTCGCCGGCAACGATATCTCATGGGTAATCGGCTGGTTTGCTACGGCGCTGTTATGGCTGGGCATGCGACGTTTCGACCGCCGGGGAACCCTGAGCGCCACGCGCTACCCAGCGTCGGATCGTTAAGCGCGCCAACAGCGCGCTATGGGCAAATAACAGGCTGGAATTAACGCCAATTTCCAGCCTGTTGTCGGATCTGTCTGTTTTATCACCGTTAATTAGATTAAAGATTACGAGGAGGTTTTTATTTTGTAGTTCTTAATTAGAGAAATTGCCGAGCAATATAATAAACCGCGAGTAACTTATAAAAAATTAACCCTCCTCTCATCTCTCTTTGCAAATGAAACCAGCGTCAGTTCTTACTGCATTGTTCAGTTTCTGGAGAATGCTATTATGCCTCTGTCATCTGAACAGATGCTGTGAATAAGGTCACGCTGTGGAATTTCTGAGTAAGCTAGCGGCACATACAGCCAGACGATCAGCTATTGATAATGAGTCGCGAATTAACACTCGGTGAGCACAAAAATAAAGCGTTATCCCGTTAATAGAATAATTTTATAAGGGAGGGAGTTCCTGTGCATAAAATTTTATTATCTTCCTCTGTCGCGCTGGCGCTGGGCACCCTAAGCTCTATCAGTCATGCGGCAGATTCAGCGACATTTAGCGTCACGGGCACCATTTCCCCGACCTCCTGCGATGTCTCGCTGAGCGCGGAAAAATTCGACTTTGGCTCGATATCCGCTGCTACCCTGACGGCGATGCACAACGAAAAAACGGGCAGCGCGGTCAATCTTAACGTGAACTGCGACGCCGCCACCGCGCTGGCGATTCAGACCACGGACAATCGTGCGTCCAGCGCCATGACCGGCGCCGAAATGGAGGCGGCGATGGCTACCATCACCTCGCTTGACGACACCAGTCTCTTCGGGCTGGGTACCGACAGCGACAGTAATAAAATTGGCGTTATGCTGCTGGTGGTAAGCAACGCCGCGCTCAACGGCGCGGTCAGCAGCAACCTGTTGACCAGCGATGACAAGGCGGCATGGAGCACGCACGCTATCTCCCTGACCTCGCCTTTTCCGGTGGCGAAAAACAGCTACTTCGCGCTGGCCTCCGACGCCGGTTCGACGGTACCCGCCGCGGCAACCAGCGTCAGCTATACGCTGCGTCCGGGCATTATTCTGAAAAGAGCGGATAAATATCCTGGCGGCGAAACGGTGAATATTGACGGCAACGTTACCTTCTCACTGGTCTATTTATAATCCTTATTTTCCGCACGCAGGCCAGCCGGC
Source organism: Pantoea latae (assembly GCF_002077695.1). Classification (GTDB taxonomy): domain Bacteria; phylum Pseudomonadota; class Gammaproteobacteria; order Enterobacterales; family Enterobacteriaceae; genus Pantoea; species Pantoea latae. Next base: position 210,889 of record NZ_MWUE01000017.1, read on the forward strand.
CTGCGCATTTAAAAGTTATCCTATGAAAACCCTGACCAAATTAACGCTTATTACGCTTTTATTTGCCGCATCCTCGGTAAATGCATTTGCTGCTGGCATGAAACCAGAACATCCGGTGTTATTTATCGACGATAAAGTGCGGGAGGCGACCATTAATGTGGAAAATACCGAAGAGAGCACCGCGTTGCTGCACAGCAGCCTGCAAACTATTCCAGAAGAGGGTGAAAACAGATTAATTATTACGCCGCAGCTGGCGCGCGTCGAGCCAGGAAAAAAGCAGCAGGTGCGCGTGCTGCTGAAAGAGGGTATCAAACTGACCCATCAGACGCTGCAGCGCATTAATTTTATCGCCGTGCCCGCCGAGGACGGCGATAAAAATCGCGTGCGCGTGACGATTGGCCAGAATATTCCGGTGATCCTTTCCCCGGCGTCGTTGCCGGTCAATACCACGCCGTGGAAAGGGCTTAAAGCACGGCGCGCGCAGGGGGCAATCGTGCTTGAAAACCCTACCCCCTGGCTGGTGCGGCTGACCACCCAGGCTGAGGCGCTGCCGGGCAACCAACGTGTGACGCTGCCGAAAACTTATATTCTGCCGCAGGAGACCCTGACGCTTCCTCTCTCCGCCAGCAGCGACGTGCGCAGCCTCCAGCTGCATCCGGTCACCCGGTTCGGCATTCTGACCTCGCCCTGGCAGCTTGACCTGTAATTGCCGCCGCGACCAGCGCAATGAATCGCCTGTTCTTGCTGGGCGCCCTGGCGTTCGCTGTTGGCGCGCAGGCAGCAGAAAAATATGACCGCGAGATGCTGGCCGCACGGGGCTACGACGCCAGCATCGCGGATCTGCTGGCGTCGGGCGCGCATTTTCTGCCGGGAAAACATCCGGTCAGCATTATTGCTAACGGCAGGAACAGCGGCATCTTTCCGCTGCTGTTCGACGAGGCTGGTTCGCCCTGCTGGAGCGCGCCCCTGTTGCGCACGCTGGGCATCGATGCGCGGCGTTTCGCTTCCGTGCATTCCAGCTGTTTGCAACCAATAGCAGAGAGCGGCATCCGCATCGTCGAACAGGTCGAGCGCAGCACGCTGCTGCTGCATATTCCCGCCGATGCGCTGCGCCAGGAGACGCTGTATGCCACTGGTGGCAGCGCGCTGATGGCTAACTATGATTTCCGCCGCTATGACGTCCAGGCTCAGGGCGGAAAATATCGCCATTCCCAGACGCTGACGGCCGAGCTGGGCGCCAATTTTCATCAGTGGATCGTGCGCAGCGGTCAAAGCTACACCACCTTCGACGGCGAGGCGCGGTTCTCGCACCTTTATCGCTACGCTCAGCGCTCTTTTCCCGGCAGGGACGCCGTGCTGCAGGTGGGCGAGATCGTCACCGGCGATGCGCTGTTTCCGGGCATTACCCTGACCGGCGTGCAGATGCTGCCCGAGCATGCCGCGAGCGATCGGCTGAGCCTGACGGTTTCGCTGCCGCGTGCGGGAAGCGCCGAGGTGTGGCAGGGAAAAATCCTGCTGAAAAGCTATCAGGTCTCCGCTGGTATTAACCGGCTGGGCGGTCTTCCCGCGCTCAGTCAGCAGGATGACTTTACGCTGGTGACTTTTGATGAGAGCGGCAATCGCCAGCAGCAGAACATTCCGCGCCTTCAGGCCCAGCCCGAAAGCGCCCTGCCCGAGAGCAGTAGCGCCTTTGCCGCCGGTCGGCTGCGTCTGAGCCGCGAACGCGCGCCGCTGATGCTCGCCTCGACCGGGTTGCTGCAGACGCAGCGCATCGCGCTCAGAGCGGGCGGCCTGGCAGGCGAAGGCTATCTGGCCGCCGCCTGGCAAGCCCGGCTGCGCCTCGCCGGAAAGCTGACGGCCAGCCTGTCGCAGATCGTCGCCCAGACAGGCGGCAAAAAACTGGGCGCAACGCATCAGGCTGCGCTGAGCTATCCGCTGGATCAACAGCTGTCGCTGACAACCTCCGCCAGCTGGCGCAGCCGTGGCTATCGCACCATCGACAGCGGCTGGCGCGCCGACGGCGAGCAGAGCGGCGATGCACAGATAAGATCGCAACTGGCGGCAGGATTCAGCCTGAACCGGGCCGCGCTGGGTCTTTTATCGCTGACGGCGTCGGATACGCAGAGCTGGCGCGGGAATCATACGCGGGGCTATACGCTGGCCTGGAGCCGCACCTTCGCCCGAGTGAACCTCAATCTGGGCGTGCAAAAAAATCGTCTTACCGTGGCGCGCCAGCAGCATGAGGATCGCTACGCCTATCTTAATTTTTCGCTGCCGCTGGGGCGCGACAGCAACCTGCGCGGCTGGATGACGCGCAATAACGGCGCGATGCGCATGGGCGCCGGCTACGATCAAACAGTCAGCCCGGCCTTTGCGTGGAGCCTGTCGAGCGAACAGAGCGCGCAGCAGGCGCCCTCGCTCGCCAGTAGCGCCAGCTGGAGCAGCAAATACAGCCAGCTGAGCGGCGGCGTGGCGCGCAGCGCGACAGGCAGTCGTTTCTCCTTTGGCGCGCGCGGTGGCGCGGTGGTGCACAGCGCAGGCGTCACCTTTACTCCGCACAGCGTAGGCGACACCTTCAGCATTATCTCGCTGCACCGCGCCCAGCCCGACGTCGAGATCCGCACGCCAGCCGGCACCGTCTGGAGCGACCGCCACGGTTATGCCATCGCCTCCTTAACGCCCTGGCGCAAAAACAGCGTGCAAATTAACCCGCACAGCCTGCCGGGCAATGTGCAGATCCCCGGCGGCATTGCCGAACTGACGCCGTTTCGCGGCGCCGCCGTGCAGCTTGATCTCCCCGCCTGGCGCGTGCGCCGCGCCCTGCTGACCTTTCCCCCCGAGGAGAGGCCCGAACCAGGCAGCGCGGTGGAAAACAGCCGCGGTGCGCTGGTCGCCTTTGTGAGCGAGGACGGCACCCTTTTTATTGACGATCTGCCCGCCGGCCCGCTCTACGCCCATCGGCCTGGCGGCGCGCGCTGCGCGATAGCGCTGACGACGCCCTGGGTTGATCGTCCCGGCAGCCTCTATACCCCCCTTTCTGCGAGATGCGTGATATGAAACCTTTCCTGTTTGTTGTTCTGTCGCTGACGGCGAGCGCTGCCCGCGCAGAGTGCGCGATCCGGCTCAGCGAGGCGCAGATAAGCTACGCGCCGGTGACGCGCGGCGAGCTGCTGGCGCGCGTGGAGAATGGGTTTGCCGCAGACGAACTGCGCGCGGGCGAGGCGCAGGATATCGATATCGCCGTGCAGTGCGATGCGCCCTCAGCGCTGGCGCTGCAGTTTATTGCGCCTGCGGCAGAGCGCGCCAGCTATCGCTTTGGCACGGCTGGCCGAACCAGACTGGTGTTGCACGATGTGTTTATCGACGATCGTCCAGCAGAGATTGTCAGCCTCGGCAAAGAGGCGTCCGCGATGGCCTTCACGCCCGGCGAGACCCTGACGTTTGGGCAAGGCGAGGGCGCGGCGACAGGCACCTTTCTGCGCGGCAAAGTACGGGTGATCAGCTGGATGCCGAACCCCGCCACGCGCGTCAGCGAGCAGACGCGCTGGACGCTGAGCGGCAGCTTCAGGGTGCGACCCGCCCGCTAAGCGCGGCTAGACATAGCCCATCATTTTCAGCATCGACTGCGCCTGATGCATCGCCTCGGCGCGATGAGTGACGCCCAGCTTCTGATAGAGGTTGCGGATGTGGGTTTTGATGGTGGTGGCGGCCACGTCGAGTTCGCCGGCGATCTGGTCGTTGCTGTAGCCGGAGTAGATTAACCCCAGCACCTGCCACTCGCGCTGGGTGAGCGGGCTGGTGCGGATCAGCTCCGGTACGTCGGGATGGTTGAGCAACCGGCTCACGAACCCTTCGTCGAAATGGGCGAATTTATGGCGATGATATTTGTTGATCTCATTGAGGATGCGCCGCGCGCGATGGCTGTCCAGCTCCTCCAGCGTGTTGAGCTGGATAAGCTGCCGCAGCTGCTGCGCCATGATCTCGCCCTCAATCACGAAGTGGCTGATAAAGCCGGTGCCGCGCGCCAGCTTCAGCGCCTCGATCAGCGCGCGCTGCGCCTCGGCTTTACGCCCGGTTTGCCAGTAGATCTGATTAAGCAGCAGCAGATTGCGGTTCATATCGCTCATCAGGCGCAGCGCGCGCGCATTCTCGTTCAGCTCCTCCAGCACCACTTCCGCCTGGGTGAGGTCGCCCTGCAGAATCTGGGCGCGCGCGATGTTGCGCCACTGCCCCTGTAAAAAGTGGTTATTGGCGAATTCAGGTTTCGCGGTGTGGCGCATCCAGTGGCTGGCGCTCTGCACGTCGCCCGTCATCTGCCAGTAGATCACCCGGACTTTGTCGGCGTTGGCGATCCAGTCGCTGTGCAGGCTGCCGTTGTTCAGCAGGTTCTCCAGCCGGTTCAGGTAGCTGCGCGCGTTGTCGATATTGCCGCGCGCCAGCGAACACTGCACCAGCAGCCCCAGGCACTGGATCTGCTGCTGCGGCGGATAGCCTTTCAGCACTTTTATGCCTTCGCGCGCCGCCTGCTCCGCCTCGTCCAGCCGTCCCCAGGCCCACATCAGCTGCGCGCGGATGCGCAGCAGAAATTCGTGCAGCGGAAACTGCGCCAGATGCTGCTCGCCCACCAGCACAAAGGCTTTCTCCTGAATCTCCCACGCCGCCTGCAGGAAACCCTGCGCGAACAGGATCTCGCTTTGCTGGATCAGGCTCCAGAGCGCGTAGTGCCAGGCGTCGTCGCGCCGCGCCATCTGTTCGGTCTGACGCATCAGCGCCAGCGAACGGGCCAGCTCGCCTTTGCAGTGCATCACCTCGCCATGCACCGAGGTGGCGACGATGCGGCTGTAGCGGCGGCTTTCCGGCAGGGTCGCCAGCGCCAGCCGGGCAAGCTGCTCCGCCTCGTCGGCGTTGCCGTCATTGATCGCCACCTGCGCGCGCACGGCGTTGAATTCGCCCTGCAGCGCCGCGTCGATCTCGCAGCTGCACGCCTGCTCGAAGGTCGTCAACAGGCGGTTGACCTCGGAAAAGCGGTGCTGGCTCTGCATCAGCCAGGCCTGCAGCAGCACCAGTCTGGGGTTCGCCAGCAGCATCGTCCAGGGCAGCGCCTTAAGGGATTGCTCCAGCAGCGCCAGCTCGCTCTGATTGAACAGCGTCCAGGCGTGCTCCAGCAGCACCTCGCACAGCATCGCGGCGTCGCCCGAGGCGAGCGCATGGTGGATCGCCTCGCCGGGGAATCCCTGCGCCATCCAGCCTTGCGCCGCCGCGCGATGCACCGCCGGCAGCTCGGCCGCCAGCTCCCACTGGCAGCGCTGGCGCAAAAAAGAGCCGAACAGCGGGTGATAGCTGAACCACTGTCCCGAATCGTCCATGCGCTGCAAAAACAGCCCCTGCCGCTCAATCTCCTCCAGCCGCATGCGGCCGTTGGCTTCGCCCGTCACGCAGGCGACGAGATCGTCATTCATCGAGCGCAGCAGCGCGCTTTTCAGCAAAAAGTGGCGCGTCGCGTCATCGACGTTATCCAGCACCTCCTCCACCAGATAGTCGGCGAGATGGCTGGCGTTGATGCCGGAGAGCCGGCGCGCGGAGTCCTGCGCCGATCCCGCGCCCTGACGCGCCGAGAGCGCAATCAGCTGTAGCGCGGTCGCCCAGCCCGCCACGTCGTCGCACAGCTGCCCGCTCTCTTCGGAGGCGATTGGCGCGCTGAGCCGACAGTCGAAAAACTGCTTCGCCTCCTGATGAGTAAAGGCGAGCTGCTGGCTGCCCAGCTCAAGCAGCTGCTCGCGCACGCGCAGATTGGCGATGCCGAGCTGCGGCAGATTGCGCGACAGCACCACCAGCGTCAGGTTGTTGGGCTGGTGGCGCAGGAAAAAACGCATCGCCTCATGGATGGCGGGATTGGTGATGTGGTGATAGTCGTCAACAATCAGCCAGAGCGGCTGATGCCATTCGGTCAGCTCGATAAACAGCTGGGCGAACAGCGCGTTAAGATTGACGTACTGCCGCTTCTGCGCCAGCGTCTCGCTGCGGCTGCAGCCGCCCTGCGTCGCCTGCTGCAGCGCCGCGATAAGATAATCGGCGAAGCGCTCCGGCTGATTATCGCCCTCGTCTAATGAATACCAGCCCAGCTCTTTTTTATCCGCCGCCCACTGCGACACCAGCGTGGTTTTGCCGTAGCCGGCCGGGCTGGTGATCAATACCAGCCGGTAATTGCCCGCTGCGGTGAGTTTTTGCAGCAGCCGAGCGCGGGTGACGGTGCTTTCAAGGCGGACGGGACGACTCAGCTTCGAGGGAATCAACATGGGCGCACGCTTCTCCATTAACGTTCAGCGCATCATTTTTTTACGCTTCGTAATTAATCGTCATACACGTTCAGCGATTCGTTAACGTATTGCAAGCGAACCTGTAAGTCAGGCTTAACAAAAGCGAGTGTAATCACACTCCTGCTCCGATTTCAGATTTACCCTGGCTTCTGCGCCCTCGTTATCCTCCCTGCTGAATTTGATGCAGGAGGAGGAGCCTGGTAAAGGGGATCGGCACACTGGCCGTCATCCCTTTTCGTTCTGACAGGAAGCCCAGCATATGAACCCGCAATCCTTCGATACTGCCCGTTTCAACGCCGCGCTGACGCGCCAGTGGCAGCGCTTCGGCCTGCGCGACGCGCAGCAGATGACTCAGCAGCAGTGGTGGCACGCCCTGAGCGGCGCACTGGCCGAACAGCTGGCGGAGCAGCCGGCGCAGCCCGCATCCGGGCCACAGCGCCACGTCAACTACCTCTCTATGGAGTTCCTCACCGGGCGGCTGACCGGGAATAACCTGCTTAATCTGGGCTGGTTTCAGGCGGTCAGCGACGCGCTCGCCGTCCATGGCGTTGCCCTGAGCGAGGTGCTGGAGCGGGAGACCGATCCGGCGCTCGGCAACGGCGGCTTAGGCCGGCTGGCGGCCTGCTTTCTCGACGCCATGGCCACCACCGGCCAGCCCGCCATCGGCTACGGCCTGAACTATCAGTACGGCCTGTTTCGCCAGCATTTCGTTGCGGGGGCGCAGCAGGAGGAGCCGGACGACTGGGGACGCGATCGCTACCCCTGGTTTCGCCACAATGCCGCGCTGAACGTGCAGGTCGGGCTGGGCGGAAAAGTCATCGAGGAGAACGGCGTTGCGCGCTGGGAACCCGCCTTTCTGCTGCAGGGTGAAGCCTGGGATCTGCCGGTGGTCGGTTATCGCAACGGCGTGACGCAGCCGCTGCGCCTCTGGCAGGCGAAACACGCCCATCCCTTTAATTTACAGCGCTTCAACAACGGCGATTTCCTGCGCGCCGAACAGCAGGGCATCGACGCGGAAAAGCTGACGAAGGTGCTCTACCCCAACGACAATCATCTGGCAGGAAAAAAACTGCGCCTGATGCAGCAATATTTCCAGTGCGCCTGCACCCTGGCCGATATCCTGCGCCGTCATCACCAGGCGGGGCGCGCCATTGAGACGCTGCCCGACTATGAAGTGATCCAGCTTAACGACACCCATCCGACGCTGGCGATCCCGGAGCTGCTGCGCCTGCTGCTCGACGAGCATCAGCTGTCATGGGAACAGGCGTGGCGCATCACGCAGCGCACCTTCGCCTACACCAACCATACGCTGATGCCGGAGGCGCTGGAGTGCTGGGATCTGCGCCTGGTGCGCACGTTGCTGCCGCGCCATCTGCAGATTATCAACACCCTGAACGCGCAGCTGAAAAAAGTAGTCGAGGCGCGCTGGCCCGGCAACGAGGCGATCTGGGCGAAGCTGGCGGTGGTGCACAATCAGCAGCTGCGCATGGCAAACCTCTGCGTGGTCAGCGGCTTCGCGGTCAATGGCGTTGCCGCGCTGCACTCGACGCTGGTGGTGCAGGATCTTTTCCCGGAGTATCACGCGCTGTGGCCGGAGAAGTTTCATAACGTGACCAACGGCATTACGCCGCGTCGCTGGATAGCGCAATGCAACCCGGCGCTGACCGCGCTGATTGACAGTCGGCTGCAGCGCCCCTGGCTTAACGATCTCGATGCGCTGAGCGAGCTGGCGCCGCTGGCGGATGACGCGGCCTTTCGCGCCGAGTATCGTGCCATCAAGCAGCAGAATAAGCGTGCCCTGACGCGCTGGATCGAGGAAAAAAGCGGCATCCGCGTCCAGCCCGACGCCCTGTTCGACGTGCAGATCAAGCGCCTGCACGAATACAAGCGCCAGCACCTGATGCTGCTGCATATCATCGCCCTGTGGCAGACCCTGGTAAGCGATCCGCAGGCGAACCTGACGCCGCGCGTGATGCTGTTTGGCGCCAAAGCCGCGCCGGGCTATGCGCTGGCGAAGAATATCATCTACGCCATCAACCAGGTTGCTGCCGTGGTCAACGCCGATGCGCGCGTCGGCGATCGCCTTAAGATCGTGTTTATTCCTGATTACAACGTCTCGGTGGCGGAGCGGCTGATCCCCGCCGCTGACCTTTCCGAGCAGATCTCCACGGCGGGCAAAGAGGCCTCCGGCACCGGTAATATGAAGCTGGCGCTTAACGGCGCGCTGACGATTGGCACGCTGGACGGCGCTAATGTGGAGATCGCCGAGCAGGTCGGCGAGGAGAATATCTTTATTTTCGGCCATACCGTTGAGCAGGTCAGCGCGCTGAAGCAGGCAGGCTACGCGCCAGCGACGTGGCGCAAAAAAGACGCGCAGCTGGATCGTGCGCTGACCGCGCTGGAGGATGGCACCTTCAGCAACGGCGACCGCACGGCTTTCGCGGCGCTGGTGCAGAGCCTTGGTGCGGAAGGCGGCGATCCTTATCTGGTGCTGGCGGATTTCCGCCACTATCTCAACGCCCAGCAGCAGGTGGAGGCGCTGTGGGCCGACCCGGAAGCCTGGACGCGCGCCGCCATCCTGAACACCGCGCGCTGCGGCATGTTCAGCGCCGATCGCGCCATTCGCGACTATCAGCAACGTATCTGGCAGGCCGCGCGCTGAGGACGCCTATGAAACCGAATACCCATCTTGAGCGCGCCGGGCTGATTGCGCCCGACTATATCGACGCCCACGGGCGGCCGCAGCAGGTCTCGGCGCTGACGCGCGATCGCCTGCTGGGGCTGATGCCTCCCTCTTCAGACGGCGCGTCGCCGCTGCCGGCGGCGGTTGTTTTTCACCAGGGCGAGCCGCTAATGCTCTCCCCCGTGCTTTTCGCGCCGGCTGACTGGCAGCTGACCAGCGAGACGGGCGAGCGCTGGTCTGGCCGCTGCGCGCCGGGCGAGACGATAGCCCTGCCCGCTTTGCCGGACGGCTACCATCAGCTGACGCTGGAGCATGAGACGCAGCGCGACAGCTGCTGCATTATCGTCGCGCCGCGCCGCTGCTATGAGCCGCCCGCGCTGCTGGCGGGCGATTCGCTGTGGGGCAGCTGCATCCAGCTCTATACGCTGCGATCGGCGAACAACTGGGGCATCGGCGACTTTGGCGACCTGCAACGGATGATCGTTGAGACGGCGCGGCACGGCGGCGCCTTCGTCGGGCTCAATCCGCTGCACGCCCTGTTTCCCGCCGAGCCGGAAAGTGCCAGCCCCTACAGCCCTTCGTCGCGCCGCTGGCTCAATATTCTCTACATCGACGTCGGCGCGGTGGCGGATTTTCAGCACAGCGAGGCGGCGCAGGCCTGGTGGCGGTTAGAGGCGACGCAACAGGCGCTGCAGGCGGCGCGGCGCGCGGAGTGGGTCGATTACCCCGCCGTGACGCGCCTGAAGCTGGCGGGGCTGCGGCTGGCCTGGCGGCAGTTCCAGCAGCGCGACGCGGAAGACGCGGAGGTGACGGCGTTTGACGCCTTTATTGAGGCGGGCGGCGACAGCCTGCTGTTTCAGGGCGTATTCGACGCGCTGCATGCTGAGCGCCGCGCGCAGAGCAGAGCGTGCCACGGCTGGCAAAGCTGGCCGGAGGCCTTTCAGCGCCCTGACAGCGCCGCCGTGCTGGCATTTCGCATCGAGCAGAGTGATAAGGTGCGTTTTTATCTCTGGCTACAGTGGCTGGCGGCGCAGCAGTTCGCGGCGTGCTGGCAGCGCTGTCAGCAGCAGCAGATGGCGATCGGCCTCTACCGGGATCTGGCGGTGGGCGTGGCGCGCGACGGCGCCGAGACCTGGCGCGAGCGGGAACTTTACTGCCTTGAGGCGAGCGTCGGCGCGCCGCCCGATATTCTAGGCCCCTTAGGACAGAACTGGGGGCTGCCGCCGATGGACCCGCAGGTGATGGCGGCGCGCGCCTTCGACCCCTGGATCACCCTGCTGCGCGCCAGCATGCAGGACTGCGGCGCGCTGCGCATCGACCATGTGATGGCGCTGCTGCGCCTCTGGTGGATCCCGCAGGGTGAAAGCGCGGCGGAAGGCGCCTATGTGCATTATCCGCTGGACGCGCTGCTGGCGATCCTGGCGCTGGAGAGCCAGCGCCACCGCTGCATGGTGATAGGCGAAGATTTAGGCACCGTGCCGGCGGCGATCGTCGACAAGCTGCGCGACGCGGGCGTTTACTCCTATAAGGTGCTCTATTTCGAGCAGGCGTCGCAGCAGGCCTTTCGCGCGCCGGCGCAGTGGCCGCGCCAGGCGATGGCGGTCACCACCACGCACGATATGCCGACGCTGCGCGGCTGGTGGCGCAGCGACGATCTGCGTCTGGGCAGCGCGCTGGGCCTCTATCCAGACAAGGCGGTGCTGGCGGGGCTGTATCGCGACCGGCAGGCGGCGAGGACAGCGCTGCTGCGCACCCTGCTGCGTAGCGGCGCGCTGCCGGCGCGGCAGCGCTATCAGCGCGGCGGCGCACGGATGACCCGCGCGCTCAGCCTGGCGATTCTGGGCTATCTGGCGGGCACACAGAGCGCGCTGCTTGGGCTGCAGCCGGAAGAGTGGCTGGATATGGCGACGCCGGTAAACGTGCCTGGCACCACCGATGCTTATCCTAACTGGCGCCGCAAGCTCAGCGCGACGCTGGAGGAGATGTTCAGCGATCCGGCGGTCGAGACGCTGCTGGCGGCGGTCGATCGCGGCAGGAAGGGGATGAAATAGAAGAGAGGCGTTAGCCCGCCGCGCGCGGGCTGACGATGATGCGCGCTGGCTTCCATGTTGACACCCTACACCGGTAAATCGCCCCTGTAGCTGTGGTATTATTGCCGCAGATTTCAGAGACTAAGCCGATGAAAAAGAAAAACACCCCTACGCCCCATGATGCCACTTTTCGTCAGTTCCTGACGCAACCGAACGTCGCGCGGGATTTTATGCAGCTGCATTTGCCGGCAGAGCTGCGCGCTATTTGCGATCTCAGCACCCTGAAGCTGGAGTCCGGCTCGTTCGTCGAAGACGACCTGCGCCAGTATTTCAGCGACGTGCTCTACAGCCTGAAAACCACAGCGGGCGACGGCTATATCCACGTCCTGATTGAACACCAGTCCACGCCTGACAGACATATGGCTTTTCGCCTGATCCGCTATGCGGTCGCCGCGATGCAGCGTCACCTCGGGGCGGGCCATAAAAAGCTGCCGCTGGTGATACCGGTGCTGTTCTATACCGGCAAACGCAGCCCCTACCCTTATTCGACGCGCTGGCTCGACGAGTTCAACGATCCGGCGCAGGCAGAACGCCTTTACAGCGGCGCCTTTCCGCTGGTAGACGTGACGGTCATTTCGGATGACGAGATCATGACCCATCGCAGTATGGCGGCGCTGACGCTGCTGCAGAAACATATTCATCAGCGCGACATTGCGACCCTTACCGATCGGCTGGCCACATTGCTGATGGCCGATTATCTTTCTTCACCCCAGGTAACGGCGCTGATACACTATTTACTGCAGGCAGGCGAGTCAGCTGATTACGAAGCCTTTGTTCGCGAACTGGCACAGCGTGTGCCGCAACATGGAGACGCACTCATGACCATTGCACAGCAGCTTGAGCAGAAGGGCATCGAGAAGGGAATTCAGCTCGGTGAGCAACGCGGTAAAGAGAAAGGTGAGCGCGATGCGGCCCTGAAAATCGCCCGCAGCCTGCTAAAAATGGGAATGCCCCCTGAATCTGTGCTTGACGTCACCGGCCTGTCTGCTGATGACCTGGCGCAAATTCGCCATTAATCTGCAATGACAATCGCCCAGCAGTGCGGGTCGCGCTGAAGCCCTTGTGAAAGGTCGTACAGAAGAGGAACGTGAAGCTATTCTGAAAATCGCTCGTTCCATGCTGAAAAAGGCGTTGACCGCCATTCCGTTATGCTGATGACAAGCCTTTATATCGACGACCTTGAGCACATCCCTCATCAATATTAGTGATACCACTCCTTTAAGCACCCTTTTCCTGATATCAAGATAAAAAAGGTGCGCCGTAGCGCACCAGGTGGGGCAACTCAGCACTGTCGGGGCGGCTTCACCCCTTGCCTTTAACACTGCTGATAAAGGTTTTGCGCGCCGACGTCGAACCCAGTCGTTCCGCCTCGTCCAGCAGCTTGAGGGCCTTGTCGATATTGCCCTGATCCACCGCCTGACGAATGCTCTGATTAAAGTAACTCTCTGTGTCGTCCACCAGCGGCGCTGCTGGCGCGGTGCGGGCCGCCGCCTGCGCAACCGGCTGGGTGTTGCCGACCGTGACCGGCGTCGGACCTGAGGAGCCAAACAGCGGACCGACCAGAATCGACGACGCAGAGCTGGTAGAGACTTTCAGCTTAATCTTGCCCTCCAGCCCGTGGCGCGCGATCGGATCGGGAATATCGGGCACCGCATGGCCGGTGCCTCTGGCGTAGGCTTTCGCCGGATCCACCAGCGTGGTGGTCTGGCTGAGGTCCTGCGCCGTGGTGAACACCAGCAGGTAAATTTTCTGCTGGCCGAGCGCAGGCGTCAGCTTCATCACCCCTTCCAGGCGATCGGCGCTCATCACGCCCGGCTGCTGATAGCTGAAAAAGCGGCTCGGGAACCAGGCGGCGGGACGCAAATTCTCGTCGAGCACCAGCACGTTGGGGGCGAACACCTGATTGTGCGCTACCTCGCTGCTTAGCGTTACCGTCAGCTCGCCCTGGTTGGCCGGCAAACTGTAGGCGGCAACCGGCCCGCTAATGCCCGCGACGTTAAGCTGCGTGCCGCCCTGCGTGAGCAGGGTACTCTGGACGCGCGAGGTATCGACAGGCTGCCAGCTCAGGCGCTGCAGGCTCGCGGTGGGAATGGTCGGCGCGGCGGAGAGATCCTGCGGCACCAGGTTGATATCAGCGTATGCGGGCAAGGCGAGGCTGGCCAGCAGCGCGGCGCTCAGGCAGAGCGCGGACAAGGTTTTCTTTTTCATTATCAGGGTCTCAACAGGCTGTCAGGCAGCCGCTCAGGCCAGGCAATGGCCGCGGCTGCCCAAAAAGCGCCGTACGCGCAACGCACGGCGTCTGTTTGGGTTACAGGCGCTGGCGGCTTACCACCAGATCTCCATCTGCGCGCCGAAGCTCCACTCATCGTTGTCGCCGCGGCTGCTGGTGAAGAGGCCGTTGCCGGTGCTGTCTGCGGCGGCCAGCGAGGTCAGATCGCCAGAGGCGTCTTTGCTGTAGCCCCACTTCTCATCCCATTTGGCGTAGGTGGCGAACAGACGCAGCGCCGGACGCGACCAGATGCTGTCGCCCGCCTGCCACTGCTGCGCCAGCGTGATTTTGTACTGGCCGTTGCGTTCGCTGACCTGCTGCGACTTGACGTTGTCGTAGCCCACTTCCAGCAGGGTGCTCATGATCGGCGTCCATTTGTACATCGGACGCACGCCGACGGTGTACCACTCGGTGCCGCGGTTGTTATCCAGATCGGTGTTCTGGTACATCGCCACGTACATCAGATCCCAGCGATCGGCGAGGGAAATAGCGCCGTGATCGAGCACGCGGTACATCTTGCCGTTGTTGTTAATATTGGTGCCTTGGGGTAGCCCTTTGCCCTGCGACGTCAGCGCGTCGGTGGCGTACTGCAGCACAAACTTGTTATAGCCCTTGAGCATGCTCTGGGTGTGCTCCGCCGTGAACATCCAGCCATCTCGCGACGCGCCGTCTTCGATGCGGTAGTCGTCGCGCGCGTTGGCGCGGCCATAGTCGACGCCGAGTTCCAGCACGCCGTCCGGGTTGGTCTCCAGCCCGGCCAGGCGCACGTCGAAGACGTCGTTGGCGGTGCTGGTGGCGTAATCGCGGATGCGATCGCTGGAGAAGGTGTAAGAGCCGCCCGCTTCAGAGGAGCGCGTCGCCGCGAAAGAGAGTTTGCCGAAGCCAAGATCCACATCCTCCAGACCGGCGCCGGGACCCGAGATATCCCAGTAGTAGAAGTCGATCATATGCACGTCGTGGCGCTGGTAGAAGCGTTTACCGGCCCAGATGGTGGAGCCTGGCAGCGCGTCGATCAGGTTTTTGCCTTTGACGTTCGCCTCGCGGAAGGCGGGCGAAGTCGCTTCCCAGTCATTCTGTTGCGCGACCGAGTAGGCGACGTTGGTGTCGAAGTAGAAGCTCTTGTCGCCCTCTTTCCACACTTCCTGGCCCAGCTTCAGCTCGGCGTAGGTTTCGCATTCGTTGCCCAGACGGTATTTGCTTTGCGCGCCGGTGGCCTGAAAGCACTGTTGTTCGCCGCCGCTGCCGGTCCAGCCGATGCCGGAACGGGCGTAGCCGGTAAAATCGACCGCCATCGACGGGGCCGAGAGGGTGCCCGCCGCGATGGCGATAGCAACGGGAAGTTTGCGCAGAGTTAACATTTTCTTTCTCCTGAGGTCATTGCTTTTATTGTTTTGCAGGGCTACACACCAGGCTCCTGATGCAGCCTGCGACAGGCGCTCCCGTCCTCGCGGAACAGGTGACAGCGCTCCGGCGGCAGGCCAATGCCCATCAGGGCGCCCTCTTCTACCAGCACGACGTCCTCCTGGCGGTAGACCAGGTTTTGACGGATAGCGGGGATCTGGATATGGATTTGCGTTTCATTGCCGAGCTGCTCGACCACCTGCACCTCGCCTTCAAGCGTGACGTCGGCGATATCGCTGGAGAGCAGATGTTCGGGACGAATGCCCAACGACATATTGCTGCCGACCTGCACGCCCGCGCTCTCGACCGGCAGCCAGATGCGCTGATCGTTGGGCAGACGCACCTGCACCTGATCGATGGCGGTGGCGGTAACCTTGACCGGCAGAAAGTTCATGCGCGGCGAGCCGATAAAACCGGCGACAAAGCGGTTGGCGGGATAGTGATAAAGCTCCAGCGGACGGCCGACCTGCGCGATGCGCCCGGCGTCCAGCACCACGATCTTGTCCGCCAGCGTCATCGCTTCGATCTGATCGTGGGTGACGTAAATCATGGTGCGCTTCAGGCGCTTATGCAGGCGCGAGATTTCAATGCGCATCTGCACGCGCAGTGCGGCGTCCAGGTTGGAAAGCGGCTCGTCCAGCAGAAAGACGCGCGGCTCGGCGACCAGCGTGCGGCCGATGGCCACGCGCTGGCGTTGGCCGCCGGAGAGCGCTTTCGGTCGACGATCGAGCAGGTGCGCCAGCTGCAGCACTTCCGCCACCTGATTGACGCGCTGCTGGATCTCGGCGCGCTTAGCGCCCGCCAGCTTCAGGCCGAAAGACATGTTTTCCGCCACGGAAAGGTGGGGATAGAGCGCATAGGACTGAAACACCATGCCGATGCCGCGCTCGGCGGGCGGCACCTCGTTCATGCGCTGGCCGCCGATCAGCAGCTCGCCGCGGGTAATGGTCTCCAGACCGGCGATCATACGCAGCAGCGTGGACTTGCCGCAGCCCGACGGGCCGACGAACACCACGAACTCCCCTTCGCCGATTTCCAGATTGATGTCTTTCGAGACCAGGGTGTCGCCCCAGGCCTTGGTGACATTGCGTAACGCGACGCTCGCCATGATGCTTTCCTCTCCGCTTGCCTGTTCTTGCCCGCATCGCCGCGGGCAGACTCCGGCGACCACTATGGGAAAGGTTCATTCAGAGCGCATCCTCCGCCGCAGCGGCTTTAGCTGGGGGATGAGAGAGGAGGAGGAGGGGATGGCGCGCGGCGGCGGCGCGGCGCGCCTCAACGCTTTTTTGTGACTAACCGCGCAGAGTTACGGCGGCAGGAGTGTGCGCCAGACCGTGAAAACGGCCCGGTTTTGCAACGGCGATCACGGCATGGCGCCGCCAGGCGTAGATGGCGGGAGGATGAGAAGCCGCAGCGGATCGCCACACTGTGCGGGACAACGATTTCCGTTTCCGCTAACAGGATGGAGTTATGACAATGAAAACCGGCGCACGCATTTTTGCCCTTTCCGCCCTTACGGCCATGCTGTTTTCGGCCTCGGCAATCGCCAAAATCGAAGAGGGAAAACTGGTTATCTGGATCAACGGCGACAAAGGCTATAACGGCCTCGCCGAGGTCGGCAAAAAGTTCGAGCAGGACACCGGCATTAAAGTGACGGTCGAGCACCCGGATAAAATGGAAGAGAAGTATCCGCAGGTGGCCGCCACCGGCGACGGCCCGGATATTATCTTCTGGGCGCACGACCGCTTTGGCGGCTATGCCCAGTCGGGGCTGCTGGCGGAGATCTCGCCGGATAAGAGCTTTCAGGAGAAGCTTTTTCCTTTCACCTGGGATGCGGTGCGCTTCAACGGCAAGCTGATCGGCTACCCGGTGTCGGTCGAGTCGCTGTCGCTGATCTATAACAAAGATCTGCTGCCAACCCCGCCGAAAAGCTGGGAAGAGATGGCGGCCATCGACAAGCAGCTGCGCGCGAAAGGCAAAAGCGCCATTATGTTTAACCTGCAGGAGCCCTATTTCACCTGGCCGCTGCTGGCCGCCGGCGGCGCCTACGCCTTTAAGAAAACCAGCAGCGGCTACGATGTTAAAGATGTCGGCGTCGATAACGCCGGCGCGAAAGCGGGCATGACGTTCCTCGTCGATCAGGTTAAGGCCAAAATCCTCAACGCTGACACCGACTATTCAATCGCGGAAGCCGCGTTCAACAAGGGCCAGACCGCGATGACCATCAACGGTCCCTGGGCGTGGAGCAATATCGATAAAAGCGGTATCAACTATGGCGTCACGCTGCTGCCGACCCTGAATGGCAAACCCGCAAAAACCTTTGTCGGCGTGCTGAGCGCGGGCATCAACGCGGCCAGCCCGAACAAAGAGCTGGCGAAAGAGTTTCTGGAGAACTACCTGCTGACCGACGCCGGGCTGGACGCGGTGAACAAAGATAAACCGCTGGGCGCGGTAACGCTGAAGTCGTTCCAGCAGACGCTGGAAAAAGATGAGCGCATCGCCGCCACCATGAGCAACGCGCGCAGCGGCGACATTATGCCGAATGTCCCGCAGATGGCGGCGTTCTGGTACGCGATGCGCACCGCAACGCTGAACGCCCTGAGCGGCCGTCAGAGCGTTGACGCCGCCCTGAAAGACGCGCAGGCGCGCCTGAATAAGTAACGCCTCTTCCAAAGCCGGTTCGCGCCGGCTTCTCCCTGTTGTTAAGGAACACCGAATCATGTCAGGAAAACCGAAAAAAGGAGGCGTCAGCCCGCTGCTGAAGCGACTCCTCGTCGGGATCTGCTGTCTGCTGGTCGGCTACCTTCTGGTGCTGATGTATGCGCAGGGCGAATATCTGTTCGCGCTGCTGACGCTGATTGTCAGCGCGGCGGGCATCTGGATTTATGCTAACCGGCGCGCCTACGCCTGGCGCTACGTCTATCCCGGGCTGGCCGGCATGGCGCTGTTTGTGCTCTTTCCGCTCGCCTGTACCGTGGCGATTGCCTTCACCAACTACAGCAGCACCAACCAGCTCACCCAGGCGCGCGCGCAGCAGGTGCTGCTGAGCCGTCAGTATCAGGACGGCGTCGGCCTGAACTTCTCGCTCTATCCCGCAGGCGATCGCTGGCAGCTGGTGTTAACCGCCGACGGCGAAAGCTACGTCTCCCCGCCCTTCGCCTTCGGCGGCGAGCAGCAGCTCACTATGGCGCCCGGCGCGGCGCCGGGCGGGCAGCGCGCAACGCTGAAGGTGGTCACCGGCAACCGACAGGCGCTGAGCCAGATACGCGCCCGGCTGCCGGACGGTCGCGAACTGGTGATGAGTTCCCTGCGGCAGTTCTCCGGCACGCGGCCGCTCTATCAGCTTACCGCCGACGGTCGGTTGAAAAATCAGCAAAGCGGCGAGCTGTATCAGGCGAACGGTCAAACCGGCTTCTTCCAGGGCGTCAACGCCGACGGCAGCTGGCGCGGCGAACAGCTCAGCCCCGGCTTTACGGTTAATGCGGGCTGGAAGAACTTTCTGCGCGTCTTCGCCGATGAGGGGATCCAGAAACCCTTCCTGGCAATTTTCGGCTGGACGGTGCTGTTTTCGCTGCTGAGCGTGCTGCTGACCGTCGCGGTCGGCATGGTGCTCGCCTGTCTGGTGCAGTGGGAGGCGCTGAAAGGCAAAGCGATCTATCGCGTGATGCTGATCCTGCCCTATGCCGTGCCGGCCTTTATCTCGATACTGATTTTTAAAGGGCTGTTCAACCAGAGCTTCGGCGAGATTAACGTGCTGCTCAACGCGCTGTTCGGCTTCCAGCCCGCCTGGTTTAGCGATCCGCTGCTGGCGCGCGGCATGCTGGTTATCGTCAATACCTGGCTGGGCTATCCCTATATGATGATCCTCTGTATGGGGCTGCTGAAGGCGATCCCGGATGATCTCTACGAGGCGTCGGCGATGGATGGCGCCGGACCGCTGCAGAATTTCTTTTTAATTACCCTGCCGCTGCTGTTAAAGCCGCTGATGCCGCTGATGATCGCCAGCTTCGCCTTCAACTTTAACAACTTCGTGCTGGTGCAGCTGCTGACCAACGGCGGCCCCGATCGACTCGGCACCACCACGCCGGCGGGCTATACCGATCTGCTGGTGAACTATACGTGGCGCATCGCCTTTGAGGGCGGCGGCGGCCAGGACTTTGGGCTGGCGGCGGCGATCGCCACGCTGATTTTCTTACTGGTGGGCGCGCTGGCGGTGATTAACCTGAAAGCGGTGCGGATGACGTTCGACTAAGGAGGCGTTATGGCTATGGTACAACCGAAATCGCAGAAGCTGCGTCTGCTGCTGACCCATCTGCTGCTGCTGGCGTTTATCGCCGCGATCCTCTTCCCGCTGCTGATGGTGATGGCGATTTCACTGCGCGCCGGCAACTTTGCCACCGGCAGCCTGATCCCGGAACAGATCTCCTGGGAGCACTGGCGGCTGGCGCTGGGGTTCAGCGTGACCCATCCCGATGGTCGCGTCACGCCGCCGCCGTTCCCGGTGCTGCTGTGGCTGTGGAACTCGGTGAAGATCGCCACCATTAGCGCAGTGGGCATAGTGGCGCTTTCTACCACTTGCGCCTATGCTTTTGCTCGCATGCGCTTCGCGGGGCGCGCCAGCCTGTTGAAAGGGATGCTGATTTTTCAGATGTTCCCCGCCGTGCTGTCGTTGGTGGCGCTCTATGCGCTGTTCGATCGCCTGGGGCAGTATCTGCCGTTCCTGGGACTGAACACCCACGGCGGCGTAATTTTCGCCTACCTGGGCGGCATCGCGCTGCACGTCTGGACGATTAAAGGCTATTTCGAAACCATTGACGGGTCGCTGGAAGAGGCGGCCGCGCTGGACGGCGCCACGCCGTGGCAGGCGTTTCGCCTGGTGCTGCTGCCGCTCTCGGTGCCGATCCTGGCGGTGGTGTTTATTCTGGCGTTTATCGCCGCAGTAACCGAAGTGCCCGTCGCTTCGCTGCTGCTGCGCGACGTTAACAGCTATACCCTGGCGGTCGGTATGCAGCAGTATCTCAACCCGCAGAACTATCTGTGGGGCGATTTCGCCGCCGCCGCCGTGCTCTCCGCTATCCCGATTACGCTGGTGTTTCTGCTGGCGCAGCGCTGGCTGGTCAGCGGCCTGACGGCGGGTGGCGTAAAGGGCTAACCTCTTCATCATTGCAGTGCCACTGCTTCCTCAATACTAACCATAATTGAGGGTTTTTGGCGGCCTTCGGGCCGCCGTTTTTATTGGTGCGCTACGCTACATCAGCTTGACCAGCCCCAGCGTTTTCTCAATCACCACGAGGATCAGTACCGCCAGCAGGATAAAAATCACGGAGATAGCGTTGACGGTAGGATCGAACGTCTGGTCAACATAGTTGAACACCCGCACCGGCACGGTAATGGTGTCGGGCGCGCTAAGAAACAGGCTCACCGAAACCTCGCCAAACGAGGTGACCGCCGCGAATACCGCGCCGGCCATGATGCCGGGTTTGATCAGCGGCAGCGTCACCTTGCGAAAGCTATACCAGCGTCCGGCGCCCAGGCTCATTGACACCGCTTCTAGCCGGCGATCCATTGCAGCGAGACTGACGCTCACCGTGCGCACTACGTAAGGAAGCGCCACCACCACATGGCCGATGACCAGGCCGCTAAGGGAACCGGCGATGCCTGCGGCGGTCAGCACGTAGAGCAGCGCGATGCCGAGGACTACCTGCGGGATCATTAGCGGCGACAGGATAAACGCCTGCAGCGCGCCGCGGTAGCGAAACTCCAGGCGCGCCAGCGCCCAGGCCGCGAAGGTGCCGAGCGCCACGGTTACCGGCGTCGCGACTATCAGCAAGAGGGCGCTGACGCTCAGCGACGTCATCCAGCCCTCGTCCTGCATTAACGCCTCGAACCAGCGCAAAGAAAAACCGTGCGGCGGAAACTGCGGATAGGGATCCGGGCTAAAGGCGGAGAGCGCGATCACCAGCACCGGCAGCGCGAGAAACAGATAGACCAGCGCGCCCGCCGCCGTCACGGCAAGACGGCTCAGCCGCAGCGTCAGGCTGCGATCACTCACCATGATTTTTCTTCTCCCAGCGTTTGAGAAAGTGCCCTGCCACCGCCGCTACCGCGAGGGTCATCACCAGCAGCGTAAGCGAGAGCGCCGCCGCCAGCGGCAGATTGGCGATCTGCATCGCCTGCTGATAAATGGCGATTGGCAACAGCGGCTGCAGCCGGCCGCCAATCAGCAGCGGCGTGATGTAACTGCCCGCCGCCAGCGAAAAGACAATAATAAACCCGGTTAGCATGCCCGGCAGCGTCAGCGGCAGCACCACGCGACGGAAGGTTTCGCCCGGCGTGGCGCCCAGACTCATCGACGCCAGACGCAGCGACGGCGCAATCTCGTTCAGCGAGGTAATAAGCGGCAGCACGGCAAACGGCAGCATCACCTGCACGTAGGCGATAATGACGGCATTCATATTCCACAGCAGGCTGAGCGGCTGGGGGATCAGCCCGGTAAAGAGCAGTACGCTGTTAATCAGGCCATTTTGCGCCAGCAGCACAATCCAGGCGAAGGTGCGTATCACCACGCTGGTGAGCAGCGGCGAAATCAGGATCACGTAGAGCAGCGTGCGCCAGCCGCGGCGCTGGGTGGTCACCAGCAGCCAGGCCGCAGGCCAGGCGAGCAGCACGGTGACCGCCGCCGTGAGCAGCGAGACCCAGAGCGTGGTCCAGAGCGCGTGCAGATACTGCGCATCACCGAACACCGCCGCATACTGCACGAAGCTGTAGCCCGGCAGCGGGTTGAGCAGCGCATCGACACGCGTCAGGCTCTGGTCGAACAGCAGCAGCAGCGGCACCAGCAGAAACAGCAGCAAAAAGATCAGGCTGGGCGTCAGCATTAGCCAGGGAAAGGCGTGGCGCGTCGGCAGCTTCATCAGGCGACCTCCTGCGCGGGCAGCACGATAAGGTCCTCAGCGCGCCAGCTGAGCCAGCAGCGTTCACCGATGCGCGGCAGCCGCTGAAAGCGCGCTTCGGCCGGCTGAAGATGCAGCTGGCCGCCGCCGGGCAGATCGCAGACCAGCCGCAGCGTCGCGCCGGCAAAAAGCACCTCGCTCAGCACGGCTTCCGTCTGGTTAACGCCTGTCGGCGAGGGTGTGGCGGAGAACTGAATGCGCTCTGGCCGCAGGATCAGCAGCCTGGATCCTGGCGCAAACTCGGCCGCCGCCAGCCGCAGCGGCCGATCGGGCGCGCTAAAGTGGTGTTGCGCACGGTATTCTCCGTTTTCCGCCGTCACCTGAAACAGGTTCGCCTGACCGACAAACTCCGCCACAAAGCGATTTGCCGGCTGCCGATAGAGGACGGCGGGCGAACCGATCTGCTGCAGCTCACCCTGCCCTAAAATGCCGATGCGATCCGACAGGGTCAGCGCCTCTTCCTGGTCATGTGTCACCAGAATGGTGGTAATGCCGACGCGCTGCTGCAGCGCGCGCAGCTCTTCCTGCATCTCCTTACGCAGCCGCGCATCCAGATTGGAGAGCGGCTCATCCAGCAGCAGTACCTGCGGCTGGATCGCCAGCGCGCGGGCAATGGCCACGCGCTGCTGCTGGCCGCCGGAAAGCTGGTGCGGCATTCGCGCCGCCAACCCGTCGAGCCGCACCTGCTGCAAGGCTTCGCTGATGCGCCGCTGCTGCTCGTCGCGCGGCAGCTTGCGCACCTTTAGCCCGAATGCGACGTTCTCCCCGACGCTGAGATGGGGAAACAGCGCGTAGTTCTGAAACACCATGCCGATATTGCGGCGGTAAGGCGGCAGCGCGGTCACCTCCTGGCCCGCCAGCGAAACGCGTCCGCTATCGGGCGCGATAAATCCGGCGACGATATTCAGCAGCGTGGTTTTACCGCAGCCGCTCGGCCCTAACAGCGAGAAGAACTCGCCCTGTTCGATACGGATGCTGACATTATTCAGCGCGCGATGGTTGTTAAATCGTCGCGCCACGCCTTCTATCTCCACTACGCTCATTTTGCGCCGCCCAGCGCCTGGCTCCAGCGCCGCGTCCAGTCCGCCAGCTGCGGCGTCGCGGCGCTATAGTCGATCCAGATCAGTTTGCGATACGCCTCT
This sequence comes from Pantoea latae, assembly GCF_002077695.1. Lineage (GTDB taxonomy): Bacteria > Pseudomonadota > Gammaproteobacteria > Enterobacterales > Enterobacteriaceae > Pantoea > Pantoea latae. The sequence continues at coordinate 233,744 of NZ_MWUE01000017.1, forward strand.
TCGCCTACCTGCACCTGTTTCTTAAGATTATCGCTGTACTGCACGTCCTGGTTGGTCATGCCGTATAACGATTTATCCGAGAAGGCTTTTTGCACCTCGGCGCTGGACATGGCGTTCACCACTTTATAGGCGTTGGCCAGATTAGGCGCGCCTTTAGGGATCACCCAGTTGGCCGCGCCGACGACCGCGCCATCTGAGGGATAGACGAAGTCGATTTTCATGCCCTGCTGTTTCAGGGCAAAGACGCGGCCGTCCCAGTAAGGCACTACCCAGGCGTCGCCGCGCTCCAGCAGCGTCTGGATCGCGCCGGGACTGTCGGGAAACGCCACCGCGTTGTCGCGCAGATCCGCCAGCTTCGCGAACGCTTTGTCGACCGCTGCGGGCTGATTCAGCTCGCCGCCCAGCGCATGCACCAGCCCGGCGAAAAATTGCAGGCCCGCCGCATAGGTGGGCGAGGAGATGGCGACGTGGCCTTTATATTCCGGCTTCCACAGGTCCAGCCAGCTTTTTGGCGGCGTTTTAACTAAGTCGCTGCGATAGGCCAGCCCGAGCTGACCCAGGCTAAAGGCGGCCGCGTAGGTCTGGTTGTCGTAGACAAAGCGCGACTGCACGCTGGGATAGAGGCGGCTGAGGTTGGGGATATCTTTGGCGTCCAGCGGCTGCAGCAGGCCTGCCGCCTGAGCGCGCTGCACCGTATCAGGCTGAAAAACCACGATGTCATAGGGCGAGCGACGGCCTTTGGCGGCGCGCAGTTTGGCAAACCACTCCGCATCCGCGCCGGGCACGACCGTTAATTTAAGGTGGTTCTCTTTGGCGAACTGCTCCAGACCGGAGGCGCGAATGTTTTTTTCCCAGTCGCCGCCGTAAACACCGACCACCACGGCATCCGTCGCGTCAGCCGCCACGGCGGCAGAGGTGAATAACAGGCCCGCCAGCGCGGCGAGCAGAACATTTTTATTATCATTTTTACGCATGGCCATCTCCTGGCGTTGAGGATGTTAACTGCATTTCCAGCGCGCGCAGCGCGACGGCAAAACGGTGCCGCGCAGGCGCGATGTCTGAACAGGTGTCACGTGGGAAGGTCGCGGGCAAGAGCGCCAGCGCCGGCTGAAAGACGGCGTTCCGGGCGCGCAGCCGCTCAGGCGCGCTCAGGGGATAGAGCAGCTGATTGAGCCGCGTCAGCGCGCGGGCGTCGAAGACCGCCTGCCAGTTTTCCCGCGCGACGCCCAGAGCGGACAGCCTCTGACGCGGCGCCTGACGCCGCGCCGCGGTCGCCGCCCGGTCAATGCCGTCAGCGCCGATAACGACGCCATACTGCTGCGCAGCCATATCGACAGTGATGAGCTGGTTGTCGACGTCCCGTTTCACGGCGTCGGGATCGCGGCAGAAGGGATCGCCCCAGCCTCCGCCGCCCGGCGTCTGCAGCAGCACTTCATCGCCCGCGCTAACGGCAAGCAGGTCGATCTTGCCCAGCAGGCGTTCGCTCTCTTTTCCTGGATTAAGCGTCATGACGCTGGGGGCGGCGGCGCCTCCGCCTTTCACCCCCCACGGCTGGAACAGCATGCGCTCCATGCCGCGCGCCAGCAGCGTGGTGTCATCCTGTAAAATGCGGATATGGATCTGCTGACCCATTCCGCCGCGCCATTCGCCGGCACCCGCAGAACCGGGACGCAGCGCATACTGCAGGATCTCGATATGGGTTTCCGCCTCGACCATCTCCACCGGGTTGTTCGCCAGATTGGAGATACTGTTGTCGCGGCCGTCGATGCCGTCCCGGCCATAGCGCGCGCCGCCGCCGCCCACCATCGGCTCGATAACCTGTACGTTCTGCTCTTTGCCGTCGCGCGCCGTCTCCGCCACCACGAAGGGAATAATGGTGCCGCCGCTGGCCGCGGGCATCACCTCCGGCAGCGCCTGCCCCAGCAGGCCGTTAAGCAGGTCGTTCACCCGCACCGCCGTCGCATGACGGACGCCGACGGCCGCGGGATAGCGAGGATTGACCAGCGATCCCGCTGGCGCGTAAAGGCTCACCGGCTCCAGCAAACCGGCGTTAAGCGGCACGCTCTTATCCAGCGTGCAGACCAGCGCCAGAATACGCAGCGTCAGCCAGGCATGAGGCTCGCCGTGGCTCGGAATATTGATGGCCGCCGCCACCTGCGCGTCGCTGCCGCTAAAGTCGAGATGCACCGTGCCGTCGCGAAAGGTGGCGTTCAGCGCCAGCCGCACCGGCAGACCGCTGCCTGCAGCGTCATCCAGGTAATCCTCGAACGCGTAAACCCCGTCCGGTATGCGGCGCAGCACCTGACGCGCGCGCGTCGCCGAGTAGGCCTGGAGATCCTGCTGGGCCTGGATAATCTGCTGGCGGCCATGCTGCGCGGCAATGCGCGTCAGCCGGGCGCGTCCGGTTTGCAGCGCGGCGAGCATCGCCTGAATATCGCCGGCGATGGCCTCCGGCGTGCGGCTGTTAGCCGTCAGGATAGCCATTACGTCGTGGTTCAGCGCGCCGGCGCGCACCAGCTTCACCGGCGGGATCTGCAAGCCTTCCTGAAAGATATCGCTGTTGGTGGGCGAAATGCTGCTCGGCACGCGGCCGCCGACGTCTGAGGCGTGCAGGAACGCCCAGCCCCAGGCCACCAGCTCGCCGTCGACGAACCAGGGAGCCAGCACCTGAAGATCCGGCAGGTGGGTCGCCAGCCCGCGCGAGCGCCAGGGATCGTTGGTGAGGATCACATCGCCAGGCTCGATATCCGCCACCGCGTCAATAGCGGCGAGCGCGTTCAGCCCGACAAAACCCGATACGCCGATGCCTTTGGGATAGGCGAAAAAGCGTCCCTCGCGGTCCGCTACCGCGCAGCAAAAATCAGCGGTTTCTTTCACATAGAGCGTGCGCCCGGTGCGCTGGAGAATGTGGCACATCTCTTCCGTCAGCGCGGTGAGTTTCTGATTGAGGATCTCAAGCGTGATGGCGTCCAGTTTCATGGTGCGACCTCCTGCTGACGTGTAATCAGTAGGTTGCCGGCCGCATCGAGCTGGGCCGACCAGCCCGGCAGGATCAGCGTGGTCGTATCCTCCTGCTCCACCACGGCGGGTCCCGGCACCAGGCTGTCGAACGGGATCTGATGACGCTGCCAGATACGCGCCTCGACCCAGCTATCGCGCAGATAGAGCGCGCGGGTCACGGGCGCATCTGGCGCCGGGTGCGGCTGATACGCTTTTTCCGCTGCGCGCGGCAGCGGCGCGATGAGCGCGAGACGCAGGGTAGTCAGCTCCACCGGCGCGTCGGCGCTGGCGAAGCCGTAGCGCTGCTGGTGCAGCTGCTGAAAACGCTGCACTATCGCCGCCAGCGTCACCTCTTCCGGCGGGCCGAGATCGACGGTCAGCTCATAGGCCTGTCCGCTATAGCGCATATCCGCCTCGACAGTGAAGCAGGCATCGCGGCTCAGCGCGCGCGCCTGCTGCTGGAACCACGCTGTTGCCTGTTCGCGCAGCGCGCTGACGCTTTCGCTGATGCTGACGAAAGTAGTTTGGTTAATGTGAAGACGCAGACTACGCACAAAATCGCGCCGGATATCGGCGGCAATTGCGCCTTGCGCGCAGAACGTCCCCGGGCGCAGCGGCACCAGAATGCGGTTAATTCCCGCCTCTTCGGCGAAAAAGTTAGCGTGCGTCGGCCCCGCGCCGCCGAACGGGATCAGCGTTAGCTGGTCGGCGACAAGACCGCGCTGCGCCAGCGCGGTGTTTAGCGCCGTCGCCATCTGTGCGGTGGCGACGGCGATCGCGCCGCTGGCGACGCGCTCAGCGCTGTAGCGCGCATCCTCTCCCAGCTGCGCGCCGAGTCGGTCGAGCGCGCGGCGCGCGGCGGGCAGACTGAGGGGGATGGCGCCGGCCAGCGTGGCGTCTGCGGGTAAAATACCGCTCAGCAGATAACAGTCGGTGAGCGTGGGTGCATCGCCGCCGCGCAGGTAGGCGACGGGTCCAGGCTCGGCGCCCGCGCTTTCCGGTCCGACTTTCAAAATGCCGTACTCATCCACGCGAACGATCGAACCTCCGCCCGCGCCGATGGCGGAGACACCGACAACCGGCAATATCAGCGGCAGGCCACCAATGTCGGTGCGGTTCACCCGCTCGACTTCGCCTTCCGCCGAGAGTGAGATATCGCTACTGGTGCCGCCCATGTCGAAAGAGACAAATCCGCAGCCGTTGGCAAGCTGCGCCGCGGCGATGGCGCCTGACGCCGGACCTGAAAGCAGCGTATCCACCGGCCGCTGCTGCGCCGACGCCAGCGGCAGCACGCCGCCGTTAGAGGCGGTGATCAGCAGCGGCGCGTCGATCGCCCGTTGCGCCAGCAGCGCATGCAGGCGGGTAAAGTAGCGCTGCATCAGCGGCTGAATACAGGCGTTGAGGACGGCCACCAGCGTGCGTTCATATTCGCGGATTTCCGGCCAGAGCTGCGCGGAGGAGATGACCGGCAGCCCGTCAAGCTGCTGGCCGATTAGCGTCGCCAGCTCGCTTTCGCGCTGTGGGTTGGCATAGCCGTTGAGCGTCACCAGCGCTACCGCGCTGACCTTAAGCTCAGCTATTTGCTCCGCCAGCTGCGCCAGGTCTGCCCCTGTCGGCCACTGGGTGACCGCGCCTGTCGGGCTGAAACGCGCCGGGATCTCAAGCACGCGCTGACGCGGCAAAAACGGCGGCTCGCGATCGGCGTGAAAATCAAAAGAGGATGGCATACGCGCGCGCGCAATCTCCAGCACGTCGCGAAAGCCGCGCGTGATCACCAGCGCAATGGCGGCCCCGCGCCGCTGGATAATGGCGTTTAGCCCCAGCGTCGTGCCGTGCAGCACCAGCGAGAGCGCGCTGGCAGGCAGCTGGCTCTTGAGCAATATCGCCTGTAGCCCTTCGCTGACCGCTAAGGCCGGGTCGGCCGGCGTGCTGGGCTGTTTATGAAAAAAGCGCTGCTGGCGTTGCGGATCGTAAAGGACAAAATCTGTAAAAGTGCCGCCGACATCCACGCCGACTGTTGCGCCGGCTGCGGGAGTGTTATCCACCGTTTTTCTCCTGCACTGCTGATTAGTCAGGTTATTTGTCGCCTGTGTAAGCGGCTAATCTCCTTTGCTTTAGGCGTCAACACGACTAACAAAAATGACTAAGCTTTGCTGGATATCGCAAGAAGGCGCGGCTGTGCCCGTTACTGACTATGCTTCCCTTAAATCCAGCTAAGCGGTTTGGGCGGGATGTTTTATGGTGGGCACAAAAAAGAGGAGAGATTGATGACCGCCACGCTTACCGCGCAGGAGCAAACGCTGCTGCCTCTTATCCAGCAGTGGATTGAACGCCACCGTGAGGCGCTGATTGCTGACCTCGCCGGCTGGATCGCCTTTCCCGGCATCAGCCGCGCCGACCAGGCTCTTCCGGGCGCTCCGTTCGGCGCCGAGTGCGCCGAACTATTGCGGCACGTGCTCGCGCAGGCGCAACAGGCAGGCTTTGCCACCGAAAATCATGATGGCTACGCCGGATCGGTGATCTATGGCAAGCATCCGCGCGATATCGGCCTGATTAACCATCTGGATGTGGTGCCCGCAGGCGATAACTGGACCTTTCCGCCGTTTCAGCTTTCACGGCATGGCGACTTTGTTATCGGACGCGGCGTAGCGGATAACAAGGGACCGGGGGTGATGAACCTTTACCTGCTGAAGCTGATCCGCGACCTCAACATTCCGCTACACCATAACCTGCGTATCGTTTACGGGCTGGCGGAAGAGACCACCATGGAGGATATGAAGTGGTACAGACAGCACGCGCCGCTGCCTGAATATTCTCTCGTCACCGACGGCATGTTCCCGGTGAACAACGCGCAAAAAGGCCAGCTTACTTTTACGCTGCGCGTGCCGAATGCTGGCGTGCTGGCGAAGATCCGCGCAGGCGTCGCCAGCAACAGCGTGCCGGCGTTCGCAGACGTGGCCATTGACGGCGTCAACACCGATAAGGTGCAGGAGAAGCTGGCGTTATTGCAGGGTGTCGGCGCCTCTTATGTGACGTTGTCACATGAGCAGGGTTCGTATCGACTCACCGCGCGCGGCAATGGCGGCCACGCCGCCTTTCCTGATGGCACGCTCAATGCGGCGCGCGTGCTGCTGGCTGGTTTGCTGGAGCTGGAACTGCTTAACGCGCGTGAGCGGCAGCTGGCGAATTTTCTCTTTGAGTGGTTCACGTCACCCTATGGCGAGAATGCCGGACTGGGACTGGAGGATACGCAGTCAGGCAGACTGACGCTCAACGCAGGCGTCTGGCACAGCAGCGAGCCTGATACCCTGACGATTAACTGTGATATTCGCTATCCGGTGTCGTGGCGCGGCGAGCACATCGTCGAGATTATCGAGCAACAGCTGGCAAACAGCGGTATTCAGTTAGAGGCGGGCTGGCGCGATGTTGCGCCTTTCTATCTGCCGGAAGATCATCCGGTTATTTCGCTGCTGCAGCAGACCTGGAACGATCTGACCGGACGTGACGATCGACCCTATGCCATGGGCGGCGTAACGCACTCTAAAGTGCTGCCCAACGCCATTACCTTCGGCCCTGGCTATGTGCGAACGTCAGAAAATACGCCAGATTTTTTGCCTGACGGCCACGGTTTTCCGCACGGCGCGGATGAGACGATCCATCTGCCCTCGCTGCTGGAAGCGCTGCCGAAGTATGTGATTGGCTTGATGCGGCTCGACGCCTGGCTGCTGGAGAGAAATAAGGGCTGACCACATCGCGTGGCCAGCCTGAAGGCTATTTCTGCGCCTGATCTTTGCGTTCGTCGAGCGTCTGACGATACTCATCGAGGAAGGGTTGTTCAGCGGGATCGATTCGGTCCATACCGCTGGTAAAGCGGTGCCAGTAGGGATAGCGCGGCGCCGGGCGGGACACCTGCTCGATACGCTGACGCTGCTCATCGCTAAGCGTCAGCTCGAAGGCGCTCAGGTTTTCGCGCAGATGCGTTTCGCTGCGGTTGCCGACGATCAGCGCGCTGACGCCCGGACGCGCTGCCAGCCAGGCCAGGCAGACCTGCGCGATAGAGGCGTTAATCTCCTTGCCGACCTGCTCCAGCACCTCGATAACGTTATAGGCGTGCTCCATATCGTGCACGTAGGGCTCCGGCCAGCCGCTGCCCTGGCGGGTGGATTGCGGCGCTTTGCCGTTACGGCTCACCGCGCCGGTCAGCAGACCCTCGCCCAGCGGGCCCCAAATCAGCGTGCCAATCTGCTGATCGATAGACATCGGCAGCAGCTCGAACTCCGCCTCGCGCGATTCCGGCGTGTAGTAGATTTGCTGGCTGACCGGCTTGAGCAGATGCTGCTCGCTGGCGCAGCCCAGGGTCTTCATCATCTGCCAGGCGGTGTAGTTGGAGGTGCCGAAGTAGCGGATTTTGCCGCTTTTCACCAGATCTTCCAGCGCGCGCAGCGTCTCTTCCACCGAGGTGACGCCATCCCAGTTGTGGATTTGATAAAGGTCGATATGGTCGGTTTTCAGACGGCGCAGGCTCGCTTCACACGCCTTGATAAGATGAAACCGGCTGGCGCCGCTTTCGTTCGGGCCATCGCCCAGCGGGCTGCGCGCTTTGCTGGCTAGAATGACACTGTCACGTTTGTCGCCAAGCGCGTTGCCGACCACCTCTTCCGCGCCGCCCATCGAGTAGAGATCGGCGGTATCGATCATATTGACGCCGTGATCGAGCGCGATATCGATAAAGCGCCGCGCTTCGTCTGCGTTAACGTTGCCGGTTTTTTCAAAGCCCGCTTTGCCGCCGAACGGCACGGTGCCCAGCACGAATTGTGAGACCATCAGGCCTGAGTGACCCAGTTTCCGGTATTGCATTTACTTCTCTCCTTTACAGCTTAAAAAGGCGATCGTAGTCGCAATGGGTTGTAGTGGTGTTACGGATGCTCAGGGGGAAAAGCGTAGGAGAGGAATGAGAGAGGTGCAAATTATGTAAAGTCCTGACAGATGCTACATTTTCTCTCGAAAAATTTACGCTTGTTTATATTTGAATCTGGTTACTGTTGCTCGTGGTGATAATTTCATCTCGCCTTTTATCTGCAAACCTAATAAACATAGCGCCGCGCACAGTCACGATGCGAATTGCCACATTATGGGGCATTATTTTTGCCATTGCTTATATCTTCTCTTGCAAAACGGTAATGTCTCCCTCTTCATCAACATGGCATGGTAAATGCTTAAACCAGTGACATGCGTTTAAGGCGGAGTGCGATGATGACAAGTTCAGTATTAGCAGCAAGTGTAGTTTCCCAGCATAAAAAAAAGTGGATGCAACTCCTTCTGGGCTTAGTCTGTATGATTTCCATTTCGAGTCCTCAATATGTCTGGGCGCTGTTTACCCGCCCTTTGATGGAAAAGTTACATGCGCCGCTGGCTGAAATTCAAATTACCTTTTCAATTTTAATTATTCTCCAGACTTTCTTTTCTCCACTACAGGGAAAGTTAATCGATCGCTTCGGTCCTCGCGTGCTGATTACTGTCGGGACGTTAATGACGGGTGTTAGCTGGATACTTCTTTCAGGGCTTAACTCCCTTTTTGAACTCTACTTCTACTATGGCGTTGTTGGAGGACTTGGCACAGGAATTGTTTATATTGGTGTGGTTGGTTTAATGGTTCGCTGGTTTCCGGAAAAAAGAGGATTTGCAACAGGCATGGTTGCGGCAGGTTATGGGATGGGCGCTATTTTAACCACGTTTCCCATCACCGCCTCTCTTGCAACAGCAGGCCTGGAAAAGACTTTTTGGCAGTTTGGTCTCATGATGGCTGTCGTTGGCTTTATTGCCAGTCAGGGGCTTAAAATCCCAAAAGGAGATGATGCAGAAAATAGGGCTACCCAGACAATCAACAATATTAGAAGCTTTACTTCAAAGGAAATGCTGCGACAGCCTCTGTTCTGGCTGATGTTTTTTATGATGACCATGATGTCTACATCAGGATTAATGGTCACCTCACAAATGGCAATTTTTGCTGAGGATTTCGGCATAACGTCAGTAACCATCCTGGGTATGGCGGCCTTGCCGTTAGCGATGACGATAGACCGTTTTATGAATGGATTAACCCGACCGGTCTGCGGTTATATTTCCGACCGTATTGGGCGGGAAAATATGATGTTTTTGGCTTTTGGACTTGAGGGTATAGCTATGACGTTTTGGCTGTTATGCAAAAACGATCCGGTATTGTTCGTTTTACTCTCAGGTGTTGTGTTTTTTGGCTGGGGTGAGATTTTCTCATTATTTCCTGCGACTCTGACGGATACGTTTGGTACCCGCTTTGCCACGGCAAACTATGGCTGGCTCTATATTTCGCAGGGCATTGGATCTGTATTAGGTGGTCCGTTAGCTGCATTGCTCTATCAGCACACGCAGAGCTGGAACCTGGTATTTGGCAGTGCGATAAGTTTAGATATTATCTGTGCGTTGCTCGCTATTATCATACTCAAACCCTGGCGAAAACGTTTTCTTGCTCAGGCGTGATATTATTTTATGCAGGTCCTGTTGATAAAACTGGGCCTGCATTTCAGCAATGCTCTGCCGAAGCAGCAACCCTCTTCAAAGCTATCCGTAGTGTCAAACCTGAAACCTGCTTCTGTCCTTCTGACTACTGGTCTGACACAGGCGAATTGCTTTAACTTTATATAATCAGCCTTATACAAACCCAGTTAAACTCGCTATCATGCGGATTGAGCGCCGATCCCGACCTCAGCGTGCTGTCGCAGCCGTCAGCCATTACGCAAAATATGATGACCGGGTCATCACAAAAGAACGGTGCACCTACATAAAAATGACAACGCTACGCAAAATCTACAGGAGTTCTCCCCTGCTCTTTCTTCAGAATTCGCGTAGCGCGATCGCCAGCTGATTAGTGGATAAATTAAACAGATATGGATGGATTAATCACTTTGAACGCCCTGGTTCCGCTTTCCCCCTCAGATGACGATTTGGCGCAACGCTTACGCGAATTCGTTCAGGACAAAGAGGCGTTTGCGCCGAATACATGGCGCCAGCTGATGAGCGTGATGCGCGTTTGCCACCGTTGGGCATCCGCGAACAATCGTACTCTGCTGCCTATGTCGCCAGAAGATCTGCGGGACTATCTTAGCTATCTACAGTCTATCGGACGCGCCTCATCGACGATTGGCACCCATCAGTCCCTGATCTCAATGTTACACCGTAACGCGGGTCTGGTGCCGCCTTCTACCTCTCCGCTGGTATCGCGTGCAGTAAAAAAGATCAATCGCGTGGCGGTGGTGTCGGGTGAGCGAACCGGACAGGCGGTTCCGTTCCGCCTTAGCGACCTGCAAAAGGTTGAGGCCGCCTGGGCAGAGACGCCGAGCCTGCGCAATATGCGCGATCTTGCCTTTCTTCATGTGGCATACAGCACGCTGATGCGTATCAGTGAAGTCTCGCGCTTTCGCGTTGGGGATGTGATGCGTGCCGAAGATGGCCGTATCATTCTCGAAGGCTCATGGACCAAGACCATTCTCGATGCGGGCAGTTTAATCAAAGCGCTGGGATCAAAGTCCTCAGCGGTTGTGACGAAATGGATTGTCGCCTCGGGATTAATCAACGAGCCGGATGCTTTCCTGTTTTCTCCCGTTCATCGTTCCGGCAAAGTCATGGTCGCCATTGACGAACCGATGAGCACGCCGGCGCTTAAAAGCATTTTCACTCGTGCATGGGAAGCGGCCGGCTATACCGACACCGCTAAACCCAATAAAAATCGCTATCGTCGCTGGAGTGGCCATAGCGCGCGTGTCGGCGCCGCACAGGATCTGGCGCGTAAGGGGTATTCTGTTCCGCAGATTATGCAGGAAGGCACCTGGAAAAAGCCCGAAACGCTGATGCGCTACATTCGCTATGTGGAAGCGCACAAAGGCGCGATGGTCGATTTAATGGAAAATCAAGACGAGTGACGTCGAAACTTATCCACAGAAAAAGTGGACAGCCTGTGTGAAACTCCGGGAAAAGATGCGGCGGGTGACGCATTTTTGAGTAGGCTGGCGCGTTATGCGCGGCGGATTTACACGCAAATACATCGTGTTAACCTCTCCTGATTCAGCCATGCGTTTACGTCATAGCAAAAGAGGATGCAGAGTGAGGCTTTGACCACATTTGGCTGGATTCGTTCCACATCCGTGTTGTACCACTCTGCGTTGTTAACTGCCTGAACTGTGCATTATCAGCGACGCTTTTTATCAGACCCGCCAGAATTACAGAAAGTTACATCCTTTGTGGCGCGTTTTCCCTCGTCATTGCTGTTTCTTTATTAGGCTTGATTTACTTTGCTTTACATTCGAGGTGATTGTGTCTGATAAGCGAAAAAGCGTTTTGACCTTTATTACCGGTCTCATCGTCAGCGTGTGCGGGCTGCTGTTTTTGATCCTGGGCGGATGGCTGGCCGCTGAGGGCGGAACGGCATGGTACCTGTTGGCTGGCGTCGGCTATTTTGCCGCCGGCGTGCTGATCCTGCTGCGTCGCGTAGCGGGACTCTGGGTCTATCTGCTGACCTTTATCGCCTCGGTTGTCTGGGCGCTATCGGAAGTCGGACTGGATGGATGGCAACTGATGCCGCGGCTCTTTGCACTCGCCCTGTTGGGCATCTGGCTCAGCCTGCCGTGGATAGTCCGGTCGCTGGCGTCACGCCAGCGTGAAAGGCGAGCTGTCATGGCATCAGGGCTGGTATATGTGCTGGTGACAGGGGCGATTTTCTATAGCGGCTGGCGGGTGACTGACGCGCGCTTCGTGACCCATGCGCCTTTTCCTGCGCAGCAGGCCACGCCTGCAGCGACATCCAGTCAGGATAACGACTGGCGCTATTACGGTAAAACGCCTGCTGGCGAACGCTTTTCGCCGCTTGCGCAGATCACCCCGGCGAATGTGGCCGAGCTAAAGCCAGCCTGGCGCTATAATACCGGCGATGTGATGCGCAAAGGCGAAGATAAGGCTGGGCGTGAGTTCAGCTTCGAGGTGACGCCGATGAAAGTAGGCGATAACCTTTATATCTGCACGCCGCATCGCGAAGTGATTGCGCTGGATGCCACTTCGGGTAAACAGCTGTGGAAGTTCGATCCTCATTCCAACACCGCCGCCAACGAATATCTTGCCTGCCGCGGCGTGGCTTACAGCCGCGTCGACGACGACGCAGAGTGCCCGGAGAAAATCATCAGCACCACGGCGGATGCACGCATGGTGGCCCTGAACGCCCGTACCGGCGAAACCTGCCAGCATTTCGGCAATCAGGGCTATGTCAGCCTGACCGATCATATGGGCGAGGTGCCGCCAGGCTTTCACTTTATCACGTCGCAGCCGATGGTAATGGATGGGCGTATTGTGCTGGGCGGCTGGATTTATGATAACCAGTCAACGGGCGAGCCATCAGGCGTGGTACGGGCCTACGATGAGAAGAGCGGGCAGCTGGCCTGGGTGTGGGATATGGGCCGCAACCCGGCAAACGCGCCGCTGAAGCCCGGCGAAACCTACACGCGCGGCACGCCGAATGGCTGGAGAACCTATACGGCCGATGCAGCCCTCGGGCTGGTCTATATTCCGCTGGGTAACGCAACGCCGGACTATTATGGCGCTCAGCGCCGCCCGTTTGACGAAAAATATGCCAGCTCGCTGGTAGCGCTCGATATCCATACTGGCGAAGAGCGCTGGCATTTTCAGACCGTGCATCACGATGTCTGGGATTTTGACCTGCCCATTGGGCCGACGCTGGTCGACCTGCCGGATGAAAATGGCACTCTCACGCCGGCACTGGTGCAAACCACCAAGATGGGTCAGCTGTTCTTACTCGACCGACGAACCGGCAAGCCGCTGGCGTCGGTGGAGGAAAAAGCAGTGCCGACCTCGCCCTCGCTCCCCGGCGAGCGTCTTTCCGCCACGCAGCCCTTCTCTACCGGCATGCCGGACCTTTCGCCACCGCCGCTCAAGGAAACCGATGCCTGGGGTGCGACGCCTTTCGATCAGCTCTGGTGCCGTATTCAGTTCCATCGCTATCGCTATCAGGGAAAATTTACGCCGCCCGCCGCCGGCACCTCTATCGCCTATCCCGCTTTTGACGGCGTAATGGACTGGTACGGTGCCTCAGTCGACCCGGCTCACAAGGTGCTGATCGCGAACACCAGCTATATCCCTTTTACCATGCAGATGATGACCAGCCAGCAGGCGACGGATCAGGGGCTGATGAAACCCTGGCGCGGTTGGGGCAGCGGCCAGCCCTACCCTAAACCTAAAGAGTTTGCGGTCGGACCGCAGTACGGCACCGCCTGGGCGGCGGTGGTCAAGCCCTGGCTGACGGCGCTGGGCGCGCCCTGCAGCGCGCCGCCGTGGGGTAAAGTCTACGCCATCGATCTGACCAGTCGTAAAATCATCTGGGAGCGTCCGGCCGGCACCACGCGCGATATGAACATCTTCGGCACCCATACTAATGCGCCGCTGCCGACCGGAATATTTATGATGGGCGGCAACATTATCACCCGCAGCGGCTTAATTTTTATGGGGGCGACCGCAGATGATTATCTGCGCGCGTTTGATGAAAAAACCGGACGCGAACTCTGGCGAACACGGCTTCCTGCCGGCGGGCAGGCGACGCCAGTCACCTATCTGGGCAAAGATGGACGACAGTATGTGGTGATTGCTGCCGGTGGTCATGGCGGACTTGGCACGCGCTCCGGCGATGCGCTGATGGCCTGGGCGCTGCCCACCCGGCCCTGATGCCGGGCTGTGCGGCCTGTATGGGGCCGCATGTCCTCAGGGCAGACGCAATCTGAAATGGCGGCACAGCGCCGTTTTGCCGCTGTGCGTTACCCTGACTTCACGATAACCTGGCGTGCGGATTAGCCAGCCTCGCTGCAAAAACAGCGAGAGTAGCGCATGTCCGGCATCACCAGCAAGATGGAAACGCCTTTCGCTCCAGTCGAGGCAGGGACAGCAGGCTTTGCGCCGTGGACGGGGATCCAGGACCGCTCGCATGAAAATGCGTCAGCCCGGTTGCCGTTAGCGAAGTGCCTGCCGATTCGAGCCACTTTTCCCGCAGCATGAAGTGGTAAATCGCGACGGCTAGCTCGCCCGCCAGATGATCGTAACAGGGGTCATTTTGGGAAACGGAAAATATTGTACGTTAAGACAAAAAATTGGCCACCAAACCTCAAAGGATCTTGGGCAGATCCTCCAAGATTTAATATGTTGCTTACCAACTACCGTAAGGATATTTTTTCCCTTTGATAAAATCCTCGGTATCTTTTCCGTACTCATAGCCGTTGGAAAACCGAGTTATTCCTTTGCAAATATCTAATTTATCCCCTGAGACGGTTTTCACGACTGACGGAGTGACGCGGTAATTAGGCTCAGAACCACTTCCCTGTAACCAGACGGCCACTTTTCCCTCTGGAGCCAGACCAATTTGTACTCTGTCGTAATACGCAGTTCTTCCCCGATAATCCCTGTACTCACTCGGCCTGAGCATTTTGTCCAGTACAGGTTTAGGGATCGTCAGGTGAGTTTCATACACTTTTTTATCGATGATCGAGTCCCAGCAAAAAATAATATGTCTGGGGGGACGTTTAACATGATTCCAGTAGCCTCCAGACACACGGTCTTTGTCGTTCCACTCGCCGATAACGTCAGGTAGGTCGGGCGTTCTGTTCAGCGTGTTAAAGCGATAATCCTTTCCATCAGAGTCAAGAATAGCGGCAAACGTCACCACTGCTGGCAACGCTTTAGGTGTGAAAAAGTTAAAAGTCCACTCTGCCGGTACATTGCGTTGCGCGGCGGAGTCGGACAAAGATTTCCCCTGACAGGCCGTCAGTACCAATAACGGAAGAAGACAGGCCACGCGGATTATTTCCATATTCTATTTCCGTCCATACCATAAACTGTACGTTGCCAGCGCTCGTCCGGCCGGTTGGTGAACGTCACCAGCTTCGCCGGTTTGACCGCACCGCTGATACTTCCCTGGCCGTCTCTCACTACGCTGTTCCAGTTGGCTGAGCAGTGAATATATTTTTCAGCCAGCATCAGAATTTCTGGCGTGGTAAAGCCGCAGGCAGGCTGTCCTCCCCTTATGGCACGGCCCATTACCATCGCTTTTTCACACAGGCTGTTCAGTTCTGGCCGGAGTGACAGGTTGTCGTCTTTAGGTAAAATAGGGGAAAATTCTACCCCGGCATCCTGCGCCGCATCGAGCATCACCCGTAACACCACCTTCGACCAGTCGTTACGCGTCGGACGGTCGATAACCAGTGCGGCACCGCTACGTTTCTGTAGCCTTCCGTAACGGTCGGCGGGCATTCTGTCGTCATACCAGGTATCAACATTCACCTCTACCGCATTCAACAAGGGCGCTATCGCCGGATAGCTGTCCATTGCTGTAAGCTGTGCGCAGGCCTGACGATAAATCCGGGTTTCCGTATCAGGGGTGAAGTGGGGGACGGTTTCAAATTCTGGTCGGGTAAGGAAGTAAGCTTCGTGTTCGTCGGGGTTGTAGCCACCACCAATGTCGGAGTGTGCACCGGGCAGTTCCAGCTCCGGCCACGCCGGTTTTACGCTATTCAGCGCGAAGTTAAAGCGGCATTCGTGCTGGGCGGTGATATGGAACACTTTGTCTGCCACGCCCGGACGCAGCATCAGATTGACATCCCCGGTATCGGCGCTGTGCGGGTTGAGGCCGTTAACCGGTGTCCCGATGGCGGCTACGGTATCGAATATACCCAGAAAGCGGGTTTTTCCTCCGGGCGTCCCGGAAAACTCAATACCATTCAAACCTGCTTTAATCGCCGTGATAATGGCGTGATCCTGGCTGAACACTCGATTGGCAAAGTGGCGCGCCGCCGCTGCTCCCCGGCTGAAGCCAAAAATATCAAACTGCAACTCTTTAATAGTGCAGGAACTGGTGTTGGCATGCTGGAGTAAATAACCCTGAATACCGGCGGCAAGTGCTGCTACTACTTTATCGGTTTTTCTCACTACGCCAGTATCGCCCCGGCCTGTTCCCATTCCGTAAGTGCTGTCGCCAGCCCCGTCTTCCGTACCGATACCTTCGATATAAATAGCGTACTGACCGGCACCTGTATCGGGCCTGATATCCTGTCTATACAGTGTATTCAACCAGTGTACGTTGCTGTAGTAACCGATATAGCTCCCTGCAGCAGTACCGCTGTAGCCACGTTTTAGTCTCACGCACTGGGAATACGCAGATCCAGCATCAGCATCATTCATCCCGTAATGTTCACCGGAACAGGCGGCCTGACGGTCACCGCTGTTATTCGCGTTGTTGCCTGTGCCATCAAAGAACACGCCGATGGTCAGCGTGATTTCCCGTTTCTTCTTCGCGGCCTGCGCTCGCTGTTCAGGCTCTGACTCCTGCGCTTTTTTCCTCGCGATCTCGGCCCGTTCGGCTACCCGTCCGGCGTTGCAGCCGCTCTCGTAGGTGTGCGTCTGGACTGACGGAATAAAACGGGCGCGGCACGGGCAGGAGCTGTAGCTGTCCAGCGAACCCGCCCACTCTTTCAGCTCTCCGCCCACCTCATAGGTGTCCCCCATGCCGCCGCACACGCGGAAGAGCCCCTCATGCTTCCCGCAGGTTACCGGGTCACCCTCCCTGACCTGCTGCCGCTCAATGCCACCGATTTGGTAGGTGTCGTCAGACGCACCGGAAAGGATCCGCCCCCCGCAGGTGGTTTTATCCAGGTGATACAGAAAAAATCCCGTTGCCATAATCCCTCATGAATAAAATGGTCATAAAATCAACGCATCATACCTTAATCATGACCTAACCAAAATCTTCGGCTTCTGGTTGCCGGTACAACGCCTGAATACGGCAGATTTGCGAAGGGCTGTACCCTGCTGCATCTGCTGTTTCCCGGATACTGAGTTTCTTGACCTGTCGATAGTACAAGACTTTCTGGTGCCGCTCCTGATCGGACTGTTTGCCCCGGCATCTCCCCAGCGTATGTGCGCGTTCAATTCTCTTTTTTTGCCGCTGACGGCGGCTCAGCCAGTCCTTATGCGACATTGCGGCCATCAGGTCGATAAGCATATTATTGATGGCGGTTATCATGGCTCGGGTAATCGCGTCAACCTGCGATGAGTCTTTATCTGACAGCGCCTGCCATTGAGGTGGGTACATCCAGACTGACAATCTCCGTGATAAAACCTATTCAGCCGCTCTTGCAGAGCTGGTAAATGCGCAGGGGAAAAGACCACTGGCGGCATTCTGGGGTGACGGGACAACGTCATCATCAGACGTACAAAATTTCAGAACAGGCGGCTCAGGCCGCTACGCAGGGCCGGTTAACCCGAAATATGGGCAGAAGCCTGGACGTCAGTTTTATACCTATATTTCGGATCAATACAGCCCGTTTTACACATGCATAATCAGTCGGGTCAGGGATTCAACCCACGTTCTCGATGGCTTGCTGTTTCATGAAAGCGATCTGGAAATCAGGAAGCATTACACCGATACCGTTGGTTTCACGGATCATGTCTTTGCTTTGATGCATCTGCTGGGATTTACGTTCTGTCCGCGAATTAGGGATCTCCATGACAAGAAGCTGTTTATCAAAGGGTAAGCTGACCAATACCCGGTGCTTTAATCACTGATATCAACAACCAGCCTGAGTCTGAAAGAGATCGAAGTTCACTGGCGTGAAGTACTACGTCTGGCAACCCGATAAAGCAGGGAACCGTGACGGCATCCCTGATGCTGAAAAAGCTTGCCAGCAATCCCAAGCAAAACGGACTTGCCAAAGCATTGAGGGAAATTGGCCGTATTGAACGAACGCTGTTTATGCTCGACTGGTTCCGCGATCCGGCACTTCGTCGGCGGGTATAGGCGGGACTGAATAAAGGAGAAGCCCGTAATGCGCTGGCGCGTGCGGTATTCCTGCATCGGCTGGGTGAAATTAGGGACCGAAAACCGGAAAATCAGAGCTACCGCGCCAGTGGACTGACGCTGCTGACGGCAGCTATCTCGCTGTGGAATACCGTCTATATGGAAAGAGTGATCGATGCTCTGAAGCGTAAAGGGGTGAAGATCAACGAGCAACTGTTGCCGCATTTGTCCCTGCCAGGCTGGGAACACATCAATCTGACTGGCGATTATATCTGGAAGAGTAATCGGATACCGGCTTCCGGTAAGTTTCGTCGACTGAGGCCAGCTAAAGTAGAAAGGTCAAAAAATAACCTTAACGTACAATAATTTTTGATATCCAAACTGACCCCTAACAAGTTCGGGCGTAGCGCATCGGATCTGGGGTAGAGGTGACGGGAGAGAGGTGACTATGCATCGACACGCCCATCAGATTTTCCAGCAGTCCGGCAATCTCAGGTCCGGTCAGACTGTAGTAGCGATGACGTCCCTGTGTCAGGCAAATCACCAGGCCGCTGCTGAGCAGGCGCATCAGATGCGCGCTGGCTGTCGAGGCCGCAATACCAGCGACGGCGTTGAGTTCAGTCGCGGTCCAGGCGCGACTATCCATCAGGGCGCAGAGGATAGCGACTCGTGACGGGTCCGCTATGGCCGAGGCAACCACTGACATCGACTTTTCAAGGCAGACGTCCGCTTGCTCGGCATTATCGGTTTGTAGCCGGTTCATTCAGGCTCTGTTCTCCATTTTTGGGGCCCGTACGTCATCATCGGTCAGCAGGATAAGCCGGTTACTGTGATCGCTGTACTGTACGCGAATATTGATGCCGTTTTTACCCAATAGTCCGCCCAGTGAGGCCAGTTCGCCGGGCGTGTTACGCAGAACAACAGAGATATCATAAATGGTAGAGTGGCTCCTGATGTGAAGCGTATTCACGCAGCACCTGAGCAAGGCGTATCCGGTAGAATGAAAAAATAGCGGTTTGACCTTCCTGCTGCGCAGCCTGATGCATCAGGTTTTGCTTCCAGCCGGTCACGGCTTGCTCATCTTCCCACCACGACAGCGAGAGGATCTTTCCTGCCGTGCTCAGACTCTGAAATCGCTCGATAGCGATAAAGCCGGGCACATCCGCCAGCAGCGGCTGCAGCTCTGCGGCGAGTTGCAGATAGTGTTCTTTGGCGTATGGAAAAACGTCGGCTTCAAAAATACGGCAATCATTTACGGTCTCCAGTAATGGGTTGTTGTCATGCAGCTTATGGACAACCCTTAATGGACGCTTCGCTACACAGCGAAATATCATCGCCCTTTTACTGGGAAACCTGTATTTAGTTACATCATTCATAATTACATAAACAATTACTACCGGCCTTCGGCCGGCGCGGGCGGCCTTACCAGAAGGTTATTTCGCGCTCATGTTTGATGTATGCACGTAGACGAAGCAGAGATAAGCACCCTTCTTATCACGCGCAGCGGTCCAGCCTGGAGGGGCACGCCATTTCCAATGGGGCACGCGATTAAAAAAAAGCTGTTACAGGATGCTGTAACTACTCAGCCTGTGGCGCAACAGATTATAATACAGTGAAAAAGCCGGTGTGAGAAACCGGCTTTAGGACATTATTTTGCGGCGGCGGCTCTGTCTATCGCCGCCTGCAGGGTTGTCTCACTGGCGCCGCCAGGTATCACCGTCACGTTATCTGCCGTTGCGCCGGTGAGGGGCATGATAATCATCGCCGGCGTTCCCTGCAGGCCAAGCTTCTGCGCCAGCGCATCATTACGCTTTAACGCTTCCACCACCTGCGGATTGATGTCGCCCGACTTGCTGGCCAGCGCGGCCGCTTTGCCGATATCCTCCGGCGTCAGCTTCCCTTCATTATGGCCTGTGGCGTAAATAGCATTGTGGTAGTTAACGTAGGCCTCGGCCCCCTTCTCCTGCCAGATCTGCAGACCGGTTTTAGCGGCATTCAGCGAGGCGTCCCAGCGTTGCGCAAAAATAGGCCACTCTTTGAAGATGTATCGCACCTGCGGGTTCGCTTTCATTAGCGCTTCGATTACCGGCGCCTGGCGCGCACAGACAATACACTGGTAATCGAAGAATTCAATGACGGCCACTTTTGCATCGGCCGGGCCGAAGGCGGGCGTCATTTTGTCATTTAGCAGATCGTTCTGCTGCCGCAGCGCCGCATCGGTCATCGCCTTAATCTGTTGCGCCTGCTGCTGCGCCTCAAGTTTCTGGCTGACCTGCAGCAGCACTTCCGGATGCGCCAGCAGATAATCTCTGGCGATTTCGCCGATGCGCGCTTCCATTTCGGGCGTGAAGGGAGCAGCAGGCTGATCCGCCGCCGCGGCGAGGCCGGACATCAGCAGGCCAGCTGCCAACAGTAAACTAAAAGATTGAGGCATTTTCATTTGGATCGCGTCTCTGTAGTGGTTTACGAAAGCGCGCTATTTTCACGCCTGACAGCTAAACCGCACCTCACTGGTGTCTAAAATTTATTCAGCCGGGCAAAAATTCGTTTATTAATGAAAAAGGCTCATATCTTCATCCTGATTAAGCATCTTAATCATAGATGCACGCCACCTTAAAATAAGAAGCACTGTTTATGACGATAACCCAAAGGATAAGCGCATGACTGACATCTATAAATGTGGTTCCCAGGCATCCTATGCCGGCCCCGACGAGTGGTTTACCGGCACGGTGCGCGTCGATCCGCTCTTCCCTGCCAACGAACCGGCGCGCGCCAGCGGCGGCAGCGTCACCTTTGAACCCGGTGCCCGCACCGCATGGCATACCCACCCTCTCGGCCAGACGCTGATTGTCACGGCGGGCTTTGGTTACGTTCAGACCTGGGGCGAAGCGGCGCGAGAGATTCGAGCCGGGGACGTTGTCTGGATCCCGCCACATGAAAAACACTGGCACGGCGCCAGCGATAAAACGCCGCTGACCCACATCGCCATTCAGGAAGCGCTGGAAGGGAAAGCGGTGGAGTGGCTGGAAAAGGTCGACGACGAGCAGTACGGCGCAAAGTAATCTCGATCAAAATATCAGGCGCGTCCCTTCAGCGGGACGCGCCTTTTTTCTGTGTGACGTCCATAAGGAGGCGTGGTGATGTCCCGCGAGAACCTCAACGATCTGGTCGCGTTTGTCACCGTGGCGCGCGAACAGAGTTTTACCCGCGCGGCGGCGCTGCTTGGCGTTTCGCAGTCCGCCCTCAGTCACAGCCTGCGTGGGCTGGAAGCGCGCCTGGGCGTACGGCTCCTGACGCGCACGACGCGGAGCGTGTCACCAACCGAAGCCGGGCAGCGGCTGATGGCGTCACTGGCGCCGCGGCTGGATGAGATCTGGAGCGAACTGGCCGCTATCAGCGACATGCGCGATCAACCCGCTGGCGTGGTGCGCATTACGGCGACGGATTTCGCCATTCGCTTTCTGCTGTGGCCAAAGCTGCGCGACCTGCTTAAGACCTATCCCGATATCCATCTGGAGCTGGCGAATGAATATGCGCTGACGGATATCGCCGCTAACCGCTACGATGCGGGCGTGCGCCTCGGCGAGCAGATCACCAACGGCATGATTTCAGTGCGTATCGGGCCCGATATCCGCTTTGCAGTGGTGGGATCGCCCGCCTATTTCCACACCCAGGGAAAGCCAGCCACGCCGCAGGATCTGGTTCAGCACCGCTGCATTAATCTGCGACTTTCCACCCATGGCGGCCTCTACGCCTGGGAGTTCGAGCAGGACGGGCGAGAGATCAAAGTCCGCGTTGAGGGCCAGCTCACCTTTAATGAGATCTATCAGGTGGTCGATGCCGCCCTCGACGGTTTTGGTCTGGCCTATGTACCGGAAGAGATGGTGGCGTCGCATATTGAGGCTAACAGGCTGGTAAGGGTATTGACGGACTACTGCCCGGTCTGGGAAGGCCATCATCTCTACTATCCGAGCCGCAAACAATCCTCGCGCGCGCTGACGATGGTGGTCGACGCGCTACGTCATCGCCAGAACTGAAGCCCGGCTCAGGCGATATCGATCAGGCAGGCTGACGTGAGGTAAAAACCTCTTTAAATACCGGCAGCGCCGAGAAAATATTCGGCCAGCCGGCGATAAAGGCGAGCTGCGTCAGCACTTCCGCTGCCTGCTCCTGCGTGAGGCCGTTATCCATGGCGCGGTTAAGGTGATAAGGCACCTGTGCAACCTGACCTGCGGTGACCAGCGCGCTGACGGTGATCAGGCTGCGGTCGCGCGGCGCTAAACCTGGCCGCAGCCAGAGATCGCGGAACAGCGCCTCGGTGGTATATTTCACCACGCCTGGCGCGACGTGACCAAAGTTCTGCTCGACCATCGCGGCACGTTTTGCTTCGCCCTCTTCATCCAGCGGCAACGGCGCGACGTCCGCTCCCGGTAAACGGGAAAAATCGATATGACGCGCCGCGAATACCGCCTGAGTGGTGACGGCCGCTGACGTCGCATTCGGCCAGCCGGCATAAAACGCGAGATGCGTCAGGCTTTCGGCGATTTCGCCAGGCGTAACGCCATTATCAAGCGCCAGGTTAAGGTAGTCAGCCAGCTCTGTACGGTCGTTGCGGCTGATCAGCGCGGACAGGGTCACCAGGCTGCGATCGCGCGCGGAGAGCGCGGGTCGATTCCACAGATCCCCTTTGATAAAACGCGCCGAGTAGGCTGCCATCGCAGGCGCGGCCTGAGCAACTGCCTGAGAAGCGGGTTTATTTTCTGACATAGATTGGCTGCTCCAGGTATTTTCCGGTGCGGTGGCGCAGCTGGCCAGCAGCATGGCGGAAGAGAGAAAGAGAGGGTGCCGCAGGAGCATGTCGCCGCCTCGCATCATGAGTGGCTTATGGCTGACCTATGCCAGCGATCGCCCGTAAAAGGTAGCGTTATTAATAACAAAGGCGCGCCAGAGAATGAATAGCCTCTGGCGGCATGCAGTAATGAGCAAATCTCATGAACGGAGGCGGTCGGTTGAACGCCTTTTATTCCAGCATGGTTTTTAACAGCCGGATCAGCTCCTGATGTTCTTGATCGCTCAGACGGTTCAGGAAGGCGGCATCAATGCGTTCAGCCGAAGGTTTCGCCTCATTAAGCAGGGTTTCGCCGGCGGTGGTCAGAAAGATATGCCGACGACGGCGGTCGCTCACGCCCTGCTCGCGGCGCAGCAGCCCTTTTTTTTCCATGCGCATCAGCAGCTCCGCCAGCGTCGCTTTGGTGCTGACCGACACATCCATCAGCTCCATCTGCTCAATGCCTGGCTGCTCAGCCACGGCGCAAAGCACGGCATACTGCTGCTTGGTAAGATCGTTAAGCGAGCGTTGCCATTGCGCGGTGTGCTCCTGAAAAAGCCGACGCATCAGGTGAAACGGAACATTGCTAAGATTTTTATTCATTGTTGTTATGCCGAATGCCAGGGCGATTCTCGCCGGATGAGATAGCGCTATTTCAGCAATAAACGCCTCTCGCTGTAAACCTGTGATCGAAAACAATGAAACGTTCGTTTACGAACTTTATAGCTGCTGTTCTCTTGTCATCGCCATTGTTGCGCGCTAAGGTAAATATATAGTTCGTACACGAACAAGTTTAGCGAGGTTGAAATGAGGTTGATAGTCGCAATGACGGGGGCGACGGGCGCCCCGCTTGGCGTGGCACTGCTACGCGCGCTGCAGCAGATGCCAGAGGTGGAAACACATCTGATCCTGTCGAAATGGGCGAAAACCACCATTGAGCTGGAGACACCTTTAAGCGTGCGAGAGGTCGCCGCGCTGGCGAACGTCGTACACAGCCCGGCAGACCAGGCCGCCACCATTTCGTCAGGATCTTTTCACACCGACGGCATGATCATTATTCCCTGCAGCATGAAGACCCTGGCGGGTATTCGCGCCGGCTATGCAGAAGGACTGACCGGACGCGCGGCAGACGTGGTGATCAAAGAAGGCCGCAAACTGGTGCTGGTGCCGCGTGAAACGCCGCTCAGCACCATCCATCTGGAAAACATGCTGGCGCTGTCGCGCATGGGCGTCGCGATGGTTCCTCCTATGCCCGCCTATTACAACCATCCCAAAAGCGTCGATGACGTTACGCACCATATTGTCGCGCGCGTTCTGGATCAGTTCGGGCTGCGTTACAACAAGGCGCAGCGCTGGCAGGGCCTGAGCGGCGCCACCCATCACGAAACAGCACAGGAGAGATAATCATGGCTTTTGACGATCTGCGCAGCTATCTGCGCGCGCTGGAACAGCAGGGTCAGCTGCTCAATATTGATGAGGAGGTCAATGCGGAACCCGATATCGCCGCGGCGGCTAACGCAACGGGTCGCATCGGCGAAGGCGCGCCGGCGATCGCTTTTACGCGTATCAAAGGCTTCAGGGATGCGCACGTCGTGATGAACACTATCGGCTCCTGGCAGAATCATGCGATTTCGCTGGGTTTACCGCCGAACACCCCGGTAAAGCAGCAGATTGACGAATTTATCCGTCGCTGGGACAACTTTCCCGTGGCGCCGGAACGGCGGGACAATCCAAACTGGGCAGAGAACAGCGTCGACGGCGAGGAGATAAATCTTTTTGATTTGCTGCCGCTGTTCCGGCTCAACGACGGCGACGGCGGTTTCTATCTCGATAAAGCCTGCGTGGTCTCACGCGATCCGCTCGATCCCGATCATTTCGGCAAGCAGAATGTCGGCATTTATCGCATGGAGGTAAAAGGCAAACGCAAGCTAGGGCTCCAGCCGGTACCGATGCACGACATTGCGCTGCACCTGCATAAAGCCGAAGAGCGCGGCGAGGATCTTCCCATCGCGATTACCCTCGGCAACGACCCGATTATCACCCTGATGGGCGCCACGCCGCTTAAGTACGATCAGTCAGAATATGAGATGGCCGGCGCGCTGCGTGAAAGCCCCTACCCTATCGCGACGGCGCCTCTGACCGGTTTCGATGTGCCCTGGGGGTCTGAAGTGATCCTTGAAGGGGTTATTGAAGGGCGCAAACGTGAAATCGAAGGGCCGTTCGGCGAATTTACCGGCCACTACTCGGGCGGACGAAACATGACGGTGGTGCGCATCGATAAGGTCAGCTACCGCACCAGACCGATTTTTGAATCGCTTTACCTCGGTATGCCCTGGACGGAGATCGATTACCTGATGGGCCCGGCGACCTGTGTGCCGCTCTATCAGCAGCTTAAGGCGGAATTTCCCGAGGTGCAGGCGGTGAACGCCATGTACACCCACGGCCTGCTGGCGATTATCTCCACTAAAAAACGCTACGGCGGCTTTGCGCGTGCGGTGGGCCTGCGCGCAATGACTACACCGCACGGTCTCGGCTACGTGAAAATGGTGATCATGGTAGATGAAGACGTCGATCCTTTCGATCTGCCGCAGGTGATGTGGGCGCTCTCTTCCAAGGTTAATCCGGCGGGCGATTTGGTGCAGCTGCCGAATATGTCGGTGCTGGAACTCGATCCGGGATCCAGTCCGGCCGGCATCACCGATAAGCTGATTATCGACGCCACTACGCCCGTCGCGCCCGATACGCGCGGCCACTACAGCCAGCCAGTCAAAGATCTGCCCGAGACTGCGCAGTGGGTTGAAAAACTGACCAGACTGCTGGCTAACCGCAATCAATAAGGAGGGAAAGATGATTTGTCCACGCTGTGCCGATGAGCATATTGAAACCATGGCGCACTCGCCGGTAGCCAATGTCTGGACGGTGTTTCAGTGTCAGCGCTGTCTTTATACCTGGCGCGACACGGAGCCCGCGCGCCGCACGCAGCGCGAACATTATCCTGAGGCGTTCAGAATGACGCAGCAGGATATCGATAATGCGCCAGAAGTGCCGACCATTCCGCCCCTGCTCGCCCGACGTTAATCCACTGGCCGACGCCTGTTGCGCTAACCACTATAGCGAGCAAATGCTCGCTATAGTGGTTGTTCGGTTAAAAAGCCACCGCAGCGCTTGATTCAATGCATTGACCTGCAAAACTGCCGTTATCCAGCATGACTAACCACTATAGCGAGTAATTACTCGCTATAGTGGTTACTGTTAACCTGCAGACGCGCCGCCGCGCGCTTTATTTCTACCCACCAGCGCCATTCTGTCATCCAGATAGTAATAACCACTATAGCGAGATTGTGATGCTACTCACTATAGTGGTTACCTGTTAGCTAACCTGTTGCGCTGAAATGTGAGTCATCTTCAGCGTTGGGTCTGGCTTTGCGGTCTGCCTGTCGCTCAACTAACCACTATAGAGAGTAAACTACTCTCTATAGTGGTTACTTTAATCGGGGTTGAGCGCCACGCCGCAGAAAGAGAGGTCTGCCGTAGCCGCAAAAGCTTACAGCAACCACTATAGAGAGTAACGCTGCTCGCTATAGTGGTTATTGCTATGCCGGGGCACAACACTGACCAACCGCTATAGCGAGTAACAGGTTCCATTATGGACACTAAGTTGCTCGCTATAGTGGTTATCTAAAAAGGATAAGCAGAGTGGTTACAGTTTCTCATAACCGCTGTAGCGAGTAAGAGCAAAAACGAGGTGAGTAAACCGGCAGCGATACCGAATAATGCGCTGCCCGAAGCGGGTGAAAGCGGAATTATTTGCCCTGCGCTTTGCGGATCTTTTCCAGCAGCT
Organism: Pantoea latae; assembly: GCF_002077695.1. Classification (GTDB taxonomy): domain Bacteria; phylum Pseudomonadota; class Gammaproteobacteria; order Enterobacterales; family Enterobacteriaceae; genus Pantoea; species Pantoea latae. The sequence continues at coordinate 260,285 of NZ_MWUE01000017.1, forward strand.
TAAGCTCCGCCTTAGAGAGCATCACCATCTCGCCAGGCTGATTGCCGGCATCGCTGCTCTCCTCGATATCATCGAGATCCAGATCGATATCCATGCCATCCCCCAGGCTAAGCGGCAGCGAGGCGGGCTTCAGCTTGGGATTGCGGTTATGGATGATGAAGTAGACCACCTTGCCGCGCGTAATCTCAGAGTATTCCAGATAGCCGATATTTTTTAACTGCTCCATAGCGCGTCGCACGGTGGCGTTCTGCGTGATGGGTCGGGAGGTCAGGTTGAGCCTGGCGCGCAGGCGTGACATAGAGATAGGCGCCGGATCGGGCGGCAGGCTTTCAATGTAGGTGTAGAGCGCCTGAGCCGACTCTTTACGCGCCAGCTCGTTGATGGCGCGCAGCTGCAGCAGCACTTTTTTATCAAACTGGTAGAGTTCAAAGATTTTGGGGTCGGCCTGAATTTCAACCGTATCGTTTTTTACGCTGTATTTGGCTGACTGGACCAGGTGGGTGACGTACAGCTCCCCTTCTTTGTTGCTGAACTGCAGCGTATTGGTGGCGATGCGCGCCAGAGAGGCTTCCAGCCGGTCACGCAGCTTTTGCGAGGAGCGGGCGGACGGAATGCCGCAAAGCTTAACAAAGTCCACGAAGGGCAGCGTCACCTTGCTGTCGAGCACCTTGTGTTTAGCGAAGGCGTGAATGATGCCGACCCAGGTTTTGAAATCATTATCCATATCCAGCCGGGCGCCGGTGATCTTGATGTTTTCATACCCTTCAGACTTAACGATCGACAGCTGCTTTAGCTCGTTCGTCACGTCCATCGAGGACATAGCGTTATTCTTGCGATGGCTGGTGGACTTGAGTGTGGGCACGAACAGGCCGAGTCTCATCAGGGCGACGGGCTGAACCGTATTATTGTTATTTGGCGTCAGAGTAACCACCTGCCCCGTTCGCTTGTCGGTTTCCGCGAAGGCTGCCTCTATAAGACTGTTTTCCTGCTCATTTTCCGTCATCTTCAGAACCCGGGGTTAAAACTGAGTGGCATCGGTTTGTTCTCAACTTATCGGATACTAGCACTCACTACAGTGGTTGTTCTACTGACTACAAAGGTTAATTACTCTCTATAGTGGTTAGTTTGCTCTCTATAGCGGTTATCTGGTTCAGTCGATCTTCATAGTGTGATCGGGTTAGCACAACCAGGATCCGCTGGACGATAGCGTTTCTGGCTCGCAACCTGCATAAGATCTTGCTGTAACCTATTCGATTAGCTCGCTATTTATACGGGTCGATCTGCAGGTCGTCAGATTCTCCACTGACGACGTTATCCACAAGGCTGAAAAGTATGCACAACCGATGCAGGCGTCTACTCGCTATAGTGGTTATCAGTCACTCTCTTCATCGGTTAATCTACTCTCTTCATCGGTTGTTTTGCTCGCTATAAAGGATAATTTACTCTCTATAGCGGTTAGCAACACCCTCTCAGGCCAGACGTACCAAGGGCTGCAGAGGATCGGGGATCTTTAAGGATCTATTAGGGATCATATAAGGATCGAATAATTGGATCTTTCCTGTGTATAACGGGGAAAACTTGCACCTTACTGAGTATTCTGCCCGCAACTCACCGACGACAGCCAATGCTTAAAATGTGAACACTCTGAGGAAAACTTTTTCCCGACTGCTTTTCAGACGATGCTTATCATCGCGTCTGACATAATACGACCCGGTTTATGCTGGCTGACCACGCGCTTTTTTGTCGTAATAAAAACGTAATGCCCTTTTCCAGCTTTCACGCCAGAAATTATTTCTTTAGGTAGTTATCGACAGTTCGTTCACGCGGAAGTGAAAGCGGAGCCTCAAACTTCTTCTGCTCTTCAATAGCTTGTTGCTTTTTGAGTAACAGATAGCGATTTTCACGTTGTTTGTCTGAATTATCGTAACCGGTACAGGAGATCAACAGAGCACTTAATCCGATCAGGCTTTTTCTCATATTAGCGATTCCCTTAAATAAATCGTCATCAGCCTATTCTTCTGACAAAGGGATAAGTGTGATCGGTCTCGGCAATTCATATTGTTTTTATTTGTTGGATTACCGTTATACAAATGAAAAAAGCCACGCAGGATAGACTGCGTGGCGCATTAAACGCTTAGCTCGCTTTATCGATCACGGCTTTGATCGCGGCGTCGATTTCTTCCAGCATGGCTGCTGAGAGGCGATGAAACTCATACTGCACATGACGCTTCTCGGCGTGCGTTTTTCGTTTGGCATAGGCGGCACGATCGCTGAACTGGCCAAATTTCTCCGTCACCACGCTTTTCGCTTTAACGGGCTTACTCAGCTGCTTTTTCGCTGCGCTAAAGAACGATAATATGCGGTTTTTCTGTTCGTCGGCATTGGACGTCGCCACCGTGGCATCGTCCTGCACACGTTGGTTAACCTGCTCGACCACCTCAGCAATCGTTACGCCTTCGGCCTTCGCCTCTTCTGCCACATCCAGCAGCAGCTGGTAATCAGGCAGGGTCAGCTCAGAGACAACGGGGAAGATATCGATAATTTCCGCTGGCACAGAAGCGGCCTGAAAGGCACGCGTCACCTTCGCGTTGGAGATCCCTTCCGCTTTGGCGATGTCGCTCTTACTCATGCCCTGATCCTGCATTAGCATAAAGCGTTGTCCCAACTCGCGAAGGTTATGTTCTTTGGCGGTCTGGATATCTGCAGCCAGCTGACGGGCGTCGCTGATATCGATCGGCTCTTCGGTGACCAGTACTTCCAGACCGGCGCCTGCGAACAGGCAGGCGGCGCGACGACGGGAACCATCCATAATCTCGATGCGCTCCCCGACTACCCGCCCTATCGCCGGAAAAAACTGCTGCAGCGAAATGGTGCGGGTAATCTCTTTGACAGACTCTTCCGTCAGTGCGGACTGATCGCGTCCGTTAATCTGCGCGTCCACAAAGGTTTTCGCCTCGATTTCACCGCTGGGAATAAACTGACGGCTAAAGGTCGCCGTCTTACCCGACTTGAGGGTAAAGACGCGCGACTGATTGTTGCTGTTGATAAAATTAGCCATCTGCGACTGGCCCATGCTGCGGCCAATCTTCTGTAGAGGTTTACTCACTGTAAGCTCCTGATGTATTCAATACGGTCAAACACGGCGCGGGAAAATTGCTCAGCCTCCTGCTTTGCCTTACGCAACGCATCGGCGCTTCCCGGATAAGAGTTCGGGTTTGCGCTGATCACCGTGTCAAACGACTCACCGCAGCGCTCAAAGCCATCCAGACGAGGCAGCACGGCATCCAGCATCGATTTAGTGAAGACCTCGCGCGCAAAGCTCTGCGAGGTGAGATGGTCATGTTTGCTGGTCATCTTGGACATAAAGCCGATATTGGCTTTGAGACGCGGCTCAATCCCTTCGTTCTCGATGCGTTCGAGCATCTCAGGCAGGCGCGTCAGGTATTTCAGGGTGGAATGGAAATCGACCTGTGCGGGTGGCGTGGGCGTCAGCAGCACATCGCTGGCGGCGATGGCGTTCAGCATAAAGGCATCAAGGTGTGGCCCGGTGTCGATAAAGATAAAATCATAGTCGTCCGCCAGCCGATCTATCACGTTGCGACGCAGTACCTCTGAAGGCGCCACGCCAGGCAGATGCTCAGCAATCAGCGCATCCCAGTCGCTGGCCACAAAGCCGTCGTCTATCGAGGCGGGCATAACGTCCACGCCCGGCATCACGGTAGGTTTAATGAACTGTTCACGAAGCTGATCGGTGTCGAGATCGTTCAGCATCGCCTGGGCTGCAGTTTCCAGCACCGACCCCACGCTGTTGGTATGGCTCAGGAACATGGTGCTGGATGCCTGAGGATCGAGATCGATAACCAGTATGCGCAGGTCGTTATGCAGCATGGCGGGATGGGCGCGCATACCGTGCGCAAGCGTAACCGTGGTGACTGTTTTAGAGACGCCGCCCTTCAGGTTAACCACAAAGATAACAAAGGGGCTTTTATGCTTGTCGCGATATTTGGGGACTTTACGGTGCTGATAAATATCAACCACGTTCTGGATGCTTAAAGCGTATTGAGAGGTACTGCCTGTCTGCTTCTTGCCAAATTCATACCCTTTCGCTTCCATCTCGCTGATGGCTGCGACCACGGCATGTTTGCTGAGTAAAGGCAGGTTAGCTACGGCATTGCGCGAAAAGGTCTGGTAATACCCTTTCTGATTAAATTCCTGCCGCTGTTGCTCAATGTGGTTGCTGAGTCCATGCAGCATGCCATTGGCACGGTTTGCGATTTCAAAGACGTCACCATAATCCCGCTTCATAAATCCCTCGCAGTGAATGTTTTTTGGCATTGTACCAAAAAATGTTCCGCCTGCCAGTTTTATGGAAAACGGCTAGAAAAGTGGGATTTTAGGAGGTTTCTGGTAAGCGTTAGTGAGGTTGAAGCATAGATAATTGATAAATAATTATAATAAAATCATGTGGTTACATTTGTATTTTTTATAGCGTTATTGCCCTTAATATTAAATCGCTATGGCAGATTTGACGCACCTTGTTGTGGAAAGTTTATCTTATCAGGGTAAGGTGTTCAGCAATTAAACGTTATAGTCATTAAATTGACAAGCGCATCTGTTGAGAGCAGTGATATCGTCGCTTTCGATTTTATCTTTAAAGCGCGTTTTGCTCTTCTCAAATCAGAACGATCGGGTTATTTTCAAATTTAGCGCTATTTTCTGGCGATTTTCAGGCTGAAAATATAAGAAATATGTTTATAAATCATAAGGTTAAAAGTGTTTTGTCATGGCGGGTTTTTTAACCTGAATAGCATCCAGCCTGACATTGCACCGATAAGCAGACCGGGAATGATATATCCCAACGCTATGCCAACGGATACGCCAACAGCGACGCCGCTGCTTATCCACACGCCTGCATTTGCGCCATTACGATTCATCATTCATCCTTCCTGCCCCAGAATCTGCTTAGTGTACACTGGATGATAAGCGTGCAAAGACAATCGGCGATGAAAATTTGGCGATTTTCAGCCTGAAAATTTCAAAAAAAACTATACCAATCATGAAATTGCCGCACTTTTTCTATGGATCAAAATTTCATTTTCAGCGCTGATTTTTATGGCCCTATAGACAGTAGAGCGGTAACAACCTGTTCCAGCGCTATGCCAGTAGATATGCCATTAACAACGCCGCTGCTTATCCACATAATCTGTATTTGCGCTGTTACGAAATATCATTCATAGCACTGGCCCAGGCTGGCTTAGAGTGCTCTGGATGAAAAACGTGGTGAGATAATCCGCGGTGAAAATCTGGCGATTTTCAGGCTGAAAATTTCGAAAAAAACCATATCAATCATAAAACTGACGCAGTTTTTCTGTGGATCAAAATTTCATTTTCAGCGCGGATTTTCATAGCTCTTCAGACCTTTGCTCATATGCATAATGCAGGCATGCCCGCCAGGCGAAACGCTGAGTCAACACAGCCTGTAGCAGCAGGTTTCTTAACCCATCGCCCACCTCTGGCTATGCTATTATTCACAGTCACAAGGCGAAGCGGCTTAGAGGCTAAAAGTCATCCCAGGCCTGTCAGCTGTTTTATACTTTACAGACGCGGCGCAAACCCAGTGATCTCTGAATGATTTATACGATCGATGGCAGCATTACTTATAACACCGATGACTGCACGCTAAGTCATCTGCCCACCCAGGAATCACTAAGCCTCAGCATCTCAACCGGGCGTCTGTTTGAGCGCCTGCTGATATCTGAAGGCGACATACTCTCGCGCGAGACCCTGCTGACGGACGTATGGGATAAATATGGCCTGCGCGGCTCCAACAGCAATCTTAATCAGTATCTCAGTATTCTCCGTAGAGCGCTGGCAGCGTACGGCTGCGAGAATTTGATTATCACCATTCCAAAAGTCGGCATACGCCTGAATACCGACATCCCTGTTGAGCGCACCGCTTCCTCTTCAGCGCCGGTCAATGACGCAGAACAGGATAAGGTGTTTACGCAGCAGGTCGAACCCGCCGCACCCTTCTCTTTGCCGATCGCGCCTGACGCGCCGGTAAAAAAATACCAATGGCTCTATCTTCTGGCGGGCGGAATTTGTCTGCTTGGCGTGTTGGTCTGGGGATATCTGGCGCTGCATAAAGAGGGGGAGGAAACGCCTGCGGCCACGCTTAGCTTAACAGGCGGCTGCCAGGCCGTGGTGCTTCAGGGCATTGATGACGAAGAGCGTCAGACGCTGACCAGCCAGATTGAGCAGATGCTCAGAGAAAACCATCAGCTATGCGACAAAAGTCGGCGCATCTACTTTGACAGAAATACCGCGTTCACTACGCAGAATTATGGCCGCACCATCCTTTCTTCCTGCAAGCTGAACAGCGACGGTCATGTGATCGCCTGTGATAATTTTTACTACCTCGACTGGAGAATGGAGTGAACCGTCGCGCACTCGTCATGACTACGGCGCTGTTAGCCCTGCTTATCCTGCTGACGGCCAGCGTCGTTACCTACAGCAAGCGTGCGGAAACCTATCCGTTCCGCTGCTCCACCTTTACGCGTTACGATCTCAGCCGTAAAGATGATGCGCGCAGAGAGTTTGCCGTGACGCAAGACCTGCGTTTTATTAATGCGGATTCCGGCTATCTGTTGCTAAACGGACAGGTAACGGATGGCGAAAAGGTGACAATGCTGAACCGTAAAATTAACCTGATCGACGGCGGAAAAATTGACGCCGACACCTATCGTTACCGTATCGATAAGATTGTCCCTGCCTCTACCGACAACACGCCCGATAGCCTGTTTACTCTGCTGCTGGCGGAACTCACCCTCGACTCCTCCTATCTGCAGCTTGATGTGACCAAAGTCGATCATAACGCCTATCTGATTGGTGGGCCGCTCTCCTATCTTTTTACCTGCCAGCGCTACTGAGAGCGAAGGAGAAGCAGGCGTTTCTTCTCCTTACGCCTGACGTTCTCAAATGTCGATGCGGAAACTCTGCAGGATAGCGTTGAAGCGCTGGGTGTCGGCCTGCGTCGGCTCACAAGGGCTGGAGAGTGAGAAGATAAGCAGATGCTCCATGTCCAGAGTAAAGAGCGCCTGCTTTTGAAACAGGCGAAGATTATCCGGGCGTAGAAAGTCATAGCTGAGCATCACGCCGGTTGCCAGACCTTCACCTAGCTCCGCCTCTTCGCAGGGCGCCTGTCTCCACCCTTTAGTTTGCTGTTGTAAGAGGCCGAGCTGGCTGGCGATATACTCCTCGAGGCTGTTACAGTTGCCCAGGCTGTCGCGCGACAGAGTAATGGGCGGCTCTCTGCCGCTGGGATCGGCGAAGGTGTTCAGCGTGCGTTCGCTGTATCCTTCCGGCAGCGTAATCATCCCTTCGCTAAAGCGACACATCCTTTTATCCATCTGTTCTCTCCATTGCTGTGTCAGTAAAAATGTGTTCCGCTGCCGTCTCGCTGAGTTTCCCGTCACGCAGCCTGACGATCCTGTCGGCGCTTCTGATGGTTTCAGGGCGATGAGCGATGATAATGCGGGTAATGTTCATGCGCCTGATGGCCGCGTTAATCTGAGCTTCATTAGGAAGATCCAGATGACTGGTCGCTTCATCCAGCAGCAAAATCTGCGGCTGGCGATAGAGGGCGCGCGCCAGCAGCAGACGCTGTAACTGGCCGCCCGACAGGAACGAGCCCATATCGCCGACCAGACTCTGGTAGTTCATCGGCATCCTCATGATGTCGCCGTGAATTTGCGCCAGACGCGCGACGCGGGTGATCCTGGCGTAGTCAGGCTGGCTGTCGAAAAAGCTGATGTTCTCGGCAATCGATCCTGAGAACAAAATATCATCCTGCATTACGCAGCCGATACGGTTGCGATGGCGCACTAAACCCGCTTGTGCAATATCGACGCCGCCAACGCTGAGCGAGCCTTTCTGCGGCTGCAGCAGGCCAAGGATAATTTTGGCCAGCGTGGTTTTTCCCTGGCCCGAAGCGCCGACGATGGCAATGCTTTCGCCTGCTTTTATCGTCAGGCTGGCGTCCTCGATAATCCATGGGTCGGCGGCAGCGTAACGGAAGCTGACTGCGTTCAGGACGATATCCTGATGGGCTGGCTCTGGTTCGAACGGATTAGCATCGCCTTCATGCCTGGGCTCGGTTTCGGAAAGTACGATATCTGCCAGCCGCTCGCCGTGCATGCGCAGCATGCGGAAATCGATAATGGCGTTAATGAGACCGGCGCCGCGGCTGATAAACTGATCGGCGAAGCTGATAAACGCGGTCAGCATACCAGCCGAGAAGTGGCCGTTCAGAACCTGAAGCGCCGCCAGCCATACCAGCACGACGCGACCAACAGACGTCAGCAAACCTTGCGCCGAACCAAACAGGATAGTGAGCTTCTCCATCACGATGCTTTTGTTAGTGCTGTCGACCAAAGAATTCATATAGGCGGCAAGACGCGGCATCTGCTTGTTATGGGTTTTGATCGCCTGAATGCCGCGCAGGGTTTCCAGCAGCGATGACTGGGTGCGGGCTGCGCTGATAATCTGCTCTTCACTGGCGCGGCGCATCGGGTCGAAAGCGGTAAAACGCAGCATGGCATAGGCAATGAACAGCGCTATCACCAGCGAGGTGAGCGGCACGTTGTAGATACAAAGCATCACCACGGTGACGATCGACATCACGCCATCCAGTACCGTGCTGATAAAGCGCGTCGTGAGAGTGCTCTGGATGCTGTTTAGCGATCCATAGCGGGAGAGCACATCGCCTACATGGCGCGCTTCAAACCAGTCCAGCGGCAGTTTTAGCATGTGATGGCAGACGTTGCTGGTCCACTGCACGCTTAGCTGGCTGGAGAAGCAGCTCATTACCCAGGAGCGCAGGGCGGTAATCAGCGTCTGGAACAGCGCAATCATAATAAAGCCGATGCCCAACAGATTTAGCAGAGCGTAGTCTGCTGACACCAGCACCATATCCATGACCCACTGCATAAAGAAGGGCGACAGCACGCCAAACAGCTCCAGCGCAATGGATAAAATCAGCACCTGGACGAAAGCGGAACGGACGCCGGTAACGCTGCCGATCAGCTTACGCATCGAAATGCGCACCTTTTCCTGTCTCGGGGCAAAGCTTGCCGAGGGCAGCAGTTCGAGCGCCACGCCGGTAAAGGCGGAGGCCACCTCCTTTAGCGGAACTTCCCGAATGCCGCGCGCCGGATCGTGCAGGATTACTTTTTTGCCGCTTACTCGCTTTAGCACCACAAAGTGATTCATCTCCCAGTGCAGTATGCAGGGAAGACGCAGTTTCGACAGTTCATCCAGTTCGATGCGCAGCGCGCGCGATTGCAGATGAAGCTGCTGCGCCACGCTGATAATGTCGGCCAGCGTGGCGCCTTTTAGCGACGTGGTGAACCGCCCGCGTAGCCCGATCATATCGATTTCATGACCGTGATAATGGGCGATCATGCCGAGGCAGGCCAGGCCGCACTCTGTCGCCTGCGACTGACGGATTAAAGGCAGGCGATTAAACCAGCTGAAGTTGAGCTTCTCAAGTAGCAACACGGAGCAGACCTTTTAATCAGAGCGAAATTTTATGTCCCAGCGCGTACAAGGGTTCCAGTGCCCACTGGTAAAGACGACGTTTGTCGACAATAAAGTCCGCCTCCAGCGCCATGCCGGGCCTGAGCGGCTCGCTGCGCTGGTAGGCTTGAATGGTCTGCTTATCCAGCGCCACCAGCACGCGATACTGCTGTTCCTGAACAGGGCTGTGCCCGGTGATCAGGGCCACTTCCTGAGGAGAAAGCGCTGCTCGCGACACGTCGATGACCTTGCCGTAGTGCTGACCAAATTTTTGATAGGGGAAAGCTTTATAGCGCAACACCACGCGCTGGCCGGGCTGGATAAAACCTACAGCGCTTGTATTTACCATAATACGGGCCACCAGTTCGCTGTCGCCGGGCAGGATCGCCACGGCTGACTGGCCGGCACTTAACGTCTGACCGCTTTTTGCCATCATCATGGCGACGTAGCCGCTCTTTGGTGCGCGCAGCTCAAAGGCGCGACGCGCTTCATTTTCCGCCGTTGACTGGTGGTTATCCGCCAGCTGGCGTTCAATATCGTTACGCTTCTTCTCTGCATCAAGCGGCTTCTCACGCAGCAGCTGTTGTGCCTGCGCGACTCTTTGCTGGATCTCAATCGCCTGCCGTTGCTCATCCTGATAGCGAGCCTGGCTGTCGAGCAGAGTCGACTCCTGTTCCTCCAGCTGGCGACGAGAGGCGTAACCCTGAGCGTGCATAGCGCTGAGTTTACTGAGCTGCGCTTGCGCCAGCGCAACCTGCTTTTGCCGGTGCGCCAGCTGGCGCCCGAGCTGCGCCTGCTGCTGTTTCAGTCCGCTGATCGTCTCTTTGATCCCCTGCATCTCAACGTCATGCCGCCTGCTAAGGCTGTGCAGATCCTGCTGAAGCCGGGCGCGCTGCGCGGCAAGATTCTCGGCAACCACCTGACGCGTCTGTCCCAGCTGCGTGGAGACCTCCGCTGAGAGCACCATCAGCACCGCGCCTTGCTCGACCTTTTGGCCTTCCTGAACCGGGATATCGATAACGGTGGCGCTGACCGGCGGAGGAACGATGACCATGCCATTCTTTGGCAGCAGCTCGCCGACAGAAGATTCATATCGGGTATAGCTGCCAAAAATAAATAACAGGCCGGTCGCCGTCGTAATAAACATCACCACGCTGATGAGCAGCCAGCGATAGGGCGGGCAGTAGAGCGCGACGCTGCCTGAGCTGCCGCGGTTGGCCGCGTCGAGCGCCTGCTGGCGAAATAGAGGCTGTTCCATTAGGTCTTCATCATTCAGGGGAGGTTAGCGGCACTGGAAGTCGTGCAGCGCGGCCAGCGACAGCGCGCCGGTGCTTTGCGCCAGGCTGACAAGGGCGCTGAGGTAGTTCAGACGCGCCGCCGCCAGATCCTGTAACGCGGCGAAATATTTTTGCTGCGCCTCCATCTCATCATTAACGGTGCGAAATCCCAGTTCGCGGCCATAGCGCACAGAAACTACTTTTGCGCGCGCGGCGTCGACCGCATGGTTTTGCGCATCGATTAATGCGCTGCCGTTAGTCAGCCCCAGCCAGGCGGCGCGCGTCTCCTCTGCTGCCTTACGCTGCGCCTCTTGCAGCGAGTATTTGGCGGCTTCGCGGCGATGCGCCGCTTCAAAGGATTGCGAAAGCTGACTACCGCCCGCGAACAGCGGCATCGAGACGTTGACGCCATACTGCAGATTGCTGGTTTTCGTGCTGGTGCCGAAGATAGCATCGTAGAGAAGGTTGTCGCTGTTATCGCTGCGACTCCAGTTCTTGCCGTAGCGGGCATAAAGCGACGCCGCTGGCAGATGCGCGCCGTTGGCCGCCAGCACATCGGCGTCCGCCTGCGCACTGTGGGATGTCGCCAGTCTGATCTCGCTGTTGCGCTGCTGACTGGCCATCAGCGCGTCGGCGAGAGAAGGGTAGGGCAGCGCATTCAGACAGCGAAAGTCTACCGGCTCCAGCGCGACACTGTTCAGACCCGATAAACGCTGCAGCGCTTCGCCTGCCAGCAGCAGCTGACTGTTGGCTTCAATCTCTTTCGCCTGAGCGATGGCGTAATTTGCGCTGGCTTCATCCACTTCGATCCGCGTATTAAGTCCATTTTCTGCACCGGCGCGCAGCTGCTTCATCTGCTGAGCGAACTGCCTGGTGGCCGTCTGTGCCGCCCGCAGCACCTCCTGCTGATAGAGCACGCTAAAGTAAGCGTTCGCCACGGCGGCCAGCAGCTTCTCTTGCGCCTGACGCATCTGCGCCTCAGCCGTGGCGGCGATGGCGGCGCCTTTGCGCCAGCCGGCGTATTTGCTGATGTCGAACAGCGGCTGACTGAGCTGCACGCCATAGCTGTGGGACGTGACACCGCTCTGATATTTTTTATCCGGCTGCTGCTGGCGATCCCAGCTGCTCTCTAGCGTCAGCGAAGGCAGCATGCCTGACAGCCCTTGCCACCTTTTTTGTTTGTCCGCCTCGCTGGTTTGCCGGCTGGCTTGCCAGACAGAATCATGAGCGAGCGCCGCCTGTGCTGCCTGCTGTAAGGTTGTCGCATACAAAGACACAGGCAGGCAAAGCAGCGCCAGCCATAGATAGCTGAAAGTTTGCATGTTCATGTTATTCACTGCATAACGCCCGGATTAAATCAGTTCCTGAGCGAAGACATATTTAATGAGATCGGCATTCGACTGCAGCTGCAGTTTGCGCATCGCATTATATTTTTGCGTGGCCACCGTACTGACGCTGCGCTTGCGCGCTTTGGCTATATCCATCAGGCTGTAACCCATGGCAAAAAGCCGGATAACTTCAATTTCCGACGGCGAGAGTAATGCGCTTACGGGTTCCGCTAACGCCGCCTGCGTCAGGGGTTTTACCTGTTCAGAATAAAAGGTGCCGTGGGTGGCCGAGCAAACCCAGCGAAACGCCTTAATCAGCTCCCGTCGATCGTCGCGTTTACTGACAATGGCGTTGACCGGTATCTTCATCACTTTTTTCAAAATCGCCGGGTTGGTTTGTGCGGTCAGTACAATAATGGCGAGCCTGGGAAGCTGGCGGTGTATCTCCTCGAGCTTGCTGACGCCGTTCAAATCGTGACGCTCCAGATGAAAGGTAAAATCGGTGATCAAAATATCCAGCGGCTCCTCTTTTAGGCTGATTAACAGATGGCCGGTATCAGCCGGGCAGGCGCTGATTTGATGATGGGTTAATTCAGCCGCCAGCGTAGATTCCACCGCGCACACCATAAACGGGCTCTCGTCAGATACACCAACCCGTAGCATCCTTATATTCTGTGGCATACCTTCTGATAACTCCTTATTTAACAAAAACAGATAAAACAGTGCAGACGCCCTGACTGCTACTGATAGCTAATGGTGTACTGCGCGACCGCACTGGCGCTTCCGGGAGTGACCGTATCGGCTATCTGGTAGTAGCGCGCATACAGCGGTACGCTGATTAACGCGCTGGCCAGCGGATAAGAGGCCACGTGAAAAGGCGAGCCCAGACTGAGCGGCTGCTGACTCTCGTTCATTAGCTGCACGCCGAGGCCGCTGGCGGTCGACGCGGCGTTTAATGCCAGTACCCCGGCGTCGGAATAACCGCTGGCGGCTACGCCATCGAACTGCATCATCACGTTAAATTGGCCGGACAATAGCGCTTCGCAGTTGAGGTTGATGGTAAAAGGCGTCATCTCGCTGCTCTGTCCCGGGCCCGATCCCAGACCGCTGGTAGCACTGGCGGTATAGCTGCCTAGCGTAACCGTCTGGTTGGTATCGCTGGCAACCTTGCAAGTTTCGTCTGTTACCGCGATCGCCTGTTTAATATTGGTGAAGTAGAACTTGAGGTCGCTGCCCTTGACGTAAGAGCCCACGTTAAAGACGTTGACATAGCTGGGCAAAAGGGTAGAGGCGGCCATAGAGGAAGAGGTTCTGACAATTTCAAAAGGCACCGTAAGCGAGATCGTCGTATAGCGACCGATAGTGCCGCCGCTGGTATAGGCGAAGGTGCTCACTATTTGACCGGTTGGGATGCTGGCGGGTTCAGTAGAGAGATCGCCGCCATAGCCGGTATAGAGCGTCAGCCCATAGCCCAGCGCACCTTCTGCAATCGCCTGACGTTTAAAAAAGACTTCGCTGGTAAGTCCATCAGAATACTGCAGGAGATTATTCAGCGCGCAGAGAAAAGTCACGGTTACGCTGCCGCTGTAGAGCACGGTGCCGACGGGAACCGAGGGCGAAATGTGCAGCCCCAGGGTGCTGAAATCCAGCGCGGCATCGCTCTTGTCTTTTTTACAGTTCAGGGTAACGCCATCGGCGGCGCTGGCGTGCGTTGCCGTCAAAGCAAACACTGAGACGGCGAAAAGCACCACCACAATCAGCTGCGAAAACCGGTTACTGCCAGAATTAAATATCATCTTCATTGCCCGTTCATCCCTGTTTTCCGACCGTGCCCGCGCTGGTGGACGCGTAATCAACCGTCTGAGGCTGAGTGCCATAACACAGCACAGTGACGCTTATCAGTGCGGACTTTTCACTGGATGCCAGCGTGTCAGGATCGAGATTCAGCTGACAGCGTTCGGCAGAACGATCTCCCCAGGAAACCTGCAGCTGATTGATCTCTTTATCCAGTCGAAGGTAAATCTGGCCGCCCTGCGATACGGTGCTCACCTTATTGCCCTTTTCATCTTGGACCGACGCGCCGTAAGGCAATACGTTTCCATCGGCCTGTCTGGCGCGAATTAATAACGATTTTCCTTTGCGGGTCTGGTAATTCAGCTTCACAACGGCGCCTTCCACGGGAATAACGCGCTGTTGTGTCGCGTCAAGCTCGACATCAAGATCGATTCCCTTGGGATCAATTGCCAGTTCATTGATGCGATAGGGATTAAGATTTGGCACAAGGGCCAGACCTTGCTTATTTAAAACGATATTCGGATAACCGACCACGTGCGCGCCGCCTGCATCTGCGGCTTTAACCACCGCATAGGTTTTAGACTGATAGGCGCTGAACGCCATGCCGTCGGATAAAGCGACCACGGCGCCGCTGGCGCCCGCAGAGGTAGTGTGATATCGGCTTCCTTGCGTATGAGAGAGTGATAAGGTGCTATAAGGCGAGCGATATTGTCCGCTTACCGAACCAGAATAACGTTTATCCACATCACGAGAGGCGCTGATATTATAATTATATTGATTATGATCGCCTGAAATACCATTCACTGACGTTTGCGTAGTAATGCCATCTTTATTATGCGCGGCGTTGGCAGTAAAATAATTTTTTGCGCTATTTCCCAGGGGTAATGAAACATCAAGTGATAGCTGAGTATCCTGTCCGCCGGTGGAATATAATAATCGGTTGGCGGAGAATGTATAGGATATCTGTTTGTAAGCATGGGTATAGCCAAGCTGGAACTGGGTATTCGCTGCGCTATTATCCCAATAGTTCTGAGCAAAACCAGTAAGATAGAGATTGCCAAATGAATCGCCAAAATTTTGGCTGGCGGTAACGGAAAAACGTTCTTTCGGCCGGGAGAGATAGCTGCGTTTTTTATTACCGTTCTTTTTATAATGGTTGTTAATCTGAATGGCGTCATTATAGCTGTAATATCCCGAGGTGGAAAAGCGCCAGGCAGCTATCGTCAGGTTAGTATTGGTGAGCGACAATTTCTTGCTGTAGGTAGCGCGATAACTCATTCCCCGAGCGGTTTGACCACCATAAGCGGTTTTTGCATGGGAAATATCCAGCGAAATGGCGCCAATCGGCAAGCCAAACGCGCCGCCTAATAGCAGCGACTGATAATTATCCGATCCCTGCACGCCGGCATAGCCGGTCAGGCTGTTACTTATGCCGTGCTGTAAGGTTGCCTGATACAGGGCAGGGGTGTAAACCAGATTCTCCCGACGCGATACGCCGCCGGTTAGGGTGTAGTAGGTCATCCCTGGCCGTTTCAGACGTGTGATTGCCGCAAAAGGCACGGTAAAGCGGGTTTCGCTGCCGTCGGCCTCTTGAATGGTGACGTCCAGATCACCACCGTAGCCCGTGGGATAGAGATCGTTAATATTGAAAGCGCCGGGAGGCACCGTGGTCTCAAAAATTTTGCTGCCGTTTTGCCTCACGGTAACCTGCGCATTGCTGCGGGCCACGCCATGGATCTCCGGTGCATATCCACGCTGTGAGTCGGGCCACATTTGATCGACGGTCGAAAGCTGTGCGCCGCGAAAGGAGAGGGTATCGAATATCTCGCCGCTGGTGTTGCCTTCACCCAGCAGCAGACGCGACCTGATAGCGGTAATATCGCGCTGAACGTAGCTGTTAATATTATCGTAATGATGAAGCTCGCTATTGCGCTGGCGCTGCCAGCTAAGCGCGCCGTCATGACGCAACATCCAGCCATTGATATTAAAGCCTGCCAGCGCACGGCCGTAAAAAGAGTGAGACTCCTCGTCGCGCCGCACTGCCCGATAGTAGTTAGTGGTGTAGTTAAGGGTAAAAGCGTTTTCGCCACGCTCCCAGAACGCCGGCGAGACATAACCGCGCGCGGCGCGCGCCAGATAAATTTGTGGAATAGCAATATCCAGCTGCATATCACCACTGTTGATGGTCGCGTTGCTGCCCTTAACAACCTCTTCGAGCGACAGGCACTCCTCCGCCGCGCGCAATCTCTCTGCTTGCTGGTCAGTGATGACGCTCTCTTTTATCGCCAGGCTTTTCACCAGATCCCATGACAAACAGGCTTTAGTCCCGTCTTTGTCAGGTATTACGCGGACAGTGTTTCGGCCTAGCTGGCGTCCGTTGAGATAAATATCCAGCGTATAGATCCCCGGATCGACAGGATTGCCCTTTGCATAGCGTGAAACGTCGATTTTTACGCCGGGCATATTTCTGACGAACTCGTCGTTAAAGTCATAGCTATCGTCAGCGCCATATGAAGCGGCCGCGGCGGTAAGACACAGCGTAAAAAAAGAGCGACGAAGGCCTCTGCCTGTAGGCTGAAATGAGGAGGCTGTAGATGCCATCTTTGACGGTTTCCTGAAAAAACTACTGAGTAAGCTGGCTATCAACGCTGCGTGCCGCGCCGTAATCATCCAGGTACTGATAATGAATATCGGGTTTAATCTGGGTTAACGCTCCGCCATGCAGGGTAAATTCCTGGGTGGCGCCGGGCGCCAGCATCTCGCCGCGTTGGGTGGTGAGCTGGCGCCCTGAGAGCGAGTCAACGGTTACCCGCGATACATTGACGAAGTAGGGCGAAGGATTGCTTGCCGTCAGCCGGTCGCTTTTGCTGCCCTTACGCCAGATCAGGCCAGCCGCCGCCTGTTTCGCGCCTTCCTCGCTTAACGAGCCGGGGCGAAAGAAAATTTTGATGCGGCTCCGCAGCGCCATTTGCAGTTGATTTTTACCCGCCAGCTTTTTATCTGTTGGTGGAATATCCAGTACGTTGAGCCAGAAAACTGACTCCTTCGTCGCGGCCTGGTTATGACCGGTGTAAATGAGGCGCAGCGTCTGCCCTTTATGCGCCTCTACGCGACTGACCGGCGGCAGCAAAACAAAGGGCACATCAATTTTATCCAGTGCCTGATGGGCGTCGCCGTCGTCAATCCAGGCCTGAACCAGAGCGGGCCGATCGGCGCGATTATTCAGGCGCACAGTGACCTCTTTCTCAGCGGCCGGATAGATAATACGCGTGCCGGTAATCGTGATGCCAGCTAAGGCAGACGATGAAAAAAGACAGGCGCTCAGCAGCGCCGCAATGAGATGACAAATAATTTGTTTCATAAGCCGATAGTGTGGGCGTGCAGAAAAAGAGGTGAGGGCAAGGCCCTTACCTTAATTAATTAAAGATAAACAATGGAAAACGTCACTGATGAAGCAACAGAACCTGCCGTCACCGGTCCGGTGGCGTAATACTGCGCCGAATAGGACAGCGAGGCCTGACCATTCGTCAGCGGAACGGTCGTTGCTGAGGAAGTCTGATCGGCACTGCCGATATTAATTGGACTCTTCGCGCTGTCCAGCAGCTGCAGATCAAGATTGGTTGCCGCGCCGGTATTATTCAGACGGCCATTAGCATTTACGTTGGCGCCCTGTTCAAAATAGGCATAGACGTTTCCCGTGGCGGGCGAACAGTCGGTCAAACTAATTTTGAAATCCATCGCACCCGCAACCTGCGCGGCCGTTGTCAATGCGCCAGTACCCAGCTCTGGCAGAACAACCACGGGAGAGTTAGCCGTGCAGGTCTGGCTTTTAATCAGGCCGGTAAACGTAACCGTGCCGTCTGAGGCCTGAGCAGCAGAAATATAAGCCGCAGCCATCAGGCTGAGTGCTAATACAGAAACCTTTTTCATATACTTTCCTTTGTATAAATGTAATGACGAACTTACCTGTGTGATGAGTCATTCAGCCTGAGCTTTTTACTCATCGTTGCTTCTCTGGAAAAAACCTTCCCAGAAAAAATCACAGCATCAGGAGCAAATGCAGCTTGAATTTCCAGTAAGGCTCAGCGATCTAAGCCGCTTACCGGCTGCGCTGGCGCATTGTTATCAGGATAGAGGGTCTCAGCTTCAATTTCAGGCAATAAACAATTCACGATACAAAAACAAGAATTAATAATGTTCATCCCCTGAAGATTTAAATAGGCATTAGTGTTATATCCACGGGTTTTTAGCCTGTAATTACATCAGCATTGAGGTCAAGCTGATTTTCGACAATTTTATTGAACCATGATGATGTGGTGCTCCAGCCATTAATGGCGCCATAAAGCGCGCCGTCAACCAGACCAACTACCGCCCCAACGATTAAACCACCTGCGCCGCCAACCACGCCTGCGCCTATAATGCCTCCGGTGCTGCCACCGCTCATCGCCCATTTAAGACCAAAAGCGGTTATGCCTGCGACGGCGCCGATCACGACTGAACCGACAAAATCAAAAAGGCCTGCGCCAGAAACATGCTCTATTTCATATGGCGTTAATATTCTCATTTGAGGATTTTCCTCTGGTTAGTTTTTGCAAATTTACTGATTAGGATTGTGCTTATTTGATGAATTTGTCAGAGGAAGTTAAATAGCAAAAAAGCCATAATGATAATTATCAGGTAATTGCTTGTATTTCGCCTTTTTGACATAACATGTATTTAACTTGAGTATTCATCAACTACATATTTTTATGATTTTTTTGTCTTGTGTCCTATAGTTTATTTTCGATTTTTAGTATTACCTTATCAAACAGGAAAAGAAGTCTGCTCTGTTAGCGGGGGCTTTTAAAGGATGCACTAACTGATGTTGCAGTCAGGTGATAAAGCGCTGGATGACCTGTTTTTTGGTAAAAAAGAATGTAAACGTGTTGGCTGTTATCGGGCAATCTGGCATAAAAGAAAGGAAAATTGCATCTGGTTTTTTATCCTTTTTAGAAGGCAAATATCGGCATAAAAAACTAAATAGATGGTTGTTTTATATTTAACTGTCTATTTTGAGACAATTCAGTAAAGTTGCCTGTGTCAGTTGACGCGAGCGTTAGATGGAATTTTAAAAAGCAACATCTATTCCTTAATGAGGATGCGTGTGTAGCATTATAGGTTTAATGGTTTATTTTTTATTAAACAAATGCGCAGCCTTAACAAGTATGCCGATTTGGCGGGTATTAATTCTTTTTTTAGGAAAATAGATATTAGCGATCATGAAAATTCCATTTTTTAGTCGAAGTGACTGAAAAGGTGGTGTGTATATAGCGTTAAATTTTGATGTGAAAATTTTTTGCTGTATTTCGTGCTGATTTCGCTCCCGTAGTGGGATTGAAATTCTTCTGAACCTACTTAATATAGCTCGTCCGTTCACTGATTTTCTACAAGACGAAACACAGGAGGTAGCCAGAAAGCAACATTCAACGAACCAGGGAAAGTGACGTAAAGCGTGAAAAGAGGGATTTTTCATCATCGTTGAAGCTAATTACTGGCTGCGAATGTCAGTTTGATTGAGTTAACTAATATGTACAGAGTGACTGAAAATCATGAGCGAATTATCGATGCGCTGGCGGGTTATACCCAGATTGCTGGCCCCGATGAAATCTCGCGAGGTAAACGCCGTTATCATCTGAGTAAAGATAACGTTCGCCGGGTAATGTTTATCCTGGACGGCGATTTTCTGCTTAAGCTGAAAAACGGGCATAAAGTCTTAAATATTATTTCTGCCCCCTTTGTGGTCGGCGTCACGCCTGCGTTAGAGGATCCTCCAGTCTATCTGGAAAGAATAGACTACGGCAAAGTGAGCTTTATCGATTACGACACCTTCTGGCAATTAGTGTTTGAGAAAGATCTGTTTAACGATGCTATGTCGATTGTATCGGGTCACGATTCCGATTTGATGAGCTATATCCAGCTGCCGAAGGGAAATTCCTACGATGAGGTGCTGTCATTGATCGCGCGCTGGACAAAGCTACCGCCGCATCTAAAAAAACGCTTTTCCGCACTTTATCTGATCGAGCATAGCTCTCATCTTTCAAAAAGCTCGATCTGTCGGGTGCTGAAAGAGCTGAAAGAGAAAGGCGAACTGGAGCTGGTAAATGGCAAATTCAGCTAACGCTTTTCCTGTGGAATAGATCCTGCCGGGCGACGAAAGGAAAGCCGTCATGGAAGTGAAAATTGTTTGCATGGATGAAAATTATTACTTCAGGCTGGGCATCGCTGAGATCCTCAAAGAGTTAATGCTGCCTGGCGCCCGCGTGACCTTTCTCACGGGTGCGCACGCTCATAGCCTGCAACAGGCGGACCTGAACATTATTAACGTTTCGCAGTGGCGGCTGTTTATGTGTCAGCCAGCTTATCGTTTCCGTAAGCCCGGCAGCTTATTGCTGGTTTTTACCGAAAGCGCTAATGACTTCAAATCGGAAATCCTGCCGGTCTGCTATCAGGCGCTAACGGTTATTGGCCGCAAAGAAACCATCAGGCAGGTAAGAGACAAAATTGCGCGCGCATGGCTCAAAGCACAGGATGAAGGCACAAAAACCTATCTGCCCTCTGACTGCGTGGGGTGTAGCTATTCACGCATTTCGCTGGTGCAGCTGCAGGTATTGAGCTTTCTCAAAAAAGGAAAATCAGTTCGTCAAATAGCGCAGAGTCTGGATCTCTCGATAAAAACGATCTATGCGCATAAGTATAACGTAATGAAAAAATTCGATCTCAAAGGAGAAAAAGAATTTTATTCCTTTCTGAACGATCTGACTTTACTTGAGTTATATAAGGGGGTGGTGGAAGAAAAAAACGCCTTCTGATTACGCGTTCACGTTAAAGCGCACAATTATAAAGATGATCCTCCGGCAATAGTCGGTGCGTTACCGTTCATTCAGATGTCGCATCCGTTATTTTTTTAATTCATGTTTGTGAGAGAAACATATGAATAACAGTCCCCAACGACATCCCCCCAGCCTTGTTATATCGCGCAAAGTTGTGGTGGGGATAGTTACTGGTATCCTGGCCGTGTTATTAAGCTATATTTTTAGCCATTATGCCGCCGCGACAACGGCGCATAGCCCGGTTATCTCCTCCAGGGAAATCACGTTGCCCACCAGCAGCCGCTACTGGCAGGCGCTGGAAACGCATGCGCATATTATTGTCTATCGCAGTGATATTGCCGCCTCGCCCTCCGCCAGTAGCGTGCTCAACGTCTTTATCAATGACCGTTATCACACCAGCGTTTTGCCGCAGGATCGCGCGGTCGATCTGGCGCTCTGTCCGGGTAAAAAAACCTTTAACGTCAGCGTGGGCCAGCTCAGTCAGCATCGCTATGCGCGCCCCGGCGTGGCGCGCGGGGTCTCGCCTGAGCTGGATATCGGCGAGCGCTACTACCTTGAGGTGACATTAGACGCGCAGGGAAAAATTGCCACGCGCTGGGCGCCAAAATCTGAAGCGGAAAGCGCGCTGATGCGCCTGAATCTGCAGCAGCGTACGCTGTCGCGCGTAATCAAAGAGCGCGATTGCCCGGAAGTGATCTACAGCATCAGCCCCGATAAGCTCTACGTCAGCCAGCAGGGGCACGGCATGGAATTAAGCGAACCCGGCAATGACGTGCTGGCGGATCTGGTGAAAACCATTGAAAACGAATTTTATCAGATCGATAAACTCGTCGTCAGAAACCACAGCGAAGTGGATGAAATACTAACGCTCGAGCATCCGCTTTCGCAAATGCGCACCAACACCGTGGCGACCTGGCTGGTCAACTCCGAGATTAACGCGCCGGTCTATCAGGCAGAAGGCAGGGATCTTAAAAACTGCCACGACATTTCTTCTCGTCGCTATGACGATCAGGCTTGCCTGAAATATCGAAGAAGCGTGGATGTTGAGGTGTATGGCGTTAAAAAATCAACGCGTTCACTTCATTAATTTAATCAGTTAAACCCTCTTCGTGAATTAAGAAGGCTGTTATGCTTAAAATAAATATGCGCAGTGTTAAGGGGATCGTTTCCTCTTTTACCGTTAATACCGAAACTGAACAAACTACAACCATTAAAGTCCCGCATCAGGGCGCGTTCAATATTGAACTTATCGACAGCGCAACCGGTCATGCGCCGCAAATGGTGATGACGAAGCGTGTCGGCAATAATTTATTGCTGGTCATCGGCGAGGATGATTTCGAACACCCTGACGTGGTGCTGGAAGAGTATTACGACAACGACAATGTGCATTTAGTCGGTCCTGGCGAAAATGGCTACTATTACGAATATATCCCTACCTCAGGCGACGTCGCGGAATATACGCCTGCGCTTACCGAGGGTAAAAGCGGTGAGCTGGTGCTGGGCGACGCAGGCTACCCCAGCGCCGATCCGCTGGCCGGAAACGATCACAGCTTTGGCTGGCTGCCCTTTCTGCTACTGGGCGGTGCCGCCGGCGCGGCCGGCATTGCTATTGCCGCCTCGCAGGGCGGCGGTGGAGGCGATGACGCTGAGCCAACAAAGCTGACCGTAACTCTTAATCCCCATACCGACCTGGATAATGACGGTCGGCCGGAATTTTCCGGAACATCAAACAGCCCTCACTCGCAGATCGTTATTCAACTGCCTGACGGCACGCAGATCGAGACGCAAACCGACAGCGAAGGCAACTGGTCGATTGAGGCACCTTCTTCACAGCCGAACGGCACCATCACGGTGACTGTGATCGATGACGCCGGCAACAGCGCCAGCCTGACGGATGAGTATATCGACAGCACGCCGCCAGACGCGGCCATCATCGATATCAACACCGATGAGCAAATGGCGGGTAGGGCTGAACCGGGCGCCACGGTTATCATTACCGACGGCGAAACGGGCGAGACGGTTACCGTTGACGTCGATGAAAACGGCGACTGGAGCGTTCAGCCTAATCCCGTCAACGAAGGCGATAGCGACGTTACCGTTGTGGTGGTCGATCCCGCAGGCAATATCTCACCACCCACGGATGCCTCGCGTCCAGACACTACGGCGCCAGACAATATCACCTCTGGCGTCATTATTGACTCCATAACCCTGACCGACGATGTCGGCTCCATCACCGGTGAAATCGTCGACGGCGGCGTCACCGACGACGCGCGCCCGACCTTTTCCGGCCAGGCGACGAGCGATATCGATCACGTCAATATCTATGACACGGTGAGCTGATCGGTACGGCGACGGTCGACGAAAGCGGCCGCTGGAGCTGGACGCCGGAGCAGGATCTGGTCGATGGCTCCACGCACGATCTCAACGTCTCGGCGGTGGATGCGGCGGGTAACGAAGGCCCGACCGCAAGCGGCACCGCTGACGGCGGCTGGAGCTTCACCGTAGACACCAGCACGCCGGCGCCGGTGGTTAACACCAACACCGAAGAGGAGCTGGCGGGCACCGCCGAGCCGGGCGCGGTGGTGGTGGTGACCGATCCAGCCAGTGACACCGTCGCCAGCACCGTGGCGGACGCGGACGGCAACTGGAGCATTCAGCCGAACCCGGCGGGCGTCGATGCCGAGAATGTCGAGGTGACGGCCACCGACGAGGCGGGCAACAGCAGCACGATTATCATTAACGGCCCGGCCGACGGCACGCCGCCGGATAATATCGACTCCGGCATTATTATCGACTCTATTAGCCTGATTGACGACGTCGGGCCCATCACCGGCGAAATCCCAGACGGCGGAGTGACTGACGACGCACGTCCGACCTTCTCCGGCCAGGCCACGGCGGATATCGATCACGTCAATATCTATGACAACGGCAGCCTGGTTGGCACCGCAACGGTGGACGAGAACGGCCACTGGAGCTGGACGCCGGACGAGGATCTGGCAGACAACTCCTCGCACGACCTGGCGGTTTCGGCGGTGGACGCGGCGGGCAACGAGGGGCCACGCGCGAGCGGCACCGCTGACGACGGCTGGAGCTTTACCGTCGACACCTCTGCACCTGACAACCAGACCTCTGGCATCGTTATCGACTCCATCAGCCTGATCGATGACGTCGGCACTATTACCGGGCCGATCCCGGACGGCGGGGTGACTGACGACGCGCGCCCAACCTACTCCGGCCAGGCAACGGCCGATATCGATCACGTCAATATCTACGACAACAATGAGCTGATCGCAACGGCGACGGTGGACGAGAGCGGCCGCTGGAGCTGGACCCCGGAGCAGGATCTGACGGACGGCTCGGCGCATGAGCTGGCGGTCTCAGCGGTGGACGCGGCGGGCAACGAAGGGCCGCGCGCGAGCGGCACCGCTGACGACGGCTGGAGTTTTACCGTGGACACCTCGGCGCCTGACAACCAGTCCTCAGGCATCGTTATTGACTCCATCAGCCTGCTCGATGACGTCGGCCCGGTTACCGGGCCGATCCCGGACGGCGGGGTGACCGACGATGCACGCCCGACCTACTCTGGCCAGGCGACGGCGGATATCGACCACGTCAATATCTACGACGCTGGGCAGCTGGTGGGCAGCGCGGCGGTGGACGTGGACGGCAGCTGGAGCTGGACCCCGGAAAGCGCCCTGGCGAGCGGGGCGCACGCCCTGACCGTCTCGGCGGTGGACGCGGCGGGCAACGAGGGGCCGCAGGTGAGCGGCACCGATGACGA
>NZ_MWUE01000018.1 GCF_002077695.1 Pantoea latae
CGCCATTCGCCTGCCTGACGGACCGGCGGGGATGGAACATCCCTGTTCCAGCCCCACCTTTCGCCCGCATCCCTGCGGGCTCTCCTGGCAGACTCACTCTGTTCAGCGCTGCGAAATGCCCGCCCCTGAGCGGCCCCAGCCTGCTGGCCAGCTTCCGTGTGCGCTGTTGGAAAAGGACGGCGGCGTTTTTACGGCTACACAGGGCACCCTGTATGAGGCCGCCGCGCCTCCTCTGCTGTAGAGGGCTATTCGCAGCGCTGAGGCGGAGACGTTGTGCCCGGAGCCGGTCGCAGGGATGCGACAGGCAGTTCGGGTAGGCCTGGATGGCCGTACCCGAACGGTCCGTCCGGCACGACGTTGCAGCCGAAGGCACCGCGCAGCGGCGCGAGGACGGCCCGGCAGCAGAGGAGGCGCGGCGGCCCGCACCGGCATGCTGACCCACATAAAACAAAGGCCGCCGTTTTGAAAAAACGGCGGCCTTAACTGACAAGCATTATGGCAATGCCAGCCTTTACTCAACCAGAAACCATTAGTGGCTGCGCATACCCGCCGCAGTCATCATCATACGGAACAGCGTTGCCACCACACCGAGCGCCAGCACGCTTGCTCCATAGATCACCACCAGCCACAGAATGCGTTTCCACAACGGCGCTTTAGGTTCATTGTGGTGTTTCACGTTGCCGACCTCAGTTTGCATATCAATGGTATCCTTCGTCTGCTTTGATTTTCCCGCGGAACACGTAGTAGCTCCAGAAGGTGTAGCCGAGGATCATCGGAATAATTAACAGGCTGCCCACCAGCATAAAGGCCTGGCTAATCGCCGGCGACGCGGCCTGCCAGATGGTAACGGAAGGCGGAATAATATTCGGCCATACGCTGATGCCCAGGCCGGAAAAGCCGAGGAAAATCAGCGCCAGCGTCAGCAGGAACGGCGAGTAGTGCGCTTCACGCTTGATGGCGCGAATAATGCCCCACGAGCAGAGCAGCACCAGCGCCGGAACCGGCAGGAACCAGTACAGGTTCGGACGGGTGAACCAGCGCTGCGCGATGGCGTCATGGCTGAACGGCGTCCACAGGCTGATAATGCCCACCACCACCAGCAGCGCGATCACCAGCGGCGTCGCCAGCGCCGACATCTTGCGATGCAGCTCATGCTCGGTTTTCATAATCAGCCAGGTGCAGCCCAGCAGCGCATAGGCGATCACCAGACCCACGCCGCAGAACAGCGGGAACGGCGCCAGCCAGTCCATTGCAGAACCACTGAAGTGACGGCCCGTCACCTTAATGCCGTCGAGCATCGCGCCGACCGCAACGCCCTGGCTAAAGGTCGCCAGAATCGAACCCGCGACGAAAGATTTGTCCCAGAACGCGCGGTGCGTTTCGGTCGCCTTAAAGCGAAACTCGAAGGCGACGCCGCGGAAAATCAGGCCGATCAGCATCGCCGTCAGCGGAATCGAGAGCGCATCGGCGATCACCGAATAGGCCAGCGGGAAGGCGCCATACAGGCCCGCGCCGCCCAGCACCAGCCAGGTCTCGTTACCATCCCAGACCGGCGCGACGGTGTTCACCATCATGTCGCGCTCGACCGCATCCTTATTAAAGGGGAACAGCAGCCCGATACCGAGATCGAAGCCGTCCATCACGATGTACATCAGCGTCGCGAAAACGATAATCGCGAACCAGATAATGGAAAAATCGATCATCTTATTTTCCCTCCTGCGGATCGTTCAGACTTTCATGCGCCGCAGAGAGCGGACGAGCCGGCGTTTTGCCATGGCCTGGACCGCCGTGACGAACATCTTTGCCTTCGCCGGTGAGCGGGCCTTTCTTAATCAGGCGGATCATATAGACATAGCCGACGCCGAACACCGCAGAGTAGACCACGATAAAGGCAAGCAGGCTGATGCTCATATGCAGATCGCCATGACCGGACACCGCGTCAATGGTGCGCTGCACGCCGTAGACCACCCACGGCTGACGACCGATCTCGGTGGTGAACCAGCCCGCCAGCAGCGCAATCAGGCCGGACGGCCCCATCAGCAGGGCGAACCACAGGAACGGACGCGACTGATAAAGGCGGCCTTTATAACGCAGCCACAGGCTGACCACGCCGAGGGTGATCATCAGCAGCCCCATCGCCACCATCACGCGGAACGACCAGAAGATAACCAGCGAGTTAGGACGATCCTCTTTCGGGAAGGTCTTCAGCGCCGGCACCTGCTTATCCAGGCTGTGCGTCAGGATCAAACTGCCGAGATAGGGAATTTCCACCGCGTATTTGGTGCGCTCTTCATCCATATCCGGGATGCCGAACAGGATCAGCGGCGTCGCTTCGCCCGGCGGGTTCTCCCAGTGGCCTTCAATCGCGGCGATTTTCGCCGGCTGATGCTCCAGGGTGTTCAGCCCGTGCGCATCGCCGATCATCGCCTGAATCGGTGCGACGATCAGCGCCATCCACAGCGCCATGGAGAACATCTTGCGAATAGCCGGGTTATCGTTGCCGCGCAGCAGATGCCATGCACCGGACGCGCCGACAAAAAAGGCGCTGGCGAGGAACGCTGCCACCGACATATGGAACAGGCGATAAGGGAACGAGGGGTTGAAAATGATTTTCAGCCAGTCTTCCGGCACCACAATTCCGTTCTGGATCAGGTAGCCCTGCGGCGTATGCATCCAGCTGTTGGAGGCGAGGATCCAGAAGGTGGAGATCAGGGTGCCGAGCGCCACCATGCAGGTGGCGAAGAAGTGCAGGCCAGGACCGACGCGGTTCCAGCCGAACAGCATCACGCCGAGGAAGCCCGCTTCGAGGAAGAAGGCGGTCAGCACTTCATAGGTGAGCAACGGACCGGTAATGCTGCCCGCAAACTGCGAGAAGCCGCTCCAGTTGGTGCCGAACTGATAGGCCATCACCAGACCCGATACCACGCCCATACCAAAGTTAACGGCAAAAACTTTGGACCAGAAGTGATAGAGATCGCGGTAGGTCTCATTACGGCTTTTCAACCACATCCCTTCGAGCACGGCCAGAAAACTGGCGAGACCGATGGTGATGGCGGGAAAAAGAATGTGAAAGGAGACAGTAAACGCGAACTGTATCCTGGCCAGATGAAAGGCGTCTAATCCGAACATTGCTTACCTCGTTGCCACATATAACACCATATATTTACTTATAATTAACAACTAAAGCACAGCGTTAATATTTACGCTGCGCTTAAACCTATTGCTGGCGCGAATTTATAAGAACTCGCGCCTGACAAACAGAAACAGTCTGGGATGCAAAAACTATAACAGTGTTTTTTGATTTTGGTCATTGTTTTTGTCCGCAATTATCTAATTTAACGCCAGACTTTAGGTTAATTCACAGGCCTTAATGTGACATCTTTGTTATTTGTTGTTGCACGATTATTGAGGCAGGAGACGTTGACGGCACAGCGCTTTTTTACCACTGCAACGCCCTGTTTTGGCGTGTTATTTTCCCTATACCCACAGGTGAAAAGCGGTCAATCTTGTAGATTAGTACAGGCCATATCTAATGCAAATTAAGCATTTAGCCCGTCTGGAATTTTTTTTAAGCCGTTTTGTTTAAAAATCCCCTTTTATGGCAGATGGGCATTATTAATAATTGCGCCGCGCTTAATTGCGCCGCGCAGAAGAGATGAAATAAAGTTGTTAATAAGCGCCGACGGTTACGCTGCGGTAATAAAAGCAGCCGGCTCTTTACTGACGCAGCGGCAAGGCGGGTGTGCCATTGCGCTTTCCAGCGCCCGCTGGATCGGTGCCATCGGACGTTGTTAACAGAATGCGTCGTCCGATTTGCCAGCCGTCGCAGGCTGTGCTCTGTTAGTGGCTCTGGTTAATCTGCGTTAAGGAGTCCCGATGGCACGTCTGACGGCACAAGATTTTCCCCAGGAACTGCTCGAGCTTTACGACTATTACGCCCACGGCAGGATCAGCAAGCGCGAGTTCATCGCCATGGCCGGCAAGCTGGCGATCGGCGGCATGACCGGCGCGACGCTGCTCAGCCTGATGAGCCCCAACTACGCGCTGGCGCAGCAGGTGGAATTTACCGACCCCGCCATTAAGGCCGACTATATCCACTACCCTTCCCCACAGGGCCACGGCGAGGTGCGCGGCTATCTGGTGCGCCCGACGCAGACCAGGGGCAAAACCGCCGCCGTGGTGGTGGTGCATGAGAACCGCGGGCTGAATCCCTATATTGAAGATGTGGCGCGCCGCGTGGCAAAAGCGGGCTATATCGCGCTGGCGCCGGACGGCCTCAGCTCGCTGGGCGGCTATCCCGGCAACGACGACGAAGGCCGCGCTATGCAGGCGAAGGTCGATCCCGTTAAGCTGATGAACGACTTTTTCGCGGCGGTCGATTTCCTGAAGCAGCATGCGGAAAGCAGCGGCAAGGTGGGCATCACCGGCTTCTGCTACGGCGGCGGCGTGGCAAACGCGGCGGCGGTGGCGTTTCCCGATCTCGCCTGCGCCGTGCCCTTCTATGGCCGTCAGCCGAAAGCGGAGGATGTGGCGCGCATCAAGGCGCCGCTGCTGCTGCACTATGCCGAACTGGACAGCAATATCAACGCAGGCTGGCCTGCCTTTGAGGCGGCGCTGAAAGAGAACCACAACGTGTATGAGGCGTGGATCTACCCTGGCGTCAACCACGGCTTTCACAACGACTCGACGCCGCGCTACGACCGCGCAGCGGCTGAACTCGCCTGGAGCCGGACGCTGGCGTGGTTTCAGCGCTATCTGACGTAGCGCGCGCCGTCAGGCTTGCTTACGCTGTGCCAGAATACGGTTCACATTCAGCTCCAGCCAGTCCGCAAGGCCGACCACCTGCCCTTCCAGCTCGCGGCCGAGCGGCGTCAGCGCGTACTCGACGTGCGGCGGCACCACGTTATAGGCGATGCGTTCGACGAAGCCGTCTTCTTCCATATGGCGCAGCGTCTGCGCCAGCATGCGCTCGCTAACGCCGCCGACGGCGCGACGCAGCTCGCTGAAGCGCAGTTTGTCGTGACGCAGCGCCAGAAAGATCAGCACGCTCCAGCGGCTGGTGACGCGCCTGAGCACCTCGCGCGACGGACAGTCGACGTTCAGCAGTTCGCCGCGGCTAAATTTTTCACTTATCTTTTCAGACATTTATCGACAATTCTCCAAACTAACAAATCTGTAAGTACTTACTAAAAGTTAGCTTATCCCCTAACCTTGTTTGTAACAACAGCCCATGCAGAAAGGAGAGAACATGATTGCAATAACAGGTGCAACCGGCCAGCTAGGCCGTCTGGTCATTGACGCCCTGCTGAAAAGCGTGCCAGCGGAGCAAATCGTTGCCGCCGTGCGATCGCCGGAAAAAGCCGCAGACCTGGCGGCAAAAGGCGTAACCGTGCGCAAAGCGGACTACAGCCAGCCGGACACGTTGATGTCCGCCTTCTCCGGCGTGGAGAAGCTGCTGCTGATCTCCGGCAGCGAGGTCGGCCAGCGCGAAGCGCAGCATCGGGCGGTGATTAACGCGGCCAACTCCGCCAGCGTGAAATTTATCGCCTACACCAGCCTGCTGCACGCCGACAGCTCGCCGCTCGGTCTCGGCGTCGAACACCGCGCCACCGAGGCGCTGCTGCAGGCCTCCGGTATCCCCTTCGCCCTGCTGCGCAACGGCTGGTACACCGAAAACTACGCTGCCAGCATCGCGCCAGCCCTGACGCATCACGCCTTTATCGGTTCGGCTGGCGAAGGGCGTATCGCGTCGGCGGCGCGCCGTGACTACGCCGAGGCGGCGGCGGCGGTGATCGCTCGCGACGATCAGGCGGGCAAAATCTACGAGCTGGCGGGCGACGACAGCTATACGCTGGCGGAATTCGCCGCTGAGATTGCGCGTCAGTCAGGCGAACAGGTGGAGTACGTTAATCTGTCGCCCGCCGAATTCGCCAGCGCGCTGAAGGGCGCTGGCCTGCCGGAGGGTCTGGCGGAGATGCTGGCGGATTCTGACAAGGGCGCGTCGCAGGGCGGGCTGTTTGACGACTCACGCAGCTTGAGCCAGCTAATTGGCCGCGCCACCACGCCTTATCAGGAAGTGATCAAGGCGACGCTGGCGAAATAAGCCGCAGGCGGGAGCGCGCTACCCTAGCCTCTCCTGCAGCCAGGCGAGCGCCAGCTTCGCGCGCGACGATAGCGGCCATTCGGCGCGGTGGATCAGCCAGATGGTATCCACCAGCCCGATCTCGCTTTCGATGACCTGAATCGTCTCGGGTCGGGCGAACGCCAGTCGCGCATAGCGCGGGATAACGGTAAAGCCCAGCCCGCGCGCCACCGGTTCGAGGATCAAGCTGATCTGATTACTGAAGCCGCGCAGCGGCAGATTGCGCACGCCGGGATTGCCGGGAAAACGCCGGCTCAGCAGCCGCGTCGCCATCGCCTGACCGTCAGGATGATCGATATAGCCCAGCGCCTCCAGATCCTGCCAGCTCGCCGCCTGCGCACCAGCGGGCGCGACCAGCTCCAGCGGCTCTTCGGCGAAGCGCGTCGCGCTGAGTCGACGATCGTCCGGCTTCTGCGTCACCATCCCCATTTCAAAACGGTTGTGCAGCACCGCGTCCATCACTTCGCTGTCCGGCGCGAACCGATGGCGCATCACCAGATCGGGATGCTGCTGCTGCAGCGCCAGCAGCAGCGGATAGATCTGCAGCCCGATGCTGCCGGGCGTGATAACGCTGATTTCGCCGCAGGTGACCTCCGCCTCGCTGAGGCGCAGCGTCAGGCGTTGGTCGGCGCGATCGATCTCCTGGCAGTAGATAAGCAGCGCCTGCCCGGCAGGCGTCAGCTCCAGCGGCCGCTTGCTGCGCAGCATTAGCGGCCCGAGCGTCTGCTCCAGATGACGGATATGCTGGCTGACCGCCGCCTGGGTGATCCCCAGACGATCGGCGGTTTCGGTAAAGCTGCCCACGTCGGCCAGCGTCGCAAACGATCGAAGCCACTGCGGCTGGTACATAATGATTTTTTATCATCCTTATAACTGAATCACTGTTTTCATTATACCTGTGCACCGCTAGCCTGTTTATCTTTTCCACAACCGGAGATGCAACATGGCAACGACCTATCCACGCGCCTTTTCCCATATCGGCCTGTCGGTCACCGATCTGGATGCGGCGGTAAAATTTTATACCGAGGTGATGGGCTGGTATCTGATTATGCCGCCTACCGCCATCCAGGAAGATGACTCCGCCATCGGCGTGATGTGCAGCGACGTGTTCGGCCAGGGCTGGGGCGCGCTGCGCATCGCGCATCTCTCGACCGGCGATCGGGTCGGCGTGGAGATTTTCGAGTTTCGCGACGCCGAGAAGCGGGAAAACAATTTTGAATACTGGAAAAGCGGCGTGTTTCACTTCTGCGTGCAGGATCCCGACGTCGAGGGCCTGGCGGCGAAAATCGTCGCCGCGGGCGGCAAGCAGCGCATGCCGGTGCGCGAATATTATCCCGGTGAGAAGCCCTATCGCATGGTCTATATGGAAGATCCCTTCGGCAATATCATCGAGATCTACAGCCACAGCTACGAGCTGACCTACTCGGCAGGCGCCTATGTCTGACGCGCTGCCTGCAAGCGGGTTCGAATGGCGCTGGCACGGCGGCGGCTCGCCGGCCGAACTGCGCCTGAGCGAAAGCGTGACGCAGCCGCTGCAACCGGGTCAGGTGCTGGTGCGCAACCACGCCATCGGCCTGAACCCGGTGGACTGGAAGCTGCTGGATACCCAGCGGGATAACGTGCCGGGCGTCGACGGCGCGGGCGAGGTGGTGGCGCTGGGACCGAATGTGGATGGGCGCTGGCTCGGCGCGCGCGTCGCTTATCATCAGAGCCTGAAACAGCCGGGCAGCTTCGCCGAATATACGCCAATCGCCGCGCAGGTGCTGATGCGCCTGCCTGAGGCGCTGAGCTACCGCGTCGCGGCCGCCTTTCCCTGTCCGGCGCTGACCGCTTTTCAGGCGCTGGAGAAGATCCCGCCGCCTCCCGGCGCGCCACTGCTGATCGCCGGCGCAGGTGGTTCGGTCGGCCACTATCTGACGCAACTGGCGCATGCGCGCGGCTTCGAGGTGATCACCGCCAGCCATGAGCGCCACTGGCCGCGCCTGCGGCAGCTGGGCGCGGCGCAGTGCCTGGCCGATCCGCTGATGCAGTGGCGCCAGCCCTACTACGCGGTCATCGACGCGGTGGGCGCCGATCAGGCGGCGCGCCTCTCCCACGCCCTACAGGCCAACGGCCATCTGGTCTGCATTCAGGGCCGCGTCGAACAGTGGCCCAACGCGCCCTTTGGCCGCGCACTCTCTCTGCATGAAGTGGCGCTCGGCGCGCTGCATCAGCACGGCGACGCCGCCCAGTGGCAGGCGCTGACGCAGCACGGGGAGCGTATGCTGCAAGAGATATCTCAGGGTACATTGCTGAGCGAATCGATCCTGAGCTTCCCGTTTACGGCGCTACCGCAGCAGCTGCTGGCGCTGCAGCACCGTGATTTCACGGGAAAACAAGTGATTGAAATTAAACATGATTAAAGGGGTGTTATGTCTCTGTTTTCTGAATTCCGTTTGAAAGACGTGACGCTGCGCAACCGCATCGCCGTGCCGCCAATGTGTCAATACAGCGCCGAAAATGGCTTTATCAATGACTGGCACCGCGTGCACTACGCGGCGCTGGCGCGCGGCGGCGCGAGCCTGGTGATCGTCGAAGCGACCGCCGTGTCGCCGGAAGGCCGCATCACTCCAGGCTGTCTGGGCTTATGGGATGATGCGCAGGCCGAAGGTCTGGCGCAGGTCGCGCAGGCGATCAAAGCGGCGGGCGCCGTGCCGGGCATTCAGATCGGCCACGCCGGTCGTAAAGCCAGCGCCAACAAACCCTGGGAAGGTGACGACCATATTGCGGCTGGCGACGCACGCGGCTGGGAGACTATTTCGCCTTCCGCCGTCGCCTTCGGCAATAATCTGCCGCAGGTGCCGCGCGCCATGACGCTGGACGATATCGCGCGCGTGCGCAACGACTTCGTGCAGGCGGCCATCCGCGCGCGCGATGCCGGCTACCAGTGGCTGGAGCTGCACTTCGCGCACGGCTACCTGGCGCAGAGCTTCTTCTCCGTACACGCCAACCAGCGCACCGATGAGTATGGCGGTGACGCCGCAGGCCGCAGCCGCTTCCTGCGTGAAACGTTCGACGCCGTGCGCGAAGTCTGGCCGGAAAACCTGCCGCTCACCGCGCGTTTCGGCGTGCTGGAGTATGACGGCCGCGACGAAGAGACGCTGGCGGAGGCGATCGACCTGACGCGCTACTGGCGCGCTAACGGTCTCGATCTGCTGAGCGTCAGCGTGGGCTTCTCTACGCCGGACACCAACATTCCCTGGGGCACGCCCGCCTTCCTGGCGCCGATTGCCGAGCGCGTGCGTCGCGAAGCTGACATCGCCGTCGCCTCTGCGTGGGGCATTGATGCGCCGCACATTGCCAACGACACCGTCGAAAAAGAGCAGCTCGACCTGGTGATGGTCGGCCGCGCGCACCTGAAGAATCCGCACTGGCCTTACCATGCGGCGCTGGCGCTCGATAAGCCGCAGCCGTCCTGGGTGCTGCCTGCGCCGTACGCGCACTGGCTGGAGCGTTATCGCGTCAGCGAGTAACCCACCCCTGAACAAACGCCCTCTTTTTGAGGGCGTTTGCTTTTCACGCTGCAAAAATGCCACAAATAGCTCATGCCGCAGCGCAGCGGCAAACCGGTTTTTTGTCAGTTTTTGCCGCTTTTTTTCAGCCTTTCGCTATTTATTTCTGTTCTTCAAAGATTACTCCTAAATAAATGTTTTAAGCGCAGCGCGTTATTTGCTTGATAAGCAGAGCAATTCCGCTAAATAGCCTATTGATAGACAATTTTTATTACGTTCATAGATATTCTGCATTGTTGTCCGCCCCCGCGATAAGTCTATAATTTTTCTTTTATGAACCCTCAGACTCCAGGAGGCCGCTATTAATACTTATCGCCAGCAACTCAACGCATTCGATGAGGTTCGCAAAGGGGCGGAAGTTGAGTATCAATACGATCCCCACGAGCTTAAGCTTGACCGTATGCAGGATTCCGAACCGGAACCGGAGCTGATTGAAGGCTTGCCGGCGCCGGACGCGTTGACGCCTGCCGATCGCTACATGGAGCTGTTCGAGCATGTGCAGATGTCGCGCATCTTTGAAGACAGCAAAACCTTTCCGGACTGCTCACCGAAATACGATCCGCTG
Source organism: Pantoea latae (assembly GCF_002077695.1). GTDB lineage: Bacteria > Pseudomonadota > Gammaproteobacteria > Enterobacterales > Enterobacteriaceae > Pantoea > Pantoea latae. The sequence goes on from NZ_MWUE01000018.1 coordinate 10,259, forward strand.
GACGTATTAATGCGTTATCGTCGCCAGAAGCGCAGCCGCGATTTCGATTTGGCGCGCTTTGTGGCTGACCATTTTTATTTACCGGCGATAAACGAAAGTTTTTATGTATCGAATCCGGACAAAACCCTGAACGAGCATATCGACGCGCTGTGGCCGGTATTAACCAAGATGCCGCAGCAGCATCTGCCACATTCGTCGCTGCTGCCGTTGCCCAAGCCTTACGTGGTGCCCGGCGGCCGCTTCGGCGAGACCTATTACTGGGACTCCTACTTCACCATGCTTGGCCTGGCGGAGAGCGGACGCGACGACCTGCTGCGCCATATGGCGGACAACTTCGCCTGGCTGATCGACAACTACGGCCATATCCCCAACGGCAACCGCACCTACTATCTGAGCCGTTCGCAGCCGCCGGTGTTCGCGCTGATGGTGGAACTGTTTGAAGAGGATGGCGTGCGCGGCGCGAAACGCTATCTCGATCAGCTGATGAAAGAGTATCAGTTCTGGATGGACGGCGCCGGCTCGCTGATGCCGCGTCAGGCGTATCGTCACGTGGTGCGCATGGCCGACGGCTCGCTGCTTAACCGCTACTGGGACGACCGCGACACGCCGCGCGATGAATCCTGGATTGAGGATGTCGAAACGGCGCGCCACTCTAGCCGTCCGGCGAGCGAAGTCTATCGCGACCTGCGCGCAGGCGCGGCCTCCGGCTGGGACTACTCTTCCCGCTGGCTGCGCGATCCTAAACGTCTGGCGAGCATTCGCACCACGCAGTTCATCCCTATCGATCTGAACGCGTTTCTCTACAAGCTGGAGCTGATGATCGCCACGCTCTCTCACGCTAAAGGGGAAGAGCTGACCGCGCTGGCGTGGCAGAAAAAAGCCGAAGCGCGTAAGCGCGCCATTAATCGCTATCTGTGGGACAGCACCGCAGGCGTCTATCGCGACTACGACTGGCGTCGCGAACGCTTCGGCGCCTTTACCGCCGCCGCCGTGGTGCCGCTGTTCGTCGGCCTGGCGACGCCAAAACAGGCGCATCTGCAGGCGATTGCGCTGCGTCAGCTGCTGCTCACCAACGGCGGGCTGGTAGCGTCGATGGTGGAAAGCGGCGAGCAGTGGGACAAGCCCAACGGCTGGGCGCCGCTGCAGTGGATGGCGATTATCGGCCTGAATCAGTATGGCGAAGAGACGCTGGCAACGGAAATCGCGGTGAACTGGCTGAACACGGTGAACAACTTCTATCAGCTGCACCACAAGCTGGTGGAAAAATATGACATCAGCGGCGAGCGAGCGCGCCCAGGCGGCGGCGGCGAATACCCGCTGCAGGACGGCTTCGGCTGGACCAACGGCGTGACGCGCCGTCTGATGGCGATGTATGGCCACCTGATGGCTGACTGACCCTTTCCCGCTCCACCGCAAAGCTTATGCAAAAAAGGCGTTTAGCGCGTCCCTGACGCGCTTTTATCATCAACCTGATGATAACCCTTCACCAGGAACGCCCATGAACAACTCTTTTCATCCCCGACTGCGCGGTGCGCTATTGCTCACCGCGCTTTTTGCGTTCGCTTCTCATGCAGAAGAGACCCTGCGCATCGGCTACCAGAAATCTTCTACGCTGCTGACGTTGATCAAGCAGCGCGGCGACCTTGATAAAGCGCTGGCGGCGCAGGGCGTCAAAGTCAGCTGGCATGAGTTCTCCAGCGGGCTACCGCTGCTGGAGGCGCTTAACCTCAATAATGTCGATCTTTCCGCCGACGTCGCGGACACCGTGCCGCTGTTTGCGCAGGCGGCCGGCGCCAGCCTGACCTACTACGCGCGTGAAACCCCGTCACCACAGGCGCAGGCGATTCTGGTGCCCGCCGACTCGTCAATCAAAACGCTGCAGGATCTCAAAGGCAAGAAAATTGCCGTCACCAAAGCGGCGGGCAGCCACTACCTGCTGATCGCCGCGCTTAATAAAGCCGGGCTGCGGTTTAGCGATATTTCGCCGGCGTGGCTGACGCCCGCTGACGGACGTGCGGCGCTGGAGAACGGCAGCGTGGCAGCCTGGGTAACCTGGGAGCCCTATGTCACCAGCGCGCAGGTAGAGCAGCACGCGCGCGTGCTGACCAGCGCCAAAGGGCTGGCGAACTACCAGCGCTACTATCTGGCTTCCACGTCCTACGCCAGCGCGCATCCGCAGGTGCTGAATAGCGTCTATCAGGCGCTGAAGCAGGAAGCAGCCTGGCTGAAAGCGCATCCGGCCGACGCGGCGGCGCTGCTGTCGCCGCTGTGGGGCAAGCTGCCGGTGGCCACCATTGAAAAAGCCAACGCGCAGCGCAGCTATCAGGTCGAGCCGGTGAAAAAAAGCGACCTGGCGGAGCAGCAGACCATCGCAGACGCCTTCTACGACGCGAAATTGCTGCCGACGCGCATCGACGCGCAGGCGCCAGCCACCTGGCAGCCCACCTCGCCGTAATTCTGCCGCCGGGCCAGCCAGCTTTTCCTCCTTCATCCAGGCAGCGAGTAAGCGCATACTTTCACGCTGTCTGTTGTGCCATAAGGTTTTAGGGAAAAAGTTAATTAAGCAGCAGGCCATTTCTTTATTCAGCCTGCCGCCTTAACGGCCACATTATTTATTTAGGCTCTCAGCAGAAACCGCGTGGGGATTAGGTTGTGCTGCTGCCAGCGCGCGCCACGCCTCTATCCTCTCTGTCTCAACGCCAGCGCGATTGTCACGCTGCAAAATATTTTCTCTGCGTCGACATGGCAGGACTGGTCTCCACCTTTTTCATGCGCTCTTTTTGAGACCAGATAAACCGCTGTGTTTTTTGTAGCGCAATATTTAAAAAAATTTGGCGTCTGTTGCGCAAAAGTGGCATGTAAAATGCATTTTTCCAATTACACCAAGGAGTTACCGCATTTTATTTTTATCCTGCTGAGTGAAATTAAATGGTGGCAGGCTGATTATAATTGTACAAACTTACTATGGCTTGTATAAATTTATACTGATTTTTAAACGGCGCTGTCGGCCGCGAGTTAACGACTTAATCTGAAAGTAAATGCAGCAAAGCCTTCTCGTGCCAAAAAGAATTAAAAAAACCGGACGGGTAAAAAACCTGTCCGGTTTAATTAAGGCGATACCCATGCGCAATGCACGTCAGCACCGGGTTTCGGTCAAAGGTGTTTCGCAAGGAGAACTAAAAGAGAAAAAAGATGACTCGCTCGCGGTCAGATGTTGACTGTTGCTCCATCTAACTTCCTGATATTTCAGCTACGGCGGCTGATCTTCCCTCCCTTGCGGCCAGCTTCGATAGCGCGTTCAGGGTTGTTTTTGAAATTGCCGCCGCTCTTCTGGCCGCCTTTTCTTCCCGCTTCCGCTGCGCGCTCACGATCAACCGCAAAGTTTCCAGCTCCACCACGATATTGAGACATACTGTGTTCCTCTTAAGGATTAATAATAAAAATATCACAGCCTACGCTTCATCAGCGTTGATGGCGCAGGGTTAAATGTAGCTTTTAAAATTAATGGATCAAGTTTTGCTTGCCTGCCCGTTTCAAAAAGTTATGCGTGATAACAAACAAATCATCCAGCCAACTATTTCCTCTCTAAACCATGTTTGGCGGTGATTAAAATGTCTAAAACGGCGCTCACTTGTTGCGGTTTGTGGTTATAAGCCATCAAAACATGGCTATTTAACCTTTATTCTGGATGAATGGCATCTTTTAAGCGAAGCGTAAGGAGAAGGCGCGCCAGCAGTTATAAGCGAAGCCGTTGATCACAAAACGATCGTTTTGGCGATAAAATTAAGAAAATTCTACAAAAGGAGCGCATGGCGAGCGCGTTAATAAAACGAAGCGGTAAAAAGGATTATTTTGACTGCTAAGTCATTAAAAATGATCGATAAATGATCAACTTAGCCATCTTTAGCGGCAGTGAACCTGCGGCGACCGCTATTTATAGCGCCAGCTTGGGGCGCAGCAGGAATAAGAAAACGCCCATCAGGGCGTTTTCACAGATTTTCTTTAATGCTGCTGTAAAAAGGCCAGCAGGTCCTGATTAAGCTGATCCTGATGCGTTACGGCAAAACCGTGCGGGGCGTTGTCGTAAACCTTAAGCTCGGAGCCGGCGATCAGCGCGTGCGCCAGTTTGCCCGTGGCTTCGAAAGGCACCACCTGGTCATTGCTGCCGTGAATGATCAGGGTCGGCACGTCGACTTTCGCCAGATCGCCACGGAAATCGGTTTCAGCAAAGGCGGTGACGCAGTCGATGGTGCCTTTCAGCGAGGCGAGCAGCGCAATATTCAGCGTCTGCGTCAGCACGCCATCCGAAACGGTTTGTCCGGCATTGGTGCCGTAGAACGGCGTGGCGAACTCTTTAATAAACTGGGCGCGATCGCTGCGCAGCCCGGCGATAATGTTGTCGAACACCGCTTTTTCCGGCCCTTCCGGGTGATCGGCGGTTTTGCCGAAAATTGGCGTCACCGCGCCCAGCAGCACCAGATTTTTCACCTTTGCCGTGCCGTAGCGGCCGATGTAGCGCGACACGTCGCCGCCGCCCATTGAGAAGCCCACCAGGGTAATGTCGTTCAGGCCCAGATGCTCAATCAGCCCGTGAATGTCGTCGGCGAAGGTATCGTAGTCGTAGCCTTCCCACGGCTGGTCAGAGCGGCCAAAACCCCGGCGGTCGAAGGCAATAGCGCGGTAGCCGTTTTCCGCCAGGTGAACCAGCTGACTTTCCCACATATCGGCGTCCAGCGGCCAGCCGTGGCTGAACAGCACCGGCTGACCTTTGCCGTAGTCTTTAAAGTAAATGCGTACGCCATCTTTTGTCGTGAAGGTGCTCATATCCGTTCTCCGTTATCAGTGATGATGTCTGTTGCTAATCAACCTAACCTGGCGGGTGGTGAAAACCTAAAGCAGAAATTTTAATAAGATGTTCAAGGATTTTTGCGCCCTGAACTTGTGAAAAAATCCTGGTCAAGTTGCCGCAGATATTCCGCTATCAAGCCTGGCAGCGTGCTCGTAATGTTCAAGCTATCACCACTTAATAACGCTGCGCTCACCGGCGCGGCAGGAGAAAGAAGATGAGCCAGAGCATGACCCCCTCGCCTGCAGGCGGCGCCTTTTCCCCCTTTCGCTATGCGATGTTCGCCCTGATATGGAGCGCGTCGGTGCTGGGCAACACCGGTAGCTTTATCCGCGATGTCGCTAGCTCCTGGCTGATCACCGGCCTCTCTGACAACCCTGCCGCGGTCGCGCTGATGCAGACCGCCGCCACGCTGCCGGTGTTTTTGCTGGCGCTGCCGGCGGGCGTGCTGTCCGATATTTTCGACCGTCGCCGCCTGCTGATCGCCATTCAGATCCTGATGGCCAGCGTCAGCGGCACGCTGCTGATCCTCTCTCATAATAACTGGCTCACCGCTGAGTGGCTGATTGGGCTGACCTTCGTCGGCGGCATCGGCGCAGCGCTGTTTGGCCCGGCCTGGCAGGCGATTGTGCCGGAGCTGGTGCCGCGTCAGGAGATGAAAAACGCCGTCGCGCTCAATTCGCTCGGCATTAATATCGCGCGTGCTATCGGCCCGGCCACCGGTGGCCTGCTGCTGGCGAGCCTCGGCGCGATGGCCGCCTACGGCGCGGATGTCGCCAGCTACTTTATCGTTATTGCCGCGCTGCTCTGCTGGAAGCGGCCCGCCAAAGCGCAGGATGCGCTCAACGAGCACTTCTTCGGCGCGTTTCGCGCCGGGCTGCGCTATGTCAAAGCGAGCCGCGAACTGCATCGCGTGCTGTTTCGCGCTGCGATGTTCTTTCTCTTCGCCAGCGCGCTCTGGGCGCTGCTGCCGCTGGTGGCGCGCCAGCTGCTGCAGGGCACGGCGGGCTTCTACGGGCTGATGCTCGGTGCCGTCGGCCTCGGCGCCATCGGCGGCGCGCTGCTGTTACCGCGTCTGCGCGTCAGAATGAACGCCGACGCGTTGCTGCTGCTCGCTGCGGCCATTAATGGCCTGGTGATGCTCGGCCTGGCGCTGACGCCGCCGCAGTGGCTGGCGCTGGCGCTGATGCTGGTGCTGGGCAGCGGCTGGATCGTCGCCCTGACCACGCTGAACGGCGTCGCTCAGGCGGTCTTGCCGGACTGGGTGCGCGGACGCGGGCTGGCAGTCTATCTGATGGTGTTTAACGGCGCGCTGGCGGGCGGCAGCCTGCTGTGGGGCCTGGTGGCGCAGCTGGCGGGCGTGGTCGTCACCCTGACCATCGCCGCCGTCGCGCTGATGCTGAGCGCGCTGCTGCTGCGCCGCAAAGCGCTGCCGGAGGGGGAGGCGGATCTGCAGCCGGCGCTGCACTGGCAGGAACCGGCGGTAGCGCAGAGCATCGACGCGCGTCGCGGCCCGGTAATGGTGCAGATCCACTATCGCGTGGCGGAAGCGGATCGCCCCGCTTTTCTGCAAGCTATTCATCAGCTGGCGCTGGCGCGCCGTCGCGATGGCGCCTACGCCTGGGGCGTGATGACGCACACCGAGGATGCGGCGTTGATTCAGGAGTGGTTTTTAGTAGAGTCGTGGCAGGAGCATCTGCGTCAGCATCAGCGCGTGTCAAAAGCGGACGCGGCGCTGCAGGCGGCGGTGCTGGCGTTCCATCAGGGCGAAGGCCCGCCGAAAGCGCATCACTTTATTTCGCTGTAAACGCAGGCGCGCGGTGCAAAAACCGCGCGTCTACTGCTTAGGGCGCGGCGTAAATGTCGCGCAGCCCCGGCAGCGTTTGCAGCCGGTCGCGCCACCAGCGCGCCGCATTGCCGCTGGCGCCTTCATTCCAGGCCAGGTAAGCCATATCGCGCCGCGTTTCGCTGTCGAGCTGCCGCGCCACCAGCGTGCCGTCGGCCAGATGAGGCGCGGCGAGATAGCGCGGCAGATAGCCGCAGCCCAGCCCGGCCAGCTGCGCCTGCAGCTTGGCGTGAAAATCGTGCACGCTCAGCGTCTTCTGCTCATCCAGCACGCGCAAATCCACGCCAGCGCCGTGGCGCGACGAGTCGTGCACCGTGACCGCGCGATACTGACGGATCTGCTCGCGCAGCAGCGGCTCCGGCATTTGCGCCAGCGGATGACCCGGCGCCACGGCAAATACATAGTCGAGCCAGCCCAGCGCCACGCAGCCGATATCTTTTCGTGTCGCCGGCTCCTGCACCGCGCCGAACACCAGATCTGCCTCGCCGTAGCTCAGCGCCTCCCAGCAGCCCGCCAGCACGTCCTGACGAAACTGCAGCTGGGTATGAGGATGCTGCTGATAAAATTCGTCAATCAGCGGCGACAGCAGTGAGAACGGCACCGAGGCGTCGACGCTGATGGTCAGGTTGCTCTCCCAGCCGCTCTCGACGTAGCGCGCCTGCTGCTCCAGCTCGTTGACGGCGCGCAGCAGCGCGCGGCCTTTTTCCAGCATCAGCCGTCCGGTTGGGGTGAACGTGGCGCGATGGCCGGAGCGATCGAGCAGCGTGATCTTCATGTCGCCTTCCATCTTCTGCACCGTATAGCTTAACGCCGACGCGGTTTTAAACAGCCGCGCCGCCGCGGCCGCAAAGGTGCCGTGACGGTCGAGCGCATCCAGGATCAGCAGCGCCTCGAGGTTTAATCGCATTCCTTAGTTCTCCCCAAAAATTGTTGAACAACAACGCAAAATCATTCCGCTAACAATAAAGATTCTCATCTCGTATTTTTGTATCCAACAGCGCAACCGCTGTAAATCACTTTTAGCGCGCCGGGAGGCGATATGAACAATCCGCATCAGGCCAGTCACGTCACGCTGGTGATCACCCACAGCGTACAGGCGGAGAAACAGCAGGCGTATGAGCAGTGGCTGGAGCAAATTATGCCGCAGGCGGCGCAGTTTCCCGGTCATCTTGGGGTAAACGTGCTGCGCCCGGTACACGGCGAAAGCGTCTACACCGTGCTGATCCGCTTCGACAGCCTCGACAATCTGTTCAACTGGACGCAGTCCGACGCGCGCAAGAGGCTGATTAGCGAGCTGCCGCAGCTGCTTTCCGGCCCGGAGCATATCGACGTGCGCCCCGGCGCGGCGTTCTGGTTTACTCCCACCAGCAAGGTGGCGCCGCGTCCGGCGAAGTGGAAACAGTATCTGCTGACGCTGGGGGTGATTTTTCCCTCGACCCTGATTGTTCCGCCGCTCTGGGGCGCGCTGCTGCCCGCCAGCCGCGGCACGCTGTGGGGACATTTTCTAGGGGATGCGACCGTGGTTGCGCTGGTGGTCTGGCTGTGGATGCCGCTGCTGACGCGCTGGCTGAAAAACTGGCTGATTCCGCGCGGATAGCCCGACGGCGGCAGAAAGGTCGTGACGCCTATCCCAGCCCGACGCCGTTTTTTCCGTTGCGCTTAATGCGGTACATCGCCTCGTCGGCGCGGCTCAGCACCGCGCTAAAGCCCTCCTGCGGCCGCGCCTGCACAATGCCGATTGATGCGCCGATAGTGGCGGTGCCGTTTTCCAGTTCGAAAGGGGCGATCGCCGCCTCGAGGCAGGCGTAGCTGACCTCAGCCACCTGCGGATCGTCCTGCCCGAACGGCATCAGCAGCACAAATTCGTCGCCGCCGAGGCGGCCAGCCACCACCGACTCGGGGCAGGCTTTGCTCAGCCGCTGGCTAAGCTGGATTAGCAGCCGGTCGCCGCTGCGATGGCCGAAGGTGTCGTTGACATGCTTGAAGTCGTCGAGATCGATAAAGGCGACGCAGAGCGCCGCTTGCTGGCGCATCTGGCTAAAGGCGTTGCGCAGAGCGTGACGGTTGGCGAGCTGCGTCAGGGGATCGTGATTCGCCAGCATTGCCAGCTGCGCTTCGTACTGTTTCTCTTTGGTCATGTCGATATGGGTGCCGGTGACCTTGAGCGGCCTGCCCTGCTCATCCCATTCGCTGATGCGACCGCGATCCAGCACCCAGGTGATGCTGCCGTTTTTGGCGATCATGCGGTGCAGCGCCTCATAGTAAGGCGCTTTGCCGTCGATATGGTCGTAGAACGCCTTCAGCACCTCGGCGGCATCGTCAGGATGCAGGCTCGCTTTCCACTCAGAGAAAAGCGCCCGACTCTCTTTCGGCTGATAGCCGAGCATCGCGCCCCAGCGCCGGTTAAAAATCACCAGCTTGCCGGTAGGAATATCGAGCTGCCACAGGCAGAGCCCGGTGCCGTCCAGCGCCGCGTCGAGCTTGCTGCGGGCGTCATGCGCTATACGCTTGAGTCGCGCATTATGCTTTTTCAAAATCTGTATCTGCTGACGCAGCGCTTCTTCAGACATGGCACGCGGACGTTGAGAAATAAGATGTATTTTGCCTGTGCGGATATTTCTGTAAAGAGAGGCGCTGGAAACGTGATGAGCGGCGATTTATCCGCTTAATAACGGGATTTTATCTGGTTTAAAGCGTGCTTTCCGCCACACTCAACGGCAGCGCGTCATATTTAGCCGCTGTACCGGCCGGGGCGTCGCCACCCGCTATAGTCAGAATACCTTTCCTGGATAAGGCGATAAAAAATGAAACTTTGCGTCACCTGCGGCACCGCTTACGAGGCGGCTTCGCCGCAACGCTGTTTAATCTGCGAGGACGAACGGCAGTGGGTGCCCGCCACCGGCCAGCAGTGGATCGATTTTGCCGCGCTGACGCGCAGCCATCAGAATAAGTGGCAGCAGCTTGAAGCGGGCCTGCTGAGCATAAAAACCGTGCCGGCTTTCGCCATCGGCCAGCGCGCCCTTTTACTGCGCAGCGGCGGCGGCAATATTTTGTGGGACTGCATCGCCAACCTCGATCCCGCCACCGCGGCACTGATCCACGGGATCGGCGGCCTCTCCGCAATCGCCATTTCTCATCCGCACTACTACACCACCATGCAGGCGTGGGCGGCGGAGTTCAATGCGCCGATCTATCTGCACGCCGACGATCGCCAGTGGGTAATGCGCGACAGTCCTGCCATTCAGTTCTGGCAGGGCGACGTGCTGCCGCTCAACCGCGAGGTGGATATTGTACGGCTCGGCGGCCATTTCGCCGGCGGCTGCGTGCTGCACTGGAAAGCCAACGGCGGCGTGGTGCTGGCGGGCGATATTATTCAGGCGGCGCCGGGCAAAGACGCGGTCTCTTTTATGTGGAGCTATCCCAATATGCTGCCGCTCTCTGCTGCGACGGTGAGCGACATTCTGCGCCGCTGCGACGCGCTGGATTTTTCCCGGCTCTATGGCGCGTTCGAAGGTCAGGATGTGACGCAAGAGGCGAAGCAGGTGGTGAGGCGATCGGGCGGGCGTTATTTGCGCTGTCTGGAGTAATTTTCACGTCGTCAGAAAAAAATCGCCTCGCTACTACGCAAAAGTAAAACGATCGGTTTACTTTTAACAGATGAACAAACGCGATGATATTTTGCAGGCGGCTGAGAGGCTGTTCTACAACAACGGTTTTCACGCCACCAGCACCGACCAGCTTTGCCGGGAAGCGGGCGTCTCGACGCGCACGCTCTACCATCATTTTGCCTCGCGCGAGGCGCTGACCCTCAGCGTAATGGCGGCGCGGCGCGCGCGATTTTTCGGCGACCTGCTGCCTGCGCAGCATCCGCAGGCGCTACAGCGGCTGTTCGAGACGCTGGGCGCATGGACAGAGCAGTATGGCGCGCAGGGCTGCTTTTTTATTAAGGCCTGGGGCGAATATGCGGAGAAAGACGCGATGCTGGCGGCGCATGCGCTCGACTATCGCTACGCGCTGCGCCGCTATATCGGCGACTGCGTGGCGGATGAGGGGCTGGCGAATGCGGTCTGGATGCTGTTTGAAGGCGCGGTAATTTCGGCGCTGATGCTCGGTCCGGACGCGGCGAAGCACGCGGGCGAAGCCGCCGCGCAGCTGCTGTCGTGGGAGAAGCCGCGATGAGATCTTCCCTGGCGCTGGGCGTTACCGGCTTTTCCCTGATTGCCGTCACCTACGGGCTGGCGCGCTTTTCCTGGGGCCTGATGATGCCTGCGGTGAGCGAGGAGATCCCGTTTAGCGTGCATCTTGCCGGCATCCTGACCGCCTGTAGCTATCTCTCCTACTGTATGTCCACCGCCGCCGCGCCTGGGCTGGTGGCGCGCTTTGGCGCCAGCGCCTCGGCTTGCCTTGCCGCGCTCTGCGCCGCGGGCGGGCTGCTGCTGCTCGCCTGCGCCGTTTCCCCGCTGATGCTTGCCGCCGGGCTGTTTATCGCCGGGCTGAGCGCGGGTGTCGCCTCGCCTGCCGTTGCCAGCGCGGTCGGCGACACGCTGCCGCCTGCGCAGCAGGATCCCGCCAATACCGCGATCAACGCCGGCACCAGTGCGGGCATTATGCTCTCCGTGCCGGTGCTGATGCTGCTGCCAGGCGGCTGGCGCGCGGCCTGCGTGCTCTTTGCGCTGCTGGCGTTGATCTGCCTGCTGCCGGCCCGGCGCTATCTGCCAAAGGATCGGCGCGTGACAGAAAAAGATCGGCTTAGCTGGCGCGATCTGGTACGGCAACGATCCCTGCTGCGACTGGGGATCGTGGCGTTTATCAGCGGATCCGCCAGCGCGGCCTGGTGGAGCTTCGGCCCGGAGATTTTGCGTAACTATCTTCATCTGGATGGGCGCGACAGTAGCCTGCTGTGGCTGATCAGCGGCGGCGCGGGCATTGCCGGCGCGCTGACCGGCCTGGCGCGGCGCTGGCTCAGCATGGCGCAGATTTATCGGCTGTCGCAGGTCGCGATGGCGCTGCCGCTGCTGCTACTGGCGAGCCTGAACGGTTTTTCATGGTGGCTGTTTCCCGCCGTGGCGCTGGGCGGCGCGGGCTACGTTACGCTCTCCGGCGTGCTGCTGGTCTACGGCGCAGCCGCGACTCCTGCTTCAGCCGCCTCGGGCGTCGGCGTGGCGTTTTTTATGCTGGCGGCTGGTCAGGTGGCAGGATCGGCGCTGTTCGGCGCGTTTTATGCAGGGTTGGGCGCGGGTGCGGCGTTGCTGGGCTTTGCCGCGCTGGCGCTGGCGATGGCGGCGGTGCTGCCGGGTGCGCATAAGGCTTGATCTGTTTGATATGAGAGAGTGAGACTGACACTTTTTTTGGAATGGCGTTTGCGTTTTTGATTATTTTGCTTGCGCACCACGAATTAAAGAACCCAGCCATAAGGCTGGGTTCTTTAATTCGTGGTGCCCGAACCCGGACAAAAATGCCGGGAGCATTTTTGCTTTGCCGCGCCTGCGCGGCAAACCCGCAGGGCGAGCCGCAGGACGCGGCGAGGTTATCGAACCGGTTCGATGACGGGTTCCGCACAAAAGCAAAAACCCAGCCATAAGGCTGGGTTCTTTAATTCGTGGTGCCCGAACCCGGAATCGAACCAGGGACACGGGGATTTTCAATCCCCTGCTCTACCGACTGAGCTATTCGGGCAACGGGGCGCATTAAACCTTAATGCCCTCACAGCGTCAAACGCTTTTCATCAAATTGTCACTGACTGCTGCGTTTTATAGCAACCCGCAGACCAACTGGTAAAAAAAACCGCATTCGCCGCCCGCCGCGCTGTTTTTTTCATCAGCCGTGCCGATAACGATCGTGACACTTCATACCCATAATAAGGTGCACCATGTTTTCTACTATTTCATCAGGTCTTTTGTCACGCCTTGCGTGGCAAAATAAAACGCACTCCTCGGCCACGCTTAGCTCGCTAAACGACGCTATCGCCATGATCGAGTTCACGCCGGAAGGGATTATTTTGGGCGCTAACCCGCTGTTTCTCGACCGCATGGGCTACGCGCTCAGCGAGGTCGTCGGCCAGCATCACAGCCTGTTTTGCACCGCCGATTTCGTGCAGTCGTCGCACTACCGCGACTTCTGGCTGCGCCTGAAGCGCGGCGAAAGCTTCAGCGACAAGTTCCTGCGGCTGGCGAAACACAGCCGGCCGGTCTGGCTGGAGGCAAACTACGTGCCGGTGCAGGATCGCAGCGGCCGCGTGGTGAAAATCGTCAAGCTGGCCACCGATATTACCGCGCGCATCGTCGACGCCCAGGAGCAGCGCGCCATGACCACCGCCATTGAGCGATCGATGGCGGTCATCGCCTTTAACCTCAAAGGCGAAGTGCTGAAGGCCAACGCCAATTTTCTGAAAACCATGGGCTATCGCGCCGACGAGGTCATCGGCCTGCCGCACAGCCGTTTCTGTTCCGAACAGCTGCGCCAGAGCGCCGAATACAAAGCGTTCTGGGAGAAGCTCAACCGCGGCGAATTTATCTCCGGCCAGTTCCAGCGGGTGAATAAACAGGGCCGCACCATCTGGCTGCGCGCCACCTACAACCCGGTTTTTGATGAGGAGGGCATTCTGTATAAAGTGGTGAAATTCGCCACTGACGTCACGGCGCAGGTCGAGAAAAACCAGCTGGAGCGCGACGCCGCGCAGCAGGCCTACCAGACCGCGTTGCAGACTCGGGAAAGCACCCGCCACGGCGCCAGCGTGATCGAAAACAGCGTAGAGACCATCAACGCGCTGGCGGGCGAGCTGCACGGCATCTCCGACGATATCTCCGACCTCAGCGACTCCTCAGACCGCATCGGCGCGATTGTCGCCAGCATTCGCCGCATCGCCGATCAGACCAACCTGATCGCGCTTAACGCGGCGGTGGAGGCGGCGCGCGCGGGCGCTCACGGCCGCAGCTTCGCGGTGGTGGCGAACGAGGTGCGCACGCTGGCGGCCAATATCAACCAGGCCACCACCGAGATCGAGAGCCGGGTGCAGCAGAACCATCTGCTGGCGTCGAAGGCGCTGAAAAGCATCGAATCCAATATGAAGCGCGCCGATCACGGCGTGGTGCTGGCCCAACAGGCGGGCGGCGTTATCAGCGAGCTGCGCGACAGCTCATCGGAAGTGGTGCGTGCTATCAGCCACGTCACCGAAGCCCTGAGTCAGGAGTAGCCAGAAAAGCCGGCATTGTGCCTAATGCTTGTCAGTTAAGCTCATGTTCAGGTAAGGCCGCTATGTTCTCTAAATGGCGGCCTTTTTATTTACGCGTGTGGGCATGCTGGTGCGGGCCACAGCACCTCCTCTGCTGCCGGGCCGCGCGCACGGAAGCTGGCCAGCAGGCTGGGGCCGATCAGGGGCGGGCCTTTCGCAGCGCTGAACAGAATGAGGCTGCCAGGAGAGCCCGCAGGGATGCGGGCGAAAGGTGGGGCTGGAACAGGGATGTTCCATCCCCACCGGTCCGTCAGGCAGGCGAATGACGTGAAGGAACCGCGTCAGCGGCGCGAGGACCGCCCGCCCCTGAGCGACCCCAGACTGCGTTATCACCAGTCGATGCCGCCAGTAAAATGGTTTGCATTTATTTTAATCGCCATAGCGATGCAATTAACCAGCACTGAACAACTATTCGCCTTAAACATAAATAATGCTCAACTGGATTATCAGGAAATTTGCCTTAAATAATATGATTTCGAAACCCAATAGCGCGAGGCTTCAAGACCTCTGATACAACACCATGATTAAAGACAATTTTATCCGCTTTCTGAATTGCATTTAGCGCTGGCTATTTTCCTGCCTTAAGACAAATTTTGCCGATCACATCAGTTATTTTTCTAATTCTGGTAGCGCCTACTTTTCATCTCGGCTTGACGTGCTATTAATTCGGACTTTTCTTAAAAGGAGTTTTCGAGATGACGCTGGCAAAACCATTATTACTGTTAAGTATTCTTTCCCCTCTGGTCCTGACGGGCTGTCAGAGCAACGCCGACAGCTATGCGGCAAACGTCTACGACACCACGCAGCTCAACAACAAACAAGAAACCAAAACCGTTAATATCATCTCTATCCTGCCCGCCAAAGTAGCGGTGGATAACACGCGTAATAAACAAGCGGCGCAGACCTTCGGCGCCATCCTTGGCGCCGTGGCGGGCGGCGTCGCCGGCCATAACGTCGGCACCGGTTCTGGCCTCGGCACGACCGCAGGCGCGGTGGGCGGCGGCGCGGTCGGCGCGGCGGCAGGTTCGCTGGTCAGCGATAAAACCCTGGTGGACGGCGTGTCGCTGACCTACAAAGAGGGCACCAAAGTCTTTACCTCCACTCAGGTGGGCCGCACCTGCGACTTTACTTCGGGTCTGGCCGTGGTGATCTCGACCAAAAATAACGAAACGCGCATCCAGCCGAACACGGCCTGTCCGAAGAAAGCCTGAGGAGGATAAGTGAAATCTGTTATCACTTTTCTCTCGCTGGTGACCTTTAGCCTGACGGCGACGCTCAGCGCCGAAGCCGCGTCGTTGCAGGATCAGCTTGCCGCCGTGGCGGCAGCCGAGAACGCCGGCAAGGCGCAGGAGCAATCGCAGGAGGATGCGCGTCAGGCGAGGTTCGACCGCGAGGCGCGTGAAGAGCACGCGCGACGCGCCAGAATCGCCGCCGCCAGCGCGGAACGTCAGCGTCAGCGCGACGCCGCCGCCTCTGCGGAAAAATCGCGCGTGCTGGCGGAGCATCAGGCCGACAAGAAGCGCGATCAAAGCTATGAAGATGAGCTGCGCCAGCTGGAGCTGGAGCAGCGCAAGCTGGCGCTGAAGCGTGAAGCAGCACGGGTGGCGCGCGAAGATGAGTATATCGATCAGGATCTGAAATCGCGCGCCGCGCGCACCGACGTGGTCCAGTCGGAAGCGGATGCGACGCGCAACCTGTCGCAGGGCGGACGCGATTTGCTGCAGAGCGAAGGCAAAGCGCGGGAGAAAAAGGCCGGCAGCTGGTTTAACTGAGGCCTTGTTCTGCCCGGCGATTAAGGCTGATGCGCCGTCTCGACCGGCGCTTCGCTCGGCGGCGGCAGGAAGATATGATCGAGGATCTCGCGCATCACCGGCGCGGCGGTTACCCCTTCGTTGCCGCCGTTCTCCAGAATCAGCGCCACCGCCACCTTCGGATCGTTAAAGGGCGCAAACGCGGTATAGAAGATATGGTCGCGCAGGCGCACCGGGATCATCTTCGCGTTGTAGGTCTGGTTCTGCTTCAGGCTGAACACCTGCGAGGTGCCGCTCTTGGCCGCAATGCCATAGGGCGCGGTATGGAAATATTTATAGCCGGTGCCGTTCGGCGCATTCGCCATGCCGAACATCGCCCGGCGCACCAGCGCCCAGTAAGGCGAACGCGCGTCGCCAATCTGCGGCTGAGGCAGCGACGGCTGATACATCTCCACCGATTTGCCGCGTTCGGCTTTCGCCAGCAGATGCGGCGCGATCACCTTGCCGTTGTTGATCAGCGCCACCATCGCCTTCACCATCTGAATCGGCGTGGCGATCCAGTAGCCCTGGCCGATGCCTACCGACACCGTATCGCCCTGATACCACCCCTTTTTATGCACTTTCAGCTTCCAGTCGCGGCTTGGCAGCAGACCGTTGTACTCCTCGTTAAGATCGATGCCGGTCGATTTGCCATAGCCGAACTGACTGAGCATGCTGTGAATACGATCGATGCCCATCATAAAGGCCACCTGATAAAAGAAGGTGTCGGCCGACTCTTCAATCGCTTTGGTGACGTCGAGCATGCCGTGGCCGCTTTTTTTCCAGTCGCGGTAGCGGCGATCGGTGCCCGGCAGCGTCCAGGTGGGCGCGCCGAAGAAGCTGGTCTGCGGCGTGATGACCCCGGTCAGCAGCGCCGACATCGCCATATAGGGTTTTACCGTCGACGCGGGCGGATAGAGTCCCTGGGTGACGCGGTTGATCAGCGGCAGGTTTTTGTCCTGCAGCAGCGTTTTGTAGGCCTGGTAGCTGATGCCCTTCACGAAGGGATTGGGATCGTAGCTGGGGCTGGAGACCATCGCCAGCACCGAGCCGTCGTGCGGATCCTCCACCAGCACCGCGGCGCGCTGCCCGGCCAGCAGGCTTTCAACATACTGCTGTAAATGAAGATCGATGGTCAGGGTAATGTTTTTACCCGCCACCGGCGGCACCTCTTTCAGCACGCGCACGATGCGGCCGTGGTTGTCCACTTCCACTTCCTGATAGCCCGGCTTGCCGTGCAGCAGCGACTCGTAATACCCCTCGATGCCCTGCTTGCCGATGTTGTGATCGGCGGCATAGTTCTCGGCGATGCCGGCGGCGTTGAGACGCTTATAGTCGTTATCGTTGATTTTAGAGACGTAGCCGACCACGTGCGCCAGGTCCGCGCCGTAGGGGTATTCGCGATCCTGATAGGTGTCGATGCTGACGCCGGTAAAGCGGTACTGGTTGACCGAGAAGCGCGCCACCTGCTCGTCGGTCAGCTCCTCTTTCAGCACCACCGGCTTGTAGCGGCTGTTCTGCTTCAGGGTGCGGGTAAAGGTGTCGATCTCCTCCGGCGTCAGATCGACAATCGGCGTCAGCGCCTTCAGCGTCGCCTGCATATCGTCGATTTTATACGGCGTGAGCATAATGTCGTACCAGGTGACGTTATGCACCAGCGGAATGCCGTTGCGATCGTAGATCAGCCCGCGCGTCGGCGCGATGGGGATCATTTTGATGTCGTTCTGGTTAGATCGCGTCTGGTAGTAGCCGTGATCGCGCACCTGCAGACGATAGAGATTGACGCCGAGAATAATGAAACAGGTCACGACCAGCGCGAAGGCGACCAGCGCACGGCGCGCGAAGAGCTTTTCTTCAGCTTCGAAATTGCGGAAATTCATTAGGCGGCATTGGCAGATGAGTTATTTTTTGTAGTCGCGCTAATGATAGGCAGCTAAAAGAGCAGCACCAGCGGGAAGATGCACAGGAGTCGAGAAAAGTGTGTCATTTGGTGAGAATGTTACGAACGTAACAGGATGTTCCCCGCGCCGACCGGCACGGGGAACAGGCAGGCGCAGGCTTAGTCGCCCAGCAGCACCGACTCCAGCGCGATCTTAATCATATCGTTGAAGGTGGTCTGACGCTCGGCAGAGGTGGTCTGCTCATGGGTGCGGATATGGTCCGACACGGTGCAGATGGTCAGCGCCTTCGCGCCAAACTCCGCCGCCACGCCGTAAATGCCCGCCGCTTCCATCTCCACGCCGAGGATGCCGTACTTCTCCATCACGTCGAACATCTGCGGATCTGGGGTATAGAACAGATCGGCAGAGAAGATGTTGCCGACGCGCGCGTCCACGCCCAGCGCTTTGGCCGCGTCAACCGCGTTGCGCACCATATCGAAGTCGGCGATCGCCGCGAAGTCGTGATCCTTAAAGCGCATGCGGTTGACTTTAGAGTCGGTGCAGGCACCCATGCCGATCACGATGTCACGCAGCTTCACGTCCGGGCGCACCGCGCCGCAGGAGCCGACGCGGATGATTTTCTTCACGCCAAAATCGGTGATCAGCTCTTTGGTGTAGATCGAGCAGGACGGGATGCCCATGCCGTGACCCATCACGGAGATTTTGCGGCCTTTATAGGTGCCGGTGTAGCCCAGCATGCCGCGCACGTTGTTCACTTCAACCGGGTTTTCCAGAAAGGTTTCCGCGATGTGCTTTGCGCGCAGCGGGTCGCCCGGCATCAGTACCACGTCGGCGAAGTCGCCCATTTCTGCATTAATGTGAGGAGTTGCCATGGTTATTTGTCCTTTTTAAATTTAGCGGCTCTGTTTACAGCATGCTCTTGCCGTAGTCCATATCGGACAGGCCAAAATAGTGCGCGATCGTCTGCCCGATGTCCGCGAAGGTCTCGCGGTAGCCCAGCGAGCCGGGTTTCACTTTCGGGCCGTAGATCAGAATCGGAATATGCTCGCGCGTGTGCTCGGTGCCCTGCCAGGTCGGGTCGCAGCCGTGGTCGGCGGTGAGGATCAGAATGTCATCCTCTTTCACCAGCGCCATCAGCTCCGGCAGACGGCGATCGAACAGCTCCAGCCCGCCCGCATAGCCGGCGACGTCGCGACGGTGACCCCAGGTGGAGTCGAAATCGACGAAGTTGGTAAAGACGATCGACTGGTCGGGCGCCTGTTTCATCTGCTCGATGGTGGCGTCGAACAGCGCGTCCAGGCCGGTGGCTTTCACCTTCTGCGTGATGCCCTGCTGAGCGTAGATGTCAGCGATTTTACCCACTGAAATCACTTCGCCGCCCTTTTCGTCCACCAGCTTTTTCAGCATGGTCGGCGAAGGCGGTTCCACCGCCAGGTCGTGACGGTTGCCGGTGCGCTCGAAGTGGCCCGCTTTGTCGCCGACAAACGGACGCGCGATAACGCGGCCGATATTGTAGCCGCCTTCGGTCAGCTCTTCACGGGCGATTTCACACAGTTCATAGAGGCGGTCAAGGCCGAAAGTCTCTTCGTGACAGGCGATTTGGAACACCGAGTCCGCCGAGGTGTAGAAAATCGGCTTGCCGGTTTTCATATGCTCTTCGCCCAGCTGGTCGAGGATCACCGTGCCGGAAGAGTGGCAGTTGCCGAGATAGCCCGGCAGATCGGCGCGTTCCACCAGCTTGTCGAGCAGTTCCTGCGGAAAGCTGTTCTCTTTGTCGCTGAAGTAGCCCCAGTCGAACAGCACCGGCACGCCGGCGATTTCCCAGTGGCCGGACGGAGTGTCTTTGCCGGAGGAGATTTCGCTGGCGTAGGCGTAGGCGCCGGTGATCTCTGCATTGGGATCGAGGCCCAGCGGAAAGCGGCCGGTGGAAAGCTCGGCGGCTTTGCCGAGGCCGAGCGCGGTGAGGTTCGGCAGATGCAGCGGGCCTTTACGGCCTTTGTCCGCTTCGCCGTTAAAGCACGCTTCGGCGATGTGGCCCAGCGTGTCCGATCCTGCGTCGCCGAATTTGTCGGCGTCTTTGCTTGAGCCGATCCCAAAGGAATCGAGCACCATAATAAAAGCACGTTTCATGCAAGTCTCCTGCGCCTGCGCGCGTGACAAGTCAAAAAAAAGCGATCAGATCAGTATACCCGAATGGCTGCCTGACGGCAGCATAAAGCCGCAGATTTGCGGCTTCGTCACGTCAGATACGGCCGCGGATAACAGGGCTCGATCGCAAAACGCAAAAACGGCATCCCTGCCCGTTCGGCCCGCGCCATATTATCCGCGGTTTAGGCTCAGCCGTCGCTGGCGGTGACCCGGCGATAAACCACCGGCGTCGCCTCTGGCGCGCTGTCGCTCAGCGTCACCGCCGCTTTCACCGCTGCGGCCGCCTGCTGCCAGCTCGCCTCGCTGCTAGCGTGCACCATCGCCAGCGGGCGCTGCGCGTCGGCGCGTTCCCCCAGGGTGATCATATCGCTCATGCCCACGCTGTAGTCGATGCTGTCGCTGGCGCGCTGACGCCCGCCGCCCATCGCCACCACCGCCATCCCCAGCGCGCGCGTGTCCATGCTGCTGACGATGCCGGGACGATCGGCGTAGACCGCTTTGCTGAGCATCGGCTGGGGCAGATAAGCGTCGTGGCGCTCGACAAAGTCGACCGGGCCGCCCTGCGCGGCGACCATGCGCGCGAACACCTCCGCCGCCTGGCCGCTGTCCAGCACCTGCAGCAGCTTGCCGCGCGCCTCTTCTTCGCTGGCCGCCAGTTTGCCGGAGATCAGCATCTCGCTGCACAGCGCCAGGGTCACCTCCAGCAGGCGCGGGTTGCGCTCTGCGCCAGTGAGAAAGCGCACCGCTTCGCGCACTTCCAGCGCGTTGCCCGCGCTGGAGGCGAGCACCTGATTCATATCGGTGAGCAGCGCGGTGGTGGTGCAGCCCGCGCCGTTCGCCACGCCGACAATCGCCTGCGCCAGATCGTGCGACGCCTCGAAGGTGGGCATAAAGGCGCCGGAGCCGACCTTGACGTCCATCACCAGCGCGTCCAGCCCTTCCGCCAGCTTTTTCGCCAGAATCGAGGCGGTGATCAGCGGGATAGAGTCCACGGTGGCGGTGATATCGCGCGTGGCGTAGAAGCGCTTGTCCGCCGGCGCCAGCGAGCTGGTCTGGCCGATGATCGCCACGCCGACCTGTTTGATGATCTGACGAAAACGATCGTCGTCCGGGAAGATGTCGAAGCCGGGGATCGCCTCCAGCTTGTCCAGCGTGCCGCCGGTATGGCCCAGGCCGCGCCCCGAGATCATCGGCACATAGCCGCCGCAGGCGGCCACCATCGGACCCAGCATCAGCGAGGTCACGTCGCCGACGCCGCCCGTCGAATGTTTATCGACCACCGGTCCGTTGAGGTTGAGCGACCGCCAGTTGAGCACGGTGCCGGAGTCGCGCATCGCCATGGTCAGCGCCACGCGCTCCGGCAGCGACATATCGTGAAAAAAGATGGTCATCGCCAGCGCGGCAATCTGGCCTTCCGACACGCTGTTGTCGCGCACGCCGTTGATAAAGAAGCGGATTTCCTCTTCACTCAGCGCCTGGCCGTCGCGTTTCTTACGGATAATTTCTTGCGGCAGAAACAAAATCGCCCCCATGATCAGGGTTGAGATGAGAATGGCGGCCAGCGGCCGCCGTCACGCAATCAGTAGCCGGCTTTGCTGCTGGCGGTCTGATGACCCAGCGCGTTCAGCAGGCTGGCTAACAGGCTGGATGCGCCAAAGCGGAAGTGGCGCGCGTCGGCCCAGCCTTCGCCGAGGATGTCGTCCGCCAGCTTGAGGTAGAGCGCCGCGTCTTCCGCGCTGCGCACGCCGCCGGCCGGTTTAAAGCCGACCTGCTCTTTCACGCCTTTATCGCGGATCACGCTCATCATGATCTGCGCCACTTCCGGCGTGGCGTTGACCGGCACCTTGCCGGTAGAGGTTTTGATAAAGTCCGCGCCTGCGTCGATGGCGATCTCAGAGGCCTGGCGGATCAGCGCTTCCTCTTTCAGCTCGCCGCTTTCGATAATTACCTTCAGCAGCACGTCAGCCTGAGCGCACGCCTCTTTACAGGCTTTCACCAGATCGAAGCCGATCTGGGCGTTGCCGGCGATCAGCGCGCGATAGGAAAACACCACGTCGACTTCATCCGCGCCGTAGGCGATAGCCGCGCGGGTTTCCGCCAGCGCGATGTCGATGTCGTCGTTGCCGTGCGGGAAGTTGGTCACGGTGGCGATGCGGATCTCTGGCGTGCCCTGCTCGCGCAGCGCTTTGCGCGCCACCGGAATAAAGCGCGGATAGATGCAGATAGCGGCGGTGTTGCCCGCAGGCGATTTCGCCTGGCGGCAGAGGGCGATCACTTTTTCATCGGTGTCGTCTTCGTTCAGGGTGGTCAGGTCCATCAGGTGCAGCGCGCGCTGCGCCGCAGCGGTAATGTCAGTCATAGTGTTCTCCAGATAACAAACAGGCGCGAAAGCGCCGGCTGAATGTGATAATTCTAACAATTCCAGCGGCTGGCGAATGTGTTATCCGTCACACCGCTATCAGCAACAGAAAGCGATGGCGTTATTATAACGCAGAGAGACGCAATGTTACTATTATCACATTGAGAGAAGATTACGCAGGCAGGTTGAACAGCGCGCACGTGTTGCGCCACAGCGCCTCGGCGATCGCCTGCGGCGACTCCGGGCGCAGCTCGCACAAGGTTTGCCACACCAGACGGGCGCGCTCCGGCCGGTTCGGCTCGCCCTGAAAGCCGTGCAGCGGCATATCGGGCGCGTCGGTTTCAAGCAGCAGCGCCTCCAGCGGCAGCTGCGCCAGGGTATTACGGGTTTTGCTGGCGCGCGCGTAGGTGATGGTGCCGCCGACGCCGATGGCGTAGCCGAGTTTGATAAAGGCCTGCGCCTGCTGCAGGCTGCCGGCGAAGCCGTGCACCACGCCGCGGCGCGGCAGGTCGTGACGGCGCAGATGCAGCGCCAGCTTGTCGTGGGTGCGGCGCGAATGGAGGATCACCGGCAGCTCGTACTGCTTCGCCAGCCGCAGCTGCGCGTCGAGCAAAAACTCCTGACGCGCAAACTGCGGGTTCTCCATATAGAGGTCGAGGCCGATCTCGCCTATCGCCGCAAGCTTTGCTGGCTGCTGCTGCAGCCAGCTCTCCAACTGGTCGAGATGCGCGTCTTCATGCCGATCGATAGCGATGGGATGCAGGCCGAGCGCCGCGTAAAGCGCGGGATGCTGCGCCGCCAGCGCCACAATGCGCGCAAAGCGGCTGGCGTCCACCGCCGGTACGATAATGCGCTCGACCCCCGCCTCGGCGGCGCGCGCGATACTCTTTTCCTCATCGCCGACAAAAGGCGGGAAATCGAAATGGCAGTGGGTGTCGGTAAATCTCATGCCAGCGACCCTTCATCATAGTCTGCGTCGTTGCCTGCGACCGGCGGCGTCATGATCGGCCGGTTGTCGGGCGCGTTGGCGACCGGCGCCAGCGGCGTGACGGTGGTATAGCGCACGAACGGCTCGGCGTCGCTGAGCCACTGTCCCAGCGTCGCCAGGAAGTAGCGGCCGCAGCGCCGCCCCAGATGGTAGTCCTGATTCAGCGACGCGACGCGGCTGCCGAGCGCCATGCTCGCCAGCACGTGCGGCGGATAGATTTCAATGATACGCAGGTCGTCCGGCGGCTGCTCGATAAACTGCTGGATCTCGCGATAGCTCGCTTCGTGATGATGCAGGATGTTGATCATCGGCTGCAGCGCGCTGGCGCTCAGCCAGCGCTCCATGCGCTTCATCCATTTTGGCGTATAAAACATCTGCGACGGCACGGTGCGGATCACTACGATGGTATCCGCGCCGCGCCGCGCCGCCTCACGCACCGGAATGGCGTCGCTGATGCCGCCGTCAAGATAGCTGATGCCCTCCAGGTCGACCCCGAGCCGGTAAAAGCCGGGAATGGCGCTGGAGGCTTTAATGAGATCGTGCCAGTTGGCGCTGGTCGGCGCGAAATAGCCGGGCGTATAGTCGTCGCTGCGGCAGGCGCACATATAGAATTCGCGTCCGCTGTCGAACAGCAGCTTGCCGCTCTCCAGCGACAGCGGCAGTTCGCGCCGCGTCACGTCGATAAGCCAGTCGAGATCGATCAGGTTGCCGCCGCGCACGAAGCGCAGCGGATCGAAAAAGAGTTTGCTGGTGGTGTAGCGCGTGATAACGCGACGCGCGTAGCCCTGCTGGCCGCAGACAAAGGCAGAGAGATTTTGCGCCCCGGCCGAGGTGCCGATAAAGAGATCGAAGGGATTGAATTTCGCCCGCTGGAACTCGTCCAGCACGCCTGCAGTAAAGATGCCGCGCTGTCCGCCACCTTCGCAGACCAGAGCGATTTTACGCGCTTTAAAGGGGGAAAGGGCTAAGGGCTCAATCGCGCCCAGCGTAACGGGGATCCGAATACCCACTTCTGTTCCTCAGAAAGGGTTCAGAGGTCTGCTGTTGCGTTTATCCGTTTGAATTCAGCAGCATCCCGGAGAACCAGCCATGTTGTCTCCTGACCCGCCGCCAGACTAGCTGGCGGCTGCCGCCGCGCGTGATGCGTTTTCCTTTACGCTGCGCGGCGGCTGGCTGGTCTCCGCTTTATGCATGCTCATTGCAAAAATCAGAATGACTCAACCGGTCAGGGTCGTTTGCGGCCGGTAAACAGGCTCACGAGGAACAGAATAATACCAACAACGAAGACAACTTTAGCCGCCCATGCTGCCGTACCGGCGAGGCCGCCAAATCCTAACGCCGCCGCGATCAGTGCAATTACCAGAAAAATAATACCCCAACGAAACATAAGCCTCTCCTTACCTTAGTGAAATCGAACTGCTCGTTTCTTTCCCATTTTGGGTTTTGTTTTGTCAGTACGGCGTCACGCGGACGCCGCGCTCACGACGTTAAGACTTCACGGTCAGGTCATTCTTAACGCTTTTAACGCCTTCAATGGCTTTCGCGATGCTTTCAGCGCGATCCGACTGCGCTTTAGTCGCGACGGTTCCTGAGAGCTGAACAACGCCGTCGGTGGTTTCTACCTTGACGTTACGCGACGGGACGATGTCATCGGCTAACAGTTTAGCTTTAATTTCGCTCGTCGTTGCCGCATCTCCGGCATATCCTTTCAAACTTTGTGATTTGCTGTCTTTAACGTGCAGTTTGTCGCTGACGGATTTCACACCTTCCACGTTTTTCACCACGGCGACGGCTTTTTCAGCCTGATCCTGCGAGGCGACAAAACCGCTCAGAGTCACTACGCCATCGTGCGTTTTCACGGAGATATCCGTACTTTTTATCGCTTCGTCATCCACCAGAGCCGCTTTGGCTTTTGCGGTGACGGCGCTGTCATCCATAAATCCATCGACTTTTTTCATAGAACTATTGATTTTCGCACCGGCGTTGTCCGCACTCTGCTGCGCTTTCTGCGTCATTGAGTCGTCAGCCAGGGCGCTGCCGCTTAACAGGGCGGAACCAACCATTACCGCCATCAGCGTTTGGGCAATCTTAGTCTTATTCATCGATATCTTCCTTCTGTCAGTGAGCTCACCCACAACCGTGGGCGCAACAGCAGCAAACGGCGCTGCTGCATCGTTGGACGTAAGGGAGAAGCAACTTCTCTTTTGCCGTCCGACAGAATAATCATAGCTGGTGTTTGGCGTTTTGCCTGAATAACTGGTTGATCGCACGCCAGTTAAAAGAAAAAGCAGAGTTTTTAGGAAGAGTCTGGAGGGGAGGAACAGGGCCAGCCAAAGCTGGGCGGCCCTGTTGCAGTGCAGATTAATGCTCGCGGGTTTT
Organism: Pantoea latae; assembly: GCF_002077695.1. Lineage (GTDB taxonomy): Bacteria > Pseudomonadota > Gammaproteobacteria > Enterobacterales > Enterobacteriaceae > Pantoea > Pantoea latae. The sequence goes on from NZ_MWUE01000018.1 coordinate 35,747, forward strand.
ACGGAAGATCACGTCAGGATAGCGCTCCTGGGTGATATTCAGGTTAACCATGGTCGGTGCGATGTAGGTCAGGTTATCGCCGCCGTCGAGCGCGAGGTTGATCTCGTTTTTACGCTGGAACTCGTCGAATTTCTTCGCATCGCTGCATTCGACCCAGCGCGCCGTCGAAACGTTGATCGCTTCGTAGATCGCCTCGACGTTATATTCGCTCTTCAGACGCGCCACCACCACGTCGAACTGCAGCACGCCGACCGCGCCGACAATCAGATCGTTGTTGTGCACCGGACGGAACACCTGCACGGCGCCCTCTTCCGACAGCTGCACCAGCCCTTTCAGCAGCTGCTTCTGCTTGAGCGGATCGCGCAGGCGAATGCGGCGGAACAGCTCAGGGGCGAAGTTCGGAATGCCGGTGAACTTCATGTTCTCGCCCTGAGTGAAGGTGTCGCCGATCTGGATGGTGCCGTGGTTGTGCAGGCCGATGATGTCGCCAGGCCAGGCCTCTTCCACGTGCGAGCGGTCACCCGCCATAAAGGTCAGCGCGTCGGAGATCACCACATCTTTGCCGGTGCGCACCTGACGCAGCTTCATGCCCTTTTCATATTTACCGGAGACGACGCGCATAAAGGCGACGCGGTCGCGGTGTTTCGGGTCCATGTTGGCCTGAATCTTAAACACGAAGCCGGTGAATTTCTCTTCCTCTGCGGTGACGATACGCGCGTCAGTTGCGCGCGGCATCGGCGCGGGCGCCCAGGAGACCAGGCCGTCGAGCATATGGTCGACGCCAAAGTTGCCCAGCGCGGTGCCGAAGAAGACCGGCGTGATCTCGCCGCTCAGGAACAGCTCCTGATCGAATTCGTGCGACGCGCCTTTTACCAGCTCCAGCTCTTCGCGCAGCTGCGCCGCCAGCTCTTCGCCGACCGCGCTGTCCAGCTCCGGGTTATCCAGCCCTTTGACGATGCGCACTTCCTGAATGGTGTGGCCCTTGCCCGTCTGGTAGAGATAGGTTTCGTCGTTGTAGAGGTGGTAAACCCCTTTGAACAGCTTGCCGCAGCCGATAGGCCAGGTGATAGGCGCGCAGGCAATTTTCAGCTCGCTTTCCACCTCATCCAGCAGCTCCATCGGATCGCGGATGTCGCGGTCGAGCTTGTTCATAAAGGTCAGGATCGGCGTGTCGCGCAGACGGGTGACTTCCATCAGCTTGCGGGTACGATCCTCGACGCCTTTCGCCGCGTCGATCACCATCAGGCAGCAGTCCACCGCCGTCAGGGTGCGGTAGGTATCTTCCGAGAAGTCTTCGTGTCCCGGCGTGTCGAGCAGGTTGACCAGGCTCTCGCGGTAGGGGAACTGCATCACGGAGGTGGTAATAGAGATGCCGCGCTGCTTCTCCATCTCCATCCAGTCCGATTTAGCGTGCTGGCTCGAGCCGCGGCCTTTTACCGTACCGGCGGTCTGGATAGCCTGTCCGAACAGCAGTACTTTTTCAGTGATGGTGGTTTTACCAGCATCGGGGTGCGAAATAATGGCAAAGGTGCGGCGGCGCGCCACCTCTTGCATGAAATTAGACATGAGTGAGTTCTTCTCATCGAGGCAACGTCGCGTAAGGGGACGCTGCAGAGTAATCATGATGGCCGGAAATCCGGCAGGTAAACGGAGCCAGGGTGACGCAACGGCGTCAGAAGGCGGTGGTCGAGGCGCGTTCTACATTGGCGGCGATTCCGGTTACCTGGTCTTCGTTAAGGCGGCATAGCATACAATATTTTGCGCGCGGCGGCGAACAGGGGCAGGAAAAATTGTTGGGAACAGATGCGCTGCGGCTAGTCATGCTCGCAAGATGCGGGAGCCTGAAGCTGGTACGTTGAGAACAAGGTCGTGTGCGGCACCAGAATCAGCACTCAATCATAAAGCCAGCGTCCCGCTTTAACTGACTCAATAATCATTGCTACCGTAAGCGGTTTTATTCTCTTTTTAAACGTCTGTTGCCAGAAAGGATATTCATATTCAAGATAATTTCTCGTATCAAGCTGGCTGTAATCAACATTAAAGGCAGTGAATACATCGATTAGAAATTCTTCCGCATCTTCAGGGGTAAACTGAAAATCTTCGTTCAGACTCCACTCCGGTGTAATCTGTTTAATTTCCGATCGAAACCAGCGTTTCTTTACGGGATAGTGCGCCATTAAATAATCGATTACTTTTTTTTCATAATCAGTTTCACTCATCAGAAGGCTGTCCATTGTATGCGATCCCGTGGACGAACAATTAGATTGTATTCTCTTTTAGTATTACTCAAAACCCGCTGAATCGTCACCACAGCATTCGCATAACCAATCCAGGGGATATAGCGGCCAACAAAAGTTGCTATTTTATTAGAAGGTACCATTTTCAGTTTATTAAAGGAACCCACAGGCGCAACTGGCCTCAAACCAAAAGGAAAGCGCGCATCTTTAAGCAATTTCCTGCTGAGAACCGAAGCGACGCTGGTGCCCGGCGTATTATGCGCTGCATCTAATTTTCCCGAAACACTCATTAAAGGCTGCCCACTCAAAATCAAGGCACCAGACGTCATACTTAAACCAAAGGCTTTGGAAAAGTTCTCGAGAAATATTAAGTTAAAAAGCTCTCTTGCGCTGAGATTATTATGTCCATGATAGAAATAAGTCCCATTTATCTCTTCAACAGTATCCATCGCATCATCCTTTATATTCTTACTGACACAAGTAAAGCGTCTTTGACTGTCACACATGGCATAGCGGGTAAGATAATCACGTATAATCTTGATGATTATTTAACAAGAGAATAAAAAACGAACATTGATCTGAGACAATTTTATTATTAAGTCATAGCAGTAATATCTGACATGGTACTTTTACAAGGAGGATAAACTATGCCTATACCAGCGTATATGTGGCTTAGGGACGACGGTGGCGCGCTTATTAAAGGCGGCGTCGATGTACAGGACCGTGAATTTAGCATCGAAGTGCGCGGCTTTCATCATAATTTGATGATCCCTACTGACAATGCTACAGGAAAAGTGACAGGCACACGCATTCATTCGCCAATGCTTATCGTTAAGGAGTTTGATTATTCTAGCCCTTATCTTTATAAAGCTGTTGCAACTGGGCAGAACTTAACCTCCGCTGAAATAAAGTGGTATAAAATTAACGATGCGGGACAAGAAGCGGAATACTTTAATATGTTACTTGAAGGCGTTCGCGTTGTATCTATCTCTCCTTCTATGGCTGCTCCAGATAATAAAAATGAAAATCATATGGAAACGGTGGAACTACGTTATGAACGAATCACCTGGAAACATTGCGACGGCAATATTATCTATACTGATTCGTGGAATGAACGTCAAACGCTATAAATAAGTAAAGGGGCATTGCCCCTTCATTTTATGACTATTTTTTCACCATTCCAGAGTAACGATATTATGCTCGTCTTATTTACCCTAGCACCCTTGTTACGCAGGATTTGAAGATCTTCACGCCGATGGCCAGCGCGCTGAGATCGAAGTGCATATCAGGATGATGCAGTCCCGGCACCAGGTTGGTGCCCAGCCCCCAGAAACCCGCCTTCACGTTCGGGCGTTTTACCGGATAGTAGAAGAAGTCTTCGCTGCCCGGCGTGGTTTTCGCCTCCAGCAGCCCGTTGCCACCCAGCACCTCGGTAATGGCCGCGCGGATCACCGCTGTGGCCTCATCATGGATCTCCGCCGCCGGCATCTCTTTCAACACCACGACCTCGGCGCTGGCGCCCAGCGCCGCGACGCTGTGCTGGATCGCCTGGGTGACCTTCTCTTTCAGCGCCTCCATCGGCGCGTTCTCCTGCGAACGCAAATCCCACACCACGCGCGCCTGGTCAGGCACCGAGTTGGTGACGCCGGCGTCGCAGAGAAAACGCGTCGCCTTCACGCTCCAGTTCAGCCCCGGCGAAAGGTGGATCGCGTTAACTGCATTAACCGCCTGCACCGCCGCGTCCAGCGCGTTAACGCCGAGATGCGGTCGCGCGGCGTGCGCGGGCACGCCTTTAATGGTGGCTTCCAGCGTCGAGCAGGCGGAGTAGAGCACCGCAGGCGTCGCCTCGCCGACCACGCACTCTTCCAGCGGACGCAGATGGAAGCCGAGGATCATCTCCACGTCGTCCAGCGCGCCACCCTCCACCATCGCCAGCGCGCCGGCGCCCAGCTCTTCCGCCGGCTGAAACAGAATCTTCAGGCGGCCCTTTTTCACCGCACCTTCCGCCAGCAGCTCCTGCGCGGCGGTCAGCACCACGGAAGAGTGGCCGTCATGACCGCAGGTATGGCGCGCGCAGGCGACGCCGTCGATGATATGGCCGAGCGCGTCCATGTCGGCGCGCAGCGCCAGCACCGGGCCCGGCACGCCGCTGTCGATCTCCGCGACGATGCCGGTGGTCTGGTTGACGCCGCGCGTCACCTTCAGCCCCGCTTTCTCCAGCTGATCGGCGATATAGGCGGAGGTTTTAAACTCTTCAAACCCCAGTTCAGGAATTTCGTGCAGGTAGTGGTAATGCTCTAATACCTTTGACACCGCTTTTCTCCTAAATAAAAAGACGCATAACGCACATCGCGATCGCCGCGTTGATGACGCTCACCAGCATCAGCAGCGGCCAGTATTTTTTCGGCACGTCGGCCACGCCCAGCAGGCGCCCCATGTATTGCAGCTGCGATCCCATCAGGAAAATCGCGGGCGCGAGGATGGTTACGTCCGCGCCGGTCAGCACCCCTTTGGCCAGCAGGCTTACCGCGACGCCGGTGCCAGCGGACGAGGAGAGCCAGGCGGTGAGCAGCACGGTAATGGCTTCGCCCGGCAGGCCAAACAGCCCCATTAGCGGCGCGAAAACCTGCCCCAGAAACGGCATAATGCCGAGCAGATTCAGCACTTCCGCCAGCACATAGGCCATCACCACGTTAGGCATCAGGTTATGAATGGCGATATGAAAACCTTTGCGCGCGCCGGTGACGAAAATATCAAAAGGATTTTGGCTGCTTTTTACCGCGCCGTTATTTTCCATGGGGGAAATCCTTCTTATAAACACTGTTTAACACACAACGCGTCAACGCCGCACCGACAAATTTAAGAACAAACATTAAGGCGAGCGGAATAATAATCGGCAGGGTCATCGAGGCGAACAGCGCCGAGCCGATGGCGAAATAGTTATTGATTAAGCCCGCGCCGGAATATTGCCAGGCGCTCATCACCACAATATCTTTTTTTGTTACCTGACCGCGGTCGAACATCTCTTTGGTCAGCGCCGCGCCCGCATCGGTGCTCTGCAAATCGGTGATCAACGCCAGCCCGCAGCGTCCCGGCAGGCCCATCAGCGGCTGCAGCAGCGGTGTCAGCAGCTTATGCGCCGCGCGCATCGCGCCGTAGTGGGTGAAGATCTCCAGTACGCCCAGCGCCAGCATCACCGTGGGCGTCAGCGAGAGCGCGAAGAGGAAACCCGCTTTGGCACTCAGGCCACCCGCGCCGAGAAAGGTATTGCTGGCGGGATCCTTCATGGTGCCGAAGCTGCCGCCCAGCGTGGTGAAGTCAAAGGCGCTCAGCCAGTGAAAGCCTTCAACCTGGTAGAGCATTCCTGAAAAAAAGAGGATGGCCGCCACCAGCGCCAGATAGCTTCCTTTGCTGGCAGTGACGCGCGCGTCCGTCAGCACTATTTTTTCATCAGACATTGTTATTCCCGTTTAATAACCCTGGCAGTTGCGATATATGGAACTCTATTGGTTGCAGGATTTATGCCAGCGGCCCCGTATCGTCCCTTTTGAAAATAAAGTTTTCCTCTGAGCCTGTTTGCGCTAATTAACCGGATACAACTGCATCGATTTATATTCCGTGACGAAACTATACGGCGTAAATCAGGAGGGATTTCGACGCCGCAGGGCGAGAAGATAATATGCGCTGCACCAGGCGGGTGCAGCGGCCGCGCACTGCGCTGGTGCGATGCCGAATCGTTCCAGGAATGATAATCGCTCGCATTCAATTAGCTAAATAATTCTATTTAAATCAAACAGATAAAACGTGTTTTTTCCGCAAAACGCTATCTTTCGCGCGGCGTTATGGTGCATAATTCACCACTTCTCACCTGTTTAATTATTCTCTCTTTCTATAAAGGAATCGCCCATGCTTACTGCTGAGATGACCGCGCGTCTGAACGATCAACTTAACCTCGAATTTTTCTCCGCCAACCTCTATTTGCAGATGAGCGCATGGTGCAGCGATAAAGGTCTGGAAGGCGCAGCGGCGTTTCTGAAAGAGCACTCTCGCGAAGAGATGGAGCATATGCAGCGCCTGTTTGACTACCTGAGCGATACCGGCGCGATGCCGGTGCTGGGCACCATCGCCGCGCCGCCGGTCGCCTATAACTCGCTGCCCGAGCTGCTGGAGCAGGCGCTGGATCATGAGAAGCTGATCACGCGTAAAATCAACGAGCTGGCGCATGCAGCGATTACCTCGCTCGACTACTCCACCTTTAATTTCCTGCAGTGGTATGTGGCGGAGCAGCATGAAGAAGAGAAGCTGTTCAAAACCGTGCTCGATAAGCTGGCGCTGGTCGGCAATAAAGGCGAAGGCCTGTTCCTGATCGATAAAGATCTGGCGCGGATGAATACGGAAAGCCACGGCGCTAACTAAAGGTTTTACAGACGATACTTGAGTCAAAACGCGGGTAAGATGGCCCGAAGAGCAAAGCGTCCCGCGACAAGGACAAAAACGCCGGGAGCGTTTTTGAACAACGCAACGCGTTGGCCCGGCAACGGGCGCACCTCAAGGATGAGGTGCGTAATCGCGCGGGCCGAGCTGGCCGGGATGCCGTTTTTTGCGTCTTTGCGATCGGGCCATCTCACCTGCTTTCGCGCCTCGCTCGCAAACATCTCTTCTTCGTTTTTACAAGCTAAACCGCTCGCCCTTCTCGCCGTTGATCCACAGCTCGCGCTGCTCGCCCGCAGGCAGCAACACCTCAATCTCACGCCACGCCGGCTGATAGTCGCCGCGCTTCTCCAGCGTCAGCTCGAGACGATCGCTGCTGCTGTGCAGCGTCCAGCGCATCCACAGCGCGTTGCCCTGACGCCAGCCGTGACTCTCACCGTCATCGTCGAAAAACTCGCCATCGGTGCGCGCCTCGCCCGGCGCGGGCCACAGCTGCAGCTCACGCACGCTGTCGAGCCGCGCGTCGGTGGTGGTTTCGCAGCGCCCCAGCGGAATGGCGGCGCCAGCGCGCGCCAGCAGCGGCAGCCGATCCAGCGGCGCCTCCAGCGTTACGGTCTGCCCGCCCGCCAGCCACTGTCCGCTGTGCCAGTCATACCAGCCGTGGGCGTTGCGCGGCAGATAAACCTCGCGCGCGCGGCTGCCCTCTTCCACTACGCTGGCCACCAGCAGATCGCGCCCCAGCAGAAAGTCGTCGTTTTCCCGGTACGTCTCGCTGTCCTCTTCGTGATCGAGGAAGGTAGGACGCAGCATCGGCTCATCCTGCGCGCTCGCCTGCCACAGCAGCGTGTAGAGATAGGGCATCAGACGGTAGCGCAAACGGATCGCCTCGCGGATCAGCGGCGTCACCTCTGGATACATCCAGGGCTCGTTCACGGTGTGATCGTCGTTCCAGGAGTGGATGGTGAAGCGCGGATGCATCACGCCGTTCTGCACCCAGCGCACAAACAGCTCGGCGTCCGGCTTGTCGCCCGAAAAGCCGCCGACGTCGTGACCGACGTTAAACAGCCCGGACAGGCTCATGCCCAGCCCCATGCGGATGTTGTAGCGCAGCGTCTGCCAGCTGGTGCGGTTATCGCCGCTCCAGGTCTGCACGTAGCGCTGCATCCCGGCGCAGCCGGAACGGGAGATGAGATAGGGCCGTTTTTCCGGCGCGAAACGCTGCTGCGCCTCCAGCGAGGCGCGCATCATCAGCAGCGGCATCACCGGACGGATATGCTTAATCGCAATGCTTTGTCCAAAACCGTAGCAGCGCGCTTCGCCGTCCCAGACCTCATATTCATTGTTGTCGTTCCAGGTGGCGTCGATGCCCTTCTCCAGCAGCTGGGCGGTGACGTTCTCCTGCCACCAGCGCACCGCCTGCGGATGGGTAAAATCGAGATGCGAGCCCTCATCGTCCCAGAACACCGACCGCTCCGGGCGATCCTGCTCTGAGTCGCGGATAAACAGCCCCTGCGCCGCCACTTCCTGATAGCGCGGATGATCCTGCAGCAGGCAAGGTTTAATGTTCGCCGCCAGCTTCATGCCCGCCGCGTGGAACGCCTCGCTCATGGCGTTGGGATTCGGCACCTTGTCGTAGTTCCAGTTAAAGACATAGCGCTTGTTGTTGATAGAGGTGTAGCCCGAGGAGAGCTGGAACGAGTCGCAAGGGATCTCATGCTCGCGGCAGAGGCGAATAAAGCCCTGCAGCTGCTGCTGCGCGTCCGGCGCGTCGGTGTAGTGCATGGTCGAGCCGCTGTAGCCCAGGCTCCACTTCGGCTGAAAAATCGTGCGCCCGGTGAGGCGCACGAAAGCCTGGGTCACATCCAGCAGCTTTGGCCCCAGCATCAGGTAGTAGTCGAGATCGCCCGCCTCGGCGCGATAGCGGCGGTACGGCAGATGGTAGTTGTCCAGCTCGTTGCCGAGATCGAGCCAGCTGCTGCTCAGGTTGTCGTAGAACAGGCCGAAGCTGACACCGTCGCGCTGCGTCAGGGTAAAGGGAATATGCTTATAGAGCGGATCGGTGCTGGCGGCGTTATAGCCCATCGCGTCGAGGTTACGCATCTCGAAGCGGCGACCGCTGCGGTTGAGATCGCCGCTCTTCTCGCCGAGACCGTAGACGCGATCCTCTGGCTGGCGGCGCTGATAGTGCTCCACGCCGTCGCCGTGCGCGTTAAGCAGATAGGCGCCGGTGTGGCGATCGGCCGCCAGCGGCCGCCACTCTCCCTGATGAAAATGGTCCCAGCTCAGGCAGAGCGGATGGTGCACCGTCACCCGCAGACGATCGGTGCTGACGCGCAGCTGGTTCGCCTCATGCTCCAGCTGAAACGCCGGCAGCCCGAATCCGTCGAGAGATTCACGATCGCGCCCTTCCCAGGGCACGTCGTCGCCCGGCGCGATGCTCCAGGTGCGGTTCAGCGCCAGCTCGCCGTCGCGCTTCAGCAGCACGCGCATCAGGCCCGACTCCAGCACATACAGGCGCAGCAGATGGCGGTTATCCACCTTCAGCTCGACAAAATGATCGGCGTGCTGACTCAGCGTCCAGTTCTTCAGGGTTTTCATTGCGGTGTCCTTATTGTTCAGCGCTGCGCTGACGGCGTTCGGCGATAAACATCACCAGGAAAATCGCGCCCACCAGGTCGAAAAAGCCCATGGCGACGAACAGCGGGTTGAAACCGATGGTGTCGGCGGTGACGCCGATAATCAGGGAAAAAATAAAGCTGGCGATCCAGGCGCAGGAGCCGCGCATGCCGTTTACCGTCGCCATCTGGCGGCGATCGAAGCGCTCCACCACCAGCGCGCTGAGCATGCAGGAGATCACCTGATGGCCGAAGCCGCCGATCGAGATCAGCGCGATCGCCAGATAAGGATCTTTAACCATGGTCATCAGCGCCAGTGAGATCATCAGCGCCGCGCCGGTGACCGAACTGGCGACGATAGAGTTGACGCGCGTCAGGCCGAACCACTTGACGTAGATTTTGGTGAGATAGCCGCTGGCGACGCTGCCGAGATCGGCGGCGAGAAACGGCAGCCAGGCGAACATCACGATCTGCTTGAGATCCATGCCGCGCTCGTTGGCCAGGTAGAGCGGCACCCAGAAGCTCAGCACCGCCCAGGCGGGCTCAGCGAGAAAGGCCGGAATGGCGATGCCGTAAAACTTTTTCTCTTTGCCGATGGTTTTCAGCGCCTGGAAGAACGGCAGCTTTTCGCCCACCGCTTCGTTATCCTGGGTGATCCAGGCGCGCTCCTCATCTGACAGGCGCGCATGTTTTTCCGGCGACTGATAGCCCCACCACCAGAGGCCGACCCACAGCAGTCCCAGCCCGCCGGTGAGCAGGAACGCGCCCTGCCAGCCGAACGAGATATGCGCCACGTAGATAATCGGCGGCGCCAGCATCGCGCCGACCGAGAAGCCGACGCCCGCCCAGCCCGCGGCGACCGGCCGCTCTTTTTTCGGGAACCAGTCGCCGATCGCTTTGGCGTTGGCGGGCGTCGCCGCCGCTTCCGACGCGCCCATCACAAAGCGCAGCAGCGCCAGATGGAGCCAGCTGCCGGCGCCAGCGTGCAGTAAACAGGTCAGCGACCAGATCAGCGCGCAGATCAGGAAGCCCATCTTCAGGCCGATAACGTCGATCAGCCAGCCGCACAGCGGCTGAAACAGGGTATAGGCGAGCTGAAAGGCCGCCACCACCCAGGAGTAATGCTCGGTGCTCATATTCAGGCTGGTTTTCAGCTCCGGCGCCAGAATGCCGAGCGAATTGCGCGTCACGTAGTTCACCGTCACGCCCAGCAGAAACAGCCCCAGCATCCACCAGCGCAGATGTTTGATGGCGCGCACGGTGCGCGTGGCGACGGCAGGCCTGGTTGTTGATTCAAGGCTCATTTTTCAGCTCCTGTGCAGGCTTTTAAAGGCCAGGTTAATCCTTCACATCGCCCATCGGCGTACTCCGTGTTTCGTCTCCGCACCCTAAAAAATCGCGAAACCTCGGTATAGCCACTTTTTTGCAAATTTTTTCATGGCAAACTTTTTGGCGCGTTTAAAACGGGTTACTTGCCTTATCTGACGCGATTCAGCACCTGATGAAAATTTTTTCATCAGCAGATTTGAAGGGGATCACAAAATGAAACAAAGGCTGAAAATAGGCGAAATCGCGGCGCTGAGCGGCGTGTCGATCAGCACCGTTTCGCGCGTGCTGGCGGGCAAGGCCAATACTCGCGCCAGCACGCGCGACAAGGTGCTGGCGGTGGCGCAGCAGCAGGGGGTGCTGGATAACCTGCACAGCGGCCGCCTGCTGTTGAATACCCTGATGGTATTTGCGCCGCCGCGCGCCTTCGATGTGCGCAGCGATATCTTTTACTACAAGGTGATTCAGGGCGTCGCGCAGGCGATCGCGCCGCACGAGGTGCGTCTGCGCTACTGCGCGCTGGAGGAGAATGAGAGCGACGCGGCGCTGTTTCTGGAGAAGATGCAGCAGACCGACGCCGCGCTGCTGGTGGGTATCGACGACAGCCATATTCATCAGCTGGCGGCGGAGATGCATAAGCCCTGCGTGCTGGTCAACGCGCTGGATCGCCGCATGCGCCTGCCGTCGGTGTCGCCGCATCATCAGCTGATTGGCGAAAGCGCCGCACGCTATCTGTTCGAGCAGGGACACCGGCAAATCCTGACGCTGCACTGCCTGCGCCGCTACACCATGGAGCAGCGGCTACAGGGGGTGCGCGACGCCTGGCACGCCATGAACCTGCGCTTCGACAGCCGCCAGCATCTGCTGACCCTCACCAGCTTCAGCCGTCTTGAGGCGGCGGAGAGGCTGAGCGAGTATCTGAAGCACTGTCCGCTTGCGCAGCGACCGACGGCGATTCTGGCGAGCGGCGACTATATCGCCGCCGGCGCGGTGGAGGCGCTGCAGCGCGCCGGGCTGCACGTGCCGCAGGATGTGTCGGTGATGAGCATGGACGGCTTTAACCTCGCCGCCATCCACGATATTCCGCTGACTTCGGTGCAGGTGCCGCGCGACGAGCTGGGCGCAGAGGCGGTGCGCATGGTGCAGAGCATGCGCCTGAATGCGCAGGCGCTGCCCGGCACGCTGCTGCTGCACGGCAAGCTGGTGGTGCGCGAATCGGTGCGGCGCATTCGCGACAACCTCAGCCACGCGCCAGTGCAGCAGCACGGCCTCTACGACTAAGCCGGATTATCCAGCGCCTTCAGGCGCAGCTCCGACGGCTGCGGGCGGCCGAAGTAGTAGCCCTGGAACAGCGTACAGCCCTCTTCACGCAGCTTCGCGAACTGTTCACTGCTCTCGACCCCTTCCGCGGTGATCTGGATATCCAGGCTGCGGCTCATGCCGGTGATGGCGCGGATGATCGCCAGCGCCTCGCGGCTGTCGCCCATATCGTTGATAAAGGACTTATCGATTTTGATCTTGTCGAAGGGGAAGGATCGCAGGTAGCTGAGCGACGAGTAGCCGGTGCCGAAGTCGTCGAGCGCGATCTGCACGCCGAGTTTCTTCAGGCTCTCCAGGGTGCGGATATTGCCGAGGGAGTCGTCGAGCAGCACTGACTCGGTGATCTCCACCTCCAGCCGGCTCGGATCCAGCCCAGAGTCGCGCAGCGCCGCCTCCACCACCGACACCAGCGAGCTGTTTTTAAACTGCAGCGGCGACAGGTTGACCGATACCGACTGTTTACCTTCCCAGGTGGTCGCTTCGCGGCAGGCTTCATAGAGCGCATAGGCGCCGAGCATATGAATTAGCCCGCTCTCTTCCGCAATGGGAATAAAGTCGTTCGGCATAATCAGCCCTTTCACCGGATGGTGCCAGCGCATCAGCGCCTCGTAGCCGATAATCGACTGCACCGCTTCGCCGTCGGTGATCGGCTGATAGTAGAGCCGCAGCTGACGACCGCTGATCGCCTCGCGCAGATCGTTCTCTATCACGCGGCGGCTGCGCGCCACGTCGTCCATTGCCAGCGTAAAGTGCTCGTAGCGGTTGCGGCCGTTGCGTTTGGCCTCATAGAGCGCCATATCGGCGCAGCGCAGCAGCTGCTCCGGGGTATTGGTGATGGTGGCGCTCAGGGCGATGCCGACGCTGAGGCCGACGCTGAGATTGTGCCCTTCGATATTCACCGGCGGACGTATCGCCTCAATCAGCCGCTGGGCGACGATCGCCGCCTCATCCGCATTGCTGATGGCGGGCAGCACGATAGCGAACTCGTCGCCGCCGATGCGCGCCAGCGTATCGCGATCGCGCAGCGTGCCGCGCAGCCGTTTGGCCACCGCGCGCAGCAGTTCGTCGCCGATCTGATGGCCGAGCGCGTCGTTCACGTTCTTGAAGTTGTCGAGATCGAGGCAGAGCGTGGCGGTCTGCCGGCCGCTCTGGCTGTCGTTGCGCAGCGCCTCGCTCAGCCGCTGGCGGAACAGAATACGGTTCGGCAGGCTGGTGAGATTGTCATGATGCGCCATATGGTGAATGCGCGCGTCGGCGGCGCGCTGGTCGGTGACATCCTCGACGATCAGCATAATGTAGTTCTGGCGCGCGTCCTGCCCGGCGATGGTGGTGGCGCGGGTATGCAGGATGCGTTCGCCGCTGGCGGTAAGCAGCAGCTGCTCGCGCTGGTGGATGCCCTCGCTGCGCAGCGCGATATCCGCCAGGCTGTTGAAATAGTCGCTGAGTTCAGCCGACATACACTCGTGCGGCCGCTTGTTGACCAGCAGCGCCTTCGCCACGCCGAACAGTTTCTCTGACCGATCGTTGACCAGCAGGATTTCGCGCGTGATGGCGTCTTCTACCAACACGCAGGAGGGAATATTGGCGATGATGTTGTCGAGAAATTTCGACAGCGCCGACATTTTCGCGCTCTGCGCTTCGGCCAGATCTTTGGCGCGCAGCAGCTTCTGCTCCTGCTCGCGGCGCTCGGTCACGTCGCGGGTGATCTTGGCGAAGCCGATCAGGCGTCCTTCATCGTTATGAATGGCGTCGATCACCACATGTGCCCAGAAGGCGCTGCCGTCTTTGCGGTAGCGCCAGCCTTCATCTTCAAAGCGGCCGCTGGCCAGCGCAATCGCCAGGTTAGCGTCCGGGGTGCGCTGTAGCCGCTCCTGCGAGCCGTAAAACACCGAGAAGTGCTCACCGACGATCTCCTCGGCGAGGTAGCCCTTGGCGCGCTGCGCGCCGGCGTTCCAGTTCACCACGCAGCCGTTGATATCCAGCATATAGATAGCATAATCGGTCACGCCCTCTACCAGCAGGCGAAAGCGCTGCTCGTGCTCGCGCTGCGCGCGCAGCAGCGCCTGCTGCTCGGTGCAGTCGCGGGTGATTTTGGCGTAGCCAATTAGCTTGCCGCCGTCGTCGCGGATCGCATCGATGATCACGTGCGCCCAGAAGGCGCTGCCGTCTTTGCGATAGCGCCAGCCCTCATCTTCAAAGCGGCCGGTGCGAAACGCAGTTTGCAGGTTTTTTTCCGGAATATGCGCCTGGCGATCCTGCGCGCTGTAGAAGCGGGAGAAGTGCTGGCCGACGATCTCTTCCGCCACGTAGCCTTTGGCGCGCTGCGCGCCGGCGTTCCAGTTCACCACCAGCCCGTCGTGATCCAGCATATAGATGGCGTAGTCGGTGACGCCCTCTACCAGCAGGCGGAAGCGCGCTTCCTGCTCGCGCTCTTTGCGCTGCTGCTCCTGCTGCTCCGTGCAGTCGCGGGTGATCTTGGCAAAGCCGATCAGTTCGCCGCTGTCGCCGCGGATGGCGTCAATCACCACATGCGCCCAGAAGGCGCTGCCGTCTTTGCGGTAGCGCCAGCCTTCGGTTTCGAAGCTGCCGGTGCGCGCGGCGATCTCCAGACCGCGCTGCGGCACGCCGTTCAGCCGATCCTGCTCGCTATAGAACAGCGAGAAATGTTTACCGACAATTTCATCTGGCGTATAGCCTTTTGCCCGCTGCGCCCCGGCGTTCCAGTTAGCGACGGTGCCGTCTGGCTTCAGCATATAGATGGCGTAGTCGATCACGCTCTGTACCAGTAACCGATACATAACATCAGCATTTTTATCCATTTTTATTAGCCTGTTGCTGCGCTGCTTAAAGTGGCCCCAAAAAAATTAAGAAATGTCTTAATACCGCTTCGACTACATCTGAAATGCCCTGTTTTGACAAGCATAAATGCGCTGAAAACGAAAGTTAGTAGGTAGGTTATCGGCAGTGGCGAGAAAATGTTCAGTTGTAAAGATGACAAATAAAACGCGTTGTTTTAGCAGAGAAATAGTGAAAGCCGCCCGCGATTGCGCTTAGCGGGCGGCTGATTTGATATAAGCAGGGAAGTTCTGAGCTTCAGGCGCTTATATCAGCCCTTTCTGACGGAAAGTGAGCCGGGTGGCCTCGTTCAGGTCCATCGTTTTAAGCGCCGCAGGAGCAACCCAGGCCGTTTCCTGAAACTCTTCGTTGAACGTGATCGCTCTGTTGGCAGTAACGCAGTCGTATATCAGATAGATCATATAAATTTCTTCTTGTGAGCCATCTGCGTAAGTTTTCATTCGCTTATCATCGCGGAATGTCCAGGGTTGAATATGGGCGATCTCAAGAGCGTCGCCTAATTCTTCTCTGATTTCACGCCGCAACGCGTTTTCGATTGTTTCGTCAGGTTCCACACCCCCGCCTGGTAACGCCCATTGCCCCGGAAAAACGCCGCGATCTTTGGCCATTCTGCATAGCAAGTATTCGCCTTCATTTTGTATGACGGGACAAACGATTATTCTCTGACGCATTTTTTTCATAGCGATATTTTCCCTGAGCAATCAGTAGCCCTGATTAGGGCTAAATCTGAAACCTCTGTTTATCTGTAAGCCTGTTGCGAGCGAACTAAAATTTAACCCTGCTAAAAAAAGGGTTATACGTCAAAATACGCCCTGCGTAGATAAAGTTAAAGGGTAAATATACCGCCGCCTTACGCCTGCTCCTTTACCGGCAACTGATGCACCGCAATATAGCGCTCATAGCGCGACGGCTTTAGCCGGGTTAAATCCACCAGCACCAGCCCGTCGATGCAGTGATTAAAATCGGGATCGCTGCCGAAGTCGATAAACTGCACGCCGCCGGGCGCGCACAGCTCAGAATATTGCTTATAGAGCGTGGGGATGGCGCAGCCGAGATTGCTTAACAGCTGCTTGAGCCTGCGCAAATCTTCCTGATAGTTGTCGCCGCTGAACTGCGCCAGCACCTCCGGCAGCGAGGCGGGATAAGGTCGACGCGACGTCGCCAGCGGCAGTTCGGTGGGGAAATAGAGGCGGTAAAAAGCCACCAGCAGGTCGCGCGCCGCCAGCGGCATGCCGCCGGAGATCGAGACCGGCCCAAACAAGTAGCGCGTCTGCGGATAGCGCGCCAGATAAGCGCCAATGCCGAGCCAGAGATAATCGAGACCGCGCTTGCCCCAGTAGGCAGGCTGAATAAAACTGCGGCCCAGCTCGATGCTCTGCTGCAAAATCGGCATCATCCGCTCGTCATAGTGGAACAGGCTGTGGCTGTAGAACCCTTCCAGCCCGCGTCGGGCGAGCTGCTCTTCGCCGGGAATAAAGCGGTAGGCGCCGACAATTTCCAGCTGCGCGTCGTCCCACAGGATCAGGTGATAATAGTCGTCGTCGAAATTATCCAGATCGCGACGGCGGCCGCTGCCCTCGCCCACGGCGCGAAAGGCGATTTCGCGCAGCCGTCCCAGTTCGCGCAGCAGCGGCACCCAGGTGGCGCCGTTGCGCCGCCACAGGTAGATCTGCTTGCCGTCGCCGGTGGTGCCGAGGTGCTCGCTGTCGCGCAGCGCCCGCTTCAGCTCGGCGCGATCCTCCGCGCGGGCGATCGCTTTCTCCGTCTGGAACAGGCCAGGACGCTGCTGGCCGATGCGATAGAGATGCTTGCGTAGCCGCTTCGCCAGCGCTTTGCCCGGCGTATGGCCGTCATGCCAGTGCGCAAACGGGATCTGCGCGCCAATATGCAGTTTGATGCGCGCGCCGCGCTGGCGGAACATTTCGCGCACCAGCATCAGCAGCGCCAGCGGCTGGGCGATCTTCGCCGCCGCGTAGAACAGCGCGCTGTTGCGGCCGTCGATAAATACCGGCAGCAGCGGCGCGCGGGCGCGCGCCGCCAGCCGCAGAAAGGTGTGATGCCAGCGGCCGTCGCGCACGCCGCGGCTGCCAAGGCGCGATACCTCACCCGCCGGGAAAATAATCAGCACGCCGTCACCGGCGAGATGCTGCTGCATATGTTCAAGCTGATCGCGACTGGTGCGGTTGCCCATATTGTCGACCGGCAGCATCAGCGCGTTGAGCGGCTCTAGCATCGTCAGCATGCGGTTGGCGACAATTTTGACATCGCGCCGCACCTGCGCCACCGCCGACAGCAGCGCCAGCCCGTCAAGCGCGCCGAGCGGATGGTTGGCGACGATCACCACCGGCCCGCGCGGCGGGATCTGCTCCAGATCGCGCTCGCTCAGCTCGCAGCGCACGTCGAGGTGCTCCAGCATCTGCTCGACCATATCCAGCCCTTTCAGATGCGGATAGCGCGCGGCGAAGCGCTGAAACTCCTCTTCGCGCAGCGCCCAGCGCAGCGCGCGACGCTGCCAGCCGGCGGGCTGCGCCTGCGGCCAGAAACGTTCGACAACCTGATCGACAGAAAACATAACGCGCCTTTTTTTCGACGATGATGACGCCAAAAATAAGGCGAGATGTTTTCAGTATGATGACGCAGCGCGGGTCAGAGATGGTCAGCGATCGGCGTCCAGATCTCGGTCAGCGCGCCCGCTTCGCCGGTAAAAGGATCGCGCGTCGGCAGCGGCACCTGCTTCACCTGCTGCTGGGCCGCCTGCAGTTTTGCCGGCTCGTCGCGGCTGGTCTCCGGCGAGAATCCCTCTGGATAGGCGCCGACCACCATAAAGTCCTCGCTGGCGTAGACCTGTTTATGGCCGACGCCCGCCGGGATCAGCACCGCATCGCCGGCGCGCAGCGTCACCATACGGCCGGTATCGCCGCCGAACAGCACTTCCGCCCAGCCCTGCGCCACGCCCAGCAGCTCATGGGTGTTTGGATGGTAATGGGTGTAGGGAAAAATGTCGTAGCGCCAGGCGGGCGGCCAGCCGTGGCGGGCAAAGGTCTGCTCGAACCAGCTGGCGAGATCGGGATCCTCCTCCTCCGCGTCATCCGGCGCGACGCGCGGCCAGATGATCAGCGGCAGAGGATTATTCGGCACGCCGCCCGACGGGTTGGCAAGCATCAGGTGCTGCGGATTATTCGACGATCCGGCAGCGAACGTGCCTGCCGCGAAGGACATCAGCAACAACAGACTGGAAGAAGAGGCAGTCATACAGGGTCTCCGGTTAGCGTTCAGCTAAGTGTGGCAAAACCCGGTGCCGTTGCAATGTGCGCTGATCAGCAAATTCAACATAAAAGCATGATTTTGCTAACCAAACACAAATAACATCGCAACAATTCTACGCGTTAACCCGGCGTCGCCTCGCAGATGCTGTGCGGCAGCGCCGCCTGGCGCTTCTCTTCCGCCTCCAGCGCGAAGTTGGGCAGCTCGGCGACCTTTTCCGGCGGCACCGGTTTGCCCAGCAGATAGCCCTGCAGCGTGTTGCAGCCTAAGCCGGTGAGGAAAGCCTGCTGCTCGGCGGTTTCTACCCCTTCCGCCACCACTTTGAGATCCAGCGACTGCGCCAGCGCGACGATAGCCGAGACGATGGTGGCGTCCTCGGTCTGATGCTGTAACTCATTGACGAAAGCGCGATCGATTTTCAGTTCGCTGGCCGGCAGGCGCTTGAGATAGAGCAGGCTGGAGTAGCCGGTGCCGAAGTCGTCAATCGAGGCTTTTACCCCCAGCCGCGTCAGCTCGGTCAGGATGCGCACGCTCTCGTCGGGATCGCGCATCGCCGTGGTTTCTGTTACCTCCAGCGTCAGCAGCTCAGGCGGGATGTCGTGGGTCGCCAGCGCCTCGGTCACCGTCTCCACCAGATTGCTCTGTTCAAACTGCAGCGCCGACAGGTTCACCGCCACCGACCAGTTCAGATGCCCCTGCTGACGCCACTGATGCAGCTGGCGACACGCCTCATTAATCACCCAGCCGCCGATAGTGACGATCATGCCGGTCTTCTCCGCCAGCGGCAGAAAAACGTCGGGCGTCAGCAGGCCGCGCGTGGGATGCTGCCAGCGCAGCAGCGCCTCAAAGCCGATGATCGGCCCGCGCGGCGCGCAATATTTCGGCTGATAGAAGAGCCTTAGCTCGTTGTTCTCCTGCGCGTGCCAGAGATCGTTGTTGAGCTGCAGCTGGGTCTGCGCCAGCGTATTCATCGACGGCTGGAAGAAGTTGTGCCCGTTGCGGCCGTTGTTTTTGGTGTGGTACATCGCCGCATCGGCGTTGAACATCAGCTCGCGCTCGTCGTTGCCGTCGCCGGGATAGACCGCGATGCCGATGCTCAGCGACACCATCAGCTCGTAGCGCGAGATCTCAAACGGCCGCTCAATGGCTTTCACCAGCGTATCCGCGACCGTTGCGGCGTCGTTGGGATCGTTTATCTCAATCAGCAGCACGAACTCGTCGCCGCCCATGCGCGCCAGCGTGTAGTAGCCCTTCATCTGCTCGCTCATGCGCTCGGTAACCGCGATCAACAGGTTGTCGCCGACGTGATGGCCAAAGGCGTCGTTGACCGCCTTGAAGCCGTCAAGATCCATAAACATCAGCGCGAACTGGGTGCGCTCGCGGTTGGCCTTGTTGATCGCCTGCTCCAGGCGATCCTCCAGCAGAATACGGTTCGGCAGACGCGTCAGGTTGTCGTGCAGCGCCAGCTGCGCCAGTTCGCGGTTCGCCTCCGCCAGCGACCGCGCCAGGATGGCGGTGCGCGCCTGCATGCGCGCGTCCAGCATCGACACCAGCAGCGTAATGCCGAGGATCGCCAGCGTCACCACCGTGACCAGAATCGCCAGCCAGTTGCTGTTGACGCCCATCTGCATGGCGTGGCTGTGCGCCGGGAAACTGGCCGCCGCCATGCCGGTATAGTGCATGCCCGCGATGGCGAAGCCCATCACCACCGAGGCGCCGAGGCGCAGGACCGTGGTGCGGCCGGTGGTGCCGTCGCGCAGGTTGAACGCCAGCCAGAGCGCCGCGCCCGACGCCACCAGCGCAATCACCACCGACACGGCGATCCAGCCCCAGTTCCAGCGGATGCCGGGCGAGAACATCAGCGCCGCCATGCCGGTGTAGTGCATCGCCGCCACGCCGCTGCCCAGCACCAGCGCGCCGCCCAGCAGCTTTTTCAGCGGCAGATCGCCCTGGCAGACCAGCCAGAGCGCGAAGATCGAGGCGACAACGGCTATCGCCATCGAGACGCCGGTCAGCGACGCGTCATAGCTCATCACCATTTCCATAGTCATGGAGAGCATGCCGATAAAGTGCATCGCCCAGATGCCGACGCCCATGGCGAAGCCGCCGCCAAACAGCCAGATCAGCGCGACTCTGCCGGTCGAGGTCGCGACGCGGCCCGCCATATCCAGCGCGGTAAAGGAGGCCAGCATTGCGACGAGGATCGACACAATGACGGTAAACGAATCGTATGAGGTCACTAACATAGTGAAGTTCCGTTAAAGCCCAAAACGCAGCTGTGGTGTTGTAATGAAAAAGTCACAGGGATGAATTATTTGCTCAGGTTATCGGCAAAAGGCAAAGGGTTATTAGCCAGCCACGATGAAAGCTTCCGATGTCTCTGAGCGTTAAAATCTATCGTCAGCTGACAATGAAGTCGCCGACGCGGTCGGCAGGGGTCGGTTTGCCCAGCAGATAGCCCTGCAGCGCGTCGAAACCGAGCCGCGTCAGCAGCGTTTGCTGCTCTTCCGTTTCCACCCCTTCCGCCACCATGCGCAGATTCAGCGTCTGCGCCAGCGCCAGCATCGCGCTGACTACGGTGGCGTCCTCGCTGTCGGCGCGCAGGCTGTTGATAAAGCTGCGGTCGATCTTCAGTTCGCTGGCGTCGAGGTGCTTGAGATGCAGCAGGTTGGCGTAGCCGATGCCAAAGTTGTCGATCGCCACGCTTACCTGAATTTTTTGCAGCTCGCTGATGCGCTGCTGGCTAAACTGCGGATCGCGCATGGCGACGGTTTCGGCAATCTCCAGCGTCAGCGCGCCGCCCGGCAGCTGATGGCACAGCAGCGCCTGGCGCACGGTTTCCAGCAGATCGCGCTGGTGAAACTGCAGCGCCGAGAGGTTGACGGAGACGGTCCAGTGCTCATGCCCGTCGCTGTGCCACTGTTTTAGCTGGCGGCAGGCTTCGTTGATCACCCAGTTGCCGAGGGCGACGATCTGGCCGGTTTTCTCCGCGCGCGGCAGAAAGATATCGGGCATCAGCAGGCCGCGCGTGGGATGCTGCCAGCGCAGCAGCGCCTCAAAGCCGATCAGCTCGCTGCCGCTGGAGCGGAATTTCGGCTGATAGAACAGCCGCATCTCCTGGCGCTCCAGCGCCTGCCACAGATCGTTGGCCAGCGCCAGCTGGTGCTGCGCGCTGGCGCTCATCGCCGGCTCGAACAGGCAGCAGCCGTTGCGGCCGCTGTATTTAACGTGGTACATCGCCGAATCGGCGTTGAACATCAGCTCCTGCTTGCTGCGGCCGTGCTGCGGCCAGAGGGCGACGCCGACGCTGAGCGAGACGCGCAGCAGATAGCGGTCCAGCTCGAACGCGGCGTCGATCGCCCTGACCAGCCGCTGCGCCAGCGCCACGGCGCGCGCGCTGTCGTTGCCCGTTGTCAGCAGCACAAACTCGTCGCCGCCGAGGCGCGCCAGCAGCATGTCGTCGTCGAGCTGGCCGCGCAGGCGGTCGGCGACAGCAATCAGCAGGCGGTCGCCGACAAAGTGGCCCCAGGTGTCGTTCACCGCCTTGAAGCCGTCGAGATCCATATACATCAGGGCGAAGCCCGCGCCGTCGCGCGACGCCTGACGCAGCGCGGCGTCCAGCCGCTGCTCGAGCATCACGCGGTTGGGCAGCGCGGTCAGATTGTCGTGCATCGCCAGCTGATGCAGCTCCTGGTTCGCCTGTTTCAGACGCTGCGCCAGCCGCGCCGCGCGCAGCTGCGCGTCCAGCATCGAGGCGAGCAGCGTAAAGCCGAGAATAGAGAGCGTCACCAGCGCCACCCACACCGCCAGCCCCTGACTGCTGACGCCCTGCGCCAGCGTCATGCTGTGGCGATCGAACTGCGCCGCCGCCATGCCGGTATAGTGCATGCCGGCGATGGCGACGCCCATCACCAGCGCCCCGAGCGCGCGCATCGTCAGAAGATTTTTTTCGCTTTGACGCAGGTGGAACGCCAGCCAGAGCGCCGCGGCGGAGGCGAGATAAGCGATGGCGACGGAGAGCGCCACCAGCGACAGGCGCCAGTGCGGCGCGGGCGAGATCAGCAGCGCGCGCATGCCAATGTAGTGCATCGCCGCCACGCCGCTGCCGAGCATGGCGCTGCCGCTAAGCCAGCGGCGTCGGCTAAAGCGCGAGCCGCCCTGGGTCTGGGCAAAGGCCAGCACGCAGGCGCCGCAGGCCGCCAGCAGCGATAGCACCGTCAGGCCGCTGTCGTAATGCATCGGCATCATCATCGCCAGCATACCGATAAAGTGCATCGCCCAGATGCCGATGCCCATCGCGACGCCGCCGACCATCAGCCATAAACGCGCCTGCCAGCCTTGCGACACCGCGACGCGCCCTGCCGTATCCAGCGCAGTAAACGCGGCAATAAAAGCGACGATCAGCGAAACGCCGACCAGAACGCTATCCCAGGTGACCAGCAGCATGTGCAACTCCTCACACCCCGTCTGTCAGCAGGCGGGGTGTTGTCATCAACAACGATTTCAAACAACAACAGACGGATAAAATATCGGCCAGCCGTGCGGTTTATTATTTTCAGGGCCGAATGCCGCCGTCCCGCTCGGGCGGGAGATAAGTAAGACCTTTCCTGGTCTGGCTGAAAAAAGCGTAACTATGTCTGATTAATGCATGAACATATCACTGTTAGCGAAGCGACGATAGAGGGCGAAATGTTACCCGCTTTGCTTTTTTTCATCTGACACAACATATTGGTATTACTGGTTTATCGACCGGATAAGCGAATTGATTAATGAAAAATTAACGTATCGCTTCACTGAGTCTTGTACGCTGATCTATAGTAAGTAAAATTTATAAAAATCCCTTAGCCAAAAACTAAGAAGATTCTAAGAAGACAGGTAATTTCTGGCGCAGCCAGAGCCGCCACTGAGATATTTTGCTGGATTTGCTAATTGGTCACCGGGTGAAAAAGCACTGACTCTGGATAATCGGTAAGGATTGATTATGAAACTCAAGCTTTTTCTGTTTGCCGCTGCGGGACTGACCACCGTACTGCCTTCTGTGACTTTTGGCGCCACCACCACAGGGACCATTAATGCGACCCTGACGCTCACCACCGGTTGTCTGGTCAACGGCCAGTCCGCTACCACCGGCGTTAACTTCGGTACCCTGAACTTCGGCAGCAGCGCGGCGACGTTCGATACCCTGAACGCCACGCTGGTCGGCGCCTCCGGCAACGGCATCTACGTGCGCTGCACCACCGGTCAGACCTACAACGTGCAGGTCACCAGCAGCAACGCGGCGCCCGCCACCATCTTCGGCACCGTTTCTGGCCAGCCGCGCTACCTGATCCTCGGCTCCAACAATACGCAGGGGATCGCCTACACCCTTTACAGCGACGCGGCCTTTACCACCGCTATCGCTAACAACACCAATATCGCCGCCAGCGGCACCACCGATCCGACGCTGGGCACCAACTACGCCATCTACGGTCGCGTGGTCGGCGGCGGCTTCAACCCGCTGATCCCGGCAGGGACCTACACCGACACCATCAACGTCGCCGTGAATTACTGATCGCGCGGTCGGGAGCCTCTGGGTGGCAGTGCCGCGCGCGTTGCGCACGCTAATCTGCACGCTGCCCCTGCTGACAGGAAGTCTACACGCCTGGAGCCTGCCTACCAGCACGTTTCAGGTGTCCGCTTCCATCGTGGCGGGCTGCGTCGTCTCCGGTACCAATACCGGGGTCTTCGGCACGCTTGATTTCGGCTCGCAGTCGGGCGTCGCCAGCAGCAGCGTCAGCGCCAGCTTTGTGCAGAGCACCGCGATTACGCTCGCCTGCACGCCCGGCACCACCCTGAGCATGAGCATCAACGGCGGCACTAACTACACCACCACGCGCAACCTGAAACACACCAGCAACACCAATACCGTGGCCTATTCCCTCTATTCCAACGCCAGCCGTACTACCGCGATCCCGGTCAACAGCGCCGTCGCGCTGAGCTACAGCAACGCCAATAACATCACTTTGCCGATTTACGGGTTGCTGCAACTGCCTGGGCCGACGCGCGCTGGCGTCTATACCGACACACTGACCGTGACGCTGAGCTGGTAGCCGCATGCTTAAAGGAGAAATGTGATGATGCGCGCCCTGTTGTTCTTTATATCCCTGCTGGCGACCAGCGCCCAGGCGGCCAATTCGCTGATGATCTGGCCCATCGATCCCAGCATCAACCCGGATGAAAAAGCCAGCGAGCTGTGGCTGGAGAATCGCGGCAGCGTCACGACGCTGATGCAGGTGCGCATCTTTAGCTGGCAGCAGGTTGGTGGCCAGGAGCAGTACGCCACCCAGCAAAGCGTGGTCGCCAGCCCGCCGCTGGTACGCATCGAGCCGGGTCAGAAACAGCTGGTGCGTCTGATTAAGCAAACGCCGCCCGGCGCGGGTCAGGAGCTGGCCTACCGCGTGGTGCTCGACGAGATCCCGACGCCGCGCACGCCAGGGGAAAACCAGGCGGGCCTCAACTTTCAGATGCGCTACTCGGTGCCGCTGTTTGTCTACGGCGACGGGCTGACGCGCGACGCGGCAAAGCCCGATCTGAGCTGGCGGACGATCAGCGAAGGCGGCAAATCCTGGCTGCTTATCGCCAACCGCGGCAGCGGCCATGCGCGCCTCAGCAATGTGGTCATCGGCGGACGTAAGCTGGGCGACGGTCTGTTCGGCTACGTGCTGGCGCGCAGCGAAAACCGCTGGCCGCTGAAAGCCGCCGTTGGCGGTCAGCTGACGGCAGAGACCAACGCCGGCGCCTGGCGCAGCGCGTCCAGCCGCTAAATGGCACGCTCCCTTCGCCCCTGCGCGCTGGCGGTGGCCAGCGTCTGCGCCTGTTTGACGTCAGCCGCCGCGCTGGCGGAGACCTTTTCGTCTCTGCCGCCGCCGCCGTCGCTGGCGAGCAGCGGCGAGCAGCAGCGCTATATGCTGGAGCTGGTGGTTAACCAGCGCGAAAGCGGCGCTATCGTGCCGGTCGAGCGGCGCGACGGCCACTTTCTGCTGCGCGCCGGCGACCTGCAGCGCGCCGGCATTCCGGCGGAAAAACTGCCGGACCCGCAGCAGGTCGACGTCAGCCAGTGGCGCGAGGTAAAAGCGGACTACGACGATCGTCGTCAGCGTCTGCTGCTGACGGTGCCGCCCGACTGGCTGTCGGGCCAGGTGATCGGCGAGGCGCAGAACGGCCCGCGCTATCCCGGCCGCACCAGCACCGGCGCGCTGTTCAACTACGATTTCTACGCCACGCGCACCACCAACGCCGGCACGCGGCTGTCGGCCTGGAACGAGCTGCGGCTTTTCGGCGCGGCGGGCCAGTTCTCCAGCAACGGCGTCTGGCAGCAGCAGATGGAGGGGCGTGCGCCCGCGCAGGATGACGGCTATATCCGCTACGACACCTGGTGGAGCAACGAGGATGAGAACAACGTCATCAGCTGGCGCGTCGGCGATCTCACCACCGATGCCCTGAGCTGGAGCAACAGCGTGCGGCTCGGCGGCATCCAGATTGGCCGCGACTTCAGCGTGCGGCCCGATCTGGTGACCTATCCGCTGCCGGCGTTTTCCGGCCAGGCGGCGGTGCCCTCGACCGTCGATCTCTTTATCAACGGCTATCGCTCCAGCCAGGCGAACGTGCAGCCCGGTCCTTGGTCGCTGACCAACGTGCCTTTCGTTAACGGCGCGGGCGACGCGGTGATCACCACCACCGACGCCGTGGGACGACAGGTGACCACCACGCTGCCGTTTTACGTCTCCAGCACGCTGCTGAAGGCGGGCCTGAGCGACTACTCCTTCTCCGCGGGGGCGTTTCGTGACAGCTACGGCATTAAAAACTTCGATTACGGCGAGGCGGCGGCGAGTGGCTCGCTGCGCTACGGCGCCACCGACTGGCTGACGCTGGAAACCCATGCTGAAGGCAGCGACACTCTGGCGATGGGCGGCGCGGGCGCGATGTTCCGCGTCGGCAGCCTGGGCGTATTGAACGGCGCGCTGGCGCAGAGCCAGATGAACGGCGCGGCCGGCACGCAGTACAGCTGGGGCTATCAGTACAACAACAGCTGGTTCAGCATCGGCACGCAGCATACGCTGCGCAGCCGCGAATTCGGCAACCTGGCGCTGCTCAGTAGCCGGACCGGCAACAGCGATACCAGCAATACCACCTATAGCCTGGCGCGCCGCAGCGCCCAGTACAACGCCAGCGTGTCGCTGAGCCAGTATGGCAGCCTCGGCGCGGCTTATATCGATATCAGCGGCGGCGACGGCCAGCACACGCGGCTGCTCAATCTCTCCTGGAGCAAAACCCTGTGGGGCAACTCCAGCCTTTACGTCTCCGCCAGCCGCGACCAGCAACAGGGCGCGTGGAGCGGCGCGATTTCGCTGGTGATCCCGTTCGGCGAGCACGGCAGCGCCTCGGTCAGCATGGAGCGTGACCAGCAGGGCGAGAATAATCAGCGGCTCTACCTGTCGCGCTCGATGCCGAGCGACGGCGGCTTCGCCTGGGACGCCTCCTGGGCCAATCAGGGCGGCAACAGCGGCGATTACCGTCAGGGAAGCCTGCGCTGGCGCAACAACAAAATCGACACCTCGGCGGGCTTCTACGGCGACGACGACTACAACACCCAGTGGGCGGATCTCACCGGTTCGCTGGTGCTGATGGACAGCGAGGTGTTCGCCGCCAACGCCATTAACGACGCCTTCGTGGTGGTGAAAACCAGCTATCCCGACGTCAACGTGCGCTATGAAAATCAGTCGATGGGACGCACCGACCGCAACGGCTATCTGCTGGTGCCGTCAATCAGCAGCTACTATCCGGCCAAATACGATATCGACACCCTCGACCTGCCGGCGGATATCACCACGCCAAAGGTGGAGCAGCGCTTCGCGGTGAAGCGCCAGAGCGGCTATCTGCTGCACTTCCCGGTGGAGAAGCTGCGCGCCGCCAGCGTGATCCTGCACGACGCCGACGGCCAGCCGCTGCCGGTCTCCAGCCAGGTGCTGCGCGACGGTCAGGCGACAGAGTATGTCGGCTGGGACGGCATCGCGTGGATGGAGAACCTGCACGCCAGCAACCCAATGCGCGTCGCCACGCCCGATGGACGCACCTGCAGCGCCGAGCTGACTATCGCCAACGGCCAGCCGCAGGCGCTGAAAACCTATGGCCCGATCACCTGCCCGCTGCCGCCCAGGCCAGCAGGCGCGCCGGTGCCCAGCCCCGATAACTCCACCTCAGGGATCACGCCATGAAGAAAATTTTGCTGATGCTGGCGCTGCTGCTCTTCTTTCCCACCCTGGCGCGCGCCGCCTGCACGCTACCCAGCTCCACCGCCAGCTTCGGCTCGGTCACCACCTTTGTGGTGAACAGCACGGTGCAAAACACCTCGACCAACGCCAACGTCAACTGCGGCTCCGGCTCGGCGCTGTCGCTGCTGGGCAATAACCAGATCACCTTTCAGCTCACCGGCGCCACCAACGTCAGCGGCACGCGCGGCACCTTGAAACGCAGCGGCGACACCGGCACCGATAATATCCCTGTGCAGCTCTGCATCGACAGCGCCTGCGCCACCGAACTCACCATCGGCGCCGCCGCCTACGTCATCAGCCAGTCGGTGCTGGTCAACCTCGCCGGCCTGCTGGGCAGCCTTAACTTCGCCATTCCGGTCTATCTGCGCACCGTGCCGGGCCAGACGGTGGCGGCAGGCACCTATACCACCACGCTCAACCTGGCGGTGACCTATAACATCTGCACCAGCGTCGGCGTCGGCAATATTTGCCTGTCGCCGCAGACTGGCAGCGGCGTGATCCCCATCAGCGTCACCCTGGTGGTCAGCAACGACTGCACCACCATTACCTCGCCCAATATCAGCTTCGGCAGCGCGCCGCTGGTCGGCAGCTTCTCCGCCGTGTCGCAGACGATTAACGTGGTATGCAGTAAAGGCAGCACCTACACGGTGGGGTTGAGCAACGGCAACTACGTCAGCGGCACGCAGCGCCAGATGGCGAGCGGCACTAACCGACTGAGCTATGAGATCTACAAGGGAACCAGCAGCAACCGCTGGGGGCCGAGCGGCAGCGAACGCTACAGCAGCGCCAGCTCCACCAGCGTCAGCAGCGATGGGCTGACGCGCGGCTACAGCTACACCGCGCGCATCCTCACCACGCAAAACACGCCGCCTGCGGGCGACTACACCGACAGCGTGGTGGTGGACCTCTCGTTTTAGATCGAGGCGCTGGCGACGGCAGCGCCGTGGCGCGCGCGATACTGTTTCACCATCCGGCCAATCAGCAATGTGCCGATCAGGCCGCAGACGGCGGCGAAGGTAAGCCAGACGCCGGGCATCGCTTTGTCGCCGGTGGCGTGGATCAGGTAGCTGGAGATGGCGGGCGTAAAGCCGCCGAACAGCGCGGTTGCCAGGCTGTAGGCGAGGGAAAAGCCGGAGGCGCGCACCTCGGCAGGCATAATCTCCGCCAGATAGACCACCATCGCGCCGTTGTAGCTGGCGTAGAGGAACGAGAGCCACAGCTCCGCCTCCATCAGATGGGCGAAGGTCGGCGATCCCACCAGCCAGTGCAGCACCGGCCAGGTGGTGAGGATCATCAGCAGCGTAAAGGTAATTAACAGCGGACGGCGGCCGATGCGGTCTGACAGCGCACCCATCAGCGGCAGCCAGATCAGGTTAGAGAGGCCAACGCACAGCGTCACCAGGAAGCTCTGCTTGTCGCTCATCATCAGCACGGTTTTGCCGAAGGTCGGGGTAAAGGCGGTGATCATATAGAACATCACGGTGGTGGTGACCACCATCAACATGCCCGCCAGCACCAGCGCCCAGTTGCTCGCCAGCGAGCGCATAATCTGGCGCATGGTCGGATGCTGTTTACGCTGGCTGAAGGCTTCGGTCTCTTCCAGCATGCGGCGGATCCAGAACAGGAACGGCACGATCATACAGCCGACGACAAAGGGAATACGCCAGCCCCACTCCGTCACCGCCTCTTTCGCCAGCAGATGGTTAAGCAGCAGGCCGAGCAGCGCGGCGAAGATCACCGCAATCTGCTGGCTGCCCGACTGCCAGCTCACGAAGAAGCCTTTGCGCCCTTTCGGCGCAACCTCCGCCAGATAGACCGAGACGCCGCCCAGCTCAACCCCGGCGGAGAAGCCCTGCAGCAGACGGCCCAGCAGGATCAGAATCGGCGCGGCGGCGCCCAGCGTGGCGTAGCCTGGCACCAGCGCGATGGTCAGCGTGCCGATCGCCATCAGCCCCAGCGTCAGCAGCAGCCCTTTGCGGCGGCCATGCTGGTCGATATAGGCGCCAAGCACGATAGCGCCCAGCGGCCGCATCAAAAATCCGGCGCCGAAGGTCATCAGGGTTAACATTAGCGAGGCAAATGGATCGTCGCCGGGAAAGAAGGTTTTCGCGATGGCGGTGGCGTAGTAGCCAAACACCATAAAGTCATACATTTCAAGGAAGTTACCGCTGGTAACGTTGAAGATGGTTCGGGCGCTGCCCTGAGGTTTTTGTAAAGACGACGTGTGGCTCATAGTGGCTTCCTGCGTTTTTCCTCCGTTTTAGCCTGACGGGCCTGGGATTAACGTGACGCGCCTCACCATTTCACTTTACAATACTGAAACTAAAAGTAACAAACAGTTAACCTGGCAATTATGCAGCATTATTCACCCTTGTGCGCGCTCGCGCTGCCTGAGTCTGCTTTCAGGCAGCCAACAGGCAAAGTGGTTGAAAAGGCGCAAAGCGATAAGTCGTGGCTTAAGCCGCTAACGTAAACAGGGAGAGGTCATGCATACCACCACTGTTCGTGCACTATTCGGAGCAACGCTTTTACTCATGTCACTCTTATTCTCAGCATCCGCCGCTCAGCCTGTTACCCCACTTTCTCCCCACTCGCAGCGTATCTCTGTACAGACGCAGGGCGCAGGAACGGATGTCATCTTGATTCCAGGGCTGGCGTCGTCGCGCGACGTCTGGGCCGAGGTCGCAGCAGGTTTACGCAGCAACCACCGCGTTCATCTTGTCGAACTGGCAGGCTTTGCGACTACGCCGGCCGTTTCCCGCCCAGAGGGAAAGGTCATCGCGCCGGCAGTGGAGGCCATCGCTGACTATATCCAGGCCCAGCACATCCACGCCCCGATGATCGTTGGCCATTCTCTCGGGGGAGAGATCGCCTTGATGCTGGGGGCGCGCTATCCCGACATGGTCGGTCGTTTGATGATCGTCGATGCGTTGCCGTTCTATACGTTGATGATGGACCCTGCGGCGACCCGCGAAACGGCTGCCAGCCATGCCGCGGCTACGCGGGAGTGGCTACTGCAGCAGTCGCCGCAGCAGTTCGACGCGTTTCAGACAGCCTCCATAGCCCGTTTAGCCAAAACCGAGACGGTGAGGCCCGCTCTGGTGGCGGCGAGCATCCATTCCGATCGCAAAACCGTTGCGGATGCACTGTATGAACTGATGATGACCGATTTGCGTCCCGAGCTTGGCCGCATTAAAGCGCCGATGGAGATCGTATACGCGTATGATCCCTTATTCGGGATACCGGCAACTCGCGTAGAGGCGATGTACCATCAGGCCTATGCCTCTGCATCCGATATCCATTTCACGCGCATCGATGAGAGTTTTCACTTTGTGATGCTTGATCAGCCTGAGCGGTTCTTCAGCGCGGTTGAGGCATTTTTAAAGGAGTAAAGGATGCGCAGCGCGCCAGCACCGCTTCTGGCATAAGGCAGGCTTCCGTCAGGAACAAGGTCCGCTATAAGCGAAAAGCGGACATTGCATCGGACGTTCAGTTTCAGTCAATCGCCAGATTATGAATCGCCAGCGCTGCGCGCGCGGCTTCCTGGCCTTTCTTAATGAAGTGTTCGGTGTAGAAATTTTCCAGCGCTTCAACCGGCTGGAAATTATGCGGCGTCAGTGACACAGAATAGACCGGCACATTGGTGGTGAGCTGCACGTTCATCAGGCCGTCAACCACCGCCGCGGCAACGAAATCGTGACGATAGATACCGCCGTCAACCACCAGCGCAGCACAAACGATCGCATCGTATTTGCCGGTTTCAGCTAAACGCTTTGCCAGTAAGGGCATCTCAAACGCGCCGGGAACGTCGAACGTTTTTAACTCCGCGTTCACCTCCTGTGCCGCTAATTCTTGTTTAAACCCTGCCAGCGCATTATTAACAATCTCTGCATGCCAGTTGGCTTTGATAAAGGCGATCTTAAAGTCTTTCATGGTTACTCCTGTCATATTTTATTTTTCCAGCCGCTGGCGAGAATCGGTCACTCTGGGCGATAGCCTGGTTCATACCTTACGTCTGATATGTGCCAGCGACTATTCTATACGGTGCTGAGCGACAGCGACATTCAGGAAGTGCCGGTAAACATTAGCACTTATCACACCACGCCCGCCCAAAAAAACAAAAAAGGGCAGCCCGCAGGCTGCCCTTTTCTTATCCCAACCGCTTACTTCGCGGCGGTTTCCATTCCCATCAGGCCGATTTTCAGATAACCCGCGCCACGCAGCTTATCCATCGCGCTCATCAGCGTTTCATAATCGACCGATTTATCGGCCTGGAAAAAGATCGTCGTCTCTTTGTTGCCCTGAGTCTGGCTGTTCAACACCTGAACCAGCGTCTCCGGCGTCACCTGATCGTTGCCGATATAAAACTGCTTATCCGCTTTAATCGACAAGTAGACCGGCTTCTCCGGCCGCGGCTGCGGCGCGCTGGTCGAGGCAGGCAGATTAACGCGAACATCCACGGTCGCCAGCGGCGCGGCCACCATAAAGATGATCAGCAGAACCAGCATAACGTCGATAAACGGCGTTACGTTGATCTCATGCATTTCGCCATCGCTTTCCAGGTCGTCGTTTAATCGCATTGCCATGACGTTAACCTACGCGTAATTTCTGAGCGGCCGGACGGGCGTCAGCGCTTTTCGCGTTGAGATTGCCCAGGTCGATATCGCGGCTCTGCAGCAGCAGGATCTGCGCGGCCACGTCGCCCAGCGACGCCTTATAGCTCGCAATCATGCGCGCGAACACGTTATAGATCACCACCGCCGGGATCGCTGCCACCAGGCCGATGGCGGTCGCCAGCAGCGCTTCGGCGATGCCGGGCGCGACAACCGCCAGATTGGTGGTCTGCGTCTGCGCGATGCCGATAAAGCTGTTCATGATGCCCCATACCGTGCCGAACAGGCCGATAAAAGGCGACACGGAACCGATAGTGGCGAGAAAACCGTTGCCGCGACCGGCGTGACGGCTAAAGGCGGCGACGCGGCGCTCCAGACGGAAGCTGGTGCGCTCTTTAATCCCGTCGGTATCCTCAACGCCCGCCGACAGCTCAATCTCGTTTTGCGCGTCATTCAGCAACACGGCGCTGTGGCTATGGCCTTTGAACTGCGCGGCGGCACGGGCGGCATCGCCCAGATTGCGCGCGTCGCCCAGCGCCAGCTGCTCTTGTTTCAGTCGGCGTTTCGCCGCGCTCAGCTCGGCAAACTTGCCAAAAAAGAGCGCCCAGGTCACGACCGACGCCAGTAACAGGCCGATCATTACCACTTTTACCACGATATCAGCATGTTGATACATGCCCCAAACGGAGAGGTCCGTTTGCATCAAGTCACTGGCTACCACGCTGCGTCTCCAACTTCATATGCAGGAATAATGGATAAGCGCGAATAATAGCAAAAAACGGGCGAATTGATAGTAGTTCTCATTACTATTTACAAACAGCGCGGCCGGTTGTTGCCCTTATTAGCGGCCTTTTATGAACCTTTTTAAGGGCATTTCAGAAATGTGATTTCCAGTATAAATTTATTAAAACATCGTTTCAGAATGTGAGCTTGTTCATTCAATCAACATTGTCGCATTTTCAACCAGCGCCATTTGCCTATTCTGGCAGCACCTGGATCGTTCCCCGTGCCCTCCTCTACCTGCCTGGAGAAAAATAATGAAAATGAATAAATGGATGCTTGCCGTTTCCGTCTCCGCTGCGCTCGGCCTGAGCGCCACCGCCGCGTCGGCGAAGGTGCTGAAAGTGGCGGAAGTGCAGCCCGCCGGCTATCCCACCGTGGTGGCGCTGCAGCATATGGGCGACAAGCTTAAACAGGCCACCGACGGGCGGCTGGAGATGCGCGTCTACGCAGGCGGCGTGCTGGGCGACGAAGATCAAACCTTACAGCAGGTGCAGCTCGGCGCCATCGATATGATCCGCGTCTCGCTGGCGCCGGTCACCACCATCGCGCCGGAAACCAGCGTGCTGACGCTGCCCTATATCTTCCGCGACGTCGAGCATATGCATAAGGTGCTGGACGGCGAGGTCGG
Organism: Pantoea latae; assembly: GCF_002077695.1. Lineage (GTDB taxonomy): Bacteria > Pseudomonadota > Gammaproteobacteria > Enterobacterales > Enterobacteriaceae > Pantoea > Pantoea latae. The sequence continues at coordinate 69,131 of NZ_MWUE01000018.1, forward strand.
CAAGCAGATCGTTGAGAAGTTTGACGCCGACGCCAACGCGCGCATGGTGTTTCTCGGCTGGACCGACGCCGGCGAACGCAACATGATCACCAAAAAGCCGCTCAGCAAGCCCGAGGATCTCAAGGGTATGAAAATCCGCGTGCAGAACAGCGCCATCTCGCTGGCAACGCTAAAAGCGATGGGAGCGAACCCGGTGGCGATGGGCGTCAGCGAAGTGTTTAGCGCCATGCAGACCGGCGTGGTAGACGGCACCGAAAACAACCCGCCCACGTTCGTTGCCCACAACTACCTGCCGGTGGCGAAGTACTACACCCTGACTGGCCATTTTATCCAGCCGGAGATGATCCTCTTCTCAAAAAGCGCATGGGCGCGCCTCTCGCCAGACGATCAGGCGCTGCTGAAAAAACTCGGCAAAGAGGCGCAGGATGAAGAGCGCCAGCTCTGGGCCACCTACACCCAGCAGTCGATCGAGAAGATGAAAGCGGGTGGCGTCACCTTCCAGGAGACCGACCGGGACTACTTTATGAAAGCCACGCAGCCGGTGCGCGATGAGTTTGGCGGTAAATATCGAGATCTGATGACGCAGATCGCTGACGTTAAATAACCTCCCCCGCCGCGCGTCCTGCGCGGCGTTATTCAGGTAACGCATATGACCCGATACTCTCGTCTGATGGATGGGCTCTACCTGCTGTGCATGGGCATCGCCGCCGTCGCGCTGCTGATTATGGTGACGGTGATCCCCATCGGCATCTTTGCCCGCTATGTGTTGAACGGCGCGCTGGCGTGGCCCGAACCGGTGGCCATCGTCTGCATGATTATTTTTACCTTTATCGGCGCGCCGGTGGGCTTCCGCGCCGGCACCCATATCTGCGTCTCGATGGTGACGGATCGCCTGTCGCCCGGCGCGCAGCGTCTGATGCTGCGCCTGTGCGATCTGCTGATGGTGGCGACCTGTTTGATTATCTTCCAGGCGAGCTACAGCCTCTGCGCGGCGATGTGGATCCAGCCGCTCGCCTCGCTGCCGTCGGTAACCTACGGCGAAATGTATTTGCCGATCCCCATCGGCGCGCTGTTTACCCTGTTGTTTGTTATCGAGCGGCTGCTGAACGGCGATCAAAGCCAGCGGCCAGTGGTGGTTTTAGGCGGCACCCATTAAGGAGCGACCATGGACGCATTGATATTGATCGGCAGCCTGGTTGTGCTGCTGCTGTTAGGCTTTCCCGTCGCCTTCGCCGTGGGCCTCAGCGCCTTTATCGGCGCCTGGTGGATCGATCTGCCGCTCGAAGCGGTGGTGATTCAAATCACCAACGGGGTGAATAAATTCTCGCTGCTCACCATTCCCTTCTTTATCCTGGCGGGCGCGATTATGGCGGAGGGCGGCATTGCGCGACGGCTGGTGAACTTCGCCTATATCTTCGTCGGCTTTATTCGCGGCGGGCTGTCGCTGGTGAACATCGTCGCCTCGACCTTTTTCGGCGCCATTTCCGGCTCGTCGGTGGCGGACACCGCCTCGATCGGCTCGGTGATGATCCCGCAGATGGAGCAGAAAGGCTATCCGCGCGACTTCGCCGCAGCGGTCACCGCCAGCGGCTCGGTGCAGGCGGTGCTGACGCCGCCCAGCCACAACTCGGTGATCTATTCGCTGGCGACCGGCGGCGTGGTCACCATCTCCTCGCTGTTTGTCGCCGGCATTTTTCCCGGCCTGCTGCTGGGGCTCTGTCTGATGGTGATGTGCCTGGCCTTTGCGCGCAAGCGCGGCTATCCCAAAGGCGAGCGCATTCCGTTTCGCCAGGCGGTGAAGATCTTTTTCGACGCCTTCTGGGGCCTCTTCACCATCGTCATCATTCTGGGCGGCATTCTCTCCGGCATTTTTACCGCGTCGGAGTCGGCGGCGATCGCCTGCCTCTGGGCCTTCTTCGTTACCATGTTTATCTACCGCGACTTTAAGTGGAGCCAGCTGCATATTCTGCTGTTCCGCACCATCAAAACGGTGACCATCGTGATGGTGCTGATCGCCTTCGCGGCGGGCTTCGGCGCGGTGATGACCTTTATGCAGCTGCCAACCATTATTACCGACGCCTTTACCAGCCTGTCGGACAACAAGTACGTCATTCTGATGTGCATCAACGTCCTGCTGCTGGTGATCGGCACGCTGATGGATATGGCGCCGATCATCCTGATCCTGACGCCGGTGCTGCTGCCGGTGGCGACCGCGCTGGGCATCGATCCCGTGCACTTCGGCATGATCATGATGACCAATCTCGGCATCGGCCTGATTACCCCGCCGGTGGGCACGGTGCTGTTCGTCGCCAGCGCGGTAAGCAAGCAGAAGATTGAGCAGGTGGTGGGCGCGATGCTGCCCTTTTACGGCATCCTGTTTCTGGTGCTGATGCTGATCACTTACATCCCGGCCATCTCCCTCTGGCTGCCGCATGTGATGGGCGTGATGTAGCGCGCGGCAAGGCGGGCGGCGCGCCGTCGCCCGCCAGCGGACAGGTTCTGAATATCAGGATTTGGGGTCAACCCTGACCGGCAATTCATGGTAACGTGAAGCCTTTGTAGGAAGCGGCAGGGCAGACACGAATGACAACCAAAAAAATCGATACCACCTTAGTCAGCGCAGGACGCAGCAAACGTTACACGCAGGGCGCGGTCAACAGCGTCATTCAGCGCGCCTCTTCGCTGGTTTTTGACAGCGTTGCCGATAAAAAACGCGCCACGGCGGGACGCGCCAGCGGCGAACTCTTTTACGGCCGGCGCGGCACCCTGACTCACTTCTCGCTGCAGGATGCGATGACCGAGCTGGAAGGCGGCGCGGGCTGTGTGCTCTACCCCTGCGGCGCGGCGGCGGTGGCTAACGCCATTCTCTCTTTCGTCGACGCCGGCGACCATGTGCTGATGTGCGGCGCGGTCTATGAGCCGACCCAGGACTTCTGCACTAAAATCCTCAGCAAACTTGGCGTCGCCACCACCTTCTACGATCACACCATCGGCAGCGATATCGCCGCGCTGGTGCGCCCGGAAACCCGCGTGGTGTTTCTCGAGTCTCCCGCGTCTATCACCATGGAGGTGCAGGATATTCCCGCCATTGTCGCCGCCGTGCGCGCGAAGGCGCCCGACGCGGTGATCATGATGGACAACACCTGGGCGGCGGGCGTGTTCTTTAACGCGCTGGCGCACGGCGTCGATATCTCGATTCAGGCGGGCACCAAATATCTGATCGGCCACAGCGACGCGATGATCGGCACCGCGGTGGCGAATGCGCGCTGCCTGGAGCAGCTGCGCGAAAACTCCTATCTGATGGGCCAGACGGTAGACGCCGACAGCGCCTATATGGCGAGCCGCGGCCTGCGCACCCTCGCCACGCGCCTGCGCCAGCATGAAGAGAGCGCGTTAACGGTGGCGGAGTGGCTGGCGACACGGCCGGAAGTGGCGCGCGTCAACCATCCGGCGCTGGCGAAGAGTAAAGGCCACGCCTTCTGGAAACGCGACTTTAGCGGCAGCAGCGGCCTGTTCTCCTTTGTGCTGCATGAAAAACTCGGCGGCGAAAAACTGGCGCATTATCTCGATCGCTTCCACCATTTCAGCATGGCCTACTCGTGGGGCGGCTATGAGTCGCTGATCCTGGCGAACCAGCCGGAAGAGCTGGCGGCGATTCGCCCGGCGGGCGGCGTCGACTTTGACGGCACCCTGGTGCGCCTGCATATTGGTCTGGAACACGTTGACGACCTGATTGACGATTTAACGGCGGGCTTTGCCCGCCTGGCGCAGTCGTAACATAAACAGAACCTCAACCACAGAATGGCGACCGGCCGCAGATCAAATCTCTCCGCCGGATTGCCGCTAAAATAGATTCCTTGTGACTCGATGGGATAGCAGATGAGTGTTTTACACGAGATTGTTCATGCGCTCTGGCATCAGGATTTCGCCGCGCTGGCCGATCCAAATGTGGTTTGGGTAGTTTATGGCGTGATGTTTCTGACGCTGTTTCTGGAAAACGGCCTGCTTCCCGCCTCTTTTTTGCCGGGCGACAGCTTGCTGCTGCTGGCGGGCGCGATGGTGGCCAAAGGGGTGATGGATTTTTTCCCGACGATGGTGATCCTCACCACCGCCGCCAGCCTCGGCTGCTGGCTGAGCTACCTGCAGGGACGCTGGCTCGGCAATACGCGCCTGGTGAAGAGCTGGCTGATGCACCTGCCGGCGCAGTACCATCAGCGCGCCTGGCAGCTGTTTAACCGCCACGGCCTGATGGCGCTGCTGGTGGGCCGCTTTCTGGCGTTCGTTCGCACCATTCTGCCTACCATGGCGGGCATCTCCGGCCTGCAGAACGGCCGCTTTCAGCTGTTCAACTGGCTGAGTGGACTGCTGTGGGTGGCGATTGTGGTGGCGTTTGGCTATGGCATCAGTCAGGTGCCCTTTATCAAACGCCATGAAGATCAGGTGATGGCGATCCTGATGGTGCTGCCGGTGGTGCTGCTGTTTGTCGGCCTGGCGGGCAGCGTTATCGTCATCTGGAAAAAACGCCGGCAAAAGCAGGCGTAATCGGGCGGCGTCAGGCCTGCGGCTCCGCCACCGTCTGACGCACGCGATTGATCTCCTCTCCCGGCGTCACGCCGAAATAGCGCTTAAACTCCCGTGAAAACTGCGATGGGCTTTCGTAGCCCACCCGCACCGCCGCCGCGCTCGCCTTCAGCCCGTCATGCAGCATCAGCAGCCGCGCCTGATGCAGCCGATAACGCTTCAGATACTGCAGCGGCGAGGTCTGCGTTACCGCCTTGAAGTTGTGATGAAACGCCGAGACGCTCATGTTCACCTCTGCCGCCAGCGCGTCGACGCTGAGGTTATCCGCATAGTGATTTTCAATACGGCGCAGCGCGCGGGCGATCTGGCTGAACTGGGTGTGGCGGCTCACCAGCGACAGCAGTGCGCCGCCCGTTGGGCCAGTCAGCACGTAATAGATAATCTCCCGCACGATCTGCGGCCCGAGCACGCGTGCGTCGCGCGGGTTCACCATCACGTCGAGCAGGCGCTCCGCCGCGCACAGCATCGGTTCGGTCAGCCAGGCGGAGTGAATGCCGGAGGTCTGCGGCTGCGGCTGGAAATCTTCGTCGTCGCCGATCTCAATCAGCAGATCCTGCAGCCCGGCGGTGTCGACCGTCAGAAACATGCCGGCGACCGGCGCTTCCGGCGACGCCCAGGTTTCACACTCCACCGGCAGCGGCACGGTGAGCATCAGGTATTTGGTGGCGTCGTAGGTAAACACGGTGCTGCCGAGATAGCCGGTTTTGCTGCCCTGAAACAGGATCACGATACCGGGCTGATACATAATCGGCGTGCGCGGCTGGTACTGGTTAACGTAAATCAGGCCGACGTTTTCCACCGGGCAAAGGCGGTGGCGTCCATGGGTCATGAGGGTCACCACCTGGCTGGCCAGGCGCTGACACAGAGCTTCGTGCGCCATGCATCTCTCTCGCAGGATAAAGAACCCAGTCTGCCAGGCTGCTGCGAAATTCGCCACTGAAATGGAGAAACAGGCAAGACTTCCGCAGGATCAGGCAGGGCGAGAAGCGGAATTGCCGCCCACAATAAAGTTTGTTGACTAGACTTAACCACTCTCGGGTCACTGCAACAGAAAGGAGCACCTATGGCAGATCAACCGATTATCAAACTGCACGACGGCAATATGATGCCGCAGCTGGGGCTGGGCGTGTGGCAGGCGAGCAACGAAGACGCCCACCGCGCGGTGCTTAAGGCGCTGGAGGTCGGCTACCGCTCCATCGATACCGCCGCGGCCTACAAGAACGAAGAGGCGATCGGCCAGGCGTTACAGGATACCGACGTGTCGCGCGACGAGATTTTCGTCACCACCAAGCTGTGGAACGACGACCAGCAGAATGTGCAGCAGGCGATGGAAACCAGCCTGAAAAAACTGCAGCTGGAGCAGGTCGATCTCTATCTGATGCACTGGCCGTGCCCGGAGAAAGATCACTACGTTGACGCGTGGAAAGCGATGATCAAGCTGCAGCAGCAGGGGCTAACCAAAAGTATTGGCGTCTGCAACTTCCATGAAGCGCACCTGAAGCGGCTGCTGGACGAGACCGGCGTCTCGCCGGTGGTGAACCAGATCGAGCTGCACCCGATGCTGCAACAGCGCACGCTGCACGCGTGGAACGCCATGCATCAGATCCAGACCGAATCCTGGAGCCCGCTGGCGCAGGGCGGCGAAGGGGTGTTCGATCAGGAGATTATCCGCCAGCTGGCGAAGAAGTATGGCAAAACCGCAGCGCAGATCGTGATCCGCTGGCATCTCGACAGCGGGCTGGTGGTGATCCCGAAATCGGTGACGCCGGCGCGCATCGAAGAAAACTTTGCAGTGTTCGATTTCCGTCTGGAGAAGACCGAACTGAGCGAAATCGCGAAGCTGGATCGCGGCAACCGTCTGGGGCCAGATCCGGAAACCTTTAACTAACCGCGATGCGCGCTGCTCTGACGGGCAGCGCGCCCGTTACGCCGTCGGCTGCACCAGCAGCTGCCCCGCCGTGCCGAGATCGGCCAGCTCCAGCGTCTGGCTGTAGTAGACGAAGGGGAAATGATCGGACGAGCTTTGCGGGAAGCTCACCAGCAGCTCAACCTCGCCATCGACCCACACCGTATCTTTCCAGCCGCGATCTTCGCCCATCGGCTGCGCGCCGTTGACGCTCTTGATCAGGAACATCGCGCCCTGAATATGCATCGCCTGCGGCCGATCGGCGCGCAGGATCCAGCGCTCAAAAGTGCCCTGCTGCACGGTGGTGTCGATGCGGTTCATATCCCACTGCGCGCCGTTAATGCCCGCCATGCCGTCGCCGATGCGGAACTCGCGCGTGCGCGTCGCCATGCCGTCGAGGATTTGATCCGCCAGCAGGCGCATCGGCAGGTTATCGGTTACCAGCGGCAGCAGCCCGGTGGGACGCAGCGTCAGCACCAGGGTATTGGTCAGGATTGAGGAAGGCTCGAACAGGCCGCGCAGCCGATCCATAATACCGGCCGCCGTGCCGGCGGTGATCGACACCTCATCGCCCTGCGACATATCAATCAGCACTTCGCGGCGTTCGCCCGGCGCCAGCGACAGCTGCTGCACCGCCACGGGCGCGGGGAGAAAGCCCTGATCGCTGGCGATCACGGTAAAAGGCCGGTTATCGCTCAGCACCATCTGATAGCGCCGCGCGTTGGAGGCGTTAAGCAGACGCAGGCGCACCCAGCCGCGCGACACCTCGACAAAGGGATTCTGCACGCCGTTGACCAGCAGCACGTCGCCGAGGAAACCGCCGTCCTGCGGCGGATCGTAGGTCGGCGTGCCGAAGTTATCGAGCCGCTTGTCCTGAATAATCAGCGGAAAGTCATCCACGCCGTAGTGGCGCGGCAGCGGCAGCTGTTTGCTCACCTCGTCTTCGATCAGCCACATGCCCGCCAGGCCGTTATAGACGTGCGGCGCCATGCGGTTCGGCGTGCTGGCGTGATACCAGCAGGTGGCGGCGTTCTGGCGGATCGGCAGCACCGGCGCCCAGTCGGCGCCGGCGGACATCATGCGCGGCGCGCCGCCCATCAGCGCGCCCGGCACCTGCAGGCCGCTGACGGTCATCGCCACCGGCTCGTTCAGGCGGTTGCTGTAGATCAGCTTGACGTCGTCGCCGTTGTAAACGCGCACCGTCGGCCCGAGATAGAGGCCGTTGACGCCCCACACCGGCACTTTGTTACTGTCGCCGAGAAAAGACCAGTGGCTGCGCATCAGCGTCAGAAACAGCGGCTGACCGCGACGCGATTCAATAAGCGGCGGCACCGGCAGCGGCGTATCGCCGTTGGCAACGGAGGCGGCGCGCGCCGCGCCAGGCAAGAGACCCGCGCTAAGCGCCGCGCCAGCAGAAAGCTGGATAAACTGTCGTCTGCTGAAAGACATAGAACGTCAAACCCTTTACGCCTGGCGCCTGCGCGCCAGCTGATTGTTATTCTTGATTATTGCTGTGCTGCGTCGCGGCGGCGAAACGCGCGCCGCGTGCATCCGTGCGGGTGCCGGCGACATGCTGGCCGGCTAGATTTTACCGCTTTTTTCGCGCGCCTCGACTTCGGCGTTGAGCGCTTCCAGTTTCTCCATCATCAGTTCGCGGCAGTGGGTCGCCAGCTTGCGCACCGACTGCGTGGTGTAGCCGCTGGTGTCGATCGGCGGCAGCATTTCCACAATCACCAGACCGTTTTTCAGGCGGTTCAGGTTGATCTTGCCGTGGGTGTTGGAGACCACAATCGGAATAATGGGCACGCCCGCCGCCACGGCGGCGTGAAACGCGCCGGTTTTAAAAGGTAGCAGACCGCGGCCGCGGCTGCGCGTGCCTTCCGGAAACATCCAGAACGAGATGCGCTTCTTTTTAAACTGATCCACCAGCTGGCCGATGGTGCCGTGCGCCTTCGAGCGGTTATCGCGGTCGATCAGCAGGTTGCCGGTGAGCCAGTAGAGCAGGCCGAAGAACGGCACCCACAGCAGGCTCTTTTTGCCCACCGTCACCGTGGTCGGCTGGACGATCTTCGCCGCGGTGATCATGTCGTAGTTGTTCTGATGATTGGCGATATAGATGGCGTTGCCGTAATGGGCCGCTTCGGCGGGTTTACGCAGCTCGACCTTGACGCCGAACACCCCGGAGAGCCGGCCGAACAGATGGCCGAAGGTGGCGACATGGCGCGGGTTGCGCGGCGAAAACAGACACCAGATGCAGCCGAAAACGCAGACCAGAATCGAGTAAATCACCACAAATATCGTGCGCAGTACTAGTAACATATATCCCTCATTATGGCGCGGCGGAGAAGATCATCCGCCGCGTTGCTCAGGCTTCGCCGTCTTCGCTGACGGCACGCGCTGGGGCATCCAGCTCTACCTTGTCGATACGCTGCAGGCCGCGCGGCAGCAGCGTGCCGCGACGGCCGCGGTCGGCGCGGAACTTTTGCAGCTCTTCGCTGCGCATCACCAGCTTGCGCTTGCCGACGTAGAGCGTGACCGCGCTGCCCGGCGGCAGGATCAGCAGCCAGGCGAGTTTGTCGTTGCCCGCCGCGGCGTCCGCCGCCGGAATAGAGATAATCTTGTTGCCTTTGCCTTTCGACATCTGCGGCAGCTCGCCCACCGGGAACATCAGCATCCGGCCCGCCTGGGTGATCGCCAACAGCATGTCATCTTCGTGATGCACCGCCATCGGCGTCATTACGCGCGCGTTGTCCGGCAGCGTCAGCAGCGCCTTGCCGGCGCGGTTGCGCGACACCAGATCGGCGAAGGTGCAGATAAAGCCGTAGCCGGCGTCGGAGGCCATCAGCAGCTTCTGCTCCTCCGCCTCCATCAGCACCTGCTCCACCACCGCGCCCGGCGGCGGCTGAAGCTTGCCGGTCAGCGGCTCGCCCTGCCCGCGCGCCGACGGCAGCGAGGTGGGATCAAGCGTGTAGCTGCGTCCGGTGGAGTCGATAAAGGCGACCGGCTGATTGCTCTTGCCGCGCGCCGCCGCCAGATAGCTGTCGCCCGCTTTGTAGCTCAGCCCGGACGGGTCGATATCGTGACCTTTGGCGCTGCGCACCCAGCCCATCTGCGACAGCACGATGGTCACCGGCTCGGAAGGCACCAGCTCGTTCTCGCTCAGCGCCTTCGCCTCTTCGCGCTCGTGCAGCGGCGAACGGCGATCGTCGCCGTAGGCAGCGGCGTCGGCCTGCAGCTCTTTCTTTAGTAACGTGTTCATCTTGCGTTCAGAGGCGAGGATCGCCTGAATCTGATCGCGCTCTTTCTCCAGCTCACTCTGCTCGCCGCGGATTTTCATCTCTTCCAGCTTCGCCAAATGGCGCAGCTTCAGCTCAAGGATCGCTTCCGCCTGAGTTTCACTGATGCCAAAGCGCGACATCAGCACCGGCTTAGGCTCATCCTCGCTGCGGATGATATGGATCACCTCGTCGATATTGAGGAAGGCGACCAGCAGGCCCTCAAGGATGTGCAGACGACGCAGCACGCGCTCCAGGCGATAGTTAAGGCGGCGCTTAACGGTGTCGCGGCGGAACACCAGCCATTCCGACAGGATCTCCAGCAGGTTTTTCACCGACGGACGGTTGTCGAGGCCGATCATGTTGAGGTTAACGCGGTAGCTCTTCTCGAGATCGGTGGTGGCGAACAGGTGGTGCATCACCTGATCGAGATCGACGCGGTTCGAGCGCGGCACAATCACCAGACGAGTCGGGTTTTCATGATCGGATTCGTCGCGCAGATCCTCGACCATCGGCAGCTTTTTATTGCGCATCTGGGCGGCGATCTGCTCCAGCACGCGCGCGCCAGAGACCTGATGCGGCAGCGCGGTGATCACCACCTCGCCATCCTCTTTTTTCCACACCGCGCGCTGACGGATCGATCCGCGGCCGTTTTGGTAGATCTTGCGGATCTCGTCGCGCGGCGTGATGATCTCCGCCTCGGTGGGATAATCGGGGCCGTGCACGATATCGAGCAGCGCGTCGAGGCTGGTGTTCGGCTTGTCGATCAGGGCGATCGCCGCCTGCGCCACTTCGCGCAGGTTGTGCGGCGGAATATCGGTCGCCATGCCGACCGCAATGCCGGTGGTGCCGTTCAGCAGGATGTTTGGCAGCCGCGCAGGCAGCATCTTCGGCTCCTGCAGCGTGCCGTCGAAGTTCGGCACAAAGTCGACCGTGCCCTGGCCCAGCTCGCCGAGCAGCACTTCCGCATATTTCGACAGGCGCGATTCGGTGTAGCGCATCGCGGCGAAGGATTTCGGATCGTCCGGCGCGCCCCAGTTGCCCTGGCCATCGACCAGCGGATAGCGATAGGAGAACGGCTGCGCCATCAGCACCATCGCTTCATAGCAGGCGCTGTCGCCGTGCGGATGGTATTTACCCAGCACGTCGCCGACGGTACGCGCCGACTTTTTGAATTTGGCGCTGGCGCTCAGGCCGAGTTCCGACATGGCGTAGACGATACGGCGCTGAACCGGCTTCAGACCGTCGCCGATATAGGGCAAGGCGCGGTCCATAATGACGTACATGGAGTAGTTCAGGTACGCGTTTTCGGTAAATTTGTGCAGGGCAAGACGCTCTGCACCATCCTGCGTCAATTCACTCATTAAGCTTTTATCCTCACTTCGTGGCCCGCAATGGCGGATCACCCGGCGGTTATTTGGCGAGGATAGTACCTTAATCGCCAGAATTAGTCACAGGGAAGCGCGGCGCGGCGCGCGATTGCCGGGCGCGGCGATCAGCGCGCCGCGCCCATCCACTGCGCCGCAATACGGGCATACTCGCCGGTGGCGGTCGCCAGGTGCAGCCACTGGTCAATATAGGCTTTCCAGCTCATATCGTCGCGCGGGATCATGTACGCTTTCTCGCCATACTGCAGCGGCGCCTGCGGATTGATGGCGCAGAGCTGCGGGTAGCGCTGCTGCTGATAGAGCGCCTCGGAGGCGTCGGTGATCATTACGTCAGCCTTGTTGTCCACCAGCTGCTGGAAAATGGTGACGTTGTCGTGGAACAGCGTCAGCGACGCCTGCGGCAGATGGCTGTGAACAAAAGCTTCATTGGTGCCACCCGCTGGCTCGATCAGGCGCACCGCAGGCGCGTTAAGCTGCGCGATGGTCTGGTATTTCGCCTTGTCGGCGCAGCGCACCAGCGGGATTTTGCCGTCGACGCCGACCGGCTGGGCGAACCAGGCGATCTGCTGGCGCTTCAGCGTTACCGACACGCCGCCCAGCGCGATGTCGCACTGCTGCTGTTTAAAATCCTGCGACAGGGTTTTCCAGGTGGTCGGCACCCAGCGGATCTGCGCGTCGAGGCTGGCGGCCAGCGACTGCGCCATGCTGATATCCAGCCCTTCATACTGGCCGTCCGGGCGCAAATAGGTGTAGGGCTTGTAGTCGCCGGTGGTGCAGACCTTGAGCGTTTTGCTGGCGAGGATTTGATCGAGGCGCGAATCCGCCTGCGCCACGCCGCTGACCAGCAGCAGCGCGCTGAATAGGGTTTTGTACATAGCTGTTCTTCTGTTACCACGCGATTAAGTGTGAACGGAGTGTGTCATACCGCGCGGGATTATTGCTTCCAGCGCAAAAGTCTTGTGATCCGAATCCCATTTTTCTCCCGGCGCGACGCGCGTACAGTAGCCCCCTATCGCATCACACAAGAGATTAGCGCATGAATATTCTGATTATCGACGGCGGCAAAACCTTCGCCCACTCTAAAGGCGAACTGAACCACACCCTGACCGACGTGGCGGCAAGCCAGCTGCGCGACCTGGGCCATCAGGTCAGCGTCACCGTCGCCGACAGCGACTACAGCATCGAAGACGAGGTGCAGAAGTATCTCGACAGCGACGTGGTGATCTATCAGATGCCGGGCTGGTGGATGGGCGAACCCTGGACGGTGAAACGCTATATCGACGAGATCTTTACCGAAGGCCACGGCAAGCTCTACGCCAGCGATGGCCGCACCCGCGCCGACGCCGGCAAGAAATATGGCTCAGGCGGTTTGCTGCAGGGTAAAAAATATATGCTGTCGCTCACCTGGAACGCGCCGCTGGAAGCCTTTACCGATCCCGAGCAGTTCTTTGAAGGGGTCGGCGTCGACGGCCTCTATCTGCACTTCCATAAAGCGAACCAGTTCCTCGGTATGGACGCGCTGCCGACCTTTATCTGCAACGACGTGATCAAGCAGCCGGACGTGCCGCGCGATATCGCGCGTTATCGGACTCATCTCAGCGAGATCTTTGCTTAACTTAATGCGGGTCCGTTAATGAGGAGGCGTAAATGCTAACGGTAGTGGCTGAGATTTGTATCAAACCTGGACGTCGCAACGCAGTGCTGGACGCGATCGCCTCGCTGATCCCGACGGTGCTGGCCGAAGAGGGCTGCCATCAGTATGACGCGCTGGTCGATCATCAGGCGCAGGTGCCGTGGAAGCACAATTCACCTGACTCCATCTTTATGCTGGAGCAGTGGGAGTCGCTGCGCCATCTGGAGCAGCATCAGCAGATGCCGCATATGGAGGCGCATCGCGAAAAGATCAAAGCGGATGTGGTGGACGTGAAGATTCTGGTGCTGGAGCCGACGGCCTGACCGCCGCCTCGCCGATCAGCCGCGCGCTTTCGGGCCCGCGGCTTTTTTTATTTCAGAACAGCGCCTGCGCGGCGATCTCGGCGTGAAGAAAATCGAGAAAACAGGTAATGCGCGCCGCCAGCTCCGCGTTGCGGTAGTACACGGCGTGCACCGGCAGCCGCACATCCAGGGTCTGCGCCACCAGCACCTCTTTCAGCCGGCCGGCGGCGAGATCCTGATGGCTGACGAAATCGGAGATGCGCGCGATGCCCTGCCCGGCCAGCGCGAGCTGACGGATGATTTCGCCGCTTGAGGCGGCGATGGTTGGCTGGATGCGCAGCATTTCGCCTTCGCGCTGCCAGACGGGCCAGACGTTGTGCATCTCCAGCTGGCTAAAGCCGATCAGCTGATGCTGCGCCAGCGCCTCGACGCTGTGCGGCTCGCCCGCCCGTTGCAGATAGTCCGGGCTGGCCAGCAGCCGCACCCTGCTGCTGCCGAGCATGCGGGCGCGCATGGTGGAATCGCGCAGCTCGCCGATGCGGATCGCAATATCGGTCTGCTGCTCCAGCAGATCGATCACGATATCGTCGGTATTGAGTTCCAGCTGAATTAACGGATAGCGCTGGCGGAAGGCGCCGATCAGCGGCACCACCACATGCTGCATAAAAGGCGCGGCGGCGTTGATGCGCAGGCGGCCCGACGGGGTTTCCCGGCGTCGGGCGAGCTGCTCTTCCGCCTGTTCGACAGAGAGCAGGATCTGGCGCGCGTGGGACAGGAACAGCAGGCCCTCTTCGGTCAGGGCCAGCCGTCGCGTGGTGCGGTGCAGCAGGGTGCTGTTGAGCTTGGCTTCAAGACGGCTCAGGGCGCGGCTTACGCCTGAGCTGGTTTGATCCAGCAGCTCCGCCGCCGCGGTGATTGAACCGCAGTCCGCCACCGCCACCAGCACGCGCAGCTCTTCCAGCGTGACTTTCATCCTCGACCCCGCAGCGCGCCTGTCACACTTCGATATCGGCCATATCGCCTTTTTCCTGCAGCCAGTTGCGGCGATCTTCCGAACGCTTCTTGGCCAGCAGCATATCCATCACGCGCAGCGTCTGCTCGACGTCGCTCTCTTCCACCGTCAGCTGCACCAGGCGGCGCGTGTTAGGGTCAAGCGTGGTTTCGCGCAGCTGCAGCGGGTTCATCTCGCCCAGCCCTTTAAAGCGCTGCACGTTCGGCTTGCCCTTCTTGCGCTTGAGCTGCTCCAGCACGCCCTCTTTTTCATCTTCGTCGAGTGCGTAGTAGACCTCTTTACCGAGATCGATACGGTAGAGCGGCGGCATCGCCACATAGACGTGGCCGCCCTTCACCAGCGAGCGGAAGTGCTTCACAAACAGCGCGCACAGCAGGGTGGCGATATGCAGGCCGTCGGAGTCCGCATCGGCAAGGATGCAGATCTTGCCGTAGCGCAGCTGGCTGAGATCTTCGCTGTCGGGATCGATGCCGATCGCCACGGAGATGTCGTGCACCTCCTGCGACGCCAGCACCTCGTCCGAGGAGACTTCCCAGGTGTTGAGGATCTTGCCCTTCAGCGGCATGATCGCCTGATATTCGCGATCGCGCGCCTGCTTGGCGGATCCGCCGGCAGAATCCCCTTCCACCAGGAAGAGTTCGGTTTTATTCAGGTCCTGCGCGGTGCAGTCCGCCAGCTTGCCGGGCAGCGCCGGTCCGCTGGTGAGCTTTTTACGCACCACTTTCTTCGCCGCGCGCATACGGCGCTGAGCGCTGGCGATCGCCAGCTCCGCCAGCTGTTCCGCCGCCTGCACGTTCTGGTTGAGCCACAGGCTAAAGGCATCTTTCACCACCGCCGAGACGAAGGCGGCGCACTGGCGCGACGAGAGACGCTCTTTGGTCTGACCGGCGAACTGCGGGTCCTGCATCTTCACCGACAGCACGTAAGCGCAGCGATCCCAGATATCCTCCGCCGACAGCTTAACGCCGCGCGGCAGAATGTTGCGGTACTCGCAGAACTCGCGCATCGCGTCGAGCAGCCCCTGACGCAGGCCGTTAACGTGCGTGCCGCCCTGCATGGTCGGGATCAGGTTGACGTAGCTTTCGGTCAGCAGCTCGCCGCCTTCCGGCAGCCAGATCAGCGCCCAGTCCACCGCTTCCGTGTCGCCGGAGAAGCTGCCGACGAACGGTTTTTCCGGCAGCGTCGGCAGGCCGTTGATCGCTTCGCACAGGTAGTCGGTGAGGCCATCTTCATAGCACCAGCGCTGTTCGGTGTTGTTGACCTTGTCTTTAAAGACGATCTCGACGCCGGGACAGAGCACCGCTTTCGCCTTCAGCAGATGGGTCAGGCGAGAGACCGAGAAGCGCGGGCTGTCGAAGAAGCTTTCGTCAGGCCAGAAGTGCACGCTGGTACCGGTGTTGCGTTTCGCCACCGTGCCGGTTTTAGTCAGCTCCTGCACCTTCTCGCCGTTTTCAAACGCGATGTCGTACACTTCGCCGTTGCGGCGCACCGTGACCTCGACCCGCTTCGACAGGGCGTTGACCACGGAGATGCCGACGCCGTGCAGGCCGCCCGAGAACTGATAGTTTTTGCTGGAGAACTTGCCGCCCGCATGCAGTCGGCAGAGGATCAGCTCAACGGCGGGCACACCCTCTTCCGGGTGGATGTCCACCGGCATGCCGCGCCCGTCGTCGATCACCTCCAGCGACTGATCGGCATGCAGAATCACTTCGACCCGTTTCGCATGGCCCGCCAGCGCCTCATCGACGCTGTTATCAATGACTTCCTGACCCAGATGGTTAGGACGCGTCGTATCGGTATACATGCCGGGACGACGGCGAACCGGCTCAAGGCCAGTCAGAACCTCAATAGCATCCGCGTTATAGCTTGATTGACTCATGATAAATTTCTAATCAGAAGCGTGAAATTAGGTGCAATTTCCGCAGGTTAGTCGTGATTCAGACCCAGAAAGTCCAGAATCTGCGGGAAATGGCGTTCGAATCCGGTAAAGGCATGATTGCCGCCCTGCTCCACCGTTTGACGGCACGCGCTGTAGTAGTCGAGCGCCTGGCGATAATCGAGCACTTCGTCGCCCGTTTGCTGCAGCAGCCAGAGTAAATCGGGCGCTTCCAGCGGCTCAATCTGCATGACTTTCAGATCGTAAATGTGGCGAGACTCTAACACATATTGCTGGCCGGTGTAGGGATTCTGGTTGACCCCAAGGTAATCCGTCAGCAGCTCAAACGGCCGCACCGCCGGATTGACCACCACGGCGGGCAGCATAAAACACTGGGAAAGCCAGGTGGCGAAATAGCCGCCCAGCGAGGAGCCGACCAGGCCGAGCGGCTGGCCGCTCAGCGCCATCACTTTCTCTTCCAGCAGCGCGGCGGCGTCGGCGGGAAACGCCGGCAGCTGCGGCACGATCACTTCGATATGCGGATGTGTCGCCGCCAGCCACTGCTGCAGCTGCGTCGCCTTGGCGGAGCGCGGCGAGCTGTTGAAGCCGTGCAGATAGAGCAGCGCCGCCATCAGTAGCCGTCCGAGTCCAGATCGGGGCGAAACGCGTCGGTTTGCAGCCGCTCGACCTCGGTGTCGAACGATCCGTCTGGATGCAGCGTAAACCAGCGCCAGCCTGGCGCCACGGTATCAATGGTGAAGCTGGTGCAGTGCGGTTTGAACTGCACGCAGGTCGAGGGCGTCGCCAGCACGCGACGGTCGTGCCAGCTAAGATCCAGCTCCTGATGAATATGGCCGCACACTAGCGTGCGCGCTAAGGGGTAGTGCTGCAGCACCGCGTCGAGCTGATGCGCGTTGCGCAGGCTGTGCTGATCGAGCCAGGTGCAGCCGCTGGCCAGCGGATGATGGTGCAGCACCACCAGCGTGTGGCGCTGCGGAAAGCGCGCCAGCGCCTTCTCCAGCCACTCCAGCTGATAGTCGCTCAGCATGCCGTGCGGCACGCCAAACACCTGGCTGTCGAGCATCACCAGCTGCCAGTGCTCGCCCAGCAGCACGTGCTTTTGCGCGGCGATCGCCGCCTCGGCCAGGGTATCCACCATCGCCGGCTGGAAATCGTGGTTGCCCGGCAGCCAGACGCAGGGTTTCGGCAGACGCGCGATGCCCTCAGCGAAGTGCTGATAGGCTTCGACAGAGTGATCCTGAGCGAGATCGCCGGTGGCGATGATCAGATCGAAATCGCGCTGCTGCGCCGCAATGGCGTCCAGCACCGCGTCATAACTCGCCCAGGTATTCACGCCCAGCAGCGATTCGTTTTTTCCAGCGAAAAGGTGGGTGTCCGTGATTTGCAAAATCCTGATCCCGGCCCCATTCGCCGCAGGAAGTGTTAGCAGGCTATCCAAAGCGTTTCCTTCGTCTCCACGCCGAATAATGCATTATCTGTGCGATCAGCAGACCGGCTCCGCCATCGCGCCCTGCGCCAGGCAGTAGCGCAGCCAGTCAGCAAGGAACTGGTTGATCTGGTGTTTCTCGTCGCGCTGATGCAGTTTTTTATTAGGATAATCATAGCGCGCTTTAAAGCGATAGATCTGCTGTGTTGAACACACTTCGGCGACCATCGCGTCGTGATATAACCGCACCGACATGCAAGGCAGGCTCCAGTAACTCACGACGGGCGCCACCTGGCGGATCTCCACCAGCGTGGTGTAGCGCGTGGACTCTTCGATGGTCAACTGATAGCGGGCGCCCTTAACCTGATAGACCACCGATGCGCCTGCCTCGTCGCTGCGCGGCAGCAGACGACGCAGCTGGGCGAAGTTGGTTTCGCAGAGCCGCATCATTTCGGGGAAATCAGGGATATAGCGCTGTTTCATTTTAGCTTCCACTCGTCTCGTAGTTTTTCATGGTGCAACGCCAGCCATTGCAGGGCGATGACAGACGCCGCGTTGTCGATAATCCCCTCTTCCACCCAGCGGTAAGCCTGTTCGCGGCTCACCACATGCACAAGAATATCCTCATTCTCTTCCTCCAGGCCGTGGCATCCTTTTGCCAGGCTGGCATCCACTTCTCCCACCAGTATCGATAAGCGCTCACTGGTGCCGCCAGGGCTGGCGAGGTAGTTTAACACGGGTTTAACGCGTCCGACGCTCAGTCCCGCCTCTTCGACGGCTTCGCGTCGCACCACCTCTTCGGCGCTTTCGTTAGGCTCGATAATGCCCGCCACCATTTCCAGCAGCCAGGGCGTTTTGCTGACGTCAAAGGCGGGAATGCGGATCTGTTCGATCAGCACCACTTCGTCGCGTAAGGGATCATAGGGTAGCAGCACGGCAGCGTGTCCGCGCTCGAAAACTTCGCGCACCACTTCGTTGCTCATTTCGCCATTAAAACGGCGGTGGCGAAACCGGTAGCGAACAATGGAAAAAAAACCTTTCCAGGCGGTTTCGCGTGCAATAATTTCTACATCGTTTTTTGTAAAAGTCACTGGGGATTTTTTTTCGCCGCTCATCGACGGGCTCCTTATGCAGATTGGGACGGAGCGGCAAAAAGCCAACCCACAGGCTCCATCCGAGTGGTTCTTTCTGAATTATTTACGTAAATTAGGGGGAGAAGGCACGTTCAGCCAACTTATCTCACAGTCGCACTCTGCTAGAATCTGCGATTATTTTTTGGCTTATCCGGCAGCGCTACCCCTGTAATTTGCTGCAACAAAAGGAATGCAAATGAAAAAACTGCTCCCACTTTTTATTGGGCTGAGCCTGGCCGGTTTCAGCCTTGCCAGTCAGGCAGAGGACCTGCTGCAGGTCTATCAACAAGCGCGTCTCAGCAACCCGGATTTACGCAGCTCCGCCGCCACCCGTGACGCCGCCTTTGAAAAGATCAATGAAGCGCGCAGTCCTTTGTTGCCTCAGTTAGGTTTAGGCGCGGATTACACCTATAGCAATGGTTATCGCGACAGCAGCGGCCTTCATTCCAACACGACCAGCGGATCGCTGCAATTAACGCAGACCATTTTCGACATGTCGAAATGGCGCGCGCTGACCCTGCAGGAGAAAGCCGCCGGCATTCAGGACGTCACCTACCAGGTGGCGCAGCAGGATTTAATCCTCAACACCGCGACCGCCTATTTCAACGTATTAAAGGCGATTGATACCCTTTCTTACACCGAAGCGCAAAAACAGTCGATCTACCGCGAGCTGGATCAGACCACCCAGCGTTTTAACGTTGGCCTGGTGGCGATTACCGACGTGCAGAACGCCCGCGCGCAGTACGACAGCGTGCTGGCGAACGAAGTGACTGCGCGCAACAACCTCGACAATATGGTCGAGTCGCTGCGTCAGATCACCGGCAACGACTACCTGGCGCTGGCGTCGCTGAATATCGATCGCTTTAAGGCCACCAAGCCGGACGCGGTGAGCGCGCTGCTGAAGCAGGCCGAGAGCCGCAACCTCAATCTGCTGTCAGCCCGTCTGAACCAGGATCTGGCGCGCGAGCAGATCCGCTCTGCGGAAACCGGCCATATGCCGACGCTGGATCTGACCGCGTCGACCGGTCTCTCTAACAGCAAGTATGGCGGCAGCCGCGCCAACCAGAGCACCGGCAGCACCGATTCCATCAGCGGCACCAATCAGGTGGGCCTGAGCTTCTCGCTGCCGCTCTACAGCGGCGGCGCGGTCACCTCGCAGGTGAAGCAGGCGCAGTTCAACTACGTCAGCGCCAGCGAACAGCTGGAGAGCGCGCATCGCTCTGCGGTGCAGACGGTACGCTCCTCCTACAACAACGTGAACGCGTCGGTGAGCAGCATCGAGGCCTACAAACAGGCGGTGGTTTCTGCGCAAAGCTCGCTGGATGCGTCTGAAGCGGGTTATCAGGTCGGCACGCGCACCATCGTTGACGTGCTGGACGCGACCACTACGCTCTACAACGCCAAGCAGCAGCTCTCTGACGCGCGCTACAGCTATCTGATTAACCAGCTGAATATCAAATATGCGCTGGGCACGCTGAACGAGCAGGATCTGCAGCAGCTTAACAGCCAGCTCGGCAAAGAGATCTCTACCTCGCCGGAAAGCGTGGCGCCGGAAAATCCGCAGCAGACCGCGCGCGTTGACAACGGCCCAGCGGCGGAGCCGGCAACCCCTGCGGCGCGTCCTGCCGCTCAGCGCAGCAGCGCGAATCCGTTCCGCAATTAATCCTCAACGGGCCGCTTTGCGGCCCGTCTCTCCGTTAAACGTATAACAACGTAAAGATCCTTTCCGCATCAGGCCCTCAGCTTCATTTTCCACCAGCGATCCCCTATCCTGAGCATCACCTTTGGGCACAGGATGACAAATATGAAACGGACAAAAAATATTCGCCATGCCGCTTTTCGCAAAAGCTGGCAGGCACGCCATTTAACGCCGGTCGCACTGGCCATTGCCGCGGTATTTACCCTGGCGGGCTGCGAGCAGAGCGATGAAACGGTCTCGATGTATCAAAATGCCGACGACTGCAGCAAGGCCAATCCAGGCCAGAGCGCGCAGTGCACCACCGCTTACAACAACGCGCTGAAAGAGGCGGAACGCACCGCGCCGAAATACGCCTCGCGCGAAGACTGCGTAGCGGAATTTGGCGAGAATCAGTGCCAGCAGGCCCCGGCGCAGGCGGGTGTCGGCACCACGCAGAACGCGGAAGCGCAGCAGAGCGGCAGTTTCTGGATGCCGCTGATGGCGGGCTACATGATGGGCCGCCTGATGGGCGGCGGCGCGGGCTTCGCGCAGCAGCCGCTCTTTTCGCCGCGTACCCCGAATAGCCCGGCTAACGGCCAGTTTGTGGACGCGTCGGGCAAAAACTACGGCGCCGCCACCTCTGGCCGCACCATGAACGTGCCGAAAACCGCGCTGGCGCCGAAACCGGCCACCACCTCCACCATTACGCGCGGCGGCTTCGGCGAAACGGTGGCGAAGCAGAACAGCATGGCGCGCAGCAGCGCCACCGGCACCTCCAGCCGTTCGCTGGGAGGCTAACGCCGTTATGCAACGCATCGCCATCAATGAGCGCCTTGACTGGCGCGAAAAGGCCACGGAATATGGCTTTCGTTTTCACACCATGCACGGCGAGCCGTACTGGTGTGAAGACGCCTACTATCAGTTTACGCTGGCGCAGATAGAGAAACTGGAAGCCACCACCGCGGAGCTGCACCAGATGTGTCTGCAGGTGGTGGAGAAAGTGGTCGGCAGCGAGCAGCTGCTGGAGAAATTCCGCATTCCGAAGCACACCTGGGATTTCGTGCGCGACTCCTGGACGCAGCGTCAGCCGTCGCTCTACTCGCGCCTCGACCTCGCCTGGGATGGCCAGAGCGACGCGAAGCTGCTGGAAAACAACGCGGATACGCCAACCTCGCTGTATGAAGCGGCCTTCTTTCAGTGGATCTGGCTAGAGGATCAGCTTAATGCCGGCCAGCTGCCGCCGGGCAGCGATCAGTTCAACAGCCTGCAGGAGAAGCTGATTGAGCGCTTCGCCGCACTGCATCAGCAGCACGGTTTCCAGTGGCTGCACTTCGCCTGCTGCCGCGACACCGAAGAAGATCGCGGCACGGTGCAGTATCTGCAGGACTGCGCCACCGAGGCGGGTCTGCCGAGCGAGTTTCTCTATATCGACGAGATTGGCCTCGGCGACAAAGGCCAGTTCACCGACGTGCAGGATCAGGTGATCAGCAACCTGTTCAAGCTCTATCCGTGGGAGTTTATGCTGCGCGAGATTTTCTCCACCAAGCTGGGCGATGCGGGCGTGCGCTGGCTGGAGCCGGCGTGGAAAAGTATCGTCTCTAACAAGGCGCTGCTGCCGATGCTGTGGCAGATGTTTCCCAACCACCCTAACCTGCTGCCCGCCTGGTTCGCCGAAGACAATGTGCCGCACATGGACAAATATGTGGTGAAGCCGCTGTTCTCGCGCGAAGGCGCCAATATTCGCATCGTGGAAAACGGTCAGGAGATTGCGCGCGTCGACGGGCCTTACGGCGAAGAGGGCATGATCGTGCAGCAGTTCCACCCGCTGCCGAAATTCGGCGACAGCTATACGCTGATCGGCAGCTGGCTGATTGACGATCAGCCGGCCGGCATCGGCCTGCGCGAAGATCGCGACCTGATCACCCAGGATCTTTCGCGCTTCTATCCTCACGCCTTTATCGGGTGAACCAGAGCGGGCCGCGCTGGCCCGCTTCGCTTAGCCTACCTGCACCGACAGCATGCTGATTGCGCCCATCTCCAGGCCCTCCACCGGCACGCTGACCGGCTCGTCACCGCGACGGGCGCCCAGCACGTAGAGCAGCGGCAGATAGTGCTCTGGCGTCGGATTCGACAGCGCGGCGTCGGGATGCTGCATAAAGTTCACCAGCGGATGCGTCTCGCTTTCGCCCTGCCAGCTCAGGTTGTCCCGCACAAACTGATCGAAGCGCTGCGCCCAGGGCCAGGCTGGCGCGGTTTCGTCCCAGCGCACCTTGCGCAGGTTATGCACCACGTTGCCGCTGGCGACGATCATCACGCCGCTGTCGCGCAACGCCGCCAGCTTTTTACCCTGCTCGAAATGCCAGGCGGGCGACTGCGTCGCATCGACGCTGAGCTGCACCACGGGAATGTCGGCGTCGGGATACATCTTGATCAGGACGCCCCAGGAGCCATGATCGAATCCCCACTCATGGTCGAAGCGCACCGGCGTCGGCGCGAGCGCGTCAGCGATCTCCTGCGCCAGCGCGGGCGATCCTGGCGCCGGATAGCGCGTGTCGAACAGCGCCTGCGGGAAGCCGCCGAAATCGTGGATGGTGCGCGGATCTTCCATTGCCGTGACCGCCGTGCCGCGCGTGTACCAGTGCGCGGATACCGCAATAATGGCGCGCGGACGCGGCAGGGTTTCACCCGCGTGGCGCCAGGCCTGGGTATAGCGGTTCTCTTCCAGCACGTTCATCGGGCTGCCGTGACCTAAAAACAGCGCGGGCATAGGTTGTTGCATCATCGCTCCTCAGACATATCTCTATCGGCTAACGATACGCCCTTTAACAGCGCCGGAAACGCGCATAAGCATGATGAAGAGCATCAGTGAATTTGAACAACTTTCAGCCGACACTTCTTTACCAAATATAACTCGACGTTTCGTAGGGTTATCGCTAATTTTATGCGAATGATTATCATTAAGGAGAATGCGATGTCGGGTCCGTTATTGCTCACCGTGCTGGCTGGCGCCGCTACGTTTATCGGTGCGCTGTTCGGCGTGCTGGGCCAGAAGCCGTCTAACCGCATGCTGGCGTTTGCGCTCGGCTTTGCGGCGGGCATTATGCTGCTGATCTCACTCATGGAGATGCTGCCGACCGCGCTACGCACCGAAGGGATCTCGCCGCTGCTCGGTTACGGCATGTTTATGCTGGGCCTGCTCGGCTACTTCGCGCTGGATCGTTTGCTGCCGCATCAGCATCCGCAGGATCTGATGTCGGCGCAGCGCCACCCGGCGAAACTGCGCCGTACGGCGATCCTGCTGACGCTCGGCATCAGCCTGCATAACTTTCCCGAAGGCGTGGCGACCTTTGTTACCGCCAGCAGCGATATGGAGCTGGGGCTGGGCATTGCGCTGGCGGTGGCCATCCACAATATTCCCGAAGGTCTGGCGGTGGCCGGCCCCATGTACGCCGCCACCGGCTCGAAACGCAAAGCGCTGTTCTGGGCCTGCGTTTCCGGCATGGCGGAGATCCTCGGCGGGCTGCTGGCATTTGCGCTGCTTGGCCCGATGATGTCGCCGGTAGTTATCGCGGCGGTGATGGCGGGCGTCGCCGGCATTATGGTAGCGCTGTCGGTAGATGAGCTGATGCCGCTGGCGCGGGAAATCGATCCCCACAACAATCCGAGTTACGGCGTGCTGTGCGGGATGACGGTGATGGGCGCGAGCCTCGCGCTGTTGCAGATCAGCGAAGTAGGCTAGATCGGCTGCTGAAAACAAAACGGGCCGCTAAGCGGCCCGTTTCTCTTTGGTCAACGCCTGCCTTAGCTGGCCTGACGCGTTTCGTGCGCGCGGCGCCAGGCCACCAGATCTTCAATGGTGACCACCGGCATGTTGTGCGCTTTCGCGAAGGTAATCGCTTCCGGCGCGTGCGCCATGCTGCCGTCGTCGTTGGTGAGTTCGCACAGCACACCCGCCGGCTTAAAGCCCGCCAGCGTCACCAGATCGATAGTCGCTTCGGTGTGGCCGCCGCGCGTCAGGACGCCGCCGTCACGCGCGCGCAGCGGGAAGACGTGGCCGGGACGATTAAGGTCGCTCGGCTTCGCGTTATCGGCAATGGCCGCGCGGATGGTGGTAATGCGATCTTTGGCGGAGACGCCGGTGGTGACCCCTTCAGCGGCTTCAATCGTCACCGTAAAGCCGGTGCCGTAGGCGCTGGTATTGGTCTCGACCATCATTGGCAGCTCGAGCTGCTGACGGCGCTCTTCAGTGAGGCAAAGGCAGACGATGCCGCTGCCGTGGCGAATGGTCAGCGCCATCTGCTCGACGGTCATGGTTTCCGCCGCGAAGATCATATCGCCTTCGTTTTCACGGTCTTCATCGTCAAGCACCATTACGCCGCGTCCCTCACGGAGCGCAGCGACTGCACGTTCTACACGCTGTTCCGGCGTGCCAAATTCAGAAAGAAGCGTCTGATTCATGGTAATAAAACCTTATAAAATATATGAGTTACCAGAATCAGGGCGAGCTTAGGAGTGATGTCATCAAGACATGGCAATAACGCGAAGCGGGCGTAGCCCGGCAGATGTCGTTACCCTCTCCCATCCGGACTCTAACCGTCGGCCCCGGAATTACACCGGATCTGCTGACCTTTCCGTTGCCGGAAAGCGCTCGCGGGCTTTCAGCCGTAGCTGATTTACCGCCGGTGGGGAATTTCGCCCCGCCCTGAGAATAAGCAAAATTACTATAGCGCCATTACACAGGTCGGGCAATCAACAAAACCTCAAATGCTTTTGCATTTCCTGCCGTGTCGATTTCGGGTTTAACCTTTTTCGTTTCAGGCATTACACTTAACCCTTATCAGGCCCCAACCCCTGCTGTCACCAGCAACACGAAACCAGGAAATCATCATGATCGACACGAAAAAAATTGAACAACTTGCGCGTCAGGTGCACGAGGCGATGCCGAAAGGGATTCGTGAATTTGGCGACGATGTCGAAAAGAAAATTCGCCAGGTTCTGCAGGCGCAGCTGACGCGTATGGATTTGGTCAATCGTGAAGAGTTCGACGTGCAGACGCAGGTGCTGCTGCGCACGCGTGAAAAGCTGGCCGCGCTGGAGCAGCGCCTGGCACAGCTGGAAAGCCATCAGCCTTCCGCGCCAGCGCCCGCGGTGGTGACGCCCGATCCGGCAGGCAAAATCGACACCCCGCAGTAAGCTTTCAGACGGCGGGCGCGCAAGGCGCCCGCCCACACGGCTACTCGCCGCGAATAGTCTTGATGATATTGGTGGTAGAGATGCCGTCTTCGAAGTTCAGCACGCGCACGTCGCCGCCGTTCGCCCACACCTCTTTGCTGCCCGCGATATCTTCAGGCTTGTAGTCGCCGCCTTTTACCAGCAGATCCGGCAACACGCTGGCGATCAGACGCTGCGGCGTATCTTCTTCAAACGCTACCACCCAGTCCACCGCTTCCAGCGCGCCAAGCACGATCATGCGGTTTACCAGCGGATTCACCGGGCGACTGCTGCCTTTCAGACGCTTCGTCGACGCATCGCTATTGACCGCCACAATCAGGCGATCGCCCAGCTTGCGCGCGTTGGCCAGATAGGAGACGTGACCCGCGTGCAGAATGTCAAACACGCCGTTGGTCATTACCACTTTCTCGCCGCGCTTGCGCGCTTGCTCGACGGCGATTTTAAGCTGCGCTTCGTTCATGATGCCGAAACCTTCGTCCGGGCGCGCATGCACGGCGTTTTCCAGCTCAATCGGACTCACGGTCGAGGTGCCCAGCTTGCCGACCACCACGCCCGCCGCCGCATTGGCCATAAAACAGGCCTCTTCCAGTGAGTCGCCCGCCGCCAGCGTCGCCGCCAGCACGCCAATCACCGTGTCGCCTGCGCCGGTCACGTCGAAAACTTCCTGCGCCTGCGTCGGCAGATGCAGCGGCGCCTTGCCTGGCTGCAGCAGCGTCATGCCGTTTTCAGAGCGCGTCACCAGCAGCGCGGAGAGTTCGTAATCCGCCACCAGCTGCATGCCGCGGCTGACAATCTCCTCTTCGTTTTTACACTTGCCAACCACCGCCTCGAACTCCGACAGGTTCGGCGTCAGCAGCGTCGCGCCGCGATAGCGCTCGAAGTCGGTGCCTTTGGGATCGATCAGCACCGGCACCTTCGCTTCACGCGCCAGGCGGATCATGGTCTGCACGCTGGAGAGCGCGCCCTTGGCATAGTCGGAAAGCACCAGCGCGCCGGCCGCCGCCAGCGACTGGCGCAGACGCTGATGGATCGGTTCCGGATCGACCTGCTCGAAGCCCTCTTCGAAATCGAGGCGCAGCAGCTGCTGATTGCGCGACAGCACGCGCAGCTTGGTAATCGTAGGATGGGTTTTGACCGCAACGAAGTCGCAGCGCACGTTGACCTTTGCCAGCGTGTCGTTCAGCACGCGCGCCGCGTCATCTTCGCCGGTTAAGCCGATCAGCTGCGACGCCGCGCCCAGCGCCGCAATGTTCATCGCCACGTTTGCCGCGCCGCCGGGACGCTCTTCAATGGTGTCCACTTTCACCACCGGCACCGGCGCTTCAGGAGAGATACGGCTGGTGGGGCCATACCAGTAGCGATCCAACATCACGTCGCCTACCACCAGCACCGAAGCACGGTCGAACGCGGGCAAAGTAACTTTCATTCCAGACACTCCAGACTGCAGTAAAAATAGTGCGCGGATGATAGCACAGATGCGATCTGCGCTATCAACAGCCGCTTATGGGGTTAAAGGCGACGCCAGCCAGCGCTGCCAGCTCGCCACCACGGTTTGCCGCTCGGCGGCAAAGGCGTCCGGCTCGACATGGCCCGGCAGCTCCTGCAGCGCCAGATGATGCAGCGCGTCGCGCAGCGTGACGTAGGCATGGGTTAGCGCCTGCGCTTCCGCCTCCGGCAGTTTGTCATAGCGCGCCGCCAGTTCGAAAATCCGCACGTTATCGGACCAGCGCGTCAGCTCAGGCTGTTCGGCGGCCCAGGCTAAGACAAGATATTGCGCAATGAATTCAATGTCGGTAATGCCGCCTTCGTCGGTTTTGATCTCCCAGCGCCCTTTGTGCCTGTTGCTGAGATGAGTGCGCATTTTCTCACGCATCTCGCGCACCTCTTTTTGCAGCGCCTCCGGCGCGCGCGGCAGGCAGAGAATAGCGCGGCGGATGGCGTTGAAGCGCCCGGCCAGCGCATCATCGCCAAACACCACGCGAGCGCGCACCAGCGCCTGATGCTCCCAGGTCCAGGCCTCATGGCGCTGATAGTCGTCGAAGGCGTCGAAGGTGCTGACCAGCATGCCGGCCGCGCCGGAAGGCCGCAGCCGCGCGTCTACTTCATAGAGAATGCCCGAGGCGGTGCGCGTGCTGAAGAGATGCATAATGCGCTGCGCCAGCCGCAGATAGAACTGCCGGCCGTCGATGCTGCGCTCGCCGTCGGTTACCGCGTCCGCCGGGCAGTCGTGCAGAAACACCAGGTCGAGATCGGAGCTATAGCCCAGCTCCCAGCCGCCCAGCTTGCCGTAGCCCAGCACCGCGAAGCCGCGCTCGTGCTCATTTTTCAGGTGACCCGGTCGGCCGTAGCGCTGCACCATCATCTGCCACGCCTGCTGCACCACCGATTCGATAATCGCTTCCGCCAGCCAGGTTAAGTGATCGCTCACTTTCATCACCGGCAGCGTGCCGGCGATATCGGCCGCCGCGATACGCAGCAGCTGCGCCTGTTTGAACTGGCGCACCGCCTCCAGCTGCTGCTCTTCATCATCCACCGGAATGCGCATCAGGTACTGGCGCAGCTCATCGCGGTAGGCGTCGGTAGCGGTCGGCTGATAGAGCGTGGCGGGGTCGAGCAGCTCATCCAGCAGCAGCGGATAGCGCGCCAGCTGGCTGGCGATCATCGGCGACGCCGCGCACAGGCGGATCAAATGCCGCAGCGCGCCGTGATATTCGGTCAGGAGTTCAAGATAGGTGCTGCGCGTCAGCACGCCCAGCAGCAGCGGCACTAGCCGGCTGAACGTAACGGCGGCGTCATTGCGCGGACACACCTCGCTCAGCAGGCGCGGCATCAGCTGGTCGATCGCCAGCCGCCCGCGCGGACCGATGGTGCGGCGGCTAATATCCTGACGAAAATCCTCCAGCGCGCGATGTAGCGACCGGCGCTGTTCATCGTCGAGCTGTGGCACCAGCGGCGCCAGCTCCGCATCCTCCAGCGAATCCTGCCACATGCCGCTGAACTCCAGCAGCTCGGGCTGATCGCTTATTTCCGGGATATCTTCACCGATCAGCTCGTCGAAAATGGCGCGCACCGCCGCCATATGCGTTTCAAGCCGCGCCGTTAAGACGCCCCAGCTCTCGGCGTTCATCGCCCAGGCGAGCCGCGCGCGGTCGCGCGCATCGGTCGGCAGCGTCTGGGTCTGTTCGTCATTGAGGCTCTGCAGCAGATTCTCCAGACGGCGCAGGAAAAGGTAGGCCGCGCGCAGCGTCGCCACCTGATCCGCCGTCAGCAGCGCCAGTTCGCCAATTGCCGACAGCGTCGGCAGCAGCGAGCGCAGCTGTAGCGAGCGCTCACGTCCGCCGCGTATCAGCTGGAAAACCTGCACGATAAATTCGGTTTCGCGAATGCCGCCTGCGCCCAGCTTGATGTTGTTAGTCAGCCCGCGCCGCCGCACTTCGCGCGTGATCATGCTCTTCATGTTGCGCAGCGACTGGATGACGCTGAAGTCGATATAGCGACGGTAGATAAAGGGGCGCAGCATCTGCTGCAGCTCCTGGCTCCAGCGATCCTGGTCGTCGCCCATCAGGCGCGCCTTTACCATCGCATAGCGCTCCCAGTCGCGGCCCTGCTCCTGATAGTAATCCTCCAGCGCGGCGAAGCTCAGCACCAGCGGACCGCTGTCGCCGAAGGGGCGCAGCCGCATGTCGACGCGATAGACGAAGCCGTCCATGGTGGGCTGATCCAGCACTTTGATCAGCCGCTGCCCCATGCGGGTAAAAAACTGCGCGTTATCCAGCTCGCGTCGGCCGCCGCGCGTGGTGCCGTTTTCCGGCCAGGCAAAAATCAGATCGATGTCGGAAGAGAAGTTGAGTTCGCCGCCGCCCAGCTTGCCCATGCCGAGGATCAGCATGGGCTGCGGCTCGCCCGCGCTGTTGCAGGGCGTGCCGAAGTCCTGACAACACGCCTGATAGACCCAGTCGCGCGCCCGGCTAATCAGCACTTCCGCCAGCACGCTGAGCTGCTGCAGGCTCTGCTCAGTGCTCGCCTCGTGCAGGCACTGCATCCAGGCAACCCGCACCAGCATACGGCGACGGAACAGCCGCAGCGCGCGCATCAGCGCCGCCTCGCCGTCAACGGTAGCGATGTCGGCATCCAGCCAGCGGGCGTAGTGCTGCCACTCGTCCGGCTGCGGCGGCTGCTGCTGGATCGCCAGCCACCATTCCGGGTGACGCTGCAGGTTCTCGACGATGAAATCACTGAACGCCAGCGCAGCGCGCTGTGCGTCGGTTAAGGCGTCTGCGGCGACGCCGAGGCGCTCGGCCACGCTGGCCGCCTGCGCCTGTAGTTCAGCGGGTAACTCTAACAACGTCTTCTCTCCCTGATGGGTCAGATCATCGCGGCGTGCTGCTGTTGAGCCAGAAAGCAGGCTGACGCATCGCCTGAGCCGCCAGCGATTGCAGCCAGCGATCCTGATGTTGCGCAATAGAAGTTTGCAGTTCCTGCC
The DNA here is from genome assembly GCF_002077695.1 of Pantoea latae. Classification (GTDB taxonomy): domain Bacteria; phylum Pseudomonadota; class Gammaproteobacteria; order Enterobacterales; family Enterobacteriaceae; genus Pantoea; species Pantoea latae. The sequence continues at coordinate 99,077 of NZ_MWUE01000018.1, forward strand.
ATGGCGCCAGCCAGACGGCCACCGCTTCCGGCGCGTAGGCGCCAGCCAGCAGATGCACCGCCAGCAGCTGACGCGACAGGCGCGTCGCCTTGTCGTGGTATTCGTTGGGCTGCTGCACGTCACTGAAGGTCTCTTTCAGATCGGCGGCGATGCGGCTCAGCATAATGTCGCTGAAGCGCTTAAAGGAGCCGTCGAGCTTCGCCTGGTTTTTCGCATCGATCCAGCGTCGCCACTGCGACTCCACCAGCCAGTGAGTGAGCGCCAACTGGGTTTCTACTGAGAGCGCGGAAAAGCTCAGCGCCTGTGCGTCTTTAACCGGCTCGGCGAGCGTCTCTTCAAGCGTGGTGAGTTTCTGACGCAGCTCGCTGCTCGCCTTGCGCGGCACCAGCGCGCCGAACAGCGAAAAGGCCTGACGTAGCGCCTCCAGCGCCTCAACGACGCTGCGCTGCGCCTCGGCGTTGCCGCGCAGCCACACCTCTTCATGATACTGCCAGTGGCTGAGCGCGCCCGACATCGCGGTGACCATCCCCTCTTCCACCGTGGCTTTCGGCGCGGCTTTCAGCAGCGGGAACGGTCGCAGCGGACGCGGCGGATTGCCCTGCGCCAGCTGATAGCCGCGCGCCGCCTTGCTCAGACTGCCGAGACGCAGGCCGCCCATGCCGATCAGCTGTTGGGCGAAGGTCATCATGTCGCCGCGCTGGCCGCTTTTCAGCTCCAGCTCGACTTCAAACAGATCTTCGCTCAGGGTCTCGGTCGCGACCGCGCCGCGATCGAACGCCACTTCAACTTCGCTTTCGCCGGTCTGCACCAGCCAGGTTTCACGCTGGAAATGGGTGCTAAACAGCGGCTGCAGGCGCGCCTGCAGC